>JABAKE010000031.1 GCA_019779905.1 Modestobacter lapidis | reverse complement strand
ATCGGCTTCAGGTCATCGGCCGCCAGCGCGTCCAGGGCCGAGGTCAACTCGCCCATGACACCTCCCGCAGCACTTCGAACTGATGTTCGAAGTCTACCGCCAGGCAGGGCCATGCACAAGCTGAAAGCGCAGGTCAGCGTCCCGCACGGTCAGCGATCAGTCGGTCACCGCACGACCAGCAAACGGTGGAGCCCGAGCCGCTCAGCGCACCACCGGCCGGACGCCGAGCGAGCGCACCGTGTAGCGGTCGCCGTAGACCGACCAGGCCAGCGGCGTGTCCAGCGCGAGGTTGCCCTGCTCGAGGAAGCGCCGCTGGGCCGTGTCCACCCTGCTGGTGTCGCGATGAGCGACCTCGGTGCGCATCGCCGCCACGCGGGCGTCGAGGAAGGCGTCGAGGTAGGCCTCCGTGTCGCCGCCGGCGGCCGGGGCGGGGGCTGCACGCAGCGCCGTGGCCCGGATGCCGCCGAAGCTGTACGGGGAGTCGCCGGGACCGTGCATGACCATCGCGTCGAAGTAGGCGAACTGGCCGAGCACGGGGAGCCCGTCGGCGATCGCCTGCTCGACGGCCGGGCGGAAGTAGCCGACGTCGATCCGGTGGTCCTGCGCCTGGCGGAACAGCGGGTCGGTGGCGGCGGCCCACCAGGCGGCCTCGAACGCACGGCCGAGGCCGTTCTGGGTGGCGCGGCCGATGCCGCGCTCCTGCTCCCGCCGCACGGCGGGGAGGTACTGCTCGAGCACGTTGCCCGGCGCCAGGGTCGAGTAGTGCTCGAGCAGGGCGGTCATGTCGCCGCACGCGCTGCAGAACCCGATCAGGCCGGCGGTGTAGCCGCGGTTCTCGGCGGCGACGCCTTCCACGTTCCACTCGATGTAGCCGTACTGCGCCCGCCAGTCGAGTGAGGAGTTCTCGGCGCTGGAGACGAGCTGCATGGCCAGGTCGCGCTTGTCGGCGTCGAAGAGCGTGGCCGGCGTCTCCGGCTCGGCGGGTGGCGGATTCACGGGCGAACCCTGCCCCGGCGGGGCGGTCGACGGCGCGGGGTCGGTCGACCCGGTCGTCGCCGTGCCGAGGGCGGCCAGCGCGATGACGACGGCGGAGACACCGACGGCCAGCCCGAGGTGCCGTCGCTGCTGCCACAGGCGATGGGACGTCCGGCTGGCGGCTCCGGCCTCCGCCTGGTCCGCGCGAGGGTCGTCGAGGACGTCGGCCCGTGCCACCGGTCCCCTCCCCGTCGATCCGCCGCTCAGGAGAGCTGCGCCGGCCCCCGTGCGGCTGATGGTAGGCCCGCGCCACCTGACCATCGGCCGTCGTCGTTCCGGTTCAGCTCTCGCAGGCGACGCCGTCGTCGTCCCGGTCGAGCTTCGGCGCGTAGCCGGGGCCTCCCCGGTACAGCGGCGCGGCACCGGCGGCCTTGGCCGCGGCGCAGTTCGCGAAGGCACCGCTGACGCTCGGTGCGGGGGCCGGGAGCGGTGCCGGCGCGGGAGCCGGAACGGGCACCGGGACCGGCGCCGGGACGACGACGTCGGCCCTGGGCCGCTGCGCGACCGTCGCCTGCGGGGCCGGGACCGGGGCAGGCGTCGTCCGTGCGGGGACGGTGGTGACGACGCCGCCGGGCAGCGGCTCGGCGGGGCAGGCGCTGAGCACGGTGGCGATGGCGTTGCGCTCGGCCTGGGTCATCCACAGTCCGTAGGCGACCTTCACCGCGACCTGGCGGGCGACGTAGGCGCAGCGGTAGCCCTTGTTCGGCGGCAGCCAGGTGGCGGCGTCGCCGTCACCCTTCTGCATGTTCAGCGGCCCGTCGACAGCGAGCAGGTTCAGCTGGTCGTTGGCGAAGGCGAGGCGCTTGGCCGGGTCCCAGCCCTGGGCGCCGGTCTGCCAGCTGTTGGACAGCGCGACGACGTGGTCGATCTGGACGTCGTCGCTGGTGTCCTGCCCGCGCTGGAAGGCGATGCCCGTTCCGGAGTACGGGTCGGCGAGGGCGCCGGTGAGCACGACGCAGTTGCGGGTGCCGGGCCTGAAGGTCTCCGCGGTGAGGTCGCGGGCGAGGACGTCGTTGCGGGTGTCGCAGCCGTTGCGGTCGGTGTCGCTCCACGCGGCGCCGAACAGGCCGCGGTCGTAGCCGGTGCGCGGCGCCCGGCCCTGCACCGGGACGGCGGCGAGCGCGGCCAGCGCGGTGGTGCTCTCGGCGTTCTCGACGGCCGTGTCGGTGGCGGCGTCGCTGAGCAGTCCGGTCGCGGGGTCGGCCGCGGTGGGCGCGGTGGCGGCCTCCTCGGTCTCGACCTTGCGCAGCGCCGCCTCTGCGGCCGCGGTGGCGGCCTCGAGGTCGGCGGTGGGTGTCGCCGTGGGCGCTGACATGGCCGCGGCCGGCTCCGCTGCCGGCGCCAGGACACCGCCGACGGTCAGGACGGCGACGACGAGGACCAGGACGACCGCGGCGACGAGCGCCAGGACAACGGGGCGCCGCTTGCTCGGCTCCGGCGTCGGGGCGGCGGCCTGCTGGCGCACGGGCGCTGCCGGTGGGAGCTGGAACCGTGCCGTGTCCTCCCGGGCCGGGGCGATGGTCCCCCCGGTGGCGACGCGCCGGAACGTCTCGAGAGCGGCGAGGGGGTCGGCCGAGTCGAACGGGAGCTGGACGTCCTTGGCGCGGACGACGGCGCCGGGCAGGGTCGCGGCGACCTTGCGGGCCGCCGATCCCGCGGCGGTGAGCCGCAGCGCGTTCACGTAGAGGGTGACCGGCCGCTCGGTCGGTTCGGTCGCGACCAACCGCAGGTAGTCGGCGGTGCCGGCACCCCCGGGCGGGGTGGCGGCGAAGCCGAGCTGCTCGGCCCGGTCGACGACCCCGCGGACCGGTGTTCCGGGGTGGCGGGACTCCCACTGGGTCAGGAGCGCCTCGACGGCAGGCGGATGAGACGACGACATGAGCGGACCCCCGGGGACGAGCGACGAACCACGCCATCCTCGGTTCGCGGCTGCTGCCGGCGGGCTGCGACAGGCCGACCGGCCGGCGCCGTCGTCCCACCGCTCACACGCACCTCCGGCGTCACCGCTGCACCGTGCTCGCTCCCGTGCGGCGGTGGCTCCGGGCCGAATCAGGCGGAGCGGACGGCGCTGGTCAGGTCTCCGGGCCGGAACTCGCCGTGGTGCAACCCGACGGCGTCGAGCAGTTGCCCGAACGGCATCGGGCGACCGTGGAACCAGCCCTGCGCGTGGGTGCAGCCGATGGTGCGCAGCACCTCGCTCTGCTCCTGGGTCTCCACGCCCTCGGCGATGACATCCAGGCCGAGGGCGGAACACATCGACGCCAGGCTTGCCACCATCTGCTGGCGCCGCGGCGAGGAGTCGACGGTCGCCACGAAGGACCGGTCCAACTTGATGATGTCGGCGGGCAGCGTGTCCAGCCGGCTGAGCGAGGAGTAGCCGGTGCCGAAGTCGTCGATCGCCACCTTGAGTCCGACCGTGCGCAGCGCGTGCAGGGCCGCCACCGCGGTCGACGAGTCCGCTTCGATCACGGTCTCGGTCACCTCCAGGACCAGGTGCTCGGCCGGGAAGCCCGTCTCGGCGAGCAGCGCCTGCAGCCGTCGCGGGTAGCCCGGCTCGCACAGCTCCCGACCGGAGACGTTGACCCCGAGGGTCACCTGATCGCCACGGGCGGTCCGCGCGCCGGCCAGCTGCGTGCACGCCACGCGGACCACGTGCTCGTCCAGCGCGGCGATCAGCCCGTTCTGCTCGGCCACGGCGACGAACTCCGGCGGCGGCACGGGCCCGAGCTCCGGGTGGTTCCACCGGGCCAGCGCCTCGACGCCGACCACGACGCCGTCCGCCAGGTCGACCAGCGGCTGGAAGTGCACCTGGACGTCACCGGCGGACAGCGCGTCCGCGAGATCGCGGGCCAGCTGCGAGCCCATGTCACCGTCGAGCTCGCAGCGTCCCCGTCCGGCGGCCTTGGCGTTGTACAGCGCACGGTCAGCGCGGCGCATGAGCTGAGCGGCGGTCTCTCCGCGCTGGTGCTCGGTCACCCCGCAGGACAGGCTGACCTCGGGGTGCAGGGCAGCGATCCGGCGCACCAGCGTCAGGCCGTCAGTACCGGAGAGGCCCGGCAGCAGCAGCGCGAACTCGTCGCCGCCCTGTCGGGCGAACACCGCGCCGGCCGGCAGCTCGGATTGCCAGACGTCGGCGACCCGGCACAGCACCAGGTCACCGGCCTCGTGACCGGAGGCATCGTTGACCCGCTTGAAGTGGTCGAGGTCGAGCAGGACGGCGGATAGCGGCTCCCCCGAGCGCGCCGCAGCGGTCAGCAGCTCCTGCAGCGCGTCGTCGAATCCGCGCCGGTTGGCCAACCCGGTGAGCGGGTCGCGGCTGGCACCGGAGGCCCGGATCACCAGCCCGCGGGTGACCGTGCCCAACGCGATGACGATCGGCACGAGGGCGAGGGCGACGAAGGCGGGAACGTCACCCTGCAGCAGCAGTGCCCCCGTCATCCCACCCACCGCCAGCACCAGGTGAAGGGCGGCCAGCGGGAGGCTGAAGAAGAAGCAGGCGTCCACGGCGATGAAGGACATCAGGGTCGCGGCCACGACCGCGGTGGCCGGGTCTGGACTGACCAGGACAGCGGTGACGATGAGGCCGGCGGCCGAGGCGACGGGAACGTGGAAGGCGTGTCGGGACCAGCGCGGTCCCCACCGGACGGCCACGCCGGCACACGCGAGCGCGCCCAGCGAGAGCGCGACCATGGCCCAGCGGACGCGCCCGGCGAATCCCGGGTTGAGGGCAGCGAGCAGCCCGGCGGTCGCGGCGAACACGTAGAACGTCGCGAGGATGCGCGTCATCATCCGGGGTGTCGCCACCGCCGGTGCCGTGGACCAGCTCATCTGCACAGCGTCGGGCGTTGGCGGACGGTGCTTGACCAGACCGGCTGCCCTCCGGCGCCCGGCTCACCCCCCGGAGTGACGGCAGCCGTGCCTGCCGGCCGGCAGCCCCGCCGGCGGGAACTGATCAGCGGCGGCGCAGCGACGCGTCGGTGAGCGACGGCGGCTGGTAGCCGGCGTCGTCCGCGCGGACGTTGGTGCCCGGGGGAACGATCGCGTCGATGGCGTCGAGCACCTCGTCTGAGAGGACGACGTCGGCGGCGGGCAGCTGGCTGGTCAGCTGGTCCAGAGTGCGCGGGCCGATGATCGCCGAGGTGACGCCGGGGTGGCGGAGGGTGAACGCGATCGCCAGCTCCACCAGGCTCAGGCCGTTTCTCTCGGCCAGCTCGGCGAGCGCGTCGGCGGCGTCGAGCTTGCGCTGGTTGACCGGGTCGGACAGGTCGTAGCGGGTACCCATCCGCCCGGCCCGGCTGCTCTCGGGGGCGTCCTGGCCCTTGCGCCACTTGCCGGACAGCCAGCCGCCGGCCAGCGGGCTCCAGACGAGGGTGCCCATGCCGTACTGCTGGCAGACCGGCAGCACTTCGGCCTCGATGGCACGGACCAGCATCGAGTAGGGCGGCTGCTCGGTGACGAAGCGGCCGCTGTGCCGCTTCTCCGCCGCCCACTGGGCCTGCACGATCTGGGACGGCGGGAAGGTCGAGGAGCCGAAGTAGCGGATCTTGCCTGCGCGCTGCAGGTCGGTGAGCGCGTCGAGGGTCTCCTCGACGTCGGTGTCCGGGGACGGGCGGTGGATCTGGTAGAGGTCGATGTGGTCGGTCTGCAGCCGGCGCAGGCTGTGCTCCACCTCCTGCACGAGCCAGCGGCGACTGTTGCCACGCTGGTTGGGGTCCTCCCCCATCGAGCCGTGCGCCTTGGTCGCGAGGACGACGCCGTCCCGCCGTGCGCCGGCCAGTGCCTTGCCGACGATCTCCTCCGACTCCCCCGCCGAGTACACGTCCGCGGTGTCGACGAAGTTGATCCCCGCGTCCAGCGCCGCATGGATGATCCGGACCGACTCCTCGTGGTCGGGATTGCCCCAGGCGCCGAACATCATCGCCCCGAGGCACAGCGGGCTGACCTTGACGCCGGTGCGACCGAGCGTGCGCATCTCCATGCCGTTGTCGTTGCCCTCGGCAACGGGGAGGGCAAACGGCATGCCGCGAGCAGCCGAGGGGCGCCTCAGCGCCCCGGCTCCGGCACGGCTGCGCGTCCGCCGTCCCGGAGCCGGCGGGTCACCCGGCGAGCTCGTCGCACCGCGTCGAGATCAGATCACGGAGCCGGTCCGTCGTCGGCTCGTCGAAACCGATTTCGTCCAACCGGTCCAGGTGTGCCCGGCTGACCGCGACGAGCCGGTCGAGCGCACGGGAGAGAGCCCGTTCCGCCAGACCGAGTCGCTGCGCCGCGTCGAGCCACCACCGCCGGGTGAGCCGGTTCGCCCGGCCGTACATCGGGAGGGACATGGGATCCCGCCACCCCGTGTACGGCTGGGTGCACAACAGGTCGTAGGCGGGAGTCACCTCCCACAACCCGGACGGGGCCTGGCGGACGGACAGGTTCTTGCCGTGCAGGTCGCCGTTGCCGATGAGGTAGCTGAACGCGGCCGTCTCCAGGATCCGCCGCAGCGCCAGCGGTCTCGATCCCCCGGCCGCCTCGACGGCGCGGGCCAGTCCGGCCGCCACCTCCTGGAAGGTGAGCCGGTACTTCGCTGCCGGGTACCGGCCGAGCACCTGGCAGGCATCCTCCTGTGCCAGCCGGCGCACCGGGCCGCCGAGGACGACCTGCCGGTCGAAGCGCTCCACCAGCAGACCGAGCCGGCCGGCTCGGTCCGGCAGCAGTCGATGGTCCGGCACCGGCAGGCCACAGGCGCCGGCCAGGCCGAGGAAGAAGTGCTCGTTCTCCACCAGGTGCGGATAGCCGGCGGGGTCGAGTTTCAGGATGGCGGGGCCGGCCGTCGTCCCGACCGGGGTGGAAATCATGGCCGCGGAGACCTTCACCTGCACTCCCGGCAGCGCCACCCGGTCGAGTTGGTCGGGATCGGTGGACGTGGCGCGGGCGAAGACCTCGGTGAAGTCAGCGCTGGTCGCGCGCTCCGGGTCGATCAGGGCAGGCGGATCGGTGGGGAGCTCACCGTGCGGCAGCACCTGCACGTCACCGATCGCGTCGGAGCCCACCACCAGCAGCAGGGTCAGGTGGTCGTCGACCGAGGTGCGGGCACCGGCCGTGACCGCCTGGAGGCGAGCGCCTTCCGGGAGCAGGCCGGCGAAGAACGGGGGCACGGCGCCCGCCGAGGCGCGCACCGGTTCCGCTCTCCGGGGAAGCGTTCCGGCGACCGCGGGCAGCGTGGCGTCGGAGAGGTAGTCCTCGACGTAGGAGAACTCGACGTCGTCGCCGTCCCGGCGCAACCGGCCGGCCAGGCGGCCGGACTTGTAGACGTCGGCCTCCGCCACCCGGACCAGGCCCGCGACGGGCACCGTGCTCACTGTCGGGTCCCGCTCACCGGGTACCGGCACCGGTGCGGAGCACCACGGCGTCCGGCACCGCGTCGAGGGCGGGGCGCGGACCGACCGCCAGCGCGAGCCCGAGCGCATCGAGAACCGCCATCGCGACAGCCAGGGTCAGGGTGTCGGCTCCTGCCTCGAGCGTCCGGACGGAGGAGAGACCGACGCCGGCCAGGTCGGCCAGCTCGACCTGGGTGAGCTGCAGAGCCAGCCGCCGCTCGACGACCAGCCGGCCGACGCCGCTCGGGTCTTCCTTGTGGCGACGTCGTGGGCCTGTGGGTACTGACATGTCCGTCTCCTTGTCGTCGCGATGTCGACGATAGGTGCTCGATTCGCTCGCAGAGGAGATCGGCACGTCTTTGTCGTTGCTATAGCGACGACAGGCCTTCTATACACGATGCTGTGGTCAGGTTCCGGGCTTGTCGTTGCCATGGCGACGACAGGCTCACGTCCGGATCGCCGACTCGATCTCCACTGCAGCCGTGGGACCGGGCTGCCGATGACCTGGGCAGACGCAGCACCAGCCATCCGACCGGCAGGAGCACCAGCCATGGCCAACACCGGAGCGCGCCCCATCCGGTCGGTCCTCTTCCCCACCGACCCGGCCGAACGCGTCCGGACGGTCTCGGTCGACGGTTCGACGGCGGGGCTCTGCCAGGCGCTGGACGCGTGGTCCCTGGACCACATCCTCATGCCCGGGCTGCCGAGGACGACCCTGGTACGCGACGCGAAGGGGAAGGCGCACCAGGGCACGACGAACACCCGGGCGACGCAGTTCGTCGAGCGGTACGTCCGCGGGTTCTCCCGGAGCGGATCGATCGTGGGACCGGCCCTGCTGGTCGGCTCCACCGACTCCGACTGGACCAACATCTCGCCGGCAGCGGAGCAGGCCGCACTCACCGAGCAGCCGCACCTCGGCCTAGGCGCGAGGCGGCGCGGCTGAGCGGCTCGAGCCCGACACCGCGGTCATAGTCGACCCTACGACGGCATCCGAGGCACCCCTGCAGCGGCTCGCCTCGTTGCGGCAGTACCAGCAGGACGGACGACGAGCGCCGCACAAGCCGCTGCTCGTCCTCCTGACACTGGGACGGCTGGCCAGCACGGGGTCGAGTCGCATCCCCTGGTCGGTGGCCGAGACAGAGCTCGCGGGGCTGATCGCCGAGTTCGACCCACCGTCCAAGACCGCTCCCGCCCAGAGCGCGGCCTACCCCCTTCACCCGGCTGCGGGACACTTCGCCAGGTCGTCAGCCGCCCGTCAACCGGCGCGCCACCGCCTCGCCACCCACCCGGCGGATCAGCTCCAGGTCGCCGCACACGATCAGCAGGTCCCGCGCCCGGGACAACCCGACGTACAACATCTCCCGCGCCCGCTCCTCGCTGCGGAAACCGTTGACCGCGAGCACGACCGCCGGGCGTTCCAGCCCCTTGAAGCCGAGGACGTGGCCGTAGAAGAGGTCGTCGTCGTCCCAGTAGGACGCCCAGTAGGCCTCCGGCCCCGGCCGCTGGCGGTTCACCTGCTCCGTGTGCCGGCTCCCGGTGGTCAGGAGGGCGACGGCCCCGGTCGGCCAGTCGGCGTCCAGCAGCGCGACCGCCTCGTCGTCCGCGACGTCGACGGCCTCCTCCGAGGTGCACTGGACGAAGCGGACGGGCACCCCGCTGCCGCCCCGCATCCTCATCTGCGACGGCGCGAGGCTGGAGAAGGTGCCGGCGATCTGCTTGGTGTTCCGCAGGTTCTCGTTGAGCGGGATCGGCAGCAGGTCGACCGTCGGCCGGCCCTGCCGGGCGAACACCCGCTGCCCCTCGTCGGCGAACACGTACAGGCAGCCGTTCGCCGGGTCCTTCAGGGCAGCGAGGACGGCGTCCCACCAGCTCTCGGCGAAGTCCTGCGCCTCGTCGATGACGATCGCGTCGAACCGCTTCCCCGCGGGCAGCCGGCCGGCGATGGCCACCATCTTCTCGGGCAGGAGCTCCTCCCAGTAGCCGCTGTCGTCGTCGCGCCCCGGCTGGACGCCCCAGTCGATGCCGAGGTTGTGGAAGGTGCCGACGTAGTCCGGCCGCTGCTTCCGCGGGAGCGTGGCCACCCGCCGGGTGAGGAACTCGGCGAGGCCCCGCGAGTAGCACATCAGCGCCACGCGTTGGCCGTCGCGAGCCAGCCGACGGGCTTTCTCCACCGCCAGCCAGGTCTTCCCGGAGCCCGCGCCGCCGCGGATCTCCACCCGGTCCAGCAGCTCCAGCCGGTCCAGGACGGATGCCTGGTCCTGGGTCAGCAGGTCGCAGGCGGCCTCCCGCTCGGCGAGATCGGCGACCAGGTCCTGCTGCGGGATCGCGGTTCCGGCCAGGCAGTCGACGAGGGTCTCGACGTCGGCGACGTCCGGCGGGTCGGGGGCGTCGTCGAGCTTGGCCAGCGCCGCCTCGATCCGGTTCGCGGCGTAGGCGAGGTCGGTCGCGTCGAGCGCCATCCAGCGGGGCAGGTCCGGAGCGCGGAAGTCCGCGGTGAGGGTGGTGGTGGGCAGGGCCACGAGATGGCCGAGGCGCGGCTTGCCGGCGGTCCAGCGCGGATGCTTGTCCAGGTAGTTCCGCAGCAGGTACTTGCAGGTGCGCGCCTGGTCGACCGGGTGGATGACCTTGTCGAGCCCGCCGCCGACCTGTCGCCACTCGCCGGCCTGCAGGCGGACGCTGCCGCCCTTGACCTCGATGACGGCGATGCCCACGCCCGGCCAGGCGACGATCAGGTCGGCCTCGCGGTCCTGCCTGCCGTCGCTGAACCGCTGGCCGCAGAAGAGGACGGCGTCGTCCGGAAGGTGCTCCTGGAGCGTCTCGACGAACAGCCGTTCCGCGTGCGACGCGAACACCGGCGTCTCCGGAAACCGGCGTGCCGTCACCGGGTCGCCCTGGCCGTCTCGTGGTCCGCCATCTCACTCCCCCGCGCAGCCGGCACCGATTCCTCGCAGCATGGCACCGCCGGACGACCATTCCGGGCGATGTCGTGCCGAAGTCACTCCATCGGTCACTCGTGCTCGGGTGGAGCGCCAAACCGCAGCGGCACACCGATGACCGACACGAGGGCCTCCGCCAGGGCTGCCGCCCGCCGGATGACGGGCAGCGAGCCTGGGCTCAGTAGCGGTTGCTGCCGCCCGGGCGGCTGCCGCCGCCGCGCTTGTTCGTGAAGTCCGCGATCGCCTTCTTGATCTTGGCCTGGTTGTGCGGCTTGCGGGCCTCCTGGATCACCTTCGCCGCGACGCCCGACGCCAAGAGCTTCCGGATCATGCCTGCCATGGTGGTCTCCCTCTGTCGAATCGGTCTGGTGCTGATCATGCCTTCCGAAGGTGTGCCCCAGCGGGTCGAGATCCACTCCCGGCACCTCTAACGTGCTTCCGATGTCGAAACGCTCGCACCGTCCGAAGAAGGCCGCTCGCCCCAAGGCAGGGCGCTCGAAGCCCGGCCGCTCGCCGAAGGGGTCAGGTTCACGCGCCTCGGCACGGCGGCAGCACGAGCCCGACCTGATGGGCACCATCGCAGCCGCGCTCGCCGCGGACGACCCGCTGCCCCTGCTGGGGATGGGGAGCGCGCTGCTGGCCGGGTTCGACGACCGTCCGTCGCTGGGCCCACCGAGCGAGCCCACGCTGCCGCCGCGGAACGAGGTGGTGCAGACCTTCTTCGACGTGCCACTGGTGGAGACCTCGGCTCTGCTGGCGGCGATCGCCGGGCTGGCCGGTGACGACATGCTGCGCCACCGGGTGCGCCGGGAGATCGGCTCCCGGGGCCATGCCCTGCCCCGGTGGCTGCTCGCGCTGGACGAGGCCGAGCCGGCGGACGGTGTGTTCGAGATGCGGCACGTGCTGGGTGACGGCGACACCATCGCGATCGGCGTCCGGCTGCCCGGTGGGCGGGAGTTCTGCGCGGCGGTCTACATCGACCACAACCTGGGCACCCTGGTGAAGGACGCCTACGTCGTCCCGGGTGGGCTGCCCGAGCTGCTCGACCTGATGCGCACCACTGCCGACGATCCGGACACGACGCTGACCGACCTGGATCCGGCCGATGCCCGGGCGCGGATCACCGAGGCGCTGGAGCTCACCGCCATCACGTTCCCGCCGATCGAGACCGACACCTGGCCGGCCTGCCGCCCCCTCGTCGAATGGGCGGTCGGGCTGCTGCCCGCCGGGGGCACGGGGTACGTACGGCCGGAGTGGACGGACGACGACAAGCAGGCGCTCACCGAACGCTTCTTCGCCTCGCCGTTCGGGGCCGGCCTGGACGACGCCGACCGGCGCGGGCTGCTGGAGTCGCTGTTGTGGTTCGGCACCGACTACGGGCCCGGCGATCCGCTCCGCTGGAGCCCGGTTGCCGTCGAGATCCTGCTGGCCGACTGGATCCCCCGCAAGATCGTCGCCGACGTGCCGTACCTGGCGCAGGCACCCGACCTGCTGCGGGCGTTCATCGGATTCAGCCACGCGGAGCGTGGGATCCGGGGTGAGCTCACCGACGAGACGCTGGCCGCGGTCGACGAGTACGAGCCGGAGTACCAGGCGACGATCCGGACGCCGCGACCGCAGGGCCCGGCGGCGCTGCTCGCCGCCATGGGCGCGCTGGATCCGGAGGGCCCGTGGCCGCCGGCGGACGACGTGCTGGGGACGTACGACCCGCGCGTGGACCTGGCCGAGGCCGTCGGTGGCCATCGGTCGCTCGAGGATCTCGACGGCGATCCGCTGCCGGACGAGCCGTTCAACTGGGACCTTGTTCCCGAGGACATCCGGCACCGAGTGGGAAAGGTGCTGGACCTGGTCGACCGCTGTTGCACCGAGGTGCTCGACGTCGAATTGCGGACCGCCTCCCGGCGGCTGCTCGCTCGGGTGGCTGCCACAGATCCGGAGCTCTTTCTTCGCCGGAGCCGGGCCGAGGGCACCGCCGCGGCGGTCTGCTGGATCGTCGCGACGGCCAACCACCTCTTCCGCGACCGACGACTCGCCGTCAAGCAGCTGACGGCCTGGTTCGGCATCGCGGGATCGCCATCGGCACCGGCCAAGGCGCTGCTGCAGGCGATCGGCGTCGACCCCGACGGCTACGCCTACGGCGACGGACATCTCGGGTCACCGGACTACCTGACCGGGGACCACCGGGCACGCATGGTCGCCGTCCGTGACCGGTACCAGCGGTAGGCACCGGCTCGGCTGACGGCGCCGGGGGAAGTCCGTCGGCTTCCGCCGCGACGGGGGTGGACCGAGGCCTGGCTGGTTTTCGCATAGTTTTGCATTACCCTGAGCGCTAAGGGCCCAGCAAAACTCGGAGGAAACTCGTGACCGTTGAGCCAAGGGTGGCCGAGGCGCTGCAGTTAGTGGAGGACGGCGCCACGGCTGCCTCGCTCGAATCGGCCAGGCTGGACTTCAAGACGGTCGGTCGGTCCCGCACTGACAGCGCGACCGACTTGGCGGAGGCCGCAGCCTGCTTCGCCAACGCTACCGGCGGCTGCGTCGTCGTTGGGGTGGCGGATCGCAAGGCGGGTCCCGCCGCCTTCGTGGGAACAGATCTGGATCCTGACCGCCTGCAGCGCCGCATCTACGAGGTGACCTCGCCTCCGCTGATCGTGACCGTTGAGGAGTTGCCCTGGGCCGGCCAGCGACTCCTGGCCATCACGGCGCCACGTAGCCCCGAAGTGCATCAGATCAAGGGGAAGGCCACCGAGCGCATCGGCACCGCGTGCGAGCCGATGTCCGCCGTGCGAATCGCCGCGGTGGTCGGCCAGCGGCGCGGCGATGACTGGTCCGCAGCCGACTCTGGCATTCCCCGGAACGCCATCGCTTCACGAACCGTCGACGAAGCGCGCGGCCTGCTCGCCGAGGCCGCCGACGCGGAACGGCGACGTTGGGCGGAACTGTCAGAACGGGACCTGCTGCGCCGGCTGGGACTGCTGACTCCCGCTGGCAGCCTGACCAACGCCGGCAATCTCCTCCTCGTCGCGGACGAGGCTCGCCCCCTGGTGTCGTACGTCCATCGACGTGCCCGCTCTGGGGAGCTGTCGACGAACCAGCAACTCACTGCTCCGGGCCTCACCGCCCTGCTGCGAACCTTCGAACTCATCGAGAACCGGGTCAACGGGACACCGGTCAACCTGCCCACCGGACAGCAGCTCTTCATCGCCGACCTGCCCGACCTCGCCGTGCGCGAGGCTGTCGTCAACGCGTTCATGCATCGTGACTACCAGGCCACCGGAATGGTGCAGATCGAGCATTCGAGTACGCGCCTCGCCGTCACCTCTCCCGGATCGTTCGTGCTGGGCGTGACACCCGAGAACATCCTCACGGTGAGCTCCCGACCGAGGAATCCTGCGCTGGCAGCGGTCATCCGCAAACTCGGGCTCGCCGAGACCGCCGGCGTCGGCGTGGATCGCATGTACGCCGAGATGGTCAAGGTCGGTCACCAGCCGCCCACATTCTCGGGGGACCAGCACCGCGTGAGCGTCACCCTGCAGGGAGGAGCACCGAACACCGCGGTGACCCGCTTCGCGGCGACTCTTCCGGAGGATCGGCGGTCCGACCCGGACACGCTGCTGGTAATGCTCGCGCTGCTGGGAAAGCGCAATGTCACGGCAACCGAATTGGTGCCGAGGCTGCAGAAGGACGACGGCGAGGTCGAGGCCATCCTCCTCGAGCTCACGACGCCGGCGATCGGCTTCATCGAGCGGACCCGTGAGTCGGCGCAGGCCCGTGCCGGCGTGTACCGCCTGCGCGACCACGCCATCGCAGCCCTCGGGCCTGCGGTCACCTACCGGCGGCGGGTGGGCGACGACACGGACCGCAAGGTCACCGAGATCGTCCGGGAGGCAGGTCAAGTCAACGGCCGGATGGTGCGCACGCTCGTGGACGTCGACACGCCAACGGCCTCGCGCATCCTGGCCGACCTGGTCGACCGGCAGATCCTCGTCAAGACGTCCCAAGCACAGCGCGGACCGTCCGTAACCTACGGCCCTGGCCCGCTGTTCCCCACGTCCCGCCCTCGACGGGCGAGGGCGAAGCGGGAACCCTCCGACGACTGAGCGGGCCCGCCGGTCGCTGACGAGGTGGCCGGCTCGTAGACCACGCGCGTCCTCGCTAGCGTGCGGCCATGGGGCCTGAGGACGCCGAGCCGTCCACCGTCCGGTGCACCGAGGCCGAGGCGCTCGCCAACGTCGCCGCCGTCCTTCGGCTCTGTCAGACCGGGAAAGTCAGGTGCAGTGCGACCACGCACCGCCCGTCGGCCGCTACGGTGCGTGCCGTCGCCGACGTCCTCATCGCCGGGGACTTCTACCCGGACGATGCCATCGCCGCCTTCGCCTGGCCGCTGCTGCTGCAGGCCGGCGGGCTGGCGCGGCTGGACGGCACCCGGCTCACCCTGACACCGCGGGGGCGATCGGCCCTCGGCCGGCCGGCCTCCGAGGTGGTGCGCGCCATCTGGGAGCGCTGGCCCCGTCACGCGCCGATCGACGAGTTCAGCCGGGTGGAGCAGGTCAAGGGGCAGAAGGCCGCTGCGGCGCTGAGCGCGGCCGGGCCGCGGCGGGCTGCTGCAGTCGCCGCACTGGAGCACTGCCCGCCCGGCGAATGGATCGGGGTGGACGCACTCTTCTCCGTGCTGCGCCGCACCGAGCCCCGGCTGACCATCGCCCGGTCGGAGCGTGGGCTGTGGAAGCTCTACATCGTCGATCCCGAGTACGGCAGCTTCGGCTATGCCGGGTACCACGACTGGCCGGTCCTGGAGGGCCGCTACGTGCTCACGGTCCTGTTCGAGTACGCCGCGACGCTGGGCCTGCTCGACGTGGAGTACGTGCCTCCGGCGCATGCCCGCGACGACTTCCGCGAGATGTGGGGTGCCGACTGGGTCGAGGCACTGAGCCGCTACGACGGGTTGCAGGCGGTCCGGCTGACCCCGCTCGGCGCCTACGCCGCCGGGCTGGCACCCACGTACGTCCCCGCTGCGCCGGCGGTTCCCGACCGCGGGTTGCAGGTGCTGGCGAACCTGGACGTCGTCGCCCTCGCCGATCTCCCGCCCGGCGACCGTCTGGTCCTCGACGCCTTCGCCACCCGCACGGCCGACCGGGTGTGGACGCTGTCCACGGCGAGCCTGCTGGCCGCCGTCGATGCGGGCCGGGCGCCCGGCGAGCTGGCCGCCTTCCTGGCCGAGCGTGCCGCGAACGGCGTGCCTCCGGTCGTCCGGACGCTGCTCGCCGACGTCGAGAACCGGGCCGGGCGGGTCCGCGACCTGGGTATGCACCGGGTCGTCGAGTGCGCCGACGCGCAGGTGGCGACCCTGCTGGCGGGGGACCGGACGCTGCGGGGCCTGTGCACACGGGTGGGCGAGCGGCACCTGGTGATCGCTGCCGCCGGCGAGGCCAAGGCCCGGGCCGCGCTGCTCAAGCTCGGCTACCCCCTCGGCCCGGCGACGGGCTGAGAGCGGCTGCGCGCACGGTGGCCCGGTACCACCATTGACAGGTGGTCATGATGCTCCGCCTCGACGAGCAGGAGTCCGAGGCCCTGCGGCGCAGGGCCGAGCTCGAGGGCCGATGATGCAGGAAGTTGCCCGGCAGGCGGCTCGTGACTACATCGAGGGCGCCAGCAAGCGCCAGCTTCTCGATCGGGCATTGGACGACGAGCTGCTCCACTACGCCGCGGCCCTCGAACGCCTCGGTCAGTGAGCTATCTCGACCGCGAAGACCGGCTGCACTCGCTGGCCCGCGACCAGGTGCTGGTGGACGGCGACGAGCGCTTCGCGCTCGCCGCGACCCCGTCGGGCACGCAACCTGGACGTGAGCAAGGGCGTCAGCCGCTGGCGACTCTGACGAGTGCCCGCCCGAGCGCTTCCATCGCCGCCCGCCGCGCGGCCGGGTCGGCCAGCGCGGGCATCGGCACGTGCACGTGGTGGGTCGCCGCGGAGGTGCGCTCGAGGCGGAAGTCCGGAAAGTCCCCGGTGAGCGCCACCGCGTCGTCCGGGTCGAGGCCGATAGACAGGGTCAGCGGCCTGGCGTACGCGGCGACCCGCTCGGTGCCGACCGGGCGCACCGCCACGTAGTGCGGCATCACCGTCAGCGTGAGCGGACGGGAGGCGCCCACGTCGTCCACCAGGCTCTGGATGTGCGTGTTCACGTTGGAGCCGGTCAGCTCACCGAACGTCCGGGCCGGCCCCGCATCGGTCACCGGTCGCTCAGCCCGGTTGCGGTCCTTGCGAACCGGGCGGACGCCGAGCACCTCGGTCAGGTCGCGGCTGTCGGCGGCGCGACAGTAGAGCTCGGCCGGCTTGCCCAGGACACCTGACCCAGGCTCCCGGCGGGCGAACTCGCCGGTGGGCCGGATCAGCCCCCTGCCGACCATGTACCGCCGAAAGGTGTCGATGGAGGGGCGGGCCTCCCCCGGTCCGGGCGGCGGCGCCACCGCGTCGTGCAGCGCCTGGAGCCCCTTCAGCGTGAACGCCTCCCCGAGCAGCTCCACCGGGTCGGGCTGCAGCGCGTAGTCCTGCCGCACCCGGTCGACCGCACGCCGGACGATCTCGTCGTGGTCGAACGGCTGCCCTCCCGCGTCCGCCACGGGCACGACCCGGAGGTCATTCCGGCTGGCCAGCACCGGGGCCACGTCGTCGGCGAGCAGCAGGACGACGTGCGCCACGGAGAGCACCCACCCCCGCTCGTCGCGCGCCGGGTCGTCGAAGACGTGCAGCTGCTGCGGCCGGGTGCCGCGCAGACCGACCTTCTCCTGGAGCGAGCGGAGCACGGCGTCCGCCAGCGTCTCCCCCTCGTGCAGGAACGTGCCCGGCAGCGCCCACTCCCCACCGTGCACGCCGCCCGCGGGACGCCGGTGCTGCAGGACGCCCAGCGCGGCGTCCGGCACGTCGACCACCAGGACGGCGGTGTCCACCGCCACGGACGGGCGCGGGTAGTCCGCCAGCGTCCGGTCGGACCGGTCCCGGTGGAGTTGCTCGGCGTGTTGATCGCTCACCCGGTTGACTGTACGGGCATGTTTGCGGTTTAGTCTCCTTAGTCGCAGAAGTGCTGCGAAGTCAGGAGGCCAGCATGTCGCTCTCCACTCCCCGGCTGCACGTCGGCTCGGGCACCACCCGCGGTCCGCTGACCGTCTTCCCGGTCTGGACCGATGCGCCGTCGTTGGGCTCGGCCCACCTGACCGGCGCCGACGCCCCGGTCGACGTCGCCGAGCGGGCCGGCTCCCCCGCCGTCGACCAGCTCGTGGTCACCAACCGCGGCGACCGGCCACTGCTGCTGCTCGCCGGCGAACTGCTCGAGGGCGGCATGCAGCACCGGGCGCTGACCGCCACGACGCTGCTCGCGCCGAACCGGCCGACGGTGCTGCCGGTGATCTGCGTCGAGCAGGGGCGCTGGCACGGCGACGTCGCGCACCGGCGGCGCAACCGCCGCGCGCCGCTGTCACTCCTCCCCCACCTGGAGCGGGACGGCGGTCAGTCGGAGGTGTGGCGCCGGGTCAGCCGCTTCGGCGCCGTCGCCGGGCCGTCCGCGACCGAGTCGCTGCTCGACCGGCTCGACGCATCCTCCCCGGAGAGCCGCCGGCTGACCGCCGGACTCCGCCCGCTGGCCGGGCAGCGCGGCCTGCTGGTCGGCATCGCGGGCCGCCCCGCCTGGCTGGAGCTGTTCGGCTCCGGCCGGGCGCTCACCGCGCACTGGGCCGGCCTGCTGGACGCCGCCACCCTCGACGCACTCGGCCGGCCCGCGGTGCGCACGCCGGCCGCGCTGGCCCGCGCCTTCGCCGAGCGGGTCGAGTCGACACCTCTCGCCCGAACCGGCAGCGCCGGCCTCGGTGCCCGCTGGCACGGCGGCGGCCGCATCCGGCTGGACGCCGTCCGCTGGCACGACCGCACGGCGCACCTGTCCGCCGTCGACCTCACCCACTCCCTGCAGGAGGCCTGATGACCCAGCCCATGCCCCGCGGCCACCGCGTCGCCGGCGCGCTGATCGGCACCAGGTGCGGTCATTCCGCCGGCGCCTCCAGCGGGAGCTCGTAGACCAGCGCTTCGGCCTCGTGCACGCCGCTGAACGTCACCGAGCCGTCGTCGAGGCCGGCGAGACGGTGGAGTGGGTCCGCGATGATCCGCACCTCCGGAGTGCCGGCGCCATCCTCCACGTTGGAGACCACGACCAGGAAGAAGTTCGGGTCGCGGGCCCGATCGATCTCCGACGCCTGCATCGAGACCGTGTTCGGCGCCGGGCCGCCGTGGACCTTCAGTTCGTAGAAGCGCTGGCTCGTGTCGGTGGCATCCGCTCCGACCAGCACCTGCTGACGCACGTCCTGCAGTTCTTCACCGCCGCCCTCCAGCAAGCGCCGCAGGATCTCCAGGCCGACGTCCTCGCGGTCCTTGTCCGTGTAGGACGCAGGTGGGGTCGCCTTTCCGCGGCCGGTCCCCCGCTTGCCGGCCGAGGGCTCGCGCAGCACGCTGCCGCCCTTCCCCCGCGCCGGCGCCGCACGGCCGTCCGGGTTCACGATCGTGCCCGCCGGCACAGCAGGCGACAGCTCAGACGGGTCGATGAGGACACGCGGCGGGAGGGCGCTCACCTCACGGGTGGTGACCCCGCTCTGGCGGCCCGGGGAGCGACGAGCCTGCGCCGGCGCGCCCCGCTCGCTCTCGATGTCACCCCGCAGGTGCAGCAAGGCCGCCGACCGCACGGTCGCCTCCTGCTCGGCCAGGACCATGGCCCGTCGACGCTCGCCGGCCTCGGCCCTCGACCACATCGCGGCCCACGCGTACGCGACCTTCCGGCGGTCACCGTCGAACAACGACGCGATGGCCCGGCCGCCGATGGCCCAGTCGGCGACGTCTTCGTCCTGGTGCACGTGCAGCAGGCAGGAGGAGGCATCCAGGTACGACCGAGCGCCCAGGACGACCTCCCCGGCGGGGAGACGGACCCGGAGGCGCAGGTCCTCGTGGCGCACGACCCGCAGGTCCGCGACCGTGGTCGCTGCGTCGGTTGCCGACGCGGCCAGCGCCGGGTCGTCGCGGGCCAACTCGTCCAGCAGCAAGGACAGTGCCGCTCGGGCGACGGCGCTCGCGGTCGCGTCCTCCGACGCAGCGTCACCGTCTGCGACCGAGAAGGCCTTCGCCGTCACCCGGGTGATGTTCAGTGCTTCGAAGAGGTGGCTGAACTGACGGACGTCCCCGCCCGGCACCCATACGGCAGCGTGCTCGGCGAGCGCCTCGGCGAGCATCGGGTCCTCGAGCGCGTAGACGGGGCGCTTTCCCGAGCGACCGCCGGAGGTCGCCACCGGCAGCCGCCGGAGGCCGGTCGGGGCGGAAGCCCCCTCGAGCAGCCCGTCCAGCAGCCGGAGGGTCTCGAGCTCCACCGTCTCGTCGCCCGGCCGCCGGACCCGCCCGCCGATCTCCCGTAACACGGCCGCGCAGTCCTCCACGGCCGGACGGCGGACCTCCAGCTCCTTCCACAGCCGTTCGAGCGAAGCATCGAAGGGCGCGAACGACCGGAACGAGCCGAAGACCGGGGGGCCGGAGAAGACCTGGGCCGGGGTCCGCCACCCCTGGTCGGTCAGGACCAGGCCGGCGCCCGCCGCGAACGTGCGCCGGAGCGCGGTCGTGGCGACGTCCATCCGCCGCCGCCGGTTCGGCGTGAGCCAGTCGGCGAGGATCTGGTACATCGGATAGGCCTGCGCCGCGGCCTCGCCCCAGGCTTCGGCACTGCCCTCGACCGTGACGGCGGGCGCGGTGTCCCGGATCGACCGCAGGACGTCGACCACGTCACTGACCCGGGGGTCCCCGGTGATGCCCAGAGCGGCGACGACGTCCTCCCGCAGCCCGGCGACGAGCGCCCGATCGACGTAGTGCCCGTCGCTTCCGTAGACGACCCGGTTGGCCGGGCTGGGCAGCACCAGCTCGCGGGGCGCCCGAGGCCGTCCCTTCGTGTCGGGCAGCCACGCCTCATCGCGGAGCCGCGCCAGCCACCAGGACGTGACGGTGGCGCCCACCGGGTTCCACTGGTGGTGAGCCAGGACGACGGGAGCCTGCGCCCGTGGGGCGTACATCCGGTCCCAGCCGCGCTGCAGGGTGGCGAGCAGCGCCGCGGCCCTTCTCCGCCGCTGCTCCGAGGACCGATCGCTGCTGATGGCGGCGAGCACGCGGTCCAGGTCGGGACTCACGGTGTCCTCGAGCACGTGAGTCCACTCGCCGGGAACGTGGCGCACCTCGTCGCGACGGGTGGGGGTCGCGTCGTACGCGTGGACGGAGACGCCCGTGCGACGGTCGGTGTTGTACTTGCGCTCGCCCGCCGGGTGATCCGCCAGCCGCGGTACCCGCTCGACGCCGAGCAGCGTGAAGAAGCGTTGCGCGCCCAGTCCGGACCGGCCCGCCTCGGAGCGCAGCACCTGCCCGTACCGGCTGGCCGCCCACCACAGGTCCGGCGTCTTCCGCGCCGCGACCGGCCATCCGTCGGGGTCCCGGTCGATCGAGCGCGGTTGGTAACAGCTGCCCGCCGGGCGGGCCGCGCGGACCGGCTGCTCGGCCTCGTCCCACGACTCGGCGTCGATGACCAGGACGGCACCGATGTCGTGCCCGTGCGCCTCCTGCTGGCCGATGGCGAGGGTGGCGTAGAGATCGCGGAAGGCCACGAGCTCGGGATCACCGAGCGGCAGCGATCCCGGGCGGGCCCTTGCGACGCGGCTGATCGCCAGCGCTGCCGGCTCGGGCGCGGCGACGTAGGCGCCGAGCCCCTCGAGCCAGCGGACGACGGACCGGGCTTCGTCCCCATCACCCGAGTAGGCGGCGTGGACGCGGTGGACGAGGCCGGCCCGGTCGAGCAGCGACTCGGGCGCGTCGGCGGCCAGCAGCACCCTCGGGTCGTCGCCGGGCAACGGTGGCCGAACGCAGCGACCATCCCTCAGCACGACACATGGCGTGGCCGCCAGTGCGTCCGCCGCACCGCCCGCGATGGCGCTGGCGGACATGTCGATGAACCACTGCGGCGTCCGATGGTCCACCGCGGTACCGGTCATGAGGTGCAGCGCGGCCTGGATCTCGATGGCCGCGCCGACGCGCAGCTCCCTGAGCACGCTCCACCAGCGGGCGTCCGCCGAGCGGGCGTCGCGCTCGAGCACCACCCGGTCGGGCGCCAGCGTGCGGACGTCGTCGTCACTCACCAGGTCCTGCAACGCCGGGTCGGGATAGGCCAGCTGGTCGAGGGGCACCGGGCGCTCCGCGACGCGGACCGCGGAACGGGAAGTCAGGGCCGCCCGGCCGCGGACGATCAGCGCGTCGTGCAACGCGTCCGCCAGCCAGGGGTCTCCCGGACAGCTGACCTCCGCCTCCAGCGGGACGGCCTGCCACGCCGTGCTCGGTCGAGTGCGCAGCAGATCGTCGGCGACGGCGGCCCAGAACTGCGCCAGCAGGTCGATGACCGCCCGGTTCCAGGCGGTGTTCCGGACGTGCCCGCGAGCGGCATCCGGATCGAGCTGGGCGTTCATCGACCAGGGCAGGCCGGTGGCGACCAGCGGCAGGCCGGCGTGCACGAGGCCGGTGACCGGCGACGGGTGGAGCGGAACCGCCAGCGAGAGAGGCGTGGTGGCGCCGGTCTTCTTCCGCGCCCGGAAGACGTTGCGCGGAACGGGGAGCTCGGCGTCGTAGCGGATCCAGCGCGCGCCGGAGGCCGGGTCGCTGACCTCGCTGACGAGCACCGGGAGCTCGCCGTCGGAGACCGTCAACGACCGCGTGCGCGAGGCCGTTCGGGCCAGGGACAGGGCCAGCGGCTCGTCGCCCCCTGATGGATCGATGAGCTGGACCTCGCGGACCGACCCGAGGAACAGCAGCGCAGCGCTGCCCCAGGTGGTCAGCCAGTCGCGAATGGTGGCGGAGGACAGCTGGACGCCGGGCCGCACCGGAACGACCACCATGGTGGCGGGTCGGTCCGGGTCGGCGTCGTACAGACCTGGCAGCGGCTCGGCGGCCGGGATGGGGCGGAGCCGGCCGTTCACGAGCTCCGCGTGGTACGGCGCGCAGTGGATCTCGAGGGAGTCCCCGATGCTGCGCAGCGTGCTGAGCCCGATGCCGAAGCGACCGGTGGTCCGGGCGTCGTCCCGCTTGGTGGAGACCCACGGCAGGACCATGGCCAGCAGGTGTTCCAGCTGGAGGCGGCCCCCGTCGTGCACGACCACCAGGCGCGGCGCGGACACCCCGTCGACCAGGCCGATGCGGACGGTCGAGGCCTGCTGGTCGTCGGCGTTCTGGACGACTTCAGCCAGCCCCTGCAGCGGGTCGGGGTTCAGCGCCTCGGCGGCGTCCCGGCCGCCGGAGACGCTGTCCCGGATCTTGGCCGGGAGGTCCGCCATCAGCCGGCCGAGTTCGGCGATGGCTGCGGTCGCGAAGGCCGGCGTGTACCGGTCGCGCACCGGCCGGGCGTTCATGGCGTCCCGCGCCGCCTGCTGCCCGGCCTGGGCATCCGGGTCGGCGGGCGGCTCTGCCTCCCGCCCAGCGAACTGCGTCAACTGATCGACGGTCACGACACGTCCCGGGCCATCTCGACCAGCCGGCACAGCGCGTTCACCCGGCGCACCTGCTCGGGGTGGCGCACGGGCGCGTCGAGCAGCTCCGGGCTCATCACCACGACGGTGAGCGCCTGCGCCCGGGAGACGGCGACGTTGAGCCGGTGCAGGTCGTAGAGGAACGAGATCCCACGTGGCGCGTCGTCGGCGCTCGTGCTCGTCATCGAGTAGATGACCACCGGCGCCTGCTGGCCCTGGAACTTGTCGACGGTTCCGATCCGCGCACCGCCCGGCAACCGGTCCTGGATCAGACCGACCTGGTTGTTGTAGGGGGCGACGACCAGGACGTCGTCGACGCCGATGGGCTGCACCGTTCCGCTGCGGTCGACCCAGCCGACGCCTTGGAGCGAGCGCCAGAGGTCGGCGACGACGTCGGCCTCCTCCGGGCTCTGCGCGGCAGCGGCCCGCCGGTGGTCGACGCAGCGCACGGCGAGGCCGCTGCCGCTGACGGCTCCCCCCTCGAGCACCGTGACGCGTTCCAGCCCGGCCGCTGACGCCAACCGGCCCTCGTAGGCGAGGTCGGAGACGAATGCGGTGAGCGCCGGGTGCATCCGGTAGGTCCGGTCGAGGAAGATCCCGCGGTCGGCGGGGATCGTCGCGGCGCCGTCCAGCAGGTGTTCCAGCACCGACACCCCGGAGCTGCCGGGGTGCGTTGCCTGGGTCGGCTGCGCCAGCTGCTGCGGGTCGCCGAGCAGCACGAGCGCCTTGGCGCCCCGAGCCACCGCGACGGCGTTGGCGAGGGAGAACTGTCCGGCCTCGTCGACGACGAGGACGTCCACGGCCTCCGCCACACCCGGCAGGGACCAGAACCACGCGGTACCGCCGACCAGGTTGTCCATGCCGGTGCGCAACGCGTCAGCGACGACGTTCGACTTCTTGGACCAGCGCACCAGCGGCCCCCCGCAGTGCTGGTCCTCCTCGCACTTGTGCAGCGCGGGGCGGCCGACCTCATCGAGGAGGTTGCCGATGACCGCGTGGGAGTTCGCGGTGACGCCGACCTTCTTGCCCGCATCGAGGAGCCGTCGGATCAGCTCAGCGCCGGCCCTGGTCTTGCCACTGCCCGGAGGCCCCTGGACCGCGAGCACCTCGCAGTCCAGCGAGAGGCCGAGCCGGATGATCGCCTCCGTCGTGGTCTCACCGTGGCGCAGCACCGTGCCTACCGGGACACGTCGCTCGAGCAGAGCGATGCCCAGGCAGTCGTTGCCCGCAAGTGCGTCTTCACCCGTGTCGCGGATCGCCTGCCGGATGCCCTCGGTGCCCAGCGGCCCTCCCGGCCCGAGTCCGCGGGACGGCGACGGCACCTTCGTGCTCTTGAGGACGAGGCGGCCGGTGACCGGGTCCAGGTCGAAGACCGTTCCGACGACGTCGTGGCTGTCGACGTCCCGGGCCTCACCGTCGATCTTGAGCCGGGTGTCCTGCGGCGGGAACGTGTACTCGTACAGCCGGCTCCTCTTCTCCGGGCCCATGTCGACGGGTTCGGAGAGCCCGCCGAGCGGGCTGGCGTCCTCGAGCAGTTCGTCGTCCTCGAGGTCCTCGAGGCGGAACACCTCCCACCACGTGGGGCGGGCCTCGCGGCGGTGCCACTGCACCAGGTCGGCGAGCATGCCGGTGACCGGCGTGCCGGCGGCCTGCAGCCGCGAGACGAGGTCCAACTCGACGGCCTCCGCATCGCTGACCGTGCCGACCGGGGTATCAGCGGGCACCTCCGGCCGCGGCTGAGGTCCGAAGGCGGCCTCGAGGTCGTCGCGCTGTTCCTCCAACCACACGTGGAGGTCGTAGGTGGAGTCGACGTCGTCCTTGTTGTACGACTCGATCGAGTCGAGGAGCGCCTGGTCCCGACTGACGATCCAGCGCTCGTAGGCCAGCACGCTGCCCATCGCGTCGGCGACCGTGCCGTCGTGCTCCCGGCCGTAGAAGGCCTCGACCTTCTTGATCGAGTACGACTCCTTGCTGATCCGCATCGACTGGCGGACGACGGGATAGAGGTCGACGAACCTTTCCCCGCGTAGCAGCTGGTCGAGCTCCGCCTCGCGGACGCCGTAGCGGCCGGTCAACTTCTTGAGCGCGGTCACCTCGTAGGGCGCGTAGTGGTAGACGTGCATCCCGGGTTGCTGTTTCCAGGCGTCGATGAGCCGGTCGACGAGGTCGGCGACGAGCTGCTTCTCCGCCCCGCGGCTGTGTGCCCATAGCGGGGTGAAGGTGCCGGCCACGTCGCGGATGCCGGCGAGGTACTCGAGGCTCTCGCCGTCGCCGAAGTAGGGGTCGCCCTCGAAGTCCAGGTACAGGTCGCCCGGGTTCGGAGGTGGGAGTCGCAGCAGGCCCTTGCCCTCGGCAGGAGCGAGCAGCGTGCGGGACGGCTCGCCGGTCTGCCGTTCCTTGACCTGTTCCTGTGCCTGCTCGTGCAGCCGGGTGCGCGCCACCGCACCGATGCCGGACTGCGTCAACGCGTGCTGGCTTGCGCCGGCCAGCTGCTCGACGGTGCTGATGCCGGCGTCGCGCAGGGCGTCCCGGTGGTCTCGGCGCATCCCGGCGACCAGCGAGAGGTCGTCGCCGTCGCGGAGCTCGTCATCGCACCGCTCCGCCCAGCGGCACTGGGTGCAGTGGGCGATGGGCACTGGCGCGGTGGCCGGGACGGCGTCGATGAAGCGCTGCAGGCGCCGCCGGGCCCGACGAGCGTAGGCGCTGACGTCGACCAGCCGCCACGGCCGCTCGGCGCCGTCGCCGGTGACCACGGAGATCCGTTCCGGTGCGCGGCCCTGCAGCGTCTCGAGCCGGTCGGCGTAGGTCGCCATCTGGAGGAGGGCGGCGACCTTCATCCGGCGGGCGAGCTTGGTGTCGGCGATCTCGTAGGACCAGCTGCCCAGCGCGGAGGGTTGTTCGACCCGGAGCAGGAAGTCCGCCTGACCGCCCCACGCGCCGTCGAAGAAGGTGCCCTGGTAGACGACGTCCACCCCGGAGCGCATGGCGGCGACGGTGGCCGCCTCGGCCGCGCGCCGCCCCTCGGCGTCGAACGCGGTGGGGATGGTGGTGATCGACTTCCCGGCGGCCTCCAGGGCCGCAAGGTAGTGGTCTTCATGTGCTCGGCCGAGGGCGAAGATCAGCTCGAGTTCCTCGTCGGGCCCCGCCGCCGGAGCGGCCAGCCGGCCGTCGGCGACGTCGAGGTCGAGCCGGGTGAGGTGCGGGCACTCCTGGTGCCGGGTCAGGTCGGTGGGGCTGAGCACGAGCCGCCCGTCGATGCGCTGCACGTCGCCGCCTCAGCCGGCCGAGCCGGTGAACTCAGCCAACTGCTCGTCCGCGGCCGCGGTGAGCATGGCGAGCGCCTGGACCAACTCTGCGGGCAACACGTCGGGAGTGACCGACCCGTACCTGTAGATGAAGTCCGGGTCGTAGTGGTTGTACGACTTCTTGCCCGTGTACGCCGTGATGTGGTCGGGCAGCGCATCGCTCAGCCGGTGCGAGCCAAACCACTCCCCCAGGTGCTTGTCGGCGGCATCCTCGCGGGCCTTCTTCAACGCGGGGCCCTTTCCGCGCAGTTCTGGATGCTCCAGCAGTGCCACGAGGCGCAAATGATGCCCCTGCAGCTGCCACCCCAGGTGGGTGCAGCCGAGTTCTGGTACGTCGCTTGGCGCGGTGAAGCGAGCCGCCAAGGGCTGCCCGTTCGTCCAGCCGGCCTCGAACCAGCCCCCTTTCTCGCCGGGAGACTGCTGGGCAGCACTTTGCACCAGCCCGATATTGCGGATCTTGAGCACCAGGTCGCGGACACCTGCCTGACGCAGCTCCCGCTGGGTCGCCGGGTCGACGTAGTACGGCTCGTCGTCGTGTCCGTGTAGTCCTGCAGCGTCGACGAGGTCCGCCAGCAGCGACGCCAAGCGCGCGTACTCGCTGATGAAGTCGGCATCGAACCCACGCGTCAGCGCGGCCGCGACGTCACGCAGCGCGGCCGAGAGTTGCCGGTAGTCCACCCGCCGCCATGGCGTGGGCAGCGAAGCAACGGGCGGGAGCAGGCTGAGCAGAACGAAGCTCGACCGGCCCTCGCGCCGGGGTTCCTGCTTGAGGACATCGGCGTAGTAGCGCTTGAGCTGCGCCATGTCGGGAAGCGCGGTGACCTTGTTTTCGAGAATGAGCCCGTCGCCCTCGGATCCGGAGTCGACTGCAAGGTCCAGGTGCCGCCACTCGCGCCAGATGCCGTACTTCTCCACCGCGGGAAAGCCGAAGAGCTCCGCGAGTGGTGCCGCCGCCCGCGCGTGGGTGCGCAACGCCCAGGCAAGGACGTTGCTGTGGAACAGCTCCATGCCCATGCCGGACGCGCGGTACAGCGGGTTGTCCCCGAGTTCGGTGACGACAGGCTCAACTCGAGCCCAGAGTGGATGCGACATGTGACCCCCGTGGTGGTGCGCCGTCAGACGCGCGACGACCGTCGCACGACCCTGGTGTGACATGGAGAACCCACGCCGCGCTTTCACTCTGCGGAGCTACTCGAACGGGCGCTGCACAGCGGGCTAGGAATGTCGCCAGTTGGGTTTGCGAGCTGAGTTGCTTACCTGGGTTCGGTCACGGTCCGACTACGTTCAGCACATGGGGGATGTGCGCACGGGAATCTACGAGCACCTGGTGACGACGGAATTCGCAGATCAGCTCGCGACGACCGACGCATCGCTTGTGCAGCTCGCGGTGCTCGATCCGGGTGAAGCACACGAGGCCCTTACTCGACACGTCACGGGGCTGGTCAGCCGCGCGCTGCGCATCGCCGGCGGTGACGATCAGGCTGGCGTGGCCCGGCAAGTCGACCTCGCCAACAGCATCATCAAGGCGGTTGGCGCGCTCGCCCCCACGGCTGCCGCCGACGACGGGGTCGCCGAACCTGGGCGATCCGTGCTCGCGGTGGTCGATCGGCCCGCCGTCCCGGGGCCGATCGTCTTCCCCGAGCGACCCGAGGTGCCGCTGTCCGCCAGCGCCTTGTTGGTCAACGGCCGCGGCCAGCCACGCATCGGCCATGAGGTCAACCGCGAGCTGGCGTCGGCCGATCGGGTCGACCTGCTGTGCGCGTTCATCAAGTGGCAGGGCTTGCGCATCTTGGAGAAGGGCCTCGCGGACCTCCGCCGGCGCGGCGGCAAGCTCCGCGTCATCACGACGACCTACATCGGCGCCACCGACCAACGAGCCCTCGACCGGCTCGCCGAACTCGGAGCCGAGGTGAAGATTTCCTACGAGACCAGGACTACGCGACTGCACGCCAAGGCGTGGCTCTTCCACCGCGCCACCGGGCTGTCGACCGGCTACGTCGGTTCCTCGAACCTGTCCGCTCCTGCCCTGACCGACGGGCTGGAATGGAACGTCCGGCTCTCGAACGTGGAGCAATCGCATTTGCTCGAGACGTTCTCCGACACGTTCGAGAGCTACTGGCAGGACCCGTCGTTCGAGGCGTACGACCCAGACCGGGACGGCGACCGGCTGCGGCAGGCGCTGAGCGCGGAGCGGGGCACCAGCAAGGACCTGCCGCTCGAGATATCGACGCTCGACGTCCGGCCGTTCGGCTACCAGCAGGAAATTCTCGACGAGCTCGACGCCGAGCGGACCATCCACGACCGCTGGCGGAACCTCGTCGTCATGGCCACCGGGACGGGCAAGACGGTCGTCTCAGCGCTCGACTATCGACGCCTCCGCTCCGCCGGCACCGTTGAGACGGTCTTGTTCGTCGCGCATCGCAAAGAGCTGCTGATCCAGAGCCGGTCAACCTTCCGGCACGTGCTCCGGCGCGGCGACTTTGGCGAACTCTTGGTGGACGGCGAGCGCCCGCGCGAGTGGCGGCACGTCTTCGCTTCGGTCCAGTCCCTAGCCCAACTGAACCTGGCGGAGCTCGATCCGACGAGCTTCGACCTGGTCATCGTCGACGAGTTCCACCACGCCATGGCCGCGACGTACCGCCGGCTGCTGGAGCATTTGCAGCCCAAGGTGCTCCTCGGCCTGACGGCGACCCCGGAACGAACCGATGGCGCTGACGTCCGGAGCTGGTTCGACGGCCGCACGGCCGTCGAACTGCGACTCTGGGAAGCGCTCGACCAGGGCCTACTGGCGCCGTTCCAGTACTTCGGCATCCACGACGACGTCGCGCTGGAGCGGCTGCAGTGGAAGCGCGGCCGTGGCTACGACCTCACCGAGCTCAGCAACGTCTACACCGGTGATGACCACCGCGTGCGGCTCATCCTGCAGGCCGTCACGGACAAGATCGACGACCCGCGCCGCATGCGTGCACTGGGGTTCTGCGTGAGCATCCAGCACGCCCAGTTCATGGCCCAGCGGTTCACCGAAGCCGGCATCCCGAGCCTTGCCATCACGTCGCTGACCGGGGGCGAGGAACGGGCGGCGGCGCTGGCGGGGCTTCGCGACGGCACGGTGAACGTCCTGTTCACCGTCGACCTGTTCAACGAGGGCATCGACCTGCCCGCCGTCGACACGGTGCTGTTCCTCCGGCCGACCGAGAGCGCGACGGTGTTCCTGCAGCAGCTCGGCCGGGGGTTGCGCCTGTCCGAGGGCAAGGCGTGCCTGACGGTGCTCGACTTCATCGGCGCCCAGCACCAGGAGTTCCGCTTCGATCTGCGCTTTCGCGCCATCACCGGGGCGTCGCGCAAGGGGCTCCAGCGGGAGGTCGAGCAAGAGTTCCCGACGCTGCCAGCCGGCTGTCACATTGAGCTGGACCGAGTAGCTCAGCGCATCGTGCTGGACAACATCAGGCAGTCGCTCACCGTCTCCTGGAAGGGGCTGGTCAGCGAGGCGAAGGCCCAGGACGGACCGAGCATGGCCGCCTTCCTGGAGGAGACCGGCGTCGAGGTCGAGGACCTCTACCGCGGCAACGGACGCACCTGGCTGGACCTGAAGAGAGCGGCTGGTTGGGACGACGGCGAGCCGGGTCCGGACGACAAGGCGCTGGGACTCGCCTTCGGGCGCATGCTGCACATCGACGACCTGGAGCGGCTGCGGTTCATCCGCGCCCTCGCCGACAGCGCCCGAGGCGGTGTCGAGGTGACCGAACGCGTGCGTCGGATGGCTGCGATGCTGCACTTCTCGCTCTACGGCGCACGGACGCCGTTCAGCAGTGTCGAGGCGACTCTGTCGCGACTGCTTGCCAATCCCGGGCGCTCGCAAGAGTTGACGGAGTTGACCGGCGTGCTGCAGGACCGTATCCATCGCGTGGCGCCAGCGTTGGAGGTGGCCGGTCCCCGACCGTTGCACGTCCACGCGCGCTACAGCAGGGACGAAGCGCTGGCGGCGTTCGGGCGAGCCGACCTGAACGGCACGTGGGGCTCGGGCGTTCGTTGGGTGCCGGGTGACCAGGCCGACGTCTTCTTCGTGACGCTGGTCAAGACCGAGGCGCACTTCTCCCCCACCACTATGTATGCCGACCACGCCATCTCGCCGACGCTGTTCCAGTGGGAGTCGCAGAACGCAACGGCCGAGAAGTCGGCAACGGGTCAGCGCTATGTCCACCACCGAGACCTGGGGACATCGGTGCACCTGTTCGTCCGCGAGACAAAGACGGCGGATG
>JABAKE010000272.1 GCA_019779905.1 Modestobacter lapidis | reverse complement strand
GCAATAAGGAAAGGAGTCCTTAAATTCTCCATAAAAAGGCAGCCCATACACCCCCTTGGACGTCCATGCTTATGGGAGTTCACTCCTTGGCCATTCAACACAAAAAGCTCCACAAGAAGTGTTCCAAGCCCAAGGCTCTTGAGTTCTCCATTGGAGATAGCATCAAGAGGGGTTTCTTCCTTAGAGAAAAAGTTCTGAAATCACATCATAAAACCAGGTTTGTGATCCCACCATCATAGCCAATCAGATTTGGAAGTGAGATAGAGGAGAAGATCAAAGACAAAGTGTTGCTAGAAAATTCCAGCAAGGTGTTTGCAACTTGTAGATCTGAGTTCTACCTTTTGGATCGATTATTTCAGATATTCGTAGCCTCCAAAGTATCAAGGTATTTATCCTCTATTGTCTCCTTTAATTAGACACATGTTGATCATGATTTAATGGAGTTTCTACGCGCTTCTTTATGGCTAATTTCCGCTGTGCACTGCTGAAATCAGATTTGTATTAAAATCTGTCATGCACAATTGGCCACGAATGTCTTATATTAGTGACGTTTCAGATCTGAATCGCGTATTCTTTCATTGGTATCAGAGCCAGTCCATGAGAAATCATAATCCCATGTTGTGTTTA
>JABAKE010000271.1 GCA_019779905.1 Modestobacter lapidis | reverse complement strand
TGCGGGCAGGTACTAACCCGGAGGGGTGGTACCCAGGGGGGCCCCCAGGTACTGGAATTTCATTATTTAGTGTTATAAGTACATTATAAATAATAAATTATAAATATAATAAACTAAATATAGTTTGTAAAATACATAGTAGTAAAATATAATATCCTTAAGAACATGATGTTGGTTCAGGTTAAGCGCTGTGTAAGAACATAACACATGCAAATCAAACGTTGTAATATAACTCGGATTTTAATAATTCAGTCAAATATATTACAAAAGTGATGAACCCGTGAGTAAGTATTGGTATCAGAACTACATAGGTAAGGTTAAATACCTTTAAATAACCAAATAAAGGAAAAGAAATAAATCTTTTCTGCCAGTAGTCGAGCCAATAATGGTATAATGGTAGTAGGTAAGGTAAAGGCTTACCTAGCCTAGGATCCATAGCTAATGATCACCGTCATAATGGCCACGTTGACGATGAAATATAGTCAATATCGATAAGATACAGCAGTGAGGAATATTGGGCAATTGTTGAAAGACAGACCCAGTTACTTATGAGGGTGACCTTACAATTTATTTTTGTAACAAAAAATATAATTAATTATAGTAAGGAATTGAATAAAATAAAGCCCATA
>JABAKE010000270.1 GCA_019779905.1 Modestobacter lapidis | reverse complement strand
AAAGTTACTATTTCTATTTGGAGTAGGACTCCTAATGGTGGTAATAGTAAGTTGCTAATCCTATTGGAAGTGAGACTTCTAATTGTGATTTAAGTAAAGTTTCTAATTTTAGTAGAAGTGAGACTTTCTATTTTAATTAGAAAGGTACTAGAAGGTTTCTATCATTAATTGAAGTAAGACTTCTATTTTTGATTGGAAAGAAAGAGGCTTGCTAATTAATTATGGAAGTTGGACTTCTATAAGAATTAGAAAGAAAGAGTTGCTAATGCATTAAGGAAAAGGAAACTTCCATTGCATTTAGTAAAGGAAAGAGTTGCATTGCAACAAGAAAAGGAAAGGAAAGAGTTGCATTGTAAAGAAAAGGAAAGAGAGGAAGCAACAAGCATCACAAATCTATATATATGGACCAAACCCCCTTTGGACGTCCATGCATAATATTGTCTTGGGAAACACGTCCAAGCACTCTTTCTCCTTCTCTCTTGTTTCTCTTTTGTGCAAGTGTTGCACACCTCTTCTAGTTTGCTTCTAGTTCTTCCTAAGAGTCTTCTAGTTGAGTTTTTCTCTCGAATTTCCCACACAAATTCTTGAGAAAGGAAATCTAATAAGGGAAATAGTGTGGAAGACCATTGG
>JABAKE010000269.1 GCA_019779905.1 Modestobacter lapidis | reverse complement strand
ATTACAGAAAATTAAACTGGCAGGAATTGAAATTGCATAATTATAAATAAAGAAAAACCACGTCTCTCCAAGTGGAGAGAGGGAATATACTCTACTGAAATTAAATAACAGAATTGAAAGCATAAATTAATAAAAAGTCCTCCTCATAATTCCAAGTGGAAATAGAGGGGATATTCTACTGAAAATTAAAGTGCGTAATTAAAAGCAATAATTAAAACTTAAAAAAAATTAAAAACCACTTCTCTCCAAGTGGAAAGAGGGAATATTGCATCGTGTGTGAAATTGTGTAATTTGAAAAATACTGAAATTAAAATAAAACTGAGAATAACAACTGAAAAATAAATTCACTTTCTGAAATTAAACTGACTGAACTGAACAGTAGTACAGTATATGGAAGCAGAAACTAGTCAAGACTTAGATGCACGTGGCATAAAAATCTACAACTATTTCTGATAAAACGCAACACTCAACTAACAAAAGAAAACTCTGCACTCTCTCTCTCTCTATTTCTCTAGATTCTTTCTCTCTCTTTCTTTCTTTCTCTTTCTTCCCTTTCTTTCTCCCTTCCTCTCTTTCTCTCCCCATTCATATATATTATACTATATATATATATATTATATCTTATATATATATAT
>JABAKE010000268.1 GCA_019779905.1 Modestobacter lapidis | reverse complement strand
GGTCTTGCAGCAGAGTTTTCCCTCTCCGAAGCGGCAGAGTTTCTGGACTTCTTCTAAATTTCTTGAGCAATTCTTCCGACTATTTTTCTTGCAAATTTTTCTGGGTCCATTTCTTTGGAAAAGCCCTCCTATTTATAGGCTTTTGGTGGCCATTAGGAGTGGTTTATGAGCATTTATTTCATTAATGCTCATAATGGGAGGAGTTACAAGTTTTTAAATTCTTAACTTTGTAACTCCTTTTTCCTTGAATTTGATTGGTTGATGGAGATTAAATGCTTTTAATCTCCATTATGGGAGGAGTTTCATGACTTTAAATGTCATAAGTTTTTGATTTGTAACTCCCATTTGCTTGCTTCTGATTGGGCCGTTCAAAATAATGAGTTAATGTCCTCATAAAGTGGGTCATTTATTCTCATTAATTGGCCGTTGAATTGCTTGAAGAATCGCGGGCCGCGCCACGTCTTTTGGAATTCTTCTCGCGATGATCGCCCTTGGATCCACATATTATTTGATGTTGGATGGCGATGAAATTTCAGACATTGATTGATCTCAATGTCCCGGCAGCATCTGTCCTGTCGATTTCACGATCGGGCGGGCAGAAAATGCACTTTCTTTGACAATTTTGAGGCGTCGAA
>JABAKE010000267.1 GCA_019779905.1 Modestobacter lapidis | reverse complement strand
TAGTCTTTCTAATGCTAATGCCTTCTTCCTTCATTCATTTTCTTTTAGTTGCGGTAGCTTCGCGCCATCAAGATACGGCGAAGCCAAAGCAATACTAAACAAGCGAGAAAAGCCCTTTCTATTCTATTAGTAAAGCCTAAACGCCCTGCAATCTTTCTAAAGCGCTAACGAGCAAGAAAAGGCCCCCATCTATAGTAAGGCTAACGCCCCTTTACTAATATTCTAATAGAAGGCCCTTCTTTCTCAAAGTCAAGTTTCTCACTTATTGCTTTAGTTTTCAACCTTCCCGGCCCGGAAGTTCGCTTCTACCGCTAGCGCTTGGACTTGGAAGTGATCTACGGCCACCCTTGAATCAATCAATGAAGGAATGAAAATAAACCGCTTACCGAGGAATGAAG
>JABAKE010000266.1 GCA_019779905.1 Modestobacter lapidis | reverse complement strand
ATCATATGGGTAAACAAGAACTGGGCAATGAGCCCCCCGAAAGGAAGAATCTCGTGGACTAAGTCAGAAATAGCCGCACTACGGATGTAGCGGTAAATAAAGAGAGGTAAGTCCACAGAGATGGAGCTGGAGGCAAAAGAGTAAAGAATCTTCACCCTCTCCAAGGGTAAAGTGTTGCTGTGCAGTCTGGGTGCGAAGTTTGCTGAACAGACGAGGTTCAACAAACGGTAATCCACTGTCATAGAACCCTGACGCAGAATATGACGCATGCCATCCCAAGTAGCTGAAGGATCGCCACAAAGAGTAGCTACCATGGCATCAATGTGAGGAAAAGCGAACTCACCCTCACAAGGTATATCCGCCTGAGGGACACGCGGAGTACCAGTGAGTGTAGAGACTGAGTCTGGAGAGAACTCAAGCTCTAGTCCGCGAACGGATACAATGAAATGCTCGGAGCCAAGGGTAGTATCATCCCCGTGCATGGAGGCGTAGAACTCCCTCACTAACTCAGTGGCAGCAGGCTCGAATGGTATACAAATACTCGCCCATCCTCTCTGCTCAAGATAAAGAGGAAGGAAGGTGTCCTTCAACGAAACAGAGTCAACTATCCTCTCACAGTGAACTGTCCTATGTTTGA
>JABAKE010000030.1 GCA_019779905.1 Modestobacter lapidis | reverse complement strand
GACGCCCGCGCCCAGAACCCCGCCCACCTCGACACCCTCCTCACCGGCACCGACAGCTGGACCGTCCAGTAGGAGCGCCGCTTGCGCCGCCGAAAGCGGCAACGCAGACACCGACAGGGCCCGCTTCCCCGATGGGGAAGCGGGCCCTGTCCGCGACGAGGGCGACTACAACAACGCGGACAGGTCCGCGGGGGAGCGGCCGGCGCGGACGGCCGCCTTCAGCTTCGGGAACGCGGTGGGCAGCCCCACGCTGAGCGTGCCGGTGACCCGGCCGTCGCGGCAGTACCCCAGCACGAACTCCAGCGCCGCGACCGAGCCGTGTACCAGCGTGGTCTCATCGCCGGCGCGCAGCTCGCCCAGTTGCTGCACGCGGATCCCGTAGTGGTCGGTCCACACGTAGGGCAGCGGCTCCTGGTGCCGCCGCTCGGCCGGGGCCCGCAGCAGGTTGGCGCTGACCAGGCCGGCCTGCTCGACCGCGTTGGTCCAGTGCTCGACCGGCCGCGGGGGGCCACCGCCCGCCGCAGGCCAGGCCGCGACGTCGCCGACCGCCCAGACGTCGGGGAACGGGGTGGTCCCGGTCGCCTCGGCGGGCAGGCCGTGGCGGACATCCACGCCGTGCCCGGCCAGCCAATCGGTGGCCGGGCGCACGCCGATGCCCACGATGACGACGTCGGCGGGGACCCGGCTGCCGTCGTCCAGCACCAGGGCCTCGACCCGGCCGGTCCCGGTCAGGCCGGTGACCCGCCGGCCGAGCCGGAAGGTCACACCGCGGCTGCGGTGCAGGTCCAGCAGCGCGCCGGCACCGACCGGTCCGAGCGCGGCCTCGAGCGGGTGCAGGGAGGCGTCGACGACGGTCACCTCCAGTCCGCGCTGGCGCGCGGCGGAGGCGACCTCGGTGCCGATGAAACCCGCACCCACCACCGCGACCCGTGCCCCGGCGGTGAAGGCGTCGGCGAGGGCGAGCGCGTCCTCGAGGCGCCGCAGGTCGTGCACACCGGCCAGCCCCCTGGCATCGAACGGCCAGGCGTGCGGCGTGGCGCCGGTGGCGACGACGAGGGCGCCGTAGTCCAGCGGCTCGCCGGAGGCCAGGGTGAGCCGGTGCCCGGCCGGGTCCAGGCCGGTCACCCGTTCCCCGGTCCGGACGGCGATCTCCGCGCCGGCGAGGACGTCGGGTGCGGCCAGTCGCACCCGGTCGGCGTCCCAGCTGCCCAGCAGCAACTGCTTGGACAGCGGCGGGCGGTCGTAGGGCAGGTGGGGCTCCTCGCCCAGCACGACGAGCTCGCCGTCGAACCCGGCCCGGCGCAGGCCCTGCGCCGTCCGCAGCCCGGCCAGGCCGGCGCCGACCACCACCACGCGCGAGGGGACGGCGGCGGTCACCGCGGCGCAGCGCTCACGCGTCGCGGGACAGCGCGATGGCCTGCGTCGGGCAGAGGAACTGCGCGTCCTCCACCGCGGCGACCTCGTCGTCCCCGACCGTCTCCCGGTACTGGAGCTGTCCGCCCGCGGCGAAGGAGAACACCTCGGGAGCGGCCTCCACGCACTGGCCGTGCAGCTCGCAGACCTCGCTGTCGACGGTGACCCGGGCGGTCATCGGGCCGCCCCGACCGCGTCGACGGCCGCAGGGGACCGGAACGTGAGGGTGGCCGGCAGGCTGACCGGCCCGTGGTTGACGAAGCTGGCGCCGTAGGGCAGTTCGTCGACGGCCGCGGTGAGCTCGAACCCGGACAGCCGATCCAGCAGCACCTCGACGACGACGCGGCCCTCCAGCCGGGCCAGCGACGACCCGATGCAGGCGTGCGCGCCCTTGCCGAAGGCCAGGTGGGCGGCGGCGTTCGGCCGGTCCAGCTCCAGGTGCGGGCAGTTCGGCCAGGCCTTCTCGTCGCGGTTGGCGGAGCCGTAGAGGACGAAGAGCCGGGACCCCTCGGGGATCGCCACGCCGCCGACCTCGGCATCGGCCATCGCCAGCCGGTAGAAGCCTTGGATCGGGGCCTCCAGACGCAGCGACTCCTCGACGAACCCCTGGATCAGCGACGGGTCGGCAGCCAGCCGGTCGAACAGGCCGGGGTGGCGGGCCAGCAGCGCGATGCTGGAGGAGATGTGGTGGGTCGTGGTGATGTTGCCGGCGACCAGCAGCTCCACCACGAAGCTCACGCACTGGGTGCGGGTGAGCTCGCCGGCACGCTCGGCGGCGGCGATCTGGGAGAGCACGCTGGTGTCGACGACGCCGTCCCACTGGTCGAGCACCCGGCTGATGTAGCCGGAGAAGGCCTCCTGCACCTGCTCGCGCCGCACCGGGTCGCCGCCGTGGTTGCCGACGGAGCTGGTGATCTCCTCGGACCACTCGCGGAACTGGGCGACGTCCTCCGGCGGGACGCCGAGCACCATGCTGATCACCCGGACGGGCAGCAGCGCGGCCAGGTCGCGGACGAAGTCGACCTCCGGCAGGTCGCGGAGCCGGTCGACCTGGTCCTGGGCCAGCCGGCGGACCTCCGGCTCCCAGGCGGCGATCTTCGACGGGGTGAAGGCGCGGTTGACGATGGAGCGGCGCTTGGCGTGCTCCGGGTCGTCGGAGAGCAGCAGCAGCGGGGCGAGGGGCTGCTTGGGGTTCGACGGATCCGCCGGCGGCAGGAGGCGGCCCACGGTGTTCTGCGACGAGAACGTGCGCCCGTCGCGGAGCACCCGGACGACGTCCTCATGACGGGCCACGACGTAGGCGTCGATCTCCGGGGCGTAGTGCACGCCCTGCGCGCGCAGCTCCTCGTAGGCGCCGGCGGGGCAGCGCAGGGCGTCCTGATCGAGCGCGACCAACGGGGACAACGCGGACATGAGCACCTCCGGGCGGGTCGGCCGGAGCCGACGGGGAGAACGGGACGGCGCCGGCGCGGACACGGGACCGGGACGACGTCGATCGGCCGCCGTGACAGGCGGCACCAGACCGGACCGTATCGCGAAGTGTCCGCCTCCACGCAATACCTTGCTTGGGTATTCCGACATGTCGAATCGATCGTCGACAACCGGGTTGACCGATAGCGACGTCTCATGTGTGTTCCGTCTAAAAGAATAAGTTTGAAGAGTTGTCCTCAGGGCCGAACGGCCCGCTAGTGTTCGCCGTCACACGCAGGGTGCTGTGCCGCTTACAGCTGCCCACCCGCCGACCCGAGCGACGACGAGGGAGCCCGATGACCGCAGTGGCCGTGCCAGACGTCCGGGCGCCTCGCCGCACCCAGGGTGGCACCACCGTCACCCGGGGCGTGCTCGACGTGCTGGCGGCCTGGGGGGTGCAGCGCATCTACTGCTGTCCGGGCAGCACCGAGGCGGCCATGCTCGATTCCCTGGTCACCCGCAGCGACCTGGAACTGGTCCTGGTCACCCACGAGTCGGTGGCCGTCGCGATGGCCGAGGGCGATGCCCGGGCCACCGGCCGCCCCGCGGTTGCCTACCTGCACACCAACGTCGGGATGGCCAACGGACTGGCGCACCTGTCCTCGGCCCAGCTGTCCTCCGCTCCGGTGCTGGTGCTCAACGGGCTGAAGGCCTCGACCCTGGCCGGCCGCGGGGCGTTCACCACCCTCGCCCACCCGCGCGACATGGTCCGCCAGCACGTGAAGTGGGCGCACACCTGCGCGGCCGCGGACCTGGTCGTCGACGACGTCGACCGCGCGCTGCACGCCGCCATCGCCGAGCCCGCCGGCCCGGTGTGGCTGGGCCTTCCGCAGGATCTGCTCGAGACCGAGGCGCCGGTGCCCTCCCCGCCGGCCCGCCGCGCGGCCGGCAGCGGCCTGACCCGTCCGGCGCCGGACGCGGTCGCTGCCGCGGCCGTCCTGCTGGCCGGGGCGCAGCGCCCGGTGCTGGTGGCCGGCGGGGAGATCGCCCGCCGGCGGGCCACCGCGGAGGTGCTGACGCTGGCCGAGCGGCTCGGCGCGCCGGTCTTCACTGACGGACGGCGGGACTTCCAGGCCTCCACCGTCCCCACGGACCACCCGCTCGCCGCCGGGCTGTACGACCCCGCGCACCCCGCGGTCCGGGACGCCGACGTGGTGGCGTTCCTCGGTAGCCGCGTCTTCACCGAGTTCGAGGCCGGCGGGACCGACGAGCTGCCCGCGGCCGCCCGCCTGGTGCACCTGCACCCCGACGCGGCCGAGGTCGGCCGGCTCCACCCGGTGGACGCGCCGCTGGTCGGCGACCCGGTGCTCGCGCTGGCCGACCTCCTCGCTGCCTTGCCCGCGGACGTCGGCCGCCGCCGACCGGCCGCCGTGTCCGCCGGGGAGTCGGCGAGCCGCCCGGCCGCGGAGCGCTTCCCCGGCCACGTCGGGCTCGGCCCCGTGGTGGCCGCACTGGCCGACGCGGTCGCCGCCGCCGACGCGACCGTGGTGCTGGACGCGACCACCGCCACCGTCCCCCTGCTCCGCGGGCTCCGGACGACCCGCCCGGCCCAGCTGCTCTCCTCGGTCTCCGGCTCGCTCGGTTGGGGGATGGGCGCGGCGCTCGGCGTGGCCATGGCCGAGCCGGCGCACCGGGTGGTCTGCCTGCTCGGTGACGGCTCCTTCCAGTTCGGTCTGCCCGCGCTGTGGACCGCGGCCGCCGACAAGGTGCCGGTCACCTTCGTGGTGCTGAACAACCGCACCTACAGCGCGGTCGCCTCGGCGCTCAGCCGCTTCGGCGGTGCCGCCGCCGAGCAGGACCGCTGGCCCGGCACCGACATCACCGGCCTGGACATCGCCGCCGCGGCGCGTGCCTTCGGCGTTCCCGCCGAGCGCGTCGACCGCGTCGCCGACCTGCCCCGGGCACTCGCGCAGGCCCTGGCCGGCCCCGGGCCCGCCGTCGTCGAGGTGCTCACCGGGCCCGCATCGCCGCCCACCCAGCCGCCGTCCGCACAGTCCCCGTCCACCCCGACCGCGGCCGATCCGGCCGCCGCACCGGAAGGAGGTGGCCAGGCGTGGTGACCGTCCGCCGGCCCCGCACGCCCAGCACCGGCCCGTTCACCACGGCCCGGGGGCTCCTCCCGCTCATCGTGGTGAGCGTGTTCCTCTTCGCGCTGCCGATCGTGATGCTGATCATCGGCGCGTTCCGGAACGCACCACCCGGGCTTCCCGCCCAGTGGTCCCTGGACGCCTTCGGGCGGACCTACACCGACCCGGACTCCTACACGACGCTCGGCAACTCGGCGATGCTCTCCGGCGGCGGCACGATCCTGGCCACCGTCGTCGCGCTGCTGCTGGCCTTCCTCGTCTCGCGGACCAACACGCCACTGCGGCGGCTGGTCACCGTGGCGATGGTGCTGGTCGTGGCGCTGCCGCCGCTGTTCTACGCGATCAGCTGGGGCATGCTCGGCAACCCGGCCATCGGGATGCTGAACACCGTGTGGCGGGATCTCACCGGCAGCGACGGCACCCTGTTCAACGCGAACTCGTGGGCGGGCCTGCTGCTGGTGGCCATGGTGAAGGGCGCGGCGTTCAGCTACCTGCTGCTGCTGGGGCCGTTCCGGGCGATCGACCGCAGCCTCGAGGAAGCCGCCCAGGTCTCCGGCGCCGGCCGGCTGCGCACCCTGCTCGGCATCGACCTGGTGGTGCTCGCGCCGGCGATCACCGGAGTGGTCATCCTCAACTTCGTCATCGGCCTGGAGTCCTTCGAGGTTCCGCTGTTCCTGGGCACCCCGGCCGGGATCGACGTCTTCTCCACCCAGATCTACGCGTACATCTCCGACAGCACCCCCGCCGACTACGGCAGCGCGAGCGCCCTGTCGCTCCTGCTGGTGGCGCTGGTGATGCTGCTCGTGCTGGTCCAGTACAAGGTCCTCGGCCGCCGGAAGTACACGACGGTCTCGGGCAAGAGCTACCGCACCGACGTGTGGGACATCGGCGCGTGGAAGTGGCTGGGCGCGGCGTTCATCGTCGCCTACCTGCTGCTGGCGATCCTGCTCCCGCTGCTGCAACTCGTGCTCGGCAGCCTGCAACCGTTCTTCGGCGGCGCCGGCGTCTACTCGCTGGGCAACTACCAGGCACTGTTCAACGACCCGGCCACGGTCACCGCGTTGCGGACCACCCTGATCGTCGCCCTGGTCGGCGGGCTCATCGCGATGGCCCTGGCGCTGCTGATCGTCTACGCCATCGCGCACAACGAGTCGCGCTGGCGGCGGGTGCTCGACCTGCTCACCTGGCTGCCCTGGGCGGTGCCCGGCGTGGTCCTCAGCCTGGGGATCGCCTGGACCTACGTGAGCATCCCGGGCCTGCGCAACCTGTACGGCTCGATCATCGTGGTGATGACCGGCCTGGTGGTCGCCGCGATCCCGATCGCCACCCGCTCGGTGCAGCCGGCCATCGGTCAGATCACCCGGGAACTGGAGGAGGCCTCCCGGGTCAGCGGGGCGCCGCCGATGCGGATGTTCTTCGGCATCGTGCTGCCGCTGATCATGCCCAGCTTCCTGGCCGGCTGGTTCGTCGTCGCGATCGTGATCTCGGGCAACCTGGCGATCCCGATCCTGCTGTCCTCGGCGCAGAACCCCACCGTGCCGCTGATGGTCTACGAGCTCTACACCCAGGGGCAGACCTCCCGGGCGGCCGCGTTGTTCGTCGTCGTGCTGGGCGCGCTGCTGATCGGCCTGATCGTGATGGGCGGTCTGTCCGCCCTGCTCCGCCGCCGCATCACCGGCCGGCCGGACCCGGTGGCGGAGGCCGCCACCGTGGACCCGGGCAACGCGCCGCTCCCGCAGCCGCTGGAGCGCACCGAGCCGGAACCGGTCGGTAGCCGGTGACCACATCCGGGCGACGGGCGGCCGCAGCAGCGGGCGCCGGCCGCCGCGACCCGTTCGACCTGAGAACAACGACGAAGGGTAGGACCATGCGCCGAAAGCTCATCCCCACGGGAGCGATCTCCTGTGCGCTCTTGCTCGCGGTCACCGCCTGCGGTGGGGGAGGTGGCGGCGAGGAGACCCCGGAGGTCAACGCCGCCGCGGAGGGCAGCGTCAGCGCTGCCGACGCCGAGGCGCTGGGCGGCGAGGAAGCCGTCACCGCCATGCAGGAGCTGTACGAGGCCGCCCAGACCGCGGGGGAGACGACGGTCAACGTCTACGGCCCCGGTGAGAACGACAAGGTCGCGCTGTACGAGGTCTTCTCGCAGCGCTTCCCGGGTATCTCGGTCACCGGCACGTACCTGGTCGGTCCCGAGTTCGCCGCCAAGGTCCAGGCCGAGTTCGCCAGCGGCCAGCACGTCGCCGACATGGTCCAGGGCGGTGACACCTCGGTGGCGCCCTGGCTGGAGGAGGGGAAGTTCGTCGAGTTCGCGCCGGTGACGGCCGAGGAGCTCGACGCGGGCTTCCAGGACGAGGGCGACTTCCTCACCGCGGCCACCGGCAGCACATTCGGCTTCGTCTACAACACCAATCTGATGCCCGAGGCCGAGGCGCCCCAGGGCTGGGAGGACCTGACCGACCCCGCCTACCAGGGCAAGATGACCGCCGAGCCGCCCACGCGGAACGGCGGCGCCTTCGGCACGGTCTCCCACCTGCTGTGGGACGGGCGGTACGACGAGGAGTACCTGCGCGCGCTCGCCGCACAGGACATCGCCTTCCAGGCGTCGGGCCCGGTCGCCGGCGCCGCCGTGGCCACCGGCCAGTACGCGCTGAACCCCTTCTACCCCTACAGCTTCTACCTGCGGGACAAGGAGCAGGGCGCGCCGGTCGCCTTCGTCTTCCCGACCGAGGGCGGGGCGCACATCTCGCCGCACTACCTCGGCGTGCTGGACGGCGCCCCCAACCCCAATGCCGCCAAGCTGCTGACCACCTGGTTGTTCACCCCGGAGGGCCAGCAGGCCGCCTCGGACGTGGGCTACTACCCGCTGATGCCCGACAGCCCGGCGCCGGAGGGCTACCCGTCGGTCAACGAGCTCGACCTGCTCAAGCCCTTCCCGATCAGCGAGGTCGCCGAGATCTCCGCGGAGAACCTGGCCACGGCCAAGCGCGCCTTCGGCGCCGAGTGACCTGATCGACGGTGCCGGCGGAGAGGCCCCCGAGCCTCCCCGCCGGCACCCCGCCACCCCAGGCGGCACCCGTACTCGCCCGACACCGCACCAGACAGCCCCGGGAGAACCCATGAAGATCGACGTCCACGGACACGTCAGCGCCCCCGAATCGCTGTACGCCTACAAGGCCAACCTGCTCGCCCACCGGGGCGCCCACGGGCGGGGGACCGCCGGCGTCACCGACGAGACGCTGCGCGCCGCGCTGACCACCCCGAACAAGAGCTTCGGCGGCAAGTCGCACCTGGAGCACCTCGACGACGCCGGGGTGGACCTGCAGCTGATCTCGCCGCGGCCGTACCAGATGATGCACAGCGAGCAGGGCAAGCTCGTCCAGTGGTACGCCGAGGAGACGAACGACGCCATCGCGCGCACCGTCCGGCTCGAGCCCGACCGCTTCCGCGGCGTTGCCGGCATGCCGCAGAGCATGGAGCTGACCCCGGCCGACTGGACCGCGGAGCTCCGCCGCTGCGTGACCGAGCTCGGCTTCGTCGGCGCGATGCTCAACCCCGACCCGTACGAGGGCGCCGCGCAGCCGCCGGCCCTCGGTGAGCGCTTCTGGTACCCGGTGTGGGAGGCGCTGTGCGAGCTCGACGTCCCGGCGTTGATCCACTCCGCCGGCTGCCGCCCGCCGGCCCGGGAGAGCTATTCGCTGCACTTCATCCAGGAGGAGACCCTCGCGGTCGTGGGGCTGCTGTCGAGCAAGGTCTTCGACGACTTCCCCGACCTGAAGATCATCGTGTCGCACGGCGGGGGGGCCATCCCGTACCAGCGCGGCCGGTTCCTCCCCGGCGCCCTGCGCAACGGGACGACGTACGAAGAGCAGATGCGCAAGCTCTACTACGACACCTGCCTCTACACGCAGGACTCCATCGAGCTGCTGATCAAGGCGGTCGGCGTCGACCGATGCCTGTTCGGCACCGAGAAGCCGGGCACCGGCTCGATGCAGGACCCGGCCACGGGGCGCTGGATCGACGACATCCACCTGCTCATCGAGGACATCGAGTGGCTCGACGAGGGCCAGCGCAAGCAGTTGTTCGAGTCCAACGCCCGCGAGCTGTTCCGCCTCTAGGAGAGCGCACTCATGGCACAGACAGTCCTCGGCATCGGCACCTCCCACGCGCCGCAGCTGTCCACCCCGCCCGAGGAGTGGGGGCAGCGGGCGCGGGCCGACCGGCGCAACCCGGCGCTGGCCTACCGCGGGGGTGACTACTCCTTCGACCAGCTCAACGAACTGCGCAACGCGGCGTTCGCCGACGAGCTCGACCTCGAGCTGCAGCGCGAGCGGCACGCCCGCGCCCGCGCAGCGATCGACGAGCTGGGCCGGACCGTCCGGGACTCGGACGTCGACGTCCTGGTGGTGGTCAGCAGCGACCACAAGGAGATCTTCACCGACGAGCTGCTGCCGGCGTTCGCCGTCTACTGGGGCGACACGGTGCAGCACGAGCCGTTCACCCAGGAGCACCTGGACGCGATGCCCCCGGGGCTGTCGATCGCCGAGGTCGCGAACGTGCCGACCGAGAGCCGCACCCGGCCGTGCCACAGCGAGCTGGCCCAGCACCTGATCAAGGCGACCAGCGAGGCCGGCTTCGACGCCGGTGCCTCCAAGGAGCTGCCCGCGGGCGAGTACGGCAACCACGGCATCCCGCACGGTTGGGGGTTCGTCCTCCAGCAGGTACTGGGCGGGGAGTCCGACATCCCGATCGTGCCGGTGTTCGTGAACACCTTCTGGCAGCCCAACCCGCCGACCGCCCGCCGCTGCTACGACTTCGGGGTGGCGCTCGGGGAGGCGATCCGCAGCTTCCCGGCCGACCTCAAGGTGGGGGTGGTCGCGTCCGGCGGGCTGAGCCACTTCGTGATCGACGAGGAGCTCGACCGCGGGTTCCTCAAGGCGCTGGTGGACTCCGACGCCGACTTCATGTCAGCACTGCCCGCGGACCTGCTCCGCTCGGGCACCTCGGAGCTGCGCAACTGGATCGTCGTCGGTGGGGCGACGGCCGGCAGCCCGCTGACCGCCTCGGTCGTGGACTACATCCCCTGCTACCGGTCGGAGGCCGGTACCGGCTGCGGCATGGGCTTCGTCGCCTGGCAGGACGTCGCCGCAGCCGGCACGACGCACCACACGGAGGAGCGGGCATGAGCGGCGTGAAGATCGATGGTCTGGTCAAGGAGTTCGGCGGCTCGACCGCCGTGGAGCACCTGGACCTGGACATCGTCCCCGGGGAGTTCGTCACCCTGCTGGGGCCCAGCGGCTGCGGCAAGACGACCACGCTGCGCTGTCTGGCCGGGTTGGAGGTGCCGACCCGCGGGGAGATCAGCATCGCCGACCGGGTGGTCTACTCCGCCACGTCCGGCACCTTCGTGCCGCCGGACAAGCGCGACATCGGCATGGTGTTCCAGAGCTACGGGCTGTGGCCGCACATGACGGTGGCCGGCAACGTCGGCTACCCGCTCAAGCTGGCCAAGGTGGCCAAGCCCCAGGCGCGTGAGCAGGTCGTGGACATGCTGGACCGGGTCGGGCTGGCCGAGCGGATCGACCAGATGGCCACCTCGCTGTCCGGTGGCCAGCAGCAGCGGGTCGCGCTGGCCCGGGCGATGGTCAACCGGCCCACGCTGATGCTCTTCGACGAGCCGCTGTCCAACCTGGACGCGAAGCTCCGGCTGTCGATGCGGGCCCAGATCCGGGAGCTGCACGACCAGCTCGGCACCACCTCGGTGTACGTGACCCACGACCAGGAGGAGGCCATCGCACTGGCCGACCGGGTCGTGGTCATGAACATGGGCCGGATCGAGCAGGTCGGCAGCCCGCGGGAGCTCTACCGCCGCCCGGCCAGCGCGTTCGTGGCCGACTTCATGGGCTTCCAGAACATCCTGCAGGGCACGGTCGGGGACGTGCTGGCCGGCGGCTACGTCGTCGGGGTGACCGGTACGAACACCGCCGTCCGGGTCGCGGGCGCGGCGCCCGGCCCGGCCGGCACCCCGGCGGCCGTGGCCTTCCGGGCCTCGCACGTCTGCGTGAACGCGGAACGGTCGCCCGACGCGAGCACGCTCACCGGCCGGATCAAGGCGTCCACCTACCTGGGCAGCTGCATGCGGGTGCTGGTGGACGTGGGCGGGGCGCTGGTCCGGGCCCAGGTCGACGAGGGCGAGCTGCATCGCTTCGGTCCCGACGACCTGTCGCCGGGGCACGAGGTCACCCTCAGCGTGCCGGCCGCGCAGGTCGTCGGGCTGCCCGGCGACGGACCCGCCGCCGCCGGCGTCACCGCACCCCGGTTGCCGGCCGCGGTCGCCGGCTGAGCCGCGCCGCCCGCTGACCGCCGCCGGCCGGCGGCGGCCGGCGAGCGCGCCCGGCCGCCGTTCCCGACGAGGAGATCCCGTGCCCCCACCGACCGTCAGCCGGCCCGCCCTGCTTGCCCCGCTGGACCCCGCGCACTGGCCCGAGGAGGTGCCGGTGCTCATCGTCGGGGGCGGCCCGGCCGGCCTGTCGGCGGCGGTGCTGCTCGCCCAGCGGGGTGTCGAGGTGCTGCTCGTCGAACGCCGCGGCTTCACCTCGCACTATCCGCGGGCGCACCTGCTCAACGTGCGGACCATGGAGATCCTCGCGGAGATGGGGGTGGCCGACGACGTCTACGCCCTGGCCCCCAGCGACGACCGGTGGCGCAAGGTCGTCTGGTACACGTCGGTCGGCGGGCCGACGCCGCTGCACGGGGTCAAGCTCGGTGAGGTGCCCGCCTGGGGCGGTGGCCCGGACGCGGTGCGGTACGCCGAGGCGAGCCCGCGGCGGTTCTCCAACCTGCCGCAGATCCGGCTGGACCGGCTGCTGTGGCAGCACGCCGACGCGTGCGCCCCCGGGCGGATCCGCGGCGGCCAGGAGCTGACCGGCCTCGAGCAGCAGGACGGGAACGGGATCACCGCCACGGTCACCGACCGCGCCACCGGCGCCGTCCGGCAGGTGCGCGCCCGCTACCTGGTGGCCGCCGACGGTGGCCGGGTCAGCGCCGGTCTGCTGGGCACCGAGCTGGACGGGCCGCGGGCCATCCGCGACGTGGTCAGCCACTACGTGAGCACGGACCTCCGGACGTGGTCCGAGCCCGATGCGCTGCTCGCGCACTTCATCCAGCCATCGGGGCAGGGGCGAACGGTGGGGGCGCTGCAGGCGCTGGGCCCGCTCCGGTACGGGCGGGAGTCGCCGGAGTGGGTGGTCGCCCTGACCCCCCGCCCCGGCGACCCGGCCGACGGCACCGTGGCGGAGGACGAGGAGGGCCTGCTGGCCCGCGCCCGGGCGATGCTCGGGCTGCCCGCCGACCATCCGATCACCCGGCACGCCAGCAGCCACTGGCAGTACGAGGGCGTGGTGGCCCGGCGGTTCCGGATCGGCTCGGCCTTCCTGGTGGGCGACGCCGCGCACCGGCACCCGCCGACCGGCGGGCTGGGGCTCAACTGCGCGGTGCAGGACGTGCACAACCTCGCCTGGAAGCTGGCCGCGGTGCTCGGCGGCCAGGCCGACGACGGCCTGCTCGACAGCTACGAGCGGGAGCGCCGGCCGATCGCGGCGTACTACACCGCACATGCGCTGGAGAACGCCGGCCGGCACGCGCCGATCGGCGCCGCGCTGGGCCTGGCGCCGGGGCAGTCGGAGGAGGACGGCTGGCACCAGGTGGAGGTCTTCCTCAGCGACACCCCGGACGGGGCGGAGCGCCGGGCCCGGGTCGCCGCGGCCGTGGCGGAGAACGCCAACGACTACAGCCAGCTCAACGTGGAGGCCGGCTACTCCTATCCCGCCGGTGCCCTGGTGGCCGACGGCACCCCGCCGCCACCCGGGCACGACTCCCCGATCGAGTACCAGCCCACCACCCGGCCGGGGCACCACCTGCCGCACGTGTGGGTGGGCGAGGGCGGCGGGGTCGCCGAGCCGGTGTCCACCCTCGACCTGGTGTCGACCGGCGCCGCCTTCACGCTCTTCACCGGGCCGGCCGGGGCCGGCGCGTGGCGGGAGGCGGCCGGTGCCGTGGTGGGGCCCGCGGCGTTCGGGGTCGAGGTGGTCGTCGTCCCGGACGCCGTGGCCGGCTGGGCCCAGGTGCGGGAGGTCGGGCCGGCCGGGGCGGTGCTGGTGCGCCCGGACCGGAAGGTGGCCTGGCGGGTGGCCGACCTGCCGGGCGACCCGGTGGGCGAGCTGCGGGCCGCGGTGCTGCTCGTGCTGAACGGCGGGTGCGTGCCGGCCGGCGCGGACCCCGCCGACCCGTTCCTCGCCCGGATCCGGCAGGCCGCCCTCGCGCTGGGCCGATGACCGGTGCCGGCCGCGAGGACTGTTCTGTCCAGCGGAATGGAGATCGGGCTGCGTTCCGCAGACTGAGCAGGATGTGTAGCGTCCGCCACAGGCCGACCATCCCCCGCGCGGATGGTGCCCGGCACGCGCAGGTACCCAGTCCAACGGAAGGTGGCACGACCATGGCACGACCCGCCCTCGACGGAGGCAGCGCACCCGGGCACCGCCCGGCCGCGCGGGCCGTCCCGGCCCCGACGGCAGGATCCCGATGACCGGCCCGGCGCCGGACGCGCTCGACCGGCTGCGCGCGCTGGACACCTGCGCCGTCTCCGATGCCCTGGACACCCTCGGGCTCTCCGGGGCGACCACCGGCATCCGCCCGCTGTGGTCGGTGCCCGCGCCGGTCGCCGGTCGGGTCCGCACGGTCCTGGCCGGGCCCCGCGAGTCCGGCCGGCCCGCGCAGCACATCGCCGCCGCGGCCATCGAGGCCGCCGACGCCGGCGACGTGCTGGTCATCGCCAACTCCGGCCGGGTGGACGTCTCCAGCTGGGGCGGCATCCTCACCCGCGCCGCCCGGCTGCGCGGCATCGGCGGCGTGGTCATCGACGGCGCCTGCCGGGACATCGCCGAGAGCGAGGAGCACGACTTCCCGGTGTTCGGTCGCGCCGTGGTGCCGGTGAGCGCCCGCGGCCGGATCGTCCAGCTGGCCATGGAGGAGCCGATCGAGGTCGCCGGGACGACCGTGCACCCCGGTGACGCCGTCCTTGCCGACCGCAACGGCGTGGTCTTCGTGCCCGCCGCCGAGCTCGACCGGGTCATCGGCCTGGCCGAACGCATCGTCGCCCGGGAGGCGGCCATGGCCGAGGCCGTGACCAGCGGGCAGCCGGTCACCGCGGTCATGCACGACAGCAAGTTCCCGACGGTCGAGGAGGCCACCCCGTGACCCACCCCGTCGACGCACAGCCGGCCGCCGCCCCGCCGGGCGCCGAGCCGCACCCGCTCGCCCGCTTCTCCGCCGCCACGGTGTCCGACGCCCTCGACCGGCTCGGCCGGCCCGGGTCGATGCTCGGCATCGCGCCGCTGTTCGACGGCGCCCGGCTGTGCGGCCGGGCGTTCCCCGTCCGGTACGTGACCGCCGGCTCGCCGCCCGGCACGGTGGGCGACTACCTCGACGACGTCGCCCCCGGTCAGGTCGTCGTGCTCGACAACGGCGGCCGCACCGACTGCACCGTCTGGGGCGACATCCTCACCGCGATGGCTTCCCACCGGGGGATCGGCGGCACGGTGATCGACGGCGTCTGCCGCGACGTGCAGCGCGCGCTGGGCGTCGGCTACCCGATCTACAGCAAGGGCCGCTTCATGCGCACCGGCAAGGACCGGGTCGAGGTCTCCGACGTGGGCCGGCCGGTGAGCGTCGGCGGGGTCAACGTCGCCGCCGGCGACCTGCTGCTCGGCGACGCCGACGGCGTGGTCGCCGTTCCGCCGGCGGTCGAGGAGCAGGTGCTGGAGATCTGCACCGCCATCGAGGTCCGTGAGGACGCGATCGTCGCCGACGTGCTGGCGGGCACCAGCCTCACCGAGGCGCGCGCCCGGCACGGCTACCACCTGCTCCAGCGGCACGACGCATGAGCGTCCCGCGACTGACCACGGAGCTGACAGCGGAGCTGCTCACGCTGGGCAGCGCCACGATCTACGAGGCCTCCGGCCTGGACTGCTACCTGCCGGCCACGCTGCGGCCGGTGTGGGCCGGCGCCGGCGTGGTCGGCACCGCGCTCCCGGTGCGCACGGCGGCGGGGGACAACCTGCCGCTGCACCTGGCCCTGGAGCAGGCCGCGGACGGCGAGGTGCTGGTGGTCGACGCCGCCGCCGCGCCGCACGGCTACTGGGGTGAGGTGCTCACCGTGGCGGCGCAGCAGCGCGGCGTCCTCGGGCTGGTCATCGACGGCGGTGTGCGCGACACCGCCCAGCTCGAGCAGCTCGGCTTCCCGGTGTGGAGCAGCTCGGTGGCGCTGCGCGGCACCGGCAAGGGTGATGCCGGCACCGTCGGAGAGCCACTGACCCTCGGCGTCGCCCCGGTGGCCCGCGGTGACCTGGTGGTCGGCGACGCCGACGGCGTGGTCGTCGTGCCGGCCCACCGGGTGCCGGACGTCCTCACCGCGGCCCGGGCCCGGGCCGCGAAGGAGGCCGGTTACCTGGACCGGCTGCGTGCGGGCGAGACCACGATGGCCGTGTACGGGTTCGCCCGGACCGGCGGCGCGGTCGCGGACTAAGCCCCGCGGGGCCGGCGCCCGGCCCCGCATCCCGGACGTCGGCGGACGCGCGACGTCCCGAACCGGAACGAGGAGCCCCATGGAGTACCCCGAGCTGTCGCTGCTCGTCGACGGCCGCTGGGTCGGCCGCGGCGACCGCGACGTCCGCCCGGTCATCGACCCGGCCACTGGTCAGCCGGTCGGCGAGCTGCCGATGGCCACCACCGCCGACCTCGACGAGGCGTGCGAGGCCGCCGGCCGGGCGTTCCGCAGCTGGCGCGAGACCCCGGCCTACGACCGGTACGGCGTCCTCCGCCGGGCCGCCGAGCTGCTGCGCGAGCGAGCCGACGAGATCGGCCGGGTGACCACCATCGAGCAGGGTAAGCCGGTCGGCGAGGCCATCCAGGAGGTGTACGGCGCCGCCGACATCCTCGACTGGTTCGCCGAGGAGGGCCGTCGCGTGTACGGCCGGATCGTGCCGTCCCGCCGGCCCGGCGTGCGCCAGCTCGTGCTGCGCCAGCCGGTCGGTCCGGTGGCGGCGTTCACGCCGTGGAACTTCCCGATCACCATCCCGGCGCGCAAGATCGGCGGCGCGCTCGCCGCGGGCTGCACCATGGTGATCAAGCCGGCCGAGGAGACCCCGGCCACCGGGCTGGCACTCGCCCGCGCCCTCGTGGATGCCGGGCTGCCGCCGGGCGTGCTGTCGGTGGTGTTCGGCGACCCGGCCACCGTGTCGAGCCACCTGATCCGGCACCCGCAGGTCCGCAAGGCCACCTTCACCGGCTCCACCGCGGTCGGTCGGCAGATCGCCGCGCTGGCCGCCGAAGGCGTCAAGCGGGTCACCCTGGAGCTGGGCGGGCACGCCCCCGTGCTCGTCTTCGACGACGCGGACCTCGACAAGGCCGCGAAGCTGGCGGTCGGCGCGAAGTTCCGCAACGCCGGCCAGATCTGCATCGCCCCTACCCGCTTCCTGGTGCAGGAGGGGGCGTTCGAGGAGTTCACCAAGCGCTTCGCCGCGGCGATCGACGAGCTGCGCCTGGGCAACGGGCTGGACCCGGAGACCACTCTCGGGCCGCTGGCCCACGATCGGCGCCCGCCGGCGATGGCCGCGCTCGTCGACGATGCCATCGGCCGGGGTGCCGAGCTGCTCACCGGCGGCGGGCCGGGGGAGCAGGGCGGGTACTTCTGGCAGCCGACGTTGCTGGCCGGCCTGGACCCGGCAGCGCGGGTGATGAGCGAGGAGCCCTTCGGCCCGCTGGCGCTCGCCGTCCCGTTCACCGACCTGGAGGAGGGGCTGGCCGCGGCCAACGCGCTGCCCTACGGGCTGGCCTCGTATGCCTTCACCGCCGACCGGGCGACCGCCTACGCGGTCTCCGAGGGCATCGAGGCGGGCATGCTCGCGGTCAACCACTTCATGCTCACCGCGCCCGAGACGCCGTTCGGCGGGGTCAAGGACAGCGGCTACGGCTCCGAGGGCGGCGCCGAGGGCATCGAGGACTACCTGTTCGCCAAGCTGGTGAGCGAGGCATGACCCGGCTGCCGCCCCGAGCTGGCCGTCCCTCCCCGGGTCGGCGGTCAGCTCGGGGCGTGCAGCCGCTCCTGCACCAGCCGGGCCGCCCGCAGCACCGCGGGGGCGTGCGCCCGGATGCCCTCGATGCTGCCGGTCCGGCTGCTGGGCGCGGCGATGCCGATCGCGGCCAGCGGGGTGCCGGCGGTGTCGCGCAGCGCGACCGCGACCGCGGAGACGCCCTCGGCGCTCTCCTCCCAGTTCAACGCATAGCCCTGGGCGCGGATCTCGGCCAGCTGCTCGTGCAGCTCGGCGAGGTCGGTGAGCGAGGTCGCCGTCCTGACGCTCAGCTCGGGGCCGGGGTACCGGCGCTCCAGCTCGCTCAGCGGCAGCTCGGCCAGGATCGCCTTGCCGACCGCGGAGGCGTGCGCCAGCCGGACGACGCCGGTCCGGTTGCCCACCCGGACCGACCGGGCGCTCTCCACGCAGTCGACGAAGCGGATGGTGTCCCGCTCCAGGACGGCGAGGCTGGCCGTCTCCTGGGTCTGCTCGCGCAGCTCCTCGAGCACCGGACGGGCGACCCGGCGGATGTCGATCCGGCTGATCGCGGCCAGGCCGATCTCGTTGAGCGCGGGGCCGGGCCGGTAGGCGCCGTTGGGTCGGTCCTGCATCACGAAACCGCGCCGGCGCAGCGCGCTGAGCAGCCGGTGCGCGGTGGAGCGGGCGACGCCGAGCAGGTCGGCGGCCTCGGCGACCCGCAGCGCCTGACGTTCCCCGATCAGCTGCAGCAGCCACAGCGCGTTGTCGACCGAGGTGAGACCGCCGCCGCCGACCGCGGACTCCGCCTCGGTCGGGCGGGTCGGCGGACGACGCGCGGCAGGTTCATTCGCCATAGCGGAACTGTAACGCAGGTGCTTCGGTTGCGCGGAATAAAGCCGTAAGTTCCTCGACCATGACCACCGTTCCCTGGAGCGCCGCCACGGCCCGTCCGATCACTGCCGACCGGCCGGTCGTCGTCGTCGGAGGCGGGCCGGTCGGGATGACCGCCGCGGCGACGCTGGCCGCCGAGGGCCTGCCCGTCGTCCTCGTCGAGCTGCACCCCGAGCCGCGGCCCGACTGGCGGGCCAGCACGTTCCACGCGGCCACGCTGGAGCTGCTGGAGACGATCGACATCACCACCCAGATGCACGCCGAGGGCCTGGTGGTGCCGAAGTACCAGTTCCGCGACCGGCACGACGGCCTGGTCGCCGAGTTCGACTTCCGGCTGCTGGCCGACGAGACCCGTTTCCCGTACCGGCTGCAGCTCAACCAGCAGCACCTGGTGCGGATGCTGTTCGACCGCCTGCAGTCCGACGACCGGGTGCAGCTGCGCTTCGGCACCCGGCTGACCGGGCTCGAGGTCACCGCCGACGGCGCCACGCTGCGGCTGTCCGGCCCCGACGGCGACACCGCGCTCAGCGCGTCCTACGTGATCGGCGCTGACGGTCCCCGCAGCGCCGTCCGCAACGCGCTCGGCGTCGCGTTCGAGGGATTCACGTACCCGGAGCGGTTCGCGATCACCAGCACCTCGGTGGACCTGCAGGAGCTGCTGCCCGATCTCGCCCACGTCAACTACGTCGCCGACCCGGAGGAGTGGCTGTTCATCCTCCGGACGCCGGAATCCTGGCGGGTCGTCTGGCCGGTGCCCGCGGGGCTCACCGACGAGCAGGTCGACGATCCGGAGTACCTGCAGTCGCAGCTGCAGCGGGTCGCCCCCTACGAGGCCGGCTACCCGGTCATCGACCACCAGGTCTACAACGTGCACCAGCGGGTGGCTTCGGCCATGCGGGTGGGGCCGGTGCTGCTGGCCGGTGACGCCGCGCACATCAACTCGCCGATCGGGGGCGTCGGGCTGAACTCCGGCATCCACGACGCCATGGACGGCGCCCGCCGGCTCGGCCGGATCGGCCGGGACGCAGGGGTGGACAGCGAGGCCGAGCTCGCCGCCTACGACCGGGTCCGCCGCGCCGTGGCCGTCGAGTACGTGCAGGCCGACACCCAGCGCAACACCGACCGGCTGCGCGAGTCCGACGACACGGTGCGCCGGCAGCACCAGGACGACATGCGCGCCATGGCCGCCGACCCGGACAAGGCCCGCGCCTACATCCGCCGGGTGTCGCTGCTGGAGAGCGTGCAGCGCTTCGGCATCGGCCGGACCCCGGCCGAGCTCGGGCTCGACGTGGAGGTCACCGCCCGATGAAGCTGGCCCTGTTCGACTCTGCTGCCGGCATGGCCCGGTTGGGTGTGGTGACGACCGGTCCGGACGGGTCGGCCGAGGGTGCGTCGGTGGTGGATGTGACCGGTGCGTTGCCGTGGGCGCATGATCCGGATCCGGTGACGGCGGGGTGGTGGCGGGCGTTGTGCCGGGATTTCGAGCTGTTGCGTCCGGTGTTGGAGAAGGCCGTGGCCGAGGGGCCGGCGGTGTCGTTGGGGGAGGTGTCGTTGCGGGCGCCGGTGTTGTCGCCGTCGAAGATCGTGGCGGCGGCGTCGAACTATGGCGAGCACGTGGCGGAGATGCACGGGGTGCAGGAGCGGACGTTGGGCCGGGTGGAGGCCTGGATGATGGAGTTCGACGTCTTCTTGAAGGCTCCGTCGTCGATCGTGGGGCCGGGTGCTGCGGTGGTGCTTCCCGATGAGGTGGTGGCCCGGGGTTTCGAGGTGCACCACGAGTCGGAGTTGGTGATCGTGATCGGTGCGGGTGGGCGGGACATCCCGCTGGATCGGGCGATGGAGCACGTGCTGGGGTTCACCGCTGGGTTGGACATCACCGTGCGGTCCCCGGCGGACCGGTCGAAGCGGAAGTCCTATGACTCGTTCTCCCCGTTGGGGCCGTGGATCGTGACCCGGGACGAGGCGGGGGACGGCGGGGATCTGGACATCCTGCTCACCTCCGGCGGTCAGGTGCGGCAGTCGGTGAACACTGCCGATCTGCTCACCCCGGTGCCGCAGATCGTGGCCTACGCCAGCTCGATCATGACGCTGAACCCCGGTGATGTGTTGTTCACCGGGGCGCCTCCCGGGGTCGGGCCGATCACCGCCGGCGAGACGCTGGAGATGACCATCAGCCGCATCGGCGCCATGACCGTCACGGTCACCTGAGCAGGCCGGGCGCCGTCCTCCCGCCGCCGGCGCTCGCCGTGTCCCCCGCCCGACGACCGACCGCCCGAGGAGGCCAGCGCCGATGGAGCTCCGGCACCTGCGCTACTACGTCACGGTCGCCGAGGAGCTGCACTTCCGCCGGGCCGCCGAGCGGCTGCACATCGTCCAGCCCGCGCTGAGCAAGCAGATCAGCGCGCTGGAGAAGGAGCTCGGCGTGGTGCTGCTGGAGCGGGACCGGCGGCACGTCAGCCTCACCGAGGCCGGGCAGGTCTTCCTCGATGAGGCGCTGGAGGTGCTCGCCCAGGCCGACGGGGCGGTGACCCGCGCCCGCGACGTGGGCCGCGGCGAGGTCGGCCGGCTCGACATCGGCTTCATCCAGCCCGCGCTCGCCGACCTGCTGCCGCGCACCATCCGGGTGTTCCGGCAGCACTACCCGGGGGTCAGGCTGACGCTCGGGGAGGCGACCAGCCGCACGGCGGTCGAGCGCATCGTGAGCCGCAGCATGCACTTCGCGTTCACCCGGCTGCCGGCCGAGGTCCGCCCCGAGCTGAGCACCGAGGTGGTCAGTGAGGAACCGGTGCTGCTGGTCGTGCCGAAGAGCCACGCGCTGGCCGCTCGGGAGTCGGTGCCGATCGCCGATCTGGTCGACGAAGACCTCATCCTCATCGACCGCAAGGTCGAGCCCGAGCTGCACGACTACTACGTCTCGGCCTGCAACACCGCGGGGTTCAGCCCCCGGGTGGCTCACGAGGTGAACAGCACCTCGGTGGCCATCGGCCTGGCCGCGGGCGGGCTGGGCATCGGCTTCGCCCCCAGTTCGGCCCGGCTGGCCGCCCAGCACAATGTCGCCTACCTCCGCATCGCGGGCGACGCCCCGAAGCTGACCATCGGCGCGATGTACCACTCCGGCCCGCGCCCGACGGTCCTGGAGAACTTCCTCAAACTGCGCCCGTGGGACCATGATCCCGGTCCGGACGCCCCGGGGCCGGCCGTTACGTGACCGCTCCGACCGATGTGGGCGCGGTGTGCCAGGGACGTCAGCCTGCCGGCGTGACGTAGGTCTTGGCCACGGTGACCGCACCGGAGGCCAGCTCGGCGAAGACGGCCGGTCCCTCGTCGAGGATCACGTGCCGCACGGTGTCCGGCGGCCGGATCTCCCCGGCATGCAGCCAGGCCACGGCCTGGGCGAAGTCCCCGCGGTCGTAGCAGTTGGCCCCGCGGAGGACCACCTCGCGGCGGATCACGGGGAACCACGACAGTTCATGCACGTCGGTGTGCAGGCCGACGAGCACCACCTGCCCTCCGGGGCGGGCCAGCCCGACCGCGGCAGTGCGGGTTCCCGCGACGCCGACCACGTCGAAGACGACGTCGAACCCGCCCTCGGGACGGGCGGCGGCCACCGCGGCCGCGACGTCGGTGGACTCCACCGTCGTCTCCGCCCCGGCGGCGACGGCGGCCGCCCGGCGCTGCGGGTGCGGCTCGACGACGGTGATCTCTGGGATGCCGAGCAGTCGGGCGGCCTGCACGACCAGGTTGCCGATCGACCCCGCCCCGATCACCAGCACCGACCGCGGCTCGGCGGGCAGCACCAGCTGCACGTCGTGACAGGCCTGAGCCAACGGTTCGGCGGTCGCAGCGAGCTGGGCGGTCACCGTGTCGTCGACGGCGATGAGGTTGCGGGCCGGGACGGCGACGCGCTCGGCGAACGCCCCCGCCCGGTGGACGCCGATGATCTGCAGGTGCGGGCAGAGGTTGTCCGTGTCGTTGCGGCACGCCCAGCACTTCCCGCAGGTGACCTGAGCGTTCACCGCCACCCGCCGGCCCAGCCACGCGCGGTCGACATTGTCGGCGACGGCCGTGACCACACCTGCGAACTCGTGCCCGCGGACGTCACCGGGGCGGGCGATGCCCATGTTGCCGCGGTAGGCGGTGACGTCGGAGCCGCAGATACCGACCCGGTGCACGGTCACGACCACCTCGCCGGCGACGGCGACCGGTTCGTCGACCTCACCGACGGTCATCGCGCCTGGACCCGCCCAGCGCAGCGCCCTCATGGTTGCGGAGCCCCGGCTGCGGACGGAGGCGCCATGGCCGAGATGCTCATCGTCGATCTCCCTTCGGCTGGTCCGATCAGCCACTCCCCGGGCCGGGCGGCGGACCCATCGGCGATGTGTCTACGGCAGGGCGGGGTCCCCGCGCCAATGACCGGTTCGCCTCCTGTGATCACCGAGCGCGGACTCCGGCAGGGCGGAAGGCCACGGGCTGTGCCATTCCCGGATGTGATCTGTGGGCTACGGCTACCTATCACCAGGGCATCGTCTTCGGCACTCCTCTCCCATAGATTCGAGGAGAGTCCACCGGCGTGACCGTGGCCGCCCGCACGACGACGTAGGAGCAGACCATGACCACCGTTGACGAGAAGCCTGCCTCGCCCGCCGTCGCGCCCGATCCCGCCGATGTCATCCGGGCCGCCGAGGCCCTGCACGACCTCGTCGACGCGCACGGCGCGGAGAACGACCGGACCGGCCGCATCGCCGAACCCGTCGTCGAGGCGCTGTACGCCAGCGGTGCCATCTCGACGTTCACCCCCCGGGAGCTCGGCGGCGCGGAGATGACGCCGCGGCAGGCCATGGACGTGTACCGGGCGCTCTCCTACGCCGATCCGTCGACCGGGTGGGTGACGATGGCGCTGAGCATGGTCACTGGTCTGGCCGGGGCCTTCTTCGACAAGGACACGGCTGCGGAGCTGTTCAGCACCCCCCGGCTGGGTATCGCCGGGCAGGGCACCAGGCCGGGCAAGGCGGTCCCTGTGGACGGCGGCTACCTGCTCACCGGGTCCTGGAGCTTCGCGTCCGGGATCAAGCACGCCACCCATCTGCACACCGCGGCGCAGGACACCGAGACCGGCGAACCCCGCTTCTTCATCGTCCCGGTCGATCAGGTCACCTTCGACCAGGACAGCTGGGACGTGATGGGCCTGCGCGGCACCGGCAGCATCGACTACACGCTGCGGGACGTCTTCGTTCCGACCAACTACAGCTACTACACACTGCGCACCGACCCGGTCACCGGCGGCGACCTGTACCGGGTCGGCATCGGGAACTACGCGAGCCTCAACCACGGTTCCTGGGCGCTGGGCACCGGCCGCCGCCTGCTCGACGAGCTGGCCCTGGCGGTGCGGGCCAAGGCCGGCCAGCCCGGCGGGCAGGCCGACTCGGAGAGCTTCACCGAGCAGTACGCCCATGCCGAGGTCAAGCTGCGTGCCGCCAAGGCCTTCCTCTACGAGGTGTGGGAGGAGATCGAGGCCTCCCTCGCCGGCGGGAACGGGGTGCCGGTCCGGCTGGAGACCCTCAACCGGGTGGCCCTGAACAACGCCACCTTCACCACCCACGACATCGCCCAGTTCGTCTACCTCAACAGTGGCTCGGCGGCGCTGCGGCAGGGCATCGTCCAGCGGTTGTTCCGCGACGTGCACGGCGGCACCCAGCACATCTCGTCCTCCCCGATGATCATGCGGTCGGCCGGGCGCGAGCTGGCCGGGCTGGCCGAGGGGAAGCGCTGGGTGCACTTCAATCTGAAGTGAGCCCACGGTCCAGACTGACCAGCGAGGCAGCACCCGCCCAGGAGATGAAGGAGTTCCTCCGATGACCATCGAGACGCAGCCCGGACCGGCGACGGAGTTCGGTGACGAGGCGGAGCTGGATGCGCTGTACCGGGATCTGGCGGCGGTGGACCTGCGGCCGTTGTGGACCATCACGGAGCAGTTGCTGACGCCGTCGCCGAAGCCGGCAGCCGTGCCTTGGTTGTGGTCGGCGGCGACGATGAAGCCGCTGGCGCGGCGGGCGATCTCGTTGGTGCCGGTGGAGCGTGGTGGTGAGCGCCGGGTGCTGAGCCTGCAGAACCCCGGGCTGGGCGGCCGGCCCTACGCGGTGGGCACGTTGTGGGGGGCGATCCAGTGCCTGGGGCCGCGGGAGGTGGCGCCGGCGCACCGGCACACGCCGGGGGCGATCCGGTTCGTGCTGGAGGGCGAGGGCGTCTGGACGACGGTGGACGGCGACGCGTGTGACATGCGGCCGGGTGACCTGGTGCTGACGCCGTCGATGAACTGGCACGACCACACCTCCGCCGTCGATGGGGAGATGTTCTGGTTCGACGGTCTGGACCTGCCGATGGTCGAGGCGTTGGACGGGGTGTTCTTCGAGGAGTACCCGGGGCCGGGGGAGGCCCAGCCGGAGCCGGTGGAGCACAACGTCTCGGAGCGCACCCATGCCGGCGGGACGCGGTACGTGGCCGGGTCGGTGACCGACACGCTCTCGCCGCGACACTCGCAGTTGATGAACTACCGGTGGGCCGACACGTCGGCGGAGCTGGACCGGCTCGCCGCGGCGACCGATGACCCGCTGATCCGGGTGGAGTACGTGGACCCCGAGACCGGGGCCAGCGTGCTGCCGACGATGGCGTGCGCGGTGCACCGGGTGCGGGCCGGGCGGCGTTCGGCGCCGGTGCGGCGGGCGGGGAACGCGATCTACGTGGCCTACCAGGGATCCGGTTCGTCGGTGATCGGTGGGGAGCGGTTCGACTGGGGGCCGGGGGACATGTTCGTGGTGCCGTCCTGGGTGCCGGTGGAGCACGCCGCCCACGAGCAGGCGGACCTGTTCGTGGTCAGTGACGAGCCGGTGTTCCGGGCGCTGGGCATCGCCCGCACCGAGACCCTGCCCGAGGCGCAGCAGGTCACGGGCACCTTCACCCCCCGCTGACCTCCCCTCGTGCTTTTTCGGGCTCAAGCACGCGTGCTTGAGCCCGAAAAAGCACCCGGGGGACTGACCGGCACCCTTCTTTTCCTCCCGTCTGGAGTTCTCGATGAAGCTCGCCCTGTTCGATTCTGCTGCCGGCATGGCCCGGCTGGGTGTGGTGACCACCGGTCCGGACGGGTCGGCCGAGGGTGCGTCGGTGGTGGATGTGACCGGCGCGTTGCCGTGGGCGCATGATCCGGATCCGGTGACGGCGGGGTGGTGGCGGGCGTTGTGCCGGGATTTCGAGCTGTTGCGTCCGGTGTTGGAGAAGGCCGTGGCCGAGGGGCCGGCGGTGTCGTTGGGGGAGGTGTCGTTGCGGGCGCCGGTGTTGTCGCCGTCGAAGATCGTGGCGGCGGCGTCGAACTATGGCGAGCACGTGGCGGAGATGCACGGGGTGCAGGAGCGGACGTTGGGCCGGGTGGAGGCCTGGATGATGGAGTTCGACGTCTTCTTGAAGGCTCCGTCGTCGATCGTGGGGCCGGGTGCTGCGGTGGTGCTTCCCGATGAGGTGGTGGCCCGGGGTTTCGAGGTGCACCACGAGTCGGAGTTGGTGATCGTGATCGGTGCGGGTGGGCGGGACATCCCGCTGGATCGGGCGATGGAGCACGTGCTGGGGTTCACCGCTGGGTTGGACATCACCGTGCGGTCCCCGGCGGACCGGTCGAAGCGGAAGTCCTATGACTCGTTCTCCCCGTTGGGGCCGTGGATCGTGACCCGGGACGAGGCGGGGGACGGCGGGGATCTGGACATCCTGCTCACCTCCGGCGGTCAGGTGCGGCAGTCGGTGAACACTGCCGATCTGCTCACCCCGGTGCCGCAGATCGTGGCCTACGCCAGCTCGATCATGACGCTGAACCCCGGTGATGTGTTGTTCACCGGGGCGCCTCCCGGGGTCGGGCCGATCACCGCCGGCGAGACGCTGGAGATGACCATCAGCCGGATCGGCTCCATGACCGTTCCGGTCACCTGAACAGACCGGGCGCTGACCCCTCGTGCGGCCCTACTGAAAGCCCGGCAGGACGTCCCCGACGAACGCCGCGATGGCGTCGGCCAGTGGTCGGTGCGCGCCGTCGTAGCTGTGCCCGGCCCCCGGCAGCTCCAGCATCACCTTCTGCGGCGCGGTCAGTTGGGCGAAGAGGCTGCGCCACTCAGCCGCCCGGGTCTCCGCGCCGCCGAAGGCGAGCAGTACCGGGACGTCGGAGGCGTTGCAACCGTCCAGCCAGCGGCCGGGTCGCTCGTGCAGTCGTTCGACGAGCGAGGCAGCCGAGATGGCGTAGTACCAACTCGGCACCGGGATCAGCAAGTGGCCGTCTCCGGATGCCACCATCTCCTCGGCCTGACGGCCCACGTCCCGCAACTGGTCGTCGTCGGGCCACCAGGCCGACAAGGGAAAGCGCACCGACGTCAGCGGTGACAGGAACACCCGGCCGGCGACGGGCGGTCGTCGCACCGAGTAGTCGCCGAGGAAGTAGCCGCCTGCCGAGTGGGTCACGAGGACCACCGGCAGCCCGGTGTGGTCGTGCAGCCACCGCACGCCGGCGTCCAGGTCGGCTGCCCCCTCATCGAGTCGCTCCCACATCCCGCCGTACGCGGCCCCCGGTCCCGGCGCGATACCCGCCGCGTCACCGAGTCGGCTGTAGGCCAGGTCGTGGCAGCGCAGGTTGAGCGAGAGGTGCACGAACCGGTCGGGAGCGATCAACGGTGGCAGCACCCTCGGGGGGCCGCTGTAGAAGTTGCCGCCCTTGCCGTGGACGTGGAGGACGGCAGCCTCGGCAGCACCGGACGGTGGCTCCTGGACGACCCCGTGCAGCGGCGACCCGTCCTCTGCAGGCATCTCGACGAGGATCGGTCCCTGCCTCGGCAGCGACGTCACGGCACGCACTTCCCACGCACGACCAGGCGCGGAGCCAGGCCCACCACCGCCGGCTCGGCGAGGTCCTCGACCAGCGAGGCGTCGTAGCGCGCCACCTCAGGGAGGTCATGACCCATCCGGTCACGCTTGGTGCGCAGGTAGCGGATGTTCTCCGCGCTGGGCGTGACCAGCAGGGGCGACCGCCCCAGCACGCTCAGACCGTGGTGCTCGAGTGCGGTCCGCTTGTCCAGGTTGTTGGTGAGCAGTCGCATGCTCGTGACCCCAAGGTCGGCCAGGACCTGAGCACCGACGCCGTAGTCGCGGTTATCGGCAGGCAGGCCCAGCTCGAGGTTGGCATCGACCGTGTCGGCGCCCAGGTCCTGGAGTTGGTACGCCTGCAGCTTGTGGGCCAGGCCGATCCCGCGGCCTTCCTGGCCCCGCAGGTAGAGCACCACCCCGCGGCCCTCCGCGGCGACCGCCGCCAGTGAGGCATCCAGTTGGGAGCCGCAGTCGCAGCGCAGCGAACCGAACACGTCGCCGGTCAGGCACTCGGAGTGGACCCGGACGAGCACGTCGCGGCCGTCACCCAGATCACCCATCACCAGCGCCACGTGCTCGGTACCTTCCCGCAGGTCGGCGTAGTCGATCGCCTGGAAGGTGCCGTGCGCGGTGGGAATGCGGGCCTGGGCGACCGCACGGACGTGGCACTCGTGGGCCCGGCGGAAGGCGATCAGGTCGGCGATGCTGACCAGGGTGAGTCGGTGCTGGGCGCAGAAGCCGCGCAGATCGGGCAGGCGGGCCATGGTGCCGTCGTCGTTGACTATCTCGCACAGCGCTCCGGCCGGACGTAGCCCGGCCAGCCGCGCCAGGTCCACTGCGGCCTCGGTGTGGCCCGCCCGCTGCAGCACCCCGCCGTCCCTCGCGCGCAGCGGAACGACGTGGCCCGGGCGGCTGAGGTCCCGCGGTGTGGTCGCTGCCGACGCCAGCAACCGAATGGTGTGCGCCCGGTCGGTCGCGCTGATACCGGTGCTCACCCCGGCGGCGGCGTCCACGGTGACCGTGTACGCCGTGCCGTGCGCGTCCTGGTTGATGTGATGCATCGGTGGCAGGTCGAGCCGGTCCGCCTCCGCGCCGGTGAGCGCGGCACAGACGAATCCGGACGTGTGCCGGACCATGAACGCCAACAGTTCCGGGGTGGCCTGCTCGGCGGCGAAGACCAGGTCGCCCTCGTTCTCCCGGGCCTCGTCATCGACCACGACCACGGCCCGACCGGCTGCCAGGTCGGCCAGGGCCTGCTCGATCGGGTCGAAGCCGATGGCGGCGGGAGCCGCGGTGCGGGCCTCCGTTCCCGGCCGCAGGGTCGCGGTCACTGGTCCCTCCTGATGGGCAACCCGTCGGCGGACGGCGCGGCGGCGGAGAACCCGTCGAACATCTGGCTCCGGAAGAACAGGGCTGGGTCCTTCGCGGCGTCGTGAGCCACCCGCACGACCCGCCCGATCACGAGCAGGTGGGTGCCGCTGGCGATCACGTCGGCCACGGTGCACTCCAGGTGGGACAGGGCGCCGGTGAGCAACGGTGCCCCGACGACCCCGGGCTCGCTGTCGACCTGGGACAGCTTGCCCACTTCCTTGGAGGCGAACAGCTGGGCCGTGCCGAGTTGGTCGGCGGCCAGCACGTTGACCGCGAAGGTCTGCGACCGCTCGATGGCCGACCAGGTGTTCGAGGTCCGCGCCAGGCAAACGATGACCTGCGGCGGCTCGAGACTCAGCGAGGTGAAGGAGTTGACCGTCCCCCCGAAGTCCTGCCCATCGGCCGACGCCGTCACCACCACGACCCCGGTGGCGAACTGGGCGCAGGCCGCGCGCAGCGCACCGGCGTCCATCGGGGCGGGGGACACGCCGCCCACCAGATTGCCGACACCGGTCGGCTGGATGCTGGTGAGTGTTCGGGGCGCCATGCTCGCTCCTTCGATGCTGTAGTCCGGACACCGGACGCGCCGGCGCCGTGGTGGTAGGGCTCCTGGAGTGACGCCCCACACCCTGTGTCTAACGGGCCGGTTGCGTGTTCCGCCAATACACAGTTGTGCGCAGTGATTCCTCCGAGGCATCGGTCGCGGCTCCCGAGGTGGAGACAGGCCGCCCGACAGTCGTCGCCCACCGAGCCCGTGAGCACGGTGGGCGACGGCTGTTCCGGTCCGGAAAGCGGCCCGGCCAGAGCTCAGGCGGTGGCCACCGCGCCGGCACGGGCACCGGTCACCTCGTGCGCGTGGAGACGGGGGAGCACCTCGTCCGCGAAGCGCTGGATCTGGTCCATGTACATGTCGTGCGGCATGTTGCCTCGGTTGAGGCTCACGATGAGCGTGCCGGCGCCCGCGTGCTCGGCGGTCTCGATGAGCCGCTCGGTGACCTCCTCCGCGTCACCCCAGGGCATGTTCTCGGCCTGACGCTTCACGTCCTCCATCGTCAGGTCACGGAAGTCCGACCGTGACCGCGCCGCTGCCTGCATGTTCTCCGGACGGATGTAGTCGTCCGACGCGGCCGTGACATAGCCCTTGGCCCGCTGCTTGTTCGTCTCGGTGATGTTGCCGTGGCTGAACAGCACGTGGTTGAAGTACAGGTAGTAGGGCCCGGTCTGCTCGATCGCCTCCGCCTTGCTGTCGGCGATGAATGCATTGGCCGGCACCGACAGGTGATCGGGCGTGAGCTGGTGGCCGTGTTCGGCCAGGCACTTCCCGTAGTAGTTGATCACGTCCTCGCGGAGACCACGCGACGTCGCCCCCGGGGTGATCGGGATGTTGTGCCGGGCCGCGAACTCGATCGACTCCTTGCTCCCGGTCACCGGCATCCAGATCGGCGGGTGGGGCTGCTGGAACGGCCGGGGCCACATCGCCACGTCCTTGTACTGCCAGAACTGGCCCTCGTAGGAGAAGACCTCCTCCTGCCAGGCGCCGAGGAGGATTTCGTGGGCCTCCTCGAAACGAGCGCGTGAATCGGGCAGTGGCACGTTGTGCACCTGGTACTCGCGCGGGATACCGCGGGCGAAGCCGGAGATGAGCCTCCCTTCGGACATGCAGTCCAGCATCGCCAGCTCCTCGGCCAGACGCAGCGGCTCGTGCAGCGGCAGCAGGTTGCCGTAGATGAGGAGCTTGAGTCGCTTGGTGCGCTGCGTTGCCGCTGCCGCGAGCAGGTTCGGCGAGTTCATCAGGCCGTAGGGGGAGGTGTGGTGCTCGTTGAAGGCCACCCCGTCGTAGCCCAGCTCGTCCAGCAGTTCCCACGCGTCCAGGTGCTCGGCGTACGTTCGCGCGGCGACCTCCGGACGGAAGTGCCGCCGGGGAAGTGGGTAGGGCAGCTCCTTGTCCACCAGGAGGCCCTGGAGGTCCTCGTCGTAGGGAACGAGGTCGAAGACGAACACCTTCATGGCACCCAAACTCCTTAGTTGTGTTCGACACCCTGCTCGGGCCAGAGGTCGGCCCGGGCCAGGTCATCTGAGCACCGCGCGAACGCGCGGTGGTGGTCCGGGTGACGGCAGAGATCACCCGGGGAGCGGAACTCCCGCTCCGATCGGTGGTCGATCCGTGTGGTCGACGTCCTGCCCGGTGGAGCCGGCCTCCGGAGGCGGTCCGGCACCGGCCTCCGCGGGCGCTCGCGGCAAAGCGCCGGTGTCGTCGGGCTGGATGCGTGACCACGGACTGAGCGACAGGAAGGACCGCAACAGGGGAGGTGTCGGCCCGCTACGCCACACCATCCCGATGATGAGCCGGGGCCCCGGTTCGACGAGTGGCACGTACGCCACGCCGGGATGGGCCACGAGCCGGGCGGAGGAGGGGACGAAGGCCAGGCCGAGACCGCCGGCCACCAGCCCGACCGCCACCGGGGTGCGGTTCACCTCGTGCACGACCGTTGGGCTGAACCCCGCCTCGGCGCACATCGAGGTGTAGTAGTCGAACAGGATCGGCTCCTGCGACCGCGGGATCATGATGATCGGCTCGTCGGCGAGCTCGGTGAGCGCCACCTGGTCCGACCCCGCCAACGGGTGGTTGTCGGGGATGGCCAGCATGACGGGCTCCTCGTGCACCGTCGCGCAGTTCAGTTCCGGGTGCGCGGGGAGCGGCAGGCGTACGAATGCCAGGTCCAGCTGCCTGCCCAACACCCCGTCGACAGCTTCGACGTTGTGCAGCTCCTTCAGCAGCAGGCGCACCTGCGGGTAACGGGCGCGGTACCGGCGCAACAGGCGGGGCAGCAACTCGTAGAGCGCCGGAGCGATGAAACCGACGCTCAGGGAGCCGATCTCGCCACGGCTGGCCAGATGCGCCCGCTGTACCGCGCCCTCTGCCTGCGTGAGGATGTGACGGGCGTCCTCGAGCAGCACGGTGCCCGCTTCGGTCAGCTGGACGTGGCGCTTGGTGCGCTCGAACAGCCGCACGCCGAGCTCCTGCTCCAGGGAGGCGATCTGCTTGCTGAGCGCTGGTTGAACGATGTGCAGTCGGAGGGCGGCTCGGCCGAAGTGCAGCTCCTCGGCGACGGCCAGGAAGTAGCGCAGGTGTCGCAGTTCCATGCTCAGGCCCCCTCTCGTCGTCCGACCGAATCGGCGTTCAGCCCTGGGTGACCAGTTCCAGGATGTGCGTGCGGAGTGCGGCGAAGGCGGGGTCGTTGCGGGTGTGGACCTGGTTGCGTGGGCGGCCCAGGGGGACGTCGACGAGTTCCTTGACCACGCTGGGGGCCTGCGAGAGCACGACGATGCGGTCGGCGAGATAGACGGCCTCGTCGATGTCGTGGGTGACGAGGACGACGGTGACGCCGAACTCCTCCCGGATCTGCAGGATCATGTCCTCGAGCTCGAACCTGGTCTGGGCGTCGACCGAGGCGAACGGCTCGTCCATCAGCAGCAGGTCGGGCCGGTAGGCCAGGGCCCGGGCGATGGCCACGCGCTGCTGCATGCCGCCGGACAGCTGCCACGGGTAGCGGTCCGATGCGCCGGCGAGGCCGACGGCGGCCAGCATCTCCTCGACCCGATCACGGCGTTCCTGCTTGGCCACGCCCTTCACCTTGAGGGGCAGTTCGACGTTGCGGCCGACCTTCGACCAGGGGAACAACGACCTGGAGTAGTCCTGGAACACCACCGACAACTGGTCGGGGACCTTGTCGATGACCTGGCCCTCGAACATGGTTTCCCCGCTGGTGGGAGGCATCAGCCCGGACAGGCAGCGCAGCAGGGTCGTCTTGCCGGCGCCGCTGGGGCCCACGACGCAGACGAACTCGCCCTTGCCCACCTCGAAGGTGATGTCCGCGACGGCGAGCTTGCGGTCGCCGTCCACGACGTAGGATTTGCTGACGTGCCGGGCTGCCAGCACGGGCTGCTCGTCGGGCGTCTGCTCACCGTACGGCGCCATCGAGCGGGCCGGGTCGCTCGACGAGGTGGTGGGGGTCATGGGACCTGAAGGGCTTGACGTGCCTGGTAGTGCCACCGGAGGAGTCGCCTCTCGATTCGGAGGAACAGAAAGTTGAGGATGCTGCCGGCGATGCCGAGGACGAGGATGCCGGTCCACATGTCGAGGGTCTCGAAGGTCTGCTGGGCGTAGAGGATGAAGTAGCCGATGCCCTGCGTGGCCGCCGCCATCTCCGAGACGACCATCAGGATGATCCCGAAGGCCAGGGCGGTCCGGAGGCCGGCGAAGATCTGTGGTGAGGCCGCCGGGAGCACGACGCGGCGCATCGTGTCCCAGGTGTTCAAGCGCAGCGCGCTGGCGACGTCGAGCTTGACCTTGTCGGTCCCGCGCATCCCGTCGAGGGTGTTGAGCAGCACCGGCCACACGCAGGTGAAGAAGATGATCCACACCTTCATCTCCACCCCGATGCCGAAGATCAGGATGACCGCGGGCAGCAGCGCGGGCGCCGGCAGGACGTACAGGAAGTAGATGACCGGGTGTGCGGCGGTGGCGATCGGGCGCACCCGCCACAGCAGGGCGCCGGCGCTGATGCCGATGACGGCCGCGGCGGCGTATCCGAGGGCCAGGTTGCGCAGGCTGGGGAGCAGGTCGCTACGGGTGTGCTCGAAGAACCACAGTTCCTGCAACCGACCGACGATCTCCGACAGCGGGGGGAAGAAGGGCGATGTCGAGGACGCCGAGGCCACCCACCACAGGGCGATCAGTGCGACCGGGAGCCACAGGTGGACCAGCAGGGACCGCAGCCCCGGCAGGGCTTTGTGCATCAGGAGTGCTCCGGTCGGTAGGCGTCGTGCCAGCGCAGCAGTCGGCGTTCGGCGACGGTGAACAGCAGGGCGACCGTGACCCCGAGCAGTCCGGCGGCGATGATCCGCGCGTACATCGCCGGGAGGGCCTGGACACCGGAGATCGCGGCAGTCGTGATCTCCACGCCGAGTCCCCGGCCGCCGGCGATGAGCTCGGTGACGATGGTGATGGTCAGCGCCCCCGACGCCGCGACTCGCAGCCCGGTGGCGATGAACGGTGACGCCGAGGGCATCACCACGCCGAAGAACCGGCGCACCCGTCCGACTCCCAGCACGGTGGCGGTGTCCCGGATGACCGGGTCCATCGACTTCACGCCGTACGAGGTCTGGACCAGCAGCGGCCAGGCGACCCCGAAGCCGACCAGGACGACCTTCATCGTCAGGGTGGTGCCCATCACAAGGATGGCCAGCGGGAGCACCGCGATGACCGGAACGGTCTTGAAGAACTCCACCACCACAGCGGAGCTGCGTTCGGCGAAGCGGTTGAGCGCCAGGAACGTCCCGAGCAGCAGGCCCACCGTGGCGCCGAGCGTCAGGCCGAGCCCCCAGCCCAGCACGGTCTGCCCGACGGCCGACCAGAACTGCTGGCGGCCGGATTCCTCCGCCAGGGCCCTGAAGGTGGCGCCGGGACCAGGGACCGAATTCGCGTCGAGCATCCCGATGGCGCTGAGGACGTACCACACCAGGAGGAGCGCGACCACGCCGGCGATCTTCACGCCGATCCCGATACCGCCTCGGATACCGCCGCGGACACGGTTCGGGACGCCCCCGGCCAGCGCCGAGGGTCGAGCTGTTGCATCTGTCGCCACGGCCGCGCTCCTCCTGTCAGATGTGGCTTGCCGTCACCGGGTTCAGGAGTCGGCGGGCGTGTAGACGATCGACTCCATCGGGAGCGTCTCGTCCAGGAAGCCGTGCTTGACCATGTGCTCCTGGATCATCTGGATGCTCTCGATGTTCAGCTCCGGGGTGTAGATCGAGCCGGTTTCGGCCTTCGCGGCCTGCTCCGGGGTCATGTCGAGGAACTTCGGCAGCTGTGCCAGCGCCTCGTCGACGTGGTCGGCGGCGTACTCGAGGGCCGCGCTGTGCGCGTCGATGAACTTCTGGACCTCTTCGGGGCTCTCCTCGATGTACTCCCCACTGGCCGCGAAACAGGTTCCCTGCCCCTCGGGGATGAAGGTCCTCTCCTGCCAGGCGACCCCCCGGTTGCCCGCGGCGAGGATCTGCGCGGAGAACGGTGCGGTCGCCACGACCGCGTCGACGCGTCCCTGCTCGAGTGCCGCTTGCAGCTGCGGGAAGGGGATCTGGACGAACTCCGCCGCACCCGGGTCGGCCCCGGCGTCGGACATCTCCTCCATCACGAACAGGTGGTTCAGCGAGCCCAGGCCGACGACGCCGACCTTCTTGCCCTCCAGGTCCGCGGCGGACTGGATCGGGCTGTCGGCGGTGACCATGAGGCCGGTGTAGTCCACGTCCGGCGACGGGTCCGAGCGGCCGTCGACGGGGGTCACGCATCGCACATCGGTGCCGTTCGCGACGGCCGCGATCAGCGTGATGGTGGTGGTGAAGCCGATCTGCTGCTCACCGTTCACGAGGCTCGCGATCACCGCGGCCGGAGCCTGGGCCGGGGTGGTGGTCAGGTCGATCCCGTGCTCTTCGTAGATACCCTGCTCGATGCCCAGGAACAGCGGCGCGTCTCCGGTGTAGGGCACGTAACCGAGGGTCATCTCGGTCATCTCGTCGGCGCCGCCGCCCGAGGCGTCACCGCCGTCCGAGCCCCCACACGCAGCGGTCGTCGCCACGGTCACGACGGCAAGGGCGGTCAGGCAGGTTCCGGATCTGAACGTTGATGTCACAGGTGCTCCTTCTGGGCTGTGCGGGTGGGTTCGGAGAGCCGATGTCCCTGCGTACCGGCGACCGCGGCGAGCGCTGGGCAGGACGGCCACGTGCTGGGTGGTTCTTCGAGACAGGCTGATGGCCCGTGGAGTCCCCGGGCCGGCTGGCGAGAAGATGCTCGGTGACGATGTCAGCGGACTGGGATGCGGTCCCTGCCGGCGCGCATCCTGGCCGGGATCATCACCGGGAGGAGCGGATCGCGCCGGCGGCCGGCACGGCTCTCTTGCCGTGTTCACCGCACCGCATCTGTGCCGGCATCCTTCTCCTCGTCTGGTGGCGCGACCGGGCACCGCGGGCTGTGACCTGGATCTCGTGATCAACGTCTCGCCGACCGTAGACGACGAGTCGTTAACCGCCAATGCAAAAAAATGACGAACTGATAGCCCGGAGGCATGAGAGGGCAACGGTTGACTCATTCCCGACGGTCCGCACAGCGCGCCATCAGTGCATTGGCCCCGCATGGGTCCGTCGTGCCTAGCCCGGGGCTTTCACGCCGGGTCTTGATCACCTGGTGGGAGATGTAGGAAAGGTGCTCCTGAGCTGGG
>JABAKE010000265.1 GCA_019779905.1 Modestobacter lapidis | reverse complement strand
ATCATTCGGCTCTCCTTCTCTTAACGTACAGCAGTAAATGGGCTCTTCCCTTGATTCGATTACCATCGGTGCTACCCCTCCTTCTATTGGGATATCTGCCATGGATGCTAGAGTAGCTAAGGCATCCGCAAACTTGTTCTTCTGCCTAGACAGGTAAAAGAACTTTATTTGACGAAATTCTTTCGCTAATGTCTCTAGATAATCGTGATATGGCAGTAGCTTCTCATCTTTAGTCTTCCATTCTCCTCTGGTTTGGCATATGATAAGCGCTGAGTCCCCATATACTTCGAGTTCTTCTATCCCCAAAGCCAATGCTGACTCCAAGGCTAAGATACAAGCCTCATATTCAGCTATGTTGTTGGTGGCCTTGAAATTCAGTTTCACTGCCACAGGTATCATCACATCTTCTGGCGTTTCTAAACAAGTGCCTATTCCACATCCTTTCCTATTCAATGCTCCATCGAAGTAGGCTTTCCACATCTTTTTCTCCACCACGAGGATTTCTTCATCCGGGAATTGGTAGTTGATATTATCTACTTGTGAAGTGGAACATTCTGCCAGGTGCTCTGCTATAGCTCTTCCTTTCACTGATTTCTGCAGCACATATTGAATGTCGAACTTTGATAATAAAAGCAACCA
>JABAKE010000264.1 GCA_019779905.1 Modestobacter lapidis | reverse complement strand
CCCACTACGACGAGGCACCGGTGTAACAACTGGGTCAGGTGTGGGTGGATTCTCTTCAAGTTCGGTTGTATCAGGATTTGGAATTTGTCTCTCTTGAATTTCTTCCAAAATAACCTTTTCTAAAGATTTCCGGTCACTCATATAATCTTCCTCCAGAAAAACTGCATTGGTGCTTACAAGCACTTTCTGTTCTCTGGGATTATAGAATAACCAACCTTTAGTTCCTTTGGGGTATCCTATAAAAGTGCATACTTCCGACCTCGATTCCAACTTATCCGTCTTAACCTTCAGCACATGTGCTGGACAGCCCCAAATATGTAAATGTTGTAGACTAGGCTTTCGCCCAGACCACAACTCCCGGGGAGTCTTAGGTATAGACTTAGATGGCACGTGGTTTAGTATGTACATAGCAGTTTCCAAGGCAAAACCCCAAAAGAATATAGGTAATCCGGAAAAACTCATCATAGACCTAATCATATCCAAAAGAGTCCTATTCCTTCTTTCTGCTACTCCATTTTGTTGAGGCATACCAGGAGCAGACAATTGGGATATGATCCCATTTTCTGATAAGTATCCCATAAAATCAGCAGAGAGATATTCACCTCCTCGATCTGATCGAACAGTCTTGATACTTTTACCC
>JABAKE010000263.1 GCA_019779905.1 Modestobacter lapidis | reverse complement strand
ATTGGGTGAAATTTTTGAATTAGATCGTGCTACTTTGAAATCCGATGGTGTTTTTCGTAGCAGTCCGAGGGGTTGGTTTACTTTTGGACATGCTTCGTTTGCTCTGCTCTTCTTCTTCGGACACATTTGGCATGGTGCTAGAACCTTGTTCAGAGATGTTTTTGCTGGTATTGACCCAGATTTGGATGCTCAAGTGGAATTTGGAGCATTCCAAAAACTTGGAGATCCAACTACAAGAAGACAAGTAGTCTGATACAAGATTGTTCTGGTATCTTTCGCCTCTATTTTCTTTTTGTGATTTGACACAGGGTACTAGCTTAATTTGAATCATCACCTTCCTTTGACTCTTGCTCTTTCTTTATCCGGGAGATGATCCCCAATAAACAGGTATGGAAGCTATAATTGTAAACCACAATCGAATCTATGGAAGCATTGGTTTATACATTCCTCTTAGTCTCGACTCTAGGGATAATTTTTTTCGCTATCTTTTTTCGAGAACCGCCTAAAGTTCCAACTAAAAAGATGAAATGATTTTTCGTTATCTCAATTGAAGTAATGAGCCTCCAATATTGGGAGGCTCATTACTTCAACTAGTCCCCGTGTTCCTCGAATGGATCTCTTAGTTGTTGAGAGGGTTGCCC
>JABAKE010000262.1 GCA_019779905.1 Modestobacter lapidis | reverse complement strand
CCCCCCAAGGACCTCCCTTCTTCTACCAACATGGCTAAAATGTGGCTTTTCACCCCGCTTACTTAGCTTTTTATCGGATATAAGACCTTCTCTTGGTCTTTGTCCTTTAAAAATCTGAGGTTAGAAAGCCGAGCCAAGAATCCAAGCATCGTGTTCTCATCTGCATGGACGATGGAGGAGCCCATACATGACTCGCGACCGTCGATCTGAACGTGTCCCCACAATCGAATGAGAAGTCAGATTCCTTTTCTTGATTTCTATTGTACTTTATTTTTCTTTTAGAGACAAAAATCACAATTCTTGTCTTTCATAATGGATGAGATTTGTAAATCGCCTTTTACGGCAAAATCGCCTTTCACGGCAACAAATGAAATCGCCTTTCACGGCATCATAAAAAAAAACCCTTTGTCTCTTTTCTTAAAATATGTGTGCAATGGAAAACTAGAAAAAGTTTCATTTCCCCTTTCTACTTGTGAAGGTGGATCTTCGGATCACCATTCCTAAAATTCCAAGTAGAAAAGTGAAATTGGCATACCCGTACAAAAAAAGAAAGATGTTGAAACCCTTTACTTTTCTTCTCCTCTCCTCCGCCGTACCCCGAAAGACCCGGGGCGAAGGCAGCGGGAGAGAGGGAAGAATTGG
>JABAKE010000261.1 GCA_019779905.1 Modestobacter lapidis | reverse complement strand
CATGTTGTTACGGCAGATGTCGACCAGCGACGCTTGTGGCAGTACGTCTGAGCATTTGTACGCCATAGCCTTCCACTTGTGAATGAAGTCATATGTTGACTCACTCTCTCCCTGTTTTAGGCTGCAGAGTTGAGCCATTGTAACAGGATGATCCTCACCTTTGAAGTGGGTTAGGAAGCGTGTCTCTAGCATGACCCAATTTTGGATGGAGTCCTCCGGCAGAGTGGAGTACCAATCAAAGGCCGTACCTTTTAGGGTACTTGCAAAGAGACGGATCTTGAGGGCATCTTGATCCGCGATGGCTCCCGTCAGGATCTTGAAGTGGATGACGTGCTGTCTGGCTGAACCTTTCCCCGTATATGTTTGGAGAGTAGGTTGCTTAAATTTTGTAGGGAACGGGACCGAGTCCATCCATAAGGGATATGGTGGCTTGATCCCATGCTCCTTTAGTGTATCCTCTTCTTTTGCTTTGGCGAGGATATCGTCAACGTCCTTTTTGGTAAGGGCGCGTGACTCGGCATTTTCCTCGTCACCTTGATGACTTGGAGGAGCTTCATTGTTTGGCTGACTTTGGAGAGTGAGAAGCAGGTTTTCCATTAGGGCCTCTATTCTCTGCTGTCCTTGTTCTAGCTGCTGGACGCG
>JABAKE010000260.1 GCA_019779905.1 Modestobacter lapidis | reverse complement strand
GCCAGTCACTACATCATCTGTGGGAATAAGTTATACCGAAGATCCTATGAGGGGATACACCTCTTATGTGTTAATGAGATCGAAGCAGAAAAGATCATCCAAGAAGTGCACGAAGAGATCGGGGGCCCGCATATGAATGGTTTCATGTTAGCCAAGAAGATAATGAGGCTCGGCTACTACTGGTCGACAATGGAGAGGGATTGCCAGTTACATGTCAAGAAATGTCACAAGTGTCAGATCTTTGCCCAAAAGAAACACCAACCGTCGATGCCGTTAACAGTAATGTCTTCGCCATGGCCCTTTGCTACATGGGGTATTGATATAATCGGGAAGATTACACCGGCAGCATCCAATGGACACGAGTACATCTTAGTCGCCATCGATTACTTCACCAAATGGGTCGAAGCAGCTTCCTACAAGACCCTCAATGCCAAACAGGTGGCCCGGTTCATCCAAAACAACATAATCTATCGATATGGAGTACCTCACGAGATGATATCGGACAATGGACAACACTTCCGGAAAGAAACCGAAGAGTTGTTAACAAGGTTCGAAATCAAACATCACCACTCGTCTCCTTACAGACCTCAGACCAACGGAGCAGTAGAAGCGGCTAATAAGAACTTAAAGACTATCCTACAAAAGA
>JABAKE010000259.1 GCA_019779905.1 Modestobacter lapidis | reverse complement strand
AAGAAATAGTTCCAATATAAAAAATACCTCTTTGATTTCGTCCGAAAGGACCTTTTTTATTCCCACGGCCTGGCCGGGTCAGTACCTAGCCGGGCCTTTTTTTGTTCCAATGAATCATAGATAAAATGATTTATCTGATTTGAAAAGAAAAATGCTTGTTATTGAAGCAACAACAATCAGAAGAAGGGCTATTTCCATTCCAGAATCAAAGTGTCATTTATATTTCTTATTATTCTTTCTTTTCTTCCCTTTTTTATTTACTTTATACTTTAACGGAATAAAAAAAATCGAACTATGGATTCTTGCACAATGCTTTTTTATGTGCTGTATCTGTCAAAACTCCTCCAGCAAAAGAAAAGATAGAACTTGTTATTTAAATGAGCCCCTTTTCTTAATCTCATTAAGTCCCCCGACGAAACACGTTAACAGTCTAATTTTCATAATTCTTTTCTGATCATGTCTTGATTATGTCCGATTCCTTTGTTTGACAAAAGGTCCGTTTATATACAATAATCGCATTGTAGCGGGTATAGTTTAGTGGTAAAAGTGTGATTCGTTCTATTACCCCCTTTTTAAGCATTAAAGGGTCCTTCGGTTTGATTCATATTCCGATCAAAAACTTTATTTCTTAAAAGGATTTAATCCTTTA
>JABAKE010000258.1 GCA_019779905.1 Modestobacter lapidis | reverse complement strand
ACTAGGTTTTTCAATCCTCTTTCCAATGGCAGGGGTCTCACTAATTAATTCCAACGTTTGGTATTAATTAGAGAGCTTATGCGATGGAGAGTCAGAATTTCCAGATTTGACTCTTAATCACAAAAAATCTAGTGTGGCTATTCTAGGTCATAAAAAATCATGGGAACACTTCCCAGACTTTGCTAAGACCTAATATTAATGAAGTCGATAGGTGGCAAGCCTTAAAAATCCCAGAAAGTATTTTTCTTAGATTTTTTCAAAAGCTATGTAGTTGCTACCCAGAAAAACAGCAACCCAGAAATAATTTCAAAACGCTTTTAAAATTAATTTCACCAACATACAAACATGCCAAAACGATTTTAACATATTTATACATCATTAGGCAACATCCCTATATATTTTTAACAAATTAAAAACACCAATTCATCACATGAATAATTCAATCTCTCAAAAACTCCAAAAGTGTTTTTATAAAACAATTTTATCAAACCTACTTTGTCCTTCATTTTTCAATTTTCAAAAGTAATGAAATTAATTTGAAAACTTGATAAACCATTTATTAAACATATGAAGAACATTAGGTTCATGAAATAAAATTAAAACAAGGTCCACTAGGGTTCCAAACCGATGTGGCCGTGAGGTAGTAGGAG
>JABAKE010000257.1 GCA_019779905.1 Modestobacter lapidis | reverse complement strand
AGAGAGCCAAAAGACTCTAAGGGAAAGTGTTTCCACTGCGGTAAAACAGGTCATTGGAGGAGGAATTGCAAGGAGTACCTAGCAACTCTGAAGAAAGGTTCTTCTAATGGTACGTCTTGTCATTTATTCATTTACTAATTTCGAATTAGTATTCTGCTTATGGTATGCGATACCTAATTGTTTTATTGTACAATGCGATTGTATATAGGAGACAAGGGGAAGCAGAAAGAAGAGTGATCTTCAGGCTGGCTTTGTTTGGAAAGGCTCAAAGTGTTGCTGCCTTTGACTTTGAAGCCTGATTTTTACTTATTTCAGATTTTTAAGAACTTTTTAATTGCTGGATGTAATAATTACTTCCTCTGGAAGTCTTTATTTTAGTAATGTTTGTTTAAACATTTATTTGATTTTATAAATCTTTAATATTAGATATTTCAGATTTTGAAATCTTATCTGGCAACTGTTTTAAAGTTCTTAATTCTTTACAAATGCCTTGAATGAATAAAAATTTAAGTGTATATAAAGATTAAAGGGATAATACATAAGATGTATAAACCCTAACTTTTAGCTTATATACTTCATGAATAATAGATAATTGAAAAGTTCAATTGATTATTATGAAGTAAAACTAAAAGAAAGATATTGGGATATCTTAAT
>JABAKE010000029.1 GCA_019779905.1 Modestobacter lapidis | reverse complement strand
ACGGCGGCGGCTTCGTAGATGCCGGTGACGAACTCGGTGCGGCGGACGAATCCGCTGTAGAGGGGGCGGACGCGGGGCTTGTACCGGCCGACCAGCACCCACTTCAAGGCCGCGACCCCGAGGACCACGGCGACGCTGGAGGCCAGCGCGATCAGCGGCGCCAGCAGCACCGACGCCACCGTGCCCCACGCCGCCGCGACCGTGGCCACCCCGTAGAGGGTGGCGAACATGGCCACGCCCAGGATCGAACTCGGCAGCACGATGCGGAGGAACTCGATGGCGTACCGGGCCCGGATCCGCCGCCGGGACGGGGTGAAGGTCTGCGCCTCGGTGAAGTCCTCATACATTTCCCGGCGCGGGAGGTAGAACGCCGGGGACCCCAGCCAGGCGGTGCCGGGCGGGACGCCGTCGGCCGGGGGTACCGAGCGCACGCCGATCAGCGACCCGTCACCCAGGGTGGCCCCCGAGGGGATGAACGCGGCGTTGCCGACGAAGGTGCGCGCCCCGATCTCGGTGCGCTGGAAGGCGACGTGGCCGTTGGCGTAGGTGGCGCTGCCGACGCTGGCCATGTCGGCCACGAAGCTGCCCTCACCGAGGGTGAGCAGGTCGGGGTCGATGTTGGCGATGGTGGACACCTCGGTGCCCTTGCCGACCTTGGTGCCCAGCGCCTTGAGCCAGATCGGGGTGTACAGGGTGGAGTACATCGTGTTGTTCAGCAGCAGGCTCAGTTCCAGCAGCTTGTCTCCCAGCCACTTCTCCAGGCCCAGCTGGGAGCGCAGGTGGTGCACCCCCTCCCGAGTCGCGGGCAGCACCAGGCGCCGGGTGCCCAGGATCAGCGCGCAGGAGGCGGTGACGAACAGCGGCCCGGACAGCGCCGTGGCCAGCAGCCCGGCACCCACCCCGTAGGCGAGCAGCGCCCACCACACCACCGCGACCACCGGCAGCATGATGAGGAACGGCATCAGCTCCAGCAGTGCGATGCCGCCGGCGAAACCGGCCAGCAGCGCCCGGGACCAGGTGCGCGGCGCGGCCGAGCAGGCGGCCATCAGCTCCAGCACCGGATCCGGGGCCTCGGTGGACGGGCGCGCCGGGGAACCCGACCAGGTCTGCCCGCCCGGGATCGCCTCACCGGACTGCAGCAGCGACTGCTCCCGCAGAATCGCACCCTCACCCACGACGGAGTCGCCTTCGAGCACGCACTCCGACGCCACGACCGCACCGGCGCCGACCGTGACGGGGCCGAGGAACAGGACGCCCTCGGAGATGCGGGAGGCGTGCAGCTGGGTGCCGTAGCCGACGGTCGCGCCGCGTCCCACGTGCAGGAAGGCGGGCAGGGAGATGTCCGCGGTGCCGATGTGGGCCTCGTCGTCGACCTGCGCCCCGGCCAGCCGCAGGTAGGCCGCCGCCCACGGAGAACCGCTGAGCACCGTCAGCGGGGAGATGGTCATGAGCTTCTGGATCGCCCACACCCGCAGGTGCACACCACCCCACAGCGGGTGCTCCCCGGGCTGCAGCCCGCGGGACAGCAACCGGGAACCGGCCACCGGCAGCACCCAGCGGGTCAGCAGGTACAGCGAGGGCAGCGCCAGCGCCAGCTGGAGGACCAGCCCGGCCGAGGGCTGCCCGTCGTGCAGGCCGTACAGGGCCGCGATCGGCAGCACGAACAGCAGCACCAGGACGTAGAGCGCCGACAGCTGCACCGACCCGAACCCCACCACCCGGTTACGCGAGGGCGGCGCCGGCCGCGCCGGCCGCGGCGCCACGGTCACCGTGGCCGGGCGGGCGCTGCGGTCCTCCTCCAGGAAGGTGGCCAGCTCCCGCACCGTGGGGTGCCGGTAGAAGTCCAGGATCGACAG
>JABAKE010000028.1 GCA_019779905.1 Modestobacter lapidis | reverse complement strand
GTCGTCGCGGAGGATGACGTAGCCGGCCAGTTCCCCGCCGGTGTCCGGGCCGGTCAGCAGCGTGACCACCGCGGCGGTCACCTGCGGGTGGACCAGCAGCTGGCTCTCGATCTCCTGCAGGTCGACCCGGTGCCCGCGCACCTTGACCTCGCTGTCCGCGCGGCCCAGGTACTCCAGCTCCCCCTCGGGGGTGAACCGGCCCAGGTCACCGGTGCGGTAGATCCGCTCCCCCGGGATGCCTCGCGGGTCGGGGATGAACCGGTCAGCGGTGAGTTCGGGCCGGTTCACGTAGCCGCGGGCCACGCCGGGCCCGCCCACGCAGATCTCCCCGACCTCCCCGGCGGGCACCGGCTGCCGGTCGTCGTCGAGCAGGGTGATCCGGTAGGTCGGCAGCGGGCGCCCGATGGTCACCGGCCGGCCCGGCCGCAACTCGGCCATCGTGCAGGTCACGGTGGTCTCGGTGGGCCCGTAGGTGTTCAGGATCCGCCGGCCCGGCCCCCACCGGTCCACCAGCTCACGCGGGCACGCCTCACCACCGACATTGACCGTGCGGATCTTCGGCAGCAGCCGGTCCAGCGTGGCCAGCACCGTGGGAACGCAGTAGATCATCGTGATCTGGTGCTCATCGAGGAAATCGGCCAGCCCCGACCCCACCCGGCGCCCATCGGTCGGGCCGGCGACCAGCGTCGCCCCCACCGCCCAGGTCGGCCAGATCTCCTCGATGGAGAAATCGAAAGCGATCGTCATGCCCTGGTACACCCGGTCGGTGGACTCCACCCCGTACAACGAGGGCACGATCGCGATGAAATTGCAGATACTCGACTGGGTGATCTCCACACCCTTCGGGCGGCCACTCGAACCCGAGGTGTAGATGACGTAACACACCGGATCACCATCGGACTCGATCCCCGGGCGGACGCTGGACTGCATCGCCAACTCCGGCCCCACCTCATCCAACGCCAGCACCCCACACGGCAACGCAGCACACGAAGCCGCGAACCCCGTCGTCGTCACCAGCAGCCCGAGGTCGGCGTCCTCAGCCACATACAACAGCCGGTCGGCCGGGCTCGCCGGATCGATCGGCACGAACGTGGCCTCGGTCTTCGTCACCGCCAGCAACGCCACATACGTGTCCACCGACCGGTTCAACAAGATCCCGACCCGCATCCCGGTACCCACACCACGAGCCATCAGCAGATTCGCCAGACGGTTCGCCCGAGCATCCAGATCCGCGTAGGAGATCCGCTCCCCCTCGCACTCCAACGCCGTCGCCGAAGGATGGTTGTCACACGACCGCTCGAAAAACCGGCTCAACCGGGTACAGCCGGAGACATGCCCGGACAACTCCTCGACCAGGTTGTCGTGGAGGCGATACCGGGCCACCGTGTTCCCGTGCATCTCGTAGCCGAGCGTCGCAGCGCGACCTCCCGCTCCAACCTCCGTGGAGGACGGCGAGAACCCAACCCTGTCATCGCTCGGCGTTACCATTCAGTGACTCCCTGCGGTTCGGTTTCGCGGCATTCCGTCGTGCACGTTAGGTGCGCGTTTCACCGCGTGCAGCGGCAGCGACAGGGGGCACGAACGTGGCTGTGATATGCGACATGGCGCCCGATAACTGTCCGTTGCCGGGCCTGTGGCAGCAGTGACGGCATGGCGCGTGGCGCGCAGCGGTAATGCGCACGGTCATGCTCCGATTACAGCTGTCGGCAATCGAGAAAAATCATGACGCTGGGTAGCCCGCCGCCCGTGCTAAGGCGGCCTGACGGCGCACCGTTCATCGTCACTGCGCGTGCCGAGGACGTGCTCCGCACGCTCGACGCCCGGCTGCTGACGGCGGTGGAGCGGCGCCGGTGCGCGGCGCTACGCCATCAGGCCGACCGGGACGCCCGGGCGGCGGCGCACCTGCTCGTCCGGTGGGCCGCGACGCAGCTGACCGGTCGGCCGATCGAGACGCTGGATCTCGTCCAGCGCTGTCCCGACTGCGGGGCGGCCGACCATGGCCGGCCGTCGTTGCCGGGTGCGCCGGCCGTCCACATCAGCCTGGCGTACATCCGGGGTGCGGTGGTCGCCGGAGTGGGCCGGCACCCGGTCGGCGTGGACATCGAGGCGGTGAGGTCTGCCGACGCCGGGGCTGCCGCGCTGTCCTTCGCGCTGACCGGGGCAGAGGTCTGCCGGGTGCGCTCGGCGCCCGACCCGGCCAGGATGTTCCTCCGCCTCTGGACACGCAAGGAGTGCCTGGTGAAGGTCGGCGTCCTCACCCTCGACACCGCGTCCCAGGTCGAGCTCGACCCCGCGACCGAGCAGCCGACGGCGGAGGGGCGGACCCTCTCCCGGCACGGGCCGCTGCACCTGCTCGACTGGTTCGACGAGGCCCTGGACGCGGTCGTCGCGGCCGCCGGCTCCGCGTCGCCGTTCCTGGCGTCGTTCCCCGTGCCCGAGCCGGGCCGCCCGTAGCAGGTCGACCGGGGCGGGCCGCGGTTTGCCGGGCTGCGTACAGTCGGGCACCGGGCGTTTGCCCTCGTCGGACTCTGGAGGTGAGTGTGCGCAGCCCGCTCGTCATGCTCATCGCACTACTGCTCGTGGTGCTCGGTGCCGGGCCTGCGTCCGCCGAACCTCCCGCGCAGCTGTCCGACCGGATCACCGACGAGGCGGGTGTGCTCGGGGAGAACGAGCAGGCGGTCCGGGAGTCCGTGGCGGATCTGGCGGCGAGCACCGGCATCCACCTCTACGCCGTTTTCGTCTCCTCCTTCGATACCCAGGGCAGCACCGACTGGGCCGAGGAAGCCGCCGAGCTCTCTGATCTCGACGATTCCGACCTGCTCCTGGCCGTGGCCGTCGGGCCGGCGGGCTACGAGTACGGGTGGTGGGTCGACGAGGCCTTCCCGCTGCGGGAGGCCGCTGTCCAGACCGTGCTCGAGAGCGCGGTCGTGCCCGATCTGGAGGCCAGCAACTGGGATGCCGCGGTGATCGACCTGGCCGAGGGGCTCGAGCCCCTGGCTGCTCCGGCGGCAGCCGACGAGGCGGCGGGCGCGGAGTCGGACGAGCCGGCCTGGACGGCCACCACGACGATGCTGGTGGTCGCCGGCCTTGCCGTCGCTCTGCTGGCCGGCCACCTCCTCTCCCGTCGGAAGACCTCGGCCGGCTCGTCGTAGCGGCGGCGGGTACGGCCGCCGCCGGGGACGACGACCCGTCGTCCTGAGGTGGTGCCGTCCCGGCCCGCCGCGTTAGCACAGGCGGGGCGAGGGTGCTGGCCGCTGCCCCTTTAGCTTGTCGTTCAACGGCTCTTCGCAGGTGAGCGTGGGTGGCCGGAGTTGATCTTCGGCGTGCCGGGGCCGTGAACGAGGTCGAGACCTCCAGAATCGGGAGCGACCAAGCAACCCTGTTCCTGAAGGCCTCGCGTGCTCAACTCTACGTGCGGGTCCGGCGCTTCATGGTGCGTCCGGGCCGATGAATTGCTCGGTCTCGACGGTGTCCACGTCCTAGCCGTGACCGGCCGGGACGCAGAGCTACTGACCGTCGATGTCGAGAACCGATCAGACGATGACCGGCTGCCCGGACTGCGGTGTACTGGCGGTGGGGCACGGGCGGCGGGTGCAGCTGTTGCACGACGCTCCCTGCTTCGGTCGCCCGGTCCGCGTCCGCTGGCGCAAGCGGATCTGGCGCAGCCGACCCGCTCGCCGGCCATGACCTATCCGCGCGATCTCTTACGAGGAGCCCGGCCAAGCTCAGTGTGAGCCAAGGAACACAAGTGGTTGTTGAGGTCGGCGATAGACGCACGCGGTGAGCTGACGTACCGTCATGGACGAATCGCACTGCGTTACTTCATGCTCCGTTCTCCCCCTGGTGCTTCCGGCGCCGCATCGACTTGGTCGAGCGCTCCGCGATGCCAGCCACCCTCCACTCCAGTAAGGAGCGCTGTCATGTCGGGACGCCTGAGGCCGCTGGCGGCACTCGTTGCACTGGTGTCGCTCCCTGCCGCGTTGCTGCTTTCCGCCGGCGACGCGTCGGCAGCCGACGCTGGGCTGCAGGTGGACGGCGTCCCGCTGTCAGGTGCCACCGTGTCCACCACCTCGACGGTCGACCTCGTGTCGCCAGGTGCGACCTCGGTGTCGTGGGTGCTCGACGGCCGTTACCTCGGGCGTGACACGGCGGCTCCCTTCGAACTCGAACTGTCGATCGATCCAGGCAAACACAAGCTGAAGGGCCGGGCGAAGACCGCGGCCGGGGTCCAGACGACCTTCGAGGTTCGCTTCTCGGCGACGGAGGGCGAATCGGCTCCGGAGAGTCAGACCACGACGGGGACGGAAGGCGACACCGCGACGAAGACGGACCCGACGACTGCCGGAGGCGGTGTCGTCGCGACCACGGAGACGACGCGTGCGCGACCGGCGACAGCTCCGGCGCCTTCGCTCTCGGAGTCGGTGGCCTCAGTCATCGAGAGGCTCGTCGCCAGCCTTCGGGTGACCACCCCCGCCAGGTCCGGTGGCCCGGTCCCAGCCGCCCCCGTGTCCCCGGCGATCCCCGTGTCCCCGGCCACTCCGGTCGAGGCGGACGGCCCCGTGCGTGCAGTGCGCACGGCCGGGGAGCTCTCCGAGGCCTTGAGCACCGCTCGTCCGGGAGAGGTGATCGAACTCGCCGACGGCACCTACGACGGCCGCTTCGTCATCGAGGCATCGGGCACGGAAGCCCAGCCGATCGTGCTGCGCGGCGGCCCCGGAGCGGTGCTCAACGGCGGAGCCACGGCGTCCGGCTACGCGCTGCACCTGAAGAACGCGGACTTCTGGCGGCTCGAGGGCTTTACCGTCCGCGGCGCGCAGAAGGGAATCGTCCTCGACGGCAGCAGTGACAACTTCCTCTCCCGACTCGACGTCGGTTCCACGGGGATGGAGGCCGTGCACTTCCGCGCGGCTTCCAGTGACAACCGTCTGGAGGACTCGTCGGTGCACGACACCGGCCTGGTGGATCGGGGGTTCGGAGAGGGGGTCTACATCGGAAGTGCGACGTCCAACTGGGACAAGTACGGGGAGGGCGGCGGTCCGGACCGCTCGGACCGGAACGTGGTGACCGGCAACCACATCTATGCGGTCACTGCCGAGAACTTGGACATCAAGGAGGGGACCACGGGGGGCATCGTCTCGGGCAACACGTTCGACGGCCGCGGCATGACCGGCGATCACTTCGCCGACAGCTGGATCGATGTCAAGGGCAACGGTTACAAGCTCATCGGCAACACCGGGGTCCACACTCCCCTGGACGGTTTTCAGACCCACGTCCAGCTCGCCGGCTGGGGGCGCGACAACGTCTTCAGCGGCAACCAGCTCACCGTCCAGGCCAAGGGCTACGGCATCAACATCCACAAGGCCGACAGCTCGACCGGCAATATGATTGACTGCGACAACGTTGTGGTCGGTGCGGACAAGGGCTCAGCCAACCTGCGCTGCCGCTGAGATTCCGGGAATCGGCCCGATCCCCGTCGCTCGGGCGGGAAACCGAAGACACAGGCCGCCGCTGCGGTCCCTCACCAGCCGGCGCTGACGATGCGCCGGGCGGTCTGGTCGGCTATGTCACTGGTTGGCCTCCCTGCCTGGCGCGCCGTCCCGCCGCCGTGGTTACCTTCCCTCGACGACGCGCAACGTGCGAGGTGCGGGTCAGTCGGGGGGTCACGTACGCCGGCGCAGCTACCGGCGGCTCCCCCGCTCGACAGGGGGAACCAGTGGCATCACGACTGTGGATCTTTGGCGCCTTGAGCAGGGCGTTCCTGTCGCCCGGCCCGCCGGTGACCGCCCGACGGGAGTTCCGGACCGCCTGGCCGGCCATCGTCCTGGTGCTCGTCCTGGCGCTGTTCCTGGGGCCGCTGCTGGCCTCCCCCGCGGAGGCCGCTCCGGACGATCCGGTGGCTGCCGATGAGGCGGCCGCTGAGCCAGCGCCCGCCGAGCCGGCGCCCGCCCCTGAGCCGGCGCCCGCCCCTGAGCCGGCGCCCGCCCCGGCTCCTGAGCCGGTTCCCGCTCCTGAGCCGGCTCCCGCTCCCGCCCCGGCTCCTGAGCCGGCTCCCGCTCCTGAGCCGGCTCCCGCTCCCGCCCCGGCTCCTGAGCCGGCTCCCGCTCCTGAGCCGGCTCCCGCTCCCGCCCCGGCTCCTGAGCCGGCTCCCGCTCCTGAGCCGGCTCCCGCTCCCGCCCCGGCTCCTGAGCCGGCTCCCGCTCCCACCCCGGCTCCTGAGCCGGCTCCGGCTCCTGAGCCGGCTCCTGAGCCGGAGCCCGCCCCGGCTCCCGCTCCTGAGCCGGCGCCGTTCCCGGTGCCGTCCCCGGTGCCGTCTCCGGTGCCGTCTCCGGTGCCGTCGCCCTCTCCGGTGCCGTCGCCGACTGCGGCACCCGAGCCGGTACCTCCGGTGGCCGCAGCCCGGCCGGCTCCGGCGCCCGAGTCGGCGCCTCCGGTGGCCGCAGCCCGGCCGGCTCCGGGGTCCGCGCCGGCGCCGTTGACGGCAACCTCGCTCGTGCCGGCGCCTGCGCCGCCGGCTGCGCCGGTCTCTCCGGCCAGACCCGCCCCGGTATCGCCGGCGCGGCCGGAGGCGGCGAGGACGAGCCAGCCCCGCGGCATCTCGCCCGCTGATCTGCCCGACCCCATCGTAGCGAGCGCCTCCCCCCTGTCGGGGACCACCGACGGCGGGACTCGGGTCCGGATCATCGGCCGGTATCTGTCCGGTGCCACCCAGGTGCTCTTCGGTGGTGTGCCCGGCACCGACATCGAAGGGACGTCCAGCCGGGAGCTATGGGTCACGACTCCCGGCCGGGACGCTCCGGGTGAGGTGAACGTCCGGGTGATCACCCCGGGCGGTCGCAGCGTGGGCAATTCCCCGGTCGACTTCCGCTTCGCCCGCACCCCGGTGCTGACCCGGATCTCCCCGGATGCGGGATCCGACACCGGGGGAGTGCTGGTGACGATCACGGGCAACGACCTCTCAGGCGCCAGCGAGGTCATGTTCGGTTCGGTGCCGGCCGAGGTGGTGACCGTCGCGCCGGACATGGTGCGGGTCCTGGCTCCGGCGGGTCAGGCCGGAGTTGCGGTCGATGTGCGGCTGACCACGCTGGGCGGTACGTCGGCGGTCGCGCCCGGGGGCCGGTTCTCCTATGCCGAGACGCCCGGTATCACGTCGATGTCGCCCAGCTCGGGAGCTCTCGAGGGCGGGACCGTGGTGACCTTGACCGGCGCTCACCTCTCCGATGTGGAGCGGGTCCTCTTCGACGGCGTCGCGGGCACCGACCTCTCCATCGTCTCCGACTCGGAGCTCAGCGTCACCACCCCAGCCGGAGGCTCGGTCGGCAATGCAAGTGTGACGGTCGTCACGCCGACGTCCTCGGTCGTGGAGCGGACGGCCGCGCTTGCCACCTTCGAGTACGCGGCCCCGCCGCTGGTCGAGATGTCCGCCGGGCGCAATTACTGGCCCCTGGGCGTCATCGGTCTCCTGTCCTGGACCGTCTGGTTCGTCCGACGGTACCTATCCCGCCACCGGTATCAGCCGATCACCAACGACTTCCGCACCACAACCTCGGTGGTCGTCCCGGTGTACCGGGAGGACCCAGACGTGCTGGAGCGCTGTCTGCGGACGTGGCTGCGCGAGGACCCGACCGAGGTGATCCTGGTCGTGGACGACCGGGACGACGCACTGCTCCACCACCTGCGACAACTCGACTTCGACCGTGTCCAGATACTCGAATGGCGACACACCGGTAAGCGGGGGGCCCTCGGGGCCGGTGTGCGGGTGGCCACCGGTGAGGTCGTCGTGTTCGCGGATTCGGACACCGAGTGGCGCCCAGGCCTGCTCGCGGCCATGCAGATGCCCTTCGTCGACCCGGCCGTCGGCGGGGTGGGCAGCCGGCAGCACGTCTACCTGCCGCAGACCAACATCTGGCGGAGAGTCGCGTACTGGATGCTCAACACTCGATACCTGGACTACGTGCCGGCGATGTCCCGCCGCGGTGGGGTCGCCTGCCTGTCCGGGCGCACCGCCGCCTACCGGCGCGAGGTGCTCCGTCCGCTGATGCCGGCGCTGGAGCGGGAGATGTTCCTCGGCCGCGAGTGCATTGCCGGCGACGACGGGCGGATAACCTGGCTGACCCTGGCCGCCGGTTACAAGACGGTTCACCAGGACACCGCCCAGGCCGACTCCATGTTCCCGGCCGACCTGCGGGCATTCGTCAAGCAGCGGGTGCGGTGGAGCCGGAACTCCTACCGGTGCTATCTCACTGCCCTATCCCACGGCTGGTTGTGGCGGCAGCCCCTGATCACGCAGATCACCGTGCTGCAGATCCTGCTGACCCCGGTCTCGATGGGGGCCGCGATCTGGTACGGCGCCGGCTGGATCCGGGAGGGCGGCTGGGTGGCCGTGGCCATCGTGCTCGGGTGGGCCGTATGCGGTCGGGCGCTGCGGGGGACGTCGCACCTGCTGGAGAACCCCCGCGAGATCGTCATCGCTCCGCTGGTCGCTCTCGTGATCGCGGGGATCGCCCTGCCGATCAAGCTGTGGGCGGCCGTGACCATGAACAAGCAGGGATGGCTCACCCGCCAGGACGGCGTGCGGGTCCAGGGCCAGGCGGAGATCGGGGTGCCCGCGCATGCAGGTCCAGTCTGAGCTCTCGGCGCGGCGTCTCGTGGGGGCGCTGCTGACCGTGGCGATGATCCCGGCGGTGCTCGCTGTCATCGCGGTGTCGTACCAGCGTCCGGCGCTTCCGCCCGGCCCGGCCGACTACAACCCCGTCGCGTTGCACACTGCCCCCGTGCTGGCTGCCCTCCAGGCCCGTGAGCTGCAGCGCAGCCGGAGGATGGCTGACGAGGTGCCAGGTTCGGCCGGACCGCGGCTGGTCCCGGGGACCTTCCCGGAGCCGGTGCCGACGGTCGTGCTGCCCCCGCGCGCCACCCCGTACGACCTGGCCGAGGTGCAACGGAGCGTGCCGGCCGCTTTCGGGACGGTGGGTGATGCGCTGCTCGTGCGCGCAAGCATCGAGGTGCCTGCCGGTGCCCAGCTGGACATCGATGGGGCCGTGACCCCGGAGGTGCGGCTGTTCAGCGCGCCCAGCGGTTTCGCCACGATCATCGCCCGGGGCGGCACCGTCGCCGTCCGCGGCACGGCGGAGACCCCGGTCGCCATCTCCTCCTGGGATCCGGACGCCGGCGCGGTGGATGAGGAGCCGGCGGATGGCCGGGCCTTCCTGCTGGCCTTCGGGGGCCGGATGGACATCGCCCATGCCGATGTCGGCCACCTCGGTTTCGGCACCGGGACCAGCTCGGGGCTGGCCTGGCGCGGCGCTGACCACTCGCCGGGCATGCCGGGCCAGCCGGCGCTCGGCGACGTCTCGGACTCGGTCCTGCACCACAACTGGTTCGGTGCGTACACATTTGAGGCGCATGGCATGCAGTGGACGGGCAACAGGTTCGCCGACAACGCGGCCTACGGCTTCGACCCGCACGACCTGAGCAACGACTTTCTGGTCGAGGGGAACGTCGCGCACGGCAACGGCCGGCACGGGTTCATCTTCTCGCGTGGCTGCGATCGCAACGTGCTGCGGAACAACGTGGCCTACGACAACCGCGGCCACGGGTTCATGATCGACGACGGCCGGTCCGAGGACTCGGCCGAGGGCCTAGCCGCCCGCCTGCCCTCCAACGACAACGTGCTCGTCGGCAACCGTGCGTACGACAACGACGGCAGCGGTATCGAGATCGAGGGCGGCACAGGCACGGTGGTCCAGGACAACGTGCTCGAGCGCAACCACATCGGGGTGCGGATCAAGAACGACGCCTCGGCACTGGTCGAGGGCAACGAGATCACCGACAGCAGGCTCTTCGGGGTCGACGTCCTGACCGGCGCGGGTGAGGTGGACATCCAGGACAACGACATCACCGGGGGGTGGGCCAGCATCTCGTTGGGGGAGGCGACCACGACCCAGCTGGTCGGCAACGAACTGCGTGATGCCTCGACACCGATGGTCGTCGCTGGCGTGGCGGAGCGCGACATTAGCCTGGCCACCACGGTAGGCCGAGTGTTCCGCTGGAACCCGTTGCTCGTGCTGTGGACTGCGATCCTGGGCGTTCCCGCCGCGTTCGCGCTCCGCCGGCTCGGGCGTCGCCGGATGAATGTGCGGCAGTCCTGACGCGGAGGAGGTCACCCGTGCCACGAACCGGCTCGCACCTGATCCGCCTGCTGGTGCTCGTGGCCCTGCTTTCGGCATGTTCCGGAGGGGGTGAGTCCCCGGTCGACGGTGATACGTCCGCCGCGGCGACCCCGAGCGGCGGCCCGGACGGTGGACTGGAGGGTCTGGAAGCGGTCTTCGATTCCCTTGGTGGCCTGGAGGAGGGCTCCTTCGGACTGGACCGGTGGAGCCTGGTCGGCACCGGGATCGGCGAGCCGTCCGGCCAGGCACTGCGGGTTTCCTTCCCCGAGGGATCGGTCAGCCCCTCGGCCAGCCGCGAGCACGGTGCCCCCGGTGGTGGCATGCAGGTCTTCCTCGACGTGGACGGCGAGCCGCTGGACGCCGGGTACCTGCGCTACTGGGTCCGGCTACCGGAAGACTTCGCATTCGCCAAGGGCGGGAAACTGCCGGGCCTCTTCGGCGGCAGCGAGGTGAGCGGTGGCGAGGAGCCCGACGGAACCGACGGCTTCTCGACCCGGCTGATGTGGCGGGAGGACGGCGCGGGAGAGGTGTACCTCTACGCCCCCGGCGAGTCCGGGACGAGCCTGGGCCGTGGCAGCTGGACCTGGCCCCGCGGTGACTGGGTCTGCGTCGAGCAGCACGTGGCGCTCAACGACCCCGACCGGGACGACGGCTCGGTGACGGTGTGGCTGGACGGCGAGGAGGTCTTTACAGAGGACGGACTGCGATACCGGGCGGTGGAGGACCTGAAGATCGATGGCGTCTTCTTCTCCACGTTCTTCGGTGGTGCCGACCCTAGCTGGGCTTCGCCGAAGGACCAGTACGCCGATTTCGCCGCGTTCGCGCTGTCGGCAGATCGGCTCGGCTGCGCGTGAGGTAGCGGCCCTCGCCGGTCCCGCTCCTCCGGGGTGTTCGGCCTGCCGTCCCGGCCCGCCGCGGAGACGCAGGCGGGCCGGGAGGTTCAGCGGATCCCGCGGTAGCGGATGACCTGTCCGGCGCCGACCGAGCGGGCGGCGGTGAGGCAGGGGGTGGCCCGCCGGTGCCCCTCCCTGGCGCTCAGGCCGGTCTGCAGAGCAGCGACGCCGTCGGTGTCCTCCGGGCTGGTCCGCGGCTGCGGGACGGGAGCCGTGGTGCGGGCGGTCTGGTGGGCTGCGGGGGGCATGTCAGCGGTGTCGGCCCATCCGCGTCCCGGGTTGAGCTTCCGCTCCCTGCCCTCCCTCCGGTGAGGGAGCGCTGCTGTCAGCGGGGCAGGCAGATCCAGATGCCCAGCAGCGACGTGCCCACGCAGGGCGGCGGGGGCGGTTCCGGAACCGGCGGCAGCGTGGGGAAGGTCGGGAACGTCGGGAAGGTGGGGAAGGTCGGCATCGGGTGCGCCGGCTCGGCCGGCGCCGGCGGCCGGGTGGGCTGTGCTGCCTCCGGACCCGCCGGTGCCGGCGTCGAGGGGCGGGGACGGCTGTCCGGTCGGGACGGCGACGCTCCCGGCGCGACCGCGGGCGTCGGTGCGGCGAGCGGCTCGCCGGCAGTCGCCGGTGCCTCGTGGGCCGGGGTGGGCCGGGCCGAGCCGGGAGCGGCTTCCGGTGGGGCGCCGCCGGCGCGCGTCGCCGCGCCGTCCTGGCCGGCTGCACCGTCCTGGCCGGCTGCACCGTCCTGGTCGGCCGGGTCGCGGATCGGGCCGGGCGACCGGCCGGTGGTGCCGGGGGAGGTGTCCGGACCGGGGCCGGCTGGTGCTGCCGGTGGCCGGGTTCCGGCGGGCGGCTCGCTCTCGGCGGGCGGCTCGCTCTCGGTGGGCGGCTCGGTTCCGGCGGGCGGCTCGGTCTCGGTGGGCGGCTCGGTTCCGGCGGGCGGCTCGGTCTCGGCGGGCGACTCGGTCTTGGCGGGTGGTGGCGTCGCGGGCCCGGGGCCGCTGGTCGAGTCGGACGAGCCGGGGCCGGGCGTCGGCCGATCATCGGGAGCGCCGGCGGACGGGCCGCTGTCGGCGCCGGCCGGTCCGAGCGAGTCGTCCGGGCGGGGGAACAGCACCGCGGTGGTCATCAGCGCCACGGCCAGGCCGAGCAGCACGTACCGCAGGGCAGCCGGTGGGCGCTGGGCGAGCTCCTCGGCCCGTGCCTGGAACCGGCCGGTCAGGGCCGCGCCGGTGTACCGAGCTGGGCTGTGGCGTTCCATCGGCGCTGCCCGAGGGCCTGGGTCAGCCGCCGAGGAGTTCGCAGAGGTGCGGCAGGAGCCGCTCTGCGCAGTTCGAGGCGTCCGTGTGGTTCCCGGCGGCCGGGGCCTCGGGGGCCGGTTCCGGCGTGGCCGCCGCCGGCTCGGTGGGGGCGGGGCTGGTCGGCTTGCTGCCGCCGTCGCCGTTGCTGGTCCCGCGCCCGTTCCCGCGGCCGTCCCCGCGCCCGTGGTCGCGCCCGTGGTCGCGCCCGTCGTCGCTCCAGCCGCGGCCGGACCGGGGCCGGGCGTCCTCGTCGGAGTCGTTGCCGGTCGACGGTGCCGACGTCCAGGTGCTGGTCGACGGCGTCGACGACCCGGTGGGGGCCGGCGTCCGGGTGACCGTCTGAGGCGCGGCAGCGGAGGTCCGGGCGGCCGCGGTGGTGCCGGCCGGCGCGGGCTGGGTGGGCTGCGGCACGGCCGCCGGTGACCCGGTCGCCGGAACGCTGCTGCCCGGGGTGGCCTGGTCGGCGGCCGGGGTCTCGCCGGTGACCGGTGCCTCGCCGGCGGGTGGTGCCGCGACGGGGGAGGGCTCGAGGATCACCAGGTCGCCGCTCGCGGCGGCGACGGAGGTGGGCGCGGCGGCCCCGAGTGCGGCCGAGCCGGCGGCCGCGGCCGCGGTGGTGCCGGCGGCGGAGGCGAGGGCGGTCGGATCGATGCCGGCGGCAGCCGCGGCCGGCTCGGTGGTGGCCGCCGTCGTCGTCGTGGCGCCGGCGCCGGCGAGCACGCCGCCCCGGTTCAGCGCCGCCTTCGTCTCGTCGGCCTGCTCCGGGTTGGCGGCGATCTGGGCGGCCAGCGCGTCGGGCTGCCCGAGGCCACTGGCGGAGCGGGCGAGGACGGGTGCCCCGGCGACGGCGACCAGCGTCAGGAGGGCCAGCGTGCGGCGGGGCACCGGGCGACGGCGGCGGGCCGGCGTTCCGGTGGCGCCGTGCCGGCGGCGGACGGGGCTCTGGACGGCGGGCCGCTCGCCGGTGGCGGCGTGCCGGCGGCGCGCCGGCTCGGCGGTGGCCGGCGCCGCGGCCCGGGGTGCTGCGGCCTGGTCGGGGGCCTGCTCCGGCGCGACGGGCGCGACGGGCGCGACGGGCGCGACGGGCGCCGGGGTGCGAGAGGTGCGCGAGGTGCGGGCGCGCGGGCTCGGCTTCCGGACGGGCGCGGCGATCGACGGCTCGTACGGGGCGGGGTCGGCAGGGAGCGGCTCGTACGGGAGGGGCTCGTACGACAGCGGCTCGTACGGGAGCGGCGCGTAGGAGAACGGCTCGTCCGTGAACGACGCGGGCTCGAACGCCTCGGGCTCGGCGGCCCGGTGCCGGGCCGGCGGCACGGAGGGCTGCGAGGAGAGGACGTGCGGCTGGCGGTGCCGGCCGGTGGTCTCCGGCCCAGGTCCTGCGTCGTACAAGGTGCTTCCCCCCGATGGTGTCCGCGTCCGTGCGGACTACAGCAAGGTAGTTCGGCTGGCGATGTGTGCCCAGCTGGTTACGGCGTGTCATGCTGCGACACGCCAGGGCGACGCCGTCCCGGTGTGTTGCGACCCGACCGTGACCGCCTCGACGGTTCCGCGGAACCGTCCGCCCGGGCGTTCCCGCGGGAACGCCCGGCGCGCTCGACTAGCGTGCGACCGGTGGAGATCCGTGAGCTCGCCGTCCCCGACAGCTACGTCCTGGACCTGGTGCCGCACGGCGATTCCCGCGGCCGGTTCACCGAGTGGTACCGCGCCGACGTGCTGGCCGAGGTGGCCGGCTTCGGGCTGACGCTGGCGCAGGCCAACCACAGCGTCTCGGCGCGCGGGTCGCTGCGCGGGGTGCACTTCGCGCTGGTGCCGCCCGGGCAGGCCAAGTACGTGTACTGCCCGGCGGGGAAGGTGGTGGACGTGGTGGTCGACGTCCGGGTGGGCTCGCCGACGTTCGGGGCGCACGACGCGGTGGTGCTCGACAGTGAGCAGCCGCGGGCGGTGTACCTGGCCGAGGGGCTCGGGCACGCGTTCGTCTCGCTGGCCGACGCCAGCTCGGTGACCTACCTGGTGTCCACCGGCTACTCGCCGGGGCGCGAGTTCGGCGTCCACCCGCTGGATCCGGCGCTGGGCCTGCCGTGGCCGGCCGACATCGAGTTCGAGCTGTCGCCCAAGGACCTGGCCGCCCCCACCCTCGAGCAGGCGCGCGAGCAGGGGCTGCTGCCCACGATGGAGCAGTGCTCGGCCCGGTACGCGGAGCTGCGCGCCGGCTGACTCGGCCGCGCCGGCGGCGGAGCCTTCCCGCGGCAGCCCAGCACCCTTCAGTGCGCGGCGCCGCTCAGGTTCAGCAGGACGACGCCGCAGACGACCAGGGCGACGCCTGCCACCTGCCCGGTCGTCAGCGGCTGGTTCAGGAAAGCCGCTCCGATTCCCACCACAGCGACCGTTCCCATGCCCGACCAGATCGCATAGGCCACCCCGACCGGGAGGGTCCGCACGACCTGGGCGAGAAGGAAGGCGGACAGCCCGTACCCGACGAGGACGACCGCGGCCGGCCCGGGTGCGGTGAAGCCGTGCGTGCGCGGCAGGAGCGACGTCGCGACGACCTCGGCGGCGATCGCGCAGGCCAGCAGCAGGTAGGCCACGGAACTCCTCGTCAGTTCGTACGTCCCCGTGCGCCGGCCGGGCCGGCACGGCGCCACAGCCATGCTGCGTGACGACGGTAACGAAGGCCCGGGTTGGGCGACCCGGTACGCCTGGTTCCGGAGCCCAAGGCCTCTTTCCAGCGCGGCCGAAGGCGGCCAGCATGAGGCCGAGCACGAGCAGGGGGCCCGGATGGACAGTCGACGATCCCCGGCGGTCGGCCTGGTCGCCATCCTGCTGGCGGCGATCGCGGCGCTCCTCGTGGTCCTGGGAGCCGCGAGTGCGATTGCCCTGGTGCAGGTGGACGACTCGGGCCTGTGGGACGACGCCGGCCCCGCCGTCGCACTGGCCGCGTCCGTCTTCGGCCTGATGGGCATGGCCCTCCGGCTCGTGGCGCAGGTGGCGGACGACGAGCGCACGGAGGAACAGCTCGACCGGTCGGGTGCGGCGATGGCGGCGGCCGAGGACCTGAGGCAACTCACCACCGAGCTCAGCTCCGGCTACCTGCGCAAGGACGACGTGGACGTCGAGGCGGCGCGCGCGGAGACCCGCGATCTCCTGGGCCGCCTCGGCCCTGACGAGGCGGCCGCGGAGCGGCTCAGGGCGGCCTTCGACGAGTTCCGGGAAGCCGTCGGCGCGAGCGGCGGTGACCTCCCGTGAGCCTCCGCGAGCGAGTGACCGCGAAGCCGCCGAGGAACGCGGCGCCGCCCGTCGATCCTCAGGTCACCGCGGCCGGTATCGGGCGATCGGGCAACGTTCGCGCTGCGCTGGTCAACGGCATCGCGGCGCTGCTCATCGGGATAACCGGCTACGCCAGTGGGGCGGCGATCAACGAGCAATCGGCGGGCCACCGTGCTGAAGAGCAGTCGATCACGTGGCAGCAGGAGCAGGAGGAGGAGCGTGAGAGCACCGTGTGTGCCGACGTCTACCTGGCGGCGAGGGCAAGGGCGAACAACGATCCGCAGGGCGTTCGCTTCCTGTTCCAGACCGGCCAGGAGGGCTCGTTGTTCAGCGAGGAGCAGCGTGAGACCTGCCCGGCCCACGAGGACGTGCTGGACGCCATCCGGCCGGCTCCGGAGGGCGGATGACCCACGGGGAGTGCGAACCGGCCGAGGTAGCCGCGGTGCCGTTGCGCCGGGAACGGCCCCGGCGGCGGGGTTCCCGATGAGTAGGTTGACCGCATGACGGCTGAGCAGCTCGACGACAGCGGCGAGGGGCGAGCCGGAGGAAGCCTCGGGGACGCGATGAGCCGCGTGGCGCGGCAGCTCCAGGAGGAGCACTGCGACGTGGAGGCCACCCTGCAGGCCATTGCCGCGTCGGCCGTCGCCACGGTCCCGAACGCGGAGCAGTGCGGTATCAGCTACGTGATCGGCCGCTCGAAGGTGGAACCACGGGCCTGGACCAGCGACCTGCCCAGGGAGGTCGACGGCCTACAGAGTCGCCTCGGGCAGGGCCCCTGCCTGGACGCGGTGTGGACGCAGGAGATCGTCCGGGTCGACGACGTCGGCGCCGAGCGCCGCTGGCCGCAGTTCGCGGCCGAGGCCTTCCGGATGGGCGTGGGCAGCATGATCTGCTTCCAGCTGTTCGTCGAGGGCGACCGGCTCGGCGCGTTGAACCTCTACGCCGCTGCGCCCGGGGCCTTCGACGACGAGAGCCAGGAGATCGGGCTGATGTTGGCCAGCCACGCCGCGGTGGCCCTGGCCGGCGCCGAGCACGAGCAGCACCTGCGCACGGGGATGTCCAACCGGGACGTCATCGGGCAGGCCAAGGGCATCCTCATGGAGCGGCACAAGATCACCGCCGATCAGGCTTTCGGTTTCCTGACCCGCGCGTCGCAGGACCTGAACCGGAAGCTCGTCGACATCGCCTTCGAGCTCACCGACACCGGTGCCGTTCCCACCGCCGGTCGGCGCCGGGACTGACGGCGCTGCGTACCCGCCCGGTAGCGCCTCCTGTGGGTCGTGTCGGCGGGGCCGGTCATGCCTAGCGCGCTTGACAGTTCAGAACTAGTTCAGAACACTGAGTTCATGACCACGACCCGGACGCTTTCGCAGTTCGTCCAGACCCCTACCCAAGTGATCGCCGACTTGGAGAAGGGTGATGTGGTCCTGACGCGTCGGGGAGCTGCATCACTGCGGTTGTCCAGAGCTGACAAGGTCGACGGTGAAGCCAAGGCGGTCTCGGCGCTTGCTCAGCTGCTTGGCGCATCCCTCGACGACGAGGTAGCTGACCGCATGGTCGACAACCTGGGTGACGCTTTCCCGTGGATCGATTTCCTCCCGCTGGAGCAGCGGCGCGAGTTTCTGAAGTCGTTCCTGCGGCTCGCCCGGGCATGCGCCTCTGTGAACAGCTTCGATCGACTCGGCATCCTCCTCGAGTCCTGGCAGGCCACGGCGGCGGCGTACGCGGACCCCTCCGTCACGGCGGATGGATCAGATCTGACCTACCTCGATGAGCCCGAGTCCGTGTCCGACCCCCGCCACGCGTGACTCGCAAGCGGGACGATGCGGTTCCGAGGCCGACGAAGAAGACGGAGTACCAGCTCGTCTTCTGCAGCCGGGAGGCTGTCAAGGGCTGGCAGGACTGCCTCGCCGCCGTGCGGAACGCGGTGGTCGACGCCTTCGACCGCCTGACTGCGCACCCGGAGGTCGAGACTCAGCGGCAGTATCGACTTCAGGGCGACTACGCGACGGGCACGTACGCCGGCGTGACGTATGACCGATGGCAGTACAAGATCAGTGATGGTGGCCGCATCTGGTACTTCGTCGACCACGCGATGTCCGGCAGCAAAGCCGGTTCGGTGCTGATCGAGCGCGCGGAGCCGGGCCACCCCAAGGGCACGGAGGCCTGAACCGCGCCCACGTGACGGGTCTGCAGCGAGAAGCCATGACCCGAAGGCCGCCCTACCGGCGCCTGTTGTCGCCGGCGAGTCCAGCGCATCCGCGGTTTCGGAGGGCGTCAGTAGGCCCCCGACCCGCGCAGCACCGCGCCGACGGTCTTCCACAGGATCATGAAGTCGTAGGCCAGCGACCAGTTCTCCACGTACCGGACGTCGATGCGCACCGAGTCGTCCCAGGAGAGGTCGGAGCGCCCGCTGACCTGCCAGAGGCCGGTGAGCCCGGGCTTGACCAGGAACCGGCGGCGCATGTCGACGCCGTACAGCTCGACCTCGGTGCCCAGCGGCGGCCGCGGCCCGACCAGCGACATGTCCCCGCGGACGACGTTGATCAGCTGGGGCAACTCGTCGAGGGAGTAGCGGCGCAGGAACTTCCCCACCCGGGTGACCCGCGGGTCGTCCTTCTTCTTGAACAGCACGCCGTTGCCGTCGTTCTCAGGGGCCAGCTCCTGCACCAGATTGTGGGCGCCGGGCACCATGCTGCGGAACTTCAGCATCGTGAAGGGCACGCCGCAGTGGCCGATCCGCTGCTGGCGGAAGAGCACCGGCCCAGCGCTCGTCGTGCGCACCGCGAGCGCGATGCCGATCAGCACCGGGGCGAGGAGCAGTAGCCCGACGAGGGCGGCGGTGCGGTCGACGCAGCTCTTGGTGAACCGGCGCAGCCCGGTCAGCTCCGGGCGCTCCATGTGCAGCAGCGGCAGGCCGGCGACCGGCCGGATGTGCACCCGCGGGCCGACGACGTCAGTGATCGCCGGCGCCACCAGCAGCTCGGCGTTGGTGTCCTCCAGCTGCCAGCCGAGGCTGCGCAGGGTGTGGCCGTCCAGTTCCTGGCTGGGCAGCACCGCTACGGTGTCGACCTCGAACCGCAGCACCACCTCGGCGACGTCGTCGATCCCGCCCAGCACCGGCAGCCCGTTGAAGGCGTCGAAGACCGGCGACTGCTGGTCGGCGGGCAGGCAGCAGCCGATCACCCGGTAGCCGCGGTCGGTGGCCCGGTTCAGCTGCTCGTCCAGAGCGGCCACGGCCCGGCCGTGGCCGACGAGCAGCGTCGTCTGCTGGTAGCGGCCCTTCCGGCGCTGGCGGTGCAGCCAGTGCCGGTGGGCCAGCCGCTGCGCCAGGGTCAGGACGGCGACCAGCGGCAGCGCCACGACGACGAAGCCCCGGGTCAGCTCCACGTCGAGGGCGAGGGTGGCGGTGCCGACGGCGGCCAGCAGCACCACGACCGCCGCGAGCACCCGCCGGTACTCCTCCACGCCCACCCAGAGGAAGCGCTTCTCGTAGGTGCGGGCGATCAGCAGGGCCGGCAGCCAGACCAGCGGCAGGAACACCGCGATCCACAGTGGCGGATCCGGCCGGCCGGTCTCGGCCCAGTCGAACCAGAGGACGTAGCCCACGGCCGCGGCGACGGCGGCGCACAGCACGTCGAGGAGCACCATGCGCCGCACGTAGGCCGGCTGCCAGGCGCGCCGGGCCGCCGTTCCCTCGCCACGGATGCCGGGCGCGAACCGGAACCAGCCCTCGCCCGCGGACTGTGCGCCCGAGCGGTCGACCAGGTCGATCGAGGCCATGCGCTACGTCCCCGCCGCGGCGCGACAGCGACCGGCGCGCGCGCCTGGCTGCCCAGCTGGAACTGTCACGTGCGGCCTTCCCCCGTTGGCGCAGTACTGGCGATCGCGGACCGCCCGGGACAGTGTCCCAGGGTTGGTTGCCGACCGCACTCAGTAGTTCCGGTGCCGATCGCGTCGGCCGGGGCAGGGCGTGGCCGCGAGCGCGGTCAGGCGGGGGAGGCGACGCCCAGCTCGGCCAGGCAGGCACGCACCGACGTCTCCCAGGGCGGCAGGGCAGGAAGCCCGGCGTCGGCCCAGCTGTCCAGGTCGAGCACGGAGTAGGCCGGCCGGGGTGCGGGGCGGGGAAAGGCGTCGGTGGTGGTCGGCAGCACCCGGTTGGGGTCGGCGCCGGCGAGCTCGAACACCAGCCGGGCGAGGCCGTGCCAGGTGGTGGCGCCGGTGTTGGTGGCGTGCAGCAGGCCGCGGGCGGGGGAGAGGGCCGCTGCGACCAGCCCGTGGGCCAGGTCGTGCGACCAGGTGGGGGTGCCGGTCTGGTCGTCGACGACGGAGACGGTGTCGCGCTCGGACTCCAGCCGCAGCATGGTGCGCACGAAGTTGCTGCCGTGGGTGGCGTAGACCCACGCGGTGCGCACGACGACGGCGTCGCCGCCGACCGCGGCCACCGCGCGTTCCCCGGCGAGCTTGGTGCGGCCGTAGGCGGTGCGCGGTGCCGGCTCGTCGTCGACCCGGTACGGCGTGGTGGCGTCGCCGGGGAAGACGTAGTCGGTGGAGACGTGCACCAGCCGGCCGCGGTTGGCGAGTTCCTCGGCCAGCCATCGGGGGGCCTCGCCGTTGACCACCATCGCGGCGGCCTCGTCGGTCTCCGCGGCGTCGACGGCGGTGTAGGCCCCGGCATTGAGCAGGATCGGGTGGTTGCCGCGGGCGCGGGCGTCGGCCAGCCAGGCGCGGACGACGGCCCGGGCGTCGGACTCGTCGGTGAGGTCGAGGTCGGCCCGGCCGAGCGCGGCCACCCGGTCATCGGGGCGGCCCGCCAGGACCGCCTGCAGGTCGGTGCCCAGCTGGCCGTTGGCGCCGGTGACCAGCCAGGAGATGCGCTCGCTCATGCGCGGGCGGTGGCCGCGGCGGCCTTGAGCGGTTCCCACCAGGCGCGGTTGTCGCGGTACCACTGCACGGTGAGCGCCAGGCCGTCCTCGAAGGTCATCCGCGGGGCGTAGCCCAGCGCGGCGGTCTTGGCGTAGTCGACGGAGTAGCGCAGGTCGTGGCCGCCGCCGCGGGGGTCGACGATGTTTTCGACGTAGGACCAGTCGCGGCCGGTGGCGTCGAGCAGTTGCGCGGTGAGCTCCTTGTTGGAGAGCTCCCGGCCGCCGCCGATGTTGTAGAACTCCCCGGCCTTGCCGTGGTCCACGACGAGCTGGATGCCGCGGCAGTGGTCGTCGACGAACAACCAGTCGCGCACGTTGGCGCCCTCGCCGTAGAGGGGCACCTTGTGCCCGTCGAGCAGGTTGGTGACGAACAGCGGGATGACCTTCTCGGGGAAGTGGTAGGGCCCGTAGTTGTTGCTGCACCGGGTGATGGAGATGTTCAGCCCGTAGGTCTGGGCGTAGGCACGGGCGATCAGGTCGCTGCCCGCCTTGGCCGCGGAGTAGGGGGAGTTGGGCTCGAGGAGGTGGTTCTCGGTCCAGGAGCCCTCGTCGATGGAGCCGTACACCTCGTCGGTGGAGACGTGCACGACCCGGCGGACGCCGTGGCGCAGCGCGGCCTCGAACACCTGCTGGGCGCCGAGCACGTTGGTGAGCACGAAGCCGGCGGCGCCGGTGATCGACCGGTCGACGTGCGACTCGGCGGCGAAGTTGACCACGACGTCGTGCCTGGGGAGCGCGGCGTCGAGGTCGGCAGGCGCGCAGATGTCGCCCTGCACGAAGCGGTAGCGCGGGTTGTCGGCCACGGGTGCGAGGTTGGCGAGGTTCCCGGCGTAGGTGAGCTTGTCGAAGACGGTCACCTCGGCGTCCTCGTAGCCGGGGTAGCCACCGGTGAGCATCGTTCGCACGTAGTGCGAGCCGATAAAGCCCGCGCCGCCGGTGACCAGTACTCGCATGGTGCACAACGCTAGCCATCGGGAGCGCTCGGCGCGGTTCACCGGGCCGGGTCTCACCCCGGGGAGTGAGGCGCGGCCGTGACGCGGCGCCGGGGGAGGGTGGCGAACCTACGGTCGGCCGATGCGCGGAATCATCCTCGCCGGGGGAACCGGTAGCCGGCTGTGGCCCATCACCCTGGGCGTGAGCAAGCAGCTCATGCCGGTCTACGACAAGCCGATGATCTACTACCCGCTCTCCACGCTGATGATGGCCGGCATCCGCGAGGTGCTGGTGATCACCTGCCCGGGCGACCAGGAGGCGTTCCGCAACCTGCTCGGTGACGGCTCGCGGCTGGGCATGCGGATCGAGTACGCGGTGCAGCCGGAGCCCGAGGGGCTGGCGCAGGCGTTCCTGATCGGCGAGAAGTTCCTCGACGGCCACGCGGCCGCGCTAGTGCTGGGCGACAACATCTTCTACGGCGCGGGCCTCGGGACGGCGCTGTCCCGGCTGCCCGAGCCGGACGGTGGGCATGTGTTCGCCTACCACGTGGCGAATCCGCAGGAGTACGGCGTGGTGGAGTTCGACCCGGATGGACGGGTGCTGTCGATCGAGGAGAAGCCGGCCCGGCCGAAGAGCTCCTACGCCGTGCCGGGGCTGTACTTCTTCGGGCCCGACGTGGTCGAGGTGGCCGCCGGCATCACGCCCAGTGCTCGGGGCGAGCTGGAGATCACCGCGGTCAACGAGCACTACCTGCGCCAGGGCCGGCTCACCGTGACGGTGCTTGACCGTGGCACCGCCTGGCTGGACACGGGAACCTTTGCGTCACTGCGGCAAGCCACAGAGTTCGTCTCCGTGGTGGAGGAGCGACAGGGGCTCAAGATCGGGTGCATCGAGGAGGTCGCCTGGCGCAACGGCTGGCTGGACGATGCAGAGCTGCGTGCGACCGGTACGCAGCTCGCGAAGAGCGGCTATGGCGGCTACATGCTCCAACTTCTGGACGGCTAGACGTTCTGGATAGACGGAGAACGACATCGCGACTCAGCTCAGGCACTGCCCCGCGATAGACCCCAAGCGGCGCATTACCATTGCTTTTCTGCGCGCCACCATTTAAGTAGAACAGCTAGAAGGAGATGTATCCCGCGTGGACCCGTAGGCTAGGCCACTAGCACCCCTAACGGCACGCCAGATCGGCCATTGCTCGATCAAGCATGGAAGGTCGATGGTCTAGTTGATCACACGGGCGGGCACTCCGACCGCAACAGACCCTGCTGGGATGTCCGCACGAACGACGGCATTCGCACCAATGACCGCGCCATCACCGATATTGACACCAGCTAGAACGGCAACGCCCCGGCCTAGCCACACCCCCCGACCGATGCGAATCGGACTGGCAACCATTCGCGAGGTTACTCCACTCTCGCTAACGACATGATTGGCATCCTGCAGAGAGCACAGCTCCGCAATCCTCGTCCCAGCCCCAATGGTGACGCCCTCCCTGACGGCGACTACCGATCCTGCCCCAATCGTGCAATCATCCTCGATGACCAGGCTGGCTTTCGGCCACACATCCATAACGACATTGGTGGCAATGTGAACACCTCGACCTATTTGCCACGAGCGCGACGGTGGCCAACGCAACCGTAGCCTCGGCTCGACCCCTAGGCTGCCGCCCGCCTTCCCGCCCCACGCGGCGATCTTCGCTCGAAGAATAAGTCCTCGCGAAAGGTTCTTAAAGTGGAATCCAGCAAACCAGAACTTCGTAGCTATGGTCATGCTTTTACCAGTGGCTTTCGGATGGCCATATCGCTCCACCCTTCATTCCGACCGGTTGCCCACCCCAGGCATTCCCGGCTGAAGGCCATAACACCCCACCCTCTCGATGCAGGTCGCTTCCCGGCGAAACGAGCCCGATCCTCCCAGTTCGAGGGCGCCCCTGGCAGCGTTCGTCCTCGCCGCATATCCTAAGCCCATGCTTCCTAGTTGCAAGCGCGATGCGCCCTGCTGCCGGTAGGCGCGGCGGACATAGCCGACCCGTGGCCACGTCCGCGGAGGCAGCTAGCGAACGCCATGGTCGCCGATCGGTTCAAGTTGGGAGCCTGGAACGACCGCAGCCTGGCGGCCTCAGCTACTCCTCGTACATCCTGGTCGTGGCCACTCTCTCTGCCACGTCAGCTGCGCTTCTCTGGTGGGCAGGCGCGCCGTTTGGAGGCCGGCTAGGCATCCTAATAGGTCTTTCGACCACACTGCTCGTGCAGGGCAGCCTGCGCGCAAGGTCAGAACTGATCATGCGCCGCGCCCCCGTCGGCGTTGTGGATATGGGCTTGGGCGCCATGTTCCTGGCCTGTGCTATGGCGACTTTGAACGTTCTTTCTAACCCGAACAGCTCGAAGCTGCACTCGTTCGGCTTGTCAAGTCTCGTGACTCTGCATAGCACTGGTCAAGCGGCCAACGTGCTATTAGTAAGCGCACTCGCTTGCACCATTGTCTCTGCAATTGGGCGCCGCCAGTCAGAATGCGATCTTAGGACGTCCCGGCCTGATCGCAAGTCGACGCACACGATCCTTCTAGTCCCGGCCATTCTGGCCGCTATGCAGGTCTTGGCGACGAGTCGCTCGACCGCGTTCTCTACGCGAGCGACCGAAACCGGAGCCGGCATTCAGTCACTCTTGTACTGGTGCATCCCTGCCGCCATAGCCGTGGGACTGTTGAATAAGCACTGGGAGTCCAAGCTCCGCCTATTCGTGGACTTGGCGCTTCTCGGTGTGCTTATAACGTCGGGCAATCGAAGCCCGCTGTTGCTCGTAGTGGCAGCTGTCGCTATCAGGCTGCTGCAGGGAAGTCGGAAACACATCCTAGCATTAGGCTTGCTCACGCCAGTTGCAGTCGTGGTGCTGAGCGCATTGTCGTTATGGCGAGGCGCGGTCAGCAGCGGACGGGAGACGGGGCTGTACGAGGCGATCCGAATTACCGTCTCAGATCCAGTGGCAATCGTATTTGGTTCTGGATTCGATACAGTGGAGGGCCTTCGACTGTCGGCCGCACTGGCGGATTCGGGGGTTCGCGCTCCATGGTGGTCACCGTTAATGGCCATAGGAAACTTCATCCCACGGGCCGTCTGGCCGGATAAGCCGCAAATATTCGGAAGTGAAATAGGTCAACGCCACCTAGGTCTAAGCACCAGCGGGATTTTCCTGAGTGGCCCTGGGTATGGCATATTGCTCACGGGCACGGTTATCGGCGCCGCAGTAGTGTTGGCCGCCTTCGCGATTGCAACGCGGCTCGCAGTCCAACGTCTCGGGCATCACTTATTCGTCGCTAGTGTTGGTCTATATCTCGCACTGCGATTCGTACTCGCTGGAGACCCGTTCGACGTAAGCAACGCACTCCAAGTCGCTTTGGTCTACGCGGGAGCCTATATGGTCGACCGCCATCGAAACGTAAGGGACAGACATGGTAACGGCGATAACCATCCTCTCTACCGCTGACTACAATGCAGCAGTGTGGACGAATAAGCAGCATATAGCGAGCCGACTGGCCGCCGCAGGACACCGGGTTCACTACATCGAGTCGTTGGGACTGCGATCGCCACGGCTCAACTTCGGGGACCTTCGTCGAATGCTAGGCCGACTACGCAAGGGGCGGCAGGGACCGGCGTTGGGTAGTCCGGCATTCCAGGACGGCGTGCATGTAATACGACCTATCGTCATTCCGTTCCACGGCATCCGCTTAGCGAGATGGATTAATCGAGCCATTACCCGTCACGTCATACTATCGAAGATCCCGACGGATGAACGGCAGGCGTTCTATAGCTTCTCACCGATCACCTATGGGCTTGAAGCGGCATTCAAAGTGCACCTCTACCACTCGGTCGACCTCCTACACGAGATCGAGGGCCTACCAAGAAGGGCGCTTCTGCGAGCTGAAGCTGCGCAGGTTGTCCGGGCCGACGCAACGGCCGCTAGTAGTCCCGTCGTCCATTCACATCTGAGCTCCCTTGGTGGCACGCCTGAGTACTGGCCGAACGTGGCGGATGTTGAGCTGTTTCGTTGTCGTCCAGACGAGGCGGGTCGCCACCCGACTGCTGTATTTGCGGGCCATCTGACTAAGAGCAAGGTCGACGTAGCCATCCTGCTCGCCGTTGCCGAAAAGGTTCCCCTGCGTCTAGCCGGCCCCATATCAGTCGATGGCTCCCGGCGTGACGAGCAGCTCTCTCGCCTACTCGGTCATTCGAATGTCGAATACCTAGGCAACCTAGGGCAGCGTGACCTGGCGAGATTGCTGAGGATGTGCACTGTTGGCCTCATCCCTTACGAGTTGAATGCTTACACGCGCGGCGTGCTACCGATGAAGGTCTACGAGTACATGGCTTCAGGACTTGCGGTGATTTCGACGGCGTTGCCGTCCTTGCGCGACACTGAAGGCGTCAGCCTGGGCACTAACGTAGGTCATTTCATTCAGCTCGTGGAGCAACATATCGAAGTTGACGGCATGCAAATCAGTGCAGCAGAGTCGCATGCCGAGGGGCATTCCTGGGAGCGCCGGATAAGGCAGATCGAAGCGACTCTTGCCGCACACCTCGAGGCGTGACCCGTGTTCATAATCCATTTTGTGAGTCCGTCCGATCCTCTCACGCTGGAGAACGGGAGTGCCATACTGACTGTGGCCCGGTCTCTAGCGGACGCGGCCATTGAGCAACGGCATGAGTGCTTAATCGTCGGCGGGGAAGGTCAGCCCGTGACTATTGAAAATGCGATTGGGTGGAGTCAGCGACCCCTAGATGGAATTTTTGGTCGTGCCGTAACTGCATCCAGGTGGACAATCGGAGCCTCCCCCGATTACCGACGCCTAGGTAGTGCACCGAGATCAAGCATAGGGCAGTACGCGGACTTGGTGATTGCGCACAACCAGCCATGGACGGGAGCGGCGCTACGTCGCCTATTCCCGCGCAGTAGGCTGGTCCTATACGTGCATAACCGGATTCTCAATGGGGTCCGAGCAAGGATCGCTCAGCGTCGCTTGGCAGATTTCGATCATGTGATCTGCGTGAGCAACTACATCCGCGACGACCTTGTCAAGCGAACAGGTATACCAGCAGGGAAGACCACCACCGTCTTGAACGGCGTCAATCCGCTGCGTTTCCCTAACAGGGATCGCGCAATTGACATCACGTTCGTTGGGCGCATGAGTGAGGAGAAGGGACCTCACGTCCTTCTCGAGTCGCTCGAATACCTCGGAGATCTGGGATCCTCGCTGCGAATTCAACTGATCGGCGCTAGTTGGTTTCACGGATCGGAAGCTCTAACAGATTACGAGAAGAGGTTACGCGCCTTGGCCGGGCGCTTACCTCAGGAGGTCAGCTTCGTAGGGCGGCAGAATCCCGCTGAGGTCGCTGAGCATTTCGCGGCGACTAAAGTTGCTGTGGTTCCCTCCATCTGGCCGGACCCCTGCCCTCTCACGATTTACGAGGCTATGGCTGCCGGGGCGGCGCTAGTAGCAACGGATACCGGTGGCATACCCGAACTCTGCGAAGGGGCGGCTGTAATCATCCCTCGCAATGACGCGCAGGCCTTGGCCAAGGCGCTCCGTAGTCTGTTGGTTAATCCAAAGCTTACCGCGAAGATCGCGTCAACTGGAAGAGCGCGGGCGCGTTCGAGGCCATGGTCAACCGTGTGGTCCGAAGCGCTTAGCGCGTCCGTGATCTGATGCTCAAACTGGCACGCAGTGTCTCCGCGTATGCCGCCTTGCCGTTGGTCGGATTGCTTACCGGACCCCTGCTCGCCCGATTACTGGGCCCGGAGGGCCGGGGCGTCCTTGCCGCGGTGCAGCAGCCGTTGAGCCTGGTAGAGGGCCTTGCCGCACTTGGGGCGCCCGCCGCTGCCACGTACTTCGTCGCTCGCGGTGTCAGCGCCCGAGCGGTGGTGCGCGTCCTATTGCCGCTGAGCTTGGCAGGGGGAGGGATCGCCTTTCTGGCGCTGGCGATCTGGGATGTTGCTGTCTTGCGGGGCCTTGGCGCGCCGATATGGTTGCTCTTAGTGGTACACGCGACTGTTACCCTGGGAGCGGTAATCAACCTCCGGCGTGGCGTACTCGGAGGCCTCGGGGCAATGTCAACCTTGGACGCTGAACGCGTTGCCCAGGCTCTTCTGCGGCTGATGACGATCGCTGGCCTCTGGCTGCTGGTAGTTGCCGATGGAGTCCTCGTCGCGGGCGCATTAGCCTTGAGCGGTCTCATAGGGAGCATGGTGCTCTGGAGACGTGGAATTGGGCACCACTCGCATGATGCCGCGATCACGCACGTGGCCCGAGGCGCAGCCTGGCGATATGCAGGGGCGGCGTGGTTTGGATCGATCGCCATCAGCGCGAACGCGCGGCTCGATCAGGCGGTGTTGCCACTCATCGCGGATCTCGAAGTTTTGGGATTCTATGCAGTCGCGGTGACGCTCGCGGAAGTACCACTCGTGCTCGGCACAGTGTTGTACCGGAACGTCTTTCAGCAGGCCGGCGGGGGCCAGCCATTCTCAGCGGCCATCAGGCAGGTGGGCCTGGCTGTCGGCTGTGCCGCTCTGCTTTGTCTTGTCTTGGGGGTGATCGTGAGCTGGATAGTCCCGGTCTTCTTCGGAGAAGACTTCGTACCGTCAGTCGGGGCAACCAGAGTCTTAGCGACAGGCACCGTACTGAACGTCTTGATGGCGGGTTTGGCGGCGTGGCTAAGCGGAAAGGGGCATCCCGGTAGGGCGTCATCCGCCTACTTGACGTCCATGGCTTTGAGTGCAGTGGGCCTGTTCATGATCCGAGGAGGCGCCGAAGTGGTAGAAGTTGCGGTTGTCTCGGTGATCGCGTCGCTGGGTGGCTGCATAGTTGCTGGGTGCTTGGTGACTCTTGAGAGGACGACTGTTGGAGCGAGAGCTGGCCATCGCGCATGACTATTTCACACAGTGGGGTGGCGCCGAACGCGTTGTCGAGACATGGCTGAAGACGTTCCCCGCGGATCGGGTCTATACCCTCGTCTCGTCGGACGTGCGGTCGCGAGACTTGGCTGCGCAGCGAATCGCTATATCGGAACCGTTGCATGGACGGGCTCGACGCGCGGTTGCGGGACGCCTCGAGATTGCTGCGCCGCTACTCCCGTGGCTAGCTCGGTCTGTCCGTGTACCGGACGAATACGACGTGGTGCTCGTCAGCTCGAGCGGGTTCGCCCATCTTCTTACTACGAAGGTGCCCATGGTGGTGTATTTTCATACGCCCGCTAGGTGGCTGTATGCGTCTGAGGACTACTTGCAGGGGCGTGGCGTGCTTACTAGAAGCATGCTGGCTCTGGGTACGCCACTGCTAAGTTCCATCGATAGGAGGGGCGCAGCCCGCGCTGCGGCTTTAGTCGCAAATGGGACGTCGTCGCAAAGACGGATCAAGGAAGCCTATGGGCGCGATGCGCCGATCGTTCATCCGCCGGTGCTACCGGTCTCCGAAACTTTGATGCCACCCAAGGAGATACTGCCTGAGGAATTCGCGCTCGTTATCGCCAGGGATCGTGCCTATAAAGGGGTGGGTCTCGCCATCGAGGCTTGCGAGTCCATCCGTATGCCGTTGGTCGTAGTCGGCTCCGGAAGTGAGCGGTACACAGCTGACAACATACTTGGGCTCGGTAGGGTGAGCGATCCAGTCTTAGCGTGGCTATACCGACGGGCCGCATGCTTGCTCGCGGTCGCCAAGGAAGACTTCGGTCTGACGCCGGTCGAAGCGGCGCTGGAAGGTACGCCAACTGTGGCGATTAACGCTGGGGGATATCGCGAAACCGTCCTGCCAGGGCAAAATGGATTGCTCGTTGCGGCGGAGGTCCACGCCCTGGGTCAAGCGATTAGCGATGTCGTGGAGACTAACTATAATGCGGGAGGCGTGGCTGCGACGGCAGAGCGGTTCTCCGTAAGTCGTCATGTTGATGCCATGCGGGCAGTTATCGAAAGTGTGCTGGCATGAGAATCCTCTTCGTGAGCAAACGCAACATGCTCACTCCGCAACGCGGCGGAATGGAAGTCTTCACCGATTCGCTCGCGACCGCGCTCAGGGCGAGAGGTCACACCGTGGACTGGCTACTGGAGGGGGAAGTCATGTCCATGGGGCGGGCGCCTAGATCCGCGCGCTCCGGCAGCGCCCGTTCGGAATCTTGGTCCGAGCGGTATGACGTTGCAATTAGCGTGAGCCATGCTGGGCGAGGGCTGGAGCGTTCTCCTCTGCCTATCGTCACGGCTTGTCACGGAACGGGCATGATGGAGTTGATGTCTGCGTTCGCGGCATCGAAGTCGGCGGTTGGCGTTGCACGCGTGCTGAAGCGGTTGCTTCTTCTACCGTTGGATGTGCGCAGATGGCGGCGAGCGTCGGTCGTGGTGTCAGTGGGTGAGCAGGTTCAAGAATCGCTCGCTAACTGGCCCTATTGCCGCAGTGACGCGATCCTAATACCAAACGGTGTGGAGTCGGTCGGGGCGGAACGTGAGGCCCGGTCGATCTCTAGTTTACCCGAGAGTCTTAACTACTTCCTCTATGTCGGACGGTTGGCCGCCGATAAGAACGTACACTTCCTGCTCCAGGTAATGCAGCGTTTGCCTGACGACGGCCCGGCGTTGGTTATTGCTGGGAGTGGACCCGAGGACGCCGCATTGCGATTGGAAGTTAAAGACGCGAACTTGGGGGCCCGAGTTCGCTTCCTGGGGGATATTGACCGAGCTGAGGTATTGGCGTTGATGGGTAAAGCCAAGGCGGTCGTATTCCCTGGTGTTCGCCGAGAAGGGCTATCCATCTCGCTCTTAGAGGCTCTGTCAGTGGGCTCGCCGATCGTAGCAACAAGAGTCGCGGCACCGCCTTCACTGGCCGCCTCGGGCATCCAAGTGTTGCCGTTGGAGGCCGGCGCGTGGTCGGACACGCTAGTCGATGACCTCGACCGGACGAGCCTGCCAGGACGATTTACGATGTCCGCCTGTGTGGATGCTTACGTGCAGGTGTTGCGGCGTGTAAGTGAGGAACGGCGACACGATGTCCAGTAGGCCCCATGCTCTCTTCGTAGTTCGACGTGACTTGTTCCGGCCGAGCGAAACGTTCATCTATGAGCAGGCGGCTGCCTTCCGCAAGTTCGCGCCTATCCTTGTGGGCGGTGTGGTTGGAGAGCCAACACCTGGTCACGCCTTCGACACAACAACGGCGCGGGGGGCGGAAAAGCTCGTGCATTCCGGCCAGGGCGCCGCCGTCCTTGTGCACTTTGGGGTGGATGCTGACATCGGGATTCGGTTAGCCAAGGCGATAGGCGCTCCGTGCTTCGTGGTACTGCACGGGTTCGACGTCACCCGATCTTCTTGGTCTTTGGTGCGCTCTGGTAGGCCGAACCTCGTTCGCTACGGTTTCACTCGCGATCGTTTGTGGTCGTCGGGTGCACAATTCCTGGCTGTCTCAAGCTTCATTCGTGATCAGGCGCTTGCTTTGGGGTGTCCGAGCGAGATCGTACGAGTGCACCATGTTGGTGTGCGGGTCGAGGGAGGGGTTCCTGAGCGCAAGCGTTCAGGAGAACTTCCCCTTGGACTCGTGCATGTAGCTCGACTCGTGGAGAAGAAGGGGACCTCTATACTGCTCGATGCTCTGGGGCTGTGGAAGCAGGGCGGAGGGAGCTTTCGGCTGACCGTCATTGGCGATGGGCCAATGCTGGGTTCACTGAAAGCGCAAGCCTTGAGGCTTGGCATTCAGGAGGTGGTCACCTTTGCTGGCCGGCTGGAGAATCGCCGCACGAGGGCAGCCATCGCTGATGCGGATGTGCTGGTTCTTCCGAGCGTTACAGCGCGCTCAGGCGATGCCGAGGGATTGCCGACCGTGGTTCTAGAGGCTGCGTCAGTGAGTACGGCAATCGTTGCCACCGATAACGGTGGCACTGCGGACTTCGTCCACGATGGGGAGTCTGGGCTCTTGGTGAAACAAGGCGACCCGGTCGGACTCCTCTCCGCGCTTCGGCGTCTGGATCAATCGGCCAGGTTCAGGAATGAACTTGCGTGGCGCGCGAACGCGCTCGCTCGGGAAAAGTTTGACATTTATCGTCAGACCGCGATCCTAGAAGGTCGTCTAGAACGTGCCATCGAGGGCTATCCGGGAATGGGGATGTGATCCCGCGTTCGGTTCGCGTGTGGATGGCCCACAGGGGCGCGATGTGGGCGCGCCGGTGGTGCTTCTCCTCATCCCTGCTGACAATCATCAGAAGGAGGGGGCTCGCCGCGGTGGTGGTGATGTAGGGGTCGCCGTCGTCCACTGCCGCCTTTGGTGGTTCGCTGTGGCCGATCGGCGGGATGTGTGGCTTGGATTCCTCATGGCTGTTCGGTTGGGCCCGGTCGAGGTCATGGTATGCATTCGACTCGCCGAGGGCGATCGTGTGAGTAGGTTTCTAGGGCGTGGGCTGGCGAGGGATAGGCCTGCCTTTGGGTAGGATGTCTCGGTCGCCTGGTTAATGTGCAGCCTCCGAGGGATCCGCCAGACCGTTCAGGAACGAGGAAGCGATGGACGCCCGAGACGTGTTGGTGGCGCTGCGGAGGGGCTGGTGGCTCCCAGCGGCGGGTCTGGTTGTCGGCGGGGTCGTGGCGTTGGTCCTGAGCCTGTTGCAGACGCCGCAGTACACATCTCGGACGCAGTTCTTCGTCTCGACGACGGGTTCGGGTAGTACGTCCGACGTTTTCCAGGGGAGCCAGTTCTCGCAGCAGCGTGTTGCGTCGTACTCGCAGTTGCTGACGGGTGAGGAGATGGCAGGCCGTGTCGTTGATAGGCTCGGCTTGGAGATGTCCAATAGCGAGCTAGCGCGAAAAATCACGGCGTCAACTGTTGCGGATACCGTACTCATCGATGTCGCTGTGAGCGACTCTTCCGCAGAGCGGGCGCAAGCGATCGCGGAAACGCTCGGTGATGAGTTCGTGGAGTTGGTGCGACTGCTGGAAACGCCGGCGTCGGGAGCTTCGCCGGTCAAGGTGACGGTAACGGATCGTCCGGAGCTGCCTGCGACAGCCAGTTCTCCGAAGACGTTGGAGAATGTGGCCCTGGGCCTTATCGTGGGTCTGCTGATTGGGTGCGCCTTAGCGATTGCACGGACCCGCTTGGACCGATCCGTCCGTGATGCGGAGGAGGCCTCCGAATTGGCTGCGGCCCCGATCGTCGGGGTCATCCTCCGTGACGAGGCACTGCAAACTCAGCACACCATCGACCGTGATAGCCAGAGCCGAACGGCCGAGGCATACCGCCAGCTGCGGACGAACCTGCAGTTCCTCAACGTCGATGAGCCGCCGAAGGTCATCATGATCTCCAGTGCCGTCCCGTCCGAGGGCAAGACGACCGTCGCCGTCAACCTCGCGCTGACGCTCGCTGAGACGGGCCGGCAGGTCACCCTCGTCGAGGGCGACCTGCGCCGTCCCCGGGTCACCCGCTACCTGGGCATGGTCGGCGGGGCCGGGCTCACCAACATCCTGGCCGGGAGTGCTGAGCTCGAGGATGTCCTGCAGCCGCACGGCGACGGCAACCTTTCGGTGATCGCGGCCGGCCCGACGCCGCCCAACCCCAGTGAGCTGCTGGCCTCCAGTCACATGTTCAAGCTGATCGACGATCTGCGCGGCAAGAACGACTTCGTGCTCATCGATGCGCCGCCGCTGCTCCCAGTCGCCGACGCCAGCGGCCTGGCCGTCATGGTGGACGGGGTCGTGCTGTCCATCCGCTACGGCAGCACCCGCAAGGAGCAGCTGCAGCAGAGCCGCGCGACGCTCGACCGGGTCGGCGCCCGCACGCTCGGCGTCATCCTCAACATCGTGCCCACCAAGGCGGAGATCACCTCCGCCTACGGATACGGCTACAGCTACGGCTACGACGCCGACCGCACCACCAAGCGCGACTGACCATCGCCCCCGCACGTGGGAGGAAACACGTGTCGGCGCGTCAGGCCTGACTTTGATCAGGGCCGCATGATCATTTCTGCTGCGGCTCGCTGAGCTGCGGGAACGGTCTGGACTC
>JABAKE010000256.1 GCA_019779905.1 Modestobacter lapidis | reverse complement strand
AATTCGATTTGAAAAAGAGTTCTTGTTCAATTAAAGTCCTTGTTTTGAAAAGTATTTGATTTGAAAAGTGTTTTAGTTTGAAAAAGGTGTTTTAGTTTGATTATGATTAATAAATAGAGATTGAGTTTAATTGAAACTCTATCTAAAGTAGAATTTTAATCCTATTAAAATTCTTTAGAATATTAGTTTTGAAGGACTCTTGAGACTTAGCCAACAAGTGTTCGAAAAGAACTGAAGTTGATTTGAAATAAAACTCTTAGAGTTTGAGATTGATTGAAATAGGGGTAGTTGATATTGGCTATGACTCTTGAAGTCATTCAAGACTGTAACTCTTGAAGGATTTCGATATAATTAAAACTCTAATTTAATTAGAATTTCGATTAGAAAATAACTCTTTTTATTAATTAATTATTTATTAATTTAAGTTATTGTTGAAGAAAAGAATTCCATCGGGAATGAAATTCTTCGGGAGGGAGAAGAGAAAGGCCAATAGAATTCAATCAGGAAAAGAATTCTATGGCAAGTTTTATTATTAATTTTTATGGAGAAAAAGATTTAAAATAGTTTGTAGTTTGTTTTGAGGAAAACATGTTTTAAAATGATTTTATTTTGGAGTTATCAATTCAAGAGGTCACATGGATAGTTTAATCCTAGACA
>JABAKE010000255.1 GCA_019779905.1 Modestobacter lapidis | reverse complement strand
TCACGAAAGAGAAACACTGTCAATAAATAAGTTACTGAGTTGTGGTTTTGGGTTTGGACAGGGATGTTCGAACCCGAGTGGGGTGAGTTCACTTTTAGTGAGACTCTATGTAAAGTCATAGTAACTTTATTAGTGTTGAGAAGTAAGGTAGAAATATACATATATATGTATATGTGCTAAATGATTTTTGTTATGTTTGTGCTAAGTGTTGATTTGAAACATTGTGTGATTAAGGAAGGAAGGAATATGGCTAGAAGAATGAGATCTACTCAGGGTTTACATAATGCAACCCCATCGCCTGTAGACATTCCGGAAAGTAGGGCTGGGACTTCTCGTTACAATGGAGAACCTATTGTTGAACCAAGCCCGCCAGCTGTTGATCAAACCATACGCCTCATGGAGAATTTCTTCCACAGAATGGATCAACATTTTGCAGGAAGACAGCCTGTAGCTCCGGTTGGAAATACATTAATTCCAAGATTCTTGGCATTGAAGCCATACAGTTTCAAGGGAGTGGAGGGCCCTACAAAAGCTGTAGAATGGATAAGAAGCTTGGAAAACATTTATGAAGTATTATTATGTACGTCTGAAGAAAAACGGCGACTGGCAGTGTACTTGCTAGAAGATGATGCCAGATTCTGGTGGGATTTAACAAAA
>JABAKE010000254.1 GCA_019779905.1 Modestobacter lapidis | reverse complement strand
CAAGTAAAAAGGAAATCAACTTCTTTTCAAGTTTTTCATTGCACATATATTTAAGAAAAAAAGACAGTTTTTTTTTTTGGTTTTGGCGTGAAAGGCGATTTTTTGGCATTTATAGCCGATTTTGGCTTTATAGCCGATTTACAATTCTCATCAATAATGAAAGACAAGAGTTGTGATTTTTGTCTCTTTAAAAAAATACAAGCTACAATGAAAAGCAAGAAAGGAAGAATCTAACTTTTCAGGAGATTGTGGGGTGGACTCGATCAGATTGACGGTCGCAAGCCATGTTTGGGCTTCGCCATCATCCATGCAGATGAGAACAGCAGATGCTTTTGATTCACTTGGCTTTGGCTATGACCTCAGATTTTTAGAGGACAAAGACCAAGAGAAGGTCCTATGTCCAATAAAAAGCTAAGTAGATGGGCTGAAAAGCCACATCTAAGCCATTGGAGGCAGAAGGAAGAGGTAAAGACCTTGGGGGGGGTACCCCCCAAGGGACTTTTGTCACCTTGTAGTGGTGTTTGTTGCAGAGCTTCGGCAGAGTTTCTTTCTTTTTCTTTCTCTGGATTTTCTGCAGTGTTTCTCTGGGGTCCGAAGTGTTGTTGGAATGCCTTGGGCTTGTCTCCTATTTATAGGCTTTTAGGTAGCCTTTAGGAGTG
>JABAKE010000253.1 GCA_019779905.1 Modestobacter lapidis | reverse complement strand
GGGACTCACCTTTGCATGTTCCGATCACAATTAAATATCACATCAAAAGAGAGATATGGACATACCTAGAATTCTATTTATGCTTTTTAATATGCTTGAATAAATCCTAGCATACTTACTAACATGAAACAGTTAACTTAACCATACACAATAATAAACCCTAATAAATAAGCTAATCATGCAATCACATCAAATAACAATCCTATCATGCTTTCTAACATATTATTATGCATCTACATAAACTAACATGCTTACTAACATGATAACATCTACATGAAATAACAAGGCTAACTAGCCTACATGCACTCACATAAAATAATAGAACTTAATAGACTATAGCATGCTTTCTAGAAGGCTACTTATGCATTCACATAAATTAACATACTTACTATCATGCACATATTACTAGAAAATAACAATAAATATGTAAAGAAATCCTATTATGCATACTAAGACAAAACTTTCACCCTAACATGCAATAATGCTAACTATCATGCAAAGCCTACACTAACACATATAACTTAACATTCTATGCTATCATGCACACAATCCTAACATGCTTGAAGAAGGAAAGAGATATAAGATAGAAGAAAGAAGAAGAAGAAGAAAGAAAGAAGAAGGAGAAACTAAGCCAACCTATCATGCATTCAAAACCAACCATG
>JABAKE010000251.1 GCA_019779905.1 Modestobacter lapidis | reverse complement strand
ACTATGTTAATTATTATTTTATGTCTATGGATTAAATGTAATATATGAGACTCCTCACTACTCATGACTTTAAAAGTTAAATGTTTTTAAAAGAGATAGTGGGAGCTTTTACTATTACATTTATAAAGACTAAAAATAGTAATAACATATTTATGTATGTGATGCATGTTATATGTATGTGATGCATGTTTTATTTAATATGATGAGACCTTAAATCCCCTCAAAGATTAATATTAAGTTGTTATGAAGGAATATTAAGAATATTCTATCATAGCCTTCCATCATTGTAGATTAATTAGAACTCCTTGTTTGGATATGATGGCTGCAGATATGTAGGGGATTATTCACACATTTGGGTTCTAATTAACCTATTTAAATATGAGATATTATGAGATGGCAAACTAATATAGATCAAGAAACTAGTATGTGAGGTTTATATTAGTTTAACCATACTTATAAGGAATGATGGGTATGACTTAATTAGTTTAAATAAATCAAGAAACTATTATGTGAGGTTTATTAAAACTAAAGGCGAAAGGATAATTGGGACTTGCTTAAGAAGCATTAGATGAAGAGTCATCTACTCATTGGAATAAATGGACCAAGAAACTATTATGTGAGGTACCATTAATTCACAATGGGACTCCAATCCCCACTAGGAAT
>JABAKE010000249.1 GCA_019779905.1 Modestobacter lapidis | reverse complement strand
AGGCATTCCTGAGTGTTTCAGACAATAAATAAATATTATTAAAGAGACGCGAACTCATAAGTCTTGCGACATTCCAACTTAAATGAAACTTGTTTACCAATTTCAACATAATAACTGCAAATAATTAGAATCGAACTAATACTGGATAGGTGGAAACTATCAATTCTACCATTAAATTATATTTGCTAATCTTATTAAGATTTTTTAGTTAATTAATATTCTCATTAATTAATATCTTTAATCATTCTTAAACAAGGAAAGAATCGAACTTTCAATGAACTATAGTCAGCGAAGCTACAATTCGCCTCTAAAACCATTTAGAATCTTGTTTGTTAAATATTATCTCTTACAAAAATTCTCTGTAAATCTGAAATTAAACTTTCCTAATGATGAATTAGAATCTTTATTAAATTTAATTCTTTCTTTATAACATTTCTCATCTGTACTTTTAATTTGAATAAAATCTAGTGCTAGTTTAGGATTTAATAGTAAACCTTTTAATCTAATAGCAATATCAAATGGTACTCATAAATCATTATGTTTATTTTCTAATTTGAATAGATGTAAATTAAATTTTTCAGATAATTCATAATTTTTAAGAAACTTATTTAAAGTATAATATTGACTTAAATTCATTAATGCATATTTTTGATTAATATATGATT
>JABAKE010000027.1 GCA_019779905.1 Modestobacter lapidis | reverse complement strand
GAAGTCCATCACCACGGCGCCGTTGCCGGCCTGGGCCCAGTAGTCGGCGGGGCGGCCGGAGCCGTCGATGTTGCGCAGGTCGACCACGGTGCCGCCGGGGTAGGTGATCTTCTCGCGGGCGCCGTTGGGGTCGTAGGTGTAGGTGGTGCACCGGGTGACGGTGCCGGTGCAGGAGCCGCCGGGCTCGGCCAGGTTGATCAGGTTGTTGGCGGCGTCGTAGCCGTAGCGGGTGGCGCCCAGGCCGTCGGTGAAGGTGAGCAGGTTCCCGGCCAGGTCGTAGCTCAGCGTGGACGTCTGGGCACCGCCGCCGGAGGTCGCCGGGGTGGTCTGGGAGGTGAGCCGGTTGAGCGCGTCGTAGCTGTAGCTGGTGGTGCCGGCGGCATCGACCCGGCTCACGAGGTTGCCGTTCCCGTCGTGGTCGTAGACCTGGCAGTCGGCGGGGTCGGCGCAGCTGGTGGCGCCGTCGTAGCGCACCTGGGTGACCCGGTCACCTGCGTCGTAGAGGTAGGTGGTGACCTGGCCCTCGCCGTCGGTGACGGTCCTCGGCCGCCCGGCACCGTCGTAGCTGAACGTGGTCTCCTCGATCACCCCAGCGGCGGGCGGGGTCACGGTCCGCAGGTTGCCGGTGGCGTCGTAGGTGTAGGTGGTGGTCTGGCCCTTGCCGTCGGTGGTGCTGCAGGGCTGGCCGCCCTTCCCGCCGCCGGCGCACACGGTCGGCTGACCGGCGGGCGGGTTGTAGGTGGTGGAGGTGGTGACTCCGCCGGAGACCTGCTGGGTGGGGTTGCCGGCGGCGTCGTAGGACAGGGTCGTGGCGTTGCCCTGCGGGTCGGTGCCCGAGTCGGGCAGGTAGCGCTGCGGCCCGGTGCCGCTGTCCGGATAGCCAGCGGTGGCCGAGGCCCCGGTGGGCGTGGTCACGCCGGTGGGGGTGAACCCGCCGTCGGCGCCGTTGTAGCTGTAGGTGGTGGTGTTGGCCGCGGGCATCGCGTCGACCGCGGTGAGCACGTCGTTGTTCGGGGAGTAGGTGGTGGCCCGCACGTGCCCGAGCGGGTCCTTGGCTTCGATGATCTTGCCGAAGGCGTCCCCGCGGTAGGTGGTGACGTGGTTGTTGGGGTCGGTGACCTTCACCTCGAGCGCGCCGCCGGCGGAGCCGTAGCCGAGCTTGGTGGTGGCGTTGTAGCCGCCGGCGCCAGGATCGCGGACGACCTGGGTGACCCGGTGGCCGGTGTCGTAGGAGACCGCGGTGGACTTGCCGGCCGGCGGGGTGATCGAGGTGAGGTCGGTGCCGGTCCACCCGAAGGTGGTGGTCTCCCCCGAGGCGTCGACGATCGAGGTGAGCCGGCCGGTGGTGTCGTAGCCGAACACCACGGTGCGGGTGGCCCCGTCGATGGTCTGGGACAGTTTCCCGAGCTGGCCGGCGGGGACGCCGGTGCCGCCGAAGGTGAAGGTCACCGGGGCGCCGCCGCGGGTGCCGGTGATCGTGGTCGGCTTGCCCGCGGAGTCGTAGCTGAAGGTGTAGGCCACGCCGTTGCGGTCGGTGTCGGCGATCATCAGCCCGTCGGAGGCGCGGAAGGTCTGCTTGCGGTGGCTGGCCAGGGTGGTGAGCACCCAGTTGTTGGTGGCCGCGTCGCGCTCCAGCCGGGTGCCGCCGTCCCCGATCGGGGAGGCGTAGACCGCCGGGCCGCCGTTCCACTCGTACACCGCGGCGCGGCCGGTGGCATCGACGTAGCGCACCGACCCCTCGGCGTAGGGGATGAGGCGGGCGTCGGGGGACTCGGTCAACCGGAACCCCGCCCCGAGCAGACCGGTCGGGTCGACCGAGCCGGGAGCGGTGTGCAGGCTGTTGTAGACCACGCCGATGCCGCGGTCACCGCCGATGCCGGGCACGGTGAGCCCGGCCACCGAAAGGTTCAGGTTGCCGGTGCCCACGTTCACCGTGGCGGCGAGGGTGTCGGCGAGCTGGTAGTCCAGGGTGGTGGCCCAGCCTGGGGTGCCGGCGAACGCCGAGGGGCCGGCGGTCCACAGCGTCTGACCGGTGGCGGCATCCAGGGTGATCTGGCCGCCGGTGAAGTCGTTGCGGGCGCCGGCCGCGACCGGGTACTCGTCGCTGGTGGGGAACCCGAGGTAGGAGTTCTCCCAGCCCCGCTCGCCCCACTGGTCGTAGATGGCGCCGCGCAGCCAGTGCGCCCCGGTGGCGGGTGAGGAGTAGATGGAGCCGCCGGTGAAGTGGTTGAACGACCCGCCGGTGATCGCGGTTCCGTCGGTGGTCGGGTAGCCGACGAACGAGTTCTCCCAGCCCATGGCCGCCCACTTGTCCCGGATCGGGCCGGTGATGGTGTGTGCTCCGGTGCCGGGTGAGTAGTAGATCGAGCCGCCCGCGAAGTGGCTGTAGGAGCCGCCGGCGATGGGCGTGGTGTCGGTGGTCGGGTAGCCCAGCCAGGAGCCTTCCCAGCCCAGCGACGCCCACTTGTCCCGGATCGGGCCGGAGATGATGTGCGCCCCGGTGCCGGGTGAGTAGTAGATCGAGCCGCCCGCGAAGTGGTTGAACTCCCCGCCGGCGATGGCGGTGGTGTTGGTGGTCGGCACGCCGAGGGGCCCGTTGGGTCCGCCGGCGGCGTAGTACTTGTCTCGGACGACGCCGCAGACGGTGTGGAAGTTGTAGAGGTCGCAGTTGCCGTCGTAGGTCACCGTGATGGCGGGCACGGCGTGGGGGTTGTTGCCGGAGTTGAACTTCTTCCAGTAGGTCGGGTCGCCCTCGTTGGCCAGGATGGCCAGCGGCATCACGCTGCCCTTGGCTTTGGCGTAGCCGGCGACGTGGCCGGTCAGGTCGAACGCGACGTTCCCGGCCGGGCAGGAGGAGCTGTAGCCGCGGGCGACGTTCGCGCTGGCCAGCACCCCGCCCGACCACGGCTGGGTTGCCCCACACCACGGTGGCGGGGTCGAAGTCCGCCGCGTCGTGGATGTTCACCGTCCGCGGGGAGCAGGACCAGGCCCAGGTCTCCCAGATGTTGAGGTGGCCGACTGCACCACCCGGTTCTTGATCCCGGCCACGTCGAACCGCAGCAGCGACCGGTCGACCTGCCCGCCACCGGGGGTGCCCACCCGCAGCTCGGTGGAGCCGCCCTGCGGATCGATGCCGATGTTGTTCTGCACGAACGTGTCACCCAGCGCGCCCAACGCCACGGTGGGGTCGATCATCACCGGATACACCGTCGCCGGATCCTCGAAGACGTCGGCGGCCGGAGTGAGCGTCAGCGTGGTGCCGGCGTCGGCGCCGCGGCCGACGGTTTCGGTGACATCCATGCCCACCTCCCGCACCGCGACCGGTTCGTCGGTGCGCGGATCGGTCCGCGCGTCCCACATCAGCGGCGCGGCCGCGGTGCCGATCAGCTCCCCGCTGCCGTCCTGCCGGACCTGCAGCTCCCCGCCCGCGCCCTCGGCCACGGTGGCGCCGCTCGTGCTGACCGGGATGTCGATCTGCGCCAGCGCCGCCCGCGTCTCCGCCGAGGGGTCGCTGTTGACCACCAGCAGCTGGGAGAAGCCCAGCCGGGTCGCGGTCAGCACCAGATCCACGTCGGGAAGCACGTCGCGGTAGGTCGCGGTGTCCCCCTGCAGCACCGGCTCGGGCAGCACCCCGGCCCAGGACATCGTGATCGAGGTGCCCTTCCCGTCCCCCAGCGAGGCCAGCAGATCGTCCCCGCCGGCGGAGAACAGCGTGTCCCCCGGCACCGCCACCGGAGACACCCCCTCCGCGGTCACCTCCAGCGTGGTGTCCACATCGACCCACGCACCGTCCCGCTGCATCCGCACCGGCCCGGCCGAGGACTCCACCGTCACGGTCCCGTCCGGCTGGGCCGTGGTCAGCGACGTCTCGGTGGTCTCCTCACCCACCGTCACCGGCTCCCCGGTCCGCGCCGCCTCCGCCAGCGCCCGGCTCACCGGGTCGTCCACCGCCGGCGGCAACGCGGTGTCCACCGCAGGTTCGACCGCCGGGGCATCGGCCCGGGCGGCTGCCTGCGCATCGGCATCGGCGCTGGGCACCGGCGAGCTCAGATCCGGCACCGCCCCGCGCGGTGACGACTCACCCGCCGGGGCCGGCGGCGCGACAGGAGCCGCCGCCGCCGGAGCCGGCGCCGCGACACTGCCCGCGAGCACCGCCGCCACCACCGCGGGCACCACCGCGGGCACCACCGCGGGCACCAGCCAGGCAGCCCGGGAACGGGAGGAGGACACACCACGAGCACGGGACACAGACATGCAGACCTCACCAGGAACGCTCGAAGCAACAAGAAGGACGTGCATGAGCGCCCTGGCCAAGGCGATCGCCGAGGACACTGGCAGTGACATGCAGTAGCGGGAAAGTCACTGCACGTAATGGGATGACGCCGTCGTTCGACCCTCACGGAGCGTCATTCGGTCGAGCCCGAACGCGCGGCTGAGGCCTTCCCGTCGAGCCGGCAACGACGGCAGTGCGACAGAAGAAGAAGAGGTGCCTGGGCGACTCGGGCAGGTACCTTTCTGCCATGGCGTTGAGCATCAAGAACCGGGAGACCGAGCGACTCGCCCGCGAACTGGCCGCACTCACCGGAGGGTCGGTCACCGATGCGGTGACAACGGCCCTACGTGAACGGTTGCGCCAGATGACCGAGGTCGACGTCTACGAGCGGCGGCTCGCCTCCGCACGCCGGATCGGCGCGGACGCCGCCCCTCGCTGGCCGGAGCATCTACAGCACGGCGATCCGACCGAGATGCTGTACGACGAGAACGGGCTCCCGGGGTGATCGTCGACAGCTCGGCTCTGGTCGCCATCCTGCGCCAGGAGCCTGACGCCGACAGGTTCACGGAAGCACTGGCCCGCTCCTCGCGAAGCCTCCTGTCCGCCGGCACCTACCTGGAGGTCGGCATCGTCGCCGACAGCTCGCCCGATCCGGTGCTGGGCCGACGACTCGATGAGTTGCTGCAGGCGCTGGAGATCGACATCGCACCGGTCACCGAGCAACAGGCCATGGTCGCCCGGCGGGCCTACCGCGACTTCGGACGCGGGTCGGGTCATCCGGCACGGCTCAACTACGGAGACTGCTTCGCCTACGCACTGGCTCAGACGACCGGCGAACCGCTGCTGTTCACGGGCGATGACTTCAACCTGACCGATCTCCGCCCCGCACTGCCACCGGACTGAGAGCTCTCAGGACGTCGTCAGGTCCCGGCGCGGCGCGCCGGCGAGCGCCAGCAGCTCCCCGGCGGTCGGCTCGACCAGCACCCGGCCGTCCGGGGCCAGCACCACGGGCCGGTGCGCGGCGGCGTCCGGCAGGTCGGTGAGCACCTCGTCGATCAGCCGCCGGGCGGCCGGGTCGTCGGCCGGGTCCAGCCACTGGTGGGCGATGCCGGCGTCGGCCAGCAGCGTGCGCAGCTCCTCGCTGGCCGGCCACCGGCGGTCGCCGACCACCCGCAGGCCGCTGGACTGGCCGATCAGCATCGCCCGCCGCACCAGGAACGACCGGGTGATCACCCCGTTCAGCTCCCGGTTGCGGGCCAGCAGCCCGCGCAGCCGGTCGAGGGTCACCAGCAGCACGGCCCCCGGCTCGGCGGCCACCAGCGACCGCACCGGCCGCTGCCCGGCGAGCATGTTCAGCCCGCCGAGGAACCGGCCGGGTCCGTGCACCGCCACCACCCGGGGTGGGCCGTCGCTCCCGCCGTTCAGCGGGCCCTCGATGACGGCGACGGTGCCCTCCAGCATGACGAAGAAGTCGTACTCCGCCGCCCCCGAGCGCAGCAGCACCTGGCCCCGCTCGGTGCGCACCCGCCGGCCCACCCGCCGGATCGCGGCGATGTGCTCGTCGCTCAGCCGTGGTGAGGCGCCGTCGTCCGGGGTCTCCTCGGAGCCGACGACCGCGGGCAGGACGACCAGCGGCGACTGCGTCCGGGCCGCGCGCTGCGCGGCCGGCGGCGGGTCCGGCAGCGGCCGGTGGTGCGGGCCGCGCGGGTCCGACGCCAGCAGCGCCGCCGCCAGCTCGTCGGCGGCGGTGCGGCCGGAGTGCCGCTCGCCGTTGACGAAGAACGTCGGGGTGCCGCGCACCCCGCTGGCCTCCGCGCTCGCGACGTCGTCGCGCACCCGCTGGGCGAACCGGCCCTCCCCCAGGTCGGCGGCGAACCGACCGAGCTCCAGGCCGAGGGCGGCGGCGTGGTCGAGGAGGTCCTCGGCGGCGAGCTGGTCCTGGTGGGCGAACAACCGATCGTGCATCGCCCAGAACGCACCCTGCGCGCCGGCCGCCTCGACGGCCTCCGCGGCCAGCTCGCCGTGCGGGTGGACGTCGGGCAGCGGCAGGTGGCGGAACACGTAGCGCAGGTCGTCGCCGAACCGCCGCCGCAGCTCCTCCACGACCCCGGTGGCCCGGCCGCAGAACGGGCACTGCAGCCCGCCGTACTCGACCAGCTCCAGCGGCGCGTCCACCGGACCGCGGACGTGGTCGACGTCGGGGTCGACCGGCGGGTCCAGCCGGGTGGGCCGGCTCGCGCCCGTCTCCGGCGTCCGCCGCCCGAGCACCCAGAACCAGGCCGTGCCCAGCGCAGCAGCGACCACCGCGGCGGCCAGCACGCCGACCATCGCCTCCTCGCGGAGCACCGGGTCGTCGAAGGCCAGATCGGTGACGAACAGCGAGACGGTGAACCCCAGGCCGCTGAGCGCCGCGCCACCCCACACGGCCGGCAGGCCGACGCCGGGCGGCAGTGCACCGACCCCGAACCTGACCGCGAGCGTGGCGGCCAGCCCGATACCGAGCAGCTTGCCGACGACGAGCCCCACGAAGACGCCGATGGTGATCGGCGAGCTGAGCGCGCGGCCGAGCAGGTCACCGTCGAACCGGACGCCGGCGTTGGCCAGCGCGAACACCGGGACGACGACGTACCCGCTCCATGGCACGAGCAGCGCGCCGATCCGCTCGTTGGGCGAGATCGCCCGCTCGACCGACAGCTTGGCCCGGCGGGCCAGCTCCGGGTCCGGCGCCTGCCGGAAGGCCCGGGCGAGCATGCCCGCGGACTCCACCTCGGCCCGGCGCGGCGGATAGGCGCTGACCAGCAGGCCGAGCACGACGCCGCCGATCGTGGCGTGCACGCCGGAGGCGTGCATGGCCACCCACATGACCACCCCGACGGCGAAATAGGCCGGCCCGCGCCACACCTGCAGCCGCGACAGCAGCGCGAAGGCCAGCACGCACAACGCGGCGATGGACAGCGCGACCAGATCGATGTCGTCGGAGTAGAAGACCGCGATGGCGCTGAGCGCGCCGATGTCGTCGACCACCGACAGCGAGAGCAGGAAGACCCGCAGCTGGGTGGGGCAGCGCGGCCCGACCAGGGCCAGCGCGCCGAGCACGAACGCGGTGTCGGTGGCCATCGGGATGCCCCAGCCGTGCGCGCCCGGCCCGCCGGCGTTGAAGCCCAGGTAGACCAGCGCCGGGACGACGAGCCCGGCGACCGCGGCGAGCACCGGCACCGACAACCGGCTGCGCTGGGTCAGCTCACCCATCGACAGCTCGCGGCGGACCTCCATCCCGATGAGGAAGAAGAAGAACACCATCAGGCCGTCGTTGACCCAGTGGCGCAGGTCCTCGGTGATCCCGGTGGAGCCCAGCTGCAGCGAGAACTCGGTGTGCCACAGCTGGTCGTAGGTGCCACCCCACGGCGAGTTGGCCCAGGCCAGCGCGATGACGGTGGCCAGCACCAGCAGCCCGGCGCTGCCCGCCTCGGTGCGCAGGAAGCGGCGGAGTGGAGCGGAGAGCTGCGCGACGAACGGGCCCGACCCCGACCTGCCGGTGCTCCGCGGTGGCGCGCTCACGTGCCCTGCCTCCCGCGTCCCCGCCGGCTCAGCCCAGCACGACCAGCAGGTCACCGCCCTCGACCTGCTGCACGTTGCTGATCGCCACCCGGGCGATGGTGCCCGCTCGCGGCGCGGTGATGCCGGCCTCCATCTTCATCGCCTCGATGGTGGCGATCTGCTGGCCGGCCTCGACGGTGTCGCCCTCGCTCACCGTCAGGCTGACCACCCCGGCGAACGGTGCGGCGACCTGGTCGGGGTCGCCGCGGTCGGCCTTCTCGGCGGCCTTCACATCGGCCGTGACGGACCGGTCCCGGACCATCACGGGCCGGAGCTGGCCGTTGAGCGAGCACATCACCGTGCGCATGCCGCGCTCGTCGGCGTCGGAGACGGCCTCGATGCCGATGAGCAGGCGCACGCCGGGCTCGAGATCCACCGAGTGCTCCACGCCCTGCCGCAGCCCGTACAGGAACTCCTTGCTGGGCAGCACCGACGTGTCGCCGTAGGACTCCCGGTGGGTCAGGAACTCCTTCGTCGGCCCGGGGAACAGCAACCGGTTGAGCGTCGCGCGGGGCTCCTCGGTGAGCCCGCGGACGTCGTCGGCGGCCAGGTCGGCCGGCGGCTCGGCCGGGCGGCGGCCTTCCAGTGCTCTGCTGCGGAACGGCTGGGGCCAGCCGCCGGGCGGGTCACCGAGCTCGCCGCGCAGGAACCCCACCACCGAGTCGGGCAGGTCGAACCGCCCCGGATCGGCCGCGAAGTCGTCCACCGCCACCCCGGCCCCCACCAGCTGCAGGGCCAGGTCGCCGACCACCTTCGAGCTGGGGGTGACCTTCACCAGCCGCCCCAGCAGCCGGTCGGCGGCGGCGTACATCGCCTCCACCTCCTCGAACCGCTGCCCCAACCCCAGGGCGATGGCCTGCTGCCGCAGGTTGGACAGCTGACCGCCGGGGATCTCGTGGGTGTAGACCCGCCCGGTCGGGGCGGGCAGCCCCGACTCGAAGGGCGCGTACACCCGGCGGACGGCCTCCCAGTACGGCTCCAGGTCGTTCACCGCCCGCAGGTCCAGCCCGGTCGCTCGCTCGGTGTGATCGGTGGCGGCCACGATCGACGAGAGCGCCGGCTGCGACGTCGTCCCGGCCAGTGCGGCCGACGCACCGTCGACGGCGTCGACGCCGGCCTGCCAGGCCGCCATCAGCGTGGCCAGCTGCCCGCCGGGGGTGTCGTGGGTGTGCAGGTGCACCGGCAGGTCGAACCGCTCGCGCAGCGCCGTGACCAGGGTGGCCGCCGCCGGTGGGCGGAGCAGCCCGGCCATGTCCTTGATCGCCAGCACGTGCGCGCCGGCCTCGACGATCTGCTCGGCCAGCCGCAGGTAGTAGTCCAGGTCGTACAACTTCTCGGCCGGGTCGGACAGGTCGGCGGTGTAGCAGAGCGCCACCTCGGCGATCGCCGTCCCGGTCTCCCGCACCGCGTCGATCGCCGGGCGCATCTGGCTGACGTCGTTGAGTGCGTCGAACACCCGGAAGACGTCGATGCCGGTGCGCGCCGCCTCGGCCACGAACGCCGTCGTCACCTGCTCGGGGTAGGGCGTGTACCCCACGGTGTTGCGGCCGCGCAGCAGCATCTGCAGGCAGATGTTGGGCACCTGCTCGCGCAGCGCGGCCAGCCGCTCCCAGGGGTCCTCGGCCAGGAACCGCAGCGCGACGTCGTAGGTCGCCCCGCCCCAGGCCTCGATCGACAGCAGCTGCGGGGTGGACCGGGCGACGTGCCCGGCGACGGCGAGCAGGTCCTTGCTGCGCACCCGGGTGGCCAGCAACGACTGGTGCGCGTCGCGGAAGGTGGTGTCGGTGACGGCGAGGGCCTTCTGCGCGCGCAGGTCCGCGGCGAACCGCTCCGGGCCGAGCTCGCGCAGCCGGTCCCGCGAGCCGTCCATCGGCGCCAGCGCCAGGTCGACCCGCGGCAGCTTCTCCACCGGGTTCACCAGGTGCGGCCGGTCCCCGTGCGGGTGGTTGACCGTGACGTCGGCCAGGTAGGTGAGCAGCCGGGTGCCGCGGTCGGCGGAGCTGCGCGAGGTGAGCAGCTGGGGCCGCTCCTCGATGAACGACGTCGTCACCCGGCCGGCGGCGAAGTCGGGGTCGTCCAGCAGCGCCTGCAGGAACGGGATGTTGGTGGAGACGCCGCGGATGCGGAACTCGGCGACCGCCCGGCGGGCCCGGGCCACCGCGATGCCGAAGTCGCGGCCCCGGCAGGTGAGCTTCACCAGCAGCGAGTCGAAGTGCGCGGCGACCTCCGCGCCGAGCGCCGTCGCGCCGTCCAGCCGGACCCCGGCACCCCCGGGCGAGCGGTAGGCGGTGATCCGGCCGGTGTCGGGGCGGAAGCCGTTGGCCGGGTCCTCGGTGGTGATCCGGCACTGCAGGGCCGCGCCGCGCAGCACGATGGCGTCCTGGGTCAGGCCCAGGTCGGCGAGGGTCTCCCCCGCCGCGATCCGCAGCTGGCTGCTCACCAGGTCGACGTCGGTGACCTCCTCGGTGACCGTGTGCTCGACCTGGATCCGCGGGTTCATCTCGATGAACACGTGCCGGCCGGCCGCGTCGACCAGGAACTCCACCGTGCCCGCGCAGCTGTAGCCGATCGCCCGGGCGAACGCGACCGCGTCGGCGCAGATCTCCTCCCGCAGCTGCGGATCCAGATTCGGGGCGGGCGCCAGCTCGACCACCTTCTGGTGCCGGCGCTGCACCGAGCAGTCCCGCTCGTAGAGGTGGATGACGTTGCCGGCGCCGTCGGCCAGGATCTGGACCTCGATGTGCCGCGGGTCGACCACGGCCTGCTCGAGGAACACCGTCGCGTCCCCGAACGCCGACTCCGCCTCCCGCATCGCCGCCTCGATCGACCCGCGCAGCTGGTCGGGCTCGTCGACCTTGCGCATCCCCCGGCCGCCACCACCGGCGACGGCCTTGACGAACACCGGGTACTCCATCGACTCCGCAGCCGCGAGCAGCGCGTCGACGTCGTCGGTGGGCTCGGAGGAAGCCAGTACCGGCAGCCCGGCGTCCCGGGCCGCGGCGATGGCCCGCGCCTTGTTGCCGGTCAGCTTCAGCACCTCGGCCGACGGCCCGACGAAGGTGATCCCGGCCCGGTGGCAGGCCTCGGCGAGCTCGGGGTTCTCCGACAGGAACCCGTAGCCCGGGTAGACGGCGTCGGCCCCGGCACGCTGGGCGGCCCGGACGATCTCGCCCACGTCGAGGTAGTTGCGCACCGGGTGGCCGGGCTCGCCGATCTCGTAGCTCTCGTCGGCCTTGAGCCGGTGCACCGAGTTGCGGTCCTCGTGCGGGAACACCGCCACGGTGCCGGCGCCCAGCTCGTAGGCGGCGCGGAAGGCGCGGACGGCGATCTCTCCGCGGTTGGCGACCAGGACCTTCTCGAACACGGGCGGCGTCCTCTCGTGCGGGGGGTGGTCCACTCTCCAGCGGAACCGTAGCGGCGGTGAGGGGCCCGCCGCCGTGCCGATCGCCCTGCTTCTCGGTCCGCCCCGGCCGCCCGGGCCGATCAGCCCATGCTGTGGGCGCCGGTCATCAGCGCGGCGAGGTCCTCGGGATGCAGGAAGGACGCCGGCGGAGGCGGCCCCCAGTTGAACAACCCCTTGGCGCCCTCGAGGGTTTCCGGCTTCCACAGCTGGTCGTCCACGACGCAGTCCATGTCGGAGTAGTACTCACTGAAGTTGCCCGCCGGGTCCTTCAGGTACCAGAAGAAGTTCGACCCGGCGTGGTGCCGCCCCAGCCCCCACACGTGCCGCTCCGGGTCCCCCTCCAGCATCGCCGCCGCACCCCGCCCGACCTCGTCGACGTCGTCGACCTGCCAGGAGGTGTGGTGCAGGAACGTCACCGGCGCCCGCAGCACCAGCACGTTGTGGTGATCGGTCGAGCAACGCAGGAACGCACCCTCGCCCTTGATGACGTCACTGACCTTGAAACCCAGGCCCTCGGTGAAGAACGCCTGGGTGACCGCGACGTCGGTCGTCCCCATGACCGTGTGCCCCAGCTTGCGCGGCTGGACCCGTGCTGTGCGCAGCACACCAGGCGCCCGCGCCCCGGTCCGCTCCAGCCGACCCGGCCCGTTGTAGGCCGTGGCCGGCACCGCCGCCTGCTCGACGCGGGGTGCGACCTCGACCGTCGCCCGCACGCCGGTGACCCGCTCCACGGCGGTGATGCTGCGCGGTCCGCGGGTCGCCTCGATCCCCAGTCGCGCCAGGTTGCCCGCCACCCGGCCGATGTCGTCGGCGTCATCGGCGCCCACGTGCAGCGCCACCAGCCGGCGGGCCGGGGAGTGCACGATCCGCAACTGGCGGCCGCCGTCCCGGGTGCTGAACCACCCCTCCCCCTGCGGGCTCAGGCCGAACTCGGCGTAGTAGGCGGCCGTCTCCTCGACGTTGGGAACGCCGATCGTGACCGAGGTGAGGCGGTGCAGAGCCATGTCGATGGCCTCCTGGGACGAGGAGTGAGCGGTGCGGGGGCGGAACGTCAGGCGCCGGGAGCGGCGACGAAGCGCTGCCGCAGCTCGCCGATGCCGGTGATGTGGCTGATCAGCTCGTCGCCGGGGGCGAGGAACCGCTGCGGGGTCCGGCCCAGGCCGACGCCGGCCGGGGTGCCGGTGAACAGCACGTCCCCGGGCAGCAGGGGGAGCTTCTCGGACAGCTTCGAGATCATCGCCGGCACGGAGAAGATGAGGTCGCGGGTGCGGCCCTTCTGCACCTGCTCGCCGTTGATCGAACAGCCGAGCTCGAGGTCGTCCCGGTCGTCGAACTCGTCCGTCGTGACCAGCCAGGGCCCCATCGGACCGAAGCCGGGCAGCGACTTGCCCAGGCTGAACTGCGGGGAGGGCCCGGCGGTCTGGGTGATCCGCTCCGAGAGGTCCTGCCCGACCGTGAGGCCGGCGACGTGGTCCCACGCGTCCTCCTCGCTGACGTTGCGCGCCGCCCGGCCGATCACGGCCACGAGCTCGACCTCCCAGTCGGTGTGTCCGCCCGTGGGCAGCACGACCTCGGTCACCGGCCCGGTGAGACACGAGGCCCACTTGGTGAACATGACCGTCGGGGCGTCGGGCACCCCGAACCCGGACTCGGCGGCGTGCTCGCTGTAGTTCAGGCCGATCGCGAGCAGCTGGCGGGGGGCCGGCGCGGGAGCGCCCAGGTCCTCCTCGGCGAAGGCCTCGCCCGCCGAGGAGTCGGCGGTGCGGGCCCAGGACACGAAGGCGTCCCACTGCTCGTAGACGGCCTGCGGATCGGCGCCGAACCGGCCGTCGCTGGCCCGTTCGACGTCCACGGCGGCACCGCCGTCGGGGGTGATCAGGACCAGGCGGCCGGAGAGGTTGGCGATGCGCATGGGTGGGGCTCCTCGGTTCGGGGGTGGGACGACGGGACGGGCGGTCAGACGAGGGGGGTGATGCGCTCCTCGACACCGAGCAGGGCCTTGCCGTACACCTCGTAGCTCACCGCCGGGGAGACCACCGCGTGCCGGGCGGCCGTCGCCGAATCGCGCCAGATCCGCTGCAGGGGGCTGAAGTCGGCGAAGGACGCGGCGCCGTGGGCGGACAGCAGGATGTCGATGGCGCGGGTGATGGTCTCGGCCACGTAGCCGGTGTCGGACCGGACGCGGGCCCGGGTCGGGAAGTCGGGGTAGACCCCACGGGCGGCGGCCTCGTCGATGTCCGCCGCAGCACGGTAGGCGTGCAGGTGGGCGGTGTCGATGAGCCGGGCGGCCTCGGCGATCTGGAGCTGGAAGGCGACGGAGTCGGCCTGCGCGGTCATGAAGGTGTACGAGATGGGCTTCTTCGCCGCCTTGCCGACCACGTACTCCAGCGCGGCCCGGCCCATGCCCAGCTGGGGGCCGACGAGGACGAGCGCCAGGATCGGGACGAACGCCGACCGGTAGAAGGGCTCGGTGCCGGCGTGCTCGGTCGGGTACTCCCCCCCGATGGCCGGCGGGACCAGCATGACCCGGTGCTCGGGGACGAAGACGTCCTCGGCGACCAGGCAGTTGCTGCCGGAGGACCGCATCCCGGCCACGAACCAGGTGTCCTCGAGGTCCATATCCGCGCGGGGGATCAGCGCGAGGCCCTGGTTGACGACCGCGCCCTGCTCATCGGTGATCGGGATGCCGAGCACCGCCCAGGTCGCGTGCCAGGAGCCGGAGTTGTAGAACCACTTCCCGCTGACCCGCCAGCCCCCGTCCACCTTCCGGGACTCGGCCGTCGGGGCGAGCACGCCGGAGACCTTGGCATCGGGGTCCGCACCGAACACGTCGTCCTGGGCCCGCTCGGGGAAGAGGCTGGTCATCCAGGCACAGACGTTGGTCAGCGTGAGCACCCACGCGGTGCCGCCGTCGGCCTCCCCGGCAGCCGCCGACACGTCGAGCATGGTGCGCACCGAGGTCTCGTAGCCGCCGTAACGCCGGGGCACGGCCACCTTGAACAGGCCCGCGTCGGTGAGTGCCTGGATGCTCTCCTCCACCACGCGCCGGTCCTGCTCGCCCTGGGCGGCGTTCTCCTTCAGCAGCGGGGTCAGTTCCTTGACCCGCGTCACGAGCTCGACGGCGCTCGGGGCATCCCCGGTGCTGGTGGGCGTCTCCTGGGCGGTGGTCATCTCGGTCTCCTCGGTGCGGCGGGGTGGACGTGTTGCTCAGCGGGCGCAGGCAGCGATGTGGTCGGCGATCGGCGTGCGGGGGCGTTCGGCGAACCGCGAGCGGGTGCCGGACGTCCGGTGCCCGACCCCCGGTCCAGGGCGATCGACACCAGCGGCGGCCGCGGCGACAGGGACGCGAACGAGCTCACCGTCGCCCCGTGCGGACCGTCCTGGTCCGCCGTGGTCACGACCGCGACCGGCGCGCACACCCCCGGCCATCACGTCCCGGAACCGCTGCTCGATCATCAGCGCCCCAATCCATCATGGTGAATTCGTGCCGCCAAGATTGCGGGTGACCTCGGTCACCTGTCAAGGGTTGTGCCACAATTCAGCATGTTGGATTCGGCATCGCTGCGGCCGCCCTCCCGGGCACCGCCCGCGGGGAGGGAGGTGCGCTGATGGTGGCGGATCCCCCGGCACTGCGCCGCGCCGACTGGGAGCCGCACCTGACCGACCGCTCGGCTGCGCTGACCAGGCCCGAGCAGGCCGCCGAACGGCTGGCCGGCTGGGCCGCCGCCGCCGAACCCGGCGACCGGCTGGGCACCAAGGACGAGCTCCGCAGCCGGTGCGGGGTGTCGGTCGGCACGTTCAACGAGGCGCTCCGGCTCGTCCAGTCCCGGGGGATCGTGACGGTCCGCCCCGGTCCCGGCGGCGGCCTGTTCGTCAACCGGCAGTCCCCGATGGTCCGGCTGGGCAACTCCGTGCTCGCCCTCGACGACGATGCGGCCTCCGTCGCCGACGCGGTGCGGCTGCGCGACGCCCTCGACCCCCTGCTGGTGGAGGATGCCGTCCGCCACGCCTCGCCCGCCGACGTGTCGGCGATGCGCACCGAGCTCGGGCGGATGCACGCCGCCGCCGAAGAGCTCGACGGGACGGCGTTCGTCCACGCCAACTGGGCGCTGCACGCGCGCATCGCCGCCGCCAGCCCGAACGCGATCCTGAAGTCCTTCTACGCGAGCCTGCTCGACATCATCGAGTCGCACGTGCTGTCGGTGCAGCCGGTGGGCGAGCACCCGCTACCGGAGTACATCCGCAGCCGCTACGAGCTGCACGCGGCGCTGGTCGAGGCGATCGCCGGGCAGGATCGCGCCCGGGCGCTGCAACTCATCCACGAGCACAACACCACGATCACCACGCCGGCGGACGAGCGTGGCTCCGACCAGCGCGGGTAGCAGAGCGGGGTGACGGCTGAGCAGACGGCGACCACCCCGACCACCCCGGCCCCCGGCACCGGCCCCACCCCGAGCACCTCGTCCCCACCCGGCAGCGGCGAGGTCGTCCTCGTCACCGGGGCCTCGAGCGGGATCGGCCGGGCGACGGCGGTGCTGTTCGCGGAGCGCGGCGCCTCCCTGGTGCTGGTGGCCCGCAGCGAGTCGACGCTGGAGGCGGCCGCCGCCGAGTGCCGGGCAGCCGGCGCCCGGGCCGTCCAGGTGGCCCCGGTCGACGTGCTGGACCGCGCCGGTGTGCAGGCCGCCGTCGACACCGCGACCGGCACGTTCGGCCGGCTGGACGTCGTCGTCCACGCGGCGACCGTGATGGCCTACGGCCGGCTCGAGGAGCTCGACCCCGACGTGTTCGAGCGGGTCGTCGACACCGCACTGCACGGCACGAACAACCTGGTCAAGGCGGTCATCCCGGTGTTTCGGCGCCAGGAGCGCGGCTCGATGATCGTGGTCAGCTCACTGCTCGCCTCGATCACCGCGCCGACGATGGGCGCCTACGTGGCCGCCAAGTGGGGCCAGCTGGGCATGATCCGGACGCTGCAGCAGGAGCTGCGGGAGCTGCCGCACGTGCAGGTCTCCGCCGTTGCCCCGGGGGGCACCACCACCCCGATCTACGACCAGGCGGCCACCGTGCTGGGCAACACCGGCCACCCGCCGCCGCCGGTCTACACCCCCGAGCGGGTGGCCCGCGCGATCGTCGACCGGGTGGCGAACCCGCGCCGGCTGAAGCAGTCCGGGTTCACGAACCCGGTGATCATCGCCGGGTTCCGGCTGTTCCCGCCGGTGTTCGATGCCCTCGTCGGCCCGCTGCTGAAGGTCTTCGGGATGTCGCGGGACCCCATGCCGGCGACCACCGGCAACGTGTTCGCCCCGGTCCCGGAGAAGGAGGCCACCCGCGGGAAGTACTGGGGCATCTGACTCCCCGAGGCGGTGCCTGACCCGGCGGTCGGCGAGGATGGTGCCGTGACCGACGTGCGCACCGCCTTCTCCGCCGAGGTCGAGCAGGCCGCCCGCCGGCTGACCGGGGTGGCCGAGCGGACACCGCTGCAGCGCAACGCCCGCCTGTCGGAGCTGACCGGCGCCGCCGTCTGGTTCAAGCGGGAGGACCTCCAGGTCGGCCGCTCGTACAAGGTGCGCGGCGCCTACAACACGATCAGCCGGCTGGACACCACCGGCCGGGCCGCCGGGGCGGTGACCGCCAGCGCCGGCAACCACGGGCAGGGCGTGGCGTACGCCTGCCGCGTGCTCGGCGTCCGCGGGCAGGTGTTCGTGCCCGGGACGACGCCCCGGCAGAAGCGGCAGCGGATCGAGGCGCTCGGCGGGGACATGGTCGAGCTCGTCGTCCACGGCGACACCTACGACGACGCGGCGGCCGCGGCGGCCGCCCACGCGGCGGCGACCGGCGCGACGCTGGTGCCGGCCTTCGACGCGCTGTCCACCGTCGCCGGGCAGGCCACCGTGGCCGTGGAGCTGCTGGACCAGCTGGGTGGCATCCCGGACGTCGTCGTCCTACCGGTCGGCGGTGGCGGACTGCTGGCCGGCTGCGCGACCTGGCTGCGGGAGTACGCGCCGGGCACCCGGCTGGTCGGCGTGGAACCGGCCGGTGCGGCGAACATGGCCGCGGCCCTGGCCGCCGGGCACCCGGTGGAGCTGGCCGAGATCGACACCTTCGTCGACGGCGCCGCGGTCCGCCGGGCCGGCGACGTGACGTTCCCGCTCATCCGGGACTCGGGCGCCGAGCTGGTCACCGTGCCCGAGGGGCAGGTCTGCACCGAGATGCTCGAGCTGTACCAGGTCGACGGCGTCATCGCCGAGCCGGCCGGCGCGCTGGCCAGTGCGGCGCTGACCGGCGGCTCCGTCGTGGTCGAGCCCGGGCAGACGGTGGTCTGCCTGCTCTCCGGCGGCAACAACGACGTCAGCCGGTACGCCGAGGTCGTCGAGCGCTCGCTGGTGCACCGGGGGCTCAAGCACTACTTCCTGGTCGAGTTCCCGCAGGAGCCCGGCGCGCTGCGTCGGTTCCTCGACGACGTACTCGGCCCGGACGACGACATCGTGCTGTTCGAGTACGTCAAGCGCGACAACCGGGAGACCGGCGCGGCGCTCACCGGCATCGAGTTGGGCAGCGTCGACGGTCTGGCGCCGCTGATGGCCCGGATCGAGGCCGGCCCGCTGAAGATCCAGCACCTCGCCCCGGGGACGACGGCCTACCGCTTCCTCGTCTAACGGCCCCCTTGCAGGGCCCCGTCGCGAGCTTGCTCGTGGCGGGGGGCAAGGGGGTCCTTCTTCAGCGGGCGACGAGCGGACGCGATGTGCGCAGCGCGGTGCGCACCGTCTCCGACGGCGACTCGCCGAACTGGCTCCGGTACTGCCCCGCGAACCGGCCGAGGTGGGAGAACCCCCAGCGCAGCGCGACGTCCGTGACCGACCGTTCGCCCGCTGTCCCCGCCAGCTCCGCCCGCACCCGGTCCAGCCGGACCTTGCGCAGGTAGGCCAGGGGGGCCATCCCCACGGTCTCCCGGAACCCCGCCTGCAGCGCCCGCGCCCCCACCCCGGCCACCCGGGTCATGTCGGTGAGGGTCAGCGGCTGGTCGGGATGGGCGTCGATGAGCTCGACCACCCGCCCCACCCGGGTCCGCTGCGCCGGCGCCGTGGGGTTGGTCAACTGCTCGGAGTGGTCGTGCGGCACGGCGAGCAGCACCTGGGTCATGACGAACGCCTCGAGCTGGTCGCGGGCCAGCGGCGACGTCGCGAGGCCCCCCGGGCGCGCCAGCTCGCCCCGCAGGAAGTGGACCGCGGACAGCAGGTTGCGACCGGCCGGTCGGGTGAGGTCGACCGCGAGGCTGAAGGAGATCGGACCGGCGACGGGACGGCCGAGCAGGCCGGCCAGGTGCTCCTCGAGCTGCTGCCGCGGCAGCTTGATCGCGTACTGGACCGCCTCGGGCGACCAGCGGACGGTGAACGGTGACCGGGGGTCGAAGAGCACCCCGCGGCGGCCGGCCGAGGTAGCCGCCTGCCGACCCGCCTGGGCGACCTGGGTGGCCCCGCTCAGGGTCAGGTTGAGGTGGTAGCAGTCCAGCATCGCCGGGACCAGGAGCTCCGCATCGGCGCCGTAGTTGAGGTGGCCGACGGTGAGCTTGTGCGACTGCAGGAAGTTCAGCGTGAAGTCCAGCGGCCGACCGTCCCGGGAGCGCAGGTCGTGCGGGATGTAGACGTCGGTGATCAGCGCCTGCGCCTCGGCCAGGTCCGAGGTCCGGACCAGCCGCGATGTGCGCGTCGACACGTGTCCTGGATCACCCACCGGAGCAGTGCACGACGTCGGCCCCTCCACGTCCATCCCCGTAGTGCTCCCCACCATCCGCTGAACGCAGACCGCCGGCAAGCGGTTCGCCCAGCGGACGACGGTGGTCGTCCAGCGGATCGTGCCGCGGTGTGACGGCGCCCACGATCGGGTCGACAGCGGCAGCAGCCGCGTCCCGACGAGGAGGCCACTGATGACCGTGCCCATGCACAAAGCCGACGGACTGCTCGGCCACTACAAGCCGACGACCGACAACCCGGTCTTCAACGACCAGAAGCTCAAGCTCGGCATCTTCTCCAGCAACTGCAGCGGTGGCGTGATCATGAGCGACGCGCCCACCGACTTCCGGGTCACCTGGGAGCAGCAGCTGGAGATCGCCCGGACCGCCGATCGGCTCGGCATGGAGGCGATGGTCCCGGTCGGGCGATGGACCGGGTTCGGCGGCGACACCGACTTCAACGGGGTCTGCTTCGAGACCTACACCTGGGCCGCGGGGCTCGCCCAGGCGACGGAGAACATCGGGATCTTCACCACCACGCACGTGCCGACCGTGCACCCGATCGTCGCGGCCAAGATGGCCGCCACCATCGACCACATCAGCGGCGGGCGGTTCGGGATGAACCTGGTCATGGGCTGGTTCACGCCCGAGATGGAGCTGTTCGGCCGCAAGCAGCTCGAACACGACGAGCGCTACGCGTACGGCCAGGAGTGGCTGGACTTCGCCATGAAGCTGTGGAACGAGCAGGGCATCTTCGACGTCGACGGGAAGTACTTCACCTCGCACGGCGCCAAGGCCTGGCCCAAGCCCGTGCAGGACCCCCGTCCGGCGCTGCTGAACGCCGGCGCCTCCCCGGCCGGCCAGGACTTCTCCGCCAGGAACGTGGACATCAACCTGATCGCGCTGCCCATCGAGGAGACCCCCGCCTACGTCAAGGGCATCAAGCAGCTCGCCAACGACAAGTACGAGCGGAACATCGACGTCTGGACCTACTGCCTGGTCATCTGCCGGGAGACCGAGAAGGAGGCCAAGGCCGCGCAGCAGGCGATCATCGACGCCGGCGACTGGCCGGGCGCCAACATCATCATGGACGTGCTGGGGATCCAGTCGCAGTCCTTCGGCAGCCAGATCAAGAAGTTCCAGGAGCGCTTCATCGCCGGCTGGGGCGGCCCGAACCTGGTGGGCACCCCCGAGCAGGTGGCCGAGCAGTTCGCCGAGCTGAGCGAGGCCGGCATGGGCGGTGCCATCTTCGGCTTCCACGACTACGCCAAGGAGCTGGTCGAGTTCGGCGACGAGGTCATGCCGCTCATGCGGAAGCACGGCCTGCGTCACTGACGCCTGCGGCACCGAGCACACGGTCCCAGGGCCCGCCACCGGTCGGTGGCGGGCCCTGGGAACTGCGAGTGGGGAGGCCCGGTGGGTGCCAGTCAGTCGACGAGGTCCAGCGCCGTTCCCACGATCGTGTCCGTGTCGAGGCCGTGGTGCCGGTAGACGCTGTCCAGGTCGCCGCTCTGCCCGAACCGGGTCACTCCGAGGTGCGCACCGCGGACCCGGTGCAGTCCGGCGAGGAACGCCAGGGTGTGCGGGTGCCCGTCGAGCACGGTGACCATGGGGGTGGCCCGGTCGGCCGGGAAGACCGCATCGAGGACGGCGGTGTCCGCGTCGTCCAGCCCGCGGCGCGCCTGCAGGGCGCGGAACAGCAGACCCGGGCTGGTCACGCAGACCACGTCGGCCGGGAAGCCCTGCGCGGTGAGCCGGTCGGCGGCCACCAGCGCCTCGGGCACGACGGCACCCATCGCCACGAGCGTGACCGCCGGCCGGTCGGCCCGGCGCAGCGCGTAGGCGCCACCCACCACCTGCCGCCGGCGCCGCTCCCGGGCCGCCGGGTCGGCCGGCACCGCGGCCAGGGCCTGGTCGATCGGCCGGGTGGACAGCCGCAGGTAGGCCGAGCCGCCGTCCGGCCGGCCCAGCCGGCCGAGCGAGGCCAGCAGGCACCACTCGGTGTCCAGCGCGAACGCCGGCTCGTAGGTGGTGACGCCGGGCTGCTCCAGCCCGATCGAGGGGGTGGTGATCGACTGGTGCGCCCCGCCCTCCGGCGCCAACGTCACCCCGGACGGCGTCCCGACCAGGATCGACTGCCCGCCGGCGTAGACGCCGAACGACCACGGCTCGAGCGCCCGCGCGACGAAGGGGTCGTACATGACGCCGATCGGCAGCAGCGGCTGGGCCCAGCGGTTCCACGTGGAGCCCAGCTCCCCCATGAGCCCCACCAGGTTGGTCTCGGCGATGCCCAGCTCGACGTGCTGGCCGCTGGGTCGCTCGCGCCAGTGCAGGATCGTCTCGGGGTCGTCGGAGAACCAGTTCCGCCGGTCCTCGGCCGACCAGACCCCCACCTTGTTCACCCAGCCGCCCAGATTGGTGCTCGAGCTGACGTCCGGGCTGATGGTCACCACCCGCGCCCCGGCCTCCGGTGCCGCCCGGTTCAGGTCGAGCAGAGTGCGACCCAGCGCGGCCTGGGTCGTCGCCGTCCCCGACGGGGTGCGGCCCAGGTCGCCCGGGACGGCGGGCGGCGGTGCGCCCTCGTGCTCCGCACGTCGCAGCCGGGCAGCCGCGGCGGCCAACAGCTCCGCCGGAGCGCTGCCCGGCTCGAAGGTTGCCCACGGATCGTCCAGGTCGACGCCGACCCGGGCGGCGAGCTCACCGAGCTGGGGCTCGGTCAGCAGCGCGGAGTGGTTCTGCGGGTGTCCCTCGGTGGCCAGGCCATAGCCCTTGAGCGTGTAGGCGAGGACGACGGTGGGCCGGGTGTCGTCGATCTGGGCGAACGCGGCGCGCAGCGCGGCCAGGTCGTGGCCCCCCAGGTTGCGCACCGCCGTCACCAGGTCGGCGTCGGCGACGTCGGCGATCAGGGCGCCGATCGCCTCGGCGGCCGGGCCGGTGCCGGACAGCTGCGCCCGCAGCTCGTCGGGGCTGCGGCGCAGCATGCGCTGGTACTCCGCGTTGGTCATCTCGTCGATCCGGCGGCGCAGCTCCGCGCCGCCGGGGCGGCTGAACAGCTCCTCCAGCAGCGCGCCGTACTTGACGGTGAGCACCTGCCAGCCGGCGGCGGCGAACATGCCCTGCAGCCGGGTCGCGCCCATGGTCGGGACCACCCGGTCCAGCGACTGCCGGTTGAGGTCGACGACCCACACCACCTCGCCGAGCTCCGCGACCATCGGGTCGAGCACGGCCTCCCACACCGCCCCCTCGTCCAGCTCGGCGTCCCCGACGAGCGACCACTGCCGGCCGGCCCCGCCGGTGCCGAACTGGGTATTGACGTAGCGGCGGGCGATGGCACCCCAGATCGGCGCGGTGGCGCCGATGCCCACCGAGCCGGTGGAGTAGTCGGCCGGGACCGGGTCCTTGAGCCGGCTGGGGTAGCTCTGCAGGCCGCCGAACTCGCGCAGGGTGGTCAGGTACCCCCGGTCGAGCTGGCCCAGCAGGTACTCCAGGGCGTGCAGGACCGGTGAGGCGTGCGGTTTGACCGACACCCGGTCCTCCGGGCCCAGCTGCTCCAGCCACAGCGCGGTCATCAGCGTCACCATCGACGCGCTGGAGGCCTGGTGGCCGCCGACCTTGAGCCCGCCGGGGTTCGGCCGCACCCGGTTGGCGTGGTCGACGATGGCGGTGGCCAGCCACAGCACCCGTTGCTCGACGGCGCGGAGCGCCGCATCGTCGCCGTGTGCCTGCTGCGGGACCTCCAGGAGCGTCATGCAGGCAGCATGACCACGCGCGGTCGGCGTGCACAATCCGCGCGGCGCAGCCGGACATCCCGCGACCGCAGCACCCGCCGGGACTGCGCTCCGCGGACATCGGTGTGCGCCCTACGGCTGGCCTACCCGACGCCCCGACGCCTATGGTCCGCGGTGTGTGGCCCGTGCCACACGGGGGGACGACGTCGTCCGGCCGTTTCCGGCCACGGAGGTGACCCGTGCAGACCTGCACACCGACCGCGCCCTTGTCCCGCTTCCCCGTCGTGGGGACGCGCAGCCTGGAAGAGGCGCGCGACGCGGTCACCCGGGTCTACCTGCCGCACGACCTGGTCGCGGCGCACGACCTCGTCGACATGACGCTGAACGCGGTCTCCGACCACTTCCTCACCCTGGGCTACCTGACCTACCAGGCCGCCGCCGAGCTGACCATGCCGCCCACCGAGGACTGCTACCACGTCAACCTCACCACGGCGGGGCGCACGGACGCCGACCGGTCCGACGGCGCGCGGACCCGGACCGAGGCGCGCTGCAGCGGGGCGGTGCTCAACCCCACCCAGCGCAACACGGTGCGCTGGAGCCCGGACGCCGAGCAGCTGATCCTGAAGATCCCGCGGAGCAGCCTGGAGAGCCACCTCGGCGACCTCATCGGCCGTTCGGTGGCCGAGGTCGTCGACTTCGACTTCGGCCTGGACCTGACGCACGCGGCGGGCACGAGCCTGCTCAACTCGGTGGAGTTCCTGGCCCGCGAGCTCGACCGGCCCGGCGGGCTCGCCGAGATGCCGCTGGCCCGTGAGCAGCTCGAGGCGTTCGTGATGACGCAGGTGCTGCACTCCGGTCGCCACCAGTTCTCCGACGCGCTGGCCGCACCTGCGGAGAGCGTGCGCTGTGGGCGGCTGGCGCCGGTCGTGGCCTACCTGGAGGAGCACGCCGACGAGGCGCTCACCCCGCAGCAGCTGGCCCGGGTCGGCTGCATGAGCGTCCGGACCCTGCACGCGGCCTTCCAGCAGCAGTTCGGTGAGTCGCCGATGAGCTACCTGCGCCGCGTGCGGTTGGACCACGTCCGCACCGAGCTGCTGCACAGCGACCCCGCCGAGGTGCGGGTCACCGAGGTGGCCATGCGCTGGGGGTTCTTCCACCAGAGCCGGTTCGCCCAGCAGTACCGCGACCGGTTCGGCGAGCTGCCCTCCGCGACGCTGCGCCTCTGAACGCCCGACCGACCTGGAGCTGACGTGGACTACGCCGACGTGCAGGCCGCCTTCCTCGGGGAGCCGGCCCCGGGTCGCCCGGCCCCGCAGGTGCCCGCCCGCCCCGCCCGCCGGCTCCGGGACGCCGCCGAGCCGATCGCCACGGTCGGCTTCTGGGGCCGGCCGGCCTACGACGCGCTGGCCGGGCTCGGCCTGGACTTCCTGACCGGGTACGTGTGGGCACGGAGCGCCCCGATGGGCGAGCCGAGCCCCCCGGTCGTCGTGGCCGCGTTCGGCGTCTTCGAGCCCGGCCTGGTGACCGGCCTGTACGAGCAGGCCCGCGGCCTGTGCAGCCGGGACCAGGTGCTGGCCGCGCGGGAGGCCGGGGCGGTCGCCTCGCTGCGGGAACTGCTGCCCGACGTGCCGGCCGGGGAGGTGACCGACGCCGCCGCGCAGCTCCGGCGGGCCACCGACGCCGCCGCGGCCGACGTCGCCGGCCGTCCGTTGTTCGCCGGGCTGACCTCGCTGCCCTGGCCGGCCGACCCCTGGGGCCGGCTGTGGCACGCCGCGAACCTGCTCCGCGAGTACCGCGGCGACGTCCACCAGGCGGCGAACGTCGCGGCAGGTCTCACCGGCGCGCAGATGAACCTGGTGACGGAGTACTGGCTGGGCTGGGAGCGCGGCGCCTACGCGTCCACCCGCGGCTGGACGCCGGAGGCGCTGGCCGCCGCGGACGCCGGGCTGGCCGAGCGGGGCTGGATCGCCGACGGCGCCCTCACCCCCGCGGGGCGGCAGCGGCGGGACGACATCGAGGCGGCGACCGACGCGGCCCTGGACGGCGTGCTCGCCCCGATCGGCGAGGCCCTGCCGGCGCTGGCCGACCGGCTGGACCGCTGGTCGGCCGCGATCGTCGCCGGCGGGGCCGCACCGCCCGATCCCTACAAGCGGGTCAGCGGCTGACCCGGGCGCAGGTCACGGCTCGAGCAGCACCTTGATCGCGCCGTCCCGCTTGGTGGACGCAACCTCGAAGGCCTCCCGCGCGTCCTCGAGCGCGAACCGGTGGGTGACGATCGGCTCCAGGTCCACCCGGCCGGTGCGGATCAGCTCGAGGGACCGCTCGTACTGGCCCCGGCCCCCGTTGCCACCGATGCCGAACACGGTGAGCGTCTTCAGCATCATCGGCACGACCGGGATGCCGGGCAGGTCGTTGGCGTAGCCGATGTATGAGGCCTTCCCCTCCTTGCGCACCAGGTCGATCACCGACGCGGACGCGGCGGGCGTGCCCGAGGTCTCCACGACCACGTCGGCACCCCGGCCGCCGGTCAGCCCGAGCACCGCGTCGACCAGCCCGTCGTCCCGGCTGTCCAGGCACGTCGTGGCTCCGAAGGCCCGCGACACCTCGAACACCTCCTCCCGGACGTCGGTGACGACGAGCTGCCCGGCACCCGAGAGCGCGGCCAGCCGGGCGACCGCCAGTCCGATCGGGCCCTGCCCGAGCACGAGGACCGTGTCGCCGAGGGCGATCTGCAGCCGGTCCACGCAGTTCAGCCCGACCGCGAAGGGCTCCAGCAGCGCCGCGCCCCACAGCGGGACGCCGTCGGGGACCGGGACGAGGTTGACCCGTGGCACCGCGACCAGCTCGGCGAAGCACCCGTCGGACCACAGGCCCATCAGCTTCTTGCGCGGGCAGTCCAGCGACGGCCCGTCGGCGCAGGCCGCACACTCCCCGCAGGGCAGCGACGGCTTGACCGCGAACTGCCGGCCGACCAGCGCGTCGTCCACCCCCTCCCCCACGGCCACGACCGTGCCGGCGAAGTCGTGCCCGGGGACCCGCGGGAAGGGCGAGTCGATCCGGCCCTCGTACTGGTGGGTGTCGGTCCCGCAGAGCGAGGCCACGTCGACGTGGACGACGACGTGCGACGGCGCCGGCTTGGGGTCCGGGCGCTCCTGGACCTCCACCGCGCCCACGCCGGTCAGCACCGCGGCGCGCATCAGGCGCCCCGGCCGTTCGTGGGGGCGGTCGAAGCTGTGCCCGCGGCGGTGTCGAAGCGGGCCGGCAGGCACCCCCGCGAGCGGAGCACGTCGTGCAACTGGTCGCGGTGGTGGACCACGTGGCCGACGATGACCGGCAGCCACTCGGCGACCGTCCGGCGGCCCAGCGTGGTGATGGAGACCTCCCGGGCGAGCAGCTCCTCGGTGTGCAGCGGCAGCGTGCTGAGCATCGTCCGGCGCAGAGCGGCGATCTTGTCCGCCGCCTCGGCCGCGGTCGGGGGGACCGCGCCGGTGGCGTCGTGCCCGATCTCCTCGCGGTAGAACGAGTCGAGATCCGGGTCGGCCTGCAGGCGGGTCACGTCGGCCACCCAGAGCAGCCCGGCCAGCGTCATGTGGCTGACGATCGTCGCCCCGGTCCAGCCGCCACCCGGGTCGGCCCGGTGCAGGTCGGCGTCGCCGATCGTGCGCAGCAGGTCCTCGACCGCGGTCAGCGTCTCGTCGGCGATGCGGGACTGCTCGGCCACCAGCGGCGGCACGGTGGGAGTGGACACGGGAGTGGACACGACTCCTCCTCGGCGGCGGTCGGGCGCCGGTGCCCGACGGACAGCGGAAAGCTAGGACGTGCCCCGGTCGGACGTCCAGGGTCCGGTGGGATCGTGCGCTGGGCGGATGGAGATCAGCCGACGTCGGATGGACCGACCGGTCCGCCTTCCCTAGCGTCAGGGGCGTCCCCGTCCCACCGCTGTGAGGAGATGCCGTGGTCGCCCCAGTGGCCGCCCCGTCCGCGACCGACCCGACCCCAGGGGCCCTCGCCGGCATCCGCGTGCTGGAGCTGGGCACCCTGATCGCCGGCCCGTTCGCCGGCCGGCTGCTCGGCGACCACGGCGCCGACGTGGTCAAAGTGGAGGCGCCCGACCGGCCCGACCCGCTGCGCACCTGGGGGCAGGCCTCCGAGGAAGGCCGCGGCTTCTTCTGGACCGTGCACGCCCGGAACAAGCGCTGCATCACCCTGGACCTGCGGCAGCCGCGCGGCCAGGAACTCTTCCTGCAGCTGGCCGCGCAGGCCGACGTGGTGGTGGAGAGCTTCCGGCCCGGCACCCTGGAGCGCTGGGGCCTGGGCTTCGACCGACTCAGCGCCGTCAACCCCGGCCTGGTCCTGGCCAGGGTCTCCGGCTACGGGCAGACCGGCCCCGCCGCCGGCCGCCCCGGCTACGCCAGCGTCGCCGAGGCGGTGTCCGGGATGCGCTACGTGACCGGTTTCCCGGGTCAGCCCCCGGTGCGGATGGCCCTCTCCCTCGGCGACTCGCTGGCCGGCATGTTCGCCGCCCAGGGAGTACTCGCCGCGCTCGTCGCCCGGCAGCGCACGGGCGCCGGTCAGGTCGTGGACACGGCGCTGACCGACTCATGCCTGGCGGTGACCGAGTCCATGCTCCCCGACTACGACCGGGCCGGGGTGGTCCGGCAGCCCAGCGGCACCCGGCTCGACGGCATCGCCCCGTCCAACTCCTACGAGACGACGGACGGCTTCGTCATCATCGCGGCCAACCAGGACACCCTCTTCCGCCGGCTGTGCGGGGCGATGGGCCGCCCGGAGCTCGCCGACGACCCACGCTTCGCCACGCACGACACCCGCGGCCGGCACCAGGACGAACTCGACGCGCTGATCGGCGTCTGGGCCAAGGAGTACGACAGCGCCGAAGTGCAGCGGCGGTGCGACGAGGTCGGCGTCGTCGCCGGCCCGGTGAACACCGTCGCCGACGTCGTCCTCGATCCGCAGTTCCGGGCCCGCGGCATGGTGCTGGCCCACCACGACGAGGGGGTGGGCGCCGACGTGCTCGGCCCGGGCATCACCCCTCAGCTGTCGGCCACGCCGGGGGCCCTGCGCTGGGCCGGCCCGCCACGGGCCGGTAGCCACAACGCCGAGGTGTACAGCGAGCTGCTGGGCCTCGGCGCAGCCGACCTGGCCGACCTGGCCACCGAAGGGGTGATCTGAGATGACCGGGCTGGACCTGCCGGCGACCGTCGACGTCCGCGAGGTGGGGATGCGCGACGGGTTGCAGCTGGAGGCACCGGTGCCGCTGGCCGGGAAGCTGGCGATGCTGGAGGCGCTGGTCGCCACGGGCGTGCGGCGGATCGAGGTGACGTCGTTCGTGTCGCCGAGGGCGGTGCCGGCGCTGGCCGACGCCGATGAAGTGGCCGCCGAGTTGCACCGGTTCGACGGGGTGCAGTTCTCGGCGCTGGTGGCGAATCTGCGGGGCGCGCAGCGGGCGGTCGATGCGGGGATCGCGCATCTGGAGTACGTGGTGTCGGCGTCGGACTCGCACAGTCTGGCCAACGCCGGGCGCCCGACGGCGGGGGCGGTGGCCGCGGTCGGGGAGATCGCCGCGCTGGCCCACGGTGCCGGCGGGTCGTTGGAGGTGATCGTGGCCACCGCCTGGGACTGCCCCTTCGAGGGACGGACCGATCCGTCCCGCGTGCTGGACGTCATCAGCACCGGCGTGGAGCAGGGCGCCGACCAGCTCTGCCTCGGCGACACCATCGGCACGGTCACCCCCCGGCGGACCGTCGAGCTGCTCGGCGCCGTCCGGCAGGCCGCGCCGGGCCGCCCACTCGGCGCCCACTTCCACGACACCCGGGGCACCGGCCAGGCCAACGCCCTGGCCGCCGTGCTGAGCGGGGTGACCTCGCTGGACGCCTCGGTGGGTGGGCTGGGTGGCTGCCCGTTCGCCCCCGGGGCCAGCGGCAACATCGCCACCGAGGAACTCGTCTACTGGCTCACCGATGCCGGTGTCGCGACCGGCATCGACCTCGACGCCGTCCTCACCGCGGCCGCGGCCACCGAGCGCGCCGTCGGCCACCCGCTGCCCAGCTCGCTGTACCGGGCCGGCGGGCGCAACGCCCCGCGCGGGCCGTTCGTCCCTGACTGACCCGACCGAGGAGCCGACATGACCGACACCCCCGTGACCGTCCTGGGCCTGGTCGCCAGCCCGCACGGCAGCGCGCGGACCGCACTGGCCGTCGGCGCGGTGCTGGACGGCGCCCGCGCCGCCGGCGCTTCGTGCACCCAGCTCGCGCTGGTCGACGAGGCCCCGGCCGACGTGCTCCGGTCGATGGCGGACGCCGACGCCGTCGTCTTCGGCAGCCCGGTGTACCGCGCCACGTACTCCAGCCTGCTCAAGGAACTGCTCGAGAACACCGAGCGCGGGCGGTACGGCGAGTCGACGGCGCCGCTGCGCGGCACCGTCGCGGCCGTGGTGCTGACCGGCGCCACCCCGCACCACTACCTGGCCGTGGACTCGTTGCGGTCCGTGCTCGCCGGGTTCTTCGCCGCCCAGGTGCTCGGCCCCGGCCTGTACCTCGACCACTCCGGCTACGTCGACGCCGGGACGCTGACCGAGACCGTGCGGGACCTGGCCGGCACCCACGGGCGGGCCCTGGTCGAGCTCGCTGCCGCCGTCCGCGGATCGTCGACGCTGCGCGGGCTCGAGCCGCAGGTCTGACCGACCCACCTGGCCGCGCTCTGCGGCCAGAGGACGGCACCGAGCGGATGGACCCGGCCTGCAGGGCTGCCTAGCGTTCCTGATGACCGCATGACCTGCACCACACCACACAGAGGAGAGGTCGATGACGTCCGCAACCTCCACCGGGCTCGAGGAGTTCGGGCTCTTCATCGGCGGCAAGACCGTCGACGCGCTCAGCGGGAAGACCTTCGAGTCGCAGAACCCCTACACCGGGAAGCCGTGGGCCCGACTGGCCGACGGGTCCCCCGAGGACGTCGACCTGGCCGTCGCCTCGGCCCGCGCCGCCTTCGACGGCGAGTGGGGCCAGATGTCGGGCTTCCAGCGCGCCGCGATCCTGCGCCGGTGCGGCGACGCCATCCTGGCGAACGCCGAGCGGCTGGCCCAGCTGGAGGTCAACGACTCCGGCAAGCTGATGCGCGAGATGCTGGGCCAGCTCAAGGGCCTGCCGCAGTGGTACTGGTACTTCTCCGGGCTGGCCGACAAGCTCGAGGGCCGCACCGTGCCCCCGATCAACCAGTCGTACTTCGCGTACACCACCCGCGAGCCGGTGGGCGTCGTCGGGGCCATCACCCCGTGGAACTCCCCGCTGCTGCTGCTCACCTTCAAGCTCGCCCCGCTGCTGGCCGCCGGGAACACCTGCGTGGTCAAGCCGTCCGAGCACGCGCCGGCCTCCACCGTGGCGTTCGCGGAGATCCTCTTCGAGGCCGGGCTGCCCGCCGGAGTGCTCAACGTGGTGACCGGCTGGGACCGGTCCACCGGGGAGGCGCTGGCCTCGCACACCGGGGTGGACAAGGTCGCCTTCACCGGCTCCTCGGCCACCGGCGCCAAGGTGGCCCAGGCCGCGGTCCGCAACCTCAACCGGGTCACCCTCGAGCTGGGTGGCAAGAGCCCGCAGATCGTGTTCGCCGACGCCGACCTGGACGCAGCGGCCAACGGCCTGGTCGCCGGGGTGTTCGCCGCCACCGGGCAGACCTGCATGGCCGGCTCCCGGCTGATCGTGCACGCCGACGTGCACGACGCGCTGGTGGAGAAGGTCGTCGCCCGGGCCAACGCGATCAAGCTCGGCGACCCCAACGACGCCGAGACCGAGATGGGCCCGGTCGCCAACCGCCCGCAGTACGAGAAGGTGCTCGGCTACCTCGAGGGCGCCGCCGCCGAGGGCGCCACGTTCGCCTGCGGTGGCGAGCCCGACGCCGAGCGGGGCGGGCTCTTCGTCAAGCCCACCGTCGTCACCGGCGTCGGACCGGACAGCACGATCGTCCGTGAGGAGGTGTTCGGCCCGGTGCTGGCCGCCTACACCTTCACCGACGAGGACGAGGCCCTGAAGCTGGCCAACGACACCCCCTACGGTCTGGCCGGCGCGGTGTGGACCAAGGACGTGCACCGCGCCCACCGGGTCGCGGCGAAGCTGCGCGCGGGCACCGTCTGGGTCAACGCCTACCGCGTGGTGGCGCCCAACATGCCCTTCGGCGGGTTCGGTGCCTCCGGCATGGGCCGGGAGAACGGCATCGATGCGCTCAACGAGTACACCGAGAACAAGTCGGTCTTCATCGAGCTCACCGGTGGCACGCGCGACCCGTTCCAACTGGGCTGATGTGCACGACCCGGGGGCGCCACACGGCGCCCCCGGGGTCCCACCCGCCGGTGACGAGGAGGTCCCGCGATGAGCACTGCCCCACAGACCACACCTGATGCGCCCCTGGCCGACCGGTTCCGAGAGGTGATGGCCGGTGTCGCCACACCGGTGTCGGTGGTGACGTCGATGGCCGACGGCCTGCCGCACGGGACGACGGTGAGCGCGTTCGCGTCGCTGTCGATGAGCCCGCCGATGGTGCTGGTCTCGCTGGACCGCGGCTCGGACCTGCTCGCCCTCGTGCGGGAGTCCGGCCGGTTCGGCGTCAACGTGCTGGGCTCCACCCAGTCGGCACTGGCGCTGGCCTTCGCCCGCAAGGGCGGCACCGGCAAGTTCAACGGCGTCCGCTGGGACGTCGACCACGACCTGCCGCGGCTGCCGGGCGCACCCGGCTGGCTGGCGTGCGACGTCGCCGCGCTGGTCGAGGGCGGCGACCACGTCGTCGCGCTGGGCACCGTCGTCGCCGCCGAGACCCTCGCCGGCCGGCCGCTGACCTACCACGGGCGCCTCTTCGGCACCCACGCCGCACTGGAGCTGGACGCATCATGACCCGTCGCTCCCCGGCCGAGGCGGTCCAGACCGCCGTCGCCGCGCTGGCCGCCGGGCGGATGGTCATCGTCGTCGACGACGCGGACCGGGAGGACGAGGGCGACCTGATCGTCGCCGCCGAGCTCGTCACCACCGAGCAGATGGCCTTCCTGGTGCGGCACACCACCGGCATCGTCTGCGCGCCGATGCCGGCCGACCGGGCCGCGGCCCTCCAGCTCCCGCAGATGGTCAGCGACAACACCGACGCGCACGGGACAGCGTTCACCGTCACCGTCGACGCCGTGGACACCGGCACCGGGGTCTCCGCTGCCGACCGGGCGCTGACCGTCCGGACCCTGGCCGCCGCGGGCACCCGGCCGGAGCAGCTGCGCCGGCCCGGGCACGTGTTCCCGCTCGTGGCCCGCACCGGCGGGGTGCTGGTCCGTGCGGGGCACACCGAGGCCGCCGTCGACCTCACCACGCTGGCCGGGCTCTGTGGGGTCGGGGTGATCGGCGAGATCGTCGACGAGGACGGCTCGATGCGCCGTGGGGCGTCGCTGACCGCGTTCGCGCTCGAGCACGACCTGCCGGTGCTGGCGATCGCCGACCTGGTCCGGTACCGCCGGGCCACCGAGCGCCTCGTCGAGCTGGTCGGCAGCGCGCAGATGCCCACCGCCTTCGGCGACTTCCGGGCGCTGGCGTACCGCAGCACCCTCGACGGCACCGAGCACCTCGCGCTGGTGATGGGCGACATCGCCGCCGCCGGGCGCACCGAGGCCGGCGCACTGGTCCGGGTGCACTCCGAGTGCCTGACCGGCGACATCCTCGGCTCGCTGCGCTGCGACTGCGGCGGCCAACTGGAACAGGCACTGGCCGCGATCGCCGCCGAGGGCTGCGGCGCGGTGGTCTACCTGCGCGGGCACGAGGGCCGCGGCATCGGCCTGGGCCACAAGATCCGCGCGTACGCGCTCCAGGAGCAGGGGCTGGACACGGTGGACGCCAACACCGCCCAGGGCCTGCCGGCCGACTCCCGCAGCTACGGGGTCGGCGCGCAGGTGCTGGGCGACCTGGGGGCCACCCGGATCCGGCTGATCACCAACAACCCGGCGAAGTTCGGCGGGCTGGAGGGCTACGGGCTCACCGTCGTCGGCCGGGTCGCACTCCCGGTGGTCGAGACCCCGCACAACGTCCGCTACCTGCGCACCAAGCGGGAGCGCATGGGGCACCAGATCGACCTCCCCGTCGCCGGGGGCTGACCCCGTCCACCCCGACAGCCGCGCCCACGCCCGGGGCGCGGCTGTCGGCATGTCCGTGCAGGTCAGAGGCGCAGGAACAGATCTGCGCTGGGCGGTCGAAGGGGTGCGCTGCGCGGCTGTCGAAGGCCCGCGGGCGGCCATAGCGTCGCTTCCAGACGTGGCGCACGGCACATCCCGCGCCGCGCGCCCCCGCCCGACGCACTCGAGGAGACCCCATGACCGAAACCCTCTCCGCCAACGAGCGACTCGGCCTCGCGCCCACCGACCCGCGCCCGGCCGCCGAGACCGGACCCCTGGTCGACCGGCAGCAGACCAACCCGCTGTTCAACGACCAGAAGATGAAGCTGGGCCTCTTCGGCACCAACTGCTCCTACGGCCTGATCATGAGCCACGCGCCGACGACGTACGAGGCCACCTGGGCGCACACCGTCGCGATCGCCCAGCGCGCGGACGCCCTCGGCTTCGAGGCGATGATCCCGGTGGCCCGTTGGAAGGGCTTCGGCGGCTCGACCAACTTCAACGGCAACTGCTTCGAGACCTACACCTGGGCGGCGGGGCTCGCCCAGGCCACGGAGAACATCGCCATCGCGGCAACCAGCCACCTGCCCACCATCCACCCGATCGTCGCCGCGAAGCAGGCGACCACCATCGATCACATCTCCGGCGGCCGGTTCGCCCTCAACCTGGTCATGGGCTGGGTCACCCCGGAGATGGAGATCTTCGGCGGCGAGCAGCGCCAGCACGACGAGCGCTACGCCTTCGGCCAGGAGTGGCTGGACTACGTCTCCCAGCTGTGGAGCGAGACGGGGTCGTTCGACTTCAACGGCCAGTACTTCCACGGCCGGGACGTCGAGGCCTACCCGAAGCCGATGCAGGGCCCGCGCCCGGCGCTGGTCAACGCCGGCAACTCCAAGTCGGGCATCGAGTTCTCCGCCCGCAACGTCGACATCAACTTCGCCTCGCTGGACACCCTGGAGAACACCAAGAGCTACACCTCGGCACTCAAGGAGAAGGCCCGCAGCGAGTACGGGCGCGACATCACGACGATGACCTACGGGCTGATCGTCTGCCGGGACACCGAGGCCGAGGCGAAGGCCGCCTTCCAGAACGTCATCGACGAGGGCGACTGGGGCGCGGCGGGGAACGTCATCAAGATCGCCGGGTCGGGGGCGAGCCAGTCCTTCGACCACGCGGTGAAGAAGTACCAGGAGCGCTTCATCGCCGGTTGGGGCGGCTACCCCATCGTCGGGACCCCGGAGCAGGTCGCCGAGGAGCTGGGCCGGCTCAACGAGGCCGGGATGGACGGCATGATCATGGGGCTCATCGACTACAACGAGGAGCTCAAGTACTTCGGCGAGAAGGTCCTGCCCCTGATGGTGGAGGCCGGCCTCCGGCACTGACGGGGGTTCCCGGGCGGGCGGGTCAGCGGGCGTAGCGCACCGCGGCCCGCTCGCGGGCCTGGGCGGCGAGCACCTCGCGGTCCTTCGGCTGCGCGGTGGTGACCAGGTCGGCCAGCAGGTGCTCGGTGGCGTGCGCGATCTCCTCCACCGCCCGGTCGAACGCCGCCTGGTTGGCCTGGGACGGCTTGGTCGAGCCGCTCACCTTGCGCACGTACTGGAGGGCCGCGGCGCGCACCTCGTCGGAGGTCGTCGCCGGCGCCAGGTTGTGCAGGACGTGGATGTTCCGGCACATGCCCGCCAGCCTAGGGATGGCGGCGACCGCTGTCAGCGGGCTGCGGCACCGGCCACGGTCGTCGAGGACCCGCCGCCCCTGGCCAGCGCCCGGCTGATCACCAGCCGCTGGATCTGGTTGGTGCCCTCGAAGATCTGCATGACCTTGGCCTCGCGCATGTAGCGCTCGACCGGGAAGTCGCGGGTGTAGCCGTAGCCGCCGAGCACCTGGACGGCGTCGGTGGTCACCTTCATCGCGCTGTCGGTGGCCACCAGCTTGGCGATCGAGGCCTGCTGGCCGTAGGGCAGGCCGGCGTCCTTCAGCCGGGCGGCGTGCAGGGTCATCGCCCGCGAGGTCTCGACAGCGGCGGCCATGTCGGCCAGCAGGAACGCCAGGCCCTGGTGCTCGATGATCGGCACGCCGAAGGTCTCCCGCTCCTTGGCGTACGCAAGCGCGTCGTCCAGCGCGCCCTGGGCCAGCCCGGTGGCCACCGCGGCGATGCCCAGCCGGCCGGCGTCCAGCCCGGCCAGCGCGATCCGCAGCCCCTCGCCCTCGGCACCCAGCCGCCGGTCGGCGTCCACCCGGGCGCCCTCGAACCGCATGGTCGCCGTGGTCGAGCCGGTGAGCCCCATCTTGCGCTCGGCCGGATCCGCGGAGAGCCCCGCGCTGCCGGCCGGCACCAGGAAGCACGAGATGCCGCGCGACCCCTCGGCGGTGCGGGCCATCACCTTGTAGAAGTCGGCCCGGCCGCCGTGCGTCGTCCACGCCTTCTCACCGGTGAGCACGTAGGCATCGCCGTCCCGGACGGCGCGGGTGCGCATCGCGGACGGGTCCGAGCCGGCGTTCGGCTCGGACAGGCAGTAGGCGCCGAGCAGCTCCCCGCCGAGCATCTCGGGCAGCCAGCGCTGCTGCTGCTCGGGCGTGCCCGCCGTCACCAGCCCGAAGCAGGACAGCCCGTGCACGCTGACGCCGACGGCCACGCTGGCCCACACCGCGGCGATCTCCTCGAGCACCTGCAGGTAGACCTCGTACGGCTGGCCTCCCCCGCCGAGGTCCTCGCCGTAGGGCAGGCCCAGGATCCCGGCCCGCCCCAGCGTGGTGAACACCTCGCGCGGGAACGCCTCGTCGGCCTCGGCCGCGACCACCCGCGGGGCGAGCACGTCCCGCGCCAGGTCGCGGGTGAGGTCGAGCAGGTCGGCGGCCTCCTGGGTGGGGACGAGGCGACGCACGGGCACGGGGGACCTCCGCAGACGGGGTCGGGACGACGCCGTCCCGGTACTGCCCGAGGGTAATCAGCACGGGCGCCAGTTCCCGCCGGTCCACCGTTGCCAGGATTCGGTGCGCGCGAGGAGTAGGGCCGGAGGACGTCGCTGGACGGCGGGGTGACCACGGCGCCCGACCGTGAGTAAGGTGAGCCTCACCTGGCCGGACGTCGGTCCAGTCGACCCTGCCCCCAGGAGCCGCACGTGGCGCAGCGCACGGCCGTCCTGCCCCGCGCCGAACCGACCCCGCGGCGGCGGGGCCTGCTGCGCGGCGCGGGCACCCGGGTGCTCGGGCTGTGGCTGCTGCTCGCCCTGGCGGTCGCCGTCTGCCTGCTGAGCATCGCCGTCGGCACCCGGCCGATCGGGCTGGGCACCGTCTGGCAGTCGCTCACCGACGCCGCGACCCCCGGCGACGAGGCGGTCATCGTGCGGCAGCTGCGGGTGCCGCGCACCGTGATCGGGCTGCTCGCCGGGCTGGCACTGGGGGTCTCCGGCGCGCTCATGCAGGGCCACACCCGCAACCCGCTCGGCGACCCGGGCCTGCTCGGGGTCACCGCGGGTGCCTCGTTCGCCGTCGTGCTGTCCATCTCGCTGTTCGACGTGGGGAGCCCGGGCGGCTACGTCTGGTTCGCCTTCGCCGGGGCGCTGGCCGGCAGCGTCGCGGTCTTCGCGATCGGCTCGTCCGGCGCCGGCGGCGCGACGCCGGTGAGCCTCGCCCTGGCCGGGGCGGCGCTGTCCGCGCTGCTGTACGCGCTGGTCCAGGCACTGACCATCCGGGAGACCACCACGCTGGACGCCTTCCGGTTCTGGGTGGTCGGTGCGCTCGCCGGCCGCGACTCCGAGGTCGTGGGCCAGGTGGCCCCCTTCATCGTGGCGGGCCTGGTGCTCGCCCTGGTCAACGCCCCGGCGCTGAACCTGCTGGGCCTGGGTGAGGACGTCGCCCGCGGGCTGGGCACCCGGATCTGGCTGGCCCGCGCCACCGGGCTGGCGGCGATCACGCTGCTCACCGGCGCCGCCACCGCCGCCTGCGGTCCGATCGCCTTCGTCGGGCTGGTGGTGCCGCACATCGCGCGGGCGGTGACCGGCCCCGACCACCGCTGGCTGATCCCCTACTCGGGGCTGCTCGGCGTGGTCTTCCTGCTGCTGGCCGACGTGCTGGGCCGGATCATCGCCCGCCCCGGGGAGCTGCAGGTGGGCATCGTGCTCGCCGTCGTCGGCACGCCGTTCTTCATCGCCCTGGTCCGCCGCCGCCGGCTGGTGCAGCTGTGAGCACGCCCGTGCGGCCGGCGCGCGCCGGCGAGGAGGGCCCGTGACGGCCACCCTCCCGACCCGGGAACCCGCGACCTCCCCGCAGCCCCGCCGGGCGGTCCGGGTGGGCCCGTTCTCCGGCGTCTACCGGCCGCGCCGGCTCGTGGTGCCGCTGGCCGTGCTGGTGATGCTGGTGGGCGCGGCGGCGCTGAGCCTGGGGCGCGGCGACTTCCCGATCAGCGTCCCCGACGTGCTCGGCGTCCTGCTCGGGGCCGGCGAGGACACCCAGCGGTTCATCGTGCTGGAGCTGCGGGCGCCGCGGATCGTCGTCGCGGTGCTGGTCGGGCTGGCGCTGGGGCTGTCCGGCGCGCTGATCCAGACGTTCGCGCGCAACCCGCTGGCCAGCCCGGACATCCTGGGCGTCACCCAGGGCGCGGCGATCGGGGCGGTCGCGGTGATCGTGCTCGGCGGGACGACGACCACGGCCGGCGGGCTGCTCGGTGGGATCGGCGTGCCCGCCGCCGCGCTGGCCGGTGGGCTGGTGGCCTCGTTCCTGGTGTTCGGGCTCGCCTGGCGCCAGGGCCTGGACGGCTACCGGCTGGTGTTGATCGGCATCGGACTGTCGGCGATGGCGATGGCAGTGGTCCAGTACATGCTCACCCGCAGCGCGATCTGGGACGCCGCCGCGGCCAACGTCTGGATCACCGGGTCGCTGAACGGTCGCGGCTGGGACCAGGCCCAGCCGCTGGCCCTGGCGCTGGTGGTCCTGGTGCCGCTCGCGCTGGCGATGGGCCGGGTGCTCGGCGTGCTGCAGTTCGGCGACGAGACCGCCCGGTCGCTGGGCGTACGGGTGCCGCTGGCCCAGGGCGCCGTCGTCGTGGTGGGGGTGGCGCTGGCGGCGTTCGCCGTCTCGGCGGCCGGGCCGATCCAGTTCGTCGCCCTCGTCGTCCCGCAGATCGCCGTCCGGCTCGCCGGCGGCTCCCGGCCGCCGCTGATCGCCTCCGGGCTGCTGGGCGCGCTGCTGCTGGTCACCAGCGATCTGGTGGCCCGCACCGTGCTGCCCGAGACGTTCCCGGTCGGTGTCCTCACCGCCGTGGTGGGCGCCCCGTACCTGCTCTGGCTCCTCGTCCGCGGAAGGCGGCGATCCACCCTGTGACCGCTCTGGAGACTCCGCGTATGACGGCGCCCGTCCGGCTGGCCGCCGAGGGGGTCCGGCTGGCCTACGGCGACCACGTCGTCGTCGACTCGCTGGACCTCACGCTCACCGACGGGTCGTTCACCGCGATCATCGGCCCGAACGGCTGCGGCAAGTCCACCCTGCTGCGGGCGCTGGGCCGGCTGCTGCGGCCGACGTCGGGCACGGTGCTGCTCGACGGTCGGGCGATCACCGCCACCCCGACCCGGGAGGTCGCCAAGGTGCTGGGGCTGCTGCCGCAGACGCCGCTGGCGCCCGAGGGGCTCACCGTCGCCGACCTGGTGGCCCGCGGCCGGCACCCGCACCAGACGTGGCTGCGGCAGTGGTCCTCCGACGACGCCGACGTGGTCGCCGAGGCGCTGGCCTGGACCGACATGACCGAGCTGGCCGACTCCCCGGTCGACGCGCTCTCGGGTGGGCAGCGGCAGCGGGCCTGGATCTCCATGGCGCTGGCCCAGGGCACCGACCTGCTGCTGCTCGACGAGCCGACCACCTACCTCGACCTGGCCCACCAGGTCGACGTGCTGGAACTGGTGCAACGGCTGCACACCGAGCGCGGCCGCACGGTCGCCGTCGTGCTGCACGACCTGAACCTGGCCGCCCGCTACGCGGCGCGCCTCGTCGCGATGAAGGACGGCGTGCTGGTCGCCGCCGGAACCCCGGACGAGGTGCTCACCGAGCAACTGCTTGCCGAGGTGTTCGAGCTGGAGGCGCGGGTGGTGCCCGACCCGGTGACCGGGACGCCGATGGTGGTGCCGGTCCGCCGCCTGCGCCGCCCTCAGTAGGTGAAGCGGCCGACCGTGGTGCGTAGGTCGCTGGCCATCCGGGACAGCTCGTCCACCGCGACCTTCGTCTGGGTCAGCGCCTGGGTGGTCGAGGACGCCGCAGCCGAGACACCGGTGATGTTCATGGCGATCTCACCCGACCCACTGGCCGCCTCCTGAACCGACCGGGACATCTCGTTCGTCGTGGCCGTCTGCTCCTCCACCGCCGAGGCGATCGTCAGCTGGAAATCGTTGATCGACCCGATCACCTCCGAGAT
>JABAKE010000248.1 GCA_019779905.1 Modestobacter lapidis | reverse complement strand
GTAGGTTATGACAATAAATCCAGTTCACTAATTGTGAAACGTTTAATTATTCGAATGTATCAACAGAATCATTTGATTATTTCCGCTAATGATTCTAACCAAAATCCATTTTTGGGGCACAACAAGAATTTGTATTCTCAAATGATATCAGAGGGATTTGCAGTCATTGTGGAAATTCCATTTTCCCTACGATTAGTATCTTCTCTAGAAGGGAAAGAAATAGTACAATCTCATAATTTACGATCAATTCATGCAATATTTCCTTTTTTAGAGGACAATTTTTTACATTTAAATTATGTGTCAGATATACTAATACCCCACCCCATCCATCTGGAAATATTGGTTCAAACCCTCCGCTACTGGTTGAAAGATGCCTCTTCTTTGCATTTATTACGATTCTTTCTCTACGAGTATCGTAATTGGAATAGTCTTATTACTCCAAAGAAACCCATTTCTATTTTAAAAAGGAATCAAAGATTATTCTTGTTCATATATAATTCTCATGTATGTGAATACGAATCCATCTTCGTTTTTCTCCGTAACCAATCTTCTCATTTACGATCAACATCTTCTGGAGCCCTTCTTGAGCGAATATATTTCTATGGAAAAATAAAACATCTTATAGAAGTATTTGCTAATGATTTTCAGGCCATCCTATGGTTGTTCAG
>JABAKE010000247.1 GCA_019779905.1 Modestobacter lapidis | reverse complement strand
TATTGTTTTTAGGATCCGGATCAATTATTCATTCAATGGAAGCTATTGTGGGATATTCTCCAGATAAAAGCCAGAACATGGTTCTTATGGGCGGTTTAACAAAACATGTGCCAATTACAAAAACTGCTTTTTTATTAGGTACACTTTCTCTTTGTGGTATTCCACCTCTTGCTTGTTTTTGGTCCAAAGATGAAATTCTTAATGATAGTTGGTTGTATTCACCAATTTTTGCAATAATAGCTTGTTCCACAGCAGGATTAACCGCATTTTATATGTTTCGGATCTATTTACTCACTTTTGAGGGGCATTTAAACGCTCATTTTCAAAATTATAGTGGAAAAAAAAGTAGCTCGTTCTATTCAATATCTTTATGGGGTAAAGAAGGGCCAAAAACGATTAAAAAAAAATGGAGTTTATTAACTTTATTAACAATGAATAATAATCAAAGGGCTTCGTTTTTTTCGACGAAGACATATCGAATTGATGGTAATGTAAGAAAGATGACGCAACCTTTTATTTCTCATTTTGGTACTACGAACACTTTCTCATATCCCCATGAATCAGACAATACTATGTTATTCCCTCTGCTTGTATTGGTCCTATTTACTTTGTTCGTTGGAGCTATAGGAATTTCTTTCAATCAAGAAGGAACAGATTTGGATATATTATC
>JABAKE010000245.1 GCA_019779905.1 Modestobacter lapidis | reverse complement strand
GGTCTACCATTGTGGAAGCTCGTGCTAGAGAGGGAACTCTGATTCGCCAGGTTGAGGAGGCTGAAAGTAATCTCCGGAGGAAAACCGAAGAATATGAGCAGTGGGAAATTCTTTGGGAAGAGCTTCCTCGTGCTGATGATGGGTCGCGGCGTTCCGCCGCATTTTATGGTAAGATTTTGAAGAAGCGCGGCCTAGAAGCTTTGGAGGCTAAGGCCAAGAGTCTGCTCGAGGAGCTCAGTCTTTGGTTGAAGACCATGATGGATTGAGCTTGAACCTCTTTTGTAACAAACTTTCTTCTTCTATTCTTTTGGTACCTCCATGTATAAACATTTTGGCAGTCTATATATTTTTTGTATCCCCTTGTTTCACTTAAATTCTTTTTTGTTGAAGATAAGCAAAAGTTGAATGGGAATGTTTGTTTGAAAATCTTTGATCAAAAGGATATCATTTTGTGAAACTCTTTTGTCAAAAAGTGTTGTTTTGGCATGAAAGCCAGATTTTGTGGCACAAGGCCTGGTTTTTGATGGCTTGAAAGCCAAGAAATTTTTTTTGAAGTGGCATGAAAGCCAATTTTGGTGGCGTGAAAGCCAAATTTTGGTTGTGGCATGAAAGCCGATGTGGCATGAGAGCCGATTTTTGGGTTTATGGCATGAGAGCCAAAATTTTGTTTT
>JABAKE010000244.1 GCA_019779905.1 Modestobacter lapidis | reverse complement strand
GTACTCTGTGCACCGGCATTTCTTTGATGTACCCTGTAAAGTATAAGGGTCGGTTGTGCTTCGTCTCGCCTAACAGGAGGTCTTCCTTAGTGAAGGCGATAGTTGCACTTGCTGCTTTTTGGACCGAGAGGCATTCAATGCAGGATCCCTCAGTCTTCTTCTTTTCTCCTTTTGAGGAGGTTTTTTATTTTTCGACCCTATAGTCCATTTCAATTTGTAGGACTTGTGGGGCATGTTTGTCGACATCCGTATTCAGTCTTTGCAGTTCTGAAATGAGACTATCACGAGTTTGGGGAGACATTCGCAATAAGTCTAGGATGTGCAGACGTGCAGGTATGTGTCTGAAGTGTTCAATCAAGTCGTACTTGAAAGCCTCCTTCGGGCCTGCATGTTCATTATTGTTGCCACTTGGGGCGTTTACATTTGGATTTCCCGAAGGATTTACATAAGAAGAAGATGGTAGATTGTAATTTTTGTGGTAATCCCGGCCAGAGCGGGTACCTTTACCAATTTCAAGGGCTTCTGGAGAAGATTCTTCATTCGGAAGTCCACCCTCAGAATTGAGGGGCTGATCATTTTCATTTACTGAAGATACTTCTGTGTCCACCTTGCCATCTTCCGTAATTGCATTGCATGGAGCATTTTCCGAGAACAAGTCCTGAACAGCGTCCA
>JABAKE010000243.1 GCA_019779905.1 Modestobacter lapidis | reverse complement strand
CTCTTCAAGAAGCCATTCACGCCCACCCTTTTTAGTTGCTGCCCTCATCTTCTTCCTAGGAGAGAGAAGACCAGCAACTATCTTTCCACAAAGAGTGGTTCAGAAAACCCTTCTTAGGATTCCATAGTTTGATTCCACCATCAACACCAATCAGATTTGGAAGTGGAATAGGAGAGAAGACTAAGAGCAGAATTTCTGCAATAAAATTCCAGCAAGGTTCTTGTTTATTGCAAGTCTGATTTCAACATCTTAGCATCAGATTTTCTGAGGATTAAAGCTTCCAATACATCGAGGTAATAGTTATCTATCATCTTCTTTAATTGGACACATGTTGGTCATGATTTAATGGAGTTCATACGCGATTCTTTATGGCTGATTTCCGCTGCAAAGTGCTGAAATCAGATTTTGAAAAATCTGTCATTGTTTGCATCAGCCATAGTAGTCCCTTGTTCGGGAAGCTTCAGATCTGAATCGCGGTTTCCTTCAGTGGTATCAGAGCCACTCCATGTGAAATCATGATCTCATGATGTGATTAATTAATCCTAGAATGGATGGGGCATGGTGGCACCCTGCTGAAATTTTAATTTCAGATTTGTTAATGCTGTAATTTTGTATGCTTGGTCTCATTCGGATTGCTGGAATTAATTTTCCAGATCTGAATAAGTGTTGTACA
>JABAKE010000242.1 GCA_019779905.1 Modestobacter lapidis | reverse complement strand
TTACATTAATTATAATTCATTCCACTAAAGACTTATAATTGCACTCCCTCACTTACTCGAAATTAAATTCCGAGCTCTTTGTTATTAAATACTTATTAATCTCCCCACGTTAAGATTACAGATACCCGTTGATTAAATTAAATTACTGACAATATAATTTAATCAACATCTATTAATTTCCTTGAGACCTTCCACTTAACTTATTTGATATGTCGGATACAAAATCCACCTGCAGGGTTTGACATAATCAAAACTTATAAGTATCCTCAAGGGGGTATCATCAATCCCTATACCAGGACGTGGATTCCGTCAATAATAAATATTCACCATACAATTAATGCAGTTATCCAACTCATCGAGATTATTGACCTATAAAGATCTCACTCTTTATGAATCAAAATAACTAACAATAAATGCATGTGTCTATTAATTATTTCGGGATTAAGAGTATAAGTATTCATAATAACCATGAGGTATTAATTATTTTATGTGTCAGTATAAAATAATTACCTCAATACGGTCCCGTTCAATACACACAAGTGTACTAGCACAAGAAGTTGGAACTAAACCATTCCCCGTAGTCAAGACAGACCTACTGAAATCATGCGCTACAATCTTACCGATGGTGTGTCCAACTCCATCTCAGATTGTGAACAATAAGCTTATATTCTACA
>JABAKE010000241.1 GCA_019779905.1 Modestobacter lapidis | reverse complement strand
CCTGCACAGAAAGGGATCAGAATCAGTAAATCAACAGAAAGATACAGAACATTGACAAAGGTTACCAGACGAAGTCAGTACCTGCCAAATGAATGCGAGACCTCCAAAGTCCTGAGCGGCGTCTCGAGATTTGTCACATATCGAGCGATACATGACAGATAATGCAGCACCTCCCCAGTCATACTGATGAACAGTATCCAAGTCTTCCAAACAAGACAGAAAGCCCAGTGGAGCTATATCTTGGGTCCCCGCGAAGAATGTACACGAGATCATATACAAGATGAAAGCCCGGGCAATATATTCAACATCATGCTCATCTTCTTCAACCATTATGCTGAAATGGTTATAAAGCCAAGAACGCCTCACTCCTTTTTTGATGACAGGAATTTCCTCAACACCCAAGTTGTTTTGAAGGTACTCCGTATCATAACAAGCATCGGCATAGAAAGTGAGAAGCCCACCTCCGATAGGAAGGCCTGTGATCATGGTAAAGTCAAATGGGGTCATAGTCATCTCCCCAAATCCGAAGTGGAATGTATTGGTGGTGTCCCACCAAAGCTCAGACAAGGCAAGCATGGCCATCCTGTCCATGTTATCAATCCAGAGAGAGTCCAGAAAGAATTTGAAGCCCGCCCGTTCAATAACCGCTTTGGCCTGGGGTTGATGAATGCCCA
>JABAKE010000240.1 GCA_019779905.1 Modestobacter lapidis | reverse complement strand
ATATCTATAATTAATATGAATAGAGAAAAGAATAGAAAGAGAAAAGAATATAGAATAGAATTTCAAATAAATATTGAATATTATAGAAGATAACGATTAATAGACTATAGCGATATAAAATTTTGATCTATTTATCAATTATATGTTTATCAATAATCAGTATCTTAATCTTAATTAGATAGTAAGATTTTCTTTTTCATTTTTAAATTCAAATGACATTTGAATTTATTTATTTTTTTTTTATTCTTTTCTAATTTTATTACTATATATTTTCTATTATTTTACTACATATCATATATATATCGTATATTTACATATCATATATATTTCTATATATTTCTAAATATATTTCTGATTTTATTACATTAGAAATTAAATTATTAGATTAGAATCTTAGTCTACATATTAATAATATTAATATATATTATATATATACATTATTTTATAATATAACATTTATATATACATTATAATTCTAATTATCTTCTAATTATCGAACTAATAGTTAGTTATAGCTATAGCAATTATATTAATTATTATTATTAATGAATTCCCATTTTCATTTTTGGTCTGCCCTAAGTAAAGAATAAAAATGAAATGAAAGAGAAAGATACAATCCAGATAAATGCAATCCAGATCATAATGAGACATTCCTATGCTTTCATTCAGAAAGG
>JABAKE010000026.1 GCA_019779905.1 Modestobacter lapidis | reverse complement strand
CTCCGCCCTCGTCTCCACCGCAGCCGGCAAAGATCTTGAAAAAGCGGCTTGACCATCTATAGGAGCATCACCTGGCCGCGGTGTCGTCCGTGAGGACGACAGATCACAGAGTGATGCCGCGGGCGGCGAGCCAGTCCTCGGGGTCGGTGGGCTTGCCGTTGATGCCGCCCTTGTGGATCTCGTAGTGCAGGTGGGGGCCGGTCGACTGCCCCTCGCTGCCCACCTTGGCGATCAGGTCGCCGGCGGTGACGGCGTCGCCGGCCTCGACGTAGAGGTGCCGCATGTGGCCGTAGACGTGCACGTTGCCGTCGGCGTCCTGGATGTAGATGGCCTTGCCGTACCCGGAGGCGGCACCGGCGCGCAGGACGACGCCGTCCGAGGCGGCCAGGATGGGCGTGCCCATCGGGGCGGCGAGGTCCAGGCCCCAGTGCATGCTGCCCCAGCGCATGCAGAAGCAGGTGGTCATCCGGCCCTGCGTGGGCAGCACGAACTTCGGCTGGCGGGCGGCCCGCGAGGCGGCGATCTCGTTGAGTCGCGCCTCGGCCTCGGCCTGGCTGATCTCGCCGCGGGCGCCGGCGAGATCCACCCCGCCGGCGAACCCGATGTCGGCGTCCATGCCCAGGCCGTAGTCCAGCCCCGACGCAGCGGCCGCGGCGTCGGGGTCGGTGCCGCCGGGCAGGGCGGCGATCAGCGCGCCGACGACCAGGGCGGCCAGCAGGAGGGCGGGTCTGCGGCCGGGCGCCATGGGGAGCCGGCGGCGGCCCCGGGCCCGGCCGAGGCGGGTGCCGGTGTGCGCCGCGGTGGAGTTCCCGGCCGGGTCGCCGGTGTCGTCGGTGTCGTCCGTGGCGCCGAGGTCGGCGGCGGTGGTGTCGTCGGGAATGCTGTCGTCGGCCGCCGTGCGGGGGGAGGGCACGGACGGGCGCGGCGATGCGGGCCGGGCGGTCGGCCGGGGGAGCTCGTCGAGCGTGATGCGGCCGGTCTCCCGGGCGTCGGTGGCGGCGGGACCCTCGGTGCGCGGCAGCGGGGGCACCGAGGTGGTGCCCAGGCCGATGGCCGGTCGCGATGACGTGGCGACGTCGGGCCACGATCGACCCACGAGATCATCCTGGCGGTACACCGCAGCACCTTCCGAGCGCAGCGCCACGGGGGGAGCCGCGGTGCTGAACGGGCACCAACTCGCCGCGGGCGGGAACTGGTGCGTGCACATCAGTTGTGCGCGGCGCCCCCGGACTGCTCCCTCAGGCGCCGTCCCGCACGCTATGCAGCCGCTCGAAGGCGACCAATCACTTGACGGGGTGTGTCGTTGTCATTGCGTTCCGTCAACAACATGCATCCCACGAGTCCCACGATCTGGTCGTTTCAGGCGACTGCCGTCTCGGTCGGTGGGGCGTCGACGGTCGTCCGCCGGCCGGCCAGCGTGGCGGCGACCTCGGCCACGACGGCCCGGTGGATGGGCAGGGACATGTGCCCCACCCCGCGGACGAGCACGTTGCGGGCCCGGAGGTCGGGGTGCTCGCAGCGGCCGACGGCCGAGGGGACCAGCAGCTGGTCCAGGTTGCTGTAGACGGCGGTGATCCGGGTCCGGCAGGCCGGCGCGGGCTCGGCGAGCTCCCGGATCAACGGCGAGCCGGGTCGTAGTTGGCCGACCAGCCCGGTGGGCAGCAGATGTGCCCACAGGGTGCCGGCGTGCGGGGTCCCGAGGGTGACGAGGGAATCGATCCGCCGATCTCCGTCCAGCCGTTGCACCAGGTAGCGGGCGACGAGTCCGCCGAGGCTGTGCCCGACGACGTGCACCCGGTCGTGGCCGGTCGACTGGCAGACCCGCTCGACGTGCGCCCCCAGGGCGGCCGCGGCGCTCTCGACGTCCCGCAGGAACGGGCTGTAGTTCCAGGAGCACACCTGGGCGAAACCGCGTCGGCGCAGGCTGCGGCGCATCACGGCGAAGACCGAGCGGTTGTCGACCAGCCCGTGCACCAGGACGACGGGGATCCGGGCGGCGAGCGGGTCGTCGGCGAACAGCGCCCGGACGCCGGGGGCCTGGGCGCCCGGCCGGTACCGGCCATCGGGGCGCAGCCGCTCGGTGCGGGTGCCGAGGGGGTAGAGCAGGGCGTGGGCCCCGACCCAGGCGAGCTCGGTGAGCCCGCCGGTCAGGCCGGTGGGGGAGAGGAGCGAGCGGAGCCCGGCCCGGACCGAGGGAACCGGTCCGGCCGGTACGTCGCTCCCGGCTCCGGATGCGCCGGCGTGCCACCCTGGGAGCGAGGGCGGGTCGGTGCTGGTCACCGCGTCTCCCTCCCGTCGAGTCCGGTCCCGCACCGGTGGGCGCGCCCCGGAGGTGTGCTCGCCGTGGCGGATGTGATGCCCGGGTGTGTCTGACATCACACATCGGCACCATCGGGCGCCGACGGAACCCTGCCGGGGCTGCCGGCCGACGGGTCGAGGGGGGCGACCCGGTGCCTGCCCCACCGCTGCAGACCGCCACCCGATGGAAGGGGACCCGTGCCCACCCGGAACCGCGCCTCCGAGTCCGGCCGGACCGCCGCGACGGCCCGGCGCTCCGCCGCCCGGGCCGGTAGGGCTGCGGGTCCCGGCGCCGGCACCGCGCCCCTCCCCGACCGGACCGACGTCGTCGTCGTCGGCGCCGTCCCGGTGACCGCGCGGGCGGCCGGCGTGCTGCTGGCCCTGGCCGGCCTGCTCGGCGCGGCCGCGGTCTTTCCGACCTACCTCGTCGTCGGCGGGGAGCCCGTCGCGCTGGTCACCGGCCCGCTGGAGGCGCTGGTGGCCCTGGTCGCACCGGTGGCCGCCGTCGTCGTCGGCACCGGACTGGCGCTGGGCCGGGTGCCGCGGCTGGGGCTGGCGTACGCCGCGGTGACCGGCACGCTCGCCGTCGGCCGGCTGCTGATCGAGCTCTACCAGGGCCACGGCTCCACGGCCCGCCCCGCGGTCGAGGTGCTGGCGGGGGAACGGGTGCTCACCAGCTCCGTGGACACCGGGGCCGGCTGGGTGCTCGGCGTCGCCGCGCTGACCGTCACCGTGCTGGCCGGGCTGATCGCGCTGGTGGCCTGGAGCCGCACGGTGATGGAGGACGGCGGCTCGCTGGATCCGCTGCGGCCCGCGCTGGCCGCGCTGGCCGCGCTCATCGGGGTGGGCGCCGTCCTCTGCCTGGCCCTGCCCGCCGCCGACGTGCCCGACCAGGTCGCGGTCGACCCCGTCACCGGGCTCGAGACCGTGGTGACCGTGGAAGGCCCGCAGGCGCTGCTGGAACGGCCCGGGCTGGCGTTGCTCGGTGGGCTGCTGCTGGCCGGCGCGCTGCTGCTGTGCTCGGTGATCGCGCCGTCGCTGCGCCCCCGGCTGGGTGCGGTCGGCGGCCTGCTGGCGGTGACCGTCTCCCTGCTCGCCACCGGCCTGGCCGGTGCGCGCGATGCCGCCCGCAGCGCCGACGTCGACTGGACGGTGCCCGGGATCGGCCTGCTGGTCCTGGCGGTGGCGTCGGCCGGCGTGACCGTGCTGGCCTGGCGGTGGCGGCCCGGCGGCCGGGCCGCGCGCACCCGTCGCTGAGCCCCGGGCGCGGCCCGGGGCCGGGTACAACGACCCTGCGCCGCTGTGAGACGCCCCACGCTGGCGGAGGCGCATGAGACAGGGCGGTGACGGGCGGGCTACGGTCCCTGCTCGTGGATCTCTTCGAGTACCAGGCCCGTGACCTGTTGGCCTCGCACGGTGTGCCCGTGCTCCCCGGCGGCGTCGCCGAGACACCCGAGCAGGCCGAGGCGATCGCGCGCGAGATCGCCGCGCCCGTCGTCGTCAAGGCGCAGGTGAAGGTCGGTGGCCGCGGCAAGGCCGGCGGCGTGAAGCTCGCCGACGACCCGGAGACCGCCCGGGCGCGCGCCCAGGACATCCTCGGGCTGGACATCAAGGGCCACATCACCCACCGGGTGATGGTCGCGCAGGCCAGCGACATCGCCGAGGAGTACTACTTCTCCTACCTGCTCGACCGGTCCAACCGCACCTTCCTGGCCATGGCGTCGGTCGAGGGTGGCATGGAGATCGAGGAGATCGCGGTCACCAAGCCCGAGGCGCTGGCCCGCATCCCGATCGACGCCACGGTCGGCGTCGACACCCAGAAGGCCACTGAGATCGTCGACGCCGCCGGGTTCCCCGCCGAGGTCCGCGACCAGGTCATCGCCATCGCCGTCCAGCTCTGGGACGTGTTCGCCAAGGAGGACGCCACGCTGGTCGAGGTGAACCCGCTGGCGAAGGCGCCCGACGGCACCGTGCTCGCGCTGGACGCCAAGGTCACCCTCGACGAGAACGCCGGCTTCCGGCACGGCGAGCACGATGCCCTCGAGGACGCCGGCGCCGCCGATCCGCTGGAGGCGGCGGCCAAGGAGAAGGACCTCAACTACGTCAAGCTCGAGGGCTCGGTCGGGATCATCGGCAACGGTGCCGGGCTGGTCATGAGCACCTTGGACGTCGTCGCCTACGCCGGCGAGGAGTTCGGCGGCGTGCGCCCGGCCAACTTCCTCGACATCGGTGGCGGCGCCTCCGCGCAGGTCATGGCCGACGGGCTGGGCATCATCCTGTCCGACCCGGCCGTGAAGAGCGTCTTCGTCAACGTCTTCGGCGGGATCACCGCCTGCGACGAGGTGGCCAACGGCATCGTGCACGCGCTGGGCATCCTCGGCGACGAGGCCACCAAGCCCCTGGTCGTCCGCCTCGACGGCAACAACGTGGAGGAGGGCCGGCGGATCCTCGCCGAGGCCGCCCACCCGCTGGTGACCGTGGTCGACACGATGGACGGTGCCGCCCGCCGGGCCGCCGAGCTCGCCGCGTAACAGAAGGACCCCCTTCCCCCACACCTCGCAAGCTCGGCGCGGGCCCCTGAAGGGGCCGTACCGGCGGCTCGCCAAGAACGGACTGAACAACATGTCGATCTTCCTCACCGAGAACAGCAAGGTCATCGTCCAGGGCATGACCGGTTCCGAGGGGCGCAAGCACACCCAGCGCATGCTCGCCTCCGGCACCGCCGTCGTCGGTGGCGTCAACCCCAGCAAGGCCGGCCAGAGCGTCGAGTTCGACGGCGCCTCGGTGCCCGTCTTCGGCTCCGTGGCCGACGCGATGAAGGAGACCGGGGCCGACGTCAGCGTCGTCTTCGTGCCGCCGAAGTTCGCCAAGGGCGCCGTCCTGGAGGCCGTGGATGCGCGAATCGGGATGTGCGTGGTCATCACCGAGGGCATCCCGGTGCACGACTCGACCTACTTCTGGGCGCACGCCCAGGGCGGTTCGACCCGGATCATCGGCCCCAACTGCCCGGGACTGATCAGCCCCGGACGCTCCAACGCCGGCATCATCCCGGCCAACATCACCCAGGCCGGGAAGATCGGGCTGGTCAGCAAGTCCGGCACGCTGACCTACCAGATGATGTACGAGCTCCGGGACATCGGTTTCTCCACCGCCGTGGGCATCGGCGGCGACCCGGTCATCGGGACGACGCACATCGACTGTCTGCAGGCCTTCCAGGACGACCCGGAGACCGAGGCCATCGTGATGATCGGTGAGATCGGTGGGGACGCCGAGGAGCGCGCCGCCGACTTCATCAAGGCCAACGTGACCAAGCCCGTCGTCGGCTACGTCGCCGGCTTCACCGCACCGGAGGGGAAGACGATGGGCCACGCGGGCGCGATCGTCTCGGGCTCGGCCGGGACGGCGGCCGCCAAGCAGGAGGCCCTCGAGGCCGCCGGCGTGAAGGTCGGGAAGACCCCGTCGGAGGCCGCCCGCCTCATGCGGGAGATCGTCGGAGGCTGAAGAAGGACCGCGTCCGCTCACCCTTCGCAAGCTCAGGGCGAGCCTCTGGACGCGGCCACTGCGCGGCGGGCCCCTGCAGGAGGGCCGCACCGCTGCCCGGTGCCCCGTACGGGGCGCCGGGCAGCGGCGTCTCCGGTGCTGTCCCGGTGCTGTCGCACCGGGCGGTGCGGCCGCCACGACCGCCGCGGGCGACCGGACGACGGGGAGGATGGCGGGCATGACGCCCGACGAGCAGCCCCGGGCCCGGAAGGGGTCGGCCACCCGCCGGCCGGCAGTGCACGACCTGGTCCCCGCGGCCGGCGCACTGCTGTACGTGGTGCTCGGCCTCCTGCCCTGGGCCGCGGTCACCCTCGACGTGCTCGGCCGGATCTCGGCCAGTGGCTACGGCTTCTCCGTCCTGGTGCCCATCGGCGCGGTCCTGCTGGTCGCCGCCGGGGCCTGGGCGCTGCTCACCGCCGTCGTCGCGGTGCCGGTGCCGTTTCCCCGTAGCGGCGTCACCCTCGGGCTCGCCGCGCCCGCGTTCCTGCTCACCCTGGTCACCTGGCTGCGCAGCACCGACTACGGCTTCGAGCCCGTTCCGCTGCTCGCCCTGCTGGTGACGGTCGCGGTCGCGGTCTCGGCGGCGCGGGCGTTGCTGCCGGAGCTGCGGGCGGCCGCCGGTGCCGGCCGGCCGGATCCGGTCGCGCACGACCCCGTCCCCGGTGACCCGCCCGCCGCGGGCGGCTGACCACCGGCCCGCGCGGTGCGACCGGGAACTCGCCCGACGCCCGGCGCGTGCGGCGGGCGTCCGTCCGCTGGGCTTGCGAGAGTGGAGGAGTGACGTCCCTGCTGCCTCGCCTGCCCCGCACGGCGCAGCGCCGGCCGGGGGAGCCGTGGGGCCCGGGCACCGGATGGGTGGCCGCCGCGACGGGGCTCGCCGTCACGGGAACCGGGCTGCTCGCCCTGCTCCTGGCGCTGGTCGTCGTCCAGCAGCTCGACCCGGCCGGTGGCCTGCCGTTGTCCTCCTCGGGTCAGGTCGCCGGACAGCTGTGGTTGCTCGCGCACGGAGCGGAGCTGCACGTGGCGTCCGGCCCGCTACGCATCGCCCCGCTGCTGCTCACCCTGGGCGTCGCGTGGGGGCTCAGCCGCGCCGGCCGGTCCGTCGTCGCGCTCCGGGAACTGCACGAGCCGGGGGCTGTCGCCGGCGCCGTGGCGGTGCTCGTCGGCGTGCACACCGCGCTCACCGTGGCCGTGGCCGCGCTGGTGACCGCGGCCGGAGCGTCGATCGGGCTCCTCCGGCCGGCGGCCGGAGCGGCCGTGCTGGCGCTCGTCGCCGGAGGGCTGGGCGTGCTCCGGGAGTCGGAACTGGGCGCCGCGGTGCTCGACCGGTTCCCCGGCCCGGCGACGGCGGTGTGCCGGGCGGCGCTGGCCGGCGCGTGGTGGCTGGCCGCCGGCTGCACCGCCGTCGTCGCGGTCGCGCTGGCCGTCGACATCGAGGGCGTGGCGGCGCTGACCACCGGGCTGGGCGGCGCCGGCGCCGGCGCCGCGGGTCAGGTGGGGCTCAGTCTCCTGCTGCTACCCAACGCCACCGCCGCCGTCATCGGCCTGGCCGCCGGGCCCGGCTTCCTGGTCGGCGCCGGCACCGTGATCTCCGTCGGGGGCGTCACGCTCGGCGGTGTCCCGGCGCTACCGCTGGTCGCCGCGCTGCCCGACACCCAGGCCGTGCCACTGCTGGCCTTCGTCTCCCAGGCGCTGCCCGTCCTCGCCGGTCTGGGCGTCGGGACCGCGCTGGGCCGCCGGATGGGCGATGCCGACGGCGGCACGGTCACCGCCGCGCTCTGGGGCATCGTCGCCGGGATCGGCGTCGGGCTGCTCGCCGGCGTGTTCGTGCTCCTGGGTGGAGGGCAGCTGGGCGACGCCGGGCTCGCGGAGGTGGGCGCGCCGGCGCTGGCCACCGGGCTGTCGGTCGCCGCCCAGGCAGGTCTGGCCGCCGCGCCGGCCGCCGCCGTCAGCCGGTGGCGGTCGCGCGGGTGACCGCGGGGGGTGACGCACCCCGCCGGACGGGCCCGGGCGGCCGATAGGGTCGGGCGGTGCCCGCCGCTGCGCCCGCCGTTCCGCGGGCCCGCGTGGTCGTGCTGCTGTCCGGGGCCGGCACGCTCTGTGCCGCGCTGCTCGCCGCGGCCGATGACCCGCGGTACCCCGCCGAGGTCGTCGCCGTCGGTTCCGACCGGGCCGCCCCCGGCCTGGACGCGGCCAGGTCCCGCGGCCTGACCACGTTCGTGACGCCGCTGCGGGAGCACCCCGACCGGGCCGCCTGGGACCGCGCGCTGGCCGTGGAGCTCGCCGTCCACCGGCCCGACTGGGTGGTCTGCGCCGGCTTCATGAAACTGCTGGGCCCGGCGGTGTTGGCGGCCTTCGCCGGCCGGGTCGTCAACACCCACCCCGCCCTGCTGCCCGCCTTCCCCGGGGCGCACGCCGTCCGGGACGCCCTCGCCGCCGGCGTCCCGCGCACCGGCGCCACCGTCCACGTGGTCGATGCCGGGGTCGACACCGGGCCGCTGCTCGCCCAGCGGCCGGTGCCGATCCGGCCCGGGGACGACGAGCCGCAGCTGCACGAGCGCATCAAGATCGTGGAGCGTGACCTCCTGGTCGCCACGGTGGCGAGCCTGGCCACCACCGGCCCCGCGGCCGCGCCGGCCGCCCGCCCCCAGACCACCCGAACCGGAACAGAGGAGACCAGTCGATGAGCGAGCGCACCCCCGTACGCCGGGCCCTGCTGGGCGTCTACGACAAGAGCGGCGTCGAGGAGCTCGCCCGCGGGCTGGCCGAGGCCGGCGTGGAGCTGGTGAGCACCGGCGCCACCGCGGCCCGGATCGCCGCCGCCGGCATCCCCGTCACACCGGTGGAGCAAGTGACCGGCTTTCCCGAGTGCCTCGACGGGCGGGTGAAGACCCTGCACCCGTCGGTGCACGCCGGGATCCTCGCCGACCGGCGCAGGCCCGAGCACGTCCGCCAGCTCGCCGAGCTCGGGATCACGCCGTTCGACCTGGTCGTGGTGAACCTCTACCCGTTCAGCGAGACGGTGGCCTCGGGTGCCACGCCCGACGAGTGCGTGGAGCAGATCGACATCGGCGGCCCGGCGATGGTCCGGGCGGCGGGGAAGAACCATCCGTCGGTGGCCGTCGTCGTCGACCCGGGCCGCTACGCCGAGGTGCTCGCGGCCGTGGCCGGGGGCGGCTTCACCCTCGCCCAGCGGCAGGGTCTGGCGGCCGAGGCGTTCCGGCACACCGCGGCCTACGACGTCGCCGTCGCCTCCTGGATGGGCAACGTGCTGGCTCCCGACGACGAGAGCGGCTTCCCGGAGTGGGTCGGGGGCAGCTGGGAGCGCACCGACGTGCTGCGCTACGGCGAGAACCCGCATCAGGGCGCGGCGCTGTACCGCAGCGGGCAGCCCGGGCTGGCCGACGCCGAGCAGCTGCACGGCAAGCAGATGTCCTACAACAACTACGTCGACACCGACGCCGCCTGGCGTGCCGCGCACGACCACGCCGACCCGTGCGTGGCGATCATCAAGCACGCCAACCCGTGCGGTATCGCGGTCGGCGCCGACATCGCCGCGGCGCACCGCAAGGCGCACGCCTGCGACCCGGTCTCGGCGTTCGGCGGCGTGATCGCGGCCAACCGCGAGGTCGACCTGACGCTGGCCGAGCAGATCTCCGAGGTGTTCACCGAGGTCGTCGTCGCCCCCTCGTTCACCGAGGACGCGCTGGGCGTGCTGACCGGGAAGAAGAACATCCGGCTGCTGCGCATGCCGGAGGCGCCGCGGCTGTCGGTGGAGCTGCGGGCGGTCAGCGGCGGGCTGCTGCTGCAGACCGCCGACCGGATCGACGCTCCCGGCGACGACCCGACCAGCTGGGCGCTGGCCTGCGGTGAGCCGCTGGACGCCGCCGCGCTCGACGACCTGGTCTTCGCCTGGCGCAGCGTGCGGGCCGTGCGCAGCAACGCCATCCTGCTGGCCAGCGACCGGGCGACGGTGGGCGTCGGCATGGGCCAGGTCAACCGGGTGGACGCCGCCCGGCTGGCCGTCGCGCGCGCGGGGGAGCGGGCCGCGGGGTCGGTGGCCGCCTCCGACGCCTTCTTCCCCTTCGCCGACGGCCTGCAGGTGCTGCTGGACGCCGGGGTGCGGGCCGTGGCCCAGCCGGGCGGGTCGGTGCGGGACGCCGAGGTGGTCGAGGCCGCGGCCGCGGCCGGCATCACCCTGTATCTCACCGGCACCCGGCACTTCGCCCACTGAAAGAGGACCAGCCTTCCCCCACGCCTCGCACGCTCGGCGCGGGACCCTGAAGGCTGGCCGTTCCAGTACGTCACCAGGCTCGCGGCGGGCCCTGCAGCGAGGCCAGGAACGAAGGACGAGGCCTGCTCTGATGCGGAACACCCGGCCGCACGTCGGCCCGCCGGAGTCCGGCACGTCCTGGGAGGGTGAGGATTTCGCTCGGGTCGACTGGGACTGCGCCGAGCTGGAGCGGGTGAAGGGTGGCCCCCGCGCCGTCAGACCACAGCGGTCCTACCGGACCGCGACCCCGGTCACCTCGGTTTTGGACCCGTGGAGAGCGCCTTCAGGGCGCCCAGCAGGCCCAGACCCGCGACGGCGGCGGTGAACCAGGCGCCGACGGCCCAGCGGGGGAGGTTCCAGTTCGCGTCGGCCAGCGGCACCAGGACGCCGGCCGCGACCACGAGGGACACCAGCAGGGCCAGCACGCCGAGGAACCGGTGGGTGCGGGCCGGGGCGTACATGAGCAGGCCCAGCACGAACAGCGCGATGCCGCCGCCCACGACGGCCAGCGGCTGCCACGATCCGGTGCCGCCCAGCGTCGCGGCACCCTGTCGGGCGTCGTCGAGGCCGGCGCGGACCAGGTCCAGCCCGGTCCCGCCGCCGTTCACCCAGACCACGAGCAGGCTCACCCCGGCGGCCATCCCGGCCAGCAGGAGCAGCAGCCCGGCCAGGGTGTCGGCCCGGCGGGCCGACACCGGGGCGGTGCTGTGGTCGGGCGCCCAGTCCTGGTCGCCGTCGCGGCCATCGTCCCCGTCGCCGGTGTCGTCGGGCTCGCCGAGGAGGTCGGCGAGGTGGTCGTCGTCCCGGCGCGAGGACGGCGGATCGAACCGCTGCGTGGCGTGCGCCGGGTCGTACGACGTCTCGTGCGGGATCTCGTACCGGTCCAGCGGGACCACCTCGGTCGGCTGGTCGGCCAGCGGCTGCCCGGCCGTACCGCGGTACGCCGTGCTGCCGTGCCCGGTGCTGCCGGCGGCATCGGTCATCGGGAGTTCTCCTGCGCGCAGACGGGGCGGTCGGTGCTGCGAGCCTAGGGTGGCCGGGGGCTCGGGACCGGGACGTCGGGCAGACTGGGGCCGTGGTGGCGACGACGTTGGACGGCAAGGCGACCGCGGCAGCGATCCGTGCCGAGCTCACCGGGCGCGTGACGGCCCTCGCGGCGGCGGGACGGCGTCCCGGACTGGGCACCCTGCTGGTCGGCGACGACCCGGGCAGCCGCTGGTACGTCTCGGCCAAGCACAAGGACTGCGCGCAGGTCGGTATCGCCAGCCTGCAGCGGGAACTGCCGGCCACCGCCGACCTCGCCGATGTGCTGGCCGTCGTCGACGAGTTCAACGCCGACCCCGACTGCACCGGCTACATCGTGCAACTGCCGCTCCCGCGGGGGCTGGACGAGAGCGTCGTCCTCGAGCGGATGGACCCGGCCAAGGACGCCGACGGCCTGCACCCGGTCAACCTCGGCCGCCTCGTCCTCGGCGTCCCCGCGCCGCTGCCGTGCACCCCGCAGGGGATCGTCGAGCTGCTGCGCCGCTACGACGTGCCGCTCGCCGGCGCCGAGGTGGTGGTGATCGGCCGCGGCATCACCGTCGGCCGGCCGCTGGGCCTGCTGCTGACCCGGCGCACCGAGAACGCCACCGTGACCCTGTGCCACACCGCCACCCGCGACCTCGCCGCACACACGCGCACGGCCGACGTCGTGGTGGCCGCGGCCGGCGTGCCCGGGCTGATCACCGCAGACATGGTCAGGCCGGGCGCCGCCGTCCTCGACGTCGGGGTGAGCCGGGTGGACGGCAGGATCGCCGGGGACGTCGCTGCCGACGTCGCCGGGGTCGCCGGTCACGTGGCCCCCAACCCCGGTGGGGTCGGCCCGATGACCCGGGCGATGCTGCTGGCCAACGTGGTCCTCGCCGCCGAGCAGGCCGTGGGCGCCGAGGCGCTGACCGCATGAGCTCCCCGGCCGCCCCGTCCTCGGACAGCCGGCCGCCGCTCTATGTGCGGCGGCCGCTGGTGGCCGGCCTGGTCCGCCAGTGGCCGCTCTTCCTGGTGATCGTCGTCGTCGGGGTGGGGCTGGCGATGGTCGCTCTCGACCACTGGCGGCGGGGCCTGCTCGTCGTCGGCCTGGCCCTCGCCGTGGCCGCGCTGTTCCGGCTGCTCCTCCCGCTGCCCCGGCTGGGCTTCCTCGCCGTCCGCAGCCGGACGATGGATGTCACCCTCACCGCCGGTGCCGGTCTGACCATCGCCGTCCTCGCGCTCACGCTGCCCAGCGACTGACCCGCGCGGGCGCCCGGTGCCGGCAAGGCGCTAGGTTGGCGGACATGGCAGAGCAGGCTCGGAGGGGCAAGGTCACCGTTGTCGGCGCCGGCTTCTACGGCTCCACCACCGCACTTCGGCTCGCTGAGTACGACGTCTTCGAGACCGTCGTGCTCACCGACATCATCGAGGGCAAGCCCGAGGGCCTGGCACTGGACATCAACCAGTCGCGGCCGATCGAGGGCTTCGAGACGACGGTGGTCGGCGTCGGCGGCGGCTCCTACGAGGGCACCGAGGGCTCCGACGTCGTCGTCATCACCGCGGGGCTGCCCCGCAAGCCCGGCATGAGCCGGATGGACCTCATCGAGACCAACGCCGGCATCGTCCGCCAGGTCGCCGAGAGCATCGCGCAGACCTCGCCCGACGCCGTGCTCATCGTGGTGTCCAACCCGCTGGACGAGATGACCGCGCTGGCCCAGCTGGCCAGTGGATTCCCGAAGGGCCGGGTGATGGGCCAGGCCGGGATGCTCGACACCGCCCGCTTCACCAACAACATCGCCGGGGAGCTCGGCGTCCCGGTGTCCTCGGTGCGCACGCTGACCCTCGGCTCGCACGGCGACACCATGGTGCCGGTGCCGTCCCGCTGCACCGTCGACGGCAGGCCGCTGGCCGACGTGTTGCCCGCCGACCGCATCGAGCACCTGGTCACCCGCACCCGCAACGGCGGCGCCGAGGTGGTCGCGCTGCTCAAGACCGGCTCGGCCTACTTCGCCCCGTCCGCGGCCGCCGCCCGGATGGCCCGTGCGGTCATCGAGGACTCCGGTGCCTGCATGCCGGTGTGCGCCTGGGTCGACGGCCAGTACGGCATCTCCGGTGTCTACCTCGGCGTCGAGGCCGAGATCGGCCGCGAGGGCGTGCGGAAGGTCGTCGAGACCGACCTGTCCGAGAGCGAGCTGGCAGGTCTGCGCGAGGCGGCCGAAGCCGTCCGTGCGAAGCAGTCCGACGTAGCCGACCTCTGAGGAAGGACCCCGCTGCCCCCCACCGCTCGCACGCTCGCGGCGGGGCCCTGCAACGGGGCCATGAACGCAAAAGGAGAACACGTGAGCAAGATCAAGGTAGAGGGCAAGGTCGTCGAGCTCGACGGCGACGAGATGACCCGGATCATCTGGCAGTTCATCAAGGACCAGCTGATCCTGCCGTACCTCGATGTGGACCTGGAGTACTACGACCTCGGCATCGAGGCGCGCGACGCCACCGACGACCAGATCACCGTCGACGCCGCCAACGCCATCAAGCAGCACGGCGTGGGCGTCAAGTGCGCCACCATCACCCCGGACGAGGCGCGGGTCGAGGAGTTCGGCCTCAAGCGCATGTACCGCTCGCCCAACGGGACGATCCGCAACATCCTCGGCGGCGTCATCTTCCGCGAGCCGATCATCATGGCCAACGTGCCCCGCCTGGTGCCGGGCTGGACCAAGCCGATCATCGTCGGCCGTCACGCCTACGGCGACCAGTACCGCGCGACCGACTTCAAGTTCCCCTCCGCGGGCCGGCTGACGGTCACCTTCACCCCCGACGACGGCTCCGAGCCGATCGAGCACGAGGTCTTCCAGGCGCCCGGCGCCGGCATCTCGCTGTCGATGTACAACCTCGACGCCTCGATCCGCGACTTCGCCCAGGCCTCGCTGAACTACGGCCTCGACCGCGGCTACCCGGTCTACCTGTCCACGAAGAACACGATCCTGAAGGCCTACGACGGTCGCTTCAAGGACATCTTCGAGGAGGTCTACCAGGCCGAGTTCGCCGAGAAGTTCAAGGCCGCCGGCATCACGTACGAGCACCGGCTGATCGACGACATGGTGGCCGCCTCGCTGAAGTGGGAGGGCGGTTACGTCTGGGCCTGCAAGAACTACGACGGCGACGTGCAGTCCGACACCGTCGCCCAGGGCTTCGGCTCGCTGGGCCTGATGACCTCGGTGCTGGCCACCCCGGACGGCCGTACGGTCGAGGCCGAGGCCGCCCACGGCACGGTCACCCGGCACTACCGCCAGCACCAGCAGGGCAAGGAGACCTCGACCAACCCGATCGCGTCGATCTTCGCCTGGACCCGGGGGCTGGCCCACCGCGGCAAGCTGGACAACACCCCCGAGGTGACCCGCTTCGCCGAGACGCTGGAGAAGGTCTGCGTCGACACCGTCGAGAGCGGTCAGATGACCAAGGACCTGGCGCTGCTGATCTCCAAGGACAGCCCGTGGCTGACCACCCAGGACTTCCTGGCGGCCATCGACGGCAACCTGCAGAAGGCCATGGCCTGAGCAGTGGCCTGAGCAGTGGCCTGACGCCTCGCTGAACGCACCGGCCTCCTCGACGCACCGTCGAGGGGGCCGTCTGCGTTCCGGGGCGGATCGGCCGGGCGAGATCGGGGACATGGGGCGGCAGGTGGCCGACTGGCGGCCCCAGATCCCCGATCTGGGCAGCCTGTGGATGGCGACAGGGACGGACGTCGCCGGTGCGGCAGGGTGGCGCGGTGCCCGCTCCTGCCCGTCCCGCCCAGCTCGTGGGCCGGGTCTTCCGGGGCACCGAAGCGATCGCCGGCGGGCTGCTGACCCGCGACGCTCTGCGCAGCCGGTGTTGGCGCCGGCTCTTCCGGGACGTCTACGCAGACGCGGCCCTGCCCGACGACCACCGCCTGCGGCTGGCCGGCGCTGCGCTGCTCGTTCCGCCGGACGCCGTCGTGTCGGGCCGGTCGGCGGCCTACCTGCTCGGCCTGCGCGAGGCGGTGGACGAGGCCAGCCCGGTCGAGGTGACCATCCGGCCGGGCTGCCGGTTCGGGCCGGTCGCCGGGCTCCGGGTCCGGCGGGCTCCCGTACCGGCCGCCGACATGGTCGGCAGAGGCCGCCACCGCTGCACCAGCGAGGTGCGGACCGCGCTGGACGTCGCCCGCCTGGAGCCCCTGCTCGAATCCGTGCCGCTGCTCGACGCGATGCTCGGCCGGTCCGTCGTCGACCACTCCGTGCTGACGGCGGCCGCGACCGCGCTACCCACGGGTCGGGGCTGTCGCCGCGCCCAGCAGGCGGTGGCCCTGGCGGACGAGCGGGCCGAGTCCCCGCCGGAGTCACGGTTGCGCGTGCTGCTCACCCTGGCCGGTCTCCCACCGGTCCCGCAGTGGCGGGTCGGCCGGCCGGACGGGGTGTTCATCGCCCGGGTGGACCTCGGCTACCCGGCGGCGAAGGTGGCCGTGGAGTACGACGGTGCCTGGCACGGCGCACCCGGCGAGCTGGGCCGGGACCGGCGGCGGATCAACGCGCTGGTCCAGGCGGGGTGGCGGGTGCTCTACGTGACCGCCGCGGACCTGCACCGACCCGGCGAGGTGGTCGCCCGGGTGCGAGCACTGCTGGCCGCCGCCGAGATCGGGGTCGTGGGGCACTCGACCGGGCGCTGACAGCCCTACATCCCCGATCTCGGCAGTAGCGGCGCTCAGGTGCCGAACAGCTGGGTCCACCAGGGTCCGCCGCTGCCGGTGGCCACCCCCAGGCCCATGGTCCGGTAGGCGCAGTTGAGGATGTTCTGCCGGTGACCGGGGCTGTCCAGCCAGGCCTGCACCACCGCGGCGGCGTCCTGCTGCCCGCGGGCGATGTTCTCCGCCCGGGCGTTGGTCACCCCGGCGCGCTCGGCGCGGTCGAACGGCGAGAGCCCGTCGAGGTCGGTGTGGTCGAAGAACCCGCGGTCGCGCATCCCCGCACTGTGCGACCGGGCGACGCCGGCCAGCCCGGAGTCGGCGGTCACCGCGCCGCAGCCGGCGGCGGCGCGGGCCTCGTTGACCAGTGCGAGCACCCGGTTCTGATCGTCACCGGCGGGCGCAGGGGCCGGCGCCGGCACTCGAGCGGGGGCCGGCGCGGGAGCCGGTGCCGGTGCGGGCTTCGGCGGCGCCTTCGGCCCGGGGGTCGTGGCGGGCGTCGTTGCGGGCGGGACGTCGGCGGACGGGACGTCGGCGGACGGGTCGGCCGGCGCCGGTACGGCCGGGGTCGGGACCTCCGTCCCGGGCGCCGCGGGCGCAGCGACCGCCGGCTCCGCCACCGGGGCCGGCGGCACGACCAGCGTCCCGCCCACCGACGACGGGACGCCGGACGCCCCGGTCTTTCCGTCGGTCTCCCTGTCGGCCTCCTCGTCGGGCTCCACCGTCGCCGCGGCCGCCCCGCCCTGCCCGGCGCCGTCGAGCAGCGGGCTGGTCGCCCCACCGAGCAGCGGCGCGACCAGCGCGAGCGTCATCAGCACCGTCAACGCCAGGGACGACACCCAGCCGGGGTCGTCCGCCCCCGACGCGGGGCGGGCCCACCCCGCGACGGCCGTCCGGAACCGTCCGGGCGCGAGCGGCGGTGGAGATGTGGGGCGGTGGCGCACGGGCACGTCCCTTGGAGATCACGAATCGTTACGGGACCGAGACTAACCGTATTCGCTCACGCACGGAAGGTGCTCAGGGGCGGTGAGTGACCGGTGCCGCGCGGCCCGAGCTCCCGCGGGGCCCGGCTACCGTGGTCGTCTGCGGGAGCCCCGGTGTCGAGGCCCCCACCCGAGGAGGAGCACGTACACCGGTGAGCGACGTCTGGCTCAACATCGTCATGGTCTTCGGGTTCGTCCTGCTGGGGGGCACCTTCGCCGGGGCGGAGATCGCCCTGGTGTCGCTCCGGGAGTCCCAGGCCCGCTCGCTCGGGGAGTCGGGTGGACGGCGCGGCAAGGCGCTCACGAAGCTGCTTGCCGAGCCCAACCGGTTCCTCGCCGCGGTGCAGGTGGGCGTCACGCTGGCCGGGTTCTTCTCGGCCGCCTTCGGCGCCAGCACCCTGTCCGGGCCGCTGGCCGACTGGCTGACGAGCCTGGGCGTGGAGCCGGGGGTGGCCGACCCGGTCGCCTTTGTGCTGGTCACCATCGCGATCAGCTACCTGTCGCTGGTGGTCGGCGAGCTGACGCCCAAGCGGCTGGCGCTGCAGCGGGCGGAGGGCTTCTCCCTGCTGGTGGCCGCGCCGCTCAACGGGATCGCGACCGCGTTCCGGCCGATCATCTGGGTGCTGTCGAGGTCCACCGACCTGCTGGTGCGCCTGCTCGGCGGTGACCCCCGGGCCAGCGGCGAGTCGATCGGGGAGGAGGAGCTACGCGACCTGGTGGCCGCGCACGAGGCCTTGAGCAGCGACGAGCGGCGGCTGATCGACGACGTGTTCCGGGCCCGGGACCGAGAGGTCCGCGAGGTCATGACCCCGCGGACCGAGGTCGACTTCCTGGACGCGTCGACGACCGCCAGCCGGGCCGCCAAGCTGGTCGCGGAGTCCAGCCGGTCGCGGTACCCCGTGGTGGGGCGCAGCGAGGACGATGTCATCGGCTTCGTGCACGTCCGTGACCTGCTGCTGCCCAACCACCCGGCCGGCCGGGCGGCCACCGTCGGCGACCTGTCCCGCGAGGTGAAGCAGCTCCCCGGCACCGCCGGCGTCCTCACCGCGCTGTCGGAGATGCGCCGGGAGAACGCGCACTTCGCGATCGTCGTCGACGAGTACGGCGGCACCGACGGCATCGTCACCCTCGAGGACCTCATCGAGGAGGTCATCGGGGAGATCTACGACGAGTACGACGAGGAGGTTTCCCGGGACAGCGACGAGCCGGCCGGCGGCCCGCACGAGGTGGACGGCCTGCTCAACCTGGACGATTTCGCGGTGACCACCGGACTGCACCTGCCCGAGGGTCCCTACGAGACCGCCGCCGGCTACGTGCTCGCGGCGCTGGGCAGGCTGCCGGTCCTCGGCGACACGGTGACGGTGGAGGGGCGGGAGCTGGCCGTGCTCGAACTCGACGGACGCCGCATCTCCCGGCTGTCGGTCTCGCCGGCCGCGCAGCCGGAGCCCGGCTCGGACGACGTGCCCGCCGAGCCGGCCACCGGTTAGGCCCCCGTGCAGGGGCCCGCTGCGAGCTCGCGAGTGGCGGGGGGCAAGGGGGTCCTCTTACCGGGCGAATTCCCACGCATCGCCCACGATGCCGACCAGGTCGGTGTGCTGCGGAGCCCAGCCCAGGTCGGCGCGGATCCGGTCGGAGCTGGCCACCAGCCGCGCCGGGTCGCCGGCGCGGCGCTCGCCGACCACCACCGGGACCTGGTGCCCGGTGACGGTGCGCACCGCCTCGACGACCTCGCGCACGGAGAAGCCGGTGCCGTTGCCCAGGTTGTAGACCCGGTGCTCGCCCGGCGCGGGTGCCGGCAGCGCCAGCAGGTGCGCGGCGGCGAGGTCGTGCACGTGCACGTAGTCGCGGATGCAGGTGCCGTCGGGGGTCGGGTAGTCCTCGCCGAACACCGTCATCGCCTCGCGGGTTCCGGCGGCGACCTGCAGGGCGATCGGGATGACGTGGGTCTCGGTGGCGTGCCGCTCGCCGCAGCCGTGGGCGGCGCCGGCGACGTTGAAGTACCGCAGGCTCACCGCGGCGAACGAGTGCGCCACCGCATAGGACGTGAGCATGTGGTCGACGGCGAGCTTGCTGGCGCCGTAGGTGTTGGTCGGCCTGGTCGGCGCGTCCTCGCGGATGGGTACCTCGTCGGGCTCGCCGTAGGTGGCCGCGGTGGAGGAGAAGACGATCCGCCGGCAGTCGACGGCTCGCATCGCCTCCAGCAGGGCCAGCGAACCGCCCACGTTGGTGTGCCAGTACTCCTCCGGCGTGACCTGGCTGGCCCCGACGAGGCTCTTGGCCGCGAAGTGCAGCACCGCTTCCGGCCGGACGTCGGCCAGCACCGGCCCGGAATCGTGCAACGAGGCGCGCACCAGGGCCGCCCCGGCGGGGACGGCGTCGGCGTGGCCGGTGGACAGGTCGTCGAGCACGGTCACCTGGTGACCGGAATCCAGCAGTGCCGCGGTGACTACGCTGCCGATGTAGCCGGCACCGCCGGCGACGAGTACGTGCATGCGCATCACCCTAGAGACGCCGTCCGCCCTGCGCCGTGCCACGGCCCGGGCGGGTGCGGGAGGAGCAGTCGTGGTCAGCGCGCGCCCCGTCGTCACGGCCCTGCCGGCCTACAGACCCGGTCGCAACCCGGCCGATCTCGCCCGTGAGATCGGTGTCGAGCGGGCCGTGAAGCTGGCCAGCAACGAGGTCGCCTTCCCGCCGCTGCCGGCAGTGCTCGAGGCGATCGGGGCGACGGCGGGGGAGACGAACCGCTACCCCGACAACGGCGCCTCGGTGCTCACCGCCGCGCTGGCCGAGCGGTACGGCGTGCGGCCGGCCCAGGTGGCCACCGGCTGCGGCGCCGTCACGGTCTGCCAGCAGCTCGCCCAGGCCTACAACGACCCGGGCACCAGCCTCGCCTTCGCCTGGCGCTCCTTCGAGATGTACCCGCTGCTCGCGCAGGTGGCCGGTGCCCGCGACGTCCGGGTCCCGCTCGTCCCGGGCACCCCCGGTGGCCCGGCCGACACCCACGACCTGGACGGCCTGCTCGCCGCGATCGACGGCACCACCCGGCTGGTCTTCGTCTGCAACCCGAACAACCCCACCGGGACGGCGGTGCGCCGGGGCGAGCTGGAGCGCTTCCTCGACGCCGTCCCGGCCGGGACCCTCGTGGTGCTCGACGAGGCCTACCGGGAGTTCGTCACCGACCCCGATGTCCCGGACGGCCTGGAGCTGATGCGGGGCCGGCCCAACGTGGCCGTGCTGCGCACCTTCTCCAAGGCATGGGGGCTGGCCGGTCTGCGGGTGGGCTACCTGATCGCCGAGGATCCCGCGGTGGCCGAGGCGGTGCGCAAGACCCAGGTCCCGTTCAGCGTCTCCAGCCTCGCCCAGGCCGCTGCGGTGGCCGCGCTGGCCAGCGAGGCCGAGGTGCGGGAGCGGTGCGCCGCCGTCGTCGCCGAGCGCGCCCGGCTGACCGAGGCGGTGCGGGAGCGCGGCCTGCCGGTCGCCGACAGCCAGGCCAACTTCCTGTGGCTGCCGCTCGGTGGGCAGGCCGTCGAGATCGCCGCGCAGCTGGAGGCCCGCGCGGTCATCACCCGCCCCTTCGCCGGCGAGGGTGTCCGGGTCACCGTCGGCACGCCAGAGGAGGACGACGTCTTCCTGGCGGCCATCGATGAAGTCCTCGACACGGTGAGTGCCGACACGCCGTGGACCAGCGCGGCCGTCGGCAGGCCGGGAGCCTGAGCGTCCCGACCTGGGACGCGTGGTTCGATGGACGGCGTGCCTGCTCCCCGCGTGCTGTCCGGCATCCAGCCGACGGCGGACTCCTTCCACCTCGGCAACCTCCTGGGTGCGTTGCAGCAGTGGGTGTCCCTGCAGGAGGACCACGACGCCTTCTACTGCGTCGTCGACCTGCACGCCATCACCGCCGAGCAGCCCGATCCGGCGGTGCTGCGTCATCGCACCCTCGTGTCCGCCGCGCAGCTGCTGGCGCTCGGCGTCGACCCGGCCCGCAGCAAGCTGTTCGTGCAGAGCCACGTGCCCGAGCACGCCCAGCTGGCCTGGGTGCTGCAGTGCCTGACCGGCTTCGGTGAGGCCGGCCGGATGACCCAGTTCAAGGACAAGAGCAGCCGCGAGGGTGCCGGGACGACGTCGGTCGGGTTGTTCACCTACCCGGTCCTGCAGGCCGCCGACATCCTGCTCTACCAGGCGCACCGGGTGCCGGTCGGGGAGGACCAGCGGCAGCACCTCGAGCTCACCCGCGACCTGGCCAACCGCTTCAACGGCCGGTACGGCGACACCTTCACCGTCCCCGAGGCGTTCATCCCGCCGGGGGCGGCGAAGGTCCTCGACCTGCAGTCGCCGGACAAGAAGATGAGCAAGAGCCTGCCGCCGGCCGGCTGCATCAACCTGCTCGACGACCCGAAGGTCACCGCGAAGAAGATCCGCTCGGCGGTCACCGACACCGGCCGCGAGGTGGTCGCCGACCCGGTGGCGAAGCCGGGCGTCACCAACCTGCTGGGCATCCACGCGGCGCTGTCGGACCGGAGCATCACCGAGCTGCAGGAGCACTTCGCCGGCCGCGGCTACGGCGACCTGAAGAAGGAGCTCGCCGAGGTGGTCACCGACGCCCTGGCGCCGGTGCAGCAGCGCACCGCCGAGCTGATGGCCGACACCGCAGAGCTGGAGCGGGTGCTGGCCGACGGCGCCGCCCGGGCCCGTGAGGTCGCCTCGGCCACGCTGGCCACGGTCCACGACCGGATCGGGTTCCTGCCCCCGCCGGCCCTGGGCGCACCACGGTGACGAGCGGCGCCGGGCGCACCAACGAGGACACCTTCACGTTCGTCCCGCAGCGTGGTGTGCCGCCGGCACCCGCCGACACGGCCGTTCTCGGGGTGGTGGTGTCGGTACCCGAGCCGTGGGCGCAACTGCTGGTCGACTGGCGCGCCAAGGTCGGCGACCCGCAGGCCCGGCTGGTTCCGCCGCACGTGACCCTGCTGCCCCCGACCGAGGTCCGGGAATGCGACCGGGGCGCCATCAGCGAGCACCTGGCCGCGGTCGCCCGCCGGCACCCGCCCTTCGCCGTCCACCTGTCCGGCACCGGCACCTTCCGCCCGGTGTCCGAGGTGGTCTTCGTCGCCGTCGCCCTCGGCATCGCCGACTGCGAGCTGATCGCGAACGACGTCCGCACCGGGCCGCTCGCCCGGCCGCTGAACTTCCCGTACCACCCGCACGTGACCGTGGCCCACGACGTCTCCACCGAGATGCTGGACGTCGCCTACGCCGGGCTGTCCGAGCTGCACGCCGAGTTCCGGGTCGGCTCCTTCACCGAGTTCGAGCAGCAGCCCGACGGCGCCTGGGCCGTCGTGCGCGAGTACCCGCTCACCGGGCCGCCGCGCTGACCTGCGGTGGAGTCCGGCAGCCGCCACACTCGCACCGGTGAGCAATCCGGTCGTCCGTGCGAACGCCGCGGCGAAAGGGCTGCTGCACCGCCAGCGGGCGCGCCGTTCCTGGCTGGATCACCTGGTGCACGCCGGTGGTCACTACAACCGCGTGCAGGGCGATCTGCTGGCCTCCGGCGTCACGTACTACGTCTTCCTGGCGCTGTTCCCGGTGCTCCTGCTGCTGGCCTCGATCGCCGGCCTCGTGCTGCGCGGCGACCCGCTGCTGCAGGAGCAGCTGACCACCGCCGTCCGGGACGCGGTGCCCGGCTCCACCGGGGCCGACCTCGCCGAGCAGGTGACCGGGGCGATCTCCAGCGCGACGGCCTTCGGGTTGATCGGGCTCGCCGGGTTCCTCTTCGTCGGCCTCGGCGCGATGGACAAGGTCCGGGTCGGCATGGACATCGTCTGGCGCGGTCGGCCGGATCCTCCGGACTTCCTCGCCGACCGGCTCAAGGACCTGGTCGCACTGCTCGGCCTGGGTGCCGCCGGTGCGGCCAGCATCGCGCTGACCACCACCGCCACCACCGCCTCGTCCCGGTTGCTCGACCTGCTGGGCATCGCCGAGGTGCCCGGCTTCTTCCTGCTCACCGGCGGGGTGGCCATCGCCCTGGCGGTGGCCGGTGACGTGCTGGTCTTCCTCTGGCTGCTGAAGGGTGTGCCGGGCAACCCGTTCCGGATCCGGCAGCTGCTGCCCGGAGCGGTCTTCGGTGCGGTCGGCTTCGAGGTGCTGAAGCTGGTGGGGAACTGGTACCTGTCGATCATCGACAGCAACGTGACGGCCCAGGCGCTGGGCGGCATCGTCGGCGTCCTGGTGTGGATCAACGTGGTCGCCCGCTTCGCCTTCTACACCGCCTCCTGGACGGCGACCATCCCGGCGATCGAGCGTGCCCGCCTGGGGTGAGGGGGTCACGGACCCGGCGGGTGGCGGGGCGGCGGGCGCCTGACCGCCGCGTCCGGGTCGGGGCCGGCGCCCGGCGGCACCGGAGGGACGACCGGCACCGGGCGCAGGGCGCGCCGCCGTCCGATCACGGTCGCGACGATGATCACCACCGCGCCCGCGCCGAGGCCGATCGGCAGCAGCGGTGACTCCGCGGCCGGAGCGCTGCCGGCCGCGGCCGTCCCGGTCCCGGCGCTGCGGGTGGCGGCGGCCGCGGTGACGTCGGCGGCGGTGGCGTCGGCTGCGGTGGCGTCGGCTGCGGTGAGCGTGCCGTCCGCGGCCGGGACCGTCGAGGGCGGCTCCGCCGCGTCCTCCTCGCCGGGCTCCACCAGCCGGCCGGCGCCCGTCGCACCGGCGGGGACGGCGAACCCCCAGTCGAGCAGCCGCTCGGCCTGCTCGGGAGCGGGCACCGGCAGGCGCTCGGCCTGCATCAGGCTGACCACCAGTCGCCGCCCGTCCCGCTCGGCGGCCGCGACGAAGCTGTGCCGGGCGGCGTCGGTGAACCCGTTCTTGCCGCCCAGGGTGCCCGGGTACTCGGTCAGCAGGCTGTTCTGGTTCTGGATCTGGTAGCCCTCGGTGAGGCCGGGGACCGGCGGCATCTGCGCGGTCGGCGTCTGCAGCACCGCGCGCGTTCCCGGGTCGGCGACCAGTTCGCGGATGAACAGCGCCAGGTCGTAGGGCGAGGAGGACTGCCCGGCGACGTCCAGCCCCGAGGGGGTGCCGGCCACGGTGTCGAAGGCCCGCAGCCGCCGCGCCGTGGCGTTCATCGCGGCCAGCGTCGACTCCATCCCGCCGGCCGCCCGGGCCAGGGCGTTGGCAGCGTCGTTCCCCGACTGCATCATCAGCGCCTGGAACAGCAGGGACACCGGGTACTGCCCGCCGCGGACCAGCCCGACCCGGCTGCCCTCGGTGTTCTCGTCCTCGGCGGTGCCCTCCACCACGAGGGCGGGGTCCAGCACCGGGGCGAGGGTGAGCAGGGTCAGCGTCTTGAGCGTGCTGGCCGGGTAGTAGCGGCCGTGCGGGTCCCGGGCGCCCAGGACGGCGCCGGTGCCGACGTCGGCGACCAGCCAGCCGCGGGCGTCGATGCCCTCGGGCAGGGGTGGCGCCCCGGGCACGGTGACCAGCCCGCGGGTGTCGAGCACCTCGCCGCCGACCGTGCTGCCGTCCGGGGCGCTGCCCTGCGGTGGCGGGCCCGCCGACGGCGCGGTCGGGGTCGGCGCCGCGGGGTCGACCGTGGGGCGGGGGGCCTCGGCCAGCGCCGGCGACGCCGTGCCGAGGAGCAGGAGCGCACCGGCCAGCGCTGCGGCCAGCCGGGCGCGGGTGGGCAGCCGGCGCATGGACCGACACGCTAACCGGTGCGCCGGGTCCGGACGGGAGGCGGCACGGCTCGGCCCGGGGTGGCGCGGTGGACTCGGCGCAGGGGCGCCGGTGCGGGGCAGGTGGTGCGGCGAGGCAACGATCCGGCATCGGTACCAGACCGGAGGGGGCCGTGGCAGCGGACGCGCGGTTAGCGTGCCGGAGTCACCGCCGCCTGGCCGGGCCGCCTCAGCGCGAACTGCCGGACGGTGTGCGGATCCGCGATCGACCCGGAACACCCACTGGGGCGAGGGCGACGCTCGTCGTCCGGCGCCCTCTGAGAGAGGAGACCGTCTTGCGCCGTGTGCGTGGGATGAAGGCAGCGGCCCTGCTGCTGGCCGGCAGCTTGGCCCTCGCGGCCTGTGCCAGCGACGAGCCCGAGGCCGGCGGTGGCAACGGCGGCGGCAGCAGCGCCGAGGAGCTGAAGATCGGTCTCGCGTTCGACACCGGCGGCCTCGGTGACAAGTCGTTCAACGACTCCGCCTACGCCGGCGCCGAGGCGGCCGTCGAGGCGCTCGGCGGCACCGTCGAGGAGAACCTCCAGACGCTGTCCCCGAACGACGACGCCTCCAACCGGGCGGAGCTCCTCACCCAGCTCGCCCAGCAGGGCTTCGACCCGGTGCTGGCCGTGGGGTTCAACTACGACGAGGTCATCGGCGACGTCGCCGCCGACTTCCCGGACACCACCTTCGCCCAGGTCGACGGCGCCAACAGCGACGGCTCGAAGGGTGAGAACGTCACCGGCCTGCTGTTCGCCGAGGAGCAGGGCTCTTTCCTCGCCGGGGTCGCCGCCGCGTCGAAGACCGAGACCGACCACATCGGTTTCGTCGGTGGCGTGGAGAGCCCGCTGATCGAGAAGTTCGAGGCGGGCTACGTCGCGGGCGCCAAGGCGGTCAACCCGGACATCGTCGTGGACGTCTCCTACCTGTCGCCGGCCGGTGACTTCAGCGGCTTCGGTGACCCGCAGAAGGGCAAGCTGGTCGCCCAGGGGATGTACCAGAACGGTGCGGACATCGTCTTCCACGCCGCCGGTGGCTCCGGGGTGGGCGTCTTCGAGGCCGCGGTCGAGGCCGGCAAGCGCGCCATCGGCGTCGACTCCGACCAGTACCTGACCGCTCCGCCGGATCAGCAGGCCGTGATCATGACCTCGATGCTCAAGCGGGTCGACAACGCGGTGGAGGAGTTCATCACCGCCTACGCCGACGGCTCGGTCGAGGGCGGCACGGACGTGGTCTACGACCTGGAGTCCGAGGGTGTCGGCCTGTCGACCTCCGGTGGCTACATCGACGACATCCAGGCCACGATCGACGAGTACCGCCAGAAGATCATCGACGGCGAGATCACGGTTCCCACGACCCCGTGACCCACCGGTCCTGAGCACCACCGGACGGCGGCGGGCCCGGGCGGTACACACCGCCCGGGCCCGCCGCTTTCCGTGTGTACCGTCTCGACGTCGGAGAGGACGCCGAGGAGCGGCCCCCGGACCGGGCGACCTCCGCACCCGGCGGCTCGCCGAACCCGTGCGACACCCACCGCACCGGCCCCGAGGAGACCCCGTTGAACGAGCCGGCACCGCTGGCGGTCGAGCTGCGCGGCATCACCAAGCGCTTCCCGGGTGTGGTGGCCAACCGGGACATCGCACTGCGGGTGCGGCGCGGTGAGGTGCACGCCATCGTCGGTGAGAACGGCGCCGGCAAGTCGACGTTGATGAAGACGCTCTACGGCATGCACCGGCCCGACGAGGGCGAGATCCTGCTCGACGGGAAGCCGGTCACCCTGCGCAGCCCCTCCGACGCCATCGCCGCGGGTATCGGCATGGTCCACCAGCACTTCATGCTCGCCGACAACTTCACCGTGCTGGAGAACGTCGTGCTGGGCAGCGAGCCGACCCGGGGTGGCCGGCTGGACCGCACCACGGCCCGCCGCCGCATCCGCGAGATCTCCGACAGCTACGCGCTGGGTCTCGACCCCGACACCCTGGTCGAGGAGCTGGGTGTCGGCGACCGGCAGCGGGTGGAGATCGCCAAGGTGCTCTACCGCGGGGCCCGCACGCTCATCCTCGACGAACCCACGGCCGTGCTGGTGCCCCAGGAGGTCGACGAGCTGTTCGGCAACCTGGCCGAGCTCAAGCGCGAGGGCCTCACCGTCATCTTCATCTCCCACAAGCTGGACGAGGTCCGCCGGGTCGCCGACGCGATCACCGTGATCCGCCGCGGCACCACCGTGGGCACCGCCGACCCGCGGACGACGACGGCCGGGCAGCTGGCCGAGCTGATGGTCGGTGCGGAGCTGCCCACCCCGCAGAAGCGCGACTCCACGGTCCGCGACACCCCGGTGCTGGAGCTGCGCGGCCTGACCGTGGTCGCGGGCGGCCGGTCCGTGGTGGACGACGTCTCGCTGACCGTCCGCGAGGGCGAGGTGGTGGGCATCGCCGGCGTCGAGGGCAACGGCCAGGCCGAGCTCGTCGACGCGATCATGGGCTTGCGCCCGCCCACGTCCGGCGCCGTCGCGCTGGCCGGTGCGGACATCAGCGGCTGGAGCACCCGGCGCCGCCGGGAGGAGGGGCTGGGCTTCATCCCCGAGGACCGCCACCGGCAGGGGATACTGCTGGAGGCGCCGCTCTGGGAGAACCGGATCCTGGGCCACCAGACCCGCCCACCGTCGGTGAAGGGCCTGTTCATCGATCGCAAGGGCGCCCGGCAGGACACCGACCGGATCATGCGCGAGTACGACGTCCGCGCGCCCGGCCCGGACACCCTCGCCCTCGCCCTCTCCGGCGGGAACCAGCAGAAGCTGATCGTCGGCCGGGAGATGAGCGCCCGGCCCCGGCTGCTGATCGCCGCCCATCCGACCCGCGGCGTCGACGTCGGTGCCCAGTCGGTCATCTGGGAGCTGCTCAAGGACGCGCGCGCGGAGGGGATGGGGATCGTGCTGGTCTCGGCCGACCTCGACGAGCTCATCGGCCTCTCGGACACGCTGCACGTGATGCTCCGCGGGGCTCTGGTCGCCACCCTCGACCCGGCGCGGCTGACTCCCGAGGAACTCGGCGGGCACATGACCGGCGCCCGCGAGGTGGACGCGTGACGGCCCTCCGCCGGATCGGTCCGGCGCTCCTCGCGCCGCTGCTGGCCATCGTCACCGCGCTGGTGATCTCCGGCCTGGTCATCGTCCTCATCGGCGAGAGCCCGTTCGCCGCCCTGCGCGTCATGCTCGACTTCGGGGACACCCCGGCCCAGCAGACGCAGGCGATCGTGGTGATCGTCAACCGGGCGATCCCGCTGTTCCTGGCCGGGCTGGCCGTCTCGGTCGCCTTCCGGATGGGGCTGTTCAACATCGGCGTGGAGGGGCAGTACCGGCTGGCCACCATCGTGGCCGCCGCGGCGGGTGCCGCCGTCGCGCTGCCCGGGCCGTTGCACGTGCTGTTGATCATCGTGGTCGCGATGGTCGTGGGGGCGCTGTGGGCCGGCATCGTCGCGGTGCTCAAGGTGACCCGGGGCGTGAGCGAGGTGATCAGTTCGATCATGCTCAACTTCATCGCCCTGGGACTGGCGTCCTACCTGCTGACCGGCCCGCTGCGGGGCAGCCCGCCGGGCGCCTCCATCATCACCACCGCGGAGATCCCCGAATCCGGCTGGGTCCCCGGGCTGAACGGGCTGCTCACCGGCGTCGGGCTGGCCGAGCCGCGGACCGAGATGTACGGCTTCCTGCTGGTCGCGGTCGTCGCCGGCCTGATGGTCTCGGTGCTGATCAAGCGCACCCGCTTCGGGTTCGACCTGCGCGCCACCGGCCTGTCGCCCTCCGCCGCGACCGCCAGCGGGGTCGACGCCCGGGGCATGGTCCTGAAGACGATGCTCATCTCCGGGGCGGTCGCCGGGCTGATCGGACTGCCGGACCTGCTGGGCACCTCGCACCACTACGGCACGGAGTTCACCACCGGGCTGGGTTTCCTCGGCATCGCGGTGGCGCTGCTGGGCCGCAACAGCCCCCTGGGGATCGCCCTGGCCGCGCTGCTGTTCGGGTTCCTGGACCGGGCCGCCATCCCGCTGCAGTTCGAGGGCATCCCCGCCTCGGTGGTCACGATCATCCAGGGCACGATCGTGCTGGCCGTGGTCATCGCCAACCAGGTGGCCCGGCAGATCACCCGCCGGCAGGCCGAGCGGGGCAGCGCGCAGGCCGTCGCGCCGCCGTCCACCGGGAACGGCAGCACCGGCGGGGGACAGCGCCCCGGTGGCGGGCCGCCGCCCGACGACGGACCGACCACCGGCATCGGAACCGGTACCGGCGTCCGCAACGCGTCCGGCGACGCGCGTCAGGGGGCAGGGGCATGAGCACGGCGACCGTCCCACCCTCGGCCGGCGCCGGCCGCGGCCGGCTCACCGAGCGGCTGCTCGGTGGCAACCGCGCCCGCCGCCTGGTCTACGTGCTCGTCGGGCTGCTGGTGCTGCTGTCCGCGGTCCGGGTGATCTCGGGTGAGCAGGCCCTGACGTCGTCCTCGACGTTCAGCGCCGCGCTGCTGCTGGCCGTGCCGCTGGCGCTGGTGGCTCTGGGCGGGTTGTTCTCCGAACGTGCCGGCGTGGTCAACATCGGCCTCGAGGGCATGATGGTCCTGGGCACCTGGGGTGCCGGCTGGGCCGGCTACCAGTGGGGCTGGGCCGGAGCGCTCATCGGCGGCGCGGTGTTCGGCGCGCTCGGGGGCCTGGTGCACGCCGTCGCCACGGTGACCTTCGGGGTCGACCACGTGGTCTCCGGGGTGGCGATCAACATCCTCGCCGAGGGCGTCGTGCGGTTCCTCTCCGAACTGGTCTACACCGACAACCCGGCCGGTGGCGGGGTGACCCAGTCGCCGGCGCTGGCCAGCCGACCACCGGACTTCTCCCTGCCGGTGCTGTCCTCCGGGCCCGATCTGCTCGGGGACCTGGAATCCCGGCACTGGTTCCTGCTGTCGGACCTGGCCGGGCTGCTGCGGGGCGTCACCAACGACGTGGGCGTGCTCACCGTGCTGGCCGTGCTGCTCATCCCGGCGACCTACCTCCTGCTGTGGCGCACGGCGTTCGGGCTGCGGCTGCGCTCCTGCGGGGAGAACCCGGCGGCGGCGGACTCCCTCGGCGTGCCGGTGTACCGGCTGAAGTACATCGCCGTGCTGATCTCCGGCGCGCTCGCCGGCCTCGGCGGGGTGTTCCTCGTGTTCGTGGCCAACATCTACCGCGAGGGGCAGACCGGTGGCCGCGGCTTCATCGGCCTCGCCGCGCTGATCTTCGGCAACTGGCGGCCGGGCGGGCTGGCCGCCGGCGCCGGGCTGTTCGGCTTCGCCGACGCACTCCAGCTGCGCAGCCGGGAGGCGGTGGTCGCGCTGCTGCTGCTGATCGCGGTGCTGCTGATCGGGGTGGCCGTCTGGCAGGCCACCCGCCGGAAGCTGGTGCAGGCGGTGCTGGCCGCGGCCTTCGCCGCCGGCGGGCTGGTCGGCTTCCTGACCATCGACGAGCTCCCCGAGGGCATCGTCTCCTTCACTCCGCACCTGATCACGCTGCTGGTGCTGTCGCTGGCCTCCCAGCGATTGCGCATGCCGAAGGCCGACGGGCTGGTCTACCGACGAGGGGAGAACTAGTGAGCGCCGCATGAGCGAGCCCATCAGCGCAGTGGACGTCGACTGGCACGCGCTGCGGGCGGCCGCGCGGGAGGCGATGACCCACGCCTACGCGCCGTACTCCCGCTTCCCGGTGGGCGTGGCCGGGCTGGTGGACGACGGCCGGGTGGTCACCGGCTGCAACGTGGAGAACGCCTCCTACGGCCTCGGGCTGTGCGCCGAGTGCGGCATGGTCAGCGACCTGGCGCGCAGCGGCGGCGGGCGGCTGGTCGCGGTGGCCTGCGTCGGTGGCGACGGCCGGCCGTTGATGCCGTGCGGGCGGTGCCGGCAGCTGCTGTGGGAGCACGGCGGCCCGGCGATGCTGATCGAGACGGTGTCCCTCGGCATCGTGCCGATGCGCGAGGTGCTGCCCGACGCCTTCGGGCCCGAGGACCTGCTCGCCGCGGCCCGCGGGAACGACCAGGGAACCCGATGAGCGCGCCGTTCGACGCGATCGACGTCATCCGGGCCAAGCGGGACGGCGTCCCCCTCACCGCCGACCAGATCCGCTGGGTGATCGGGGCGTACACCGCCGGCGCCGTTCCCGACGAGCAGATGAGCGCCCTGCTCATGGCGGTCTTCTTCCGGGGCATGGACGGCGACGAGCTCGCCGTCTGGACCCAGGCCATGATCGACTCCGGCGTCCGCAAGGACCTGTCGTCGCTGGGCCGGCCGACCGCCGACAAGCACTCGACCGGCGGCGTCGGCGACAAGATCACGCTGCCGCTCGCGCCGCTGGTCGCCGCCTGCGGGGTGGCCGTGCCGCAGCTGTCCGGCCGCGGGCTGGGGCACACCGGGGGCACGCTGGACAAGCTCGAGGCCATCCCCGGCTGGCGGGCCGAGGTGCACGACGAGGCCTACCTGCGTCAGCTGCGCGAGGTAGGCGCCGTCATCTGCGCGGCCGGGTCGGACCTCGCGCCGGCGGACAAGGCGCTCTACGCGCTGCGCGACGTCACCGGCACCGTCGAGTCGATCCCGCTGATCGCCAGCTCGATCATGAGCAAGAAGATCGCCGAGGGCGCCGACGCCCTGGTGCTGGACGTCAAGACCGGGTCCGGGGCGTTCATGAAGCAGCCCGACCTGTCCCGCGAGCTGGCCCGGACCATGGTCGGGCTGGGCGAGGCGGCGGGGGTGCGCACCGTGGCCCTGGTCACCGCGATGGACCGGCCGCTGGGCCGGGCCGCCGGCAACGCCGTCGAGGTGGCCGAGTCGGTGGAGGTGCTGGCCGGCGGCGGGCCGGCCGACGTCGTCGAGCTGACCCTGGCGCTGGCCCGCGAGATGCTGGCCGGGGTCGGGCGCGACGACGTCGACCCGGCCGACGCGCTCGCCGACGGCCGGGCGATGGACGTGTGGCGGGCGATGATCGCCGCCCAGGGCGGCGACCCGGACGCCGCGCTGCCGCAGCCGGCCGAGCGGCACGTGGTTCCCGCGCCGGCCACCGGCACGCTCACCCGGCTGGACGCCTACGCGCTCGGCGTGGCCGCGTGGCGGCTGGGCGCCGGCCGGGCGCGCAAGGAGGATTCGGTCTCGGCCGCGGCCGGCGTGATCTGGCACGCCGGGGTGGGCGACCAGGTCACCGCCGGGCAGCCGCTGCTGGAGCTGCAGACCGACGACGCCGGCCGCATCCCGCGGGCCCTGGCGGCGCTGGAGGGCGCGGTCGGCGTCGACACCGACGACGAGTCGCTGCCGCTGGTGCTGGACCGCATCGAGGCGTGAGGAAGGACCCCCTCGCCCCCCACCAATCGCAGGCTCGCGGCGGGACCCTGCGAGGGGGCCACAGGCAGGTGGAGGAGACTGTCGGCTCGTGAGCCGTCCGTCGACCGTGTCAGCGCCTGCCGTCACCCCGCTGGACCCCGATGCCGCGATCAGCATCCGCGGCCTGGTGAAGAGCTACGGCGACCGCAACGCCGTCGACGGGGTGGACCTCGACATCCGGCGCGGGGAGATCTTCGCGCTGCTCGGCCCCAACGGCGCCGGCAAGACGACGACCGTTGAGGTGCTCGAGGGGTACCGCCGGCGCGACGGCGGCGACGTCCAGGTGCTGGGCGTCGACCCGGCGACCGGCGGGCGGCGCTGGAAGGCCGACATCGGCATCGTGCTGCAGTCCGGGGCCGGTGACAGCCAGCTGACCTGCCTGGAGCTGCTGCGGGCCCAGGCGTCCTACTACGCCGACCCGCGGGACCCGGCCGAGGTGCTCGAGCTCGTGGGGCTCACCGAGAAGGCCGGGGCGCGCGGCCGGAGCCTGTCCGGCGGGCAGCGCCGCCGGCTGGACGTCGCGCTGGGCATCGTCGGCCGCCCCCGGCTGCTGTTCCTGGACGAGCCGACCACCGGGTTCGACCCGGAGGCGCGCCGCCAGTTCTGGTCGCTGATCCGGTCGCTGCGCGACCTCGGGACGACGATGCTGCTGACCACCCACTACCTGGACGAGGCCGAGGAGCTGGCCGACCGGGTGGGGGTCATCGCCCGCGGCCGGCTGGTCGAGGTCGCCGTGCCCGCCGAGCTCGGTGGGCGCGGCTCGGCCCCGGCGGTGGTCACCTGGACCGAGCACGGCGTGCGGCGCACCGCCGAGACCGCCACCCCGACGGGGTTCGTCGGTGAACTGGCCACCCGGTTCCCGGGCGAGGTGCCCGACCTCGCGGTCGCCCGGCCGACCCTGGAAGACGTGTACCTGCGGATGATCGGGGAGGACCTCTCATGACCGCGGTGACCGGGCGGGTGCTGCCGTCGGTGGCGAGCGTCTGCCGCACCCGCGCCGGGGTGGAGCTCAAGGAGTTCTTCCGGCAGCGGGAGTCCGTCGTCTTCACGCTGATGTTCCCGGTGATCCTGCTGCTGGTCTTCGGGGCGGTGCTCGACTACGACCTGGGCAGCGGGGTCTCGTTCACCCAGTACTTCATGGCCGGGGTGATCGCCGCCGGGATCCTCGGGGCCAGCCTGCAGAACATGGCGATCAGCATCGCCACCGAGCGCTCGGACGGCACCCTGAAGGGCCTGGCCGGCACCCCGATGCCGAAGAGCGCCTTCTTCGTGGGCAAGGTGGTCCAGGTCCTCGTCGTCACGGTGGCGATCGTGGTGATCCTGCTGGCCATCGGCACGGTGTTCTACGACATCGCGCTGCCCACAGGCAGCGAGTGGCTGACCTTCGCCTGGGTCGCCGCGCTGGGTTCGGCGGCCTGCACGCTGTTGGGCATCGCCATCTCCAGTCTGGCCCGCAACGGCCGGTCGGCCTCGGCCACGGTCACTCCTGTCGCGCTGGTGCTGCAGTTCATCTCCGGTGTCTTCTTCCAGTTCAGCGAGGTCCCGACCTGGCTGCAGACGGTGGCCGCGTTGTTCCCGCTGAAGTGGATGGCCCAGGGCCTGCGGTCGGTGTTCCTGCCCGACGCACTCGCCGCCCAGGAACCGGCCGGCAGCTGGGAGCTGGGCCGGGTCGCGCTGGTGCTGGGCATCTGGTGCGTCGTCGGGCTGGTGCTGTGCGTGCGGACCTTCCGGTGGCAGGACTGAGCGGTGCACGCCGTCGCCCTCCGGACGACACCGCCGCCAGGTGCCGTGCCCGGTTGGCGTTGAGCCGTTTCCCGCGTCCGCGGCGGGAGCCCTCCGGGCCCCGCGCCTTGGCCACGGAGCCCGTTCCGGGCGGTGCCGTGCCCGGTTTGCGCTGAGCCGCTGCCCGCGTCTCCGTCGGGAGCCTCCGGCCCCGCGACGTCGCCACGGAACGCCCTTGCGGGCGTGCCGTGTGGTGCCGTAGCAACGGTCAGTACCGTTCGTCCGTGCCTGCTCCGCTCAACGCCGCCTCTCTCGCCGCCGCGCCCAAGGTGCTGCTGCACGACCACCTGGACGGCGGGCTGCGGCCGCGGACGATCCTCGAGCTGGCCGACGAGGCGGGCTACCGCGAGCTGCCCACCGCCGACCCCGACGAGCTCGGCCGCTGGTTCCGGGCCTCGGCGGACTCCGGCTCGCTGGACCGCTACCTGCTCACGTTCGCCCACACGGTGGCGGTGATGCAGCGGCCCGAGGCGGTGCAGCGGGTCGCCCGCGAGTGCGCCCTCGACCTGGCCGCCGACGGTGTCGTCTATGCCGAGGTGCGCATGGCGCCGGAGCTGCTCACGGCCATGCCCCTGGACACCGCCGTCGAGGCGATGCTCGACGGGTACGCGCAGGGCAGCCGGGAGGCCGCGGCGGCCGGCCGACCGATCGTCGTCGGCACGCTGCTGTGCGCGATGCGCCAGACCGACCGCTGGGTGGAGGTGGCCGAGGCCGTCGTCCGGCACCGGGACGCCGGCGTGGTCGGCTTCGACCTCGCCGGCCCGGAGGACGGCTTCCCACCCGACCGCATCCCCGAGGCCATCGCCGTGCTGGACCGGGCAGGGGCGCACCGCACGGTGCACGCGGGGGAGGCCGCCGGCATCCCCTCGATCCGGGCGGCGCTGGACGGCGCCCGGGCGGAGCGGTTCGGCCACGGCGTGCGGATCGCCGACGAGGTGGGCGGGGACGGCGGCCTCGGCGCGGTCGCGCAGCGGGTGCTGGACGAGCAGGTGCCGCTGGAGATCGCCCCGTCGTCCAACGTGCAGACCGGCGCCTACCCCTCGCTGGCCGCGCACCCGGTCGACCGCCTGCACCGGATCGGCTTCGCGGTCACGGTCAACACCGACAACCGGCTGATGAGCGGGGTGTCGGCCACCAGCGAGCTGGCCGATGTGGCGGCGACGTTCCACTGGGGCTGGAACGACGTCCAGACGGTGACCGAGCGGGCGCTGGCCGGGGCATTCGTCGACGCCGACGTGCGGGCGCGGCTGCTGGCCGACGTCGTCCGCCCGGGGTACGCGGCCCTCCGGAACTGACGCCGGGGGAGCAGTGACGCCGCACACCTCCGGTGGGGGAATCATGTGGGGCCCGGCGCTGCTAATCTGGACGTACCGGCGAATGTCGGTCATCCTCCCGGACGGTCCTGTCCGGGCACATGCGCATCCGTGCAGATCACGCGTCACTGCAGACGCCGCCGATCTCCAGTGAAGACGCCGGGCACCCGGCGCCAGCATCACCACGGGACGCGCGCCGATCTGTATCGGAGTCCCCGCTTGTCATCGTTCGACTCTGTCGACGCCCAGTTCATCGCTCAGAACACCACCGAGGCCCGCACCTCCGCGGCCGTTCCCGCCGAGGCGCCCGCCGTCGAGGTCGCCCCGGAGCCCACGGGCCCGAGCTTCGCCCAGCTGGGCCTGCCCCAGCCGCTGGTCACCGCGCTGGAGCGCAAGGGGATCAGCCACCCGTTCGCCATCCAGACCGTCGCCCTGCCCGACGCCCTCGCCGGGCGCGACGTGCTGGGCAAGGCGGCCACCGGGTCGGGCAAGACGCTGGCCTTCGGCCTGCCGCTGCTCGCCCGCCTCGGTGCCGAGCCCGGCCAGGGCCGGCGCAACCCCCGCGGGCTGATCCTGGTCCCGACCCGGGAGCTCGCGCAGCAGGTGCACGACGCGCTGGCCCCCCTCGGCCAGTCCATCGGCGTCCAGTTGGCCGCGGTGTACGGCGGTGCCTCGATGTACCGCCAGATCCAGCAGCTGCGCCGTGGTGTGGACGTCGTCATCGCCACCCCGGGCCGGCTGCAGGACCTGATCAACCAGCGTGAGTGCTCGCTGGACGAGGTCAGCCTGTCGGTCATCGACGAGGCCGATTTCATGTCCGACCTCGGCTTCCTGCCGGTGGTCAAGGAGCTGCTCGACCAGACCCGCAACGACGGTCAGCGTCTGCTCTTCTCGGCCACGCTGGACGGCGAGGTCGACAGCCTGGTCCGTCGCTACCTCAAGGACCCGGCCCGGCACTCGGTGGTCACCGCCGCCGACTCCGCGCCGCCGGCCGAGCACCTGGCCTACAGCGTGTCCTTCCCGGACAAGCTGAAGGTCACCGAGGCGATGGCCGCCCGCCCGGGCCGGATCATCATCTTCGTGCGCACCCAGCACGGCGCCGACCGGCTGGCCGACAACCTGCAGCGCGTCGGCATCGCCGCCGAGCCCATCCACGGCGGCCTGCCGCAGGCGGCCCGCCGCCGCGCGCTGGAGGCGTTCACCGACGCCCGCAGCCCGGTGCTGGTCGCCACCGACGTCGCCGCCCGCGGCATCCACGTCGACGACGTCTCGCTGGTCCTGCACTACGACCCGCCGGCAGACCACAAGACCTACCTGCACCGCTCCGGCCGTACCGCCCGGGCCGGCGCCGCGGGTGTCGTGGTCTCCCTGCTGCTGCCCGACCAGGTGGGACAGGCCAAGCGCCGGTTCCGCCAGGCCGCCATCGACACCCCGGTGACGCGGATCCGTCCGGGCGACGCCCCGGTCGCGGAGCTCGTCGCCGGCGGCACGTTCGTCGAGCCGGTCGTGCGTCCGGTGCGCGAGTCGCGCCGGCCCGCGGGCGCCGGTGGTCCGGGTGTCCGTCGTCCCCGTCGGGACGGTGACCGCCCCGGCGGCTACGGCAGCGGCCCGCGCCGTCCCTCCGGCGACCGCGATCGCACGTACGGAGACCGCCCCACGGGCGAGCGCTCCTACGGCGACCGGGATCGCACCGGCGGCGAGCGCACCTTCAGCGACCGCGATCGCTCGTACGGAAGCCGCCCCTCGGGTGAGCGTTCCTACGGCGACCGGGATCGCGCCCCGGCCGGGGGTCGCTCCGGCGGCTACCGCGGGGGCCAGGGGTCCGGCGGTCGCCCGCCGCGCCCCGCGCGCTCCTTCTGACGGCACGGCACCACGGCAACGGCCGGCCCCCGCACTGCGGGGGCCGGCCGTTGGCCGTTCCGGCCCCGCTGCAGGGTCCCGCCGCGAGCGTGCGAGTGGTGGGGGGCAGTCAGGCCCCGTCCAGGGCACCGCCCTGAGCTTGCGAAGGGTGGGTGGGACGGGGTCCTTCTTCAGTCGCGGAAGACCAGCGCCGTGCCGACCTCGGTGACGACCTCGTCCCAGGCGCCGACCAGGACGGCGGCGTCCTCGGCGCGCAGCGACGCGGTGGGCTCGGCCTCCGCGCGGGTGACCGCCTGCCCCAGTGGTGCGCCGGGAGCCAGCAGGCCCTCGACCCGCGTCAGCCCGGCGTACTCCGCCAGGTCCCGGGCGCCCTCGACCGGCTGCAGCAGGGACCGGTGCTGTACCAGGCCGCCCGCGCCGTCGGCCACCTCGCCCAGCACGTCGGCCAGTTCGGTGAGGTCATAGCGGTCCTGGTCGGCCGGCAGCGGCAGGGTGTCGGTGTCGGCGACCTCCGGCCACGAGGCGATCTCGGTGAGATCGTGCGGTTCGTCGCCGGCGCAGAAGCGGGCGAGCTCCGCCGGGGTGGCGAACAGGAACACCTCGCCGTCGCGGCCCAGGAAGCGTGCCCGGTCCTCCACGTAGCAGCGCAGGGTGAGCCCGGCGCCCTCCGGCACGACCAGCTCGACCGGCAGGATGCCGACGGCCTCCCAGAACTCCTGCGCCGCGGCGACTGCGGTGGGGCTGGCGGAGAGCCGGCTGGCGCCCCGGATGGTGCTGGTACCCCCGGCGGCCGCGTCGGCCGGTACGGCCGAGGGAGCGCCGCCGGCCGGCCGGGCCACGCCCCGCGCGGCCGCGGTGTCGACCATCTCGATGTCGTCGTCCTCGTCGTCCTCGTCGTCGTCCCCGCGGGACAGCGCGCTGCGCGCCTCGGCCTCCTCGGCCGCCGACGGGTAGGCCGCGACCGTGACGGTGCCCGCCCCGGTCCAGTCGAGGTGCTCGTCGAGCTCCTCGAGCACGTCCTCCCAGAGCTCGTCGACGGCGGTGCCCAGCCGGGACCAGCTCTCCTCGCCGTCGCGGCCGACGAAGGCGTCGACGCCCAGGCCCAGCGCGGCCACCTCGGGGCGGGCGACCAGGTCGGCGACCGACTCGAAGGTGCTGTCGTCCTCGTCGTCCTCGTCGTCGTCCTCGTCGTCGCTGGTGTCGCAGCAGTCGGCCAGCCGGCCGACGATGTCCAGGACGGCGGCCAGCTCGTCGACGGCCCAGCGGTCGGGCGCCTCGGCGACGATGTCGTAGACCCCGTCGAGGTCGTAGCGGTGGTCCTCGTCGGGCGTGAGGTCGGCCGGGCCGAGGCCGGTGACGACCGGCCACACCGGGTGGTCGGCCAGGTCGTGGTCGGTGTTGACCCGGCAGAACGCGGCGAGTGCGGAGACCGACGGGAAGAGGTGGACCCGCGCGACGGGTCCGTTCTCGGCGTCCTCGTCGGTGCTGCCGAGGAACGCCTGCCACTCCTCGCCGTCCTCCTCCCAGGGCGGCGCCCAGAGCGTGTAGCCCGTGCGGTCGTCGAGGGTGAGGGCGATGGGGACGATGCTGGGCCTGGCCACCCGCCCATCCTGCCCGGTCTGCCCGGAAGCTCGCAGGCCGGTTCCGGTCCTGCTGTTCACACGCCGATCGGGTGCCACACCGACTTGGTCTCCAGGAACGGCGTCATCCGGGTCAGCCCCGGGTCGGCGGTCCAGTCCGGCTCCTCGGCCGCCGCCCGCAGCACCCGCTTGACCGTGCCGGCGGCCGATCGCTCCAGCTCCATGGCGAGCCCCCCGGCGGTGGTGCCGGCCAGGTCGATGCCGTCGACGTCGGCGTGCTCGGCCAGCCAGGGGCCGATCTCCGCGGCGTCCCCGGTGAGCAGGTTGACCACCCCGCCGGGGACGTCGGAGGTGGCCAGCACCTCACCGAGGGTGACGGCCGGCAGCGGCCGGTCCTTCGACGTGACGACGACGGCGGTGTTGCCGCCGGCCAGCACCGGGCCGAGCACGCTGACCAGGCCGAGCAGCGAGCTGCGCTGCGGGGCGAGGACGGCGACCACCCCGGTCGGCTCGGGCGTCGAGAAGCCGAAGTACGGCCCGGCGACCGGGTTGCTGCTGCCCAGCACGGCGGCGAGCTTGTCGGTCCAGCCCGCGTACCAGACCCACCGGTCGATCGCGGCATCCACGGCGGCCCGCGCCCGGGTGGCCGACAGGCCCTCGCCGGCGGCGACCTCCTCGGCGAACTGGGCCGCACGGCCCTCCATCACCTCCGCCACCCGGTAGAGCACCTGGCCGCGGTTGTAGGCGGTGGCGCCCGACCACTTCCAGAAGGCGCCGCGGGCGGCGACGACGGCGTCCCGGGCATCCTTGCGGGAGGCCCGGGCGGCGTTGGCCAGGAAGTGCCCCTTGGTGTCGTGCACCTCGTACGTGCGGCCGGACTCCGAGCGGGGGAAGGCGCCACCCAGGTACAGCTTGTAGGTCTTGCGCACGGGAAGCCGGTCGGTGCTCACTGCTCAGCTCCCTTGAGGTAGGCCGCCAGGCCTTGCCGGCCGCCCTCGCGGCCGTAGCCGGACTGCTTGTAGCCGCCGAACGGCGAGGTCGGGTCGAACTCGTTGAAGGTGTTGGCCCACACGACGCCGGCCCGCAGCTGGTCGGTGATCGCCAGGATGCGCGATCCCTTCTCCGACCAGACCCCCGCGGACAGGCCGTAGGTGGTGTTGTTGGCCTTCGCGACGGCCTCGTCGGGAGTGCGGAAGGTCAGCACCGACAGCACCGGGCCGAACACCTCGTCGCGGGCGATCCGGTGGGCGGGGGAGACATCGGTGAAGACGGTGGGCTTGAACCAGAATCCGCGGTCGGGCAGCTCGCCGTCCGGCTGCCAGCGGTGCGCGCCCTCCGCCTCGCCGACGTCCACCAGCTCCCGGATCCGTTCCAGCTGCTCGGCGGAGTTGATCGCGCCGAGATCGGTGTTCTTGTCCAGCGGGTCGCCGACCCGCAGGGTGCCGATCCGGCGCTGCAGCGAGGCCACCACCTCGTCGTGCACCGACTCCTGCACCAGCAGCCGGGAGCCGGCGCAGCACACGTGGCCCTGGTTGAAGAAGATGCCGCGCACGATGCCCTCGACGGCCTGGTCGACCGGGGCGTCGTCGAAGACGATGTTCGCCGCCTTGCCGCCGAGTTCCAGGGTCAGCCGCTTGTGCGTTCCGGCGACGGCCCGGGCGATCGACTGGCCGACCGCGGTGGAGCCGGTGAAGGCCACCTTGTCGACGTCCGGGTGGTTGATCACGGCCCGGCCGGTGTCGCCGGCACCGGTCACGATGTTCACCACGCCCGGCGGGAGATCGGCCTGCTGGCACACCTCGGCGAACAGCAGCGCGGTCAGCGGGGTGGTCTCGGCCGGCTTGAGGACGACGGTGTTGCCGGTGGCCAGCGCCGGGGCGATCTTCCACGCCAGCATGAGCAGCGGGAAGTTCCAGGGGATGACCTGCCCGGCCACGCCCAGCGGCCGCGGGGCCGGCCCGAGGCCCGCGTGCTCGAGCTTGTCGGCCCAGCCGGCGTGGTAGAAGAAGTGCGCCGCGGCGAGCGGGACGTCGACGTCCCGGGACTCGCGGATCGGCTTGCCGTTGTCCAGGGACTCCAGGACGGCGAACTCGCGGGCGCGTTCCTGCAGCAGCCGGGCGATGCGGAACAGGTACTTGCCGCGGTCGGCCGGCCGCATGGGGCCCCACGCCCGGGTGAACGCCCGCCGGGCGGCGCGCACCGCCCGGTCGACGTCGGCCTCGCTGCCGGTGGCGACCTCGGCGAGCACCTCCTCGGTGGCCGGGTTGAGGGTTTTCATCGGAGCGCCGGTGCCGTCGGTGAACTCGCCGTCGACGAACAGCCCGTAGCTGGGCTTCAGGTCGAGGATCGAGCGGGACTCGGGGGCCGGGGCGTACTCGAACGGGCTGGTCATCGGTCAGTCCACCGATACGTGGTCGGGGCCGCTGTAGTGCCCGGTGCGGAGCTTCTGCCGCTGCAGGAGCAGGTCGTTGAGCAGGCTGGAGGCGCCGAACCGGAACCAGTCGGGGGACAGCCAGTCGGCGCCGGCGGTCTCGTTGATGAGCACCAGGTGCTTGACGGCGTCCTTCGTCGTCCGGATGCCGCCGGCGGGCTTGACGCCGACCTGCCGGCCGGTGGCGGCGCGGAAGTCGCGGACCGCCTCGAGCATCACCAGGCAGACCGGCAGGGTGGCCGCGGGGGAGACCTTGCCGGTGGAGGTCTTGATGAAGTCGCCGCCGGCGAGCATCGCCAGCCAGGAGGCGCGGCGGACGTTGTCCAGGGTGACCAGCTCGCCGGTCTCCAGGATGACCTTGAGGTGCGCGGACCCCCCTTCTCGGCGCGTGCAGACCTCCTTGACGGCGACGATCTCCTCGAACACGTCGAGGTAGCGGCCGGCCAGGAACGCGCCGCGGTCGATGACCATGTCGATCTCGTCGGCGCCGTTCGCGACGGCGTCCCGGACGTCGGCGAGCTTGACCGCCCGGCTCGCCCGGCCGCTGGGGAAGGCGGTGGCGACGGCGGCGACGTTGATGCCGGTGCCGGCCAGCGCATCCTTCGCGATCCCGGCCAGGTCGCCGTAGACGCACACCGCGGCGACCGACGGGCAGGTCAGGTCCGCCGGGTCGGGGCGGCGGGCCTTGGCGGCCAGGCTGCGGACCTTGCCGGGGGTGTCCGACCCCTCCAGCGTGGTCAGGTCGACCATCGAGATCGCGGTGTCGATCGCCCAGGCCTTGGCCGTCGTCTTGATCGAGCGGGTGCCGAGCACCTTCGCGCGCGCCTCGGCGCCGACCTGGTCGACCCCGGGCAGGCCGTGCAGGAAGGCGCGGAAGGCGGCGTCCGAGCGGGTGACGTCGGCGAACGGCTCCAGCGGCGCGGGGACCGGTCGGCTCTCGCGCGACAGCGCGTCGGGGTCGAGCACATGGGTCATGGCAGGCATTCTCCACTGCTCACCGACACTCCTGGCCGGCTTCTCCACCGAAGGGGGCAGCCCCGGCCCGCGCACGTGCCCGGAGAGGCTGGCGACGGCGCGTGGCGGTCGCGTAACAAGGCGCTGACCTGCTATTTCAGCTTGTGCAGGGCTTTGCCTGGCGGTATGCTTCGAACATCAGTTCGAATGCCGCGGGAGGTGTCATGGGTGAGTTGACCTCGGCCCTGGACGCGCTGGCGGCCGATGATCTGAAGCCGATGTTCGGCCCGCAGCTGTTGGATCGTGCCGCGGAGTTGCTGGCCGCG
>JABAKE010000239.1 GCA_019779905.1 Modestobacter lapidis | reverse complement strand
AGGTCAAGTCCTTTTTTATGTTGATGCATGCTAGGTAATTTATTAATATGTAATACATGTTTAGAATTGTTAAAAGTGTCTTCTTCCTATAATATTTTGTATGTTTAGCTACTGTTTTGGTGCAAGAGTCATGTGTCACACATTGTCTCATGTAAAGGTTTTACCTTTCATGGGCAATGCATGAATATATGACCTTGTATTAAAAAGGTCTTCTTTTTTAATATTTTAAGCATGTTTAGGTTAGTTTATTTTTGTATTTAGAGTCTTTGCATGATATTAGGTCCTTAGGATTAGAAGGGTCATAGCTCTTGTCATATTAATCATGTCTCTATATTGTTGGATGCTTTGTGTGATATTTAAATTGGTTCGAGGGAGCATGCAAAGGTGAGTCTCTTCCCTTGTGTTTAATTCAAATATTTGAGCATGGTTGAATGATTCTTTATTTAGTATTTTGTCTTGGTATATTATTATGCATGTTTAGGTTTTTGCTATGACTTACCCATAATTTTTAGGCCCTTTAAGGTGGATATTCAAATCTGTCCAGATTTGAATATGGACTTTAAAGTGACTTATTAATTATTTCTAAGCCATATTTTGCTCAGTTTTATACAAGTATTTGCATATATCATGTTAGCTTGCATATTAGGTCATTCCCACATTTTTTCTCATTTATTT
>JABAKE010000238.1 GCA_019779905.1 Modestobacter lapidis | reverse complement strand
CCGATCTTTGATCCTCGAGATCAGGTATACTGTGTTGGACAGCAGATAGTGACGTAGCTTTTGTACAGCAAACATCACTGCGAGGCATTCTTTTTCGACTGGAGAGTAGCGATGCTCTGCACCTACCAGCATGCGGCTGAGATAGTATAGAGCAGCTTCTTTTCCCTCATGATTTCCTTGTGCAAGTAGAGCTCCCAAAGAGTGGTCGAGGGCTCTTGTGTACAAGATAAATGGTTTTCCAGTTGTGGGGGCAGCCAGTACTGGAGGTTTGGTCAGGTATGACTTGATGTCTTGGAACGCAGTTTCGCATTCATCATCCCAGACAAAGTCCACGGCCTTTTTCATTAGGCGGGAGAATGGACGGCATTTCCCTGACAGGTTGGAGATGAACCGTCGAATGTATGCCAATCTTCCTTGAAGCCCTTTTAACTGTCTCAGGGTTTTTGGGGATGGCATTTCTAGGATAGCCTTGACTTTGATAGGGTCAAGCTCTATTCCCGCTTTCCGAACTACGAATCCGAGGAACTTACCCGATGATACACCGAAGAAGCATTTTAGGGGATTCATTCGCAGTTTGTGCCTGCGTAGTCGGAGGAAGACTTCTCGAAGATCTTTGAGATGGTCTTCTTTCCTTTTGCTTTTGACGGCGAGGTCATCAACGTAGAATTCGACCGTCT
>JABAKE010000237.1 GCA_019779905.1 Modestobacter lapidis | reverse complement strand
CTTGAAATTGATTCACAACCGGTGATGGTGACTGGACATCTCATCTGACAAGGTTGCAGTACTTTGATTACTGTGAGATAGTATGTTTTGTCTCGATCATCAGAATGGAAGATTCTGGATCACAGTACTGGTACATTGGATGTATTGAAGGACCATGAGAAGCACCTTAAAGAACACTGTCTATACATTAAGGTCTGCTCTCATAATTCCCTAGCAATAGGCTCTCAATCCTGAGACGTTGATGAACTCAAGTTTCTATCTGTCCATTTGCTTTGAGTCACCAATGAGTGAGGCCAATTGTAGGTCAACACCTCGGTGGTTTGGGTACGTGGTAGTAGAGCTGTGGGAACATTTAATGGTCAAGATGGAATCTATCTTTAATATCCCCTTGTGCCAATTAATGGATTTATCATTGGTAAGTGTACACCCATTCCGATTAAGAGTTAATTGGAAAGGTACCATGATCATTATAATTAATTGGGGCTCAAGGATAATAAGATGTGGATCTAGTTTGGAAGACAGGTCCAATTGATCCATGGATATTGATGGAGGGGCCTACTTGTGGCAATGAGGAAGTTTAGGGTCTTCATGTAATATTCCTAAGACTGGAGTGCAATTGCATTTATATAGTGGAGTTATTTGCAATTAACTGTGGGCCTGGATTGCACATGAGATGTG
>JABAKE010000236.1 GCA_019779905.1 Modestobacter lapidis | reverse complement strand
TGTACTTAACGGCCACCGAAACCGCAATGGGAGCTATGTTGGCTCAATATCTTCAGGAGTCTAGAAAAGAAAACGCCATCTACTATCTAAGTAAGAAGATGACAGACTACGAAGCGAACTATGATCCATTGGAAAAAACGTGCGTGGCTTTGGTATGGGCAACTCAAAAGCTCCGCCATTACATGCTATCGTTTCGAGTTCTGTTGATTAGCCGAATGGATCCTCTCAAGTACTTACTAGAAAAGCCAGCCTTATCCTACAGAACGGCCCGATGGTTGTTGTTATTATCCGAGTTCGATATACAGTATGTGGTTCAGAAATCGACGAAGGGAAGGGCGATAGCCGATCAGTTAGCAGAATGTCCGTCTTCGCCAGTTGGACCGATCAATCACCAATTCCCGGATGAAGAGATTATGGAAATAGAAAAGAAGCCGTGGAAGGTATATTTCGACGGAGCTGCAAATAAAAGGGGCTTTGGTATCGGAGTTTTGTTAATCTCCCCCGACGATGTCTTCACACCTCTAGCAGCTAAACTCAGTTTCGAGGCCACAAACAACATAACCGAGTACGAAGCATGCATCCTAGCGTTGGAAGCAGCCTTAGAACTGGGGATAGAAGAATTAGAAGTATACGGGGACTCAGCCCTCATCATTTGCCAGATCAAGGGACAATGGAAGA
>JABAKE010000235.1 GCA_019779905.1 Modestobacter lapidis | reverse complement strand
GGGCGTAGACACGTAGGACATTCTTTCCTATCTTCAGATTGATCCTTCTGTTCTAAGGACCCAAAATCCTTAGAATGAAGGACCTATATGAAAAATATTGAAGATCATCCGAGGATGTCACAACCCTGGAGGTTCTAGCATTTACAAACAAGGCTCATCAAATAAGGGAAATTCCGGCAGCATAACGGCGCGATTATGTGCTAAAAGGATTTTGGCAGCATAACAACGCAATTAAATGCATGGGAAAACTTCAGCAACATAACGGTACCATCATGTTGCAAAAAGGGAATTTCGGCAGCATAACGGCACAGCTATGTGCCTAGGAAAAATCCGACAGCATAACAGGTGTGTGCAAGCAGTGGAGAGCAAGGTGTCTTATTGGCTGTCTACATGGACTAATGCACAAGGTGGGTACGTACAGGCTCCTATTGCAGATAGTCTATATACCTAACCACTTGTGACAATCAATGATGCCACGTGGGTCAAACAGTACGTGACTAATCTTTTGATATACCCGAAGGTACTTGGCAATAGGTTGATAGCTTCGTCATGATTGCCCTAGTGTCGAGTGGAGACAGGGTTCAGGACTAAGCGTATCGTTGGCAAGGCAACATTGTCCTAAGCATGCAAACTCACGCACAAATGATATGATATGCAGATAGTAGATAATATATATAAG
>JABAKE010000234.1 GCA_019779905.1 Modestobacter lapidis | reverse complement strand
GAACTACCCAGTTTCCCTAAAACACGGCAATGCTCGGTGTCATGCCCAAAGAGGTTGTGATATTGACAAAACGGCTGGCGAAAGCGAGGTACCAGTGGGGTAATGAGGCCTTGGGAACGAGCTTGATAGAAAGCTTGGGTCAAAGTACCTTGAAGTGGGATATATGGGCGAATTGGGTGACGAATTTTTGGGTCGTCGAGGCCCAGGGCATTGATTTGAGCTGGTGGTGGTACGGCATGAGTCGGGAGAGGATTATTGGTGACATTCGGTTGACTTGAAGGATTTGGTGGAGCAATGATCTTTTTGTCGATAAGGTCTTGAATCTCATGGCGAAGGCGCATACACTGGTTGGTGTGATGGCCTTTAGTTTGATGGAATTGGCAATATTCATGCTCTTTGAAGTATCTGGGCAAAGGATTTGGAAGAGGTCGAGGCTCTAATGGAAAAAGAAGATTGCGCGCCTTTAATTTCTCAAAGACACGCTCCAAAGGCATGTACAAGTTGGTGAATTGACAGGCTTGCTCTCTAGCTTGAACTGGCGAGTTTGAGTGGGTGACTTGCATGGGTTGGGCGATGGCATTGACCTCGACATTGGGCTTGCGATTGAAGGGTGGTTGGCGATTCTTGAAAGGTTCCTCGACCTTAAGGGTTCCACTAGCCAAGGTATCTTCGACCTGAGTA
>JABAKE010000233.1 GCA_019779905.1 Modestobacter lapidis | reverse complement strand
TCCTCCTCGAGCTGCTTCAAGACCTCGTCAGTTACCTCCTGCACAGCTCCAGATCTGATGACATCCTGTTCCTCGAGAAAGCCTATTCTATGCTTCTCTCCAGAAAGGAAGGACAAAACTTCCTCTCGCCGGACGCCGTCTGATCTACCAGACCCCTTCTCAGAAGACTGCTTCACATTAAGCTCCTTCTTGGAAAGCCCCCGGTACACTGAAAAGCTCTCCGCGAACCACTTCGCGAAGCCAGCAGTCCGGAAAGTGGGCAACTCGGGATAAGAAATCATGGCAGTAGTGTCCTCCGCACTATAAAAAGCCCAAGCATTTCTCCCATCCTGCAAACCTCCAAAGCGCTTCACCATGCTCGAAGGCGCTCCAACAACGCCTTGAGAGAAGCCCAACTGCAACGCAAACCGCGAGGGAACATACGGCTGGATGTCGACGAAAAGATGTCTGCGGTACACCATAGTGCCGACACGTATGTTGAAAAGCCATCCCTTCTCTGCGTTGGTCAAAGAATAGTGTCTTCCCGACCCCGCCCTGGTGGAATCACGGGAGACACCAAAATCAAAAGCCTTCTTCCGCAAACCGGGAGAAAGCTTTACCGAAGATTGCCCAATCTCGACGTCCCTGAACCGTCGGAGTCTCAAGCGGGCAGACAAAAGTGAGTCGGAAACGGCTTTTCCCCTA
>JABAKE010000232.1 GCA_019779905.1 Modestobacter lapidis | reverse complement strand
TCCGCAGCGTATAGGGGATGCGTTAAAGAGCCGTTATGTAGCATCTGAGAACAAGAAAGCAGACATGCACACGAAATTGCAAGAGTAAGGTAAGGCTTGACTTTACTAGTCCTCTCGCTACGACCCTTACTCAACTAACGGGTTACACATGCCACCCGCTTGCTTCGCTTCAAGTTTTAATGCCCAAGGTTTAGAATCCATGTACAGTCCCAGTCACGAAGAAGGAGTCCCGTCCTCTCTTAATGAGATATCTCTATCTGTCTCGCCTTATCCTGCAAACAGCTTATTGGACAAGGCAAGGAAAGCCTAACCCGTGCGTACCCCTTACTCGTACAAAAACGATTTCATTGGCTTAATGGCAGCAGTAAGAGCGCATTCCTTGTCCGATTCTTTACTATGGATTCATGTGTCAAACAGC
>JABAKE010000231.1 GCA_019779905.1 Modestobacter lapidis | reverse complement strand
TTGCTCCTAGTGTAAAGTAGCTCTAAAGCCTCCAAAATCGCCCTCTAACCCTAAATAACAAAGCCTTATATATACACCATCAAACCTAGACTTAATGGCTATGATTAAATCACTTAAAAGTGATCCAAGGGCCTGTAAAGAGGCTGCCATTTTATAATTATCCTTTAATTATAAATAATTAAAAAGAAAATCGGATGGGAGAGGTTGAGTTAAAATAAAACTCAAAATGTGCAAAATAGGCTCGACCCAGGGTGGTGGCCGTCCAGGCCATGGACGGTTGGCCGTCCACCCCAGACGGCTAGCCGTCCATGCCTTGGACGGCTACTTGGTCCTGGGCTTCTCAATTTGATTTATTTCGGGACTCTTTTATTAATTAAGTCATAACTTAATGTATATTTGTCCAAATCAGCTGAAATTAGAGTCAAAACGACCGTGTTTCGACGCTGGTTAGTTTGACATGTCAACCATGATTAGTTGACCTTGACCATGGTCTGTGGTTTGACCACAAGTTCACTTAACCGTTGTGGACCGTTTTAGGTCAAATTGAACCCGTTTCGAAATTTATCGAACCAAATCGTTCGATTCTCGAACTAAATTTGGGGGAACTACTTGAGATTCATTATGACTCAATTTTGACCTTTGGTTGACCTCGATTGATGGGGAATCGACGGTCAATTTGTTTGATTAC
>JABAKE010000025.1 GCA_019779905.1 Modestobacter lapidis | reverse complement strand
CTACATCCGGAACACCCGCGACGACCAGCGACGACGTCCTTCAGGCCGCCGAACCTGGTGAGAAAACCTCACTACACCAAGCAGAGCGGCAGCGGCATCGAGCTGCGCGGCCCGCAGCGCTGGCGGGTCAAGGCCAACTGGAAGATCGGAGCGGAGAACTTCGCCGGCGACATGTACCACACGCCGCAGACCCACACCTCGGTGGTGGAGATCGGGCTGTTCCGGGAGCCCAAGGCCGAGAAGCGCAAGGACGGGGCCACCTACTGGGCGGGCGCCGGGGGCGGGACGACCTACAAGCTCCCCGAGGGCGACCTCGACGAGCGGCTGCGCTACGTCGGGTATCCGCAGGAAATGGTGGACCGGATGAAGCAGCATTTGTCGTCCGATCAGCTCAAGGTCATCGGCGACGACGGCTTCATGATCAGCGCGGCGTCCATCTACCCGAACCTCTCCCTCGTGCACAACTGGCCGCGGGTGGCCGACTCCGAGGACGTGCTGCCCTTCATCTCCATCCGGCAATGGCAGCCGATCAGCGAGGATGAGACCGAGGTGCTGTCGTGGTTCGCCGTCGACGCCGAGGCGCCGGAGGAATTCAAGGCGTTGTCCTACAAGGCGTACCTGATGTGCTTCGGCTCGACCGGCATGTTCGAGCAGGACGACGTCGAGAACTGGGTCTCGCTGACCAACACCGCGGCCGGCTCCATGGCCCGCCGGCTGCGGTTGAACAGCCGGATGGGCATCCTCGAGGACGACACTGAGGTGATCCCGCAGCTCACCCCCGAGCAGTTTCACGGCCCGGGGTCGGCGCACACCGGCTACAGCGAGTACAACCAGCGGGCCCTGCTCAACCGCTGGGCCGACGACCTGGAAAAGCCGATGTCCATCGCGGCCACGGTCGAGGTGGGTGGACCGGGGGAGGGCGCCCGGGACGCCTCCGCGAAAATCCCGGCCCCGGCCGGCGAGGTCACCGCCGCGTCGTACGGGACGGCGGCGCAGGCATGACCGACACTCATTCCGCGAGTTCTGTGCTCGGCCGGAACGCCTCCCGTGTTCAGCGGACCGGGCGGTCGCTGCCCTTCGGTGACGAGCGGCACCTGATGGCCCACCAGTGGCTGGTCGACGAGACGTGGATGCTCGACGCACAGTCGTACTCCGACTGGCTGGACCTCCTCACCGACGACATCCACTACCTGATGCCGGTGCGGGTCACGACCGCGCTGGGCGCCGGCTTCGACACCTCTCCGGGGATGGCCCACTTCGACGAGGACAAGTACTCACTGTCCCGCCGGGTCGCACGGTTCCTCACCGAGCACGCCTGGACCGAGGACCCGCCGTCCCGGCTGCGCCACCACCTCAGCAACGTGCGCACCTTCGCCGCCGATCTGGACGGGCAGCTGGTGGAGGACCACCTGGTGGTCGAGTCGGCGACCCTGCTGTTCCGCAGCCGCGGCGACGTCCGCGAGGGCTCGTTCGTCTCCGCCGGGCGCGAGGATCTCCTACGCCGGACTCCCGGGGGATGGAAACTGGCCCGTCGCACGATCCTCGTGGACGACTCGGTCATGCGGATGCAGAACCTGGCGATCTTCCTGTGACGCTGCACTGGGAGGGCGAGGAGGTCGATGCCCGGGCTGCGCGGCGCGCCGCAGCCGAGCGCGACGCGTTGCTAGCGGGCGTCCGCGGCGACGCGATCACCATCGCGAACGAGTTCGCCGAGGTGCGGGTGGTCCGCGTCGATACCCGCAACGGCTCCCGGCTCCTGGTCGAGTCACCGAAGTCCGGGCAGTGGGTAGCGCTGGACCCCCTGGAGCTCGAGGCCCTGACCTGGCAGAGCACCGCCACCTTCTCGGCGATGATCGGCAACCCCTTCGGGTCGCTGGTCGCCGACGGGACCGCAGGCATCCTCGAGGACGGCGCGGTCCTCGAGGGCGACAACGAGCCGGCGCAGCACCTGCCCGAGGGTGGCAGCCAGTGACCGCGGGCTGGCTCGAGGGGCGGCGAGCGCTGGTCGTGGGCGCGGGCTCGGGCATCGGCCGGGCGGTCGTGGACGCCTTCCTCGCCGAAGGAGCGCGGGTCGCGGTCCTGGAGCGCGATCCGGACAAGAGCGCGGAGATCGAGGCAGCCTTGCCCGACGTCCCGGTCACCGTCGGCGACGCGGTCACCCGTCAGGCCAACCACGCCGCGGTCGCCTCGGCAGTCGAGGCCTTCGGCGGGCTGGACGTTCTGGTCAACTGCGTGGGGGTGTTCGACTTCTACCGCAGTCTCCTCGACCTCGACGCCGACGTGCTCGAGGCCGCTTTCGACGAGATGTTCCGCACCAACGTGCTTTCCCACTTGCAGTCCGTGAAGGCGGCACTGCCCCATCTGCAGGCGTCGGGACGCGGAGTGGTGCTCCTCACAGAGTCGACGTCCTCCTACTTCCCGGGCCGAGGCGGCGTTCTGTACCTGTCCTCGAAGTTCGCCGTCCGCGGGATCGTCACGGCCCTCGCCCACGACCTGGCGCCGGAGGTGCGGGTCAACGGGGTCGCACCGGGCGGCACGCTGGGCACCGACCTGCGCGGGTTGCCCAGCCTGGGAACTGCGGGGCGCAGCCTGGGCGACATCCCGGGCCGCGCCGAGGAACTGGCGTCCCGGGTACCGCTGCAGGTCGCGTTGACGGCTGCGGACCACGCGTGTAGCTACGTGTTCCTGGCCTCCGACCGGTCCCGTGGCATCACCGGCGGGGTGGTCCACCCCGACGGCGGGATCGGTGTCTCCGCCTCCCCCAGAAAACGTTCCTGATCCACCCACCATCGAACAGGAGAGCTCATGCCCCGGTTGATGGCCGACGTCGAGGCCTGTCAGGGATACGGCAACTGCATCACCGGCGCATCCGACGCCTACGACATCGACGACGACGGCAAGGTTGTGCTCCTGACTGAGGAGATCAGCGACGCCGACCGGCCGCGGGTCGAGGAAGCCGCGCGCAGTTGTCCGGTCAACGCGCTGAGCATCGAGGACTGATGACGGATCCCCGGACCGTGGTCGTCGTCGGCGCGTCGGTCGCCGGCGTGCGGACGGCGCAGGCCCTGCGCACCGAGGGCTTCGGCGGTCGCATCGTCCTCGTGGGCGACGAGCCGGACCTGCCCTACGACAAGCCGCCGCTGTCTAAGCAACTCCTGGCCGGCAGTTGGTCCGAAGAGCGGATCGCGCTGCTGACCGCCGAGGCGGCGGCAGCAGTCGGGATCGAGCTGCGTCTGGGGGTCGCGGCGCAGCGTCTGGACGTCGCCGACCGGCAGGTGCTGCTCATCGATGGGAGCACGGTCGACTACGACGCTGCGGTGCTCGCCACCGGTGCCGCCGCGCGCCCCTCCCCGTGGTCGGCCACATCCGGGGTGCACGTCCTGCGCTCGATGGCCGACGCGCGCAGGCTGCGGAACGACCTGGAGGTCGACCGGCCAGTCGTGGTCATCGGCGGTGGCTTCATCGGCGCGGAGGTGGCCGCCACCGCGCACGCCCTGGGCCGGGAGGTCACCGTCGTCGATCCCCTTGCCGCTCCGATCGGACGCGTCGTCGGCCGAGAGGTTGGAGAGTTGTTCGTCGACCTGCACACCCGGCACGGCGTGAACACGAAGTTCGGGTTGGGTGTCGAGTCGGTCGAGGGCGGAGCCGGTGACCTAACGGTGCAGTTGACCGACGGTTCGCAGCTGACGGCGGGGACCGTCGTGGTCGGGATCGGGGCCGTTCCCAACGACGGCTGGCTGGCTTCCTCGGGCCTCCTCGTGGACAACGGCGTCGTCTGCGACCAGCACTGCCGAGCGGTCGACGCCGCGGAGGTGTACGCCGTCGGTGACGTGCTGCGGTGGTTCCACCCGGGACACGGAGAGCATGTGCGAGTCGAGCACTGGACCAACGCGGTTGAGTCCGCTGCCGTGGTGGCACACAACATCGCCCACCCCGAGGACCTGCGGTCCCACCGCCCGGTCGAGTACGTGTGGAGCGACCAGTACGACTGGAAGATCCAGATCGTCGGCCGGCCGGTCGGGGCGACCCGGCACGCGCTGGTGGGGGATTTGACTAGTGCCGATCGCCGCGGAGCCGCGGTCTACACCGACGACAGCGGGGTCCTGCGAGGAGCGGTCGCGGTCAACTGGCCCAAGGCGTTGCTGCTCTGCCGGAGGGCGGTGGGTGCGGGCGCGTCGTTCGACGACGTCGTCGCGCAACTCGACCGGCTGCCGGCCGCGGTGGCGGCGCCGGCATGAGCGGCGGCATCAGGGGCGACTACGCCGCTGAGCGGCAGCTCGTCGCGGATGCGTGTCGGGTCGCCGCAGCCCGTGGGCTGTCCGACGGGTTCCTGGGCCACGTCAGCCTGCGGATCGACGAGGAACGCTTGTTGATCCGCTGCCGCGGCCCTCAGGAGCGGGGCTTGGGCTGGACGACGGCCGCCGACGTCCACCTCGTCGACCAGGGGGGTGCCCCCGGAGCTCCGGGCGAGCTCGATGGGTGGTCCCCACCGAACGAATTGCCGCTGCACGTGGAGGTGCTGCGTGCCCGGCCGGAGGCCGCCGCCGTCGTCCACGTGCATCCGCCGGCGGTGGTCGCAGCAGACCTGGCCGGCCTCGCGATCCGCCCCATCGTCGGTGCGTTCGACATCCCGGGCGCCAAGCTGGCTGCCGGCGGGGTGCCCGTCTACCGGCGTGGCGTGCTGGTACGGAACCGGGGTCTGGCCCTGGAGATGGTGGCGGCCATGGGTGAGCGGCCGGTCGTCGTGCTCCGCGGGCACGGCCTGACCAGCAGCGGCGGATCGGTCCAGGAAGCGGTCCTGCGGGCGATCAGCGTGGACTCCCTGGCCCGGCTGTCCCTCCAGATCGCCTCGGCGGGAGGCACCCAGGCGGACCTGCCGGCCGAGGACCTGGCGGCGCTGCCCGACCTCGGACCGGGCTTCAACGAGGGCGTGGCGTGGCGGCATGAAGTCACCCGGATGGGGTGACCGCCGGGGCGGAGGCCGTCGGCATCGCTCTCTGCACAGCAGACACCCCGTAGCCTCAGACCCATGAGCGCGGTGTCGAACCTGCCCCCAACACCGGAGTTCGGCTCCGCGCCGCAGTACCCGATCGAGTCGGTCGACAACGCACTCCGGGTGGTGCTGCTGCTGGGGGAGCACCCCACCCTGCGGCTGACGGACGTCAGCCAGTACCTCGGCGTGGCATCGTCCACCGCGCACCGGCTGCTGGCCATGCTCCAGTACCGCGGCTACGTCCGGCAGGACGCCGCGACGCGCAGTTACGTCCCGGGGCCGACCCTGGACTCGCTGGCGTTCGGTCTGCTGCGCCGACTCGACGTCCGGAACCGGGCACGCCCGGTGCTCGAGCGGCTCAACAGCGACCTGGGGGAGACGGTGCACCTGGGCCGGCTCGAGGGGAACGAGGTCCACTTTATCGACTCCATCGAGAGCGAACGGGCCCTGCGGGTGGCCAACCGGCTCGGGCGCAGCATGCCCGCCCACTGCACTTCCACCGGCAAGGCGCTGCTGGCCATGCTGACTGACGACGAGCTGCGTCTGCTTTATCCCGACGAGCAGCTCGTCCAGCTGACCCCACATTCGCTCGGCACCCGGACCGAGCTTCTCGACGCGGTGCGCACGATCCGTTCCCGGGGGTTTGCGACGAGCAAGGAGGAGAGCGAGGAGGGTGTCGCCTCCCTCGCCGTCGCACTGGCCTCGACCAGCTCCCCGCGGTTGGCGGTTAACGCCTCCCTGCCGCTCAGTCGGATGAGCCCGGCGACCGAGCAGGACGTCCTCACTCGGCTGGCAGCTGCGGCGGAGGAGATCGACCACCTCCTGCTCTGACCAGCGTGGTCAGCCCGAGGTCGGCTGGGCCTCAGCCCGGACTGCGCTGGCCGCCGTCCCGGTCCAGCCGGTCGCCGGATCCCTGGACGTGGCGCACGAAGGACCGCACCGCCGGGGCGATGCCTCGTTCGCGTGACCAGTAGATCCACAGCGGGGCGCTCATCGGGGTGTGCTCGTCGACGAGCGCTGGCCAGCTGGCCGAGTCGTTGGCACCGAGGTTGTCGTCGGCGATGACGGCCACCCCCAGCCTGGCCCGGGCGAGCGCAACGAGTGTGGTGGCGTTGCCGCTCTCCAACGTGATGTCGAGCCCAAAGCCCCCTGCCCGCAGCGCCGGCTCCAGCAGGCGCCGGGTGAGGCTGCCGGCGTGCCCGGTCAGCACCGGCTGGCCGCGCAATTCAGCGGTCGAGACGTGGCGCCGGCCCCGCCACGGGTGGTCGTCGGAGGTCACCACCGCCAGCCGCACGTCGCCGAGCTGGTGGCCCGCTAGACGCTGTTCGGCCTGCGGGAGGCCTGTAACGAGATCGACGTCACCGTTGAGCACCTGTTCGATCGCGGGCAGGCCCGAGTACTCGTGGACGGCGACGTGGATGCCGGGATGCGTCGACCGGAAGGTGCCGATCAGGGGCGCGAGGAACCGTGGCACGTGCGGATGGGCGCACGCCACCGTGACGACGCCCGCCCGACCGTGAGCGAGTTCGCTGGCCAAGAGGGAGACCGCCTCCGCTCGATCCAGCAGGTGCTCGGCGCGGGGCAGCAACTGGTGCCCGGCACCGGTCAGCTGTACTCCGCGGCCGGACCTCTCGAAGAGGGCGATGCCCAGCTCCGCCTCCAGCGCCTTGACCGAACGCCACAGCGAGGGCTGCGGCACGTCGAGGGTGGCGGCGGCGCCGAGGAACGACCCCACGCGGGCAACCGCAACGAGATACCTGAGTTGACGCAGCTCCATGTGCGGCTCCTTGTTCCACCAGTGAATAGCAGGACTCCAGAACAATCTATAGACAGGGTGTGATGAGGGCCATACGTTCCTTCCAACGCGCACTGCAGCGCAGACAGCTGTCCTGCTATGAGGAGAATGAGATGTCAGAGTCTGGTGGAGGAGCCGCAGCCACTGCGCGGCAGCGTCAACTGGTGGAGCGGGCACTCGGTGAGTGGCAGGGCGAGGTGGCGGGTCGAGTCGTCGTTGTCACCGGTGGAGCCCGCGGCATCGGCCGCTCCCTCTGCGAGGGACTGCTCCGCGCCGGCGCCAAGGTCGTTGCCGCGGACCTGACGTGGGACGACGCTGACGACTTCCGCAAGCAGCTGGAGTCGGACGGCAGTGGCATGGCCGTCGACATGGACATCACCGACGACGCCGCCCTCGACGCCGCCCGAGACGCTGTAATCGACCGGTTCGGGACCGTCGACGTCCTGGTCAACAACGCGTCTCTGGTCTCCGAAACCCTCTTCGCCCCGACCGGCCACCGGAACACCCTCGACACGACCGACCGCGACTGGGAGGTGATGTTCGGCGTCAACGTGTTCGGCACGCTGAAGGCCATCCGCCGGTTCATCGAGCCGATGCGGGCCCAGCAGCGGGGCAGCATCGTCAACGTCGTCAGCAGCGGCGTCCTGCCCGTCGCCGCCGGCGGCGGCTACCACGGGCTGCGCCCGTGGACGGTCGAGATGCCCTACCAGGCCACCAAGGCCGCCGTGATGGCGCTGACCTTCTACCTCGCCGAGGAGGTGCGCGGCGACGGTGTCGCGGTCAACGCGATCATGCCGGGGCACACCCGCGCGTCGTGGTTCGACGCCACCGCCCGGGCCTTCAACGAGCAGGGCATCGCCTACTTCATGCGCCCGGCGATTCCCGAGCACCTGCTGCCGATCTCGCTCTTCCTCGCCGCGCAGGACAGCGCGGGGGCGTCCGGGCGCCTCTACTACGTGCCGGAGTGGAACTACGACCACGGCTACGGGGACTACGCCGCGTGGCAGGACCACGAGCTGCCGCCGGACATGGAGGAGATCTACAGCCGGCTGGAAGCCGCGACCCCCGTCTACGAGCGGGCCGGCGTGGCACATCTCCCCTTCGACGCGCAGGGCGCCCTGTACACGGCGGGCATGGCCAACCTCGGGGCCCAGAACAGCTGGGCCAGCACCGACAGCGCTCAGTGATCCCGGAGGGGGCCCGCTTGCAGGTGGGCCGCTCCGGTCCGCCCTCCCACCTCACCCCACGCAACCCGTCCGGCCCCGAGAGGACCCGACCATGACCAGCATCAGCGAACGCCCCGTTGACGTGGCCGCCGCAGGACTGCACGACCTGGTGAAGCCCGACGAGGGCGCCGTCAGCCGAACGGTCTTCGTCGACGAGGCGATCTACCGCACGGAGTTGGACCGGGTCTTCACCAAGACCTGGTTGTTCATCGGGCACGAGTCGCAGCTGAGCGAGCCGGGCGACTACCTGACGAACTTCATGGGCGAGGACCCGGTGATCGCCACCCGCGGTGCGGACGGAGCGATCCGGGTGATGCTCAACTCCTGCGCCCACCGGGGCATGGCCGTCTGCAGCACCGACGCCGGGACGTCGAAGTTCTTCCGCTGCCCGTACCACGGCTGGACCTACAGCAACAACGGCGACCTGATCGGCGTGCCCCGCGCGGACACCGTCTACAACGGCGAGCTGGACAAGTCCCGGCTGGGCCTGAAGGCCGTTCCGCGGGTGGAGACCTACAAGGGCTTCGTCTTCGCCAACTGGGACGAGAACGCCATCCCGCTGGTGGACTACCTCGGCGCCGACCAGCTCTGGTACCTGGACCTGGCCTTCGAGGCGCCGCTCGGCGGGCTCGAGGTGATCGGCCCCACGATGAAGTTTCGGATCAAGGCCAACTGGAAGCTGGCGGCGGAGAACTTCGCCGGCGATGACTACCACGTGCTGTACACCCACGGGTCGGCCTTCCAGATCGGCTTCCTCCCCGACTACGACATGCTCGCCGACTACATCGCGCACTTCGACCACGGCCACGGGATGGGCGACATCAGCAAGCCCGGCCGGGCCTACCAGAACGACGTCGGGATGGCCCAGTTCCTCGGGCCGGAGGCGATCGAGTACGTCACCGCCGTCCACGAGCGGCTGCAGGCCCGGGTCTCCCCGTTACAGGCGGAGATGCACGGTCTGGGCGAGGGCAACATCTTCCCGAACCTGTCCTGGATCAAGTTCGGCGTCTTCCACGTCTTCGGGCTCTTCCAATGGCACCCGAAGGGGCCGGGTGAGATCGAGGTCTGGCAGACGGCGCTCTTCGACCGCGGCGCGCCGCAGTCGGTCAAGGACTTCGCCCGCACCCAGATGTCCCAGGAGAACGCGGCGGCCGGGATCTTCGGCCAGGACGACGGCGAGAACTTCGAGCAGATCACCGAATCCGCCCGCGGGGTCGTCTCCCAGACTCGGGACTTCAACTACGCGATGGGCCTGGGGCACGAGGGCGAGGTCCACGAGGAGGGGTACCCCGGCCACCTGGGGCCGCACTACTCGGAGCAGAACCACCGCAACTTCTACCGCTACTGGCTCGAGCTCATGACCACCCCGGGAGAGCAGAAGTGACCAGTTCCCTCACCGATCTGCGCCGCGACGTCGAGGACTTCCTCTACCGCGAGGCCAAGATGCTCGACGAGCAGCGCTACGACGAGTGGCTCGGCCTGTTCACCGAGGACGTCCGCTACTGGATGCCGATCACCGAGACCCGTGAGGTGCGGCAGCACCGGGACCACGTCCCCGGCGAGTGGTCGCTCATGGAGGAGGACGCCCGCTTCCTCGCCAAGCGGATGGAGCGTTTGGCCGGCGGCCTTGCCCACTCCGAGCAGCCGCGGTCGCGGACGCGTCGGTTCATCAGCAACGTCCTGGTCACCCCCGGGCCGAACGGCGACCTGGTAGTGGAGTGCAACTTCATCGTCTTCCAGTCCCGGCGGGCCAACTCCGAGCAGTTCTTCGTCGGCTCCCGTCGCGACCGGATAGTGACCTCCGGTGAGAGCTGGAAGATCGCCGAACGGACCGTGCTCCTCGACCACCGGGTGCTGCCCCGTGCCATCTCCATCTTCTTCTGAGGTCCCGGCGGCCGATCCCGTCGGCAGCCGGGACGTCGGGGCCGGTGACGCACCGGAGCCGGGTTCGTGGCTGCGTACCGGGTCTGCCGACGGCGAGCTCGTGGTCAGCAACGAGTTCGCCCGGGTACGGGTACGCGCCGACCGCGACGGCAACGACCTTCGCCTGGCCATCCGGAGCCTGCGCACCGGCCGCGAGGTCTTCCTCGACGCACTGCAGCTGGAGAGCCTCACCTGGCTCGACGAGAGGGCGTTCACCGCGCTGCTCACCGAGCCGTTCGGACCAGAGTGACCGACCATCCCGCGCCTCCGCGCGGCCGAACGGAGAGGAGCTCGACGTGACGAGCGTCGACGGGGGGACGACCCCGCCGCAGGGGAACTCGTTCTGGGTGGACCTGCTGGGCACCGAGGTCCGGTACCGCCAGGCCGGCCCGTACCGCACCCGCAGCGTCGAGGCAGGCACCGGTGAGCCGGTAGTCCTGCTGCACGGGATCAGCGGGCACGCCGAGACCTGGGTGCGCAACGTCGCCATCCTCGGCCGGGACTTCCGCGTGCACGCCATCGACATGCTGGGCCACGGCTTCACCGACAAGCCGCAGATCGAGTACTCGATCCGCGCGCTCGCCCAGCACGTGCTTGGCTTCCTCGACGAGATCGGCGCCCCGCGAGCCCACCTCGTCGGTCAGTCCCTCGGCGGCTGGGTCGCGGCGTTTCTCGCCGTCCACCACCCCGAGCGGGTCGCCTCGCTCGTCAGCGTCACCGGGGCGGGCCTGCAGCTGGACGCCGACGGCGCCGCGCTGACCGAACAGGTCGGCCAGAAGGTTGCGGCCGCCACCACCAAGGCCCTGGATACCCCGACCCGGGAGAAGGTCCGGGCCCGGCTGGAATGGCTGGTCCATGACCCGTCCGTGGTCACCGACGAGCTGGTGGAGACCCGGTACCGGATCTACACCAGACCGGACTTCGCCGCCATCGCCGGTGACATGGTCGCCGGGTTCACCGCCCGGGTCCGGCCGGAGGAGATGCTGACCGCCGAGCGGCTGGCGACGATCAGCTGCCCGACGCTCGTGCTGTGGACCCGGCAGAACCCGACCATGCCGTGGCCGGTGGGGGAGGCGGCCAGCCGGATCATCCCCGATGCAGCGTTCCACCTGATGGAGGACGCCGGCCACTGGCCGCAGTTCGAGAAGCCGTCGGAGTTCCAGGCTGTCGTCGGCGGTTTCCTGCGCTCACTCACCGAGCAGTACCCGGCTGGCCGGACCGTCGGCGACGGTCGCCCTGACGATCGGGCCTCCGACCCCCTGCGAGCCGGCTGATGGGCAGGTTGGTGGGGGCGTACGCGACGTCCCACACGGCAATGATCATCCGCAAGTTCCAGCCGGACAACGACGTGCACGCCGCGGTCCACGAAGCCTTCGACCAGGTGCGCGCGGAGGTGGACCGGCTGGCCCCCGACGTGCTCGTCGTCATCGGCAGCGAGCACCTGAACTCATTCGGCTACGACAGCTTCCCGCAGATCTGCGTCGGCATCGGGGAGACGGCCACCGGCTGGGGTGACGGAGGCGTGGCCAGCGCCGAACTCCCGCTGGCCGGCGCCTTCGCCGCCCAGCTCCTCGCCGACGGCGTGGCCGCCGGCTTCGACCTCGCATTCTCCGCGAACCCCAAGATCGACCACGCCTTCATGGCGCCCCTGACGCTCATCCGACCGGAGATGGACATCCCGGTCGTGCCGGTGTTCCAGAACGCCAGCACCGAGCCGCTGCCGCCGCTGTGGCGCTGTGCCCAGCTCGGGGAACTGCTGCGCGACGTCATCGGCCGGCGCCCCGCGGTCGAACGGGTGGTCGTGCTGGGCACCGGTGGACTCTCCCACTGGGTCGGCACGCCGGAGATGGGCCAGATCAACGTCGACTTCGACGAGGCGTTCCTGGAAGACGTCCAGGCGGGTGACCTCGACTCGATCCTCGCCATGAAGACGGCCGACGTCCTCGCCGAGGCCGGCAACGGCGCCCCGGAGATCCGCAACTGGGTCACCGCGATGGCCGCCGCGACCGCCGGCGAGAGCCGGGCAGCGTCCGAGTCCGGGCAGGGGCCCGGCCAGGCAGCAGGACGGACGTCGCGCACGCCCCGCGGTGTAGTGCTGGCGTACCGGTCTGTGCCGGACTGGGCCACCGGGATCGCACTGGCCCGGTTGTTCCCCGAGCAGGAGCCGTGAACCTGCCGCTGGACCAGGTCATCCGCCAGGTCGTCCAGGATCCGGGGTTCCGTTCCGCTGCCGAGCAGGCGGGTCAGCGGGCGGCCGACCTCGCGGGTGTACCGCTGACCGATCTGACGGCCGTCCTCGAGGGCGACCTGGTCACCCTCCACTACCGGGGCGCCCACCCGCTGCTGGTGATGCAGCTGGCGGGTGCCCTTGGGATCGATCCGATGCAGCGCTTCGGTGCCGACCATCCGGCCCATGACCTGACCGAGAGAGAGACGATGAAGATCACGGTGGACCTCGAGCGGTGTGAGGGCTTTGCCTCGTGCGTCGTGTCCGCGCCCGAGCTCTTCGACCTCGACGACGAGCGCAACGTCGCCGTCGTTCTGGAGCCCGTTGCCGGTGACGCCCGCGCCCTGGCGCTCGAGGCCGCCGCGAGCTGCCCGGTGCGGGCCATCACCGTCCTCGACCCCCCGGTGGACGAGCCACAGCTGCCCGCGGCGCGGCCGGTGACCGACGGAGTGTCCCCGGACGCGGTGGCGACCGCGGTCGAACGACTCCACCAGGCGGCGGTGACCGGTACGCCCTGTGCCCCGGTTCGTGACGTGCTGCCACCGACGTTGGCGGCCGGCTACGCCGTTCAGCAGGTGCTCTCCGCTCGCGCCGTCGCCGTCGGCCGGAAGGTCGTCGGCCGGAAGGTGGGCCTGACGAACCCCGTGGTGCAACGTCAGCTAGGCGTCGACCAGCCCGACCTGGGCGTGCTGTTCGAGGACATGGCCGTGGCCGACGGTGGGACGGTCGACGCCGGCCGGCTGATCCAACCGCGGATCGAGGCCGAAGTGGCCCTGATCCTCGGCGCTGACCTGGCTGGGCCCGACCTCACCAGCGGACACGTCCGTGCGGCCGTGGCCGAGGTAGCGGCCGCCCTGGAGATCGTGGACAGCCGCATTGCCGGCTGGGACATCAGTTTCGTGGACACGGTTGCCGACAACGCCTCCAGCGGGCTGTTCGTGCTCGGCTCGCGGCGCCGGCCGTTGGACGACCTCGACCTGCGAGCGGTGCGGATGACGCTGTGCGAGGACGACGACGAGGTGTCCACCGGCACCGGTGCCGACTGCCTGGGGGACCCGCTCGCGGCCTTGGCATGGCTCGCCGCGGCCGCCCGCGACCTGGGCCAGCCGCTACGGGCAGGCGACGTTGTTCTCTCCGGAGCCCTCGGACCCATGGTGCCGGTCCGGGCGGGTGCCACGTATACCGCCGAGGTGAGCGGACTGGGGCCCGTCGCCGTCACGTTCGGCGCCGGGGAACCGGCGTGACGGAAGGAACAGCCACTCGACGACGACGGCCGGGACCCGGCTGGCGACCGGGGAAGTAGAACCGATTGTTCGCGCGCGCCAGCGCCCTTGATGGGCTGCCGCGGGCACCCACGACCGCTACCGGCCGAGAGCGCCGGCACACGAAGGAGGAGACATGGCAGGCAGAGTCGAGGGCAAGGTGGCATTCATCTCGGGGGCGGCGCGAGGTCAGGGTCGCGCGCACGCCGTTCGGCTCGCCGAAGAGGGCGCGGACATCATCGCGTTCGACGTTGCGGGCCCGGTGCCCGCTCAGGGCGCGCCGGCGGCAACGCCCGAGGACCTCGCCGAAACGATCCGGCTCGTCGAGAAGTTCGACCGGAGGATCATCGCCACACGGGCCGACGCCCGTGAGCCCGAAGCTGTCACCGCGTTGCTGGCCGACGGTGTGGCCCAGCTCGGCCGACTCGACATCGTCGTCGCCAACGCCGGGATCCAGGGCATTCCGGGCTCGGTCGCGGAAACGTCGGCGTCGGACTGGCAGGCGGTGCTGGACACCAACCTCAGTGGTGTCTACAACACGGTCAAGCCGGCGATCCCGCACCTCATCGCCGGTGGCGGCGGAGGTTCCATCACGATCATCAGTTCGTCGATCGCACTGAAGCTGGTACCGGGTCTGGCGCCGTACGGCGCCGCCAAGAGCGGCCTCGTCGGGTTGATGAAGACACTCGCTCTCGAGTTGGCCGCGCACTCCATCCGGGTCAACTCGATCCACCCGACGACGGTGCAGACGCCGATGCTGATCAACGACGTCAACTTCCGGTTGTTCCGGCCCGACCTGGACGACCCCACGCTCGAAGACGTCGAGCCGGTCTACCGCTCGCTCAACGCCCTTCCCGTGCCCTGGGTGGAACCGTCCGATATCGCCAACGCCCTACTGTTCCTGGCCTCCGACGAGGCGCGGTACATCACCGGTATCACGCTGCCGGTCGACGCTGGGTACGCGCTGAAATAGCACCGTCTCCGCCGAGGTGACCTGCCTGGGTTCGGTTTCCGTCACATTCACCGAGAGGAGCGCGCAGTGACCACGAAGGTGGCCATCATCGGTTCGGGCAACATCGGCACCGACCTGATGATCAAGATCCAGCGGTTTTCGGAGGTACTCGAGGTCGCGGCGATGGTCGGGATCGACCCGGACTCCGATGGTCTGGCCCGCGCGCAGCGGATGGGCGTGCCGACGACCGCCGACGGCGTGGCCGGGCTGATCGCGATGCTGGCCTTCGACGGTATCGAGATCGTCTTGGATGCCACGTCGGCCCGCGCGCATATGGCCAACGCCAACGCCCTGGCCCCGTACGGGAAGCGGTTGATCGACCTGACCCCGGCCGCGATCGGGCCCTACGTCGTGCCGACAGTCAACCTCGACGACCACCTGGCCACCGGCAACGTGAACATGGTGACCTGCGGTGGGCAGGCCACCATCCCGATCGTGGCGGCGGTCGCTGCGGTCGCCCCGGTGCACTGGGCGGAGATCGTCGCCTCCATCTCCTCGCGCTCGGCCGGTCCCGGCACCCGGGCCAACATCGACGAGTTCACGGAGACCACCGCGCGGGCGATCGAGGCCGTCGGTGGGGCGACCAGGGGCAAGGCGATCATCGTGCTGAACCCCGCCGACCCGCCGCTGATCATGCGGGACACGGTGCTGTGCATCGTCGACGACTGTGACCGCGACGCGGTCACCGCGTCGGTGGAGCAGATGGTGGCGCGGGTACAGGAGTACGTGCCCGGCTACCGGCTCAAGCAGCAGGTCCAGTTCACCCCGCTGCCGGCGTCGGAATCGTTGCGCGTGCTGCTCGGCGACGACGCGGCCGACATCGACCGGGTGCAGGTGACGGTGTTCCTCGAGGTCGAGGGTGCCGCGCACTACCTCCCGGCTTACGCGGGCAACCTCGACATCATGACCTCGGCGGCCGTGCGGGTGGCCGAGCGGATCGCCGATCGGACGGCCTCCCGTTCCGCCGAGCTCGTGGAGACCCCCCGATGACCGCCGTCTACATCCAAGACGTCACCCTCCGGGACGGCATGCACGCCGTCCGGCACCGCCTCTCCGTCGACCAGGTGCGGGCGATCGCCGCCGCGCTGGACGCCGCCGGCGTAGACGCCATCGAGGTCGCGCATGGTGACGGTCTCGCCGGCGCCAGCCTCACCTACGGGCCGGGCAGCAACACCGACGACGAGTGGATCTCCGCCGCCGCCGACGTGGTGAAGAACGCGCGGCTGACCACGCTGCTCCTTCCCGGCATCGGCACGATCGAGAACCTCGAGCGCGCGCACGGCTTGGGCGTCACCTCCGTGCGGGTGGCCACCCACGCGACAGAGGGCGACGTCGCCGCCCAGCACATCGGCAAGGCCCGCGACCTCGGCATGGACGTGTCGGGGTTTCTGATGATGAGCCACATGACGCCGGCGGCGGAGCTGGCCCGGCAGGCGAAGCTGATGGAGTCCTACGGAGCGCACTGCGTCTACGTCACCGACTCCGGCGGCCGGCTCACGATGGACGGCGTCCGCGAGCGCGTGCGCGCCTACCGCGACGTCCTCGACGAAGGCACCCAGATCGGCATCCACGCCCACCAGAACCTGTCGCTGTCGGTGGCCAACTCCGTCGTCGCCGTCGAGGAGGGCGCCTACCGGGTCGACGCCTCGCTCGCCGGCATGGGCGCCGGAGCCGGGAACTGCCCCATCGAGCCGTTAATCGCCGTCGCCAACATTCACGGTTGGCAGCACCACTGCGACCTGTTCGAGCTGCAGGACGCCGCCGACGACCTCGTCCGGCCGCTGCAAGACCGGCCCGTCCAGGTCGACCGGGAGACGCTGACCCTCGGGTACGCCGGGGTCTACTCCAGCTTTCTGCGTCACGCGGAAAAGGCCGCCGTGCAGTACGGGCTGGATACCCGCGACATCCTCGTCGAGGTAGGCCGCCGTCGACTCGTCGGGGGCCAAGAAGACATGATCATCGACGTGGCCCTCGACCTTCTCTCTACTCGGGCCACTACGGTCGCCAACCGGGACAGGACTTCCACCAGAGCCGGCTGATTCCGTCCTCCGGCCCTCTCGTAGCCCCGCGGCATGGCCGGCCGGCTGCCAGCCGGGAAGCATCATCGGCCCCTGGCCCCAGCGAAGCGGCCCAGCCAGCCTGTGCGTTCCGCGATCGGGAGCGCCCCCGAATCTCTAGCCTCGATCTTTCGTGCGCCCAGCAGAACAGGGAGGTGACCTCGTGATGAGGTGATCTCGCTGTCCGTGCTCGTCGTCGCTTGCCGGTGGAAGTCCGGTCCGGGTAGCTGCCAGGAGGCCCGGTAGCAGACTGGCGGCTCGGTCTGGAAACGGGCCGGGTCGAAGCCCAGTGTCGAGAGCCCTGCAAGGGGGAGCGACTGGACGGGTCCGCAGCATCACGCGAAGTCTGCAGCGTCGTTAGAGGTCCCGCTCGTGAGGGTGGGAGCACGCTCAGGGCAGGCTGGATCATCACCCAGCGCGACCTCCTCCACTGGGTGAGGCAACCCTCGACACCGATCTTCGGTCTGCTGTTCTCGCTCATGCTGCTGCTGATCTTCGCCCTGTTGTTCGGCGGCGCCATCGGGGTGCCGGGAGGCGGCGACTACCTCGGTTTCCTGGTCCCCGGGATGCTGACGATGGCGATGATGTTCGGGGTCGAGGCGACCACCTCGGCCATGGCGCGCGATGCCAGGAAGGGCATCACCGACCGCTTCCGCTCGATGCCCATCGGCAGTGCATCGGTCTCGCTCGGGCGGGTCGGCGCCGACATGGCCAACTCGGTGGTCGAGCTCGTTGTGCTCATCGCCGCCGGGCTGCTGATCGGATGGAGCGTCGACGCGGATCCCGGTTCGGCTGTGCTGGCCGTGGTGCTGTTGCTGGCGCTGCGCTTCGCCGTGCTCTGGGTGGGGATCTTTCTCGGGCTCAGCTTCCGCGGAGAAGGCGCGACCACCGCCGTCCAGGTGCTGGTCTGGCCTTTCGGGTTCTTGTCCGCCGCGATCATCCCGGTGGAGACGATGCCCGACTGGCTCGGTGCGGTCGCGGCGTGGAATCCGATCTCGGCAACAGCTACCGCCGTCCGGCAGCTGCTCGGCAATCCGACCGGGTTTTCCGAGGGGCCGCTGGTCGACGGGGCCGTCCTGTTGGCCGTGGGGTGGCCGCTGCTCATCACCGCGATCTTCCTGCCGCTGTCGTCCCACGCGTACCGGAAGCTGCGCCGCTAGTGGTCCTGCTTCTCGTTCGGCGTCTAACGGGCTGCCGCCAGGCGTTGCGGTCGTCGTTGAGGTAGAGGCCGCAGTGCAGTCGAGGGCTTCCTCGGGGCTGCCGGTGGTGACGCCGCTGGGCAGGAAGTTGTCCTGGTCGTCGTCGTGGCTGGCGCGGTAGATGACGAAGCCCCGGCGGCTGACGACCGCCGTAGCGCAGTGCTCGAGCGCTTCACCGCCGCCCAGCGCTGACTGCCCATGTCAGAGGGAGCGCCGTCGGAACGCCTGCCGACGCCACGACTGCTGCGGTCCGGACACTGTTGCCGTCCGCGCGTCGGCACGAGCGAACCGAGCCGGCGCTGCCGGACGGTATCCGGCGCTCCTCGTTCTGAGGGCGGGTGGGCGTCCGATGGCCGCCGACCACAGTGGCGCCGAACTGCAGCGTTCACCCGGCTCCTGGCAGAGACCACCGCGAGTACAGGATTCGCCGCCGTTGCGACGGCGGTCAGTCACCTGGCCCGGCTGATCCGGGCCCCTTGAGGATCGTTGACAGCTGATTCAGTGGACATCTGACCTGGCTCGGCTTCTTCACGTGGACGTCCGTCAGTCAACCGGAGGGAACCGCCGCGGAGAGGTCTTCGTCGGCTGACGGCGTGGCCATCGTGGTGTTGTGCTCGTGGATGAGCTCGAGCGCTCGATCGCTGTCCTTCTCGGTGATCGCCTCAACCAGGGCCGCGTGCAACTCGTAGCGGCTGCGGATGTAGTCGGGAAGGGGTTGTCCGTCCACCGGCTGGACCGACAGCACGTGTGACTCGATGAGGTCCAGCAGACTCGTGTAAAAGGAGCGGAGCATCGCGTTCGGACTGATCGCGGCGATGCGGGCGTGCAGCGCCCAGTTGGCATGGATGAACGCCGTTCCGTCGAGCTCCTCGGCAGCGGCGTGCATCTGCTGGAGTTCGACGCGCATGGCCGTGATATCCAGGCGGGAGGCATGCTGGAGGGCATCCTCGACCAACAGCGGGTCGAGCGCGTCGCGTAGCCGGATGGCGTCGGCAACCGAGGCGGTGTCCTCATCGAGGGCCAGCACAGAGTTGCCCAACCTCACCATGGGCGACTGCCGGCTGGCGAACAGACCGCCTCCGGGACCGGGCCGTACCGTCACCACCCCCCGGGCCTGGGCGAGCCGCAGGGCCTCGTTGAAGGTGCCGACCGATACGCCGCACTCAGCGCGGAGCTCGTCCTTCGTGCCGAGGCGGTCGCCGGGTTCGGTGGCGGCGGCCAGCGCGGCGATCCGTTCGGCTGCCCGCTCCGGCCGGGTCTGTGCCGAGGACCGGCCGGCCGGCCGTGGCTCCCAGTCAGCTCGCCGCAGGGCAGGAGCATCCGCAACCATCAGCGCCTCCGTTTCCACGGTCGACCCGAGGGCACCGCAGCTCGCTCCAAATCCAGCATGCTGAATTGTGCCAGACCCCTTGACAGGTGACCACCGTCATGCCCAACCTGGACGCAGCAATTCACCATGATGGATTGGGGCGACGATGCTGGATCAAGAGTTCCGCGACCTCATGACGGGGGTATGCGCGCCGGTCACCGTCATCACCACCGCCGACCAGGACGGCCCCCACGGCGCGACGGTGAGTTCGTTCGCGTCGCTGTCCCTTCGGCCGCCGTTGATCTCCATCGCGCTCGACCGCACCTCCAGCCTGCTGGCCCGAATCCAGCGGGCGGGCCGCTTCGGCGTCAACGTTCTCGGATCGGCCCAGGACGAGTTGGCGCTCCTGTTCGCCCGGCGGGGCGCGGACCGCTTCGCCCAGGTCTCCTGGTCCTCCTCACGCGGCCTGCCGCGGCTCGACGAGGCGGCCAGCTGGGCGGTCTGCGACCTCTGGCAGGTCATCGAGGCGGGCGACCACTTGCTGCTCGTCGGTCTGGTCACCCGAGCGGTGCCCGGTCAGCAGCCACCGCTCGTTTACGGCCACCGCACCTTCGGCACCCACTCGCGCTTCTCGGAGCGCCCCCGTAAGCCCATCGTCGACCACATCGCTGCCTGCGCACGCTGAGCGGCGCTTCCACCCAACCTCACGAAAGAGACCGAGATGACCACCGTCCAGGACATGCCCGTCAGCACAGAGGCAGCCCCCAGCGCCGCCGAGCTCGTCGCCCGCGTCAAGGAACTGCACCCGCTGCTGAAGAAGAACGCCGCTCAGGGTGAGCAGGACCGGCGCGTGGTGGAGGAGAGCATCCAGGCGCTCACCGACGCGGGACTGTTCAAGGTGGCCGTGCCCAAGCGCTACGGCGGCTATGAGACCTCGATGCGGACGATGCTCGACGTCGCGGCCGCCGCGGGCGCGGCCGACGGGGGCACCGCCTGGGTACTCACCCTCACCAACGTCTGCGCCTGGCTCGCCAGCCTCTTCCCGGAGCAGGCCCAGGACGAGGTGTTCGGGGCCGATCCGGACGCCAAGGTGTCCGGGGTCCTCGCCCCCACCGCGGAGACGCAGAAGGTGGACGGCGGCTGGCGGGTGAGCGGCAAGTGGTACTACAACTCCGGCTCCTGGCACGCCACCTGGGCCGTCCTCGGCATGCCGATCACCGACGAGGCCGGCGAAGTCGTCAACCAGGGCCTGGCTTTGATCCCGCGCGGGGACATGGACCTCGAGGACACCTGGTTCGTGGCGGGCATGAGGTCGTCGGGGAGTAACTGCCTGGTGGCCGAGGACGTCTTCGTCCCCGAGCACCGGGTCATGCTCGTCCCGCCGGCGATCGGCGGGGAGTACCCCAACGAGCACACCGGCACCGAATCCTTCTACCGCTCGGCGTTCGTCCCGATCCTCGCGCTCGTCCTGGTCGGTCCCCAGCTGGGCATGGGCACGGCGGCGCTCGAGTACGTCATCAGCAAGGCTGCGAAGAAGCCGATCTCCTACACCTTCTTCACGCGCAGACCGATTCCGTGGCCTTCCAGCTGCAGATCGCCGAGGCTGCCCGACTCATCGACACGGCGTACCTGCACGCCTATCGGGCCGCCGCGGACATCGACGAGGCCGCCGGCCGAGGCGGCTACCCCGACTACGTGACCCGCGCCCGGGTGCGCTCGGACACCGGTTACGTGGCCGAGAGCATCACCCGCGCCATCGACATCCTGCTCTCCGCCCACGGTGCCGCGTCCTTTGCCGAGTTCAGTCCCCTGCAGCGCCTGTGGCGGGACTCGGCGACCGCCGCCCGGCACGCCATCGTCTCCCCGGCCGTGAGCTACGAGGTGTACGGCAAGGCCCTGCTCGGGGTCGAGGAGCGCATCACCCCACTGGTCTGACCGGGCTGCGGCCGTCATCCCATTCATCCGAGGAGTTCCACCCCATGCGTATCGCCAACCTCTCCGGCCGACTGATCCTGGTCACCGCTGACGGCACCGGTGCCGTAGATGTCGAGGCGGCCAGCAGTGGCCGGTTCGGATCCAACCCGCAGGCGGTCTACGACCGGTGGGACGAGTTCCGATCGTGGGCCGCCGACGCGGACCTCTCGACGGCCACGCCGTTCGCTGTCGAGGAGCTGGGGCCGCCGACTCCGGCCCCGCGGCAGGTGCTGGCCATCGGCCTGAACTACAGCGAGCACGCCGCCGAGTCCGGGTTCACCGTGCCCCACGCGCCCACGGTGATGTTCACCAAGTGGGTGTCGTGCCTGACGGGTCCCGTGACCGAGGTGGCGCTGCCCGAGGGCGGCCACACCGACTGGGAGGTCGAGCTGGTCGCGGTCATCGGGAAGACGGCACGCGACGTCAGCGAGGCCGATGCGTGGGACCACGTCGCCGGGCTGACCGTCGGCCAGGACCTGTCGGAGCGGATAACGCAGTCGGCGGGTCCGTCCCCGCAGTTCAGCCTCGGGAAATCGCTGCCGGGCTTCGGCCCGACGGGGCCGTGGCTGGTCACCCCCGACGAGGTCGCGGATCGGGACGACCTGGAGCTCGGCTGTTCGATCAACGGCGAGCAGATGCAGAAGGGCCGGACCCGCGACCTGATCTTCTCGGTGCCGGCCATGATCTCGAGGCTCTCGCAGAAGCTGCCGCTGCTGCCAGGTGACGTGCTGTTCACCGGCACCCCGGCCGGCGTCGGGGTCGGGCGCGAGCCGCAGCGGTTCCTGGCCCCCGGTGACGAGCTCGTCAGCTACGTCACCGGCATCGGTGAACTCCGGCAGCGCTTCGTCGCCACCCCCACCACCTGACATCCCCTGATTCCCGCAGACCCCTGAAGGAGGCCACCGACATGGCCCTGCACCGACTCACGTCCGTCACCATCGGCGTGCCCAACGTCGAGGAGACCGTCGCCTACTACACCGAGTTCGGTCTCAGCCCGCAGGAGGACGGCTGGTTCACCACGCGCGACGGTGGCCGCCAGATGCGCATCGTGCACTCACCCACCCGCCGGCTGGTGGAACTGCACGTCGGGGCCGACGACGCCGACGACATCGGCCGGGTCGCCGACAACCTGCACCGGCTGGGCATCGACGCCGCACGGGGGCCGCAGAGCGTGACCGCGGTGGAGAAGGCCACCGGGGTCCGGGCGACGGTGGAGGTGGCCCCGCGGGTCACCCAGGCGCCGGTACCGGCCACCACCTACAACGGTCCCGGCCGGGTAGAACGCACGGGCGCCCGCGCCCCGGGCGTGCTCCGCACCGAGCGGATCCAGCCACGCAAGCTCGGCCACACCGTTCTCGGGACGACGGATTTCGGCGTCACCCGGGCCTTCTTCGTCGACGGCCTCGGCTTCAAGGTCAGCGACATGGTCAAGGACGCCGGGGTGTTCCTGCGCTGCTCCACCGACCACCACAACGTGCTCGTGCTCAAGGCGCCGGTGAGCTTCCTGCACCACACCTCCTGGCAGGTCGACGATGTCGACGACGTCGGCCGCGGCGCGATGGCGATGCTCGAGAACAATCCCGAGCGGCACGTGTGGGGCCTGGGCCGGCACCACGCCGGCTCGAACTTCTTCTGGTACCTGAAGGATCCTGCAGGCAACTTCAGTGAGTACTACTCCGACATGGACTGCGTCGTGGACGACCAGCTGTGGACCCCGGAAACCCTCGAGGGCGCCAAGGGGCTCTTCAGCTGGGGCCCGCCGCCGCCCCCGTCCTTCCTCGCCCCCGACGACCTCGCCGCGCTGATGACCGGCGCCCACAGCCAGGGCTGAGTCTCGCCATGGGGGTAGGCGCGCACGGTGCCCCACTGCGCCAGACCAGGAAAACGGCCCAGTGATCGGCCCCTTGACCGCGGGATGGCGCACCCGTGCGCTACCGAGCACTCAGCCGGCCAGGTCGTCGATGGCCAGCGCCAGCACGGGTGCGGTGTGCCGGTCGGCGGGGAGATGTCGCCGATCAGCTCCTCGATCCGCTGCAGCCGGCCGTAGAGTGTCTGGCGCCGCAGCCGCAGGGCCTCCGACGTCCGCACCTTTGACGACGAGTGCGCCAAGTAGACCCGCAGCGTCCGCACCAGGTCGCTGCCGTGCGCCGCGTCGTGGTCGGTCAAGCAACCGATCTCCTCGCGGACCAGTTGGCGGGCCAGCGATGAGTCGCGGAGGCCGGCCAGCAGTATCGAGGCGGTCATGCCGGCCGCCGAGACCACCCGCTCGCCGCCGACGGTCAACGCCAGCGCAGCCCGGGCCCGGGTGATTGACCGGTCGACGTCCTCCAGCCGGTCGGCCACCGGGCCGGCGACCACCCGTGGGGAGGTGGTCGTACCCAGCTCGTCGACGGCACGGAGGACGGCGTGCGCGGCGGCCATCACCGCCGACGTACGGACCACCGCCACCACATCCTCGCCCACGTCCGCCACCAGCGCCGTTTCCGGCGCCACCGCGCCCACGGCCGCCCGGAGACGGCGTCGGGATCGGCCGCCCCGAGGTCGGTGACCACCAGGGCCGCGTAGCGGCGGGCGGTGAACGACAGCCCGAGCACGCGCGCCCGGGCGACCAGCTCGCCCGGCGAGCGCCAGCGCGGCTCGGTGAGGTCGTCGACCAACTGCCGGCGCTGCACCTCGAGGTCACCACCGGCGGCCGAACGCAGCAGCGCCAGACCGAGGGCCTCCGCGCCGTAGGTGCACGCTGCATGGACGAGTGGGTCGTCGGCGCGGGCCGGCGGCAGGACGGCGACATGGCCCCAGTGCCGGTCCAGCAGGACGACGTCCCGGCGGGCAACGGGGCATCCTCGTCGCGCCGACCCGTCGCCAGGCAACCCCGTCCGACCAGCGTCCCGGAGGCGCTCGACTGCCTGCGCGAGTACGGCGACGACGCGAAGGTGCTCGCCGGTGGCCAGAGTCTGGTGCCGATGCTCAACTTCCGGCTCGCCCGGCCGGCCCAGCTCGTCGACATCAACCACGTTGCCGGCCTCGACGGGATCGGGGTCGATGTCGGCACGCTCCGCATCGGTGCGATGACCCGGCACCGAGCCTTGGAGACGCACCGTCGGCCGCCGAGGGCGCGTGTGGGGCCCGTTGCACGAGGCGGTCGGGCACGTGCACATCCGCCCGCGGGACCGTCGGCGGCAGCCTGGCCCACGCCGAACCGGCCGCGGAGCTCCCCGCGGCGGTCAGTGTTCTGGGCGCCACCCTGGTGGTGCAGAGCGCCGACGGCACCCGGGAGGTGGCCCCGGAGGAGTTCTTCGAGGGGTTCTTCACCACCTCCCTGGCCGCCGACGAACTGCTCACCGAGATCCGGGTGCCCGCCTGGCCGGCCGGCACCCCCGCAGTTCCTTCCTCGAGGTCAGCCGCCGACGCGGCGACTTCGCCCAGGTCGCGGTGGCCGCGGTGGTGGCCCTGACCGACGGGCGAGTCACCCGGGCCGGGATCGCCCTCGCCGGCGCTGCGGCCGGCACCGTGCAGGCGCACGGTGTCGTCGAGGATCTGCTCGGCCAGGAGCCCGATGCGGGCACCATCGCCGAGCTTGCCGGGAACTTCGCGGCCGACCTCGACCCGCCGCCGGACACCCACGCCCTCGCCGGGTACCGGCGTCACTTGGCCCGGCACCTCCTGCAGCGGGCGCTCACCGAGGCGACCGGGCCGGTCGGCTCGGCCCAGGTGTCGGCGGCCTGACGACGCCTGGACCACCGCCCAGACCTGACGACGACACGACGATCAGGCCGGACCACGACCGGCCGGGAGAGCGAGACACCGATGGAGGTCCAGGAGCGCGCAGCGGCCGACAACGTCGGCCTCCACGAGCGAGGAATCACGGTCACGGTCAACGGGACCGTCCACGAGCGGACGGAGTCGGTCCGGCGCTCGCTGGTGGAGTTCATCCGGGAAGACCTCGAGCTCACCGGGTCGCGGCCGAACTGCCGCCGAAGCAGTGCTCGACGATCGCCTGCACCCTGACCGATGAGTAGATCCGCCTCTACCAGGACGCCGTGGACAGCGCCTCTCCGACGGGCTGGGGCGTGGCATCGAGCGCAGTGGCCGGGTGCTGGCCCTGTTCACCTCGCTCAAGCAGATCTGCAACCACCCCGCTCAGTGCCTTCGCTCCCATCGCGCGGAGTGCGGTCGGTCCGGCAAGTTCGACCGCGCGACCGAGATGCTGGCCGAGATCGTCGACGATGGCGATCGGGCGCTGGTCTTCACCCAGTACCGGCGATGGGCGAGCTGCTGTCAGACCATCTCGGCGTCGCGCTGGGCACCAGCTCGGTCCCGTTCCTGGACGGTGGCCTCTCCGCTGAGCGACGCGACCGGCTCGTGCGTGCGTTCCAGGAGGACGACGACGCGTCGCCCATCCTGTTGCTGAGCCTGCGCGCGGCCGGGTTCGGGCTGAACCTGACCCGCGCGGCCCACGTCATGCACTACGACCGCTGGTGGAACTCCGCCGTGGAGGAGCAGGCGACCGATCGTGCGCACCGGATCGGTCAGCAGCGCACGCTCAGCGTGTACACACTCGTCACCGGCGTCATTATCGAGGACCACATCGCCCAGATGCACGACACCAAGCGTCAGGTTGCCAGGATCGTCGCCGGCGAGACCGGACCTGCACTGGCCGCGTTGTCCGACGACGAGCTGCACACCGTGCTGGATCTGGACCTCGGAGTCGGGTGACGCCGGAGGAGTTCGGGGCCACCCCGTGGGGCCACCCCGTGGGGGCGCGCCTGGGTGCGGACGATCGAATCGATGAGGACGGCGTGGCCGAACCGGCTGCTGCCGCGGGCACGCAGCCTCGCGCGGAACCACGCCGTCACCCTGACCATCAGGACGCACCGCCTCGATGCCGATGTGGTGGACTCCGGCGCCGTCCACCGGGTCCGGATCGACCTGCCGATCTGGCCCGAGAAGACCCAGACCGATGCGGGGCGGCTCATCGCCCGCGCGAGGGCGGTCACTCGGGGATTGGGCCCGGGGGATCTCCCCGACGCGCTCGACGCAGAGTTCCGGCAGCACGGGATCCGCGTCGCAGTCGCACTCGACCAGCAGACAGCCGCCTGCGACTGCCGGAGCCGACGGCGACCCTGCGTCCACGTCCTGGCCACCGTCTACGCCCTGACGCAGCTCATCGACGAACGTCCCGTCCTGACCATCGAGCTGCGCTCTTCCCGCGCGGAGGTCGCCGAGCCGACGGGCGCCGGCTGGATCGCCTTGAGCGACCTCGACCCGGCGGGCTTATACGGGTAGTGAGCGATCGCGTGCAACCGGCTCGCCGTCATCGAGACGAGGACATCCGAGGACCAGCCGTCGCTTCGAGTCGAAGCCAGGCACCCGCTGCGCGTCGAACTGGACGTGATCGCAACGAGAGAGGCCGACGCCTCGGCGGCGGGCCAGGGTGATTCGCCGCTGCCGTGCCTGGCGGTTCAACTGCCTGGTGACGCCATCAGCACCCGCAGACGGGTGATCTGAAGCGATCGCCGTACGGTGCGGGACCCACCGCGCAACTCGAGATGGATGCCGTCGGCGGCGGCCCGGTGGTGAGCCTCGGCCAGGACGGTCAGGCCGGCGGAGTTCAGGAACGTGACTGCGGCGAGATCGACGACGATCTGCGTGCAGCCGGACGTCAGGCACTGCAGCAGCACGGAGCGCAGCACCGGGGCGGTGACGCAGTCGATCTCTCCGGTGGGCGACACGGCGACCATGCCGTCTGCGCTACCTGGGGCGACGTCAACGGACAGGAGGTCATCGGCCACGATCCGCCGACTGGCGGCCCCACGAGTGGCGAGAAAGGGGTCCCTTACCGACTCCACGAGGAGTTACCTTTCGACCGGCGCCTGCTCGAGGAGCGCTGCGCGGGCCTGGCGGAAGAAAAGCCTCGCGGTGACCTAGCGCACCCGGTGGCAGTTGCGTCTGATCACGGCTGTCGGCCCAACCGCTGGCGCGACGTTACCGCCGCGGTGGTCTACGGCGCCAGTGCGGATTGCACACGGCAGAAGGCAGATCTCGTGCAGCGCAGTCCGTCCCGAGAGACCGTGTGCACCTCGCTCCTACTGGCGGGCGTTCCCGGTGTGCCCCCCGCTGCCGACGGCTTCGACGATGTCGGCGGCGATGGTGCGGAGCTTGACGTTGCGGCCCTGGGAGGCGGCGCGGAGGACGTCGAAGGCGGCATCGGCAGAGCAGCGCTGCTGCGCCATGAGGATGCCGATTGCTTGGTCGATGACCGAGCGAGAGGTCAGCGCCTCCGACATCTGCTGGCCGTAGCGGGTTCGCTCGGCCAGGCGCACGGCGACTCCGACCGCGCCCGAGGCCTGCTGGGCCCAGCGGGCGGCAGCCGTCCGGGCCGTGTCGTCGAAGGCGTGTGGCGAGGTGGCGTAGAGGTTCAGCGCACCAAAGTGTTCACCGTTGACGCCCATCGGGGTGGAGAGCACCGACTGCAATCCCTGCGCGAGAGCGTAGGAGCGGTAGCTGTCCCACCGATCATCTGCGGCCAGGTCGGGCACGTCGACCACTTCGCCGGTGCGCATGGCTTCCAGGCAGGGCCCCTCGCCCCGGGCGTACTGGATCTCATCAGCCCGAGCGGCCAGAGCGTCGCTGCTGGCAACGGTTCGAGCCTTGTCGTCCAGTCGCACGGTGATCCCGCAGGACCGGTGCCCGGCCGCAGCCAGCTGCACCAGCTCGTCGAGAAACTCCGTCATGCCCGCGGTGCTGAGAATCAGTTCCTGCAGTGCCGCCTGATCGACGAGGGAATCCATCCCTGTGCTGACGGTCCTGGTCGCGCCGTTGCCTGGGTCGGACATGAGTCCGTCCCTCTCTGCAGCACCGAAGAGCGCTGCTCACCGTTGTTCACCAAGGGCGGCGAGCCACGGTCTGGCGCACGCGAGTAGGCCCCGACAGCTCTCACGCTACGCGTCTTCGCAGTGCCGACGGGAACTCCGTTCGCACCGGTTTTCCGCCAGCGAGGCCCACAGCCGTGCAGTGGGCCTCGGCTCTGGTTGGCACCGTTACCGCCGTCTCGACAACCTGGTTCAGCGACGAACGAGGTGGGCGTCCCGGGTGCCGGACACACCCGGGACGCCCTTCGTTCAGCTGCCGGTCTCGTCGAGCAGGTTCCACCGGCCGTCGGCGTACTCCTGCAGGCGGTATCCGTGGATCGGCGGCTCGGAGGACGACGTCCCGTCCAGCGTCACACCGGGCAGCAGCATGGGGATCTCGCCCTCGAGCTGGTGGATGGAGTCCATCAGCCCCTGCCGGCTGAGATCCTCCATGCCTTCGAGCGCCGCCACGAGGGTGGCCGCCGCTCCGTAGCCCCAGGCGGCGTTGGCCAACTGAGGATCGGCGTCCGGGCTGTACTGCTCCATCCGGCTGACGAACTCGGCCACGTCGTCGTCCTCGGCCCACTGCGGGTCATCCGGCGCCTTGACGAAGTTGGCGCTGATGACGTCGTCCTCATCGGTGACTCCCGCGGGCTCGACGACCTTCTGGATCGAGGACGTGATCGTGATCACCGCGATCGTGGGCGACCAGCCGATCTCCCGCGCCCGCTTCAGGAGGCCCGTCTGCAGATTGGGGAAGGCGACCGCGGAGAACAGGACGTCGGCGTCGGAAGAGGCCAGGTTGGTGATCTGGCTGTCCAGGGTCGCGTCGGACGGCTCGTAGGTCTGCTCCGCGACGATCTCGACCTGCGAGCCCTCGATCGCCTCCTCGAAACCGCTCAGGTAGGCCTCACCGAGGTCGTCGTTCTGGCTGAGCACGGCGACCCGGAGCGGCCGGTCCTGGGCGGCGAAGTACTCGCCGTAGGCAGCGCCTTCTCCCGCGTAGGTGGGCCGCCAGCCGACCGTCCAGGGGTGGGCCTCCTGGTCCCCGCTGAGCGCGGGGGCGCCGCTGTGGGTGAAGACGTGCGGCACCTCGAGCTGCTGCGCCCGCTCCATGATCGCGAGGTTCGTGGCCGTCCCGAAGGTCTGCATCACCCCGAACACCTCGTCCTGGTCGACCAGGCGCTGGTAGTTCTGCACGGCACGCGCCGGGTCGTAGCCGTCGTCGTAGTCGACCAGCTCGATTTGGCGGGCGACGCCGTCGGAGAGCGTGACCCCGCCGGCGTCGTTCACCGCGCCCAGGTAGGCGAGGACACCCCCGCGCGCGGCGGTGCCGAGCCCGGCGAGCGGGCCGGACAGCGGGAAGCTGGAACCGACCTTGATCGTGGTGTCGGTGATGCCGGGGGCGGCGGAGGAGTCGTCACCCCCGCTCTCTTCCCGGCCGCACCCGGCGATCGCGGTGACCGCGGCCAGGCCGACGACCAGTGCCTTGACGGACGTTCTGTGCCTCATCGGACTTCTCTCTCTGGAAGGGGTGGGGCGGGTATCGGGTGCTGCGAGGGGAGATCGGGGACTGCTGGCCGGCTGCCCGGCAGGACACGTGCCGCGCCGGCCAGGACCCGGTGGACGGCCGAGGCGAGGCCCCCGGGGAGCAGGAACATGACCAGCAGGACGCAGAGGCCGTACAGGAGGTAGGACTGTCCGGCGTCGACCGCACCGGTCACGTTCGGGACCAGGACGTAGAACGCGGCACCGAGCAGGGGCCCGAGGGTGCTGCGCAGCCCGCCGATGACGAGGACGGCCAGCAACGAGATGCTGAAGGTGACGATCAGCGTTTCCGGCGAGATGAACTGCACCGCCACGACGTAGAGCCCACCGCCCACCCCGCCGCAGGCGGCCGCGACGACGAACGCCCCGACCTTGTACCGCTGCACCGGGATGCCCATGGCCGTCGCCAGCACCTCGCTGGAGCGGATGGTCGCCAGTGCCCTGCCGTGGCGGCCCTTCAGCACGTTGCGCACCAGCAGGAAGACCGCGGCGCTGATCAGGGCGATCACCAGGAAGCGCCACTGGTCGTTGTCGAGCCCTGACCACTCGGGCGCGGAGACCGTCCTGGTGGCCAGGCCCGGTGAACCGCCGGTGAGCCCGTCGAGGCGCTTGGCCAGCGGGACCGCGACCACCGGCAACGCCAGGGTGACCATGGAGAGGGCGTAGCCCCGCAGCCGCACCGCCGGTATCGCGATGATCGCGCCCACCAGTCCGGCGATCAGGACCGTCACGGCGAGACCCACCAGCAACGGCCAGCCCCGGGCAGTGCACACGGCCACCGCGTAGGCGCCGATGCCGTAGAACGCGCTCTGCCCCAGGGACACCTGGCCGGTCCAGCCGGTGAGGACGTCGAGGCCCAGGAGGGCGACCGCGGTGGCGAGCACGATCGACAGCTGCAGGTTGACGAAGGGGCTGGCGTTGAGCGGCAGCGAGACGACGGCGACGACGAGGAGCGCGGTCGCCGTGAGACGTGCCCACCGGGGGAGTCCGGTCATGGGCCGAGAGGTGCCGAGGGAGCTCATACCCGCTCCACCTCCACGCGGCCGAACAGACCCTGGGGGCGGAAGAAGAGGACCAGGCACATGAGCACCAGCGGGACCGCGATCTTCAGGTCGTTGCCGATGGCCGGGATGAAGGTGCCGGCGAGGTTCTCCACCACCCCGATGAGCCAGGCCGCGACGACGGCGCCGAAGGGGCTGTCGAGACCACCGAGCACCGCGGCGGCCAGCGCGTAGATGAGGACCATGTCCATCATCCCGGGCTGCAGGTACAGCGCCGGGGCGACGAGCGTGCCCGCGAGCGCCCCCAGCGCCGCGGCCAGTCCCCAGCCGGTCATCAGCAGTAACCCGACCGGCAGACCCGACAGGGAACTGGACTCGGGGTTCACCGCTACCGCCCGGAACCCGAGCCCGAGCCGGGTCCGCATGAAGAGCAGCTGGAGCGCGGCGATCACCAGGAGCAGGACGACGACCGTCCCCAGCGCCACGTAGGTGATCCCCACGTCCCCGAGCTCGATGCTTCCGGCCGGGAACACCGCGGGGAACTGGGTCAGGCTGGTTCCCCAGATCAGGCTCACCAGGCCGTTGACGCTGATGAACAGGCCGATGCTCACGACGATCCCGACCAGCGGCTCCGCGCTCTCGAAGCGGCGCATCACGACGCGTTCGAGAAACGCGCCCACGACCACGGACAGGAGCAGGGCGCCGGCGATGGCCAGCCAGACCGGCAGGCCGATCGTCGTCAGGCTCCAGGCCAGATAGGCCGAGAACACCGCCATCTGGCCCTGGGCGAAGTTGATGACGCCGGTCGCCCGGTAGGCGAGCACGATGGCGAGCGCCAGCGCCGCGTAGATCGAGCCCGATACGAGCCCGTCCAACACTTGGTAGAACAGCAGCACGGGGTCCTCCTCAGTCGCCCAGGTAGGCGCGCCGGACGTCGTCGTGTCCGGCGATGTCGGGTGCCGGGCCGGCGAGGACGACCTGGCCGGCCTCCAGGACGACGGCGTGGTCGGCGATGGCGAGCGCGAGATTGGCGTTCTGCTCCACGACCAGGACGGCGAGGCCCCAGTCCTGGCGCAGCCGCGGCAGCATCTCGAACAGCTCTTGGGTGATCCTGGGCGCGAGACCCAGGGACGGTTCGTCCAGGAGGAGGAGCTTCGGGCGGCTCATGAACGCCCGGCCGATGGCCAGCATCTGCTGCTCCCCGCCGGAGAGCTCGCCGGCCTGCGAGCCCCGTCGCGCCCGGAGCACCGGGAAGAGGTCCTCGCAGTGCGCCATGTCCTGGGCCACGCCCTCCCGGTCGCGACGCAGCAGCCCGCCGACGGCGAGGTTCTCCCTCACCGTGAGCTGCCGCAGGGTTCCCCGCCCCTGCGGCACGTGCGCGATCCCGGCGCGGGCGACACGCGACGGCGATCCCGAGGGCAACGGGTGCCCGTCGAAGACCAGCTGACCCTGCCGACGGAGGAAGCCGCTCAGGGCACGCAGGACCGTCGTCTTGCCCGCCCCGTTCGCGCCCAGGAGGGCGGTCACCCCGTGCGCGGCGACGTGCAGGTCCACGCCGTGCACCACGGTGCTCGACCCGTAGCCGGTGGTGAGGCCGGTGACCTCCAGCAGGTTCATGCCGCCGTCCCCAGGTAGGCGGCGACCACGGTCGGGTCCCGCTGCACCTGCGCCGCGCTGCCTTCGGCGACCTTGCGGCCCTCGACCAGCGCGACCACCTTGTCCGTGACCGTCGAGACCAGACCCATGTGGTGCTCGACCAGCACCACGGTGAGCTCCAGGGCGTCACGGAGGGAGCGGATGACCGCGCCGAGCTCGTCGACCTCGGAGTGGGTCAGCCCGCTGGCCGGCTCGTCGAGCAGCACGAGCCGTGGCCGCAGGAGCAGGGCCCGCGCGATCTCCACCCGCTTCTGGGTGCCGTGCGGCAGGTCGCCGGTGCGTACGTCGGCGACCTCGGCGATCGCGAGCCGATCCAGCACCTCCAGGGCCGCGGCACGCAGCTCCCGCTCCTCCCGCCGGGCTGACCGGAGGCCGAGGGCGTGCGCGACCGCCGGTGCCCGCAGGTGGGGGTGGGCGCCCACCAGCACGCTCTCGAGGACGGTCTGTTCGGGCAACAGCACCGGGTGCTGGAACGTGCGCGCCACCCCGGTGGCGGCGATCCGGTGGACCGGGAGCGCGAGCAGGTCGACGCCGCCGAGGGTGATGCTCCCCTCGGTGGGCACGTAGGCGCCGCTGATGCAGTTGAACAGCGACGTCTTGCCGGCCCCGTTGGGCCCGACCAGCCCCACGATCGTCCGTTCGGCGACATCGAGGTCCACCGCCCGCAGCGCCGCCAGGCCCCCGAACGCGAGGGAGACGCCCCGCAGCTGGAGCAGGGCCTCAGACACCGGTGTCCACCGTGATCGTCTTGCGGCTGGTGAACCCCTCCAGGGCTCCCTCCAGCGAGAACTCCCGGCCGATACCGCTCTGCTTGACCCCGCCGTAGCTCATGCCCGGCAGCTGGCCCGTCCCACGGTTGACCTGCACCCAGCCCGCCTCCAGGGCGTGTGCCGTGCGCAGAGCCTTGCCGATGTCGTGGGTCCAGACGTAGGCGGCCAGGCCGAAATGACTGTCGTTGGCCATCTCGATGGCCTCCTGTTCCTCGGTCCAGGGGATGGCGACGAGCACGGGGCCGAAGATCTCCTCCCGGGCGATCCGCCAGGACGGGTCGACTCCGCGCATCAGGGTCGGCAGGTGGTAGAGGCCCTGTCCGAGCGGACCGGCGGGGTCGGGGAGACCGCCCGTCACGATCTCGGCGCCGTCCCGCTGCCCGCCCTCGACGTAGTCGACGACCTTGTCGAACTGGGTCCGGTTGACCAACGTGCCCATGTCGGTCGCCTCGGCCAGCGGGTCTCCGACCACCAGGGCCTCCACGCGGGTCCGGACCCGGTCGAGGAAGGAGTCGAAGATCGACTCGTGGACGAGCAGCCGTGAACCAGCGGTGCAGGACTGGCCGTTCCGGGTGAAGCGCATGCCGGCGACGACCCCGGCCGCGACGTCGTCCTCGTCGGCATCCGGGAACACGATCGCCGGGCTCTTGCCGCCCAACTCGAGGGAGACGGGGAGAATCCGCCGGGCCGCCTCCGCCATGGCCAGCCGGCCGACACGGGTCGAGCCGGTGAAGGAGACCTTGGCGATGCCGTCGCTGCGCAGCAGCGCCGCCCCCGCCTCCTCGCCGAGCCCGGTCACGACGTTGAGGACCCCCGGCGGGAGGTGCCGGGCGCAGTGACGGGAAAGCTCCAGGACCGCCAGCGGGGCGTCCTCGGCGGTCTTCAGCACCATGGTGTTGCCGGTCGAGAGGGCCATGGCGATCTTCACCGCGGCCAGCTGCACCGGTGCGTTCCAGGGGATGATCGCCCCCACCACGCCCAGGGGTTCGCGCAACGTGTAGTTGAGCAGCCCACCGCCCAGGGGCACGGTCTCGCCCTTGTGCTCGCCGACCGTGCCGGCGAAGTACCGCAGCAGGGCAACGGCGCTGGCGATCTCCGGCCTGGTCTGCGGGCGGATCGCATTGCCCGTCTCGGTCGAGAGCAGGCGGGCCATCGGCTCCGCCGCCGCTTCGACGTCATCGGCGATCGCACCGAGCACCCGCGCCCGTTCCGCGGGGACCGTGGCGCGCCAGGCCGGGAAGGCCGCGGCGGCCGCCGCCACGGCGTGCCGGACGTCTGTCTCGTCAGCGCGAGGGGTGCGACCGACCACCTCGCCGGTGGCGGGATTCGAGACGTCCAGCCAGCGGTCGAGAGCGCCGGGGGTCCACCGACCGCCGACCAGCATCGGGCTGTCGGCCGCGGCCGGCGGGGCGACCCGGCGGGTCGCGGTCGTACTCGTCGTCGACATGGCTGGCGCTCAGGGCCGCGCAGCGGCGTCGACGACGGTGTTGCGCAGCGTCCCGATCTGCTCGATCTCGACCTCGACCACGTCACCGGACACGAGGAGACGAGGGGGTGTGCGCACAAACCCGACACCGGCGGGCGTTCCGGTCGCCACGACGTCACCCGGCTGCAGGGTCGTGGTCTGACTGATGTAGGACAGGATCCGACCGACCGAGAAGAGCATGTCCGAGGTGCTGCCGACCTGCATGACCTCGCCGTTGACCCGGGTCTCCAGCTTCAGGCCACCGGGCTCGCCGAGCTCCTCGGCGGTCACGATCACCGGGCCGATCGGCCCGCTGCGGTCGAGGTTCTTTCCCAGCATCCACTGGGTGGTGTCGAACTGGCGGCTGCGGCCGGTGATGTCGTTGAACACGGTGTAGCCGAAGACGGCCGCTGCCGCGGTCTCCTCGTCGGCGTCGGTCAGGGTCCGGCCGACGACGACGGCGAGCTCGACCTCCCAGTCGAGCCCCGGCTCCGAGGGTGGGACCGGGATGGTGTCCCCGTCCGAGATCAGCGTCGAGGGCCAGCGCCCGAAGACCGTCGGGTGGTCGGGGACCACGGCGTTGGCCTCGTCGGCGTGGTCGCGGTAGTTGAGCCCGACGCACACGACCTTCGCCGTGCCGGGCACGGGTGGCCGCGGCTCGAGGGACGAGCGTGCCTGCGCCGGACGTGCTGAGGCCGGTTCCTCGCTCGTCCACCGGGGGAGATCGGCGTAGAAGTCCGACACCTCGGCCACGGGAATGACCTCGTCGCCGCGGACCAGGCCCACGGTGACAACTGCGCCGTCCTGGAAAGCGATGTACCTCATGCTGTGTTGAGCTCCTCGAATGGGGGCCTGACCAGGGCAGCGGTCAGCGCCCAGGGACCGCCGTCGGCGGTCTCGGGTATGGGTGTTGGGGTCCGGGTGGTGCGAGGGGCTCAGCTCTGCGCGCGCACCCGACGCTGGTGCTCGATGGCCTGCATCGTCTGCGGGATCGCGGTCACGACGGCGACCACGATGACGACCACCGGGGTGAGGGCGGGAAGATCAGGGAGCACCACGGCGTCCAGGGAGTACTTCCCGGGGCCGCTGAAGGCCAGCACCCCGGCGACGAGAGCCAGGACGAACGGGTACTCGCCGCCGCCCTGGGTGTTCCAGAACGAACGCGCCTTGGCCATCGTCGAGGTCGCGGCCACCAGCATGGTGCCGGCCGCCACGGCGGCCGCCAGCGGCGTCGCCAGACCCAGCAGCAGCAGGATCCCGGAGCCGATCTCGCAGGCGATCGCGAGCTTCGCCTTGGTCAGCCCGGGGCGGTGCCCCAGCGATTCCATGAACGCCGCGGCGCCGGTGAGCCCCGGCCCCTGGAGCCAGCCGAGGGCCTTCTGCAGGCCGTGGCAGACCAGCACCACGCCGAGCACCACACGCAACAGGAGCAGGGCGAGGTCGATCATCTGCGCGTCGTCCATCAGCGCGTCGCCGCCGTCTCCACGTCCATCGTCTCCAGGAGCGAGGCGTCGATCACCCCGGTCTCGCCGTACTGGTCGACGCCGCGGCGGACCCCCTCGATGATCTCGGCGGGGGACTGCGTGAGGTCGACGGCCTGCAGGTAGCCCTGCCGGGCGACGAGACCGGTCGGCCAGTAGACCTCGCACCGGTTGCCGTCGGGGTCGTAGAAGTACACGCCGATGGCGTTGCCGTGGGTCACCGTGTACTCGATCTTGACGCCGTGCTCCACGAAGCGCTGGTGGAACTCGATGACGTCCTCCAGCGTCGAGCACCGGAAGGAGATCTGCTGCAGCCACAGCTCGCCGGCGGCGGCCGTGCGGCCCTCGGTCAGCAGGATCTCGTGGTGCTCGATGTCGGGCCGCGAACTGAGGAACGTCAGCCCGTGCTCGCGGTCGTCGTCGCTGACCTGCAGACCCAGGATGTCGCGGTAGAAGGCGAGGGATCGTTCCAGGTCCAGGACATGGATCCCGACGTGGGCGAGTCGCTCGATTGAAGGCACGGTCCACTCCCGTTCAAGCTGTAATCAATAGGTTCATTGGGATGCTGCAGGTCACCCACTGGCTTGTCAATGACCTCATTCGTTATAGTCGACCCGTGTTCGAACCGGGGCAGTCCAAGGCCGAGGCGCTCGCCGCGCACGTCGATCGACTCGTACGGGAGCGGCGCCTCCGATCGGGCGAGTGGATCGCCACCAAGGCCGAGCTGCGCGAGCAGACCGGCCTGGCCGCGGCCACCATCAGCGAGGGCATCCGGCTCCTCCAGGCCCGTGGCCAGGTGACCGTGCGGCCCGGTCCGGGCGGCGGCCTGTTCGTCGCCTCGGTGAGTCCCCTGGTCCGATTGGGGCACACGCTGGTCTCCGTCCAGGGCGAAGCCGTCGACCTGCTCGACGCCTTGACGGTGCGCGAGGGGCTCGAGCCGCTCGTCGCCGTCGATGCGGCTCGGCACCGCTCGGCAGCCGACATCGTGGAGCTGCGCGCACTGGTCGCTCGGATGGCCGAGGCCCTGCACGACCCTGAGGGCTTCCTGCGGGCCAACTGGCGGCTGCACGAGCGCATCGCCCGGATCAGCGCGAACGTGGTCCTGCGCACTCTCTATCTGGGTCTGGCCGGCTTCCTGGAGGAGCAGGCGTTGGCGATCGCCGCCGGAGTGGACGAGGAGGAGCACGCCCTCCACAAGGAGCAGCGGCTTCGTCTGCACCAGGACCTCGTGGAGGCGATCGCGGCAGCAGACGTCGAGGAGGCCGAACGGGTCGGGCGCCGGCACGCCGTCCATCTCTCTGTTGCCGATCGGGCCGCCGATCGGGCCATCGATCAGGTGCCCAGCGCCACGTAGGGACGGCCGCGACCCGCGGCATCGGGAACGGCGCCGACGGGGAAGTCGACGGGGTCGGTCATGCCGGCGCAGACCTCGAGTACGCGATTGCGCAACCAGCGATGTGCCGCATCGGCGGTGTTGCGGGGGTGCCACCACATGCGCTGCGTCAGCACGGGCAGGTGCACCGGTGCGGGAAGCAGACGCACGCCGGCGCTGCGCTCGACGTAGGGGCCCGCCCGATCGAGCACCAAGGTCACGAGGTCGGTGTCCTGCACCAGCAGCGGCGCCAGGAGAAAGCTCTCGACGACGAACTCCACCCGCCGCGGCAGCCCGATCGCCTCCAGGTGACGATCGGCCAGCCCCAGCGGCTGACCCCGCCCGCGTGAGTAGATGACGTGACCGAGGTCGAGAAACATCTCGAGGGTCATGACGTCGCCGACGGCGGGGTGGGATGCCGACACGCAGCAGGACCACCGGTCCCGGAACAGGGGCCGCGACTCCAGCGTGCCCGCCGGGAGGATCTCGGTCGGTTCGATGACGAGGTCGACGTCGCCGTCGCGCAGCATGCGCACCGCATCCGGTGACCGCGGCAACACCTGGATGGCGATGCCGGGTAGGTGCACGGCGTATCGGGCGATCAGTGGCGCCACGACCAGGAGCAGGCTGTAGTCCGAGCAGCTGATCGTGAAGGTCCGCGCGTCGCGGGCGGGGTCGAAGTCCCGTCCCCCGTCGACGACCTGCTGCGCGATACCGAGCAGCTCGCGCACCGGATGCACCAGCGCCTCGGCCCTCGGTGTGGGCGTCAGGGCGACCCCCTCCCGGACGAAGAGCGGGTCGTCGAGCAACCTGCGCAACCGGGCCAGGGCGTTGCTCATCCCGGGCTGGCTCAGGCCCACCTTGCGGGCCGCCCGCGTCACGCTCCGCTCGGTCAGCAGGGCGTCCAGTGCGACGAGCAGGTTGAGATCGACGCCGGCGAGGTTCGTCACTTGGTCACCACCATGCTGGCAGCGTGACCCATCACGCAGACTGATACAAGGGATTGACACTAATGAATTGAGCTATTGAGGGTTTCGTCCCTACAGTCCCGTCATCCCTACCGATGGCGCTCTGTCGATGACTTGAGGAGAGACCCATGACCCGTCCGCTCGAGACACCCCCTGACATCGAGGTGCCCGTCCTCATCGTGGGCGGGAGCATGGTCGGACTGTCCACGGCGTTGTTCCTCTCCCACTACGGCATCCAGGCGATGGCCGTGGAGCGGCACGAGCGGACCGCCATCCATCCCCGGGCGGGGCACTTCCACCTGCGCACCCTGGAGCTGCTCCGCTCCGTGGGCCTCGAGGAGGTCGTCGCGCGGACCAGTGCCGAGGCCTTCTTCCCGAACGGGGGCATCAACGCCGTCCAGTCCCTCGCCGGTGGGGAAACGGCCAGCTTCATCAGCAACCTGAACGCCGGGGTCGAGGAGTTCAGCCCCACGCGTCGGCTGTTCGTCGCCCAGCAGGCCCTGGAGCCGATCCTGCGCTCGCGCGCCGAGGAGCTCGGCGCCGACCTGCGCTACTCCACCGAGGTCGTCTCCGTCGTCGACGACGGGGAGGGCGTCACCACCGTCATCCGGGACAAGGCATCGGGTCAGGAGCGCACGGTGCGCTCGCGCTACCTGGTCGCCTCGGACGGCTGGCGTAGCCAGCGGCGCGCCCAGCTGGGCATCGAGACACGCGGCCAGGGCCTGCTGTCGCGCAGCGCCACCATCTACTTCCGGGCGGACTGCCGGGAGCTGCTGGCGGGCACCCACCTCGGCGTCATCTACGTGCTGAACGAGAGGCTGCGCGGGTTCTTCCGCTTCGAGAAGTCACTGCAGTCGGGCTTCCTGGGCGTGGCGACCCTCGGCGATCCCACCCGTCCCGGCGCGCTGGACGTCAGCGCCGGCTTCACCACCGACACCGCCGTCGAACTCGTCCGGGCGGCCATCGGCGTCCCCGACATCGACGTCGAGATCCAGGACGTCGCCCACTGGGAGGCGACCGCCGCCCTGGCCGACCGGTACCGGGGTGGGCGGATCTTCCTCGTCGGCGACGCGGCCCACGTCGTCCCGCCCTACGGGGGCTTCGGCGGCAACACCGGCGTCCAGGACGCCCACAACCTCGCCTCGAAGCTCGCCCTCGTCCTCGACGGGACCGCCGGCGAGGCGCTGCTGGACACCTACGAGGCCGAGCGCCGCCCGGTGGGCGCACTGACCGTGGACCAGGCCTTCAGCCGCTACACCCGCCGGCTCGCACCCGAGTTCCTGGACGAGCAGACGCCGGAGCTCGTCGACGACTTCAGCATGGAACTCGGCTACCGGTACCACTCGGCCGCCGTGCTGACCGAGGACGACGACAAGGCTGTGCACCAGGCGGTGGTGGGGCATCCCCGCGAGGCGCTGGGCCGACCGGGCAGCCGGGCTCCCCATGTCGCTCTCCGGGTCGACGACCACGACCGCTCGGTCCTGGACCTGCTGGGCCGCGACTTCGTCGTCCTCGCCGGGCCGGCCGGCCAGGTGTGGGCGGAGGCTGCTGAACGGGCGTCCAAGGAACTCGGTCTCCCGCTGAGCGCCTACGTGGTCGGCAGTGACACCCCCGTCGCCGACGGTGAGGGCCACTTCGCGGACGCGTACGGGCTCTCGGACGCCGGAGTGGCGCTGGTCCGTCCGGACGGCTTCATCGCCTGGCGGAGCCGGGACCTCGCGGAGGACCCCGAGGCAGCGCTCACCGACGCGCTCCGCGCGGTGCTCTGCCGCTGAGCCGACGCGCTCTGCCGCCGAGCGGAGCACTCCAGCCGCCCGCCGATGACAGGTGCGCAACGCCCTGTCATCGGCCCGGGCCCGGCCATCAGACCGGACATCAGACGCAACCGGAGGGGGACCATGGCCGCCAGCCGTGATCGACGAGGGCAGGAGCCTGTCGAGTACTTCAGTGAGGAGCGGTCGGCGGAGGTGGTGGCGGCGAGCTTCGCCGATACCCCCGATCCGCGGCTGAAGCGGGTGCTGACCTCCCTGGTGCGGCACCTGCACGACTTCGTCAAGGACGTCGAACTCACCGACGAGGAGTGGGGCACGGCGATCGCCTTCCTCACCGCCACCGGGCAGAAGTGCGACGAGGTGCGGCAGGAGTTCATCCTGCTCTCCGACGTCCTCGGCGTCTCGATGCTGGTGGAGACGATCAACCACCGCACCGGCGGGCAGTCCACCGAGTCCACCGTGCTCGGCCCCTTCCACATGGTCGAGTCCCCGCCCCGGGAGCTGGGCGCGGACATCGCCCTGGACGGCAAGGGCGAGCCGTGCCTGGTCACCGGGCGGGCCACCGGCCCGGACGGACAGCCCCTGGCCGGCGCGGTCGTCGACGTCTGGCAGGCCAACGAGGACGGCTTCTACGACGTGCAGCAGCCCGGCATCCAGCCCGAGCGCAACCTGCGCGGCCTGTTCACCGCCGACGACGAGGGCCGGTTCTGGTTCCGCAGCATCGTGCCCAAGTACTACCCGATCCCGGACGACGGCCCGGTCGGCGAGCTGCTCGCCGCCACCGGCCGGCACCCCAACCGCCCGGCGCACGTGCACTTCATCGTGACCGCTCCGGGGCATCGGCCGGTGACCACCCACCTGTTCGTCGACGAGAGCCCCTACATCGACTCCGATGCGGTGTTCGGGGTCAAGGAGAGCCTGATCCGGGAGTTCCCCGAGGTGGACGACCCCGCGCGGGCCGTCGAGGTGGGGTTGCCGAACCCGTTCCGCGCGGTGCACTTCGACGTCACCCTGCTGCGCGAGGGCCAGGCGCAGACCTCGGGGCCGTCGTGAGCCTCGCCTTCACCTACCAGGCGCTGCCGATGCGGGTGCTCTTCGGCGCCGGGATGCTCGCGAGGCTGCCCGAGGAGGTCGCCGCGCTGGGGCTGCGCCGGGTGCTCGTCCTCTGCTCACCGGAGCAGGAGGACACCGGCCGCCGCGTCGCGGCCGCGCTGGGGGATTGCTCGGCCGGCGTGCTGGCCGAGGCGACGATGCACGTCCCGGTCGAGGTCGCGAAACGCGCCCGCGCGCTGGCCACCCAGCTCGGCGCCGACGGCTGCGTCGCGGTCGGCGGTGGCTCGGCGGTCGGTTTGGGCAAGGCGATCGCGCTGGAGCACGGACTGCCGGTGATCGCGGTGCCGACCACCTACGCCGGCTCGGAGATGACGCCGGTGTGGGGGTTGACCGAACACGGGCGCAAGCGCACCGGTCGCGACGAGCGGGTGCTGCCGCGCAGCGTCCTCTACGACCCCGAGCTCACCCTCAGCCTGCCCGCCGGGTTGTCGGTGACCAGCGGCATGAACGCGATCGCGCACGCCGTCGAGGGGCTCTACGCACCGGACGCGACGCCGGTCATCTCGCTGATGGCCGAGGAGGGCGCACGAGCGCTGGCCACCGCACTGCCGTGGGTCGTCGCCGACGGCGCTGACCTCGATGCCCGGGCGGAGGCCCAGTACGGGGCCTGGCTGTGCGGCGCGGTGCTGGCGGCCACGACGATGTCGCTGCACCACAAGCTCTGCCACACCCTCGGCGGCACTCTGGACCTGCCGCACGCCCCGACCCACACCGTCGTCCTGCCGCATGCGTTGTCCTACAACCAGCCCGCTGCGCCCGGGGCCCTCGCCGCGCTACGCCGCGCGCTGGGCCACGACGACCCCGCTCGCTGGCTGTGGGACCTCGCCGGCCGGCTCGGTGCACCCCGGTCGCTGCGCGAGCTGGGCATGCGGGAGGACGACATCCCGCGGATCGTCGAGCTCGCCGTCAGCGACCCCTACGCCAACCCACGGCCGGTCACCGCGCCAGGCGTCGAAGCACTGCTGCGGGCCGCCTGGGCGGGCCGGCCACCGGGGTGAGGGCACCGGGTTCCAGTCATCGCGTAGTCCGAAATCGCGCCGCCGGGACCCGGTACGGACCGCCGGTGCCGGACGCGACCGGGACGTAGAGACCCTCCCGCTCGGCGCGCACGGCCGCCAGCGTCCTCGTCGGAGCGGACAGCTTGGCGAGGATGTGCTCCAGGTGCGCTGCGACGGTGCGCTGCGCCACGACCAGCGCCGCCGCGATCTGAAAGTTGGACCGACCGTCGACCAGGAGTCCGAGCACCTCGAGCTCTCTCGGCGTCAATCCCCGGAGGGTGCCCGGTGGCGAGACGAGCACCATGCCGGCCAGGGCCGCCGGTACGTCCTCGGTACTGGCCATGGCGGTGATGCGGGCATGGCCCTCGGGCGCGTGGCGGCCACCCAATGGCCAGAGGAAGGACGTGTAGACGTGCCCGGAGGTGATCGCGTCCCGTGCCGCGTGCACCGCGGGGGAGTCGTCTGCGAGCAGCGGATGGCCCGCCAGTCCCGGTAGCGGGTCCATCCGTCCGTCGTCGTGCAGGACCGCGCCCGCGATCGCCCCCTGGACGAGACGTGCGGCCGCCAGCAGGGACCGCATCGGGTCGACGGCGAGGGCCAGCACCGGTGTCAGCCGGCGGAGCAGCCGGCGACTCCGCGCCGGCGGCGGGCGCACGACGGCACGGCAACCCCTCGGCCGCGAGCAGCCGAGAAGGCGTGACAGAGGTGTCAAGCATCAACCGAGACACCGCCAACGATCAGCCGAGATCGGACGGATTCGTAGTGGGGCGGGTGGGGCTCGAACCCACGACCCAGGGATTATGAGCACTTCCCGCCGAAGCGCTGTGCTGACCTGTGAAGACGCAGGTCGCTAGCGAGCGTGCAGCGCCTAGTACCCGGCTGTAACGCGACCAGGAGACCGCCCGGCCTCTGCGTCCCCTGCGGGGGTCCGCTGGTTGCATCGACATCGATGTACGGCACGGAGCTTTGCCCGGTGCCCCGCTCGCCACGATGTACGAATCGATCACCCTGTTGCCGTCCGGCCCTCATCTCGTTCCAGACCGCGGCCGTGTGGCGCTCAGTCCGAACTCAGCCGATGTCGTCCAGAAGCGGCGCCAACTGGTTGTCGACGATGTCGCGGATCATGTCCGCGTTGACGCGAAAGTACTCGTGGACAACTACGTTGCGAAGACCAGCGATCGAGTTCCAGGGCGTGTCCGCGTGTTCCCGCTTGAAATCTTCCGGCAGGGATTTCACTGCCTCACCGACGACGGCAAGGTTGCGGAGCACGGCGTCATAGGCCATCGAACCGAGTTCCGCCGAGTCGAGATAGTCGCGGTAGGCGATGCAACGCGAGATCGCGATCCGGATGTCCGCCAGGCGCTCCTCGTCCGAGCGGCTCACACTGCCACCGCGTCTGCGAAGGCGGTGGCCGAGACTTCATCGCGCATGAGCGTTGCCGCCACGACATCGACTCGGACGCCCAGGAGCGCGCTCAGTTCCTCGGCGAGCCCGGCCACGCGCAGCAACTCGTTACCGGCGCCTGGAGCCAGGTCGACCAGGAGATCCAGATCGCTGTCCTCTTGAGCGTCGCCCCGGGCCACTGATCCAAACAGGCGTGGGTTGGTAGCGCCGTACCGACCCAGCACCTCCGCGACACGGCTCCGCTGCCGCTCGAGGGCAGCACGAAGCCGCAGCGTCGCGGCGGTCGGCTCACTCCCCATGGCTGAAGGGTAGCGAGAGACCCGCCAGGCACCGCTCTCGTCGAGCCAGGCGACCACGTTGGCCTTCGTGCGCCCGGACGCCTGTCCCAGCAACCCCTGGGAGCCGCCCAGGTCGACGAAGTTGGTCTCGAACGTTTCATACTTCGTCCAGGTTCCGCTGTCGGCGTCATGCGTCCAGCGGCGGCGACGAACGCGGAGTGCGTGGTCAGACTCAGCCGCTGCTCACCGCAGGCCCGACAGCACGCCGGTTATGGTCGCCGCGATGGCGTCGTCCACACCGCGATGGCCGCGGCCTGCCACGCCAGTACCCGGACGCCGGACGTGACCAGCGCTGTCGCGGTGAACTGCGTGGGCACCAGCAGAGGTCCGAGCAGGCTGACGCCGGGCACGCCGTACCGCTCGAAGGCGTGCTGGAACTTCTGCCGACGCTTCGATCGTCGCCCGTCGCTGGTGTCGTAGGAGCGCCCGACGAGCGCGGTGCGGGCCCGCGACCCGAGGAGCACCAACAGCGTCACGCACAGGAAGTTGCCTGTGGCGGCCGCGATCGCTGCGACAACGGGGTTCAGGCCGCCGAAGATGCCGATGGCCGCCGCGCCCTCGCCCTCGATGAAGGGGACGGCGCCGGCGGCGGCGACGATGACGGGCTGGAGCGCCTCGGGCACCTGGGCGACGAGCTGCTGGAAGTCCTCGAACAAGGAAGTGGCGGAGCTGGACACGGGATCCTCCGATACGGGTCGTGGTCGTCGAGCCGCTCCTGGCGGCGGTGTCCATCCCACTGGCAACGAGGCCAATGGTTAGCAAGCTTGATCGGCTGTCTCGGTCCGTCAAGGACTTCGGTGGGCTGCTTGAGCGGGCTGGCAAGCGGAAGCGGTCAGTTCTCTGCCTGGACTTGGGTGTGGACACCACGACGCCGGTGGGGGAGTTCACCGCCAACGTCGTTGTGTCGGCGAGTCAGTGAGGTTTTCTCACCTGGTTCCGCGGTCGAGTGAAGTCAGGACAAGGGCGGCGGCGGCAATAGCGGTGATC
>JABAKE010000230.1 GCA_019779905.1 Modestobacter lapidis | reverse complement strand
TTGACGGGCGATTCTTCAAAGAGATATCCAGGGAGATCAATGTCTTCATTGTCATGAGATGTTGAGGCTTGGTCGGCAAGACGACTTCGCAGCCTTTGTGTCAACTGTCTGAAGGGAGCATCTGGATCATACCCCAGCCCATGTGAAGATTTTTCTATGTGCCGGTGTAGTTTCCAACCTTCCAGTTGACTTTTGGTCAGGGTGGGTTCCAATGGCGTGAGAATACCACGGCCACCTCCCAAACCGATTGGATTGTGAGCGTCATAGCCCATTTTCTTCATGATAGCTTGTGCCATTGGACTATACAGGGATAGTTGAGGCATACCTTCATTTTGGAAAGGTTCAAGCAAAGAGTTTGATGAAGAAGCTTCCGATCTATGGAAGAAGATTGGCTTTTCTTCTGCTGATGTTGCCAGAATGACGAAGGAAGCAGATGCCGGATCTTCTATGTCAACGGTTGTCTCCATCGGAGTGAGAGCGGGCTGAACTTGTTGATCATCAGCTTGGCTTGACGATGTGTCGTCTTCTGGCTCTGAGTCCGAATCCGTGTCTTGCATGATAGACACGAAGGAGACAGCAAACTTGCCCTCAGCCTTTTGTTTTGTCTTCTTTGCCTTGGTGGTGATTACCAGAGGCTTTGAAGATTTGAGGGAGACCATGAAGGGAGATTGACTACTCTCTTCGGTTTTGA
>JABAKE010000229.1 GCA_019779905.1 Modestobacter lapidis | reverse complement strand
TTCAGCATGCCTACAAAAGGCTACACGTCAAGTTTCAGGTCATTTCGATAACATGTGACCAGACTTTGACTCTCGGAAGCCAAATCGGGCCTACCGGCGGCAAAGCTCTCAGGGACCATGATTCCCAAAACGGAGCCTATGGATCATCTTAAAATGCCTCCAATAGGCTCCCCGTCAAAATTCAGGTCAATCGGACATCGGATGACCACATATCAAGGCTCGGCATTTCCCTCGCGGCAGAACAAAGCCCAGCATTTCCGGGCCCCCCAAAAGCTTCAAAACTCAAACAAAAGCCCATGGTTGGTCTTATTTAATGCTCAAGAAGCTTCACGCCAAATTTCAGGTCATTCCGACATCGTTTGACCCTGTTTCAGCATCTGGCGGAAAATCAGCAGTTCTGTGTTCGGCTTTTCCCAGAAAATCGGAAACTTTGCAAACCAATTTGCAAGGATTCTCATCAGGTTTTTCAGAGGGAAATCAAGCCAAATAATGTGGAGAAATGTTGTAGAAAATAAACAAAAAAAACGGAAGCGAAAAACGACGAAAAACGGCCAAAAACGGGCCCCGGAGGGGCATTTCCCCTCCAGGGTCGCAGGCCCCTGCGACCCTGGGCCATGGTCGCCGGCGACCATGGGGCCGGCGACCCTGGGAGGTCCGGGTCGCCGGTTTCGCCCCGGGACCCCCCGTTTCGTCCGTTTT
>JABAKE010000227.1 GCA_019779905.1 Modestobacter lapidis | reverse complement strand
GGTTGGGACCACCCTTTCGGTAAGTCACTATAAATAAATTTATTGGTGACCGACCCTCCGGCAGTAATTCGTCCCACCTGGGGCTTATTTGGTAAGACTAGCCCTGAGTTAGTACATTGCATACGAAGCACACCAGTCCCCTGGCTTTGCCAAGGGCCTACCTTTAACAAAAGGGGGGGGCCTCACCTTACGTGGTACGACCCAGCTAGGGGTCGTACAACAGATAGAAGCCAAAGTGGATCGGCACTGTTGTTGGGGAGCAGACCTAGATAGTTCGAGTCTATCCTATCTGAATAAATATAATTACTTACCAGAAGGGGGTGATTCCTTCATAATTGTCCATCGGTATATCCGATAGGTGGTTCATGTTAAAAAAAAAAAATAAATAAATATTTAAATATCTATACCTAAGGTATATATATATATAAACTAATAACAAACACTCATTATCAATCGTCCTTCCCTTGAGATAGGCTTGGGATCTAAAGATAGATAGACTTTACCTAAAAAAAAATTAATTCGAAGACTTAATCTTCAAAGCGAACCCCCCCCGGGGGGGTTTGCATTCCTAAGGCCCGGGATGACCTTAAAGGTAAACTAATATATCTTTTAAGATAATAAGCTATAGACTAATAATAATATTGATCCCCGCGCGGGGGCGAGTAAATTATAAAAATAATTTCACTTCAAAATTAAATATTG
>JABAKE010000226.1 GCA_019779905.1 Modestobacter lapidis | reverse complement strand
AAATGAAATGAAAGTTGTGAAATGAAGTGGAAGTTGTGAAAGGAAAGATCTTGAGATCTGAGGTAATAAAAAAGAACTACATGTGGATGCAGTATCTGCCTAGGTGGTCGTATGAGGACTATTTTCAGATCAGTATTAGGTCGGAGAGATGTTGAAATCCTTTACTGATGCTGTCTATAGTACTGTTATACGCACCTAATGGTTAGTAGTCTAACCAGCCCGGGTTTGTAGAAATGATCCATTTCATACATGATGCATATCATAAGATGCTTGAACGATCTTTTATATTGTGCATGATCTGTGGAGATTATTCTCTTGCATCACGCTGTGTTTTGAATATGGTTTGTGAAGTGGTTTGATATGCATATTAGCAATGGTTAAATTAAGATAGTATGTTTACCTACTGGGCTAGTCGTAGCTCACCCCTGCTTTATGCAACCCCCACAGGTAAACAGGAAGGACAATAGTTGCATGGAATTGAAGGCACACAGTTAGGGTTTAGAAAGAATGTTGCTGATGCACATTCTCTTGTATCATATGACCTGTACTGATGTAAAGATAATGATTTTGATTGTTTAATCCTATAAGCCAGGGTTGTTGGCTTGTTTAGTGCAGTTTTGAGCGATAAGGGTTGTACATGTATAGTATGGCATTGGCACAGATCTTTTATGATATATTAAGGGTTTTGTTATTACTCTAATTGT
>JABAKE010000225.1 GCA_019779905.1 Modestobacter lapidis | reverse complement strand
GCACGCCGGCACGCACCCACAGGCGGCAGCGTGCACCGCCCTCCCGCACGCCGCCGACACGCGGCAGCGTGCCCCGACCGCCCGCACGCAGGGCACATGCAGCAGCACGACGCTCGGACGGACCGCACACGGCACGGGCAGCAGCATGCACGCACGGACTGACTGCACGCGGCGCGGGCAGCGGCACGTCGCACGCACGGAAGCGGGGGCAGACTGCGCCCCGCAGCACGGACTGACCGCACGCGGCCGACGCAGCTGCTCGCACGGGCTGCCTGCACGCGGCAAAGGCTGCAGCACGACGCACTTTCAGACCGCACGCGGCCGGCAGCGCGCTCGGGCTGACTGCACACCGAAGGGGCTGCAGCAGGCACGCCGCTCGCCCGTGCTGACTGCACTACTCAGGGGCTGCGGAACGTGCTGACCGCACGCCGTCGGTCGACCGTTCGTGCGCCTGCCGGCCGCAACGCGCCCGGCTGGGCCGGTCCTGCACCGATGTTCTCCGCATTGAAAACATGGAAGACATGTTTAACAATCATTGTGCGGAAAGATTTGTGCATTGGGATCCGGGAACATGCCGAAAGGGACGTCGGGCACGGAACCGGCCGTCCGAAGGGACCGCTCCGACCGCTCTTAGCACTTTCCACTCTGCACTCGGAACTCGGAGGAACGAACGGGGACGCCGCACTTCGGAAAGGCCGTAAATGG
>JABAKE010000224.1 GCA_019779905.1 Modestobacter lapidis | reverse complement strand
GCATAACCCCAAAAAGATAAAGGAAGATGGGTATGACTCATCAAAGATCGAACAATGTATATCAAAGTTCTGTTTCTCCTTTCAGAAACTCCATTTAATTGTGGTGTTCCTGGTGGAGTGAGTTGTGAAACTATTCCACAGTTCTTTAGATGGTCATAAAACCCTTGGCTCAAATATTCTCCTCCTCGATCAGATCGAAGAGCCTTGATCGTCTTGCCAAGTTGGTTTTGTACTTCATTCTGAAATTCTTTAAACTTTTCAAATGTTTCAGACTTATGTTTCATTAAGTAAACATAACCATATCTACTGAAATCGTCAGTAAATGTGATGAAATACTGGTAACCTCCTCTAGCAGTTGAACTTAATGGTCCACATACATCAGTATGTATAAGGGCCAATAATTCACTTGCCCTTTCACTGTGACCAGTAAAAGGGGCTTTAGTCATTTTGCCTAAAAGACAAGATTCACAAACATCAAATGATTCAAAATCAAATGAACTCAAAATTCCATCACTATGGAGTTTTTGAATGCGTTTCTCGCTTATATGGCCCAAACGACAATGCCAAAGGTAAGTTGGATTTAAATCATTAGATTTCAATCTTTTGGTATTTATGTTATAAATGGGTGTTTCAAGATTTAGAATATACAAACTATTTTGTAATAATGCGCTACCATAAAACATATCATTTAAATAAAACGAACAACTATTGT
>JABAKE010000223.1 GCA_019779905.1 Modestobacter lapidis | reverse complement strand
ATTCTCCCAAATATTCAAAATCAAGAAGTCGATGCGTTCAAGAGAAGAAAGTATTCAAAAAAGGGGAGATATGTAGGCAGCCCATAAAGATACCTTGGGTGCGGTCCAATTTTCAAATAATTTTCAACCCAGTGTTTGATTTCAATTATGGTTGTTTGCAGTGGTTCATTCAAAACTAAAAAGAAAGAAATTCTTTTATTCAAATAAAAAGAGAGACCTTTTAAAGGCCTATTACATGCCATATGATTCTAAGTTCGCTTTTAAAATAAGCTTTTATTTCAAGAAAGCATGGGAAATAAAAAAATCAAATCTTCCGTCCTTTCCTTGAATCCTCTTCAGAGTCATCCTCTCTTCCTCTCTTGGATAATACTACTCGCAGATTGTTAGATGGAAGTGACAAGGTGTCTCCGCGATTGTGGGATGAAGAACTCTCGATGAGCCCCGCAACCTTAGCCCCTCCTTCTTGACCTCGAGTACCTGCAGCTTGAGCCAACCAAAGCCTATACTCTTCACCCAGTTCAAAAGGCCCATGAGTGAAGCCCATGTGAGTTGTGCGCAATACATCAGGCCACCTTGATACCAAAGCCTTAACCACAGACGGAGAGATTGCCTTGGAAGCATAAGAGCGCTCTGGAAGAGATGGGATCACCTGTTTGGTTCCCATTTGACGAAGCAGTAGAGTAGCCCAATAGAAAGAGGTCAGTTTGAGCCCAACTA
>JABAKE010000222.1 GCA_019779905.1 Modestobacter lapidis | reverse complement strand
ATATTGAAAATATATTATCAATAATACAAGGGATATTATTATAGGTTAAAGAGACACTATTATTAGTGTAATTTAAAGTCCCAACACCAAAATAATCGATAATTGCTTGAAGTGCTTGTGCATCATCTTTATGTAAATGAAATCTTAATACAGGATAGACTTGGCCATTTGATCTAGTAATAATACTAATAGAACCATCCCCATCTAAGAATCCTGAGAATCACGCTTTAAATTCTTCTTTTTTTAAATCAACTGATGTTAATCTTGTGGAGGTATTTGTGGATAAAGTACGAACAATAGCCAATTAATTAAATATTGGTTTATTAAATTTTCGATTATAATTTTTATTTAATTTATTTATAGTTAAATTATTTAACTTAGGTTTATAATTTAATAATTTATTAAGGTAAATTTTGCTTATATAGATAATAAAAAGATATATAAATGAGTAATATGTTGTATGAATATTAATTAAATTATATTTTAAAATTATTAAATTATAATAAGAGATTATTGTTCGTTTAATCACTCCAAAAAGGCGGGTAAAGAAACTGCTTCAATTTTAATTGGCATTGCTGAATGAGCAATACCGCAAAGTTCTGAACACATTCCGTAGAATACACCTTCTCTTTGGATTATAGCTGAAACTTGGTTAAGACGTCCTGGGGCTGCATCTACTTTTAACCCTAGACTAGGTACGGCAAAATCATGAATTACATC
>JABAKE010000024.1 GCA_019779905.1 Modestobacter lapidis | reverse complement strand
CGACGCTCAGCGCCTGACCAGACATGAAGATCACGCGGTAGCCGTCACACACCACGCCCGGGGACTTGACCGGCCCCCTTCCGTGTGGGCCCGAGCCGGGAACCGCTCCGGAGCCCTGATGGACGCCGTCGGTCCGCTCCTGATCAATACCTGAGGGGCATAGCTTCAATCCGAATAATGCTATGGACAACACTGAGACGCTCGTCATAACGTCCTGCTCCGTACCACAGGGGCGTCCGGGATGTCGCGGTGCCGCCCGTCCGGCCATGAACCATTCGGATAGGAGCGCACAGACCATGCCCAGGCCAAGGAAATGACCCCCAGAAGACCGGACAACGGCTCCTCGGTCACGGCGCGGCGGCCGAGAACGGATTCAGGACGCCATTCGCACAGTGTGACGTCTGCATTTCCCACAGGAGGGATCCACCATGTCGAACGTCGGTGAACTGCGGGACATCGTCGACTGGCGAAACGGGCGGGTCGCGTCAGCGATCCACTTCGACGAAGACCTGTACCGAATGGAAGCCGAGCGCGTCTTCAATCGCGCATGGCTCGTCGTCGGCCACGAGGACATGGTTCGCAAGCCCGGCGACTACATCACCAACTACATGGGCGAGGTGCCCGTCATCGTGGTGAGGGACGCCGGAGGACAGATCCGGGTCCTGGTGAACAAGTGCTCCCACCGGGGCAACCAGGTGTGCCTCTTCGACCGCGGCAACGTGAAGGGATTCACCTGCTCCTACCACGGTTGGAGCTTCGGCCTCGACGGCACACTGACCGGGGCACCGCTGGAGCAGATGGTCTACCGGGGAGAACTGGACAAGGTGGCCTTGGGGCTGGAAGAGGTCGCGCACGTCGCGAACTTCCACGGATTGCTCTTCGCGTCCTTCGATCCTGCGGCACCCGCACTCGACGAGTGGCTCGGCGAGGACGTGCGCTGGTGGCTGGAGAACTTCGTCCTCGGGGGGCCCGTCGGTGGGTTGGAGATGCTGCCTGGGTGGCACCGGTACCGCTCGCCCGGGAACTGGAAGCTCGTCTCCGAGAACTTCATCGGGGATTCCTATCACGTATACGCGGCCACCCACATCTCCTGGCTTGCGATGGTGCAGGACTTTATGGGGAAAGGGATCAGGATCCCGATCATCACCTATCCCGGCACCACAGACCCGCCGATGTACGAGGGATTCGCCGGATCCGGACGGAGTGCGCCGCTAGGCATGGGCATGGTCGTGGCCGGCAACGATGCGCTGTACAAGCGGGACCTGGCAGAGGCTCAGGAACTGGGACCGGAGGCGGTCGAGTGGGTGGAATACCGGCAGCGTCAGCTTCTCGAGATTGCGAAGGACCGGGAGCTGAAGCCGTATAGCTTCATGCATGGAGGACTGTTTCCCAACCTGGGGTTGATGGGCTTTTTCTCCCCCATGATCGGGCGGCATTTCCAGTCGTTCCACCCGCGTGGGCCCGTCGAACACGAGTGCTGGCAGTGGACCATGGTGGAGCGGGACGCGCCGCAAGCAGTCAAGGATCTGGCGGTTCAGCGCGTGTACCAGGGCCAGCACATGGCCGGAGTGATCGCACCGGATGACGTCGAGAACTTCGAGCGGATGGTCGAGGCGGGGCGCGCCCGGCGCAACTGGGACCGCCCGTTTCACTACGGCCTGCAGTTCGGTCACGAGGAGGAAGGCCCGAAGGGCCTGCCCGGAAACCTCGGTCCCACCCCGAGTGAGGGCAATCAGCGCCGGTTCTACCGGTTCTGGCTCGAGATGATGGAACGGAGCTGACCATGGCAGTCGACTGGGCGCTGAAGGGGGAGCTCGAGGACTTCCTCTACCGCGAGGCGCACATCCTGGACGAGCATCGCCTCGAGGACTGGCTGGACCTCTTCACTGAGGACGCCGAGTACCTCGTCCCCCTCCGCGAGTACCTGCAGGGGGACGTCGCGCCGGCTGGACATCCCATGATCAAGGACGACAAGCAGATGCTGACTGTGCGGGTCCGTAAGGACGCCACCGGCTACTCCCACGTGGAGACCCCGGTGTCGATGACCTGTCACCTGATCAGCAACGTGGTCGCGGACGAGACGGACAACCCCGACGAGGTCAACGTGCGGAGCGCGTTCACCGTCCGCCAGGCCCGGAAGCTGCGCGATGAAGCGTGGTGGGCCGGCCGACGCTGGGACCGCCTACGACGCGTCGACGGCGGCTGGAAGATCGCGCGGCGCGAGGTGCACCTCGACGCGACGGTGCTGCCCCGCGGCATCGCCATCTTCTTCTGATCCTCAATCACCGAAAATCTGTCGGAAAGGGAAGTCCATGACACAGGCTGTGGCCACTCTCGGCGAGGAGGGCACGGGCAGCTACGCACAGGCCGGGCCCTACCGCCTCCACTACCACGAGGACGGGCAGGGCCCGGCGGTCATCATGCTTCACGGCGGCGGTCCAGGTGCGACGGCGTGGTCGAACTTCAGTGGCAACATCGGGCGGTTCGCTGAGCGGCATCGGACGCTGCTGGTCGACATGCTGGGCTTTGGTGGGTCGGACCCGGTGGTGTTTGAGAGCGAACCTGCCACGACGGTGCGGGCGCGGGCGTTGCGCAATCTGATGGACACACTCGGCATCGAGAAGGCCAGCTTCGTCGGCAACTCCATGGGTGGCACCACGGCGATGGCCTTCGCCGTCGACTACCCCGAGCGGACGGAACGGCTAATCCTTATTGGAGCGGCCGGCAAGACGCGCACCGTGATCGCGCCGCAGCCCACCGAAGGGCACCGGCGGCTCGCCGAGGCCGGCAGAGACCCGAACGTCGAGACGATGCAGGCGCTGGTCAACACCATGCTGTTCGACCCCAGCCTCATGACGTCTGGGGCGCTCGAGGAAAGGGTGCAGGCGGCACGCAAGGAATCGCATCGGAATGCCGCAGCTCGCTCCACGGCGCCGTGGCGCGACCAGACCGACGAGTTCTCCAGGATCGCGGCGAAGACACTCATCGTCTGGGGTCGGGAGGACCGGGTGAACCCGCTGGAGATCGGCCTGCAGCTGCTGCGAGACATCCCCGACTCGCGTCTGCACGTGTTCCGCAACTGCGGCCACTGGGCGCAGATCGAGCACGAAGCGGAATTCAACCGTATCGCACTCGAATTCCTCGCAGCGGCGTGACGAGTGTGCGCCGTGCCGCGGCCGGAGGCCCGTGGCGGTCGCGGTTCGTGCTGGTGCCGCAGGCCTGGGCCATGGCCGAGACGGAGGACGACGTCAGAACCCACTACGTCCAGGGCGGCGGGGGTGAACGGTTAGCGCTCATGCTTAGCGGTGGCTCAGGCGCGCGCGGACGGCGATCTATGCCTGCGACGGGCCGTCGCACTTCACGGGCGGGTACTCCTGGTACGCCTACCGGGGCCCTGGTCGCACGGGACAGTCGACTCCACTTCGACCGTTGCCGGGAAACCGGGAAGGCGCCGTGGTCCCCAAGCTCGCCGAGCGTGACCGATGCGGACCTCCGAGAACAGTGCGGGATTGAGCTGCACCTCGATCACCCCCATTGGCGCACTCGGCGACAGTCCCGCGGAATTCATGGAATACCGGCCATTTGTCTTGGAGCAATGATGGTGATGGCCGTCGCCGCGTGGACGCCTGAACCGGTGGGGAGTTGAAGGTTGGCAGTGTCATCGATGGGCCAGGTCTACATGTGCGCGGTGGAGGACGTTCCCGTAGGTGAGGGCATCCGCATCGAGCTTCCCGACCTGCCCGAGCCCGTGGCGGTGTTCAACGACGAGGGCCGGTTCTACGCGCTGAGCGACACCTGCAGCCACGCCACGGCCTCCCTCGCTGAGGGTGAGGTGAAGGACTGCCAGGTGGAGTGCCCGCTGCACTGGGCCCGGTTCGACCTCGCCACCGGCAAGCCTCGGTCGCTTCCCGCACTCTTCCCGGTCCAGACCTACGAGGTCACGGTCACGAACGGGAACGTCTACGTGAGCGTCCCTACCATCGGAGGAAACTGATGCTCGTTCTCGGAGTCGCGTCGTCGCACGCGCCTGCCATGCTCCTCCCGGCCGACTTGTGGCCCACGGCGTACGAAATGGCGACCGGCGTCGTGCCGCAGCCCCAGGCCGCCGCTGCGGAGACACCTGAGACGAATGCGGTCGCCCGGCAGCGGATCGACGCTGGCGTCGCCGTGCTGCGCCAGACACTGGAAGCCGCGCGGCCGGACGCGTTGGTCATCGTCGGTGACGACCAGAATGAGGTATTCGGACCGGCGTTCAACCCAACACTCGCCGTCTTCTGCGGCAGCGAGGTAAGCGGAAGCACGCTTCCCCGGTTCCGTGACCAACCCGGCGTCGACCGCCGCGTGGACCTCAAGTGTCACAGTGAGCTCGCTTCCCACTTTGCCGCCGGTCTCATCCAACGCGGCTTCGACCCGGCAGTGATGACAGAACTCCGGCCACTCAGCCGCCCGGACGGCATCGGGCACGCGTTCACCCGTCCCGCGCACTTCCTCGGAGTGGCCGACGCAGGCATCCCCGTGATCCCGATCTTCCTCAACGCCTATCACGACCCTCTTCCCTCCGGTCAGCGCTGCTACGACCTGGGCGCAGCCATCCGGGACATCGCGGACGGCAGGCCCGAGCGCATCGCCGTCTTCGGTTCCGGCGGCCTCTCGCACGACCCAATGGGGCCACGAGCAGGCTGGATCGACCAGCGGCTGGACAACTGGGTACTCGACCGGATCGCGGAGGGACGAGGCGACGAGCTGACCAGACTGTTCGGCTTCGACTCCGACACGCTTCGGGGTGGCACCGGAGAGATCCGCTCCTGGATCGTGGTGGCGGGGGCCTTCGCCGGTCTCCCCGCTCACGTGGTGGACTACGTCCCCCTGCACCACGCGGTCACCGGTCTCGGGTTCGCCTACTGGAACCCCGCCACGTAATGCCTGGGGAACTCCGCGCCGGTGTCCCAGCCGTCGGTGCCGAGAGGCCGGGCCCGACGAAAAGGAGTTCCGTGTCGGGCCCGGCTCGGTCCACGGCTTCCGGCGGACCGCATCGGCGCACGGGCGCCGACCTGGTCATCGAATGCCTCAGGCAGGAGGGAGTCGACCTCGTGGCCGGCGTGCCCGGCACGACGGTCATGGACCTCATCGACAGCCTCGCCCGTCAGGACGCGATCCGGTTCGTGGTGACCCGGCACGAACAGGTCGCCGGATTCCTCGCCGACGGGGTGTCCCGTTCCGGCGGACAACTGGGTGTCTGTCTGGCCTCTCGAGGGCCGGGAGCAGCCAACCTGGCGATCGCCGTCCAGAACGCCTACGACGAATCCGTCCCCCTCCTCGCGCTCATCGGGCAGGTGCCCGGAAGCATCACAGAACGCGGCGCCTTCGAGGAGATGGACGTCGTGGCGACCTTCCGGCCCATGACGAAGTGGGCCGTCGAGATCCACGAGGTCCAGCGCATCCCGGAACTGCTCCAGCGGGCACTGCGCGCCGCCGTCACCGGCCGCCCGGGGCCCGTCGTCGTCTCCCTCCCCCTCGATGTGCAGCAGGCGCCCGCCCCCGAGCAGCTGCGGCCTGCTCCGCGGCGGCGGAGTCACCCGCCGGCACCCGCCGACGGCGGCGTGCGGGAGGCGACCAACCTGCTCGCCGCCGCGGAGCGGCCCGCAATCGTGCTGGGTGGCGGCGCCGTCGGTGACCCGGGCAGCTACCTTCGACTCGCTGAACGGCTCGCCGCGCCGGTCGTGACTACCTGGATGCGTCAGTACACCGTCCCGCATGACCACCCGGCATACCTGGGAGCTCTGGGCTACGGCGCCCACGAGGTAACCGAGCAAGTCGTGCGGGATGCCGATGTCCTGTTGGCCCTCGGCTGCCGGTTCTCCGAGTTCACCACGAAGAGATGGACCCTCCTCTCCCCCACCACGCGCCTCGTGCACGTCGACATCGATGCCTCCGAGCTAGGCAAGGTGTACGTGCCCGACGTGGGACTGGTGTCCGACGCGCGGCTCGCTGCCGAATCCCTGGCCGCTGCCGCGCCGGCTCCGAGCGACGGACAGGCTGAGTCTCGGCGGGCCCGCCTGCGCACCCTGCGGTGCGAGTTCGACAGGGTGTCCTCTCTTGAGTCGGAGGACCTGGCCGCCGACGACCCCGGTATCGGCGTCAGCAGTCTCACCGCGGTTCGCGTCCTGCAGCAGCTGGCCACCCGGGACGGGGTGCTCCTACTGCAGGACGCGCCCAGTTTCGCCCCGTGGACCCATCGGTACTTGCGGCTTCCCCGCGCGCGCAGTCTCTACGCATCAGCCGGTGGCGCCATGGCGTGGGGACTACCGGCCGGCATGGGTATCGCGCTGGCACGACCGGGCCAGCGGGTCGTCACCGTCAGCGGTGACGGCAGTTTCTGGATGGTCGCCCAGGACTTCGAGACCTGCGTCCGGGAGAAGATCGGCCTGGTCAACATCGTCATGAACAACTTTTCGTACGGAAACACCCGCGACCGTCAACGATCCACCCACGGCGGCCGCTATCTCGGCGTCTTCTATGGCAACCCGGACTTCGCGGACTTCGCTCGCTCACTCGGGGGCTTCGGCGTCCGCGTGGAGACCGATGCCGACCTGGCCTCGGCAGTGGACGAGGCCCTGGCCCAGGACCGTCCAGCCATCATCGACGTCATCCAGGACCAGATGTACGGCCTGCCGCCAGGGCTTACGCCACTCGACGCCCGGTGATGGTGACGGGGCACCGGCAGCAGGTGTTGCCTCATCCGTTCTCGATGAGTAAATGATGCATGGCATGCAGCCTTCAAGCCATATGGCCTGGTCAGAGCTCCCCCGAGTGGACTCGAACCACTAACCCTGCGATTTGATCTTGAGGCGTTTGCTCACGTTGGCCCGCGTTGAATACGCCGGGAGGTTGTCCCGGGTCTCGTAGAAGTTGAGGTGGCGGTCCCCCGCCCGCACCGGCCGTGAGGTAGGTGTTGGGCGTCCGCCAAGACACCACTTCGAGCAGGGGACCGCCGTGACCAAGAAGTACCAGAAGGACAAGATCGACACGCCTACCGGCGACGGGTTCGTCGTCCCGGAGCGGGTGAGCGTGGCGATGGCCGAGATCGCCGGCTCGATGCGCGAGGGCCTGCTCGCCCTCCTGACTTTGCTCACGTCGCCATGATCGTTTCTGCAGCGGCTCGCTGACCTGCGGGGACGCGTCGGCTTGGTATGTATTTCACGCACTAAGCGGGCGGCTTAGGGTCGTGGGGTGGCGTTCATCCGGCGGGTTCGGACCGCGTCGGGGGCCACGGCGGTGCAGGTCGCGGAGTACTCGGGAGGTCGGCAGCGGATCGTCGCCCACGTCGGTTCGGCGCACACCGACGCCGAGCTCGGGGTACTGATGGAACGGGCGCGGGAGCTGCTGGCCGACCCTGCGCAAGAGATGCTCGACCTCGGTGTGGAGCCCATCCCGCAGGTGGTGCCGCTGGTGGGCGCGCCGTCCAGGCAGGGCGCCCTGGATCTGGCCACGGCAGCCCCGGTGAAGACCGGGCGTGATGGCGCCGGCCGGGTCGTGAGCACCGGGTCACGGCTGCTGTACGACGCCCTGGCCTCGGTGTTCACCGCGCTGGGCTTCGCCGAGGTCACCGATGAGGTGTTCGCCGATCTGGTTCTCGCACGGATCGTGGAGCCCGCCTCGTTGGCCGACGCCGGTCGGGTGCTGCGCGATCTGGGCCGGACCCCGGCGAGCTACGCCACGATGAACCGCGCTCTGCGGCGGGCCAGGAAGGACGGCTACCGCGACCGGATCGCCGCCGCCTGTTTCACCCACGCCGCCGTCAGCGGGGACCTGTCGCTGTGCCTGTACGACGTGACCACGTTGTACTTCGAGGCCGAGAAAGAAGACGACCTGCGCAAGGTCGGCTACTCCAAGGAGCGCCGGGTCGACCCGCAGGTCGTGGTCGGTCTGCTGGTCGACCGGAACGGGTTCCCGCTGGAGATCGGCTGCTTCGAAGGCAACAAGGCCGAGACCGCGACCCTTGTGCCGATCATCGAGCAATTCCAGCAACGGCACTCCCTGGCCGACATGGTCGTGGTCGCCGACGCCGGGATGCTCTCAGCGGCCAACCTGCGCGCACTGGATGACGCGCAGTTGCGGTTCATCGTCGGCTCCCGGGCGACCAAGGCCCCAGTGGATCTGGAGTCGCACTTCCACTGGCACGGCGATGCGTTCGCTGACGGCCAGGTGATCGACACCATCACCCCCATGACCAACAGGGGCAAAGGCAGCGGCGGCAAGAGCGGCGGGGGTAGCGAGAACGACATCAGCCGCAGGGCCGAACCAGTGTGGGACCCCGCGGCACATCCCCGGTCGTGGCGGGCGGTGTGGGCGTACTCGGCCAAACGCGCAGCCCGGGACCGCAAGACTCTCGCTCTGCAGGAGACCCGGGCCCGGGAGGTCGTCGCCGGCGAACGCGCTGCTCGCACCCCGAGGTTCGTCAAGACGACCAACGGCAGCAGGTCGCTGGACGAGGGGTCCCTGGCCCGGGCACGAGCCCTAGTCGGGTTGAAGGGCTACGTCACCAACATCCCCGCGACGATCATGCCCGCCGGCGAGGTCATCGCCAGCTACCACGACCTCTGGCGGGTCGAGCAGTCCTTCCGGATGTCGAAGACCGATCTGCGGGCCCGGCCGATGTTCCACCACACCCGCGACGCGATCGAGGCCCACCTGACCATCGTGTTCGCAGCCCTCGCCGTCGCCCGAGAAGCCCAGAACCGCACCGGGCTGGCGATCGGCAACCTCATCCGTCAACTCCGGCCGCTGCGCTCGGCGACCATCGCGATCAACGGCACCACCCAGACCTTCGCTCCCGCCATCCCCGCACCCCAGCAGGCGATCCTCGACGCGCTCCGAAGTTCGGGACGTCACGCACTAAGCAAATGAGCAAAGTCAGGCCTGATGGAGGCTCGCGATCCACGTGAGCATGCGAGTCGTGGCGGCACCGAGGAAGTTGCTTGGCGGCTTGGCGGCTTGGCGGCTTGGCGGCTTGGCGGCTTGGCGGCTTGGCGGCTTGGCGGCTCGGCGGCTCGGCGGCTCGGCGGCTTGGCGGCTTGGCGGCTTGGCGGCTTGGCGGCTTGGCGGCTTGGCGGCTTGGCGGCGGGGTGCGCCCGCCTGGCGTCGGTCCGTACATCAGCGGTCGGGGCCGTAGTAGACGATGCCCTCGTCCACGATGTTCGCCACCACCTCGGTCGGCTCCCCGCCGGTGTTGGCCACCGTGAAAAGCGTGTTTGATGTGTTACCCGGCGGGGTCGCGCAGAAAGCTATGGATGTGCCGTCGGTTCGGTACCGCCCCAGCCCGATTGTGTACTGCGTATCGGGCAGAAGCTCCTCCCCGCCCGTGTAGTAGTTCCACCATGCTGGGGCGAATTCGGACGAGTCGATGAGTTCACCTGAAGCGATTCGATACTTGTTATTATTGTAATTGGCAAGGGTTACATACCAGCCGCCGTCGCGGTACAGCGAAAAGCCGGTGGCCTCTTCGGCGGGGCCTTCCTCCTTGAGGGGAAAAACATGATTTTCGCCCATGTCGTTCTTTACGACGTACGACTCGTTGCCCGGAGGGAGTTCGACCCACCATAGGCTTCCGTCCGCGGTGTAGAGCGCATCGAGCACCCTACTCGGTGGCGCGGCGCCAAAGCCGGTCGGGGCAGCCGGCACCGGGCCAGCGAAGGAAAGCGACGAGTCGCCGAGGGACACGCTGGCCGCGACCTGTCGACCGTCGGGGAAGACGGCCACGCCCGGGACCGACGCGAAGTCCGGCCCGAAGTTCTGAAATGAGTAGTCGCCGGTATCTTCGTCGTGCTGACCGAATGACACCGTTCCCGCGGATGTCGTGTATTGGCCGCCCAAGTCCAGGGGCGCTTGGACAGTGTCCAACACATTGCCGGAATCAGTGTCGTACACGGTCAGATTGTTGAACTTCTCGTCCGCATGACAGGTCACGATGATTTCGGTGCCGGTCGCGCTGGTTTGCCCCATTGGGCTGGAGGGGATCGGCGGCTGGTACTCGGCGACGAACTGAGATGTGGCGGAGACGAAGTCGATGTAGGAGGTCTCGCTGCCGTGCCAGCACGACCCGAACTGCTCGATGCCGGCAGCCGGGACCTTGAGCACTGGCGCGGCGACGAAAGACCAGGTGCCGCAGTCGACGACGACCGGTGGGACGTCGTCGGTGCCGACGGTTGCGGAGTCCACGCCGACCACCAGGTCGCCGGCCTTCATGCTCAGCGGTGGGCCAAAGAACTGCCGGACGCTGAGCGTGGTCTGGCCGGCGACGGCGTGCACCTCGAGCTCGGCGGGGAAGGCCGGCAGCTCGTTCAGTTGGGAGGAGCCCGGCACAAAAGCCTTCGACGCATTGCTGGTGGACAGTGCCCGAACGTGGTCACACACGTCCTTCGCTGGAGCACCGGCGGTCTCGCCCACCCAGCACAGCGCGCCGAGGGCGCTGCCGACTCCCGTGTGGGCGCCGCTGCCAGGGGCCTCCAGGAAAGAGCCGGCATTCGGCGTGCCCAGGGTGACGACCATGCCGACGCGCTCGGCGTTGCCCGCGTATCCGCTGCATTTCTCGTCCAGAGCGCAGCGGGTGGCCAAGCCGCCCATGGAGTGGGCGACGATGACGACCTTGCCCGTGCCGCCCTGCTCGGCTGACGCGTTGCCGTAGCAGAAGATCGTCGCACCGAGCCGTGGCCCGATGTCGGGGTTGGTCACCCACTCGTCGGAAACCTCGCCATAGTCGAAGGCGCGCACGGTGACGCCCTGAATGAGGCTCAGCGTGGAAATCATCGCGCCGTCGCCGCCGGTCCAGGCGTGCACACCGGAGTTGTAGCCGTGCACGAGCAGGACAACGGTCTGGGTGCCGATGTTCTGCCGGCCGGGAGCGACGTCGTTGCACAGCGCGTCCGAGGCGGCGGGCAGCGCGGCCGCCGCCGCCCCCACCCCGGGAAGGGTGGCCGCCAGCAGCGCCAGCAGCGCCACCCACAGCCCGCGGCGCAAAGCTGCGATCACTGGGGCACCGTCGCGAGTACGTGCCACTCCTGGTTCTCATAGACCAGGGCGACGAGGAACTGACCAACCTGCGGGCCGGACGCGCTGGCCTGGACGGTGGCGTATCCGGGCTCTAGCCCGGAGACGAACGTGGCCGGATCAATGGTCAAGGTTCCGCCGGCGGGTACGAGGGGCGCTGCCGCGGCCTCATACTCGGCGCGAACGGCCTCCGCAATCGCCGGCGCCACGACCGCCGGGTCAGGGTCGGCCAGTTGCCCGGCCAGCTGCTGGGCCTGCTCCTCGGTCAACGATGGCGCGGCCGGCGGGTCCGCGACAGACGCCTCCTCCGACGACCGGGTGAGCAGGAGCACCGCGGCGATGGCTGCGAGGGCCACCACGGCCAGGACCGCGAACAGCGGAAGCCGCGTCCGAGGTCTGCGCGCTGACGGCCGGCCGGACCGGCGTGAATCGTGCGACGTGGTCATGCAGCACCGCCCATCCCCCGTGACCGCCTTCCGGCCCAGGAAGCATCCGGAAGTTGCTGGTCGAGGTCAAGGCCTTGTTGTGCGACGCAAAGACCGCTCCAGCAGCATGGGTGGGCTCCGGCTGCCACGAGCCCTCCCAGGAGCGCAGATAGGTTATGTCGGCGACCCAGAGCTGGTTGGGCGCGGCCGCGGTGAAGTTGCGTTGGACCCGGTCCGGGGCCGTCGCGGTGGAGCCGGCGCGACGGCCGTACTTGCCCCGTCGCCGGCGATGGATCGCTTCGATGCCGCCGACGCGCATCAGCCGGGCCGCCCGCTTGCGGTTCCAGACGTGCCCGCGGTCGCGGACCTCAGCAGTCAGTCGACGGGCGCCATAGACCCGGCGATGGTCCACCCACGCTTCCCAAGCGGCCTCGATGGCATAGGCATCGGCGAGCTCGGCGCCCATGGGCCACCAGTGCCGATGAACGGTTCGAGCTCGCCCGGCTGCGACGCAAGGTCGCCGAGCTGGAACTCGAGCGCGCGATCCTGAAAAAGCCGCGGTCTTCTTCGCTCGGTCTCAGTGCGGCCGGACCGTCGGCCCGCTGCCGACGTTCGGCGGCGACCCAGTTGCGCAGCTTCTCGTGGTTGTTCCCCAGCTCGCCCGCCACGTCACGGACGCTGCGCCTGCTGTCCAGGACCAGCTGCGATGCTCGCTGCCGGAACTCCTCGGGGTACTTGCTCTGTCGGCCCCCCCGGGGCCCTTCTTCCCTGGCTCGCGCCAACTCTGGAGGTGTGCAGCCGATGGGGGTCACTTCAGAGGTCTACGCCGACGTAGTCATCGCGACTGTCGCTGACTGCAACGCCGACACGTTCAGTTCCGCACGCCGGGATCCACTCACGTCAGCATCAACCTGCCGCACGCCTGACGTACCGGAACTCATCCGACTCGTCAATACGAGCCGGGCCTGACGCTCGGTCAGTCTGTGTACAGCAGATCGCACATCGATAAGAATGCCCAAATGACCACGATCAGGACTAGCGCGCTTGCCTTTTGCGCGGCGGCAGCGCTCATATTATCGGCCTGCTCAGAAGGCGACGCTGGCGCTGACTCGGCCGGTGACGCGCCGGTGGAGCCTGCGTCCTCGGGCCCAGACTTCCAGGGCAAGACGGGCAACGATGTAGCGTCTGAGCCCGCCACCGTGATCACCCTCGGCGAGCTGGACCTCGTTGCGACGGCACTCTATCCGCCCCCCGGTCATGTTCAGTCGTTAGACAACCTCACGATGCTCTGCACCACCGTCACAATCATCAACAACGGCGAAAATACGTTGAGCTTTAGCAACTCCGACTGGGTTCTACAAGATCCGTCCGGGGCATCTCGCAGCGTCACGCGACTAGAGACCGCGGGTCACTCTGGCGCCGGCTTGCTCGGCTCGGGTCGTCTGGCTCCAGCCGAGAAAACGTATGGTGACGTCTGCTTTGACAACACGGGCAACCCTGCGGGCCAGTTTGTGGTGCTGTACGAGTCGTCTGGCAGCCGAGCGGCGTGGGTCATCCAGCGGTAAGGGCAAGGGTGGGGCGGCCTGGGAAGATGAGCGCCTTACCGTTCCCCGCGTTGAGGCCAATGGGGAAGCCCCCAACCCTCCGGCTGCGGCGGAGTGCCGTCCATGAGCGGAGCTACCCGTGGGCACCGAGCGGTGTAGTGGACCGCATCAGCGGGGATAAGGCGCTGATTACCCGCCAAGCGCCCTCTTCCTCGGCTGCCGGGCATGGAGCAACCACCCTCTGCCCCCGTGTGGCCGGTGAGCTGACCGAGGCCGCGCCGGAGGAGCAGGCGGAGCCGTCGTCGGTACGGGCTGCGCGGACATACCTACTTTGCCCATGCGGATGACCCGCCCAGGGGCGGTGACCGCGTGCTTGGATGCGCGGCATGCCGCTACGGGGGGCACTGGTGTTCAAAGCAGCGCAGCGAACTCGTCGGCCGTGGCTCGTGCTGCCGTTGGTCGCCGTGGTGGCGCTGTCCAGTTGTACAAGCTCAGGGACTCCTCCGCCGGCCGCCGATCCAGACAGGACCTCGGTGGCGGTGGACGTCAACTCGGAAGCCACGCTGAAGATGCCCGGTGGCGCATCCGTGGCCGTGCCCGCCGGAGCGGTCAGCGGTAGCGGCGAGCTGGTGGGCAGCGTGCTCGCCTCACCACCGGCGTCAGCCGCAGGCCTGCCTGTCGGAGTTGCCTACGACTTCCGCCTCACCGGCACCCAGCTGACCGGGCAGGTGACCCTCACCCTACCCGCTCCGCCCGCTCCGGCCGTCGAGGGCGATCCCGGGCCGGATGCCGCGCTGATGGCCTACTACGACGAGAACGTCGGCGACTGGACGACGGTGCCGTCGACCTACGACGCCGCGTCTCAGACGGTCTCCGCCCAGTCGCCGCACCTGTCCTCGTGGCGGCCGTTCCGGCTGGACTTCGGGCCGGTCAAGAACGCTATGACGACCGGGCTGAAGAAGATCTTCAATGTCGAGGACCACGCCCAGCAGCCCACCTGCCCGGGCGTCGATCAGCTCGAGGCCGAGGGCTTCGTTGTCGGCACCGACCACCCCGACGTTCCCATTCTGAAGAGCTGCGCCGGAGTCAATGACGGGCTTGCGCAGCTGCGGATCGCCAACAACCGCGGTTATGCGCTCAGCGTGGAGTTCCCGGACCAGTGGACCTCTTCGGTGACCAGCGCCGACGAGGCCGACAAGACGATCGCCGCCTGGGTCGCGGAGAAGATCGCCGCCCCGCCTCACGGCCGCAAGATCGCCATCGTCCCGCCCGGCCAGGCAATCACCCTCACCGCTCAGGGCAACCAGAATCCGATTGCCACGGTCACCATCGACAGCAACGCCTATCTGGCCTCTGCATTCCTGTACGGCATCGACACCCTCGCCATGGTGCTGGGCAAGATCCCGGGGGCGAAGTCGCCGTCGCCGTCGGCCCTCGCGAACGCCGCGAAGACGCTGTTCACTTCTAGCCAGTGCATCCGGCAGGGCATCGACCTCACGCACGCCGACCCATCCGATGCCGCGGGCGTGGCCGACGTGTTCGTCAGAACGTACAAGTTTGCCATTGGCTGCCTCCAGGACCAGTGGGCGATCGCCTACGGCATCACCGGCGGCCTCGCCGCATTCCTGCTCGGCGCTGTCGAATGGCTCATCAGCGGTGTGCAGCAGCTCCTGCAGGGCGTAGTGGGGACCGTCGACAGCATCCGCTACTTCAACGGCATCAAGTTCTCCGTCGAGGGAGCGACCGCCCGAGGCGTCACCAGCGCCGAGCTGCAGACAGCCCCCGTTCCCTCACTGTGCGAGCACCCGGCTGGCCGACTTATCGACGGCAGCCTTCCCGGCCTCGGACCCACCGACGGCTACGTCGACCTTCAGGTGCCACCCGACCCGGTGCTGGCCGACCTCACCGGCGACGGGGCCGGTGACGCCGCTGCGGTGGTCGGCTGCAGCGCCGGCGGAGTCGCCTGGCCGGACACTGTGGTGTTGTGGGGGCCGGGTCCCACCCTGCTCGGCTCGGTCGACATGTCGAGCGTCACCCCCGACGAGCACGCCACGGTCAGCGGCCTAGACATCACTGGCCGGGAACTGCTGGTCACCTGGAGCACCTACAGCGGCGCCGGGGACAACATGGTTGCTTGGATCGGACGGCTGCACTGGGACGGGACCCAGGTGCAGCTCCTCGAGGTGACCGACGGCGGTTGAATGCTAACGCCACGCGGGGAGACGACCTGCCAGGGGTTTGTCTTCTGTGCTGCTGTCGCAGACCGACCCGCGCCGCCCGCGCTTCATGAAGGGTGTTCTTCGGTAGGCAGACGACGGCCACGGGACCGTGTGCTTGCAGGGATTGGAGAAGCACTAGTGGTGTGCTGCTGACCGGGGGTTCCTCCAGCCGGCCGATTACAGGCCGACACGAGAACGAGGAAGGAGGTACACGGCGAAGAACGCATCGCGCGCCGACAACAACTGTGGCGACCCGGGAGTCCCACCCGGCGCTCCCGGTGCCAAGGAACCGTTCGCCGATGGTGACGCTCCAGCCTTACCAGCCCCCGTCATCGCTGCTTTCAGGTCCGATGATTACCGGGCGGCTATCGGCGCGAACTCGAGGTGGCCGAGATCCTCGACGGGTTGGGCGCTCACCACCACGCCCAGGTGCGCTCATGCAGATTGTCTCGCCCCGGGTTTAGTGGAGGCTCGGAACTGACGCGGCGACGGTAGTCGCCACGGGATTGTGCCGGTAGAAGGTGTCCTCGTGCTCGGCCGGTGGGATCAGGCCGATCTCGCCGTGCAGGCGTCGGTGGTTGAACCAGTCGATGTACTCGGCGACGGCGATCTCGAGGTCGTCGATGCCCTTCCAAGGTCCCTTGTTGCGCACCAGTTCGGCCTTGAACAGGGAGTTGAACGCCTCGGCGAGGGCGTTGTCGTAGCTGTCGCCGGTGGAGCCGACCGAGGCCACGGCGCCGGCCTCGGCGAGGCGCTGGGTGTAGCGCACCGCGACGTACTGGACGCCCTTGTCCGAGTGGTGAATGAGGCCGCCGAGGTCGCGGCCGGTCCGCCGGCGGGTCCAGATGCCCATCTCCAGGGCATCCAGGGCCAGGTCGGTGCGCAGCGACCGGGACAGCTGCCAGCCCACGACGCGGCGGGAGTGGACGTCGATGACGAAGGCGGCGTACACCCAGCCGGAGAAGGTGCGGCAGTAGGTGATGTCCGCTACCCAGAGCTGGTCCGGGCCGGTCGCGGTGAACGCCCGGTCGACCAGGTCCGGGCGGGTGTCGGCGCCGGTGCCGGGCACCGTGGTCCGCGGGCCCTTGGCCCGCGTGATGCCCCGCAGGCCGGCGGAGCGCATCAGCCGCTCGACGGTGCAGCGGGCCACGGCATGGCCCTGCCGGCGCACTTCGGCATGCACCTTGCGCGCGCCGTAGACCCCGTAGTTGTCGGCGTGCACGCGCTCGATCACCGCGGTGGCTGCTGCGTCGCTGACCGACCGCGCCGACGGCGGGCGGGTGCGGTGCGCGTAGTAGGTGCTCGGGGCGATCTTCGCGCCGGTCTCGGTGAGGACGCGGCAGATCGGCTCGACCCCGTGCTCGAGCTTGTGCTGATCGATGTAGTCCACGATCAGCGGGAGGGGGGGTCGAGCTCCGCCGCGAAGAAAGCCGACGCGCTCTTCAAGATCGCGTTCGCCCGGCGCAGCTCCCGGTTCTCCCGTTCCAGCTCGGCCAGCCGGGTGGCGTCATCGGTCGTTGTCCCGGGCCGGCGGCCTTCGTCGACTTCGGTCTGGATCACCCAATTCCGCAGCGTCTCGGCGTTGATGCCCAACTGCTCGGCGATCCGCTTCAACGCCCCGGTCCGAGTGGCCGGGTCACGCCGCGCGTCGACCGCCAGCCGGATCGCCCGCTCCCGCAGCTCGTCGGGGTACTTCCTCGGTGCCGCCATGACTCTCATCCTCACGTGGATTGAGAGCCTCCATCAAACCCGGGGCGAGACACCTGGGCACGACACCGTGGCAGCCCCATCGCCCGGCGTGAACGACAGCGCTGTCGGCGTCACGCTCACCTCGGCCCACATGCCTCCGGCGTCGGCCCGCGCGGTCAACGCTCGGAACGATCCCGGGTCGGTCCAGAACCAGGTGTAGGCGTTGACGACCGTGAACGGCTGCCCGCCTTGCAGGGTGCCGGCCGGATACCGGCCTGTCGTCGGTGACGGCACCGTCAGCGTGCTCAACGCCTGTTGCGCGAGCACCGCGGGATCGACCGCGGCTGGAGCCGTCGGCGGGGTCGCCGACCAGAAGGTGAAGCCGTTGGTGCCGGGGAACGCTCCACCGCCGGTGTAGGAAAGGCAGCTGTAGATGGCACCATCCGTGCGACCGCCCCAGATCGGCGAGTCCTTCGGAGGCTGTTGGACCATCGCCTCCACGTAGCACTGCATGTCCTGTGACCACCATGCCTGGCCGTCCTGGCAGGGAATGACGGTGCCGGAGGGGCTGACAGTGCAGACAGCCGCAGGCGTGCCGCCATCCCCGTCGGGTGTCGTCGCGGCCGGTGGGGCCGCCGTCCCAGGGGCATCCTCGGCCGTCTCGACTTCGACCACACAGATGCCATGCGAGTCGTACTGCTGGCAGGTCGCCGGATCAGCGACAGCAGTTGGCGAAAGGACCAGCGAGGCGTACACGCACAGCAGCACTCCCGCCAGGACGAGGACTACCCGTCGCATGACTCCGCCTGCCTGTTCGGCGCCTCGCTGACCCGCCACGACGACGTGTCCGGATAGTTCGGGTTCACCACGGTGAGTTGCTGGACGAGGTACCGCGGACGACCTGACGGCACGATGGACGCCCCGGAATCATCGACCGCGTCCACCTCGCCCACGTCGACGCAGGCGGTGACGACGACGGTCGGGAAGACAGGTGACGGCGAAGCGGCGGGATTGTTGGAGAGGTCGACGCTGACGGCAGACGCGCTCATCAGCTGCGACCGTCCGGTCTGGCGGTATCCCTGGGAGCGGAACTTGCCGATCGCCGTGGCCTGGGCCGTGGCTTCCGGAGCCACCGCGACCTGGTGTACGCCGTCGAGCGGGAGCGACGGGTCGAGGTACAGATCGTCGATCGTCCCGAGGTAGTCCGGAACGAGCGCGACCGCCAGTGCCTGCGCTTCCTCGGCGGGGCTCGGAGTGGTCGGCAAGGGGCTCGGCGTCTGGGAAGGCGCCGTCCCGGAGGTCGGCGAACTCGGGCCGGCGTCGGACGACGAACAGCCGGAGACCGTCAGCGCCAGGATCGCTGCGGCCACGCCTGCCGTCGCGCGCATCACCGCCATGCCTGATCACCCCCGATCGCGTCACCGTCCGTCGACCGAGGTTGCCCTCCGGGTCGAGCGGACGTGTGACCACCGTCTCGTTCCCACCCTTTCGGGTGACAGTTTGTCGCTGAGTCCGTCACTCGCCCTCCCCGTCTGGGTGTATCGCGCGGTCCTGACACGCTCCCGCACCGGAAGCTGGGATGGCGCAGATATCCACAGGGTCGCCCGGCGACGATCAGGACAAGCTCCCGTGGAGGTCAAGGGTGGCCCTCAGCGGATGAACGGCACGTGGATGGTCGCCTCAGCGGCGGGGGCGCTGGTCGGCGCCACCGCTACGCCCTGGCTTACTACTCGCGGGCTCGCGCAGCTGTCACGGGTCGAGGCTGTCCGGCCGGGCCTATTGCTGGCCAGCGCCGCCGCCGGCGGCGGGGCGGGAGCCGCAGCGATCGTGACGTCCCACCGTGCGGAGGCGTGGTGGCTGGTGCCTGCGCTGCTGGTCTGGGGATGTGCCTTGGTCGCTGCGGCCTCCTGTGACGCGGTCACCCAACGCATCCCGACACCACTCGTCCGGCAGGCCGCGGTCGGCACCGGCATACTGCTGACCGTCGGTTTCGCCGTGCACGGTGACTGGCGGAGCCTGCTCACCAGCGGTCTCGCAGCTGCGGCGGCGGGGGTCGTCCTGCTGTTGTGCTGGCGGTTCGCGGGAGCAGGGTTCGGCGACGTCCGCCTGGCTGTGCTCGGTGGTCTGGGTCTCGGACACGCCACGCATCGCGGCTTGTTGTTGGCCCTCGCCGCCTTCTCCTTGATCACCGTGACGCAGGCCGTGGTCACCTTGATGCGCGACGGGGACCGCCGGAGCACCTTCCCCTACGGCCCTGCCCTCGCGGCCGGCTTTCTGCTCGCGGCCACCCTCTGACTGTGACGTCCAGCCGAAACCCTTGGCGGTGAGTTCGCCGAGCAGCATCTTTGGCACGGCAGCAGGGCGCCGGTCCCAACCGGGCGATTCATCGCCGCTTCCATCACCGCGCAGGGCGCGTAGGACGAGCTCGGCCACGCTGCCCCGGTGTCAGTCACGGGTCTCTTCGGTTTCTGTGGCCGCGATCTCGCCTCGACGCCGTGCGCGTCCCGCGTGCAACTGGGAGCGCCGCGCCTTGGTTGTCACGGCGTTGTCGAGTCGGGCTTCGGCTCGGTCGGCTTTGCTGCGCTGCACGCGGGCGTCGTCGCGCGCCGTGTTGAGTTCACCGCGCAACTCGGCGAGCTCCTCGCGCAGTCGTCGGTTCTCCTCCTCGTGACGGGCACGCAGGTCGTCGACTCGCTCGTGGCCATGGGTCTTCTCGCGCTCGGCGTCGTGTACGGCGGCGTCCCGCTGGGCGGTCATCGCCGCCAGCCTGCCGCGCAGGTCGCTGGCCTCGTCCCGGAGGTCTGCGGTTTGCCGGTCAGCCTGCGCCAGGCCCCGACGTACCGACTCGACCGCATCCTCGGCACGAGCAGCGCGCGCTGACTCGGCGTCCGCCCGCTCGACAGCGTTGCGGGATCGCTCTTCTGCCTCGGACTGCGCGGCCATCGCGGCTTCCGCTCGTCGGATCGCAGCGTCGCGGTCGCCGTGTGCCTCGACCAGCCGCGCCTCGACGACGGTCAGCTTTTCCGCGAGATCGATCAACTTCGCGGCGGACTGCTCTCGCTCTGCGTCGACGGCCGCGAGGGCGTCGGCCAGCTCGGCGTTCAGTCTCTCTCGGTCGGTCTCGGCCTCCGTTAGCTGCTGGCGAGCCTCTTCGAGCCGGGTACGAAGCTGCGCGCTCAGCGCAGAGGCATCCTCAGCAGCGGCGTCGGCCTCCGCGCGCTCGGCCTCGGCGCGCTGCTGTGCTTGCTCGGCCCGGCTGGCGCGAGCCGCGGCGGTCGCAACCTGCTCGGCCGCCTCACTCGTCACGATCTCGATCTGCAGCTCGGCGGCCTCCGGGTCGGCCACCGTCCGCAGCTCCTCGAGCAACACCTGCAGCTGCTGATCCAAGTGCTCGATCATGCCGGCGACCTGGCCGTGCAACTCACCTGCCCGCTGTCGCGCGGCATCTATCGGCCGCTGCTCCATCCCGGCCGCGGACTGCTCCGTGCGCGGCCGGCGGCGGGCGTGCCAGGCGGCGGTCCGATTGTGCGCGCTGTCGTCGCAGTACTCCGGCGGCCGGCCTACGCCGGATTGCGAGTCCGCCGTCGGACGACGGCAGCCCGGGAATCGGCAGATTCGCTGTTCGGTCTCAGTTGCGTCGCTCATAACGTAAAGCTGCACCGACGTAATGACGACGGAACGGTTCTCCGACAGTTCCTGTGGACAGTGGGTCTGCTTCCACATCCCCTGATGCGGGCGCCTTCGCGCCCATTGAGGGCGACCCAGGCACCCGTCCGGTGCCCCGGGTCGGATACGTGCCGATTCCCCACTCAACTGCGGCGATCAGTTGTTCGCCGCCGGGCCGGCGGCTTCGGGCGGCGTAGAGGGTGGCCGCGAGGAGCGCGGGCATGCTCACCAGCGGCCTGGCGGCAGGGAGCTGAGACCGAGGTCGAGGGCGACTCCCAACTCAAGGTCGGCCACCACATCGAGTAGGAGGTAGGGGTCTACGACATCAACGGCGGCCAACACTGCAATGGCCGGGTCCGAGTCAGTGACGGTGAACTGGGACGCCCCGACGGCGGTCAGGCCTGCGGCGGTCAATCTCCTGGGAGGAAACGAGATGGAACTGAGGGAGCCTGTTGCCTGGGCGCCGGGGATGTCATTGCTGGCTGACACGGGGCCGGCCGCCTGGGTGGAGAGGGCGCTGGCGTCCACCGCCGGCACCCGTAACTGGACCGTGGCGACGATGGTGCCGTCCGTGTTCGCCGCCTACGCCCGTGTGCTCCCTCCTACTACAACCGGGACGACGAGCACGGCGAGCCGCGGCACAGGTGGTCGGAGATCGCCGCCCACACCGGCGTGCCGCTCACCGCCGAGACACACTTCGACGCCCTCGTAGCCGGGTCAGACCACTGGGGTCGGCCGTCCGACGGCGGCCTCGACGCTCGGGAGACCGAGGCCCTCGCCGACATCCTCTCCGGCTTCACCGGGACACCGGAGGATGCCTACTTCTGCCTCTGGAGGGCTTCGCCCTCGAGGAGACCGAAGCCTGGAAAGACCGGCCGATGCGCGTCCGGGTCCCTCACCGGGCCTGCCACCTGCTCGCCGGACCGGTCTCCGCCACCCCGGTGCTGCCGACGCCACTGGAGTGGCGGTGCGCGAGCCGCTGGTGGCCGGCCGATCGGGCCTGGTTCGTCGCCACCGAGACCGACAACTATCTGACCTACGTCGGCGGGAGCCGCGCAGCGATCGACGCGATCCTCACAGCCCCCGCGCTCGACGCCGTGGCGGTGGACCCCTCAACGCCTGTCGACCCCAGCTACGGCTGACCTGGTCACCACGTGCTGGTGTTGGAACCTGTGCCAGATGAGTTTGCGCGCACGCGCCGGTGACCATGAGCGCACCCCGGCCGGTCCCATTGTTGCCGGCGCAGAAGCCCCGGTGCGGTCGTGTCGGGTTCGCAGTCTCCTACCGATACGCGATCCAGATGAGCTGTCGATACCTCGGCCTACCTTGCGCTGTGACCCACCCGGCCCGCGTCACGAGCCCCAAGGAGTGCGCCATGGACAGCCCCGATGACCTGCTGACCACGGCCGAGGTTGCCCAGATCATGCGCTCGCCCGTCTCCACGCTGAGGTACTGGCGGCATCTCGGCACCGGGCCGCAAAGCTTCCGTGTGGGACGACGCGTGGTCTACCGGCGCGCCGACGTGACCGCGTGGCTACATGAGCAGGCGGAAGCAGGGCGCGCCGAACGAGCGGGGTGAGCGGCGGGAGTGAGCGCCGCCCCGCCGTCGTGCCAGGACTTCACGGCGACGCAGCTCAGCGGTCCAGCACCTTCGCCGCCTCGGCGCTGACGACCTGCCGGCCGAAGTAGACGTCGAGCGTCATCGACGGGTTGGCATGGCCCAACTGGTCGGCTACCTGGCGCGGGCTGAGGCCGGCCTCGTCGAGGCGCGTGGCGACGGTCTTGCGGAAGGTGTGCGAGGTGACCCACGACCAAGGCCCCTCCTCGCAGCGGATGCGTCGCCCGCCTGCCCCCGCCCTGAACGAGCCGTCCTCGTCGAGCTGATAGCCCGTTCCGCCGCAGGTCTCGCACTCGAACGAATCGAGCAACTGGCGGAGGTCTCCTGAGACGTTCGACGGATCCCGCAGGGCGCCGGTCAGCGGCGGCGGGAAGACGACCTGAGCGTCCGTCTGCCGGCGAGCACTCGCCCGCCGGTCCTCCAGCATCCGGACAGCGAACTCGGGCAGCGCGATGATCCGCCAACCGGCGGTGGTCTTCGGCCGCGGTTGGATCGTCAGCCCTGCGCCTGGAAGGCGGACGACGGTGGCGTTAACCTCCCACGTCCCAGCGTCGAGGTCGAGAATTGGCTTGCCGTCGCCGTTGGTCCCGTACCGCAGACCCAGCGCTTCGCCGATCCGGCAGCCGGTGGCAAGCATCCAGTCGACGAGGTCGGGCAGGTCGAGCTCGGTCGCGCGGTCGCTGGTCCGAAACAGCTCGACGAGTCGACCTGTCTCTGCTGCAGTCAGTGCGCGCGGCGCTCGCTTGCCGGTACTGATCTTGGCAGTGGCGTCACGGACCGGATTGACCGCGACAGCGCCGTCCTGGATCGCCAGCGCGAACATCCCGGAGAGGCATGCCCGCGCTGTCTTGGCCGCCCCCGGTCCGCTGCTCTTGGCGATGGCGGCCAGCGCCCGGCTGACCACGCCGGACGTCACTTCGCGGATGCAGAGCTGACCGAAGGCAGGCTTGACCTGCTTGTTGACCACCGACCTGTAGGTGCGCTGCGTCCCGGTCGACCAGCCATGGTCGGCCTCGATCCACGCCTCGGCCAACGTGGCCATTCGGGTTCCGGCGGTGATCGCGCCGACGCCACCGGGCGCCTGGCGACTGGTGAGTTCGGCTTTCAGCGCCCGCTCGGCGGCGGCGCGCGATGGGCCCACCTTGGACACGAGCCGGACCCGGCCGTCGAAGTCGCGGAACTTCGCCCGGGCCTTGACCTGACCGCTGGGCTGGGCGATGAACAGGACCTTGCCGTACGTGCCGAGCGGTAACGGTGGCCGGCCCACGGCATCCTCCTCATCCGTTTTGGATGCCTAAAGGATGCCCGACCGACAGGAATGACGCCAGAAGCAAGGCGCTGACCGGCAAATTTGCTGGTCAGGGCCTTGATGAAGCTCCCCCGAGTGGACTCGAACCACTAACCCTGCGATTAACAGTCGCATGCTCTGCCAATTGAGCTACGGGGGAACGGCGGGGTGACCCGCACGCGTCAGAGAGGTTACCCCACCGGGCGCTGGGTCCGGGCAGGGGTCTCTCGGCGGGTCGCCGCCCCGCTCCGCCGGTAGCGTGACCACTCCGCCCGACACCCTGGAGGTCCCCCCGTGGCCAAGCTGTCCTTCCTCGCCGGATTCGGCGCCGGCTACGTGCTCGGCGCCCGCGCCGGCCGGGAGCGCTACGAGCAGATCCGCCGCACCTACCACTCGGCCAAGGAAGACCCGCGCCTGCAGAGCGTCGCCGGCATGGTGCAGGCCCGCGCCGACGCCGCCGTCGACTCGGCCAAGTCCCGGCTCGGCCAGGAGCCGAGCCCCCGCCCCGGCCAGGAGCCCGGCCCCCGCTGACCACTCGAGCGCCCGAGCGCCACGGCATGCGACGCGTTCCGTGGCTGCTCGGGCGGAACGGGTGGGCGCTCGGCGCAGCCGAGGCGTGGCACGCCCGTCAGCGGCTGGGGTCGTCGGCGGCCAGCGCGGCCGCCAGCCGCTCCCGGGCGGTCTCCCGGGCAACCGGGTCGTCGCGGTCGGCGTCGTCGTCGAACACGACCGTCCACTCGCGCGCCGCCTGACCGGGCACCCGGCGGGCGACCAGCAGCACCGAGCTTCCGTTGGGCAGCGGGTGCCGCTGGCTGTGCACCACCGTGCGGTCGACCCGAGAGCGCAGTGTCCTCGGCAGCTCCCCCGCCTCGCGCAGCACGTACTTCCGGGCGGCCAGCCGCGCCTGCACCCCCGGCTCCACCTCGGCCAGCGGGGTCACCGTCAGCGTCCCGCCGTCCCGGGCCGCTGCCCACCGGGCGGTCCCGACCTCGTGCCACGGCAGGACGGCGACCTTCCCCGCCGCCGGCAGGTCCAGGTCCGCCGGCACGCTCCGCAGCCCGCGCGAGGTGGCCACCAGCCAGCCGCCGTCGGCCAGCACCCCCCAGGCGAGCACCCGCTCGTCGGCGTCCGGTGACGCGGCGACGACGGCCCGGACCGGCTCCGGTGGCCGAGCGAACCGGGCCCGCACCCGTTCGATGAGCGTCACGGCGTCAGTCCGCCCGCGGCCCGCTTGCGCAGCGATATCGCCAACTGCTCCAGGTCCATCAGCTTCTTGAACAGCTTCATGTACTCGTCTGCCTGCTCCACCGGGTTCATCCGCTGCAGCCGGCCCTTGGTCGCCGCGATCTCCCGCACGGTGGCCATCTCCTGCAGCCGGGCCATCAGCGCGTTGACGTAGATGACGTCGTTCTCCCCCACCGACCGCAGCGGCTCGACCGCCAGCGCGGTGAGCATGCCCCGCGCCGAGTCCTGGGCGCAGTGCGCCGAGACCTCGTCCAGCCAGGCGGGGCCGGTCACCGCGGCACCTGCCGCTCCGCCCGCGGCGGCGATCGCCGCCGCCACCGCCGCGTAGTCCGGGCTCGTGTAGGCGTGGGCGTCGACGGCATCGAACTGCGGCCCGGCGATCTCCGGGCACTGCAGCGCGGCCTTCACCGCCTCCCGCTCGACCTCGAGGGCGGCGTCGTCCGGCGTCCGTTGGGCGGCCCGCTGCCGCGGCCGCGGACGCTCCCCGCCACCGTCACCCCCCGCCAGCCGCCGGACCCGCTCGATGACCTCGCCCTCGTCGGGCAGGCCGAGCATTCCGGCCAGCCGCCGGGCGTAGGCGGGCCGCAGGGCGTGGTCCTTAACCTGGGCGAGCAGCGGCGCGGTCTTGTCCAGCGCGGCGAGCCGGCCCTCGACGGTGTCCAGGTCGTAGCCGGCCAGCGTCGTCCGCAACACGAACTCGATCAGCGGCGTTCGCCGGGCGACCAGGTCGCGGACGGCGGCATCCCCGTGCGCCTGGCGCAGCTCGCAGGGGTCACGCCCGTCGGGCTCGACGGCGACGAACGTCTGTGCGACGAAGCGCTGGTCCTCGGCGAAGGTCTTCATGGCCGCGGCCTGCCCCGCGGCGTCGCCGTCGAAGGTGTAGACGACCTCACCGCGGAACTCGTCCTGGTCCATCAGCAGCCGGCGGAGCACGTTGATGTGCTCGGCGCCGAACGCGGTGCCGCAGGAGGCGACCGCGGTGGTGACACCGGCGATGTGGCAGGCCATCACGTCGGTGTAGCCCTCCACGACGACGGCCTGGTGCCTGCGGGCGATGTCGCGCTTGGCCCGCTCGACGCCGTAGAGCACCGTGCTCTTCTTGTACAGCGGGGTCTCCGGGGTGTTCAGGTACTTGGGGCCGGGGTCGTCATCCATCAGCTTGCGGGCGCCGAAGCCGATGACGTCGCCGGTGATGTCGCGGATCGGCCACAGCAGCCGGCGGTGGAACCGTTCGATCAGGCTGCCCCTGGACGACTCCTTGGCCAGGCCGCCGGTGACCAGCTCGGCCTGGGTGAAGCCCTTCCCCAGCAGGTGCTTGGTCAGCGAATCCCAGCCGGCCGGGGCATAGCCGCAGCTGAAGTCGATGGCGACCTGCTTGTCGAAGCCGCGCTCGGCCAGGAACGTCCGCGCCGGCGACGCCTCGGGGGTCATCAGCTGCGCGGCGTAGAACTCGGCGGCCGCGGTGTTGGCAGCGACCAGCCGGGCGCGCTGCCCGACGCCGGCGCGGTCCGGTCCGCCGGTGGGGCGGCCACCGTCGTCCTCGTACTGCAGCTGCACCCCGGCCCGGCCGGCCAGCAGCTCGACCGCCTCGGAGAAGGACAGGTGGTCGATCTTCTGCACGAAGGAGATGACGTCGCCGCCTTCCCCACAGCCAAAACAATGAAACAGGTTTCTCGTCGGGGTGACCTGGAACGACGGTGACTTCTCGTCGTGGAACGGGCACAGCCCCTTGAGGCTGCCGCCGCCGGCGCGCTTGAGCTGCAGGTGCTCGCCGACGATGTCGTCGATCTTCGACCGCTCCCGGACCAGCGCGATGTCCGCGGCCCGGATGCGCCCCCGCCCGGCCATCAGGTCGCCGCCGCGGCAGCGTTGCGCCGGATGGCCACGAGCTCCAGCCAGAGCAGGAAGACCTGGGAGTCCAGCGGAAGTGCGGGATCGGCGGTGAGGGTCGGCCTGGGGTTCCAGCCGCGGGTCCGGCCGCTCTCGGCGAGCTTGCGTCCACTGGCGGAGAACCGGCGCGTGCCCTTCCACCTCGACACGGTGTCGACCTCCACCGGAACGCCGTCCAACTCCACCGACCACGCGCCCTTCCAGAACGACTCCTCCCGGGCGCGCAGCCGGACGGCGTCCTCCGGCTCGGCCGCCCACCGGCCGGTCAGCTCCCGTCCGCGCTTGGTGAACATCCACGACCGCGACCCGACCTCGGCCGTCGCGGCATCCTTCCAGCTCGACGCGCGCAGCGTGGCCACCCCAACGCCGTCGGAGAGCACCGGCACCGTCCCCTTCGCGGTGCCGTGCGCCCCGGACCTGCCCAGCTCGAGCACGCCTCCTCCTCAGCCGATCCCTGGGGCGCCGGCGACGCTCTCGCCGGTGGCCCGGTAGAGCAGGTACGCCGCGGTCTCCCGGACGATGTAACGGAACTGCGTGGCGCGGGTCTGCACGGCCGGACCCTGCCGGGTCGGCGAGCTGGTCGCGTCGATCCCGGCGTCCTCGGCCATCCGCTCGGCCCGCATCGCGTGCCACGGGTCGGTCACCAGCACGGCCGTGGACCAGCCCCGCTCGGTGAACGCCGCCGCGACCGCCCGCATGCTCTCCAGCGTGTCGCCGCCCTCGGGCACCGCCAGCAGTGCGTCGGCCGGCACCCCCGCCGCCGCGAGGTAGTCGCGACCGGCCTCCGCCTCGGTGAACGCGTCACCGGCGGCCTTGCCGCCCACGGTGACCACCACCGGCGCGACCCCGGCCTCGTACAGCCGCAGCGCGTGCTCCAGCCGGGCCTCGAAGATCGACGACGGGACACCGTTGTACTGGGCGGAGCCGAGCACCACGATCGCATCCGACGACGGCCGGGCGTCCTGCCGTGCCGTCCACCAGATGGCCAGCCCGGTCGAGCCGACCAGCAGCACGACGGCGGTCACCGCCGCACCCACGAGCCGGCCGACCAGTCGTCCCCCGATCACCACCACAGGTCATGGGTACCACGGACCCACGGCACCGGCGCCGACTCCTGGGGACGGTGCGTCGCCGTCCCCGCGCAGGTGCTCAGCCGGCGCTCGTGCCGCAGACCTTGGTGCCGCCCTCGGGCACCACGAGCAGCTCCGTGGTGACCGCCCCGGCACCCTCGCCCCACCGGACGTCGACCAGCTGGGCCGGGCCGTCGTCGTGCTCGGTCTCCGCAGCGCCGACCACCGCCGGGGTGCCCTCCTGCAGGTACGCGTCGGCCAGCTCCTCCGGCAGCAGCCGGGCCCGCTCGTCGTCGCACAGCAGGTCGTAGGCCGTCTCGACGTCGCCCTGCGACAGCGCCGCGGTGAAGACGGTGGCGACCTCGCGGGACTGCTCCTCCCCCGACCCCTTGAAGAACAGGATCCCGCCGACCATCAGGACGGCGATCAGCACCGTCGACCCGAGCAGCGCCACCAGCAGCCCTCTGCGCTGGCGGGGCTCCCCGGTGTGCAGCGGGGCAGGGTCGTCGTCGTACAGGAACGGGCCGGTGCTCATCCGCCACTCACCATCAGCTCGGCGCCCTTCGGCGGTCGTGGGTCGTCCCGGTCGTCGAGCCAGCCCTCGGGCAGCGCGACCGGGCGGGGCGGGCTGGTGCGGCCGCGCGGCGCACCGAGCACCGCCAGCGGGTACGGCTGGTCGGGGATGCGGTCGAGCAGCTCGGCGAGCTCGTCTAGGCCGCTGACCATCGCCAGCGCCCGGCGGACGTCCGAGCCCACCGAGAAGCCCTTCAGGTACCAGGCGACGTGCTTGCGGAAGTCGGTGCAGCCGTGCAGCTCGCCCTGGTCGGCCGACAGCAGGGTCGCGTGCCGGTGCATGACCGCGGCCACCTCCCGCAGCCCGGGCAGCGCGCGGGACGGCGAGCCGGCGAAGGCGGCCGCCAGGTCACCGAACAGCCAGGGCCGGCCCAGACAGCCCCGGCCGACGACGACGCCGGCGCACCCTGTCTCGGCAACCATCCGGAGGGCGTCGTCGGCCTCCCAGAGGTCGCCGTTGCCCAGCACCGGGATGTTGACCTCCTCGACCAGCCGGGCGATGTGCGACCAGTCGGCGGTGCCGCTGTACAGCTGGTCGGCGGTGCGCCCGTGCAGCGTGATCGCCGCGGCGCCCTCGTCCTGGGCGATCCGGCCGGCCTCGAGGTAGGTGACGTGGTCGGCGTCGATCCCGACCCGGGTCTTGACGGTGACCGGGACGTCGCCGGCCGCACCGACGGCGGCCCGCACGATGTCGGCGAGCAGCCGGCGGCGCCACGGCAGGGCCGACCCGCCGCCCTTGCGGGTCACCTTGGGCACCGGGCAGCCGAAGTTGAGGTCGATGTGCGCCGGCCGGGTGCCGGCGACCCGCTCGTCGACGAGCATGCCCACCGCGCGGGCCACCGTGGCCGGGTCGACGCCGTAGAGCTGCACGCTGAAGGCGTCGGCCTCGTCGGTCGTGGCGCGCACCATCTGCAGGGTCTTCTCGTTGCGTTCCACCAGCGCGCGGGTGGTGATCATCTCGCAGACGTAGAGGCCGGCCCCGAACTCCCGGCACAGCGTGCGGAACGCCGGGTTGGTGATGCCCGCCATCGGCGCCAGCACCACCGCTGGGTCGACCGTGAGCCGCCCCAGCTGCAGCGCCCGCGGGGTCGTCGCACGCTCGAGGGTGGGGGTGGTCACGCCATCCAGGGTAGGTGGCCGACCCGAGTGCCCCCGACCACGTCCCTCCTCAGCAACCGGGCAGCTTGGCGGCCAGGTAGCCGGGGACGGCGTCCAGCCCGATCCGCTCCTGGCTCATCGAGTCCCGCTCCCGCACGGTCACCGCGTCGTCGTCGAGGGTGTCGAAGTCGACGGTGAGGCAGAACGGCGTGCCGATCTCGTCCTGGCGGCGGTAGCGGCGGCCGATCGCGCCCGCGTCGTCGAAGTCGACGTTCCAGTTCCGGCGCAGCGTGGCGGCCAGGTCCCGGGCCTTCGGCGAGAGGTCGGCGTTGCGCGACAGCGGCAGGACGGCGGCCTTCACCGGCGCCAGCCGCGGGTCCAGCTTGAGCACCGTGCGGGTGTCGACCCCACCCTTGGCGTTGGGCGCCTCGTCCTCGGTGTAGGCCTCCACCAGGAAGGCCATCAGCGAGCGGGTCAGCCCGGCCGCCGGCTCGATGACGTAGGGCACCCAGCGGTCACCGGAGGCCTGGTCGAAGTAGGACAGGTCGGTGCCCGAGTGCTCGCTGTGCGTCTTCAGGTCGAAGTCGGTGCGGTTGGCGACGCCCTCGAGCTCACCCCACTCCGACCCGGTGAAGCCGAAGCGGTACTCGATGTCGACGGTGCGGCTCGAGTAGTGGCTCAGCTTCTCCTTCGGGTGCTCGTAGTGCCGCAGGTTGTCCCGGGAGATGCCGAGGCCGGTGTACCAGCGGGTGCGCTCGTCGATCCAGTACTGGTGCCACTCCTCGTCCGTGCCGGGCTGGACGAAGAACTCCATCTCCATCTGCTCGAACTCGCGGGTGCGGAAGATGAAGTTGCCGGGGGTGATCTCGTTGCGGAAGGACTTGCCGATCTGGCCGATGCCGAACGGCGGCTTCTTCCGGGCCGCGCCCATCACGTTGGCGAAGCTGACGAAGATGCCCTGGGCGGTCTCCGGGCGCAGGTAGTGCAGCCCCGACTCGTCCTCGACCGGGCCGAGGTGGGTCTTCAGCATCATGTTGAAGTCCCGGGGCTCGGTCCAGGACCCCTTCACCCCGCAGTGGGGGCACACGATGTCCGCCAGGCCGTTCTCCGGCGCCCGGCCCTTCTTCTCCTCGAACTCCTCCTCCAGGTGGTCGGCCCGGAACCGCTTGTGGCAGTTCTGGCACTCGGTCAGCGGGTCGGTGAACACCCCGACGTGACCGGAGGCGACCCACACCTGACGGGGCAGGATGACCGAGGAGTCCAGGCCGACGACGTCGTCACGGCTCTGCACGACCGTGCGCCACCACTGCTTCTTGATGTTCTCCTTCAGCTCCACGCCCAGCGGGCCGTAGTCCCAGGCGGAGCGCGTACCGCCGTAGATCTCCCCGGACGGGAAGACGAACCCCCGGCGCTTGCAGAGGTTGACCACCTTCTCCAGGCGGGCCGGGTCGGCGGTACGGGTGGTCTGGGGGGCGTCGCTGGGCACGGGGGCTCCATCCGGCTGGCGGTCGGCGGCGGCCTTCCTGCAGGGGCCCGACACGAGCTTGCAAGTGGCGGGGGGCAGGAAGGTCCTTCGAGACGTTAGTCGCCGCCCGTCAGGAGCCTCCGGGCGCACCGGGCCCCCGATCCGCCGGTGGGAGAGGACGGGCTCCCACCGGCGGCAGGAATCAGACCGGGGGCCGTCGGACGAGGGCCGGGTCGTCGAGCGGGTCGTCGGCCGGATCGACCGCAGGGTCGGCCACAGGGGCGGCCACAGGGGCGGCGGCGGCCCCGGTCACCGGGTCCGCCGCCGGGGCGACCGGGGCCGCCGGCTCGACCACGGTGTCGGTGACCGCGGTCGGCGGCGGGACGACGGCCGTCTCCACCACGACCTCCTCCTCCTGCTCGCCGCTCTTCTTCGACGCCACGGCGGCGGCGACCCCGGCGACCGCGGCCGCCGCACCGGCCGCGACCACCTTCCCCGACACACCCGCCTTGCCGCTGTCGCCCCGGGAGGTCCCGGCGTCCTCGACCCCGGGGGTGCCGACGGCCATGCCCGGCGTCACCGATCCCCGCCAGGCGCCGCTGGCGTAGCCCTGGTCCTCGACCAGCGCCTTGAAGCGCTTCAGGTCGGAGGTCACCTGCCGTTCGACGATGCCGAGCTTGTCGCCCACCTGCTCGACCACGCCTTCGGGCTCGTACTCGAGGGTCAGCTGGACGAGCGTCGAGCCCGCCCCGATGGGTTCGAACCGCACGGCGCCGGCATTGGTCGCCCCGCTCGTGGCCGCCCAGGCGATCTTCTGGTCGGGCACCTGCTCGAGGACGGCGGCGTCCCACTCCCGGCGGACGCCGCCGATCTCGGCCACCCAGTGCAGCCGCTGGTCACCGTGCTGCCGGACCTCCTGCACGCCGCCCATGAAGTACGGGAAGTCCTCGAACTGGGTCCACTGGTCGTAGGCGGTCCGTACCGGTACGTCGACCTCGATCGACCGCTCCACCTTCGTGCTCATGGCTTGCCTCCTCGCGCCGGACATTCTCGGGCCGTTCGGCTCGCCGGGTACCCCGCCGTCCGGCCGCTGATGCCCGGTTCAGTCGGTGAGGTAGGCGCCGGGCTCGTCGACGGCGTGCAGCCAGACCGGGGCGCCGGCGATCTTGACCTCGCTCGCCGACAGCGCCCGCCGGTAGGCGCCCACGCCGTCCCACGCCGTCCAGAGGGCGAGCAGACCGGGCTCATCGGTGGACCGGCCCAGCTGCCCGTCCCGGAAGCCGGGCCGCTGCCGCAGCAGGCCCAGCAACGTGGTCGCGTCGGCCAGCAGGCCGGGGACGTCGGCCTCCGTGGCCCGGAATCGGGTGACGGCGAACACCGCATCTCCTCCCCGGCGACGGTCGGGGTGGACCGGACCAGAGTTGACAATGGTTCTCAGGCGCTCCGACGATGGTGGCATGCCGCCCGCCGCGCCCTCCGCCGGCCGGTCGGTGCCGGCCGAGGTGCAGGCCGCCAGCGAGCTGCTCAGTGCGCTGGCCGCGCCGCTGCGGCTGTCGATCGTCGCCCTCCTCGACCAGCACGGCACCCGCTGCGTGCACCAGCTGGTCGACGCGCTCGGCGTGCCGCAGCCGCTGGTCTCGCAGCACCTGCGCGTGCTGCGCGGCGCCGGCCTGGTGACCGGCGTCCGGCACCACCGGCAGGTCGACTACCGGCTGGTCGACGGGCACGTGGCGCACATCGTGCGCGCCGCGCTGGCCCACGCGGGGCACGGCGGGCCGGCGCCGGATGCACCGCAGGATGCGTGGTCGCCGGCCCGTGTCACGATGGCGTGATGGTCCGCCCCACCCGCCAGCGCGCCGCCGTGGCGGCCGTCTTCGACGAGCTCGAGGGCTTCCACAGCGCCCAGGAGGTGCACGCCCGGCTGCGCACCGCCGGTGACACGGTGGGCCTGTCCACGGTCTACCGGGCGGTGCAGGCGCTGGCCGACGACGGCGAGCTGGACTCGATCCGCACCGACTCCGGCGAGGCGCTGTACCGCCGCTGCAGCACCCAGCACCACCACCACCTGGTCTGCCGCAGTTGCGGGCGGACGGTCGAGGTGGCCGGTCCGACCGTCGAGCAGTGGGCCGACCGGGTGGCCGGCGAGCACGGCTTCGCCGATGTCAGCCACACCCTGGAGATCTTCGGCACCTGCGCCGACTGCCGGGTCCCGACGCCCTGAGCCCGGCCGGTCCCACCTCTTGACAGGCAAGTAGCGGGTTGCCTATAACGGTGTCCGTGGATTCGGGCGCCGACCTGTTCAAGGCGCTCGGCGACGCGACACGACGGACCATCCTGGACGAGCTGATCGACCGGGACGGTCAGACGCTCTTCGAGATTTGCGGCCGCCTGACCATGCGGTACGGCCTGGCCTCTTCGCGGCAGGCCATCTCCCAGCACCTCGCGGTGCTCGAGCAGGCCGGTCTGGTGCACACCCGGCGGCAGGGCCGGTACAAGTTCCACCACGTCGACACGAGACCGTTGCGGTCGATCGTCGAGCGGTGGCCCATCGACCGAGGGGACCCCCCGTGATCCGCATCAACATCACCAGCGTGTTCGTCGACGACCAGGCCAAGGCGCTGGCCTTCTACACCGAGAAGCTCGGCTTCACCAAGAAGACCGACGTGCCCGCCGGCGAGTACCGCTGGCTGACGGTGGTCTCCCCCGCCGCCCCGGACGGCGTCGAGCTGCTGCTGGAGCCGGACGGCCACCCGGCGGCCGGCCCGTTCAAGGAGGCCCTGGTCGCCGACGGCATCCCGTTCACCCAGTTCGCCGTCGACGACGTGTATGCCGAGGTCGAGCGGCTCAAGGGGCTGGGCGTGGAGTTCACCCAGGACGCGACCGACATGGGGCCGGTGGTGACGGCCATCCTCGACGACACCTGCGGCAACCTAATCCAGCTCGCCGCCATGAAGTAGCCGGACACCCCGCCGGCGCCGGGCGGGGTGCTCAGGCGCTGCCGAAGCGGCGCTGCCGGGAGGCGTACTCCTCGCAGGCCGCCCACAGGTGCCGGCGATCGAAGTCGGGCCACAGGGTGTCCAGGAAGACCAGCTCGGCGTAGGCCGACTGCCAGAGCAGGAAGTTGCTCGTGCGGTTCTCCCCCGAGCTGCGCACGAACAGGTCGACGTCGGGCATGTCCGGCTCGTCGAGGAACCGAGCGACGGTCTTCTCGTCCACCTTGTCCGGCTTCAGCCGACCGGCGGCCACCTCGCGGGCGATCGCGGCTGCCGCGTCGGCGATCTCCGCACGCCCGCCGTAGTTCACGCACATGGTGAGGGTGAGGACGTCGTTGTCGCGGGTCAGCTCCTCGGCGACCTCCAGCTCCTTGATCACGCTGCGCCAGAGCCTGGGACGGCGCCCGGCCCAGCGCACCCGCACCCCCAGGTCGTGCATCTCGTCGCGGCGGCGGCGGATGACGTCGCGGTTGAAGCCCATCAGGAAGCGGACCTCCTCCGGGCTGCGCCGCCAGTTCTCGGTGGAGAAGGCGTAGGCGCTGATCGCCTGCACGCCCAGCTCGATCGCGCCCTCGACGCAGTCGAACAGCGAAGACTCCCCCGCCTCGTGCCCGGCGGTGCGCGGCAGCCCACGGGACTTGGCCCAGCGGCCGTTGCCGTCCATGACGATCGCGACGTGCTGCGGCACCTTGTCGGCCGGGATCTCCGGTGGCCGGGCCCCCGACGGGTGCGGGTTCGGCTGCTTGACCTCGCGCTTCACCCTGTCACCGGTTCGCTCCCGCGGATCGCTCCGCTCCTCGCTCGTTCCTCGCTGCGATGCTCACGATCCTGTCCGCTCACGTTCGGTCCACCAGCGGCAGGGAACGCAGCCCGCGTTCGAGGTGCCACTGCAGCAGCGCGGCGACCAGACCGCTGCCCTCGCGGCGGTGGGTGCCCTGGCTGGCCTCCGCGTGCTCCCAGTCGCCGCTCAGCAGTGCCTCCAGCAGCTCGATCGTGACCGGGTTGGGCATCGCCGAGCCGGTGGGCCGGCAGGCGGGGCACACCGTGCCGCCGGCCGGGACGGAGAAGTGCCGGTGCGGCCCGGCCTCCCCGCAGCGCGCGCAGTCGCCGAGCGCCGGCTCCCAGCCGGCCACCGACATCGCCCGCAGTAGGAACGCGTCGAGCACCAGCGAGGGCGGCCGGCTGCCGTCGGCCAGCGTGCGCAGCGCCCCGATGACGAGCAGGAACATCCGCAGCGACGGTTCCTTCTCCTCGACGGTCAGCCGGTCGGCGGTCTCGAGCACCGCGGTGCCGGCGGTGTAGGCCCGGTAGTCGCCGACGATGTCGGTGCCGTAGGCGCGGATCGACTCGGTCTGGCTGACGATGTCGAGGTTGCGGCCGGTGTAGAGCTGCAGGTCGACGTGGCTGAACGGCTCCAGCCGGGCGCCGAACTTGCTCTTCGTCCGGCGGACGCCCTTGGCCACCGCGCGCACCTTGCCGGTGCGGCGGGTGAGCACCGTGACGATCCGGTCGGCCTCACCCAGCTTCTGGGTGCGCAGCACGACTCCCTCGTCGCGGTAGAGGGACTGCGGGGTGGTGCTCAATACCCCAACCTGTTCAGCTTCTTCGGGTCGTCCTGCCACTCCCCCAGCACGGTGACGTGCAGGTCGAGGTGCACCCGCCCACCGAGCAGGACCTCCAGGCCGACCCGGGCCTCGCTGCCGATGGCCTTGATCGTCTGCCCGCCCTTGCCCAGCAGCATCGGCTTCTGGCTGGGCCGCTCGACGTGCAGCAGGGCGTGCACCTCGGTGAACACCGCCTCCGGATCGCGCGGGTCAGGCTTGCGGATGATCTCCTCGACGCTGACCGCCAGGGAGTGCGGCACCTCCTGGCGGACCTTCTCCAGCGCCGCCTCCCGCACCAGCTCGGCGATCTGCCGCTCGACGTCCTCGTCGGTGGTCTGCTCCTCCGGGTACAGCGGCGGGCCTTCCGGGAGCATGCCGATGAGCAGGCCACCGAGCAGCTCGACCTGGTCTCCGGCCACCGCGCTCACCGGCACCACCTCGCGGGCCTCGACCAGTTGGCTGGCGGCGATCAGCTGCGCGGTGATGGCCTTCTTGCTGGCGACGTCGGTCTTGGTGACCACCAGCACCACCGGGGTGGAGACCGCCGCGAGCTGGCGGGCGATGTACGCGTCGCCGGCGCCGACCGGCTGGTCGGCGGGGATGCAGAAGACGATGACGTCGACGTCGGACAGCGTGTCGCGGACGACGTCGTTGAGCCGCTGCCCCAGCAGGCTCTTGGGCTTGTGCAGACCGGGGGTGTCGACGAGCACCAGCTGGCCCTGCGGGCGGTGCACGACGCCGCGGATGGCGTGCCGGGTGGTCTGCGGCCGGTTGCTGACGATGCCGACCTTCTCACCGACCAGCGCGTTGGTGAGCGTGGTCTTCCCGGCGTTGGGGCGCCCGACCAGGGCGGCGAAACCGCTGCGGTGCGAGGGGTGCTCGGGGCTGCTCACGGGGGAAGTGTCCCACCCATGTCCGACGGTCCGGCCGTTACCGCAGCACCGGCCTGGGATCATGGTCGGCATGCCTCCCCGCTCCCGACGTGACCAGGGTGAGCCGCTCGTCGTCCGGGCGGCCCGCGACCGGGAGCGGCACATCAGCCAGGTGACCAGCTACGGGTTCCTCGCCCGGCGCGGGCCCAGGCGGTCGGTGACCATCGTCCCGCCACCGCTGCGGTACTGGCAGTACAACCCCGCCAGCCCGCTGGTCGTGGGGCTGACCCTGCTCGCCGTCGCGGCCTGGCTGGGCTTCCTCGGCTGGCGCGACGGGTCGGCGGCGGCCACCGCGGAGGTGCCGCTGGCCATCGCGCTGGCCGCGCTCGTGCTCCTCGGCTCCACCGGTCGCTTCACCGCCTCCGACCACGGCGTGTCCACCGACATCGCCGGCCTGCGGCAGACGTCGTCCTTCGGGGTGGTGCCGCGGGTCCTGGTGACCGACGTGGTGCGCGGCACCGCACCGGCCGGCTGGCCGCGGCCGAAGCGACGCGGCGGCTGGTGGCCCGGCCGGACCAGGGTGACCGTGCGGCACCTGGGCAGCGACGCGCTCACCGAGCAGGCGTTCACCGTGTGGGTGCGCGACCCGGCCGCCTTCGCCGAGGCGCTGAACTCGCCGCTCTCCTAGATGACCTATTCCAAGGGGTCAGTGGTCGTAGGCGGTGAGGCAGCGGGCGACGGGCGCGCCGGTGCGGTCGTTGTGCCAGATGGCGGCGGTCAGTGCCAGGACGCGTTGTAGGACACGGACCCAGACCCCGCCGGGGGTGTGTCCACCGTGTTGTTCGAGGTCGAGTTGACCTTTGAAGGTGTCGTTGATCGACTCGATGACCTGGCGTAATGGCTTGAAGAAGCGCGTCCCCGGGCGCTCGGGTTCGCCCTTGCGAGCCGGGCGCAGCAGGTTCAACCCCGCGTCGGCGAGGATGCCTTCGAACTCGCGGCCGTAGTAGTTCTTGTCCGCGATCACGACCTGCTGGCGGCGGTCGGCGGTCAGGGTGGGGTCGGTGTCGAGGATGTCGAGCAGCACCGTGCGCTCGTCGGCCTTGGCGCCGGTGAGGGCGAAGCCGACCGGCAGCCCGTGCAGCGTGCACAGCAGGTGCAGTCGCAGGCCCCAGAACAACCGGGAGTGGCTGGCGCAGTAGCCGCACTCGGCCCAGCCGGCCAGGTCCGAGCGGCGGACGGTTTCCCGGGAGCGGGCGCACTCCACCGGCGTGGAATCGACGACCCACACGTTGTCGGTGAACAGGCTGGTGTCGCGGGCCAGCACCGTGATCAGCCAGGCGATGGTGTCGGCGAGGTGTCGTAACCGCTTGTTGTAGCCGGGTTGGCCGGGCAGGTAGGGGAACAGATGCCGCAGGTGGGAGCAGGCGTAGCGCAGCCATCGGGCCTCGCTGGGGCGGCCGGCCAGTGCCTGCATCACCGCCAACGTGATCAGCTCGGCGTCGGTGATTCTCGGTGCGATCCCGACCTTCGGCCGGGCCGGAGCCCGCTGCGGGAACTCCTTCAACAGGTCATCGACTCGTACGTAGAGTGCGGTCGCGAGGGTGTCCAGATCGGCGTCCACGAGGACCTCCGCGGTTCGACGTTGGGTTCCAACGCCGAGCCTGGGCACCCTCGCCCCTCACCTGATCACGGCACGCCGAACTGGTACCGCCGACGTTCCCGCGGGAACGTCGCTGAGGCACACGACCCCTTGGAATAGGTCATCTAGGCCCCGTCCAGGGCACCGCCCCGAGCGTGCGAGGGGTGGGGAGGACGGGGTCCTTTCTCAGGTGGTGGTGCGGACGGTGCCGTCGGGGCCGGCCAGGTGGACCGGCGCGGACGGCGTCAGATCACGGACGGCGGCCAGCCCGGCGTCCTCCACCGCGTCGGCGGGCGTGACGACGGCGGCGGCCTCCAACCCGGTGACCCCGCTGGACACCGCGGCGGCGACCGCGGCCTGCAGCGCGGTGAGCTGGAGGGAGGGCAGCGCCACGGTGGCCGCGAGGTAGGTGCGGCCGTCGGTGTCGCGAACGGCGGCCCCCTCGGGCGCACCGGTGCGGCCGCGCGCGGAACGGGCCAGGGTGACGAGCTTGGCGTCCTCGGGGTCCACCTCAGCCACCGGATCACTCTCCTGTCAGTCGGTCCGGCCCTTCCGCAGGGGCCCGCCGCGAGCTTGCGAGCGGTGGGGGGCGGGAGGGTCCTTCTTCAGCTTTCCACGGCTGCGTGCTCGGGCCGCCGCCCGGCCGCGCTGCCGCCGGACGCGGTGGCACCGGTGTGCTCGGACGCCTCCTCGGCGGCGTCCCGGTCGCCACCGTCCTGGGCAGCCCGGTCGGCGCCGTCCTCCTCGGACCCGGGATCTCCCACCCGGCAGACCAGCAGCGTGTCGATCCGGTTGCGCCGCCCACCGGTGCTCTCGGCGACCAGCCGCAGGCCGCCGACCTCCGCCGCCGAGCCCTCGATCGGCACCCGGCCGAGCTCGCGGGCCAGCAGCCCGCCCACCGTCTCGACGTCGTCGTCCTCCGGCAGCTCGACCTTGAACAGGTCGGCGAGGTCGCCGACCGGCAGCCGCGCAGTGATCCGCACCGATCCGTCGGGCAGCTCCTCCACCGGCGGCCGCTGCACCGTGTCGTGCTCGTCGTCGATCTCGCCGACGATCTCCTCGAGGATGTCCTCGATCGTGACCAGCCCCGCGAACCCGCCGTACTCGTCGACGACGACGGCCATGTGGGTGCGCCGGGCCTGCATCTCGCGCAGCAGCTCGTCGACCGGCTTGGACTCGGGGACGAAGCTGGCCGGGCGCATGAGCTCGTCGACCCGCGGGCCGCCGCGGTTGTCGGCCGTGCCCTGCGACCGGCGGACGAGGTCCTTCAGGTAGACGATGCCGAGCACGTCGTCGACGTTCTCGCCGATGACCGGGATGCGGCTGAAGCCGCTGCGCAACGCCAGCGCGAGCGCCTGCCGCAGCGACTTGGTGCTCTCGATCCACACCACGTCGGGGCGGGGCACCATGACCTCGCGGGCGATGGTGTCGCCCAGCTCGAACACCGAGTGGATCATGTTGCGCTCACCGGCCTCGACGACACCGCGCTCCTCGGCCATGTCGACCAGCTCGCGCAGCTCGACCTCGCTGGAGAACGGGCCGTCGCGGTAACCGCGGCCGGGGGTGATCGCGTTGCCGACCAGGATCAGCAGCGTGGCCAGCGGCCCGAGGATGCGGCCGAGCAGCCGGATGAGCGGGGCGCCGGCCAGCGCGGTGCTGTAGGCGTGCTGCCGGCCCAGCGTGCGCGGCCCGACACCGATCAGCACGTAGCTGACCACGGTCATCACCGCGGCGGCGGTGACCACGCCCAGAGCGATGCCGTCGAAGAACACGAAGAGCACCACGGCCACCAGGACCGCCGCGGTCATCTCGCAGGCGATCCGGAGCAGCAGGAGGAGGGAGACATGCCGTGCCCGGTCCTCGACGACGCGCACGAGGGCCGCGGCGCGCTTCACGCCGTCGCGGCGCATCTCGTCCACCTGGGCCTTGGAAAGCCGCTGCAGGGCGGCGTCCAGCGCGGCGAAGACACCGGCCAGCAGGACCAGGCAGACGGCGATCACCAGCAGGACCACCGCTGTGGGGCTCATCGGGTTCGTGGCTCCTCGACGGGCGGAGCCGCGCCGGCAGGTTCGCCGGTGACCTTGTCCCGCGGGGTGGAGCGCCAGCCGTCGAGCAGCTTCTGCTGCAGGCCGAACATCTCCTTCTCCTCGGCGGGTTCCATGTGGTCGTAGCCGAGCAGGTGCAGCACGCCGTGGGTGGCCAGCAACAGCAGCTCGTCGCCCATCGAGTGCCCGGCCGCGCGGGCCTGCCGGACGGCGACGGCGGGACACAGCACGACGTCACCCAGCAGCGCCGGCCCCGGATCGGGGTCGTCGGGGCGCGCGGTGTCCAGCTCGTCCATCGGGAAGGCCAGCACGTCGGTGGGGCCCTTCTCGCCCATCCACCGCTCGTGCAGGCTGGACATGTAGTCGACGTCCACGCAGAGCACGGACAGCTCCGCGAGCGGGCTGACGTCCAGCTCGCCCAGCACGTAGCGGCAGACCCCGGCGAGGGCCTGCTCGTCGACGGTGATCTCGGACTCGTTGGCGATCTCGACGGCCACGGTCAGCTCCCCTGCTGCCGGCGTGGCCGGGCGGGCCGGGCCGGCGCCGCGGCGGAGACGGGCTGCTTGGTCGCGTCCCAGCGCTCGTAGGCGTCGACGATGTCGCCGACCAGCCGGTGCCGGACGACGTCGGTGCTGGTCAGCTGGGAGAAGTGCACGTCCTCGACGCCGTCGAGGATGTCGCGGACGATCCGCAGACCGCTCTGCGCGCCACCGGGCAGGTCGACCTGCGTGACGTCGCCGGTGACCACCATCTTGGAGCCGAAGCCCAGCCGGGTCAGGAACATCTTCATCTGCTCGGCCGTGGTGTTCTGCGCCTCGTCGAGAATGACGAATGCGTCATTGAGGGTTCTGCCACGCATGTAGGCCAGCGGCGCCACCTCGATGGTGCCGGCCGCCATCAGCCGCGGGATCGACTCGGGATCGACCATGTCGTGCAGCGCGTCGTACAACGGCCGCAGGTACGGGTCGATCTTGTCCGAGAGCGAGCCGGGCAGGAAGCCCAGCCGTTCTCCGGCCTCGACGGCCGGCCGGGTCAGGATGATCCGGTTGACCTGCTTGGTCTGCAGCGCCTGCACGGCCTTCGCCATCGCGAGGTAGGTCTTCCCGGTGCCGGCCGGACCGATGCCGAAGATGACCGTGTGCGCGTCGATCGCGTCGACGTAGCGCTTCTGGTTCAGCGTCTTCGGCCGGATGGTGCGGCCCCGGCGGCTGAGGATGTCGAGGCTGAGCACGTCCGCCGGGCGCTCGGACCCGCCGCTGCGCAGCATGCCGACGACCCGCCGGACCGAGTCGGGGCGCAACGCCTGACCGGTGTTCAGCAGGGCGATGAGCTCGTCGAACACCCGGACGGCGAAGGCGTTGTCGGCCGGCTGGCCGGTGATCGCGATCTCGTTGCCGCGCACGTGCACGTCGGCGGTGAGCTCGGCCTCGACCAGCCGGAGGAGCTCGTCCCCGGAGCCGAGGAGGGCGACCATCGAGACGGTCTCCGGGACGGTGATGGCGGTGCGGACGGCGGCGGCTGCCCCGTCCGCGGGAGCAGACGCACCCGCGGTGGCGTTCCCGAGAGCGGCGGCACGTGCCGAGCTCTGCAGGGACGTGCTGGTACCGGTGGGAACGGCGTCTGGTGCGGTGTCGGGCAAGTACGCTCGACCCTGCCTTCCTGCGACGGGGCTGTGACCCGGCCGAGTCTACCCGCGCGGAGCGCCTGGCGAACGGCGAACCACTCGTCGAACGGGTCGTGGACCACCGCCGGAGGCGCGTCAGCCGGGCGGCCAGCCCAGGTCGCGGCCACCGAGCACGTGCAGGTGCACGTGGTGGACGGTCTGCCCGGCGGCCGGGCCGGTGTTGGCGACCAGCCGGTAGCCGGGCTCCGGGCCGTCGGCCGTCACCAGGCCTTCCTGCATGGCCACCGCGTGCGCCGCGGCGACGACCTCGCCCAGCAGCTGCGGATCGGCACCGACGAGCAGCCCGGCGGTGGCGTGGTGGTCCTTGGGGATCACCAGCACGTGGGTGGGCGCCTGCGGATTGATGTCCCGGAAGGCGAAGGTGCGCCCGGTCTCGTGGACCACGTCGGCCGGGATCTCCCCGGTCACCATCCGGCAGAACAGGCAATCGCTCACGGTGCCGACCCTAGGCGACCGGCGCGGCGGCCGATGGGCCACGATGTCCCGGTCCCGTCGCCCCGACCCCTCCTGGAGGCCTGTCGTGTCCCGTCCCCACCCCCACCCGAGGACGTAGTGAGCACCCGTCGCACCGTCCGGTCGGGTGGTCCAGCAGCACGAACCCCGCTCTCGCGGCGCGGCTTCCTCGCCGGCGGTGCCGCCGTCCTCGCCGCCGGGCTCGCCGCCTGCGGCGACCGGACCTCCCTTGTCGCCGCCGCGCCGTCCGGCTCCACCGGCCGGCTGAGCATCGGCGCGATCCCCGACCAGGACCCCGAGGTCCTGCAACGGCTCTACCGCACCGTCGCCGACTCGATGTCCGGTGCCCTGGACCTCGACGTTGCCTACCAGCCGGTCACCGACTACGCCGCGGCCGTCTCGCTCTTCCGCACCGGCGACCTCGACCTCGTCTGGTTCGGCGGGCTCACCGGGGTCCAGGCCCGGCTGCAGACACCCGGCGCCCGGCCGCTCGCCCAGCGCGACATCGACGCCGACTTCCACTCGATCTTCGTGGTCAACACCGCCACCGGCCTGCCGCCGTCGGAGGACCTCACGCCGCTGGCCGGGTTGCGCTTCACCTACGGCAGCGAGACGTCCACGTCCGGCCGGCTGATGCCCGCGTACTTCCTGCAGGAGCAGGGCGTCGACCCCGCGGGCTTCCCCGGCGGGCCGGGCTTCTCCGGCTCGCACGACGCGACGCTCGCCCTGGTCGCCTCCGGGAGCTACCAGGCCGGCGTGCTCAACGAACAGGTGTGGACCGCACGCAGCGAGGAGGGTGCGGTCGACCCGGCGGTGGTGCGGTACTCCCGGACGCCGGCCTACTACGACTACCACTGGCTGCTGGGCCCGCAGGCGACCGAGCGGCTGGGCGAGGAGCTGCCCGGCCGGCTGACCGGGTACTTCACCGGGCTGTCCGCCGACGACCCCGCCGACGCCGAGGTCCTCGACCTGTTCGGCGCCGGAGCCTTCATCCCGACCGAGGCAGGCAACTACGACCGGATCGAGCAGATCGGCCGCCGGCTCGGGCTGATCAGCTGACCGCCGTCCTGCGGCTGTCCGGCGTCTCGGTCCACTACGGCACCACGCCCGCCCTCGCCGGCGTCCACCTGACGGTGGACGCCGGCGAGCGGGTGGCCGTGGTCGGCCCGTCGGGCGCCGGTAAGTCGACGCTGCTCGGCCTCGCCAACGCGGCCGTGCCGCCCACCGGCGGCACGGTCGAGCTGCTGGGCGCCGACCCGTCCGCACTGCGCGGCCGGACGCTGCGGCAGCTTCGTTCCCGGGTGGGCACGGTGCACCAGCAGCTGGAGCTGGTCGGCCAGCTCCGGGTGGTGCACAACGTCAACGCCGGCCGGCTCGGCAGCTGGCCGGCGTCCCGGGCGGCCTGGTCACTGGTGCGTCCCCAGGGGCTGCCCGCGGTGCTCGAGGCACTCGACCGGGTGCAGCTGGCCGACCGGGTGTACGAGCGCACCGACCGGCTGTCCGGCGGGCAGCGGCAGCGGGTCGCGGTCGCCCGGCTGCTGGTCCAGCGACCGGAACTGGTGCTGGCCGACGAGCCGGCCTCCGCGCTGGACCCCGCGCTGGCCGACCGGGTCCTCGGGCTGCTCGCCGGGCTGGCGGCCGACCGCGGCGGCGCGCTGGTCGCCTCGCTGCACGATCCGGCGCTGGCGCTGCGGCACTGCACCCGGGTGGTCGGCCTGGTCGCCGGCCGGGTGGTGCTCGACGCGCCGACCGCCGCCCTGTCGGTCCGCGACCTGGCGGACTTCTACGGCGCGCCCCGGTGACCGCCGTCCTCGACGCCCCGCCGGTTGCCCGGCCCCGGCTGCACCGGGTCCGGGCCCGCTGGGGGTGGGGCCTGGGCGCGGTCGCCGTCGTCGTCTGGTCGCTGGCCGGCGCCGGTCTCTTCGCCGGCGAGGTGGTCAACCCGGCCGGCCGCGCGCAGTTCGGCCGGTTCGCCTCCGCCGCGCTGTCCCCCGCACTGGACGCCGAGTTCCTCCGCGTCCTCGTCACCGGCGCCCTGGTGACCCTCGCCTATGCCGCGCTGGGCGCCGCGCTCGCCGTCCTGCTCGGCGCGCTGGGGGCGGTGGCGGTCGCCCGCACGACGTGGGGACGACGCCGGCTGGGCTGGACCCTGACCCGCGGGGCGCTGGCCGTCCCCCGCGGCCTGCACGAGGCGGTCTGGGGGCTGCTGCTGGTCAACGTGCTGGGCCTGGACCCCTGGGTCGGGGTGCTGGCCATCGGCCTGCCCTACGGCGCGGTCACCGCCAAGGTGTTCGCCGATCTGCTCGACGAGGTGCCCCGCGGCGGGCACGACGCCCTGCTGGCCGCGGGAGCCGGCCGCAGCTCCGCCGTCCTGTACGAGTTGCTGCCCCCGGCCGCGGGCGGGCTGCTCTCCTACTCGTTCTACCGGCTGGAGTGCGCGGTGCGCTCGGCCGTCGTGCTGGGGCTGATCGGCGCGGGCGGGCTGGGCTACCAGCTGTCGCTGTCGTTCAGCTCGCTGCGCTGGGAACAGGTGTGGTCGTGCGTGTACGCGCTCGCGTTGCTGTGCCTGCTGGCCGACGTCACCGGCCGCGCCGTCCGGCGCCGGCTGGCCGCGCCGCGCTCGTCCCCCACCCGGCTGGCCCGCGACCGGGTGCTGACAGCGGCGGTGCTGGGCTCGCTGGCGCTCGTCGCCTGGTCGTGGTGGTACCTGGCGGTCACCCCCGCCACCCTGTTCGCCGAGCGCACCCGCGAGCAGCTCGGCTACGTGCTGGGGGCCGCCTGGCCCCCGGACACCGACGCCGACCTGCTGGCCTCGGTCGCCTCGCTGGCGGTCGACACGGTGCAGATGTCGGTGATCGCCATCGCCGTTGCCACCGTCGGCGCCGTGCTGGTCGCCGGGGTCGCGGCACGGCCGCCCGGCCGGATGACCCCGGGCCGCCGGCTGCTGGGCACCGTCGTGCGGCTGGGCCTGCTGCTGCTGCGCGCGGTGCCGGCGCCGGTGTGGGCGCTGGTCGTGCTGTTCGTGCTGCTGCCCGGGGTGCTGCCCGGGGCGCTGGCGCTGGGCGTCTACAGCTTCGGCGTGCTGGGGCGGCTCGCGGCCGAGGCGACCGAGGAGCTCGATCCCCGGCCCCGGGCCGCGCTGGCCGCGCTCGGCGCCGGGCCGGCCGCGGGCTGGCTGTACGGGGTGCTGCCCCGGGCCACCGGCCCGGTGCTGGCGTTCGCGCTGTACCGGTGGGAGGTGGCCATCCGGGACAGCGTGCTGGTCGGGGTGCTCGGCGCCGGCGGGCTGGGCGCACTGCTGGCCACCCAGCTGGCCACCTTCGACTGGGGCGCGGTGGCCACCACGCTGGTGGCGCTGGTGCTGCTGACCCTCGCCGTCGACCTGGTCAGCGCCCGCGCCCGCCAGGCGTTGCGGTAACCCCGCTGTCCTCCCCATCGATTCGAGTGGGCAGTCATGGGCGTTCCGCGCGGCGTGTCCGGCCGTGTCGACGACCCGAACTGCTCACTCGGCGGAGGGCCGACCTACACCCACTTCGTCTTCGTGGAGATCGCGGCCAGCGCGGCGGCGCCGGCGGTCGACGTCCGTAGCACCTCCGCACCCAGCCGCACCGGCTCAGCGCCGGCGGCGAGGAAGGCGACCACCTCGCCGTCGGTGAGCCCGCCCTCGGGTCCCACCACCACCACGACGGTGCCCTCGGCGGGCACCGGGACGCCGGCCAGGGGACGGCGGGCCTGCTCGTGCAGCACCAGCGCCAGGTCGACGTCGCCGAGGAAGCCGCACACCTGCCGGGTGCTCATCGGCTCGGTCACCTCGGGCAGCCGGGGACGGCGGGCCTGCTTGCTGGCCGCGCGCGCCGCTGCGCGCCACTTGGCCAGGCCCTTCTCGGTGCGATCCTCGCGCCAGCGGGTGACGCAGCGGGCCGCCGTCCACGGCACGATCCGGTCGACGCCGAGCTCGGTGGCCAGCTCGACGGCCAGCGGCCCACGGTCGCCCTTGGGCAGCGCCTGCACGAGCACCAGCGATGGCGTGGGGGCGGGCACCTCGTGCCGCACCGTCACCTGCACCTGCAGACCGCCGGGCCCCGCGGAGACCACCGTGCCGTCGGCGACCAGGCCGCGGCCGTCGCCGACCCGGACCCGCTCTCCCGTCGTCAGCCGCAGCACCTCGACGGCGTGCCGACCCTCGGCCCCGGCGACGGTCAGCACATGGGTGTCGGGCACCTCGTCGACCAGGAACAGCGGGGCGCCGTCCAGCTCGGGTGCGGCGGCGTCCGTGGGCACCGCCCCGGTCACTTGAACGCGTCGCGGACGCGGGACAGCAACCCGCCCTGGGGCGCGCCGCTGCCGTCGGGCAGCTCCTCCCCGCGCAGCGTCGCGAGCTCGCGCAGCAGGTCGCGCTGCCGGTCGTCGAGCCGGCCGGGGGTCTGGACGTCGACGTGCACCATCAGGTTGCCCCGGCCGGTGCCGCGCAGCCGGGGTGCCCCGTGGGCGCGCAGGGTGAGCACGCTGCCGGACTGGGTGCCGGCCTTGATGTCGAGGTCCTCGACGCCGTCGAGGGTCTGCAGCTTGAGGGTGGTGCCCAGCGCCGCGGCGGTCATCGGCAGGGTGACCCGGCAGTGCAGGTCCTCCCCGTCGCGGGTGAACACGTCGTGCGGCCGCTCGTGCACCTCGACGTAGAGGTCGCCGGCCGGCCCTCCACCGGGGCCCACCTCGCCGTGGCCGGCCAGCCGGATGCGCATGCCGTCCTCGACGCCGGCGGGAACCTTCACCGGGATCGTGCGGCGCGCCCGCACCCGCCCGTCACCGGCGCACTTGGCGCACGGTTCGGGGATGACCTGGCCGGTGCCGCTGCACGTGGGGCAGGGCCGGGTGGCGACGACCTGGCCGAGGAAGGATCGCTGAACGCTCTGCACCTCGCCGCGGCCGTCGCAGGTGGTGCAGGTGGTCGGGTGCGTGCCCGGGGCCGTGCCGGCGCCGGTGCAGGTGTCGCAGAGCACCGCGGTGTCGACGGTGATGTCCGTGGCGGTGCCGAAGACGGTCTCGTCCAGGTCGAGGTCGACACGGATCAGCGCGTCACCGCCGGCGCGGGCCCGGCTGCGCGGCCCGCGGGTCGCCGCGCCGCCGAAGAAGGCGTCCATGATGTCGCCCAGGCCGCCGAAGCCGGCCCCCTGGCCGAACCCACCGCCGCCACGTCCGGTGTCGTAGGGGTCGCCGCCCAGGTCGACGATCCGCCGCTTCTCCGGGTCGGTCAGCACCTCGTAGGCGCGGCTGACCTCCTGGAAGCGCTCCTTGGCCCCGGGGTCGGGGTTCACGTCGGGGTGCAGGTCCCGGGCCAGCCGCCGGTAGGCGCGCTTGATGTCGTTGTCGCTGGAGCCCGGGGCCAGGCCCAGCACGCCGTAGTAGTCGGTTGCCATCGAAGTGATCTCGTCCTCAGCTCTCGGCCAGCAACTGGCCGACGTAGCGGGCCACGGCTCGTACCGCGGCCATGTTGCCTGCGTAGTCCATCCGGGTCGGTCCGACGACGCCCAGGCCCCCCAGGGCCTGGTCACCGGAGCCGTACCCCACGGACACGAACGAGGCGCCGGTCAGCGCCTCGTGCTCGTTCTCCTCGCCGATGCTCACCAGCACGGTGCTGGGGCCCACCTCGGCCATCAACCGCAGGACGACCACCTGTTCTTCCAGCGCCTCCAGCAGCGGGCGCACGCTGCCGGGGAAGTCCAGGGCGTTGCCCCGGGCCAGGTTGCCGGTGCCGCCGATGACCAGCCGGTCCTCGGTGGGCTCGACCAGCAGCTCCAGCAGCGTGGCGCTGACCGCGGCCACCAGGCCGCGCAGGTGTGGCGGCGCGTGCTCCACCAGATCACCGACCTTGCCGCTGGCCTCGGCCAGCTTGGCACCGGTGAAGGCGGTGTTGAGCAGCGCGCGCAGCTCGGCGACGGTCTCGGTGTCGGTGTCCACCGGGGTCTCGACCGCCCGCTGCTCGACCCGGCCCGTGTCGGTGATGAGCACCAGCAGCATCCGGTGCGCCGTCAGCGGCACCAGTTCCAGGTGCCGGACGGCGCTGCGCGACAGCGTCGGGTACTGGACGACGGCGACCTGCCGGGTCAGCTGGGCCAGCAGGCGCACCGTGCGCCCGAGCACGTCGTGCAGGTCGACGGCCCCGTCGAGGAACTTCTCGATGGCCCGGCGCTCGGCCACCGAGAGCGGTTTGACCGCACTCAGCCGGTCGACGAAGAAGCGGTAGCCCTTGTCGGTGGGCACCCGGCCGGCACTGGTGTGCGGCTGGGTGATGTAGCCCTCCTCCTCGAGCACCGCCATGTCGTTGCGGATGGTGGCGGGGCTGACCCCCAGGTCGTACCGGGCGGCCAGGGCCTTGCTGCCCACCGGGTCGTTCGTGGAGACGAAGTCCTGGACGATGGCCCGGAGCACCTGCAGGCGCCGGTCGTCGTGCGCCACGGCTGACACCTCCGTACGGGTCGACGGATCCGTGCGCGGACTGCGCCACGCCGCCGGGCAGCGCTGGCACTCACACGGACCGAGTGCCAGCATACGACCGGTGGCCGTCGCCGTCCTCCGGCTCGCGGAGATCGGCCGTCTGTGGCCGCAGGCGCCGGCGAGTCCTACACGACAGTCCAGGTGCCTTCCTGCCAGTCTCGCCGAAGCACCACTCCAGGCCTATCCAGCGCTTCCTGGACGGGTTTTACTGTGGCCGGCGGCTCCCAGGCACCTCTCAAACCCATTGCCAAGAAGGCCGCTCGAGCCATGGCTTTCGTTTCTGCCGCAACGATGAACTCGGCGACTGCCTGCACCTCGTCACGAGCCACGATCTTCCAGACCTTCATGAGTGACAGGGTCCCTTCTCATCGCCTTCGCCCGCTCTTGACCCTTACATGGTGGATCTGCTCAACCACCCGAGGTCCGTTGCTCCGGACGCGAGAAATGACGACCACCACGTCCTTGCGGATCAACTTCGCCGAGTTGTACTTCCCTGTGCGAACTGGCAGCACGGTCGCGTCTCGGCCATCTGCCCTAGCTCGCGTCGCGACTCGCTTGGCTATGCCGCGTGCCTCACTCACGGATTTGGCGAACTCGCCGGTAAGCCGAGGTTTAGAGCAGTTGTGGACGAGCGTTCCGTCGCCGGTGTCGCCGACGACGAAGGTGTGGATGTTGGCGACGCTGAGGTTGTAGGCCGTCTGTCCGGGAAGCCGGCCCTCGTCGTCGATGTCCTGGACGATGCGGAACTCGCCGGTTGCGCCGATGAGGAGGTCACCGATGGCCAGGTCGTCGGCGTCGGTCCAGCCCTCGTCCTCGACCCAGATCGGGTGGTTGGCCGTGGCGGTCCAGGTGTCGGCCCGCGGATCGTCGTCGGGGACCTGCCCCTCGTCCATGGCGCTGGCCGGCGCGGGTGTGGTGTGGACCTTGATGAGGTGCTTGTCGCCGTGCCCGACGATGACGTCGAGCACGGGTTGGGCGGTCAGTTCTCCGGTGAGCGGGTCATGGGCGGCGACGAGGTCCCCGACTCGTACGGCGCTGATGGCAATCGTGGCGCCGCTTGCCAGCAGCACGCCGGTCTCGGGCGCGAAGCTGTTCTTCGCCGCGCAGCTACTGGCCTTCCTGGCTTTGACCGTGGCTCGCCCGGCTTTGGCAGCGGTGGATCCTGCTGCGCGGATCGCGCGGGCGCCGGCCTTGACTGCCGCGCCCGCGCCGACCATGGCGGCGGCTACGGTGACGCCCATCACCAGGGCTCTGCCGCGTTGCCCGGTGGCGGCGTAGGCGCCGGCGGAGATGGCCGCGGAGGCGGCGCCGATGGGGCCGGGAACGATGGAGGCGACCTCAGCGACGACGGCGACCTTCTTGAGCACCCCGCTCCATGACCAGCGCCCGTCGAGGTCGGTGCAGTTGACCGGGTCGGCGGAGCAGTAGTCGTAGGCGGTGGCGTTGCCGCCGGGTTCGGGGTCGGTCGACCAGAACCGGCCGGTGGCGGGGTCGTAGAGCCGGACGCCCATGAGGGTGACGCCGGCGAGGGCGTCGGTGGAGCGTTGGGCGCCGCCGAGCCAGCCGTAGCGGTCGTTGCTGCCCGGTGCGGCGCCGGTAGAGGCCAGCTTGCCGCCGCTGGTGAGGTCGGTGGGGTTGCCGAACTCGTCGGCCGCCTTGTGCCGCACCGCACCCCAGTCGGCGGTGGCTGTCGGCCCGTCGGGGATGGGCAGGGTGGTCATGACGTCGCCGTGCAGGTCGATCAGCTGCAACACCCGGTCGCCGGTCTTGCCGGTCTGCTGGGCGAGGGCGCCGTCGAGGCCGTCGACGTAGCGGGTGACCTCGTCGGGCAGGGAGGCGTCTTCGACGATCCAGGCCGGGGAGTCGGAGTCGGAGTCGTAGTGGTTGATCTTGGTGACGGCCTGCTGCCACCCCGGGGTTCCGTCGGCGCCGGTCGTCCAGGTTTCGGAGGTGTAGGAACTGAAGCGCTGGATCGGGTCGAGCTCCCAGTTCTGGCGGGCGACGCCGTCGCTGGTCTGGGTGTGGATCAGGTCGTTGACGTAGAAGCCGTTGGCGACTCGGGCGCCGGGGTTGGAGGCGACGGGTGCGTCGGTGATCCGCCCGAGGGGGTCATAGACCCATCCCGCCGCGCCGGTGGCGGTGTCGGACACCAGCCGGTCGGCAGTGTCGTAGGTGTAGTTGACGGTGCTGACCGGGGTGGTCCCGGGGTTGGTGGGGTCGGCGCAGGTGGTGGTGCCGGAGGCGGCGGTCGTCATGGACGTGCGGCCGGCCCGGTTTGGGGTGTACCAATGATCTTGGACAGTGACTCGCTGCTGAGAGGATCTGTCCATGCCAGAGCAGCGGCGAA
>JABAKE010000221.1 GCA_019779905.1 Modestobacter lapidis | reverse complement strand
TGAGAAATTCTGGTTATCTCCCTTTCGGACTCAGTGCTCGCAGAAATGCTGAGCACGTCTTCGGATTAGAGTGCCATTTGCTCTCTTTTATGAATCCAACCTTGACCTTTCAAAAATCCCATCTCGTGTCCATTCCAAGGATGCGATTTACAACATCTGTGCCTAGCGGTGCTAGTACGCCCTTCGGGGTCTACTGTATTCGCGACCGACACATTTGTACTCCCAACCTTATATCATTTTACCTTGAGTGAGCCTCGCTCCTCGGTGATTTGAATTAAGGTTTACAATTGCTTCTAGCAGTCATTGGAACGCTCACTCTGAGCCTTTCATACTTGCGATTAGAACAATTGTATACTCTATGACTTTTTGCCTCCTTCATCTTGCTTGGGTCGGGCCTTGTCCCCTCGAGCAAATTGAAGAGACAAAACCATAGTTTATTTCCATTTATGATCACCACATTCTTGTGATTACTAATGGATCTGGTCTTGTTTCAGAAGTTTTCAAAAAAACTAACATGGCAGCTTCACTCACAATCACCTTTGATGAGAACAAGTACCAGCTGATGCTTCAAGAGAAGCAAAACAAACGCGCTACAAAGCGCCTTGTCAGCTGCCGGAGTGTCACTTCCTCCAGCCAAGAACAAAACACCGGGTCGACCTCCACTCCCCGGTCAATTGTCTGCGGGTCGCTGGGACCAAGCGCACTCCCCGGAGAGGGTGCA
>JABAKE010000220.1 GCA_019779905.1 Modestobacter lapidis | reverse complement strand
CTTGAGACGGTACATGATCCCTCTCAAAATCCCTTGGAAGTTCAAAAAGGCAACTCCTTCAAAAGAAAAATGCTCAAGACTCTTGGTCAAGCAAGAAGCTCTCCTTCAATTCTCTTCGAGGCACACCGACTGCTAAAGCTGCACCTCGTCGCTGTACCTCGAGGGGGCATTTGTTGACACCAAAAATGTCACTATGCTCCTTCACACCAAAAGCTACGTGGAGCCACAACCTGCCATAAATAGGAAGGCGCCACTCCAAGCATCAGATCTTGCCGGAATCAAACAAAAGTTGCAAGATCCTTCAAAGCAGCCAAAAGAGGGGTACACATGAAGTCTCGGGCCATTTCAACATCATTTGGCCTAACTTCACTCCTCCGGCAGCCAGACAGGAGCTCCCGGCGGCGACAGCGCCGAAAACTTCAAAACTTTGATCAAAGTCTACGGATGGTCTTAGAATACCTCCAAAAGGCTCCACATCAAATTTCAAGTCAAACGGACGACGTTCGACGCTTCATCAGCCCTCGGGCAGCAAAATCGGGCCTACCGGCAACAGAGCACCCCGGAATCATGGTATCCAAATTGGAGCTAATGGATCATTTCAAAATGACTCCAATAGGTCCCCCGTCAAATTTCAGGTCAAACGGACATCGTTTGACCCAGTTTCAAAGCTCAGCCTTTTCTTCATGGCTAAAACAAGGCGAGCATTTGCGGGGCCCGAAAAA
>JABAKE010000219.1 GCA_019779905.1 Modestobacter lapidis | reverse complement strand
TTCCAATAACTCTAGCTACAGTAAAGCTGCATAGGGTCTTTTTGTCCTCCTATAGGTAAACAGTATCTTCACTGCTATTCCAATTTCACTGAGCCTCTGGTGGAGACAGTTGTTGTATCATTACCTCATTCATGCGGGACCATATTTAGTGGCCAAGGTATTTCGCTACATTACAATCCTCAGGATAAGACTGCTATTCACAGGAGACTTGAAAAATGATTCAATTAAAACATTTATTTATCCTCCTGCAGGGAGCAGAGTTCACACCTTATACAATTATTTAGACATATTAGCAAAGTGCGGTGTTTTAAGTAAACAGTTGTACAACTTAGTCTTTATTGAATCTCTCTACTAGGTCAAGAGCTACTTTTTTGCCGAGTTCCTTCACCAGAGTTCACTCATACGCTTTCATATTCTCTACTAACATACCGGGGTCGGTCTACATTACGGTATTAATAAGTTTTTTTCCTGTACTAATATAGTACTATATAATATTAGTAAAATTTTACTTATTTAGTTTCTCCTATCATTAGTCTAATTTTAGTCAAACTTAATTTAAGGGCCGTTCTTTTTTAGTAAAACCTTATGTTTTAAGCGATGAAGTTTTTACTTCATTTACGTTACTCATGTCAGCATTCGCTATCTAATTTTTTTTATTTATTAATTACTCTGAATTAACTTATTTTGTGTTTATATGATATATATATAAATATTTCATTAGATG
>JABAKE010000218.1 GCA_019779905.1 Modestobacter lapidis | reverse complement strand
GAAGCCATGGAGAAGAAGAAGAAGAAACTTGAAGAAACTTGGAGAAATCCTTGAAGCTTGGAGCACTCTTGAGAATTCTTGCAAAAAGAAAGCAACAAGAGAAAAGATCCAACCCCTCTTGCTTTTATAGAAAAGAGCAAACCAAAGAAGGAAAGGAGGAGAAAAGAAAGGAGGTAAGTGCTAAAAATTAGCAAGCTTCCTAAAAGTGAGGGAGATTTGAGATATTCTCTCCTAAGGAGGAGATTCTTGAGAAATTCTCTCCAAAAAGAAAGGGGATTTGAGAAACTTTCTCCCAAAGAAAGATACTTTGAGAAAATCTCTCCCAAAATCAAGGAAACTTGAGAGATTCTCTCCAAGTAAAGATATTTTTAGATATTCTCTACACAAAGGGATATTTTTAGATATTCTTTACAAAAATGACACCACATGGGATCTAAGCCATCTTTAAAAGCTTAGGGTCCCATGGGTTAGCCCATATGAGCCAGGTTTGACCACCTAGGCACTAAAAGTGGCTTTTAGTCAAAATTTCTCTTACCAAGAGCATACAAAAATGGTTCCATGCCTCTCTTGAGTTGATTGGACCATACAAAAAATTCCAAGCTTCATGGGCTTCCAAAAGAAACCCAAACCATCCAACCCCATGCACCAAATCAAGCCACAATCTTGAAATTGACATTCCACAAAAAACCAAACCACTCCAATGGAAACAAAATTCGCCCAAACAGTAGCC
>JABAKE010000217.1 GCA_019779905.1 Modestobacter lapidis | reverse complement strand
GTAAAGGCACCAAACATTACGACTTATTCTTTTGTCCCGATATTGTATAGAATAAAAAAAATTGTTTTTTTTTTTTTTAGTAATATTTTATGTGATTTGCGCATATCTATATTGATTTTTTATGAAGGGAATATCATTTAGAGAATAAATAGATAGATAATGAATAGTAAAGAAAGGTTCGTTTTGAACAATAGATGTCTTTCACATCCAACTATCGCAATGAGTAATCTCTTAATTTTTGAATGGCAGTTCCAAAAAAACGTACTTCTATGTCAAAAAAGCGTATTCGTAAAAATTTTTGGAAAGGGAAGGGGTATTGGGCAGCGTTAAAAGCTTTTTCATTAGCGAAATCTCTTTCTACCGGGAATTCAAAAAGTTTTTTTGCGCCGACAAATACAAATAAATAATCAAATGTTCTGAATTGGACTGACTCGAAAAGTGGATTAATTTCGTTTATAATATAAAAATTTCCATTCTTTAATGTTTTGAACCGATCAATATGAAATGGAACTCTCCTCGCTCTTATGGTATGTGAAATAAGAATTCTTCTGTCTACTGAATTCTAAATTTTTTTTTTGTTTCAAACAAAAAAAAAAGAAATACAAGATACAAAGTTTCGCCTTTCTTTTTAGTATGTTTTATCATTTCCAGGATGGGGATTCTTATTTTCCCCATCGACCCATTTGTTACAATAATAAATTTTTTCTTCTTTCTATATCTATAGAAGAGCAGATA
>JABAKE010000216.1 GCA_019779905.1 Modestobacter lapidis | reverse complement strand
AGCCTCAAAGTGGCGCGCCAGCTGAACAAGTCATTCGCCCTTTTGACTTGCTCGTGCCCACTATTATATAATTTCAGTGTAATACTTTGTGTCGGGCATTGCATTTCGAACGTTGGAGTTAGATCGTCAACCCAACGTTGACGAAAAGGTCATCGTGTCGTGCGGAGCCAACGTTGCGCAACGCATTCGCCTTGTGTCCCAACATCTCATTTCAATGGTCTTTGTGTCGGGCACTGAGGTTCGAACGTCGGAGCCCGTCAACCCGTGTCGGCTTGCTTTGCGCCGCACCGTAAACAGAGGTTACCCACTCCTCGTGTCGCGTTGCGCCAAAATATCGAATACATATTTATAAGAACGTGCATGGCATGTCGAACGAGTCAGCTGCGTCTCTATGCCTTTTGCCCAATATCTCATTTCAGTGTCGGACTTTGTGTTGGGGATTGCGATTCGAACGTTGGAGTTCGTTAGTCAACCCGTGTCGCATTTCTTTAGGCCGCAACGTAAATAGATCTTACCCACTCCTCGTGTCCTGCGGAGCCACAGTAGCGCAACGCATTAGTACAAGGCCATCCTTGACGTGGCTCGCCTGACGGACAGTCATTATTCGCCTTTGCGCGTTGTGCCCCAATTACTCATAACAGTGGACTTGGAGTTCGTCAACCCCCGCCGCCTTCCTCGCTCTCTCTCATCTCGGCCTTGACGTCGACCTCTTTCTTACTCGTTCTCATCACGAAC
>JABAKE010000215.1 GCA_019779905.1 Modestobacter lapidis | reverse complement strand
GCACGAAATTGGAGGCCTCCCAAGGTTGAAAAAGAAGGCTTGGAGCAAGGAAGAAGAAGGCGAAAGGTACATTTGAATACACCATGATGCTTAGAATGGAGTTTTGTTTAACATAGTTTTATTTTAGAATTTTCTGCATAGTAACATGTTTAGGATTGTTTTTCTTCTCTTCTTCTCTCTTTTCATGTCTAGTTCATGTTAGGAATGTATGTCTAAGTTAGGTACTCTTAGGTTACAAGTAAAAGAATTAATCGTTAATGCATGATAGGATTAAAGTATAATGCATGATAGGATTTATTTTTATTAGTATACATGATAGGATTTCTTTATTAGTATTTATGATAGGATGTAATTTATTTCCTTATTAGTATGCATGATAGGATGTAATCTATTGTTAGTATGCATAATAGGGTATTTAATTAGTATATTCAAAATAATCTAATTCATGAGTAGTATGCATATAGGAAATATTAGGTTAGTTTCATATTTTCTATAATAGTAATCATGTTAGGATATTAGGATATTAGCTAGTATTTTTATCATTCTTTTCATAGTTATTCTAATCACATGGGATGCTTGGTTGATATATATAAAAATGTGTTCGAGGGAACTTGCAAAGGTGAGCCTCTTCCCTTGTGTTTGGATAATTTGTTTTAATGCATTTATGTCATAGTTTTAATTTTGTTTTGCATAGTTTTCTAGTCTATCATGTTAGTATGCATATTAGGATTTTTCT
>JABAKE010000214.1 GCA_019779905.1 Modestobacter lapidis | reverse complement strand
CTCAGTGGCTGATGCGGCGTAGCAGCAGGCTGCCCATGGCGACCTGCACGAAGGCTTCGGACACATCGAGCCTGGCCTCGTAGTCCCGCACCAGGCGGCGCCAGCGAACCATCCAGCCGAAGGTGCGCTCGACCACCCACCTGCGTGGAAGGACCTTGAAGCCCGGCTCGTGATCGATGCGTCGGACGATCTCGACGACGAAGTCGAGGAAGGCAGCTTTGCTCATCAGCTTGCCGCGGTCGTAGGCACCATCGGCGAATAGGTGTTTCAGCCAGGGCCAGCGCTTGCGGATGGTAGCAAGGATGGTCTGGGCGCCGGCGCTGTCCGAGACATCGGCACTGGTCAGGTTGACCATCAGCAGCCGGCCATCGGTGTCCACCGCGATGTGCCGCTTGCGGCCCAGCACCTTCTTGCCGGCGTCGTAGCCCCTCGTCTGGCCATGCGGCGCCTTGACCGACTGGCTATCCAAGATACCGGCAGAAGGGCTGGCTTCCCGCCCCGCCCGTTCGCGGTCCAACATCAGCGCAACGTCGTGGATCGTGCGGAACAAGAGCAGGCGAACGAAGCGGCGGAACCACCAGTACACGGTCGGCCAGGGTGGGAAGTCCTTCGGCAACATCCGCCAGCCGCCGCCGCTGCGCGCCATGTAGCGAATCGCATTCAGTACCTCACGCAGGTTGGTCTTGGGCTTGCGCCCGCGCCTGGGCACCTGCGGCAGCAGCGGCTGGATCTGCTG
>JABAKE010000213.1 GCA_019779905.1 Modestobacter lapidis | reverse complement strand
TCCTGTCCTAATGCTTCCTAAAGACGGTGCCAAATTTACTGTGTACACCGACGCTTCACATCAAGGCCTGGGATGCGTACTAATGCAAGAACGAAGAGTTAACGCTTACGGTTCGCGGCAGTTGCGATCTCATGAACTCAACTATCCAACACACGATCTAGAATTGGCTGCAGTAGTCTTTGCTCTCAAATTGTGGAGACATTATTTGTATGGCGAGGAGTTTGATCTATTCACCGACCACAAAAGCCTAAAGTACCTGTTCTCTCAGAAGGAGTTAAACATGCGACAAAGACGATGGATGGAGCTGATGAAGGATTACAACTTCACTCTACAATACCACTCAGGAAAGGCGAACGTGGTAGCTGATGCGCTGAGTCGTAAACCTCGTGGTGTCATTGCGCTCCTAATGATGCAAGAATGGAAGTTACTGGAGGAATTGGCAGAGTTCGACTTTCGTGTTGAACAGCAAAATGGTGGAGTTCGACTCTTCTGCTTGGACGTGTACCCGCACATCATCGAAGAAGTAATCAATGCACAACCTCAAGATACGAAACTGCAGAAGTGGTTTAAAGCTATGGCTGAGAAGGAACCTGAAACTTGGCAAACTGGAAAAGACGGAGGCCTGAGAATAAGAGGAAGACTATGCGTGCCCGATGTACCTGAACTAAAGGATAAAATTCTTGGTCTAGCACATCGTTCCAAGTACTCTATACATCCGGGTGGCACCAACGTGTACAA
>JABAKE010000212.1 GCA_019779905.1 Modestobacter lapidis | reverse complement strand
TTCACTACTTGAAAAATGCTATGAGTTCCTACATGAGCTGCACTTTGACTTGGCCCATATTCCAGTTTGTTTGCTCTCATTTCACTACGTGATTTTGAGTTGTTCATATGAGTTTGGAGGTTGCCATCTGTGAACTAACCACTTTCCTCGATTTATTTCGAGAGCGACTCAAATGCCCACAATTTTGTTTATTCCATCTCTATGAATCGCTTTAGGATTGGATTCTCTATCATAGTGGATTGTAGATATATATCCGTCTCGATTATCCTTCTCTCTTATCTACATATTTATCCTTCTCTATTATCCACTCAAGAGCATCCTATCCTATTCATCCTTCTCTGTTGTGGGAGTCCACTTAGATTGGGTTTTTGAAAAGGAAAGGAGTTTGAGAAAAACTGGGAGTCGCCACCTTATTTTTAGGGAACAAGGAAACCACAAAAAGAGTTTTATTTTAAATAAAACACTGACTCCATATTTTAAGGAAAAGCAAGTTTTCGAACCAAAGTTGAGTTCGGGGGCTAGGTTACGAAGTGGGAAGGTTCCAAGCTTTCACTTGTAGGCACCCACCTCGCCCTAATTAAAGGTCTCCTAATCACTTTTGGGCTTTATCAAATTCTTACAAAACAATCCTATCATATCTAAACAATCAAGAAAATAATATATAATAATACACAATAATAATAAAATAGAAAAAGAATCAAAACCCTAATGATTTTAGAAGACAAGAGTCCCGCTAAGAT
>JABAKE010000023.1 GCA_019779905.1 Modestobacter lapidis | reverse complement strand
AAGCTAAGCCTTTCAGCGCCGATGGTACTGCCCGGGGGACCGGGTGGGAGAGTAGGACGCCGCCGGACATCCTTTCGAAACGGGGGTCGGAGCATTGTGCTCCGGCCCCCGTTTTGCTTTTGTCTGCCATGTTCGCCCAGGCGTGGGCTCTGTTGCGCGTGCCCGTCCGTGGCGCGACAGTCGGACCGACGCCGCCGGGTGCGCCCCCAAGGGCGAGCGCCCGATGACCCAGTGAGGTACGTAGAACACCATGACAACTCCCCGACGAGGTCCGGCCGGTTCCGATCGTGGGCGCGGGGCGGGCGGTGGATCACGCGGTGGCAGCGCCGGCGGCTCGCGACAGAGTGGCGGCGGCGGACGCACCCCGCGCCCGGCTGGGCACCGGGGGGCTCGTCCTACCGAGGGCAGTCGAGAAGGTGCTCCAGGGAGGTCCGGGTCGTCACGTGACGATGCTTACCGCGCCCGCGGTGGTGCCGCTGGAGGCGAGTGGGGTGGCGGGTCGGCCGGCGGCCGGCCGCAGCGGGATCGTCGTCAGAATGGCGACCGCCCCCAGCGGGACCGCGTTCAAGGTGGGCGCCCGTCGGGTGACCGTCCGCAGGGCGGGGGTCGGCCGTCGGGTGATCGTCCGGCGTGGCAGGACCGGCGTCCCTCGGGTGACCGCCCGCAGGGCGGTGGCCGCCCGTCGGGTGATCGTCCGGCGTGGCAGGACCGGCGTCCCTCGGGTGAGCGTCCGCAGGGCGGTGGCCGTCCGTCGGGTGATCGTCCGGCGTGGCAGGACCGGCGCCCCTCGGGTGACCGCCCGCAGAGCGGGGGCCGCCCGTCGGGTGATCGTCCGGCGTGGCAGGACCGGCGTCCCTCGGGTGACCGCCCGCAGAGCGGGGGCCGCCCGTCGAGTGAGCGTCCGCAGGGCGGGGGCCGTCCGTCGGGTGATCGTCCGGCGTGGCAGGACCGGCGTCCCTCGGGTGACCGCCCGCAGGGCGGTGGCCGCCCGTCGGGTGATCGTCCGGCGTGGCAGGACCGGCGCCCTTCCGGTGAGCGTCCGCAGGGCGGTGGCCGTCCGTCGGGTGATCGTCCGGCGTGGCAGGACCGGCGCCCCTCCGGTGAGCGTCCGCAGGGCGGTGGTCGGCCTTCGGGTGATCGTCCGGCGTGGCAGGACCGCCGTCCCTCGGGTGACCGCCCGCAGGGCGGGGGCCGTCCGTCGGGTGATCGTCCGGCGTGGCAGGACCGGCGTCCCTCGGGTGACCGTCCGCAGGGCGGGGGCCGTCCCTCGGGTGATCGTCCGGCGTGGCAGGACCGGCGCCCTTCCGGTGAGCGTCCGCAGGGCGGGGGCCGTCCCTCGGGTGACCGTCCGGCGTGGCAGGACCGCCGCCCCTCCGGTGACCGTCCGCAGGGCGGTGGCCGTCCCTCGGGTGACCGTCCGGCGTGGCAGGACCGCCGTCCCTCGGGTGACAGTAACGAGCGCCCCACCCGTGACCGGCCGTCGTGGCAGGACCGGCGTCCCGGCCAGGATCGCCGCCCCGGCGGTGGGCGCCCCGCGGACACCGTGGCCGAACGGCGCCCCAGCGGGCCCGAGCTGCCGGAGTGGGCCGACGTGCGCGAGCTCGACCCGGCCGTCCGAACCGCCCTCCGCGGGCTCGAGTCGCGGAACGCGGAGACCGTTGGCCGTCACCTCGTCGCCGCCGGTGGCCTCCTCCGCGAGGATCCTGAGCTGGCGCTCGAGCACGCCCGGGCGGCCCGCGACCGCGCGTCCCGCATCGCTGCCGTACGCGAGGCCGTGGGCGTGGCTGCCTACCACGCGAGCGACTTCGCGGAGGCCGCGCGGGAACTGCGCGCCTACCGGCGGATGACCGGGGACGAGAGCTACCGCGCGGTCCTGGCCGACTGCGAGCGCGCCCTCGGCCGGCCGGACAACGCCCTCCGTCTGGTGCACGAGGCCCTCGACGCCAACCCCGAGCCCGACGAGGTCGTCGAGCTGCGGCTCGTAGAGGCCGGCGCCCGGCATGACCTGAACGAGCTGCCCGCCGCCCTCCTGGTCCTGGAAGCGGCCCTCGGTGGCCGCCCCACTCCCGGAGGACTGGGCCGGGCCGACCTCGGTCAGCTCCGGCTGGCCACCGCCTACGCCGACCTCCTGGAAGAGCAGGGCGACGGTGAACTGGCGGCCGAGTGGTTCGGCGCCATCGCCGCTGTCGACCCCGACGACCTGACCGGCGTCTCCACCCGCTTCGGCGATGAGGACGGCGATGAGGACGACGGGGAGGACGACGGGGATGACACGGACGAGCAGCGCGGCGGTGCCGAGGCGGCCGGAGCACAGGCTGAGCCTCAGGTTCAGGTTCAGGCTCCGGTCGGGGTAGAGGGGGAGGGCGCAACTCCGCAGCACGAGTTGATCGACGCCACGGGTGACGAGGAGTTCGACCTCGGGGACGCGGTGGAACCGGACGACGTCGAGGCCGAGGTCGCTGAACTGCTCGGTGAGGCACCGCCGGCGCGGGCGGTCCTCGAGGCCGACCACAGCCGCCTCTTCCAGGAGGCGCCGGGGCAGGCCGCGGACGAGGATCCCGGGCCGGGCGAGCAGGACCCTCCGACGAACTGAGCTACCGCGTCCACACCGGCCGGCGCCGTCCACAGTTGCCGGACGGCGCTGGCCGGGCCCCGTCCCCGGGGCGACTCTCGGGCCATGAGCCTGTCAGTCATCGACCGGAACGACGTCGTCCTGCGTGGCCGGCTGTCGGCATCCCCGGAGTTCCGCCCGCTGCCCAGTGGCGACACCCTCCTCGTGTTCAAGCTGGTCGTGCGGCGGGAGACCCCCCGCCCGCGCGGGCCGAAGTCCGACATCATCACCTGCGTCAGCTACCTCCCCGCCCTCCAGCGGTACGCAGCCGCCTGGACGCCGGACGACGTGGTGGAGGTCGAGGGGGCGCTGCAGCGGCGGTTCTGGCGGACCCCCACGGGCACCGCCATTGCTTACGAGGTCAACTGCCGCCGCGGGCGCAAGGTCCCGGGGGCAGCGCGGCGGGCGCCACGGACGGCGTGACCGCGTGCGGTCACGCCGTGTGCCGGCGGCCGGTCAGCCGTCGTGCGGTCGCAGTACCAACCCGGTCCGGGGCTTGGGCACGAACAGGGTCGACTTGCGGGGCATCCGCGCACCGGCCCGCGCGACGGCCGCCACGTCGGCCGGCGACGGCGAGTGCAGGAGGACGGCGACGCCGGCCCGCTCCCGTGCCGATCTCAGCGCCTCGTCGACGTCGTGGGCGACCAGCACCGACGCCGGGTCGTCGGAGCGGCCCCACAGCCGACCGAACAATCCGTGGTGGGCCAGCACCACGTCCAGTCCCCGCCAGGCCTCCGGCGCCTCCGCGGGGACGGCATCGCGCACCGCGCCGGTGGGTGCCGACAGCTCCGCCACCCGCTGTCCGTCGGTGACCAGGAACGTGGCCGGGCCAGGGCCCGCCGGCCAGCTCCGCAGGAACGCGTCCGTGTCCCCGTCGGGAGGGGTGAGCTCCCGGACCGTGAAACCGGCGGCGGCCGACGTCAGCGCCGTGTCCATGGTGAGGTCGGGCACCACCCGGTGAATCGCTCGCAGGTGCAGCCCGCCGGGTCCCATCGGGGTCACCAGCGCGAGAACGGCGCCGGCGTGCGCCGCACCACTGCGCTGGTGCTCCGTGGCGGCGGCGAACCGGTGGTGACCATCAGCGATGACCGCAGCGGTGCTCGCGAAGGCCGCGGTGAGCGCGTCCAGGACCGCCGCGTCGGTCACCCGCCAGAGCCGGTGCCGGACGCCGTCGGGATCGGCGACCTCCAGTGTCGGTGGCCCCACGGCCGCCGCCTGCGTCAGCGCCGCGACCGCGGCGTCGGTGTCGTGCGCCAGCACGATCGGCTCGAGGTCCGTGCGGGTCGCGGCCAGCAGAGCGCGGCGCCCCTCCACGGCAGGGGCATAGGTGTCCTCGTGCGGGAGCACCGCCGCGGACCCGCGAGGAGGGAGGGCGACCGCCCCGAGCCACCCCGTGGTGGCTGCTCGTCCCGGTGGTGCCATCTCGTAGCGCCAGAGCGCGGGCACCGGGTCGCGGACCAGGACCCCCTCGTCGAGCCACCGGTCGAGGGTCGCCGCGGCGGTCTCGGCCGGGTGGCGGTCACGCGCAGCACGACCGCCATCCTCGCGCTCGTTCGCCTCGACGTGCGGGAGGATCAGACGGACGATGTTGTGCGGGTCCTCCCCGGCCAGGCGCTCGCGGCCCGCCGCGGTCACCAGGTCGTAGGCCGGGGAACTGACCCTGGCCAGGTGCGAGGGATCGTGCCGCCGGTAGGTCAGCGCCCTGATGGGGCGGACCTGCAGCCCGTCGGGCCGGGGGAGCGGCTGGTCCACCGGCGGAACGGGCACACCGTCGATCGTAGGTCGGCGCCGGCCGATCGGCCCGAGGCGGCTGCGCGGCCTCCGGGCCCTGCGTGGTGCGATCGCCGGATGACCACCTCGCGCACCAGCCCCGCGGCGCGGCTCCACGGCAGCGCGGACCGTGCCCCCTCGCCCCTCGCAGCCGGCTCCGCCGAGCCGCCTGCGGTCCTCTTCGACGTGGCGCTGCTCGACCTCGACGGCGTCGTCTACGTCGGTCCCGCGGCCGTTCCCGGCGTTCCGGCCGCGCTCGAGGCCGCCCGCCGGGCCGGCATGCGCCTCGGGTTCGTCACCAACAACGCCGCGCGCACCCCGCAGCAGGTGGCCGACCACCTGACCGAGCTGTCCGTGCCCGCCGAGCCGGACGACGTCATCACCAGCTCCCAGGCAGCCGCCTCGGTCGTCGCCGCGCTGGTGGGTAGCAACGCACGCGTCCTGCCGGTCGGGGGCCCCGGCGTCGCCGCGGCGCTCACCGCCGCCGGGCTCACGGTCGTCGAGCGGGCCGAGGACGCCCCGGCCGCCGTCGTGCAGGGGTACGGGCCGTCGGTCGGGTGGACGCAGCTCGCCGAGGCCGTCGTCGCGGTCCGCGGGGGCGCGCGGCACGTGGCCACCAACGCCGATGCGACCATCCCCTCACCACGCGGCGTGCTACCGGGCAACGGGGCTCTCGTGGGAGTGGTCAGTGCGGTCACCGGCCAGCCACCGCTGGTCGCGGGCAAGCCCGACCCGGCGATGCACGCCGAGTGCGTCCGGCGCACCGGCGCCCGGCGCCCCCTTGTGGTCGGCGACCGGCTCGACACCGACATCGAGGGTGCCCGCCGCGCCGGGGCGGCCAGTCTGCTGGTGCTGTCCGGTGTCACCGGGCCGCCCGAGATGCTCGCCGCGGGGCCGGACCACCGGCCCGACCTGCTCGCCCGGGACGCCGCCGGCCTGCTCACCGTGCACCCGCCGGTGGTGCCGGTCGACGGGGGATGGCAGTGCGGAACCTGGCGGGCGCGCGCCGGCGGGCCGGGCGTGGTGACGCTCGTGGCAGGAGGCGCGGTCGGCCGTGGAGCCGACCGCGACGCACCCACCCGGGCGGGCAGCTCCGGAGACGACCTGGACGGGCTGCGGGCGCTCGCCGTCGCCCACTGGGCGGCGGCCGGGGAGCGGCCTCAGCCGGCCGTCGTGCGGGCCGGCGACGACGCCGCTGCGCAGGCGGTGACCGCCTGGGGCCTGGAGGTGCCGTGAACCCGTCCGCGGGATGCATGCCGGCATGCGCCGTGCGTGGGCCGGTGCGTCGCCCACGCCCGGGATCAGAGCATCGAGCGGAGCCGGAGCATGTCGCGGAGCCCGGCTTCCAGCTTGACCCGTCCGCTGGCCCACGCCGGCGTGAACGACAGCTGCCCCGACGTGAGCGCCAGGAGGTCGTCGCTGGACATGGTGAGGCGGATGTCCGCCTTGGGCGCCGACGGGCCGTCCGGAACGGCGGTCAGGTCGTGCACCGACCCGCCGGCCAGCCGCCCGCGCACCAGCTGGCCCAGATCGGTCAGCCGGCAGGAGACCGAGCGGTCCAGGCCCCGGGCGCCGTCCGAGGCGGCCAGCCGGCCGACGAAGCCCTCCAGGGCGGTCATGCACTGCTCGAGCGTCGCCACGTGCGGGGTGCCTCCTCCGGCGGACCGATCGCGGACGCGGCGTCCACGGGGTCGGACGGGGACGCTACCTCCCGGCTCCGGGTGCGGATCCCGATCGCCGGTCGCCGGCGGTGGCCGCCCGCCGGCGACCGTGCACGGTCGGTTCGGGCCGGTAGCCTCGGACGAGCCCGACCCTGGCGCTGACCGCCCGACGGAACCGGAGGAGGACCTGTGACCGAGCCCCACCCGCAGCACCCGGTTCCGGGGTCGCAGCATCCCGTCCCGGGCCCTCCGCGTCCCGTGCCGGCACTCCCGCGCGACGATGCCCTCGGGTCCGAGCAGCCCGCCGACCCGTTCGCCGGTCTCGCCGGGCAGCCAGTGGCCGAACACGTCGCTGTGTACGAGGCGGAGCACGACCGCCTGCGGCGCGAGCTGTCGACCATCGATCAGCTCTGATGGCACGACGCAGCCGGCTCGACGCCGAGCTCGTTCGCCGTGGTCTCGCGCGGTCGCGGGAGGACGCGGTCCACCTGATCGCCGAGGGGCGCGTGCTCGTCTCCGGACAGGCGGCCACCAAGCCGGCCACCGGCGTGGAGGCCGGCACGCCGGTGCTCGTCCGCACCGACCCCGACGAGCCCCGGTGGGTCAGCCGGGGTGCCCACAAGCTGCTGGGCGCACTGGCGGCCTTCCCCGTCGAGGTCGGCGACCGCCGAGCGCTGGACGCAGGTGCGTCCACCGGAGGTTTCACCGAGGTGCTGCTCAGCCGGGCCGCCCGTGAGGTCGTCGCCGTCGACGTCGGGTACGGCGAGCTGGCCTGGTCGCTGCGCACCGACGAGCGGGTCGTGGTGCACGAACGCACCAACGTCCGCGACCTGTCGCCCGGGACGATCGGCGGGCCGGTCGACCTGATCGTCGCCGACCTCTCCTTCATCTCCCTGCGCCTGGTGCTGCCTGCGCTCATCGCCTGCGCCACGCCCGACGCCGACCTGCTCCCCATGGTCAAACCGCAGTTCGAGGTGGGCCGGGACCGGTTGGGCGCCGGGGGAGTGGTCCGGGACCCGGCGTTGCGCGCCGACGCCGTGCGCACCGTGGCGCGGGCCGCGGCCGACCTCGGCTGGGGCACCGCGGGAGTGGTGGCCAGCCCGCTGCCCGGCCCCGCCGGGAACGTGGAGTTCTTCCTCTGGCTGCGGCGGGACGCACCCGCACCGGAGCCGGCCGACATCGAACGAGCAGTCCAGGAAGGACCCCAGTGAGTCAGAGCGCCTCCTCGCCGCCGGAGCAGGCGACCCGGCGGGTGCTGCTGGCCGTGCACACGGGCCGGGCCGACATCGTCGAGCTCGCCCGGGCAGCGGCCGCCCGGCTGGCCCGGGCCGGCATCGTGGTCCGGGTGCTGGACGACGAGTCCGTCGCGCTGGCCATCCCCGGCGCCGAGGTCTGCGCCTTCGGCCCGGACGCAGCCCTGGACGCCGAGATCGTTCTCGTCCTCGGTGGCGACGGGACGTTCCTGCGCGCCGCCGAACTGGCCCGGGCCACCGACGCCGCACTGGTCGGGGTCAACCTCGGGCGGGTCGGGTTCCTCGCCGAGACCGAGCCCGAGACGGTCGAGGACACCCTCAGCGCTGTCGAGCACTGCCGCTACGAGGTCGAGGAGCGGCTGACCATCGAGGTCGCGGTGCTCGACGCCGACGGCCGTCAGGTGGGGGCCACCTGGGCGCTCAACGAGGTGTCGGTGGAGAAGGCCGAACGCTCCCGGGTCCTCGATGTGGTGCTGGCCATCGACGGTCACCCGCTCACCAGTTTCGGCTGCGACGGCGTGCTGTGCGCCACCCCCACCGGGTCCACCGCCTATGCGTTCTCCGCCGGCGGCCCGGTGGTGTGGCCCGACGTCGACGCGCTGCTCGTGGTGCCGACCAACGCCCACGCCCTGTTCGCCCGGCCGCTGGTCACCTCGCCGACCTCGGTGCTCACCGTCGCCGTGCCTCCCGACGGCAACCGGGCACGCATCTCGGCCGACGGCCGCCGCATCATGGAGGTGCCCGACGGCGGCCGGGTCGAGGTGCGCCGCTCCGACCGGCCCGTCCGCATCGCCCGGGTCAACCACACCTCCTTCGGTGACCGGCTGGTGGCGAAGTTCGGGCTGCCCGTCCGCGGTTTCCGGGACGCCCGCTCGCACGGCCCCGGCCACGAGGCCCCGGGCTGGCGCAGCGTTCTCGACCGGGAGATCACCGCCACCGACGGCACCACGGCGCCCCGGGGCGTTCCCGGCCCGCAGAGCCGGCACCACGGGCAGGAGGTGACCGGTGGCGACCAGGACGGCCGGGCGTGAGTCCGTCAAGAAGTCCGGGAAGGCCCCGACGCCACCGGCCCCTGACCCCGTCGGCGCGGCACCGGGCAACGGCGCGCTCGCCGAGCTGCACATCCACGGCCTCGGGGCCATCGACGACGTCACCCTCGAGCTCGGGCGCGGCCTGACCGTCGTGACCGGCGAGACCGGTGCCGGCAAGACCATGGTGGTGACCGGGCTGACCCTGCTGTTCGGCGGCCGTGCCGACCCCGGCCGTGTCCGGGCCGGTGGCCGGGCCGGCGTGGAGGGCCGGCTGCTGCTCCCACCCGAGTCGCCGGTGTGGGCCCGGGCCGCCGACGCCGGCGGCGAGCCGGACGAGGACGGCACCCTCATCCTGGCCCGCACGGTGAGCGCGGAGGGGCGCTCGCGGGCGTATCTCGGCGGCCGGAGCGTCCCGGTGGGCGTGGTCGCCGAGCTCGCGGAGGACCTGCTGGCCGTCCACGGGCAGACCGACCAGCTCCGGCTCACCCGGCCCGCCGAGCAGCGGCGCGCGCTCGACCGCTACGCCGGTCCCGAGCACCTCGCCCTGCTCGACGAGCACCGTGCCGCCCACGCGCACTGGCGCCGGCTGGCCGACGATCTCGACCGCCGGCGCAGCCAGGCCCGCGAGCTCGCGCAGACCGCCGACGTCCTGCGGCACGGTCTCGAGGAGATCTCCGACTTGGCCCCCGAGGCCGGGGAGGATGAGGCGCTCGACGCGCAGGCCACCCGGCTCGGTGACGCCGACGCGCTACGGGCGGCCGCCGACGAGGCCCGGCTGGCCCTGGTCGGCGACGTGACCGGCGACTTCGGTGGGGGAGCTGAGCTCCCGCAGGACGCCACCACGTCCCTCGCCGTTGCCGAGCGGGCCCTGGCCGGTTCCAACGACCCGGCGCTCGTCCTCCTGTCCCGGGACCTCGCCGACGCCGTCGCCGTGGTGTCCGACGTCGCCGTCCAGCTGGCCGGCTACGTGGCCGACCTGGATGCCGACCCGGCCCACCTGGCCGAGGTGCTCGACCGGCGCGCCGCGCTCACCGCGCTGGTCCGCAAGTACGCCGACCCCGGCGAGGGGTTGGCCGGGGTGCTGGCCTGGGCGGCCGACGCCACGGACCGGCTGGCCCAGCTCGACGTCTCCGACGAGGCGCTCGAGGCCCTGACCGCCGCCCGGGACACCGCCCGCGAGGAACTGGCCGCGCTGTCGGCCCGGGTCACGGCCGGCCGCACCGCCGCCGCGGAAGGGTTCGCCGCGGAGGTCGGCACCGAGCTGGCCGGACTCGCGATGAAGAACGCCCAGGTGTCCTTCCGGATCGACACCGACGCGGACCACCCGGGCCCGGAGGGCGTTGACGAGGTCGCGCTGCTGCTGTCCCCGCACCCGGGCGCACCGGCCCGGCCGGTGCACAAGGGCGCCTCCGGCGGGGAGCTCTCCCGGGTCATGCTCGCCATCGAGGTGGTCTTCGCCGGCGCCGACCCGGTGCCGGTGATGGTTTTCGACGAGGTCGACGCCGGTGTCGGCGGGCAGGCCGCCGGCGAGATCGGGCGGCGGCTGGCCCGGTTGGCCCGCGAGCACCAGGTCGTCGTGGTCACCCATCTGGCGCAGGTCGCCGCCTTCGCCGACAACCACCTCGTGGTGGACAAGTCACCGGACACCGCGCAGGGCGTCACGGCCACCGACATCCGGGCCGTGGACGGCGAGGACCGGGTCCGGGAACTGGCCCGGATGCTGTCCGGACTGGCCGACAGCGACACGGGGCAGGCGCACGCGCGGGAGCTGCTCGCCGTCGCGGCGGGGCGGCAGTAGCAGGGCCCGTTCCGCGACGGGCGGGGAGGAGGGGGAACGCGGTTTGTGGCCCCCTCCCGGGTCCCGGCCCGAGCTTGCGAGGGTTGGGGAGGAGGGGGTCCTTTCTCAGCGGCGCTTGGCGTACCCGGCCAGGCCGAACTGGAGCAACGCCAGCCCGCGGCGGCCCGTGGCGCGCAGCTCGGCGACCAGCTCGGGCCCCGAGGCGCCGGCCAGCACCCGATCGCGGGCCAGCTCCAGCATCGCGGCGTACAGCCCGAGCACCGCGTGCGCGGCCAGCCACGGCTCGAGCGCCGCCGCCGGGGAGTGCGTCTCCAGCGCGATCTCCTCGGCCAGCGCGTCGGTGAGCGTGCCGAGGATCTCCCGCTCCCGCACCTGCAGGGTCCGGCTGCCCCGGATCACCCGGGCCATCTCCGCCACGCCGTCGGCTGCGGCCGGCGAGCCCAGCTGGCTCACCGCCGCCACGACGAAGCTGCCGGCGGCCGCGGCTGCGGACTCCCCGGCCGGACGGCGGCGCACCGCCGCGACCAGGGCGGCCCCCATCGGCGGGTCGGCCTCGAAGACCAGCCCCTCCTTCACCGGGAAGTGGTTGAACACCGTCTTCTCCACGACCCCGGCGCGCTGGGCGATCTGCTGCACGCTGACGGCGTCGAAACCGCGCTCGCTGAACAGCGCGGCCGCGGCGTCCACGATCGCCTCGCGGGTCTGCTGGTGCCGCACCTCGCGCTTGTTCGGGCCGCTGCGGGTCCGCCCCCGGCCGGCCTTCCGCGGGACGCCCGCGGCACCCTCCGCGGGGACGTCGGTGCCTCTCCCGACGGATTCCGGGGCGGCGGCCGTCCGGACGGCGAACTCGACCACCTGGGCGGTCCCGTCTGACTCCGGCGAGCCGGCCGGTCCGTCGCCGGCGCGCTCCCCGGGCGCGGTGCCGGGGGCCCCGGCCCGCGCTGAACCGACGTCACCGACCTCCTCGACGTCGTCGCCGTACCCGGGCACCTCGGCCACCACGTTGCCCACGACAGTCGCTGTACGCGGCTGTGCGGCCGCCCCACCAGTCACGACAGTCACGCTAGTGACGGACCGATCACCCTTCCGCGGAGCTGGCGCGACGCCGCGCCGGGCGTGTCGCGTCGGACCCGGTGTCGTTCACCGAGCGTGATCGAATCGTTGCAAACGCGCGTCGGCATCGGGTCGTCGACCCGCCCATGGGAGCATCGGGAGATGCGCATCGGCACCGTGCGGCGCGGTAGGGCGTCCGAGACGGCACCCGGGGTGAACGGGACCGTTCGCGTCGACCGCCGGACCAAGAACCTGACCAAGCGGCTGCGGCCCGGCGAGATCGCGGTGATCGACCACATCGACATCGACCGGGTCAGCGCCGACTCGTTGGTCGCCGGCAAGGTCGGCGCCGTGATCAACGCGGCGCCCAGCATCTCCGGGCGCTATCCCAACCTCGGTCCCGGGATCCTCGTCGCGGCGGGGATCCCGCTGATCGACGGCGTGGGCAAGGACGTCCTCACCCGGATCAAGGAGGGCGCGGCGGGTCGCGTCGAGGGCAATCAGCTGTTCATCGGCGACGAGGTGGTCGCCGAGGGCGTGCGGCAGGACGACGACTCGGTCGCCGCCGCGATGGCCGAGGCCCGCACCGGACTCTCCGCGCAGTTGGAGGCCTTCGCCACCAACACCATGGAGTACATGAAGCGCGAGCGCGCGCTCCTGCTCGACGGGGTCGGCGTCCCGGACGTCACGACCACCATCGACGGCCGGCACGTGCTGGTCGTGGTCCGCGGCTACGACTACAAAGAGGACCTCCAGGCCCTCCGCCCCTACATCCGCGACTACCGGCCGGTCCTCATCGGTGTCGACGGCGGCGCCGACGCGATCAAGGAGGCCGGCTACCAGCCGGACATGATCATCGGCGACATGGACTCGGTCAGTGACTCCGTGCTGCGCTGCGGGGCCGAGGTGGTCGTGCACGCCTACCCCGACGGGCGGGCGCCCGGGCTGAAGCGCGTGCAGGACCTCGGCGTGGACGCCATCACCTTTCCGGCGGCGGCCACCAGCGAGGACATCGCGATGCTCCTGGCCGACGAGAAGGGAGCGACCCTGATCGTGGCCGTCGGCACGCACGCCACGCTGGTGGAGTTCCTGGACAAGGGTCGCGGCGGCATGGCCTCGACCTTCCTCACCCGGCTGCGGCTGGGCGGCAAGCTGGTCGACGCCAAGGGGGTCAGCCGGCTGTACCGCAGCCGCATCTCGACCCCCACGCTGGTGGTGCTCGTCCTCGCGGCGTTCCTGGCGATCGGCTCGACGCTGGCGGTGTCCACCGCGGGCCGGGTCTACCTCGACCTGCTCATCGACCAATGGGACAGCTTCGTGTTCTGGCTGGAGAACCTCTTCTCGTGATCGACTTCCGTTACCACCTGGTCTCCCTGATCGCGGTCTTCCTGGCCGTGGCGCTGGGAATCGTCATCGGGACCACCCAGCTCAACGGCCCCGTGCTGTCGAACCTCGAGGCGCAGGTGACGGCCCTGCAGGAGGACAAGCGCCAGCTCGAGGACGAGACCCAGCAGCTGCAGATCGCGCTGGACGAGGACGGCGCCTTCGACGAGGCCGTCGGCCCGACGCTCGTGCAGGACACCCTCGCCGGCCGCAGCGTCGTCCTGGTCGTCGGCAGCCCCGACGTGCCCACCGACGTCGTCGAGGGCGTGACGGCGCTGCTGGGCAGCGCCGGGGCCACCGTCACCGGCAGCATCCGGCTCGCCGGCGCCTACAGCGACCCCGACACCGCCAGCAGCCTGCAGTCCTACGTGACCGGCCCCGGACGGCCGCCGGGTGTCGTGCTGCCCGAGACCGACGACACCGGGGAACTGGTGGCCGCGCTGCTGGCCGGCGTGCTGATGGTGCCCGCCGACGGTGCGGCACCGCCCGATCCCGGCGCGACCTCCTCGGTGCTGGCCGGGCTCGAGGAGCTCGAGCTGCTCAGCCAGGACACCACCTCGGTGAGCCCCGCGAACTTCGCCGTCCTCCTCACCGCGGGTGGGTACCCCGAGGACGAGGACGCAGCCGAGCGCAACGACGCGCTGATCGACCTGGTCACCGCGCTGGACGCCCGTGGCTCGGGCGCCGTGGTGGCCGGGGACTCCACGTCGGCGACCGAGGGCGGCCTGGTCGCCGCGGTGCGTGCCGACGCCGCGGTCACCTCGGACGTCTCCACCGTCGACAACGTGGAGACCCCGGCCGGCCGGATCACCACGGTCCTCGCCGTCGCCGCCGAGGGACGCGGCACGTCGGGTGCGTACGGCACGGGCGAGGACACCCTGCCCGTTCCCGTTCCCGCGCCGTGACCGCCGGGCGTCGTCTCGCGCTCGCGGCCGGGGGCGCGCTGGCCGCGCGGGCCGGGCTGGCCGCGGCCGCGGTCCTGGACGCCGGGCCGGCCGGGGCCCGCTGGCAGCGCACCAACTACGCCCGGCGCCCGGTGACCCTGCTCGGCGGGCCGGTGCTGGCCGCCGCCGCGACCGGCACGGCCATCGCGGGCGCCCCGGCGGGGCAGCGGGTCGCCGCGGCGCTCGTCGGCACGGTGTCCGGTCTCGTCGGCGGCTACGACGACCTCGCCGGTGCCCGGCCGGAGCAAGCTGCGGACAAGGGCCTGGCGGGGCACCTGGCCGCGCTGCGGGCCGGGCGGATCTCGGCCGGCGCGGTGAAGGTGGCCGGCATCGGGGCCGCGGCCGCGGTCGCGGCCGTGCTGACCCGGCGCGGCGCCGGCGGCTCCGCACTCGTCGACGGCGTGCTCACCACCGGCCTGGTGGCCGGGACGGCGAACCTGCTGAACCTGCTCGACCTGCGTCCCGGCCGGGCCGGGAAGGCGGCCGTCGGTCTGGCCGTGGCCGGCGTGGGTGGGCCGGCGGGTGGCCTGGCGGCCGGACCGCTGGGCGCCGCGCTCGGTGTGCTGCCGGCCGACCTGGGCGAGCAGGTGATGCTCGGTGACTGCGGCGCGAACGCCGTCGGCGCCCTGCTCGGGCTCCGGTTGGCGGCGCTGCCCGGCCGGCCCGTCCGGATCGCGCTGCTCGGTGTGGTCACCGCCCTGACGCTGGCCAGCGAGAAGATCAGCTTCACCCGGGTGATCGAGTCGACGCCGGGGCTGCGGGAGCTCGACCGACTCGGCCGCCGCCCGGCGTGATCCCGCAGCCGGGCCTGCCGGCCGCGTCGCGCCTCCCTTCCCCGCGCGGCCGCCGGGCGCTGACGGGCGTCGCCGCCGCGGCGCTGCTGATCTCCGTGCTCACGCTGCTGGCCCGGATGGCCGGTTTCGGCCGCACGCTGGTGTTCACCAACACCGTGGGCGCCGGCACCACGGGCGACACCTACGTGGTGGCCAACAGCGTTCCCAACATCGTCTTCGAGGTGGTGGCCGGCGGCGCGCTGGCCAGCCTCGTCGTCCCGATGCTCGCCGGCGGGATCGCCACCGGCGACCGCGAGCAGGTCCGCCGCACCGCCTCGGCGCTGCTGGGCTGGACCCTGCTGCTGCTGGTCCCGCTGGCGGTGCTGCTCGCCGTGCTGGCCCGGCCGATCGCGGCGCTGCTGCTCGGCGCCGACTCCGCCGACTCCGCGCAGGTCGACCTCGCCGCGCGCTTCCTGCTGGTGTTCGCCCCGCAGGTGGTGCTCTACGGCATCGGCATCGTGCTGACCGGCGTGCTGCAGGCCCACCGGCGGTTCGCCGGCCCGGCGCTGGCGCCGCTGCTGTCGTCCGTGGTCGTCGCCGGCGCCTACCTGCTGTTCGCCGGCATCGGCGGGGGGCGGCAGATCGCCGACCTGTCGACCGCGGCCGAGCTCGTGCTGGGGGTCGGGACGACGCTCGGCGTGGTGGCCCTGAGCCTGTCGTTGCTCGTGCCGCTGCGCCGCCTGCGGCTGGGGCTGCGCCCGGCGCTGCGGTTCCCGGTCGGCGCCGCCCCCCGGGTCCGGCGGCTCGCGCTGGCCGGGGTGCTCACCCTCGCCGGGCAGCAGCTGGTCGCCCTGGTGGCGATCCGGCTGGCCAACGACGGCGCCCCTGCCGGCACCCAGGTCACCTACCTCGCCGGCATGACGGTCTTCCTGCTGCCCTGGGCCGCCCTCGCGGTGCCGCTGGCCACCTCGGCCTACCCGGGGCTGAGCGAGCGGGCCGAAGTGGGGGACGAACCCGGCTACCGGCGTGCGCTGGCCCCGGTGCTGGTGCTCACCGTCGTCTCGGCGGCGGTGGCGGCCGCCGGCCTGGTCGCGGTCTCCGGCCCGCTGGCCCGGGTGTTCTTCGCCACCGAGGACGGCAGTGGCCCGGCGGCGGCGCTGCAGGCCACGATCGTCGGCTTCGCGCCCGGGCTGCTCGGTTACGGACTGGTGGCGCTGCTGTCCCGGGCCCTCTACGCCCGCGGGCTGTGGCGCGCGCCCACGGCCTGCGTCGCCGGTGGCTGGCTGGTCGCCGTGGTCGCCGACATCGTGCTGGCCCGGGCCTTGCCGGCGGCGGACCGGGCCTGGGCGCTCGGGGCCGGGCACAGCGTCGGAGTCACCGTGGCCGGGCTCGCGCTGCTGGTCGTGGTGGGCCGGATCGCCGGACCCGGGGCGCTGGCCGGGCTGGCGCGCACCGGACTGCCCGCGCTGCTCGCCGCGGTGCTGGGCGGGGCCGCGGGGGTGCTGGTCGCGCGCCGGCTGGGCGCCGACCCGGTCCCTGACGACGGCGTCCTCGCCGCACTGGGCGTCGGGGCGCTGGCCGGCAGCGCCGTGCTCGTCGTCGCCGCGGCGGTCATGATGGGAACCGCCCGTCGGCCCCTGAGATCGGCGGTGCGCGGGCTGCGGACTCCGACAGCTCCCGACGGCACGGACGCGGAGGTGGCGGATGGCTGAGTCGAGGCAACGGCCCGGTGGGGAGCCGGCGCCGCAGCCGCGCCCGCTGGCGGAGCGACGGATCGCGGAGGTGCTGGCCACCAGCACCGGCGGCGTCGGCACCCATCTGCGCTCGGTGCTGCCCGCGCTGGGCCGGGCCGGTGCGGCCGTGCGCGTGTGCGGGCCGCTCGCCACCGAGGAACTGTTCGCCTTCACCGCCACCGGAGCGGACTTCCGCCCGGTCGGCATCTCCGCGGGGCTCGCCCCGCTGGCCGACCTGCGCGCGGTGCTCGCGCTGCGCCGGGCCACCACCGGCGCGGACCTGGTGCACGCCCACGGGCTGCGCGCCGGGCTGGTCGCTGCCGCGGCGCGCCGGCTGGCCGGGGAGCGGGCGCGGCCGCTCGTGCTCACCCTGCACAACGCGCTGCCCGAGGGCGGTGGGCTGCGCCGGCGGGTGCTCCAGGCGGCCGAGCGGGCCACCATCCGCGGCGCGGACCTGGTGCTGGCCGCCTCCGGCGACCTGGCAGCCAACGCCCGCCGGCTCGGCGCCCGCGACGTGCGGGTCGCTCCGGTCTCGGCGCCACCTCTCCCGCCGGCCCAGCGCAGCCGGCCGGAGGTGCGCCGCGACCTGGGCCTGGACGACGACCTGCGGCCGCTGGTGGTGGCCGTCGGCCGGCTGCACCCGCAGAAGGGGTACGACGTCCTGCTCGACGCGGTGCAGCGCTGGACCACCGATCCGCGGTTGCGGTCGGCGCCGCCGCGCGTGGTGATCGCCGGCGACGGCCCGCTGGAACAGGCGCTGTCCGAGCAGATCGGCGCCCGGCGGCTCCCGGTCAGCCTGCTGGGCCGGCGCACCGACGTCGCCGACCTGCTCGGCGCCGCCGACGTGTGCGTGCTGCCCTCGCGGTGGGAGGCGCGGTCGTTGACCGCCCAGGAGGCGCTGCGGGCCGGCACGCCGCTGGTCGCCACCCGGGTCGGCGGGATCCCCGAGCTGGTGGGCGACGCGGCGGACCTGGTGCCGGACGGGGATGCCGCCGCCCTGGCCGACGCCGTCGCCGCGGTCCTCACCGACCCCGGGCGGACGGCGCGGCTGTCCGCGGCCGGCCTCCGCCAGGCGGCCAGCTGGCCCGACGAGGCCGGCACCGCCCGCCAGCTCGTCGCCGTCTACCGCGAGCTGCTCGGGCCGCCCGGCGGGCCGCACCGGTGACCCCCGCCGCGCGGCTGGCCGGGCTGCTGCTCGCGGTGGGGATGCTCCTGGGGCTCGCCGCACCGGCCGCCGCCGCTGCCGGGGACGGGGCGGACGGCGCCGCCGCCGACCGGCGGGCCGCCCGGGTGCTCGTCGTCGGCGTCCCCGGCCTGGTGTGGGGGGATCTGGACCCCGACCGCACCCCGCAGCTGTGGGACCTCGCCGAGGGTGCTGCCATCGGGGCCATGTCGGTGCGCGCCGCCCGGTCGACCACCTGCCTGCTCGACGGCTGGGCCACCCTGGGCGCGGGCAACCGGGCGCGTTACCCGGGGCCGCCCGAGCCGATCCCGCCGGTCCCGGTCGAGAACGAGGCGGGCGGGGCGACGGACGACGCCGGCGGTGCGCCCGACGACGGCGAGCCCCCGGCTCTCGACGCGTCCTTCTCCTTCTGCGGGCTGGAGCAGCAGACCGCCTCCCTCGGCCTGCACCAGCCGCAGACCACCCTGGAACGGATCGCCGAGGACGAGGCCACCGCCCGCTTCGGCGCCGAGCCCGGCGCGCTGGGGGGTGCGGTCGGCTGCGCCACCGCCGTCGGTCGGGCCGCGGCGCTGGCCGTCGCCGGGCCCGACACCGAGCTCACCGTGCACCAGCGGCTGCCGGCCACCGCCGAGCAGATCGCCTCGCTGCTCCTTCCGTGCCCGCTCACGGTGATCTCCCTGGACCAGCTCACCGACGCCGGCCGGCCGAGCCCCGACCAGACCGACACCGGTACGCAGCCCGCGCCCCGGCAGGGTGCGCTGGCCGACATCGACCGGCAGGTCGGCCTGCTCCGCGACGCGGTGGCCGCGCTGCCGGGGGAGACGCTGCTGCTGCTGCAGGGCATCTCCGAGGTCAACGACGGCCGTGCGCAGCTGCACGTCGGCCTGGTCTCCGGCGCGGGCACGAGAACCGGGTGGCTCACCTCGGCCAGCACCGGCCGGGCGCCGTTCGTGCAGCTGATCGACGTGGCCCCCACGGCGCTGCGGGCGCTGGGGATCGACCAGCCGGCGTCCATGAACGGCCAGCCGATGACCGTGGCCGGCGACCGGCCGGCGCTGCCGGCGGCGATCGCCGAGCTCACCGACGCCAACATCCGGGCCTCGACCCACTACCGCAGCACCAGCCTGTTCTTCTCCTGCCTGGTGGTCGTCAACGCGCTCCTCGTCGCCACCGGGATGCTGGTGCTCGGCGGGTGGGGGCGGCCGCTGTCCCGGTGGCCGCTGCGGTCGGCCGGCCTCCGGTGGCGGGCGGCGCTGCGCGCCGGCTGCCTGGTCGCCGCCGCCCTCCCGGTGGCCACCTACCTGGCCAACGCCCTGCCCTGGGAGCACGCCGCCTCGCCCCGCTGGGCACTGGCCGGTGCCGTCCCCGCGGTCGCCCTGCTGGTCGCGCTGGTCGCCGGGCTCGGTCCCTGGCGCCGGTCGCGGACCGGCCCCGCGGTCGTCGTCCTCGCCGTCACCCTGGCCACGCTGGTCGGCGACGTGCTCACCGGCTCGCACCTGGAGCTGGACGGGCTGCTCGGCTACGACGCGATCGTCGCCGGGCGCTTCGTGGGGTACGGCAACCTCAGCTTCGGGCTGTTCTCGGTCAGCGCGCTGCTGCTCACCGCAGCGGCCGCCGCCGTCGTCGCCCGCTCCGGCCGGCGCGGCGGCGCCGGGGACGGCACGGACCGGCGGGACGCCGCACCCGCCGACGGTGGGCCCGGCCGGGCGAGGTGGCTGCTGCCGGTGCTGGTCGCCGGCGCGGCCGCCGTGGTCGTGATCGGCGCACCGGCGCTGGGCCGCGACTTCGGTGGCGTGCTCGCCGCGGTGCCCGGGTTCGTCGTCCTGGGCATGCTGCTGGCCCGCATCCGGGTGACCGTCGGCCGGCTGGTGGCCGTGCTCGCGGCCGCCGTCGTCGTGGTGGGCGCCGTGGCGGTGCTGGACTGGCTGCGGCCGGCGTCCGAACGCAGCCACCTGGGGCGCTTCGTCGCGCAGCTCCTCGACGGCGAGGCGTGGACGGTGGTGCTCCGGAAGGGGCAGGCGAACCTCGGCATCCTGACCGGCAGTCCGCTGGCCTGGCTGCTGCCGGTGGCGCTCGGGGCGGCGCTGTGGCTGCTGCGCCCCGGCGGCCTGCTCCGCAGCCGTCCCGGCGCCGGACCGGCCGGGTTGCCGGCTGCCGATGCCCGCGTGCTCCGGTCCGGGCTGACCGCCGTCGCGCTCAGCCTGGTCGTGGCAGCCGCCGCCAACGACTCCGGCGTCGCCGTGCCGGCGACGGCGGCCGCTCTGCTCCTCCCGCTGCTGGTGTGGCTGGTCGCCGGGACGCTCCCGCCGTCGTCCCCGGACGACGGCGCGGCCGACGGCACCCCGGGTTCGACCCCGGGTGGTGGTTCGACCCGTGTTAGCGTGAGCGCCCGTGGGTCGACTGGCTGAAGCTCGTGATCGCGGATCTCTCTCCAACTCCCAGCCGACGAAGTTCGTCTTCGTCACCGGTGGCGTCGTGTCGTCACTGGGCAAGGGACTGACCGCCAGTTCGCTGGGCGCGTTGCTGTCCAGCCGCGGGCTGCGGGTCACCATGCAGAAGCTGGACCCGTACCTCAACGTCGACCCGGGGACGATGAACCCGTTCCAGCACGGCGAGGTCTTCGTCACCGAGGACGGCGCCGAGACCGATCTGGACATCGGGCACTACGAGCGCTTCCTCGACACCGACCTGACCGGCCGGGCGAACGTGACCACCGGGCAGGTCTACTCCGACGTGATCGCCCAGGAGCGGCGCGGGGAGTTCCTCGGCGACACCGTGCAGGTCATCCCGCACATCACCAACGAGATCAAGTCCCGGATCATGGCCGTCACCGCCGCGCCGGACGCGGCCCGGGTCGACGTGGTGATCACCGAGATCGGTGGCACCGTCGGCGACATCGAGTCGCTGCCCTTCCTCGAGGCCGCCCGCCAGGTCCGGCACGAGATCGGCCGGGACAACTGCTTCTTCCTGCACATCTCGCTGGTGCCCTACATCGCCCCCTCCGGTGAGCTGAAGACCAAGCCCACCCAGCACTCGGTCGCCGCGCTGCGCAGCATCGGCATCCAGCCCGACGCGCTGGTCTGCCGCTCCGACCGGGAGATCAGCGACGGGCTCAAGCGCAAGATCAGCCTGATGTGCGACGTCGACGCCGACGGGGTCATCTCCTGCCCGGACGCGCCGTCGATCTACGACATCCCCCGGGTGCTGCACCGCGAGGGCCTGGACGCCTACGTCGTGCGCCGGCTCGGCCTGCCGTTCCGGGACGTCGACTGGACCGTGTGGGGCGACCTGCTGGACCGGGTGCACGCGCCGAAGCAGACGGTGACCGTGGCCCTGGTCGGCAAGTACATCGATCTGCCCGACGCCTACCTGTCGGTCACCGAGGCGCTGCGCGCCGGTGGGTTCGCGCACCGCTCGCGGGTGGAGATCCGCTGGGTCCCCTCCGACGACTGCGAGACCGCCGAGGGCGCCAAGGCCGCGCTGGCCGGCGCCGACGGGGTGTGCATCCCCGGCGGGTTCGGGGTCCGCGGCATCGAGGGCAAGCTCGGCGCGGTCCGGCACGCCCGGGTCAACGGCATTCCGCTGCTGGGGCTCTGCCTGGGCCTGCAGTGCATGGTCATCGAGGCCGCCCGCGACCTGGCCGGCATCTCCGACGCCAACTCCAGCGAGTTCGACCCGGACACCCAGCACCCGGTCATCGCGACCATGGCCACCCAGGTCGACGTGGTCGCCGGCACCCGCGACATGGGCGGCACCATGCGGCTGGGCAGCTATCCCGCCGCCCTGCAGAAGGGCTCGGTGGTGGCCGCCGCCTACGGGTCCACCGAGATCACCGAGCGGCACCGGCACCGCTACGAGGTCGCCAACGCCTACCGCGACCAGCTGTCCGCCGCGGGGCTGGTCTTCTCCGGCACCTCACCGGACGGCACGTTGGTGGAGTTCGTGGAGCTGCCCGCCGACGTCCACCCGTTCTTCGTCGGCACCCAGGCCCACCCCGAGCTGAAGAGCCGGCCCACCCGGCCGCACCCGCTGTTCGCCGCGTTCGTCCACGCCGCCATCGGCTACCAGGACGCCGCCCGGCTGCCGGTGCCCGACGACGAGAGCGAGAAGGTCGGCATCTGATGGCTGCAGCACCCGACGGAGCCCGTCACGACTACGAGGTGCTGGCCTCCGAGGAGGTCTACCAGGGGCGGGTGATCTCGCTGCGCCGGGACACCGTGGCCATGCCCGGCGGTGGCGACAGCAACCGGGAGGTCGTCCACCACCCCGGCGCGGTGGGGGTGGTGGCGCTCGACGACGAGGGCCGGGTGGTCCTGCTGCGCCAGTACCGGCACCCGATCGGGGAGCACCTGTGGGAGCTGCCGGCGGGCCTGCGCGACGTGGACGGCGAACCGCCGCTGGAGACGGCTCGCCGCGAGCTGGCCGAGGAGGTCCAGCTGTCCGCCGAACGGTGGTCGCTGCTGGCGACCCCGTACTCGACCCCGGGCTTCTGCGACGAGATGGTGCTGGTCTACCTCGCCGAGGGGCTCACCGACGTCGCCCTTCCCGACGGGTTCACCGTCGAGCACGAGGAACTGGACATGACGATCGAGCGGGTTCCCCTCGCCGACGCCGTCCAGCAGGTCTTCGACGGGCGGATCCGCAATGCCCTCGCCGTGATCGGGGTGCTCGCCGCGGCCCAGGCCAGGGCCACCGCTCCGCAGCTGCGCCCGGTCGACGCGACCTGAGGGCGGATGGCAGGGTGAGCGGGTGCTGACACATGACCAGGCCCTGTCCCTGCTCGCCGCCGCCCGTACCGAATCCGAGCGGGTCGGCATCCCGATGTCCTTCGCCGTGACGGACCCCTACGGCCACCTGCTGGCCCTGCTGCGGCTGGACGGCGCTCCGTGGATCTCCGCCGAGGTCGCCCAGGGCAAGGCGTGGACGGCCGCCGCCTACGGCATGCCCAGCGCCGGGCAGAAGACCAAGATGGACCCGCTGCCGAACTTCGCCGGCGCGCTCACCGAGATGACCCACGGCAAGTTCACCCCGCAGCCCGGCGCCGTGCCGGTGTTCGACGGCGGTCGGCTGATCGGCGCGCTCGGTGCCAGCGGGGGTACCGGCCAGGAGGACGAGGACGTCTGCTCGGCCGCAGTCCAGGGCTCGGGTTTCTCGGTCACGAAGGGCTGACGTCGGGCAGCGACAACCCCAGCCGGCGCAGTTCCAGGCCGGCCAGCGAGCGCACCGCGGCCGGGTTCCCGGCCCGCCACCCGGCGCCGGTGCCGGCCGGGAGACCGGCCAGCTCCGGCAGCGGGGCGGTGGCCAGGGCCCGGGCCGCGAGCAGCTCGAGGTCCGGGCCGTGCGCGCCGGCGGGGACGCTGTCGCCGTCCCCGCCGTCCCCGCCGTCCCCGCCGTCCCCGCCGGGCGCCCCGGCACGACGGGGCGCCCGGGCACCGCGGGCCAGCCGGTCGGCGGCCGCGGCCTCCCGCGCCCAGCGCAACCGCCCGGGCGCCCACCACAGCAGCAGCAGGCCGACGGGCAGCACGACGAGGACGACGGCGAGCACCGTGGCCAGCGTCTGCACCGCGTCCTGGGTGCCCTGTCCGGCGTCCGCGACCGAGCTACCGGCGTCCCCGAGGGTCGAGAACGGGTCGGCCAGTTCGTCCCCGGCCAGCGGCACGCCTTCGGCCACCCCGGCCGCGGAGCCCATCGTCCGGGAGATCGACCGGCCCAGGTCCTCCACCGCGCGGCCGGGCTCGGCCAGCACCAGCACCGCGCCGTGCACCACCCGCGCGACGAGCACCCAGAGCACCGCCCAGGCGAGCATGCCGAGGTCGGCGGCCAGCTGCCGGGCCCGGCGGTCGGAACGGTCGGCGTAGACGCGCATGGGATCCCCTCCGGACGGGAGCGCGGCCGCTCCTGCCCGGCCATCGTCGGTCACCGGCCGCTCGGCGGCAGGCCCACGGTGCGCGCAGCCGCGGGGAAGGCCCCGGGCTCAGCCGATGTCGCGGCGGCGGAACCCGAGCAGCCCGGCCCCCGCCAGGGCGAGGGCGACGGCGGTGAGGGCGAGCAACGGGGGAGCCGACACCGCTTCGGACGGCAGCTGGGGGACGTGCTCGAAGGGGGACAGGCCCACCGCCCAGTCCGGCAGCTGCACCGTGCGGCCCAGCAGCAGGAGGAAGGCGGCCGCGGCCAGCAGCGCCCAGACGGCGCCGACCGCTCGGGGCAGCAGGCCGAACAGCGCGGCCGCCACGCCGGTCAGGGCCCACGCGGCCGGGGCCCAGACGAGCGCGGCGACGGTGAGCCGGCCGACCTGCCCGGGGTCGGCGGTGAGCGTGGCGTGCAGCAGCCCCGTGCCCAGGCCGCCCAGCGCCAGCAGCACCGTGCTCCCCGCGACGGCCACCAGCAGGTGGACGGCGAGCCACCGCCCGCGCGACACCGCGGTGCCCAGCAGCGGTTCGAGCCGGCCGGCGGTCTCCTCACCGCGCATGCGCACCGCCACCTGCAGAGCGAATCCGGTCACGACCAGGGCGGTCATCGAGGTGGCGACGGCGAAGAACGTGTCGACCAGGTCGGTCCCCGACCCGGCGACGAACTCGGCGAGCGCGTCGTTCTGCGAGACGAGCTCCTCGACGGACTCGCCGACCGAGCCGTAGGCGGCGCCGAGCAGGAACATCCCGATGCCCCAGCCCAGCAGGGCCGCCCGGTGCTGCCGCCAGGCGAGGCCGAGGGGGCCGGCCAGCCCGCCGGACGCCGTCGCGCGGCCGGGCCGGGCGGCGACCAGGCCGGCGCCGACGTCCCGCCGGTCCAGCAGCGCGAGCGCCGCGGCGGTGAGGACGGCGGCCGCGGCCAGCGGGAGCAGCAGCACCGCCCAGCGTGCCCCGGCGAAGGGTCGTACGGCCAGCGCCCAGCCCATCGGCGAGGTCCACGACAGCGTGCCTCCGCCGATGTCGCCCGCGGCCCGCAGCACGAAGAAGACCGCCAGGGCGGCCGCGGCGATCCCGCTGGCCCCCCGGGAGTGCTCGGTGAGCTGCGCGGCGACCAGGCCGACCGTGGCCATGACCAGGCCGAACACCACGAAGGAAGCGGCCAGCGCGGCCGACCCGGCGGCCGGTAGCCCGGTGGCGACCAGGCCGGCGCCCACGCCGAGCCCGATGCCGGCGTTCGCCGCGCCCGCGACGACCAGGGCGGCGCCGGGGCCGGCCCACCGGCCGACGACGGCCGCCCGGAGCAGCTCGGTGCGACCGGCCTCCTCCTCGGCCCGGGTGTGCCGGACCACCAGCAGCAGGCTCATCAGCCCGACGGCCACGTAGCCCACGATGGCCACCTCGAACACCACGATCCCGCCGAGCGAGGGCAGCCCGGCGCCGGGGCCGCCCATCATCACCGCGACCGGGTTGTCGCCGACCGCGCCGGCGTAGGCCTCCCGCTCGGCCGTCGACCCGTACAGCGAGGTGACCGACACGACGCTGCTCATCAGCAGCCCGACGACGGCGATCACCCAGACGGGCAGCCGGACCCGGTCGCGGCGCAGCGCCAGGCGCACCAGCGCGCCGGTGCCGGCGAGGGCGCTCACCGGGCGGTCTCCGGCTCCGGCACGGACTCGCCGTAGTGCCGCAGGAACAGCTCCTCCAGCGTGGGCGGGGTGCTGGTGAGGGCGCGGACCCCGGCTCCCGACAGGTGCCGGACCACGTCGTCCAGGGCCGCGCTGTCGACGTCGAACCGGACCCGGCCGTCGCCGGAGACGAGGTCGTGGACCCCCGGCAGCTCCGCCAGCTCGGGCACCGGCCGAACCGTCTCCACCGACATCGAGGTCCGGGTGAGGTGGCGCAGCTCGGCCAGGGTGCCGCTCTGCACCGTGCGGCCCAGCCGGATGATGCTCACCCGGTCGCAGAGCGACTCCACCTCGGCGAGGATGTGGCTGGACAGCAGGACGGTGCGGCCCGCGGCCTTCGCCGCCAGGACGCAGGCCTGGAACTCGGCCTCCATCAACGGGTCCAGCCCCGACGTCGGCTCGTCGAGCAGCAGCAACTCGACGTCCGAGGCTAGCGCCGCGACCAGCGCCACCTTCTGCCGGTTGCCCTTGGAGTAGCTGCGGCTCTTCTTCCGCGGATCGAGGTCGAAGCGCTCGAGCAGGTCGTCCCGGCGCCGCCGGTCCAGCCCGCCGCGGAGCCGGCCGAGCAGGTCGATCGCCTCGCCGCCGGTGAGGTTGGGCCACAGGGTGACGTCGCCGGGGACGTAGGCCAGCCGGCGGTGCAGGTCGACGGCGTTCCGCCAGGGATCACCGCCGAGCAGCGTCGCCGAGCCCCCGTCGGGCCGCAGCAGCCCGAGCAGGACCCGGATGGTCGTGGATTTGCCGGACCCGTTGGGCCCCAGGAAACCGTGCACCTCGCCGCGGGCGACCGCGAGGTCGAGCCCGTCGAGAGCCCGGGTGCTGCCGAAGGACTTGCGGAGGTCGCTGACCTCGATCGGGAACGCCATGGTTCGACGCTACTCAGCTTTCACACATGTGTGAAGGCCGTGTACTAGGGTGGTGCACGCGAACCCGGCGGGTGGGTCGGAGAGGAGGTGTGCCGGTGTCCGGAGACGTCCGGAAGGGCTCGGAGGACGCCCTGCTGTCCTTCGTGGAGCGCTTCGCCCTGGTGCTGTCGGAGACCGGCCTGCCGCGCATGCCGGCACGGGTCTTCGCCTACGTCCTCGCCGATGACGCCGAGCGCTACACCGCCGGCGAGCTCGCCGCCGGCCTGCGGGTCAGCCCGGCCGCCATCTCCGGCGCCGTCCGGTACCTGGTGCAGGCCGGTCTGCTGGGCAAGGAACGCGATCCCGGCGCCCGCAGCGACGTCTACCGCATCTACGACGACGACGTCTGGTCACGGATCTACGGCCAGCAGCTCGAGGTGCTGGCGCGGTACGAGGCGGCGGCAGCCGACGGGATGGCGACGCTGGGCCTCGAGCGACCCGGCGGCCGGCGGATGGCCGAGACGCAGGCGTTCTTCGCGTTCCTGCAGGCCGAGCTGCCGGAGATGCTGGCCCGGTGGCAGGACTTCCGCGCCAGATCGTGACCGGAGCGCCGCGGTTCGGCGGACATCGGGGGCCCGGCGCTGCCTAGACTCCGCCCGAGGCCGGCCCCGACCGGGTCGCCTCCCACGCGGAGGAGCCTCCAGCACCCCGGGGGCTCGCCGCCGAGCCGGGGAGTTGCGTCGATGCGGGTCGGTGTCGCCAGAGAGGTCAAGAACCGCGAGTACCGGGTCGCGCTGACGCCGTCGGGGGTGACCGAGCTGGTCGCCGCCGGACACCAGGTCCTCGTCGAGCGCGACGCCGGCGCCGGCTCGTCGATCCCGGACGACGACTTCAGCGCCGCCGGGGCCCGCATCGTGCCCTCGGCCGACGACGTCTGGGCCGAGGCCGACCTGTTGCTCAAGGTGAAGGAGCCGGTGGCCGAGGAGTACGGCCGGATGCGTGCCGGGCAGACCCTGTTCACCTACCTGCACCTGGCCGCTTCCCGCGAGTGCACCGACGCGCTGCTCGCCGCCGGCACCACCGCGGTGGCCTACGAGACCGTGCAGACCGACGACGGCGCGCTGCCGCTGCTGGCCCCGATGTCCGAGGTGGCCGGCCGGATGGCGCCGCAGGTCGGGGCGCACACCCTCGAGCGGGCCCAGGGCGGCCGGGGCGTGCTGCTCGGCGGGGTGCCCGGCGTCCACGCGGCCAGGGTCGTCGTGCTCGGCGCCGGCGTGGCGGGCATGAACGCGGCCACCATCGCCCTGGGCATGCAGGCACAGGTCACCGTGCTCGACCGGGACCCGGAGAAGCTGCGCGCCGCCGACCGCAGCTACCGCGGGCACCTGCGGACCGTCGCCTCCAACGCCCTGGAGGTCGAGCGGGCGGTGCTGGACGCCGACCTGGTGATCGGCGCGGTCCTGGTGCCCGGCGCCAAGGCTCCGATGCTGGTCGGCAACGACCTGGTCGCGGGGATGAAGCCGGGCTCGGTGCTGGTCGACATCGCCGTCGACCAGGGCGGCTGCTTCGAGGCCACCCGGCCCACGACCCACGACGAACCGACCTTCGGCGTCGCCGGGTCGGTCTTCTACTGCGTGGCCAACATGCCCGGCGCCGTCCCGCACACCTCCACCTACGCGCTCACCAACGTGACGCTGCCCTACGTGCTGGCCCTGGCCGGCCAGGGAACGGCCGCCGCCCTGCACGCCGATCCGGTGCTGTCCCGCGGGGTGAACGTCGCCGGCGGGCAGCTGGTGCACGCCGGTGTCGCCGAGGCGCACGGGCTGCCCAGCGTGCCGTGGACGGAGGTGCTGTCCTGACCATCGTCTCCGCACCGCCCACCGCCGGCAGCGCACCGGCCGGGCCCGAGGTCGAACGGGTCGTCACCGGCTACCTCGACCACCTGGTCGTCGAACGCGGCCTGGCGGTCAACACCATCTCCTCCTACCGCCGGGACCTGCGCCGCTACACCGAGTTCCTCGCCGCTGCCGGCGTGCGGGAGCTGGGGGAGGTGGCGGAGAGCGACGTCGCCGGCTTCCTCACCGCCCTGCGGCAGGGGGACGACGCCCATCCACCGCTGTCGGCCACCTCGGCCGCCCGCGCCGTGGTCGCCGTCCGCGGCTTGCACCGGTTCGCGCTGCTGGACGGGCTGGTGCCCGACGACGTCGCCGCCGAGGTCCGCCCGCCCGCGCCGGCCCGCCGGCTGCCCAAGGCCATCCCGGTCGAGTCGGTCGAGGCGCTGATCGCCGCCGCCGGGTCGGTGGAGGGGCCGCGCGGGCTGCGCGACCGGGCGCTCCTCGAGCTGCTGTACGGCACCGGGGCGCGCATCTCCGAGGCCGTCGGGCTGGCCGTCGACGACGTCGATCCACGCAGTGCGGCGGTGCGGCTGGCCGGCAAGGGGGGCAAGGAACGCGTCGTCCCGGTGGGCAGCTACGCCGTCCGCGCGGTCGAGGAGTACCTGGTGCGGGCCCGCCCCGCCCTCGCCGAGGCCGCCCGCCGCGGGGCCGGCGGTGCGCTGTTCCTCAACAGCCGCGGTGGCGCGCTCACCCGGCAGAGCGCCTGGGCCATCCTGCGGGCCTGCGCCGAGCGGGCCGGCGGGGTGGGTGGGATCTCGGCATCGTCGATCTCCCCGCACACCCTGCGGCACTCCTTCGCCACGCACCTGCTCGACGGCGGCGCCGATGTGCGCGTCGTGCAGGAGCTGCTCGGGCACGCGTCGGTGACGACCACGCAGGTGTACACGCTGGTCACCGTCGAGCGGCTGCGCGAGGTCTACGCGACCAGCCACCCGCGCGCGCTGCGCTGAGGAACCCGCCCGGATCTTCCCCCGGCCAGGTGGTCACGCCCACCCGCCGGCCTGCCGAGAGGAAAGGTGGAGCGACCGATCGGCGGCGAGCGTGCCTCGACCGCCGGCGGCACGCCAGCCCGACTCCAGCCGAGCCGCACCAGGGAAGGTCCAGACGATGTCGACACGAGCCGAGGCGGCGGGGTCCGCCGTCGCGCTCCCGTCCGACGGGGCACTTGCCGGCAGCGGCGAGATGGGTAGCCCGATGAGCCGGGCCGACCCGGCCCGGGCCCGGCAGCGCCGACTGCCCGACCCGAAGCCGATCACCCGGCACGGACCGGCGCGGATCATCGCCATGTGCAACCAGAAGGGCGGCGTCGGCAAGACGACGTCCACCATCAACCTGGGTGCCGCGCTCGTCGAGCAGGGGCGCCGCGTGCTGCTGGTCGACCTCGACCCGCAGGGCGCGCTGTCCGTCGGGCTCGGCGTGCCCGCCCAGCAGATGGACCGCACCATCTACAACGCGCTGATGGAGCCGAACACCACGCTGGCCGACGTCCGGCTGCCCACCCGGGTGCCGGGCCTGGACCTGGTGCCCAGCAACATCGACCTGTCCGCCGCCGAGGTGCAGCTGGTCAGCGAGGTCGCCCGCGAGCAGACCCTGATGCGGGTGCTCGGTCCGGTCCGCGCCGAGTACGACTACGTCCTCATCGACTGCCAGCCCTCGCTCGGGTTGCTGACCGTCAACGCGCTCACCGCCGCCCAGGGGGTGATCATCCCGCTGGAGTGCGAGTACTTCTCGCTGCGCGGGGTCGCCCTGCTGGTCGACACGATCGACAAGGTCAAGGAGCGGCTCAACCCGGGGCTGCAGATCGACGGGATCCTGGCGACCATGTACGACTCGCGGACCGTGCACTGCCGCGAGGTGTTCAGCCGCGTGGTCGAGGCCTTCGGCGACACCGTGTTCCGGACCGTCATCACCCGCACCGTGCGCTTTCCGGAGACCACGGTGGCCGGGCAGCCGATCACCACCTGGGCGCCCACCTCGACCGGGGCCGCCGCCTACCGTGACCTCGCGAAGGAGATGCTGATCCAGTGACCGGGCTCGCGAGGTCCCAGGCCAGCACTGCCCCTGGCGGCACACGTTCGACGAGCGCCGGCGAGGTGGCAGCGTGACGCGCCGTCCCGTCCTGCCGGGCGCCGCCGAGCTCTTCCGCCGCACCGACGTGTCGGCGCAGCAACCCGCCGCGGTCACCGAGCTGCCGACCCTGGCCGCCGCCCAGTCCTCCCCGGCGCTGCGCACCGGCGCCGCCCCGCGGCGACCGGGCGACGAGCCGGCGGCCGACCAGCCGGCGTCGGGCGGCCAGCCGCTGTCGCTGGTGCCGGCCGCCTCCGGCGACGACCTGTCCGCCCTGCGCGCCCAGCTGCCCTCCGCCCCGCGTGCCCCGCGCGGGCAGTCCGACAGCGGCCGTACCCGGCACGCCGAGAAGATCACCGTGTACTGCTCGGCGGAGGAGCTGCTGGCGATCGAGGGCGCCCGGCTCACGCTGCGCGGCCAGCACGGCGTGGTCGCCGACCGCGGGCGGATCGTCCGCGAGGCGATCGCCGTGCTGCTCGCCGACCTCGACGAGCGCGGCGACGACTCGATCCTGGTGCGGAGACTGCGGCGATGACATGGTGATCCTCCGGATCACACCGCGACCAGGCACCGTTCCCCGGTGGCGCTGAGCCGTTGCGCGCGCCCCGGGCGGGTGGCCTCCGGCCGCCGCGCCCAGGCCGCGCACGGCCACTTCGTGGCCGGTTCTCCGTAGTGCGGAGCTCGACCCGTCCACTACCTCAATGCCAGGCATGCACGATGGCGTGGCCCTTGCCGCGGCCCATCAGCCACCGGTTGATCGGCGTGGTCACGACGAAGGCCACCGCGAGGGCGAACGCCAGCGCCGCCCAGAACAGCAGGAAAGCGATGTCGGCGTCCATCGCGCCCGGGACGGGGGTATCCGCGGCACGGCGTCCGGTGCCCCGCTGTGGTGTCGTCCGCAGGGCCCCGACCTGCGCAGCCCTACGCTGGGCAGGTGCGGACGGCGGAGGTCGAGGGGCGGTTCACCGTCCGGCTGACCAACTTCGAGGGGCCGTTCGACCTGCTCCTGCAGCTGATCAGCAAGCACAAGCTCGACGTCACCGAGATCGCCCTGTCGACGGTCACCGACGAGTTCATCGCGCACCTGCACGCCCTGGGCGACGAGTTGGACCTCGACCAGGCCAGTGAGTTCCTCGTGGTGGCGGCCACGCTGCTCGATCTCAAGGCCGCCCGGCTGCTGCCGGCTGCCGATGTCGAGGACGAGGAGGACCTCGCCGCCCTCGAGGCCCGCGACCTGCTCTTCGCCCGGTTGCTGCAGTACAAGGCCTACAAGCAGGCCGCGGACTTCCTCCGGCAGCGCGAGGCCGGAGCCGCCCGCCGCTTTCCGCGCGCCGTCACCCTGGAGCCGCGGTTCGCCGACCTGCTCCCCGAGGTGCTCCTCGGCGTCACCCCCGAGCAGTTCGCCGCCCTGGCCGCCCGCGCACTCACCCCCAAGGCACCGCCCACGGTCAGCGTCGCGCACCTGCACGCCCCGGCCGTGAGCGTCACCGAGCAGCTGCTGCTGGTCCGGAACCGTCTGGCCGGAGCCGGGACGACGACGTTTCGGGCGCTGTCCGGCGACTGCGCGCACACCCTGGAGGTGGTCACCCGCTTCCTCGCGCTGCTCGAGCTCTACCGCCAGCAGCTGGTCACCTTCGACCAGGTGTCGCCGCTGGGCGAGCTGCACGTGCGCTGGGTCGGCCCGGCGCTCGTCGACGGCCGGCTGCCCGGGGACGACGACCTCTGGGCCCGGACGTCCGGCGGCGAGCTCGCCGAGGACGGCGGGGCCGGGGAACTCGTGAAGGAGGAGGATTTGTGAGTGAGCCGACCGGCGGGGAGCGGCTGCCGATCTCCTGGGAGGCGCTGGCCGCCGAGCTCGCCGGCGAGCTGAGCCGGGACGACGGGCGGGGCGCCCCGCCGGGAGAGGCCTGGGATGCCGTCGCCGCCCAGCTGGCCGCCGCGCTGCGCCCGGCGGGCGACGGCCCCGATCCGGTCGCGGCGGACGCAGCGGACGCGGCGGAGGCCGAGCCCGTCGCCGGACCGGACGTCGCCGCATCTCCGCCCGTCGCCGACCCTGCGGCGGCCGAGGAGGAGGCCACGGTCGAGGAGGCGCCGCACCTGCAGCCGCCGACCCGGCTGGCGCGCGCCCCCCGGCCGGCCCCGGTCGAGCTCGAGGTGGTGGAGCAGCCGGAGCCCGCGGTCGAGGAGGTTGTCCCGGCCGGTGACGGGCCGGCCTGGCCCGGCGCCGCCGACCCGGGGGAGGTCCGCGCCGGCTTGGAGGCGTTGCTCTTCGTCGTCGACACCCCGGTCGACGAGGCCACCCTGGCCGCCGCGCTGCGCTGCCCGGTCGGCCAGGTCCGCGACGGGCTGGCCGGCCTGGCCGGCGACTACGAGCGGCGCCGGGCCGGGGTGACCCTGCGCCGGGTGGGGGAGGGGTGGCGGATCTACACCCGCGAGGAACAGGCCGCGGTGGTGGAGCGGTACCTGCTGGAGGGCCAGCGCGGCCGGCTGACCCAGGCCGCCCTGGAGACCCTCGCCGTCATCGCCTACCGGCAGCCGGTCACCCGGGCTCGGGTGTCGGCGATCCGCGGGGTCGGCGTGGACGCCGTCGTCCGGACGCTGGTCAACCGCGGGCTGGTGTACGAGTGCGGCAGCGACCCGGACACCGGCGGCGGGCTCTACGCCACCACCCCGCTGTTCCTGGAACGGCTCGGGCTGACCGGCCTCGCCGAGCTGCCCGAGCTCGCACCGCTGCTCCCCGACACCGCCAGCATGCTCGACCAGCACCCCGACAGCTGACGGTCGGCCAACCCGGCCGGCGGTGAGAGACTGTCGGGGATGAACACCGAGAGCCCCGAGGGCCGGCCCCAGGCCGATGAGCAGGGCACCGAGCAGGGCGATGCGCACGGCGTGTGGTCCGAGGACATGGAACTGGCGCCGGTGCACCCGGGCGACCGCGAGCCCGGCGACACGTCGGGCGACCGGCAGGGGGAGCGGCTGCAGAAGGTCCTCGCCCGGGCCGGCGTCGGCTCCCGGCGGGTCTGCGAGGACATGATCGCCGAGGGCCGGATCAGCGTGAACGGCAGGCAGATCCTCGAGCAGGGCCTCCGCGTCGACCCGCAGACCGACCAGATCGCGGTCGACGGCCAGCGTCTGGACGTCCGCAACGACCGGGTCACCTACGCGATGAACAAGCCGTTCGGCGTGGTCACCACGATGAAGGACGACCGGGGACGGCCCTCGGTCGGCGAGATGGTCGGCGACCTCGCCGCCGGGCTGGTGCACGTCGGCCGGCTGGACCAGGACACCGAGGGCCTGCTGCTGCTCACCACCGACGGCGAGCTCGCCCACCGGCTGGCGCACCCGTCCTACGAGGTGCCCAAGACCTACCTCGCCCAGGTGTCCGGTTCGGTGCCCCGCGACCTGGGCAAGCGGCTGCGCCACGGCATCGAGCTGGACGACGGCCCGGTCGCCGTCGACTCCTTCACCCTCAAGGACACCCACGCCGGCCAGTCGGTCGTCGAGATCGTGCTGCACGAGGGCCGGAAGCACATCGTCCGCCGGCTGCTGGCCGAGGTCGGGCTGCCGGTCTCCCGGCTGACCCGCACCGCCGTCGGCCCGATCGAGCTGGCCCGGATGCGCAGCGGGTCGCTCCGCCGGCTCAACCGCACCGAGGTCGGTGCCCTGCACGAGCTGGTCGGCCTCTAAGGCCCTCCTGCAGGGGCCCGCCGCGAGCTTGCGAGCGGTGGGGGGCAGGAGGGTCCTTCTCCTGCAGGGGCCCGCCGCGAGCTTGCGAGCGGTGGGGGGCAGGAGGGTCCTTCTCCTGCAGGGGCCCGCCGCGAGCTTGCGAGCGGTGGGGGGCAGGAGGGTCCTTCTCCTGCAGGGGCCCGCCGCGAGCTTGCGAGCGGTGGGGGGCAGGAGGGTCCTTCTCCAGGAGGGCCGACTCCCAGATCACAGCGGGCAGATGCGCACCGGGGTGGTCAGCACCCGGTCGGCGCCGACCACGCGGCCCGGCCCGGTCAGCCGCAGGGGCACGGTGAGCCGCAGGTCCTCGCTGGAGTCCCCCAGCTGAGCGATCAGCTCGCCGGGTTCGACCACCCGCTGCAGGTCGCGGCCGGTGAACGACGCCCGATCGGCATGCAGCGTGAAGGTGACCTCCGCGGCGGCGCCGGCCGCCAGCTCCACCCGGGCGAAACCGGCCAGCTGCCGCACCGGCCGGGCCACGCTGGCCACCGGGTCGGACAGGTAGAGCTGCACCACCTCGGCGCCGGCCCGGCCGCCGGTGTTGCGCACCGTGCAGGAGATCGTCACCGCGCCATCGGTGGGGAAGGCGGCCGGCATGTCGCCGGGAACCGCGCCGTCGACCCGCGGGCCGTCCCACTCGAACGTCGTGTAGGACAGGCCGTGCCCGAAGGGGAACGCCGGGGTCGGGTCGGCCGAGCTGATCCCGCTCTTCCCGCCCAGCACCGCGTGCAGGTAGGTGGCCGGGGAGCCTCCGGGGGTGGCCGGCACCGACACCGGCAGCCGCCCGGAGGGGTTCACCCGGCCGCTGAGCACGCCGGCGACGGCGCCGGCGCCCTCCTCACCGGGGAAGAAGGCCTGCACGATCGCCGCGGCCCGGTCGACCACGCCACCCAGCGCGTAGGGCCGGCCGGTCAGCAGGACGACGACGACCGGCTTGCCGGTGGCCAGCAGCGCGTCGAGCAGCTCGCCCTGCACACCGGGCAGCTGCAGGTCGTCGGCGTCGCAGCCCTCACCGGAGGTGCCCCGGCCGAAGAGTCCGGCGACGTCGCCGAGCACGGCCAGGACGACGTCGGCGTCGGCGGCCACCCGGACCGCCTCCTCGATGCCGCTGCGGTCGGCCTCCTGCACCGGGCACCCGGGGGAGTAGGCGACCTCGGCGCCCGGGAACTCGGTGCGCACCGCCTCCAGCAGGGTCGGCAGCTCGATGCCCAGCGCGAGGTCCGGGTGGGCGACCCCGACGTGGTTGGGAAAGGCGTAGCAGCCCATCAGCGACAGCACCTCGTCCGCGGCGGGGCCCACGACCGCCATCCGTGCGGGCGCCGCCAACGGCAGCACCTGCGCCCGGTCGGCCAGCAGCACCACCGACCGCTCGGCCAGGGTGCGGGCCAGCGCCCGCAGGTGCGGCGGGTCGAAGTCCGGCGGCCCGCCCTCGCGCAGCGCCGGCGGCTCGGGGTCCCAGCCGGCGTCCAGCAGGCCCAGTTCGCCCTTCTGCCGGAGCACCCGCGCCAGCGCGCGGTCGACCAGCCCGACCGGGATCCGGCCCGAGCGGACCCGTTCCAGCAGCGGCTCGCCGTAGCAGCGGACGGTGGGCAGCTCGACGTCGATGCCGGCGGACAGGGCCAGCGCCGCGGCCTCGCCGGGCGACCCGGCCACGCCCTGGTGGGTCTGCAGGAACGACACCGCGAAGTAGTCGGCGACCACCACCCCCTCGAAGCCGAGCTCGCCGCGCAGCAGGTCGGTGAGCAGTGCGGGGTCGGCGCCCGGCGGCACACCGTCGACCGCGGCGTAGGAGTTCATCACCGAGCGGGCACCGCCCTCACGCAGCGCCGTCTCGAACGGCGGCAGCACGACGTCGCGGAACTCGCGGGGGCCCATCCGCACCGGGGCGTGGTTGCGGCCGGCGCCGGAGGCCGAGTACCCGGCGAAGTGCTTGAGGGTGGCGACCACCCCGGCGCTCTCCAGCCCACGGGTGTAGGCCGAGCCGAGCACGCCCACCAGGTAGGGGTCCTCGCCGATGGTCTCCTCGGTGCGGCCCCACCGGTGGTCGACGGCGACGTCCAGCACCGGGGACAGGCCCTGGTGCACGCCGACCGAGCGCATCAGCGCGCCGATCCCGGCCGCCATCGCCTGCACCGACGCCGCGTCGAAGGAGGCACCCCAGGCCAGCGGGGTGGGGAAGACCGTGGCCTGCCAGGCGGTGAAGCCGGTGAGGCATTCCTCGTGGGCGATCGCCGGGATGCCGAGCCGGGAGCCGGCGACGATGCCGCGCTGGGTCTGCGCCAGCACCCGGGCGCCGGTCAGCGGCTCGACCGGCCCGGTGCCGAACACCCGGGTCAGCTGGCCCAGACCGGGGGCGGTCAGCTCCTGCCACGGCGGCAGCGGCTCGGCGAAGTCGTGCTGGTTGGGGGCGACGTCCTCGCCCTCGGAGATCGCCGTCCAGACGCCGTAGAGCTGGGCGATCTTCTCCTCCAGGGTCATGACGGCCATGAGGGCTCGCACCCGGTCGGGCAGGGCGACCGCCGGATCGGTCCAGTCGACGGCGGCCTGGTCCGCCGGCTCGACGCTGAGGGCGGGGTTCTCGGTCACGAAGCGGGCTCCCGGGTGGTCGTTCGGAGGAGTGCGGTCAGCTCGGGGGAGGAGCCGTGGAGGCGCGGGTCACCAGGTGGGTGGACAGCTCCAGCCGCTGGGAGTCCAGCCGGCCACCGGTGATCAGCTCGTGCAGCACGCGACCTGCCATCCGGCCCATGTCGGCCAGTGGCTGGCGCACGGTGGTCAGCGGTGGGGAGGACCAGCGCGCCATCGGCAGGTCGTCGAAGCCGACGACGCTGAGGTCGCCGGGCACCGACAGCCCGGCGACCCGGGCGGCCTCGATGACCCCGAAGGCCTGCTCGTCGCTCCCGGCGAAGATCGCCGTCGGCCGGTCGGGCAGGGCCAGCAGCGCCCGGGCCTCGTCGTGGCCGCCCTCGTGGTGGAAGTTGCCGTGCCGCACCAGGTCCGGGTCGACCGGGATGCCGGCCCGCTCCAGGGCGGTCCGGTAGCCGTCGATCCGCGCCCGGCTGCACAGGTAGGACTCCGGCCCGCCGATGACGGCGATCCGCCGGTGACCCAGCTCGACCAGGTGCTCGGTGGCCGACAGGCCACCCGCCCAGTTGGTGGCCCCGACGCTGGGCACGTCCTGGCCCGGCAGGTCGACCGGGTCGATGACGACGACCGGCAGGTGCGAGCGGCCCAGCCGGCGCTGGTCGGTCGCGGTGAGCCGGGAGGTGACCACGATGGCCCCGCGGCGCCCGCCGGCGATGAGCGACTGCACCCAGTCCGGCTCCCGCGAGCTGGCCAGCGAGGAGACCACGACCGCCAGGCCGCTGTCGGTCACGCCGCGCAGGATCTCCACCGCCCAGGGGCTGTCCAGGGCGGTGAAGACGACGTCGACGAGCAGGTCCTCGGGGGCCTCGTTGCTCCGGCGGGCGACGGGCACGTAGTTGTGCTCCTCGAGCAGCCCCTGGACCAGTGCGCGGGTCGCCGGGGCGACGTCCTGCTTGCCGTTGACCACCTTGGACACGGTGGGCAGGGAGACGCCGGCTGCCGCCGCGATGCTCGCGAGCGTGGGTCGACCCAGCTGGTGGGGCGGCATCGGGCGATCCTCCGGTCCTCGGGTGGTACGGGCCGTCCGCCCCGTCCCGGGCCCCGGGACGGGCCTGCCCGGAACCGCTGGCAGCGTGCGGGGCGATGCTAACCGGAACAGCGGCAGTTTATCGAAACTTCTCGGCCCAGTTTCTGTCCACGGTGGCGCGGGCGCCCCGTCGGCGGCTGTCGTCGTGGGTCGATGATCACGCTGGATGCGCGGCCCGCAGGGGCGCGTTGACAGCCAGGGTGGCCTGGCTTACGTTCTCGCAACTGCTCGAAACTTTCGGTTTGCGTCGACGAAACAGGAAGGTGGCGGTGGGATGACTCCCCGGCGTCTGACCCGCGTGGCCGCTTCGGCCAGCACCCTCGTCCTGCTCGGCTCCCTCGTGGCGTGCGGGTCCTCGGGCCCCAGTGGCTCGGGGGGCGGCGGCGGTGACACGGCCCAGGTGTGGGCGCTGCAGGACACCAACCTCAACCCGATCGAGGAAGCCTCCATCGAGCGCTTCAACGAGCAGTCCGAGGCCGGCGACGCCGAGCTGGCGACCTTCGGCAACGACCCGTACAAGCAGCGGCTGCGCACGGCCATCGGCTCCCCGCAGGCCCCCGACCTGTTCTTCAACTGGGGCGGCGGCAACCTCAAGGAGTACGTCGACGCCGGCAAGGTCGAGGACCTGACCCCGCTGCTCGACGAGAACCCCGAGCTGAAGGACGCGTTCCTGCCCAGCGTCCTCGCCGGTGCCCAGCTGGACGGCCAGTACTACGGCCTGCCGATGCGCGGCATGCAGCCGGTGGTGCTGTTCTACAACGAGCAGGTCCTCGACGCCGCCGGCGTCTCGGTGCCCACCACCTGGAACGAGCTGCTCACTGCCGTCGACGGTCTCGAGGCCGCCGGCGTGACCCCGATCGCGCTGGCCGGCAACCAGGCGTGGACGGAGCTGATGTGGGCCGAGTACCTGCTCGACCGCGTCGGTGGCCCCGAGGTGTTCCAGAACATCCGGGACGGCAAGGAGGGCGGCTGGAGCCAGCCCGAGGTCCTCGAGGCCATGACCATGCTCGAGGACCTCATCGACCGGGGCGCCTTCGGCAGCGACTTCGCCTCGGTGGGCTACGACGTCGGCGGTGCCTCGACGATCCTCGCCCAGGGCGACGCCGGGTTCCACCTGATGGGCTCGTGGGAGTACACCAACCAGCTCGGTCAGAGCCCGGACTTCGTGACCACCGGCGACCTGGGCTGGACGGCGTTCCCCGCCGTCGAGGGCGGCGCGGGCGACCCGTCCAACCTCGTCGGAAACGTGTCGAACTTCTACTCGCTGACCACCGACTCCACGAACAAGGAGACCGCCCGCGAGTATCTGTCGACCGCGCTGACCGACGACCAGTACATCGCCGACCTGATCGCGGCCGGCGACGTCCCGCCGGTGACCGGGGTCCGGGACCAGCTGGAGCAGACGGAGAACGCCGACTACAGCACCTGGATCTACGACCAGACCGTCGAGGCGGAGAACTTCCAGCTGTCCTGGGACCAGGACCTGGCGGCCGACGAGGCCACGGAGATGCTCGAGCAGCTGTCGTTGTTCTTCCTCGGCGAGCAGACCCCGCAGGGCTTCGTCGACGCCATGGCCGGCTGAGGAAGACCGAGAAACTACGGTCATGGGCTTTCGAGGGTCATCCGTGCGGACGGGGCAGCAGCGCCCCTCCGCCTGGTACGCGGCACCGGCATTGCTGTTCTTCGGGCTGTTCGCGGTGCTGCCGATGGTGCTGGTCGTGTACCTCAGCTTCACCGACTGGGACGGGTTCGGCTTCCCGCAGCCCTCCGGGGCCGAGAACTGGAGCCGGCTGGTCCAGGACGGCGAGGCGCGCGACGCGCTGTGGCTCACCCTCGTGCTCATGGTCCTGTCCTGGGCCGTCCAGACCCCGGTCGCCCTGCTGATCGGGGTCTGGGCGGCCGGCAGGCAGCGCAACCGGGCCGTCCTCAGCTCGCTGTTCTTCCTGCCGCTGCTGCTCTCGACCGCCGCCATCGCCCTGCTGTGGCGGTCGGTGCTCGACCCGAACTTCGGCGTCACCCAGTCGCTGCCGTTCCTGGACCGGTTCAACTTCCTGGGCAACACCGAGATCGTCATCTACACGGTGGTCTTCGTGATCACCTGGCAGTACGTGCCCTTCCACACCCTGCTGTACCAGGCCGCGGCCCGGAGCATCCCGGTCAGCCTCTACGAGGCCGCGACCATCGACGGCGCGGGACGGTACAAGCAGTTCTTCACGATCACCCTGCCGCTGCTGAAGTACACGGTCATCACCTCGACCGTGCTCATGCTGGTCGGGTCGTTCACCACCTTCGACACGATTCTCATCCTCACCGGCGGCGGCCCCGGGACGACGACGCGCATCGCACCGCTGTACATGTACATCACGGGCTTCAGCGGCTTCGAGTTCGGCTACGCCAGCGCGATCGCGGTGTTGCTGCTGGCCCTCGGCGCCGGGTTGTCGCTCGTGGTGACCAGGGCGACCGGATTCCGCGACATGCAGAGCCAGCAGGAGGGGGTGTGACCGTGACCCGGACCGCGACCCTCCCGGCGGCCCCGGCCGGCCCGCCGGTGGCCCGACCACCGCGTCGCCGCGGCCGGGCCGGCGGCCGGCGGGAGCGGCCGAACTGGCTGGCGGGTGTGCTGGCCACGGGATGGCTGGTGCTCGTCGCCGTCCCGTTGTACTACCTGGTGGCGGCCAGCTTCCGTACCCGGCAGGACTACCTGTCCACCAGCCCGCTGAAGCCCCCGTCGGCCCCGACGGTCGAGAACTACGTGACGGTGCTGCAGGGCGGCTTCACCACCTACCTGCTCAACACCGTGATCGTCACCGTGGGCACGGTGCTGATCGTGCTGGCGGTGACCGTGCCGGCGGCCTACGCGGTGGCGCGCAACGCCGGCCCGCTGGTGCAGCGGATGTTCTCGCTCATGTTGATCGGTCTGGCCATCCCGGCCCAGGCCACGATCATCCCGGTGTACCTGCTGATCACCCAGCTGCGGCTGTACGACACGCTGCTGGCGATCATCCTGCCGACGGCGGCCTTCGCGCTGCCGGTCGCGATGCTGGTGCTGACCAACAGCCTGCGCGACGTGCCCAAGGAGCTCTACGAGGCGCAGACCCTCGACGGCGCCGGCCCGCTGGCGGTGCTGCGGCACCTCGTCCTGCCGCTGGCCAAGCCGGCGATCACCACCGTCTCGGTGTTCACCGCCCTGAACGCCTGGAACGGATTCCTCTTCCCCCTCGTGCTCACCCAGTCCCAGAGCACCCGGGTGCTCACTCTGGGGCTGTGGGACTTCCAAGGCCAGTTCGGCACCAACGTGCCGGGCCTGCTGGCAGCGGTCACGCTGTCGGTCGTCCCGATCTTCGTGCTGTACCTCATCGGGCGGCGTTACCTGCTGAGCGGCCTGACCGCCGGCTTCGGCAAGTGACCGCCCGGCCGACCCGCCCGATCCGCTGGACCACCCGCCCATGAGAGGAACTCCCCGATGACCCCGCAGCCCAACCGCGAGGACAAGTTCACCTTCGGTCTCTGGACGGTCGGCTGGCCGGCGCGCGACCCCTTCGGCGACGCCACCCGCGCCGACGTCGACGTGGTCGAGTCGGTGCACCGGCTGGCCGAGCTCGGCGCCTACGGCGTCACCTTCCACGACGACGACGTCATCCCGTTCGGCAGCGACGCCACGGCGCGGGAGAACCGCATCAAGCGCTTCCGGGCCGCCCTGGAGGAGACCGGCCTGGTCGTCCCGATGGTGACCACCAACCTGTTCACCCACCCGGTGTTCAAGGAGGGCGGGCTCACCGCCAACGACCGCGAGGTGCGGCGGTTCGCGCTGCGCAAGGTCATGCGCAACATGGACCTCGCCGCCGAGCTGGGCGCGCAGACCTACGTGCTGTGGGGCGGCCGGGAGGGCACCGAGGTCGACACCGCCAAGGACCTGATCGCCGCGCTGGACCGCTACGCCGAGGCGATCGACACCCTGGCCCAGTACTCGGTCGACCGGGGCTACGGGCTGCGGTTCGCGCTGGAGCCCAAGCCCAACGAGCCGCGCGGCGACATCTTCCTGCCCACCGTCGGGCACGCCATCGCCTTCATCTCCAGGCTGCAGCACGCCGACCTGGTCGGGATCAACCCCGAGGTCGGCCACGAGCAGATGGCGAACCTGAACTACACGCACGGCATCGCCCAGGCGCTGTGGTTGGGCAAGCTCTTCCACATCGACCTCAACGGCCAGCACGGCCCGAAGTTCGACCAGGACCTGGTGTTCGGCCACGGCGACCTGATCCAGGCCTTCTCCACCGTGGACCTGCTGGAGAACGGCGGCCCGCAGGGCGGCCGGACCTACGACGGGCCGCGGCACTTCGACTACAAGCCGCACCGCACCGAGGACATGGACGGCGTGTGGCGCTCGGCGGCGGCGAACATGCGCACCTACCTGCTGCTCAAGGAGCGGGCCGCGGCCTTCCGCGCCGATCCGGAGGTGCAGGAGGCGCTGGCCGCCGCCCGGGTGCCCGAGCTGCGCACCCCGACGCTGGCGGAGGGGGAGACCTATCAGGACCTGCTCGCCGACCCCACCGCGCTGGAGGACTTCGACGCCGCCGCGGTCGCGCAGCGCGGTGCCGGCGTCGCGCGGGTCGACCAGCTGATGATCGAGCACCTGCTCGGCGCCCGCTGAACCCGCGATGACGCTGGTGGCGGGGGTCGACTCGTCGACCCAGTCGTGCAAGGTCGTGGTGCGGGACGCCGACAGCGGTGGCCTGGTCCGCGCGGGCCGGGCCACGCACCCCGAGGGCACCGAGGTCGACCCGGCCGCCTGGGACGCCGCCCTGCAGCAGGCGATCGCGGCCGCCGGCGGGCTGGACGACGTCGCCGCGATCGCCGTCGGCGGGCAGCAGCACGGCATGGTCTGCCTCGACGAGGCCGGCTCGGTCGTGCGCCCGGCCCTGCTGTGGAACGACACCCGGTCGGCCGGTGCGGCCGGTGACCTCATCGCCGAGCTCGGCGGCGGGGACACCGGCCGCCGGGCCTGGGCGGATGCGGTCGGGCTGGTCCCGGTGGCATCGTTCACGGTCACCAAGCTGCGCTGGCTGGCCGAGCACGAGCCGGAGAACGCGGCCCGCACCGCAGCGGTCTGCCTGCCGCACGACTGGCTGACCTGGCGGCTGGCCGGGGATCGCGGGGATGGGTCGGCGGGTGGCAAGCAGAGCCTGGAGTCGCTGGTCACCGACCGCGGGGACGCCAGCGGCACGGGGTACTGGTCCGCGGCGCGCGGCGCCTACCGGATGGACCTGCTGGAGCGGGCCCTGGGCTCCTCGGCGCTCGTGCCGCGGGTGCTCGGCCCGGCCGAGGAGGCCGGCCGATCCACCGGCGGCGCCGTCCTGGGCCCGGGCACCGGCGACAACGCCGCCGCGGCGCTCGGGGTGTCGGCCGAGCCGGGTGACGTGATCGTCTCGATCGGCACCTCGGGGGTGGTCTCCATCGTCTCGACGACCCCGACGGCCGACCCGTCGGGGACCGTGGCCGGCTTCGCCGACGCCACCGGCAACTTCCTGCCGCTGGTCGTGACGCTCAACGCCGCCCGGGTGCTGGACGCGACCGCCCGCCTGCTGGGCGTCGACCACGACGGGCTGTCCCGGCTGGCGCTGAGCGCGCCGGCCGGGTCCGGCGGCCTGGTGCTGGTGCCCTACCTGGAGGGCGAGCGGACGCCGGACCGGCCGTACTCGACCGGTGCACTGCACGGCCTCACGCTGTCCACCGCCGAGCCCGCGTTCCTGGCCCGGGCCGCGGTGGAGGGGCTGCTGTGCGGCCTGGCCGACGGGCTGGCCGCGGTCGCCGCCGGCGGCACCCCCGTGCGCCGGGTGCTGCTGGTCGGCGGTGGCGCGCGCTCGGCGGCGGTCCGCCGGCTGGCGCCCGCGGTGCTCGGCGTCCCGGTGCTCGTGCCGCCGCCGGGGGAGTACGTGGCCGACGGCGCGGCCCGGCAGGCGGCCTGGGTGCTGGCCGGTGGGAGCACCCCGCCGGTCTGGCCGGCCACCGAGACCCGGACGTTCGAGGCCGAGCCGCTGCCGCAGGTCCGCGAGCGGTACGCCGCGGTGCGCGAGCTGACCGCCGACCGCACGTGACGGCAGCACCACCCCCACGAGAGGAAGCACCATGGCGACCGTCACCTACGAGAGCGCGACGCGCAGCTACCCGGGCGCCGAACGCCCGGCCGTCGACGCCCTGGACCTGCAGGTCGAGGACGGCGAGTTCCTCGTCCTCGTCGGCCCGTCCGGTTGCGGCAAGTCCACCTCGCTGCGGATGCTCGCCGGCCTGGAGGACGTCGACGGCGGCCGGATCCTGATCGGCGGCCGCGACGTCACCGACGTGGCGGCCAAGGACCGGGACATCGCCATGGTGTTCCAGAACTACGCCCTGTACCCGCACATGACCGTCGCGGACAACATGGGCTTCGCGCTCCGGATGGCCAGGCTGCCCAAGGGCGACATCCGCACCCGGGTCCAGGAGGCCGCCCGGTTGCTGGACCTGGAGCCCTACCTGGACCGCAAACCCCGGGCGCTGTCCGGCGGGCAGCGGCAGCGGGTCGCGATGGGGCGGGCCATCGTCCGCCAGCCGCAGGTGTTCCTGATGGACGAGCCGCTGTCCAACCTCGACGCCAAGCTGCGCGTGCAGACCCGCACCCAGATCGCCCAGCTGCAGCGCCGGCTCGGGATCACGACCGTCTACGTCACCCACGACCAGGTCGAGGCGATGACCATGGGCGACCGGGTCGCGGTGCTCAGGGACGGGCTGCTGATGCAGGTCGGCCGGCCGCGCGAGCTCTACGACCAGCCCCGCAACGTCTTCGTGGCCGGTTTCATCGGCTCGCCGGCGATGAACCTGCTCGAGCTCCCCGTCGTCGACGGCGGGGTGGCGTTCGGGGACGTCGTCCACCCGGTGCCCCGCGACGTGCTGGGCCGGGCCGGGGGCGACCGGGTGGTCCTCGGCGTCCGGCCCGAGGACCTGGAGCCCGCCGAGCACGGCCTGCCGATCGAGGTGGACGTCGTCGAGGAGCTCGGCGCCGACGCCTACGTCTACGGTCGCACCACCCAGGGCGGGCAGGAGCACACCCTCACCACCCGGGTCGACGGGCGACGCCCGCCGGGCAAGGGCGACGTGCTGCACGTGCGCCCGCGGCCCGGGCACATGCACCTGTTCGACGTCGGCAGCGGTGCGCGGCTGGGTGATTGAGCGTTCCTGGTCGGGCCGTTCCGGCTCCGGCCCGAGCCGGGTGGCGGAGGCTCCCTAGACTCGGCCGAGGTGCACGGCGATCCGTGCACCGGCATCGACGTCAGGAGTGTGCATGGCCGTCCGAGCCATCCGAGGTGCGACACAGGTGGCCGCCGACGACCGCGACGAGGTGCTGTCGGCGACCCGTGAGCTGGTCGTCACCGTCCTCGAGCGGAACGACGTGTCCGCGGAGGACCTGATCAGCATCCTGTTCACCGCGACCCCCGACCTGGTGTCGGAGTTCCCGGCGCTCGCCGCGCGCGAACTGGGGCTCGGTGACGTGCCGCTGATGTGCGCGACCGAGATCGCCGTCCCGCACGCCCTGCCCCGGGTGCTGCGCCTGATGGCGCACGTGGAGACCGTCCGGCCGCGCAGCGAGGTGCAGCACGTGTACCTGCGCGGTGCGGTCGCCCTGCGCCGGGACATCGCGCAGTGAGCGAGCATCGCAGTGAGCGCCAGCGAGCGAGGAGCGGAGCGAACGTCGCTGCGCAGGGGCACAGCGCAGTGAGCGAGCATCGCAGTGAGCGCCAGCGAGCGAGGAGCGGAACGAACGCCGCTGCGCAAGGGCGCAGCGCAGTGAGCGAGCGCCGCTTTTCCGGCCAGGTGACGCTGGACGGGCCGTCGGGGACCGGCAAGTCCAGCGTGGCCCGCGCGGTCGCCACCCGGCTGGGTGCGGCCTACCTGGACACCGGGGCGATGTACCGCGCCGCCACCGTCGCCGTCCTGGACGCGGGGGTCGACCTGACCGACGCCGAGGCGGTGACCCGTGCGGTCTCGGAGGCCGCCATCGAGGTCGGGACGGCGGCCGACGCCGAGGTCGTCACGGTCGACGGGGTGGACGTGGCCGAGCGGATCCGCGGCGCCGAGGTGACCCGCACCGTCTCGCCGGTCTCCGCCGTCCCGGCGGTGCGCCGGTTGCTGGTCGACCGGCAGCGGTCGCTGGTCGCCGCCGCGGACGCCGTGGTGGTGGAGGGCCGCGACATCGGCACCGTCGTGCTGCCCGACGCGACGCTGAAGGTCTACCTGACCGCGGCGCCGGAGGCCAGGGCGCAGCGGCGGGCCGGCCAGCTCGGTGTCACCGACGCGCACAAGATCGCCGAGATCGCCGCGGACCTCCGCCGCCGGGACAGCTACGACAGCAGCCGGGCCGACAGCCCGCTGCGCCCGGCCGCGGACGCGATCGTGGTCGACAGCACCGGACTGGACCAGGACGCCGTCGTCGACCGGGTGCTGGACCTGGCGCTGACCGCCGTGGGGGAGCCGGCATGAGCGGGACGCAGCAGGGCCCGCTGCCGGTGGTGGCCATCGTCGGACGCCCCAACGTCGGCAAGTCGACGCTGGTCAACCGGTTCCTGGGCCGCCGCGCCGCGGTGGTGCAGGACGTCCCGGGGGTCACCCGCGACCGGATCGCCTACGAGGCGCTGTGGAACGGCAAGTCGTTCACCGTCGTCGACACCGGCGGCTGGGAGCCCAGGGCGACCGGCATGGCCGCCTCGATCGCCCGGCAGGCCGAGTACGCGATGAAGACCGCCGACGTGATCGTGCTGGTCGTCGACGCCTCGATGGGGGCGACCGAGACCGATCTGGCCGCCGCCCGGGTGCTGCGGCGCAGCGACCGGCCGGTGATCCTGGTGGCCAACAAGGTCGACGACGAGCGCGGTGAGTCCAATGCCGCCGAGCTGTGGTCGCTGGGCCTGGGGGAGCCGTACTCCGTCAGCGCCCTGCACGGGCGGGGCAGCGGCGACCTGCTGGACCTGGTGCTCGATGCGATGCCCGAGGCGCCGCGCGAGCAGGAGGGGGAGGGTGGCCCGCGCCGGGTCGCGCTCGTCGGCCGGCCCAACGTCGGCAAGTCCAGCCTGATCAACCGGCTGTCGAAGGAGGAGCGCTCGGTCGTCGACTCCGTCGCCGGCACCACCGTCGACCCGGTCGACTCCCTGGTCAGCCTGGGCGGGGAGCAGTGGCGCTTCGTCGACACCGCGGGCCTGCGTCGCAAGGTGAACACCGCCAGCGGCACCGAGTACTACGCCAGCCTGCGCACCGAGGCGGCCATCGAGGCCGCCGAGGTCGCCGTCGTGCTGCTGGCCGCCGACGAGGTGATCAGCGAGCAGGACCAGCGGGTGATCACCCAGGTGATCGAGGCCGGCCGGGCGCTGGTCATCGCGTTCAACAAGTGGGATGCCCTCGACGAGGACCGGCACGCCCAGCTGGAGCACGAGATCGACCGCGACCTGGCCCGGGTGCAGTGGGCCAGCCGGGTGAACATCTCCGCGGTCACCGGCCGCGGGGTGAACAAGCTGGCCGACCACCTGAAGGCGGCGCTGGCCGGTTGGGAGACCCGGGTGCCGACGGCGGCGCTGAACGCCTACGTCCGGGCGCTGGTGCAGGAGACCCCGCCGCCGGCCCGCGGCGGCCGGGCGCCGAAGATCAAGTACGTGACCCAGGCGGACATCCGGCCGCCGCGGTTCGTGGTCTTCTCCACCGGGTTCCTCGAGGCCGGCTACCGGCGCTTCCTGGAGCGCAAGCTCCGCGAGGAGTACGGCTTCGCCGGCACCCCGATCGACGTGTCGGTCAAGGTTCGCGAGGGCCGGGGGAGCGAGAAGAAGCAGGGGTGACCGGTCGCCGGGCAGCCTGAGGCCGTGCGGTAACCTGCTCCAGCAGCGATCGAGCGCGCCCGGCCCAGCCGGGAGCTGCTCGACGCTCGGGCTGTAGCGCAGCTTGGTAGCGCACTTGACTGGGGGTCAAGGGGTCGCAGGTTCAAATCCTGTCAGCCCGACAGAGCGAAGTTGCAGGTCAGGGGCCGTTCCCGGAGAGATCCGGAACGGCCCCTTTTGCTGTTGCGGGGCGTTTGACCACCATTTTGACCACCATTAGGCGACCCTTACTCGCTGAAAGCGGCACCGAGGACGTCCATGGCGCCGCGGGACACGTCGGGTGCGACGTGCCCGTAGACGTCTCCGGTGATGGCGATGGAGGAGTGGCCGAGGACCTCGGACACGACCTTGAGCGGGACGCCCTGGGTGAGCATCACGCTGGCCGCTGAGTGCCGGAGGGTGTGCAGGCCCGCGTGGGGCAGGCCGGCCCTCGTGGCGGCGACCTTGAGGGCTCGCAGAGCGTTGCGGGGGTCGTACGGCTCGCCTGTCTCGGTGGTGAAGACGAAGCCGGTCTCCTGCCAGAGCGAACCGGCCCGCCGTCGCTCCTCGGCCTGGCTGCCGCGCAGACCGCGGAGCAGTCGCTCAGCGGGTGCGGAGATCGGGACGGATCGCTTGGACTTCGCCGTCTTCGGCACCGTCACCAACAGGCGCCCCTGGACCCGGGCGAGCGTTCCGCGCACCCGCAGCAAGCCTTTGTCCAGGTCGACGTCCGACCAGCGCAGGGCAAGCGCCTCACCGCGGCGCAGGCCGGTGTGCACCAGCAGCGCGAACAGCGGGGCGTAGCGGGTGTCCCGGGCGGCGCGGAGGAGCTCCGCCACTTCGGCGGGTGTCAGGTGTGGGGCCTCCTTGACCGTCACCCGGGGCCGCCGCACGATCGCGGCCGGGTTGGACGCCAGCGCACCGTCGCGGACGGCCGTGTCCAGCACCGCCCGGAGGATCGTGTAGGCCGACCGGATGCTGGACTCCGCTAGTCCCTTGCGGCGGAGCTCGACCACCCAGCCTTCGACGTGCGATGGCCGGATCCTGTCCAGGGTGAGCCGCCCGATGGAACTGCTGAGGATGTGGGTGCGTGCGACGCCGGCGTACATGACCTTGGTCGTCTGCTTGCGCTCGGAGGCCTGCAGCGTCGTGTCGATCCAGTGCTGGGCGAAGGCTGCGACGGTCTGCCTCCGGTCCCTTGCCGGCTGGCCGTCTGCCACCCGTTTCCGGATCGCGGCCGCCTTTTCTCGGGTCTCCTGCGGGGTGTCGCCGTAGACGGTGTGGCGGCTCGCTTCGCCGAACTCGTCGGTGACACGGAGGTTGATCTGCCAGCGGCCGTCCGGCCGGCGGCGTGGCGTCGATCCTTCGCTGTTGCCACGACGTTTTGCCGAGGACCCGGCCCTTGACGTCCGTGGACTCACTGTCTGCCTCTTCCGCTCATCAGGCGACGAGTGTCAGCGCTCTGAAAGACAGGGACCGCCGTGCATCCACAGGCGGGCTCCCTCTCCGAGGGCTGTGGATGACGTCGGACAGCTCGCCCTGGTTCATGGCCGTCCGCCGGCGCCGGTGCCCCCGATCGGAAAGCGGCGGTGGGGGAGCGGTCCACGAAGCGGCAGCTGCGTGCGATGAGGACCGGGCGCAGCATGCCGGCTTTCACCAGGGCGTCGGTCGCGGTGCGGCCGATAGCGAGGACGGACTCTGAGGGCCCGATGCCCTGGCGATGGTGCATCAGTGCTCGGAGGCAGTGCCTGTGGCCTGGAGGAGCCCCACGTAGCGCTCCAGTTCGCTGCGGGCCAACCGGCAGCTGCGTCCGATGTGGACGGGACGGAGCTCGCCGGCCTTCATCAGGCCGTAGACCGTCGTGCGACCCACGCGCAGCATCTCCGCTGCCTCTTCGGGGGTGAACAGCAGCGGACCGCCGTCGAGCGCGTTCTGGAGGATCTCTGGATCGCCCATGGCCGCTTCCCCTCAGGCTCTTGCCATTCCGCGACGACCTGGGCCGCGACGGGACGGACGGAGCAGGACCGGCGCTGCTCGTTCGGCCACTCTGCGAGCGGAGCCTCCAGTCGCGCTGTCGTCCGCGCGGCGACCTCTCTGCCGACATTCGGGATCCCCTTTCGGTGCTGCTTCGCTCCCTCACGGCAGCGCAACTGGAGGGTGTCGTGCTCCGAGACACGGTGGGTGAGTGCTGCCAACAACTGTGGAAAACAGTCGGGTTGTGGAAAAGGTCTTTGGCGCAGCGGACCTGTGCTATGGCACCAGATCAAGCTGGCGAACTGCAGATTTACCGGAGAACGGGTATTGCTCCAGTAGGCGAGGCCGGTGGTAACTTCCCGCACCCACCGCAGGGAAGGTGCTCATGTTCCGCCTGAATGTCGCGCGTCGATCACCCCGCCGGGCATGGCCAATGCCTGATATGGCGCTCTGGTCATGACGCAGCGGTGGTTGCACGGTGCCGCACTGAGTCTGCTGGCGTTCGTCGCTGGCTGCTCCAGTGACGCCCCGTCTTCGGCAAGCGCCCCAGGCGCACGTGTCTCGACCTCGCCGACGACCGAGGCGTCGACTCCGGAGGAGGCGGCAGCGAAAGCGGCCACTCCGGTGCTCAGGGAACTCATCCAGGTCTCGGACGCCGCCCGGCAAGACCCCGGCGCCCGGGACTGGGAGCCGGAGATCCGTCGTCACGCTGCCGACCCGGCCGCTTACCTCGCCGTCCAGTCGGTGCGCGAGTACGCCACGCTCGGGCTGCGCCAGAACGGCAACACGCAGTTCGACGTGAAGGTCACCGATGTCCAGTTGGCTTCCCCGGCGGGACCCTCGGTCAAGCTGACCGGCTGCTACGACAGCGGCAGCACCCAGGTCGTCGACGCCGACACCGGTGCGGCCGTGCCGCCCGGCACTCCGGATCGCTACGTCTGGGACGTCACCGTCGTCCAGTACCAGTCCGAGGCGGGATCTCCGTGGCTCGTCACCACGCTCGACCCGCGGACGGACCAGCCGTGCTGATCCGCAGAGCAGGAGCGATCGTCGGTGTCGCGCTCCTGGCGCTGGTCGGTTCGCCGGCCATCGCCCTCGCCGCACCGCCGGTCGAGTGCGCCAAGAAGGACCCGCTGACCGGTGTCTGTCTGCTGATCGCCTCCACACCGTCGGCGGCCGAGGAAGCCAGCGCCAGGGACGACGATGCGCCGGTGCGCGCGGAAGGGGGGAGCACCGGGGGTGAGGCGGCGGCTCCGGACCCGTGCGTCTATCACCCGGCGTCCCCGCAGCCTCCGGAGTCCGACCCGATCTGGGGCGGCCGCACGGCAGCCGAGGGGACGATCAACCTCCGGCTCTGCCCCTCCGACAGCTCTCCCACCGGCTATCAGGTGAGCTTGATCTTCCTCGGGACCGGCACCGATCCTCCGGCTGGTCCGCCCATCGACCCGAGGGTGCTCGCCGAACAGGCCATCTCCGCGATGGTCATGCGTGCGCCTGAGATCCGGATGGCACCCCCACCGGGATCGACCAGCGGGCTCGTCGGCCTGCCGGTCTGGATGTGGGCCGAGCGCGGTGCGGACACCCTGGGTCCGGCGGAAGGATCCGCTTCGGCCGGCGGCGTCACCGTCGTCGCACGGGGGCAGGTGAGCCGCATCGCCTGGGACATGGGCGACGGCACCACCGTCGTCTGCGGTGCGGGAACGCCCTACGCGGCGGGTGCGACCGGACCGTCCCCCGATTGCGGCCACGTCTACGAAAGAGCCTCGAGTCGGCACGTGCCGGGAGGCGGAGCCTGGCCGGTCACGGCGACCAGCACCTGGACCATCACCTGGTCCGGTGGCGGGCTCTCGGGCACCGAGACGCTGGAGCTCTCGTCGTCGACGGAACTCTTCGTCGGGGAGCTCCACGTCCTCAACCAGGACGGGGGCCGGAGATGACTCGCACGCAGCCGCAGGTGAACAGCACGCCTGCTAGCTCGCACGGCATCGGGCTCTCGCGGGCGCCGGTGCTGGCACCACCGCGTCGTCGCCGTAGGCCGGCGCTGCTCGCTCTTGCCGTGGTGATGGTGGTGCTCGGGGCCCTGGGCGCCGCCTACCTCGCCACCTCGCTCGGTCAGTCGGCACCGGTGATCGCGGTGGCGCGCCCGGTGCCCTGGGGGCAGCCCATCACCGCCGCCGACCTGGTCGAGGCGCGTGTGCCGGTGGACCCGGCACTGGCACCCATTTCCTACGGCGATCGGGAACGGGTGATCGGAATGGTGGCGGCCACGGAACTGCTGCCTGGCTCGCTGCTGACGCAGGACGCAGTGATCGACCGACGCCTTCCGGCCGAAGGACAGCAGTTGGTCGGCGTCGGGGTGTCATCGGTGCAGGTGCCGACGACGCCGCTCCGACCGGGCCAGCCCGTGCTGCTGGTGTCGGTCGGTGCTCCGGACTCGACCGCGAAGACTGCCGCCGTAGCCCCGGACCCGGTCCCGGCCACGGTGCTACGCGTCGGACCCACAGGTACCGATGGACGGCGGGTCGTCGACGCGTTGGTCGATGAGACGGACGGACCGGACGTAGCTGCTCGAGCGGCGGCCGGGGCGATCGCCGTTGTCGTGGTGTCGGACGAGTAGGCCTGACCATGTTGATCGCCGTCTTGTCGGCGAAGGGCGCCCCGGGTGTGACCACCGCAGCGCTGGCGCTGGCCCTGTCCTGGCCACGGCCGGTGGTACTGGCCGAACTCGACCCCGCCGGCGGTGACGTGCTCGCCGGCTACGGCCGAGGAGAGCAGGCCGCAGACGGTCTGGGTGAGCTCTCACTTGCGGCGCGTCGCGGTGACGTGATCGCTCGGCTCGACGCCCACCTGCTCCAGTTGGACCAGGCCGGCCGGGCGCGCTTGCTGCCGGGTCTCGCCGACCCGACCGGTGCTGCCCACGTCGACTGGTCACGGATGGCCGGAGCCCTGGACGCGATCGGCGATGGCACGACCGACGTCCTCGCCGACTGCGGGCGGCTGCGGACCGAGCACTTCCCCACGCCTGTGGTCAGCCAAGCCGCGGCGGTTGTGGTGGTGACCGGCTCGAACCTGCGCGCCGTGCGCGCGGCATCCCAAGCCATCGCACATCTCCGACGCGAAGAGGCCGAGCCCGGGACCGGGCCGGTGGCCGTGATGGTGGTGGCGCCGGGGGAGCCGTACACCGAACGAGAGATCGGCGATGCGCTCGCCGTCCCCGTGATCGGCGCCTTGCCGCGCGACGCCAAGACCGCGGCGGTGCTCAGCGACGGCGCGCCGGCTGGTCGCGGATTCGCCCAGACGGCCCTGATGCGCGCTGCTCAATCCGTCGCGGCGGACCTGGTCGCCTTCTCGGCGAGCAGGCAAGCCGTTCTGGCGCCGGCCTGGAGCGCTTCGGCCGATCCGGTGGACTCTGCGGGACCGATCCGTGGCTGAACCACGCCAGGCTGTGCCGTTTGGACGTGATGTCCCCGAGTCGCCTGCGGCGCCTTCGCGCCTTAACCTTGATCTTTCGTGATCTTGTCGGGGTTCATGATCGTCGGGGTTCTGAGCCCGCGTGGGCGTGAGGATGA
>JABAKE010000211.1 GCA_019779905.1 Modestobacter lapidis | reverse complement strand
CAAAGCAGTACATAGCAGCAAAGAGGAAATCCCAAGTAACTGAATCAAAAGCCTTTCTCAAATCAATCTTTAAAGCACATCTAGGAGACCCAATATTAGTGTGATAATTCCGAAAGAGTTCCTGAGCAATTAGAATGTTATCACTAATGCTGCGACCAGCCACAAAAGCTGATTGGTACTCCCCAATCAAGGAAGGTAGAACCACTTTCAGCCTATTAGCAAGCAATTTAGAGATGCACTTATAAGTAGTGTTGCAGCAAGAAATAGGTCGGAAATCAGCCATACGTGTAGGATTAGCAACCTTTGGAACCAAAGCAATAGAGGTAGCATTAACCCCAGATGGCAATTTACTATTTCTAAAGAAAGAATGCACTGCCTTAAGAAAATCATCCCCCACTGTACTCCAACAATGCAAAAAGAAATTAACATTATAGCCATCGGGACCTGGACTCTTATTTTTCTTCATAGATCTCAAAGTGGTCAGAATCTCATCACTAGTGATAGGAGCAATTAAAGATGTAGCATGCATAGCAGAAACAGAAAATGGAATAAGATCCTGTAAATAGGAACTACCAGTAAACTGAGGCCCAGGAGTGCCAAGAATGTTCTGAAAATAAGCAACTGCAACCCCTTCCACAGCAGCCTGGCCCTTCACTAAAACATCAAAATCATCAAGATTAGAGAGGAGTTTATTCCTGTTCCATCTATTGTTTACAGAAGCTGCAAAGAAAGCCGTATTTCTAT
>JABAKE010000210.1 GCA_019779905.1 Modestobacter lapidis | reverse complement strand
ATTGATGACTCAAAGTAAATGAATAGATAGAAACTTGAGTTCATTAATGTCTCAGGATTGAGAGCTTAATGCTAGGGAATTATGAGAGCAAACCTTATCCTAATGACAGTGTTCATAAGGTGCTTCTCATGGTCCTTTCAATACATCAAATGTACCAGCACTATGATCCAGAATCTTCCATTCTGATGATCGAGACAAATCACACTATCATATAGTGATCAAAGTGCTGCAACCTTATCAGTATGAGATGTCCAGTCTCATCACTGGTTGTGAAGATATTTTAAGTATAAGATTTGTTATACATGTCTCCTGTATGTGGATCTCATCCATACACATGTATTACATCTAGTATACTTATGGACTCCAGTTCATCTCATGAACTATTATGTCATTCGTATTAATTATGCACAAATATACTATTAACACCATTCATCTCATGAAATGGAAAGCATAAATTGTATTGATAAATAAAGAAATTAATCAATTTATTACATCATATACTGCATTGAGACCACAAATCTAACAGAATTCGTTCAGGAAGGAGAAATAGTGGTGGAGCAGATTGCCTCAGCAAATAACTTAGCTGACCCATTTACTAAGACTCTTACTGAGAAAGTGTTTTCTTCACATGTTGAGTCTATGGGAGTAAGGCTAGGTCGTTGTGATCTTTAGTGCAAGTGGGAGATTGTTGGGATTGGTGTATGCCCTAAAGCCCACAGACTGCATTCTCATCTCTGTAACTGGAT
>JABAKE010000209.1 GCA_019779905.1 Modestobacter lapidis | reverse complement strand
CTCTTGCTCTATGGCGAGACGCTGCAAGATCATTGCATATTCTTCGAGATCGGGCATAGGAGCCAAATCTTCTTGTTCGTCATCTGCTCCTTGTGGTTCATCGATGTTTGGTTCCACTAGAGCATTGGCGGGTGCTGGATCAACAGCATTTCCTTGAACAGCCTCTTGGTCTTCATCATCATCGGACCAGGATCCTTGTGGCTGTAAGGGATTATACCAGATTACTGGCATAAGATGAGATTCGGGAACCCATTCTTCGTCGGAGAGGTATTCTCCTGTTTCAAGGGATTCCTCCCACTCATCGATGTCACTGGCAGTGTCACTGGACTCATATCCATCCATGGAGAATCCAACTACCGAGTTGCAAGAGTACATTGCCCCCTGCGTAGCTTCATTTCTGAGCTGTGGTGGCATGAAGTCATCAAGGGTGAATCTTCTAGCCGCCTTTGGAGTCTTGGGAAAGGATTCTTCCGTTGCCCCCAGTGAAGCAGTAGAGGAAGTCTCTGCCTTTTCAGGGACCTCCTGTTTTGGTTGAGCCTTCTCCTGCTGTTTGAGCTTACAGAGTTGTCTCCTGGCTTGCCTTCGCTGTTGAGCGGTTGGCTTTGTTTTGACGATCTCCCAATTTTCATCTTCGAGGAGATCTGGATGCACCCATATGGGTTGTCCGTCAGACGTTGGATAAGGAACAAACTCTTCGGACGTTTGAGCCATTTTTATCACCTTGAAGGAAGTAGTGATCTTCTCCTT
>JABAKE010000207.1 GCA_019779905.1 Modestobacter lapidis | reverse complement strand
AGAATACGAGAGAGGGGGTTTAGAGGTGCCATCTACCACAGAAAATAATATAAGTTTCATATTAATAAAACATAAAATTTTTTGTCTTTAATTTCTATGTTTCCTCCCACTATTTTGTTCAAATCCCATACACCCTAAGATGAGACTTGGGAATTTCAAAAATGAATTTCCATAGCAGGGATTGGGGTCCCATTAAGAATTAGTAACCTCACATGTTAGTTTCTTGGATACTAACCCTTAATGAGTGGATAACTCTTTATCCTAATGCTTCACCTAAGCAAATTCCAATCATCCTTTAGCCTCTAAAATCGTAGTATCCTCACATAATAGTTTCTTGGATAGTACATTTTAGTCAAGTTACACCTACCATTCACATGAGTATGGTCAATTGAATGTGGCATCCCTCACATGTTAGTTTCTTGGTAAGCCCCATTATCGCACCTCATGATATCCTATATGTAACAAGCCGGTTTGAACCTTCACAATGAATGTGTTCCCACATATCTGCAGCCAAACACATCCACCATAAAGACTCACCTGTCTTGTAATGGTAGGAGGCTAGGATAAAGCCCAAGGCTTCTTCCTTACAACTTGATTTTATGAAAATAGGGGTTTTGTAAAAACAGGGTCTCATTTTCATAAATATCCATACATCGCATGCATCAAAATTATATATCAACATATATAAATAAAGAGGTTTAGACCTACTTTTATTATTAGTTCTCAATTATCCTCCCACTGTTCTCTGAGAG
>JABAKE010000206.1 GCA_019779905.1 Modestobacter lapidis | reverse complement strand
TCTGTTCTTAATTTGAATAATTACCCGATCTAATTAGACGTTAAAAATATATTAGTGCCTGATACGGGAAGAGCTTCTCCCATGGAGTGGATTCTTTATTTTTTAATGAATCCTAATTATTGCCATTTTTTATTATGGAATGGAAATGCTTGTGTAAAAGAAATAGTATATTGATAAATAAATTCCAAAATCAAAAGAGCGATTGGGTTGATAAAATAAAGGATTTCTAACCATCTTGTTATCCTGTAACGAATATAAAAAAATTCATTTTAATGGAAAAGAGAGGATAGAGAATCCGTTGATAAGTTTACCAGTATCCGAGGTATCTGTTCGTTTCTTATTATAATACCTTGTTTTGACTGTATCGCACTATGTATTATTTGATAACCCTCTAAATCCTCTACCTTTAGTTCAACTCTAATTTCGAATGGCGGAATTCCAAAGATATTTAGAGCTAGATAGATCTCAACAACACTACTTCTTATATCCACTTATCTTTCAGGAGTATATTTATGCACTTGCTCATGATCGGGATTCGAGTTTAAATAGAAATAGATCTCTTTTGTTGGAAAATGTGGGTTATGACAATAAATTAAGTTTTCTAATTGTGAAACGTTTAATTGCTCGAATGTATCAGTATCAACAGAATCATTTGATTCTTTCTATTTCTGATTCGAAAAAAAATAGAGTTTTGGGGCGCAATAAGAATTTGTATTCTCAAATGATATTAGAGGGGTTTGCAGTTATTGTGGAAATTC
>JABAKE010000205.1 GCA_019779905.1 Modestobacter lapidis | reverse complement strand
CAATATAAAGCCTATGGTTCATGAATTAGTATATTACATTTACACAATCTTTAAAAAAAATCGGATTTAAATAATGAAAAAATAAAAAAAAATACAAAAAGTGCTAAAATTCACACTTTTTTTATCCAAAAGTGTAGATCTATTTTAAACTAACACATTATAAATGCATTTGAACACTAATTTGAAAAAAAATGAAAATAAAATCAAAAAAAACCCAAAATTTTAAAAAAAAAAAAAAAAAATTCTAGATCTACACCATAAAACACTAGATCTAAGGAAAAATTAGTGAGTAACATGACTAACATCGTATCTAATTCAATATAAAGCCTTTGGTTCATTTATTACACAATCTTAAAAAAAAAAACCTAAAATAATTCGGAATGAAAAAATAAAAAATATTACAAAAAGTGTTAAAACTTGAATTTTTTTGCTCCAAAAGTATAGATCTAACACATATCAACCATCTCTAAGTTATTTTGACGTTGAATCTTGAAAAGAACTCAAAAAAAAAAAAAAAAAAAAAAAAAAAAAAAAAAAAAAAAAACGCAGCAACGTTATAACGGCCGTTATATTGAATATAACCGCCGTTATAACGGTCCGGCCGTTATATTCAATATAACGGCCGTTACGGACCGTTTTGGTGGCGAATTTCTGCCCCGTTACAAACCGCGGCCGTCATATTGCATATAACGGCACGGTCGCGGCCGTTACCATTACATAACGGCCGTTATGTAACGGTAACGGCCGTTTTTTAAACCA
>JABAKE010000204.1 GCA_019779905.1 Modestobacter lapidis | reverse complement strand
ATATATACGTGCGTAAATACGGAAAAATTGTCCTAAAAATGAAGGCAATCATGAACTTACATAACAGGATGTTAGCAAGGATTGATACCCTACGTGAAGCTGAAGCACATAGTGGTGCTTGGACAGTTTTCCATAACCAGGAGCTTAGCAAGGATTCATACCCTACAAAGGGATTTGGCGATTTTGAGTGTATGGTTTGTAGCACTCTACTGTCCTCTTCATTAATCGCTACTGATGATGATGGCCTATGAATTTTCCAAAAGAAGGAAAAACACAGAAAATGAACCAACGAACACTGTGGTAAAAGGATGATGAAGCACCGGTTCTGGTGTTGTTGGTTTTGGGCCACAATCACAGTGATGCGAAGAAAGAGGCAGCTGTGGTAAAAAGATAATCACCCAGATGAATGACATGAAAATGGGTATCACGATTTTGAGACTGCCTTATCACAGATTGATGGCATGTCAAATAAGAAAACCCAACTTTTGTGAACTATGATCAAGGAAATTAAAGCTCCTGGGATGATATGAAAATACCAAAAATTTTCACAAAATATGGAACTACAGAACATCTTTTTGGATGGAGAAAGAAGCACATTAGACTGCTGAATCATGAAGAACATGAGGATGGGGATGGATATAACAAATGACAGAAATCTATCTTATAGAGAAACTACAACACACAGAAAACATATATACACCGTCGCACACTAAAACACAAACACAAAACAAATCTGACTGAAAAGATTAAGTTTGAAAA
>JABAKE010000022.1 GCA_019779905.1 Modestobacter lapidis | reverse complement strand
CTACATCCGGAACACCCGCGACGACCAGCGACGACGTCCTTCAGGCCGCCGAACCTGGTGAGAAAACCTCAATGAGCTCATCAACGCTGAGCTGCGCTACTCGTTCGGGAGCTGACGCGGTCGTACCGAAGTGTCCCCGAGCGGCCAACTTAGGGACCTGATCGTCCAGATTCGCGGGCCCCGCTGTTTCGGGCATGATCAACCCGTGGTCGCAAAGCCGTTGAATACCGCACCGCCGCCCCAGGCGGACTTCAAGAGGCGCGCTCGCGCTTCCCTGATCGACCTCCAGGCGCCCTTCCTCTTGGCTGAACCGGCGGCCCTCGTCAGTCCCGTCGTACGACGACTCCGGGGCCGAGCTGGCATCCAGACTGGACCAGCCGTAATGGCCGTAATGAATGTCGCGTTGGTGCAGGTGACGCGTCGTCTGCAGCGAAGCGGCCGGCTGAGCGACCGACAGGTGGAGGCGGTCGGCTGGGCCATGATGAGTTGGGAGCTGATCGGTCCGCTTGCCGCCAGCCTCCCGGAGATAACAGTCGTCGGGCGCGCGCGTTCGCCGCTTTGGGGCTACGCCTGCTTTGTGACCACCCATGTAGCCGTCCTGCTGGTATGGGTCACCTGGTTCGTGCGGGGCCTTCACCGTAGCCAGCCGCACACGTCGATGACCCGCTGAGCGGCCCCGACGTGGGCTCGGCGGCGGTGTCCCTGAAGCCGCCCTCGAGGACACGAGCCTTCCCCTTGCGCAGCAACTCGTCTCCGTGCAGCGCGCCCGTGCCCCTCACCACCGGACGTCCACACCATTGGGCCCGGCGGCGGGCGTACCCAAGCGGCCGACGTCCCCGGCCTCGGGCGGGTGGCCACCGGGCGCCGGGCCCGTCAGCCCGTCCCGGTGACCAGCGCCAGCAGTCCTGCCTCGTCGAGCAGGTCCACCGGCCGCAGCGTGACGTCGGCCGCGACGTGGTGGAACCCGGCGCTGACCCGCTCCACCGGCACGTCCATCAGCCGCGACCAGCCCAGCCGGTAGGCGGCCAGCTGCACCCCGGCAGCGGCGAGCTCGGCCGGGCCGGGCACCGGGCCGGTCTTCCAGTCGATGACCTCGAACCCCCCGTCGGGCGTCGCGTAGACGGCGTCGATCCGCCCGCGCAGCGTGAGCGGCCCGAGCGGGGTCTCGAACGGCGCCTCCACGTCGATCGGCTGCCGGTCGGCCCACGGGCTGGCCAGGAAGGCGCCCTGCAGCGAGGTGAGCGCGGCGTCCGACGCGGCGGACGCGTCCCCCGAGCCGGGCAGCTCGTCGAGATCGATCAGCCGGGAGGTGCCGAAGCGCTCCTCCAGCCAGGCGTGGAAGGCGGTGCCCCGCCGGGCCAGCGGCGCGGGGGCGGCCGGCATCGGCCGGCGCAGCCGACGGGCCAGCTCCGCCGGGTCGCGACGCAGCGCGACCAGTGCGGACACCGACAGGTGCGCCGGCAGCGGGACGTCGACGGTGCCCCGGCCGTGCTCGGCGCGCTCGCGCAGCAGCAGGTCGGCGTCGCGTACCCACTCGGCGACCAGCGGGTCATCGGTCGCGCCAAGGGTGTCGTCGATGAGCGGGTGCGGCCGGGTGGCGGCGACCTGTTCGGCGGCCGCGGTCAGCGCCCGCCGCCGTCCCGACGACAGCGGGTCGGCCGGCCACACCCCGACCGGCCACTCGGCCAGCGCCGGGTTGTCGGCACCCTCCTCCGGCTCGGGCGCCCAGGCGTCGATCACGCCGGCGCCCGCCTCGCAGGCCGCCTTCACCGCCTCCAGCAACGAGGACGGCCCGCACACCGTCTTGCCGTCGCGCCACCAGCTGCCCGAGCAGATCAGCAGGTGCTTGGCCCGGGTCACGGCGACGTAGCCCAGCCGCACCTCCTCGGCCAGCCCGAACGCCTTCCACTCCGCGACGTAGTCCTCCAGCGCGTCGCGGACCGCCGCCTGGTCACCGGACCCGGGCACCGGCAGCCGCAGCGCCGGCAGCTCGGCGCGGTCGGTGGCCCGCAGCTCGGCGGGCACCGCCCCCGGGTCGCGGATCCAGGAGTCGGCGGCGTCGGTGCGGGCCGGGAACTGGCCCACGGTCATCCCGGGCACGGCGACGACGTCCCACTCCAGCCCCTTGGCGGAATGGCCGGTGAGCAGCTGGACCGCCTCCGGGTTGACCGCCACCTCACCGGGCTCCAGGCCCCGCTCCCGGACCTCGGCGTCGGCGAGGTACCCCAGGAAGGCCGGCAGCGAGGGCAGCTCGGCCAGCTCGGAGAACTGGGCGGCCACCTCGTGCAGCGCGTCGAGGTGCGCCCGGGCGCCGCCGGGGCTGACGTCGGGGTGGCTGGCCAGCTCGGTCTCCAGGCCCAGCGTGCGGGTGACCTCGTCGACCAGGTCGGGCAGCGACTCCCCCAGCCGGGCGCGCAGCCCGGCCAGCTCGGTGCCGAGCCGGCGCAGCCGGCGGTGACCCTCCGCGGAGTACGCCTCCGGCCGGCCGAGGTCGTCGAGCGCCTCGACGATGCTGCCGCGCTCCCGCGGGGGCGTCGGCACCGCCGGCCCGTCCGCGGGCGCAGGTGCCTCCGCGCCGGATGCACGCTCGCGCACCAGCGCCCGTGCGCGGGACTCCAGCGCGGCCAGGTCGCGCGGGCCGATCCGCCAGCGGGCGCCGGTGAGCAGCCGGCCGAGCGCGTCACCCGCGGTGGGGTCGACCAGCACCCGCAGGGTGGCGACCACGTCGGAGACCTCGGGCACGTCGAGCAGCCCGCCCAGGCCGACGACCTCTACCGGGACGCCCCGGCCCCGCAGCGCCGCGGCGATACCGGGCAGCTGCGCGCGCCGGCGGGCGAGCACCGCCACGGTCGGGCGGTGCGCACTGCCGTCCTTCGGACGGCCCCGCAGCCAGGTGCCGTCCCCCTGCTGCTCGGAGCCGCTGCGTCGCTCCTGCGCGGAGCCCTCCGGGCCCCACTCGTCACGACCGGCCGGCTCGGTCGTTCCGTGCCAGGCGGCGGCGAGCCGGTCGGCGAGCGCCTCGGTCTCCTCCTCGACCGTCTCGTACAGGCCGCAGCGGACCTCGCCCGGGCCGGCGACCGGCGAGGACGTGAGGTCGGGCAGCGGCTGGTCCTCCGCGGGCGGCGGCAGCGCCCCGGCGACGGTGTTGGCCACGGCCAGCACCGCGCGGTCGTTGCGCCAGCTGGTGGACAGGGTGAGCCGCTCGAACGGCCGCTCGGACGTGCCCGGGAACGTGCGGCCGAACCGCTCGATGGTGCCGGCCGACGCGCCCCGCCAGCCGTAGATGGACTGCCGCGGGTCACCGACCGCCAGCACCGGGTGCCCACCGGGGCCGCCGAACAGCGCCTCCAGCATGCGCAGCTGCCCCACGCTGGTGTCCTGGTACTCGTCGAGCAGGACGACCCGCCAGCGGGCCCGCTCCCGCCGGCCGGCCTCGGGCGAGGTGACCGCGACCGTGGCAGCGAAGGCCACCTGGTCGGCGTAGTCGATGGCGCCGGCGGTCCGCTTGCGGGCCTCGAAGGCCTCCACCATCGGCAGCAGCGCCACGCGGGCGCGCTGCCGGGCGAGCATCCTGACCACCTCGGCGTAGGGCCCTCTCTTCTTGCCCGCGTCGGGGTAGCCGGCCACCCGCTGCTCCAGCCGGGTGGTCCAGGCGCGCAGCGCCGCCGGGCTGATGTCGTGTTCGCCCAGCTCGGCGGCCAGCTGCAGCACGTCCTCGGTGGTGGTGACCAGGCCCAGGGCCACGTCGCTCATGTCACCGGTGTGGCCGGCCACCACCGTCGCCGCCTGGCCCCAGCACATCGCCGGGCCCAGCACGCCCGCGCCCGGCTCGACGCCGATCCGCAGCCCGTGCTCGGCGACGAGCGCGGCGGCGTAGCCGTGGTAGGTGGCCACCGTCGGGGCGGCGACGGTGAGGCGCTCCTTCAGCGCCGGGTCGGTGTCGGGATGCTCGGCCAGCGCGCCCAGCCGTAGCCGTACCCGGGCGTTGAGCTCGCTGGCCGCCTTGCGGGTGAAGGTGAGGCCGAGCACCGCCTCCGGCGCGACCAGCTGGTTGGCCACCAGCCAGGCCACCCGGGCGGCCATCGTCTCGGTCTTGCCCGACCCGGCGCCGGCGACCACCACCAGCGGCCGGTCCACCGGCGCCTGCACCACGCCGGCCTGCTCCGCCGACGGCGCGTAGGCCAGCCCGCAGCGGTCCGCGACCTCGGCCGGGGTGAGCAGCTGTGGTAGGTCGGGCACGTCGGGGGTGACCAGGCCGGGGAGGTCGAACGCCAGCTGCTGGAGGACCCCGTCGTCCCCTCCGCTCGCGGGCTCGCGGGGGACCCCGGGGCGGGGCCACAAGCCATCGGACGACCACGGATCGCGCAGCGTCACCGGGTCACCTGCCTGCCGGACTCCTGCATCGGGCAGCTGCGCCGGAACGCGCAGCGTTCGCAGTCGGCGTCGGTGCGCGCGGCGAAACTGCCCGCCCCCATGCCCTCACCCACTTCGGCCAGCAGCTCCCCCGCCCAGGTCTGTCGCGGGTCGACCTCGGCCGGCAGCGGTGGCTGGGCGTACTCCTTCGCCGCCTTCTGCGCGCCGCCGACCTGCAGCAGCGCGGCACCGCCGGTCGCGGTGCCGTGCTGGGCGAAGGCGCCCTCCGCGACCGCCACCTGGTAGGCGGCCAGCTGGCCGTGCTCCTCCACCGTGCGGGGTGGGGTCTTGCCGGTCTTGAGGTCGACGACCACCAGCCGGCCCGCGCCGTCGCGCTCGAGCCGGTCGACCTGGCCGCGCAGCCGCGCCCGGCCGACCACCACGTCGAAGTCCTCCTCCGCGGCGACCAGCTCTCGGTCGGCCCGCTGGTGCCAGGCCAGGAACTTGGCGAGCATCTCCTGGGCCCGGTCGCGCTGCCGCTGGTCGAACCAGCCCGGCCCGAGGTCGAGGCCGTCGAGCTCGGCGTCCAGCACCGCCCGCGCCTCGGCCGGCAGAAGGCCCTCGGCCACCTGCTGGGCGACATCGTGCACCGCCGAGCCCACGGTGCGGGTGGCCTCGGGTGCGGCCTCGGCGCCCACCGCGCCGAGCACCCAGCGCAGCGGACAGCGCTGGAAGGTGTCGATCGCCGAGGGCCGCACCGGAACCACCTCGTGCGGGTCGACCAGCGGAGCGTCCTCGGACAGCGGCGCCAACCCCCACCAGGTCGCCGGCGCGGCACCGGGCACCCGCTCGTCGGCCAACCGGCGCAGCACGGCGGCCGCACCGGCCCGTCGCGCGGCCGGCGTGTGCGGGTCGGTGAGGTGGCGCCGCAACTCGGCGACGAGGGAGGGCAGCGTCAGCTGCCGGGGCAGGGCGGTGTGCGGCCGGGCGCCCTCGGCGTCCCCGCCGGTCGGGGGCGCCGCCACCAGGTCCAGGAAGCGGGAGGCGGTGGCCCCGGCGTCGCCGCCCTCGACGGAGCCGTCGACGGCGGTGACCACCAGCCGGCGGCGCGCGCGGGTGCAGGCGACGTAGAACAGCCGGCGTTCCTCGGCCAGCGCCAGGGTGCGGCGGTCGAGGTTGGCCGGGTCGGTGCCCGCCGCGGCGTCGACGAGGTCCTCGGCGCCGAGCAGGCTGGCCCGGGTGCGGAGGTCGGGCCACAGCCCCTCCTGCACGCCGGCCACGCAGACCAGGTCCCACTCCAGGCCCTTGGCCGCGTGCGCGGTGAGCAGCCGCACCGTCTCGCCCTCCGGCGCCCGGGCCGCGCCGGTGTCGCCGGGCAGCTGCTGGGCGGCCAGGTGGTCGACGAAGGCGGCGACCTCGGCGTGCGGCAGCCGGTCGACGAACCCGGCGGCCGCGTCGAAGAGGGACACCACGGCGTCGAGGTCGCGGTCGGCCACCGCACCGTGCGGACCGCCGGCGGCGCTGGCCCGGGCCCACTTCGGGCCCAGCCCGCTGGCCTGCCACATGGCCCACAGCACGTCCTCGGCGCTGCCGCCACCGGCGAGGGAGAGCCGTCCGGCGTCCAGCACGCGCGCCACCCGGGCGGCGGGCCGGGCGACGTGCTCGGGCACCGCGTCGAGGAGAGTGGCGTCGGTGAGCAGCACGGCCAGCGGTGCGCCGCGCTGGGCCGGGTCCTCCCCACGGCCGGCCATCGCCCGCCGGACGGCACGGCGCAGCCGGCGTAGGTCCAGCACGGTGGCGCCACCCAGCGGCGAGGCGAGCAGCGCCTCCGCGCCCGGCTCGTCGAGCCCGGCCGCCGCGGGAACGGCATCGGGCGTCGCCGGATCGGTGGCTGGGACACGCCCGCCCCCGGCGCGGGGCGGGAGCAGCGCGCCGACCGCGGCGAGCAGCGGCTGGACCGCCGGCTGCCCGGCCAGGCCGACGTCGTCGGCGGAGACGGCGACCGGCACCCCGGCCTGGGTCAGCGCGCGGCGGACCGGCCCCAGGCTGGCCGCCGCCGAACGGACGACGACCGCCATCTGCGACCACGGCACCCGGTCGAGGAGGTGGGCGCGGCGCATCGTGTCGGCCAGGTAGGCGGCCTCCACGGCCGGGGAGTCGAAGACGTGCACCTCGGCCGACCCGGGCTCGGTGCCCTCCGCTGGCACCAGGCGGCGGTGCTCCCAGGGGCCGGGCAGGCCTTCGGCGACCCGGCGGCTGACGGCCAGCAGATCAGCGCCCGAGCGCCGGCAGACGCCCAGCGACAGCCGGTCGGCGGGCCGGCCGTCGCGATGCCGGAACCGGTCGCCGAACTCGAGGATGCCGCGCGGCTCGGCTCCTCGGAAGGCGTAGATGGCCTGGTCGGGGTCGCCGACCGCGACCAGGTCGCCACCGCCCCCGGCGAGCAGCTCGAGCAGCTCTACCTGCGCGGGGTCGGTGTCCTGGTACTCGTCGACGAACAGCGCACCGGCCCGTTCCCGCTCGAACCGCAGCAGCTCCGGGTCGTCGCGCAGCTCGTCGATGGCCGCCCGGACCAGCTCGGCCGGGTCGTAGCCGCTGGCCCCACCGCGAGCCGCGGTGGCGAACGCGGTGACGCCCGCGTACTGGTCGGCGAACCGGGCGGCGGCCTCCCAGTGGGCCAGGCCGCGCCCCCGCCCCCAGGCGGCGAGCCGACGGGAGTCGACCCCGCGCTCGGTGGCCCGCAGCAGCAGCTCGCGCAGCTCGTCGCGGAACCCGTCGGTGCCCAGCGCGGCAGCCAGCTCGGCCGGCCAGCGGATGCCGTCCTCGGCCGCGTCGCCGCGCAGCAGCTCGGCGACGACGGCGTCCTGCTCGGCCGAGGTGAGCAGCCGCGGGGACGGCTCACCGCGCAGCACCGCGGCCCGGCGGAGCACGCCGAAGGCGTAGGAGTGGAAGGTGCGGGCCACCGGCTCGCGGATGGTGCGGCCCACCCGCGCGGTGATCCGGGCGCGCAGCTCGGCCGCGGCCTTGCGGCTGAACGTGAGCACCAGGATCCGCTCGGGGTCGGCGCCGGCCTCGATCCGGGCGGCCACCGCCTCCACGATCGTCGTCGTCTTGCCCGTGCCGGGGCCGGCGAGCACCAACAGCGGGCCACCCGCGTGATCGACCACCGCCTGCTGGGTGGGATCGAGCCGGGGACGGACCGGCGGCGCTGCCGCCGGCTGCACCAGCCGGTAGACCGGCGCCGGGCTCGCGCCCGGAGCCGGGATCCCTGCGTCTGCGACTGCTACTTCTCCCCGCACGCCTCGATGGGACCACGGGGCACCGACAGTCCGCGTGGCCCCGTCCCGGGATCCTCCGCGAGCTCACGAGCGGAGAGGAGGTGGCCCCGTCCCGGGTTCCCTCGCGAGCTTGCGAGCGGAGGGGAGGACGGGGTCCTTCACCAGCCCTCGTCCGGCCACCCGACGGCGGCCAGGTCGACCCGCTGCCCGCGCACCGGCACGCCCTCACCGGCCAGCAGCTCCAGCTGCCGGGCCCGGACGGGTTCGGCCGCCGTTCCGTCCGCGCGCACGACGCGGTACCAGGGAACGGCCGCCCCGCCGCCGGACAGCGCGCGGGCGACCCGCCGGGGACCGACCCCGACGAGCCGCCCGATGGCGCCGTAGGTGCTCACCCGGCCCGGTGGGATCGACTCGACGGCGTCGAACACCGCCTCGTCGACGTCCGGTCCGGCCGGCGGGCGATCGGTCATCTCAGCCCTGGTAGAAGCTGTTCTCGGTCCACCAGGCGTAGAGCTCCGCGACGTCGGCCTGCGCGCTGCCTGGCGCGACGACGATCCCCTCGGTGCGGAACTCGTCGTCGGTCCAGGCGATGCTCACCGTGCCGTCGTCGACGATCGTGCAGGCGACCATGCCGCCGACGGCGCCGTCGACGTCCCAGCCGCCGTAGCCGATGCCGGTCGAGCAGTCCTGGCCGTCGGGGAACTCGGTGAGCCCGCTGCCGAGCACGTCGGTGGTGAACACCTCGTCCAGGGTGGCGACGTCCGGGTAGAGGTAGAACCGGGCGCCCGTCGGCCCCGGCCGGCTCGTCGCCTCGCCGCATCCCGCGGCCAGGAGGTCGCCGTCGGCGGCGAGGGGCGCCTCCTCGCAGTCGACGAAGTCCGCCGGCAGGCTGGCGAGGAAGGCGTCCAGCCCGGCCGGCACGGTGGACGGCGCGGTCGACGGACCGGACGTCGAGGGGATGCTGACCGGGGCGGGCGCGGAGGCGACGCTGTCCGCACCGCCGCTGTTCAGGGTGAGCGCGAGGACCGTCACCACCAGGACGGCCACCGCCAGCCCGACGATCCCGGCGATCAGCAGGCCCTTGCTCCCGCCCCCGCCGCCGGCCTGGGTCGGCGGCTCCCCGTGGCCCGGCGCCGGCCGCGGCGGCCAGCCACCCTGCCCGGGCGGAGGTCCGTACCGGCCGGGCTGGGGCTGCCCCCAGCCGCCGGACGGCCCGGGCTGCGGCTGGCCCGGCGGCCCCTCGGGCGGCGGGAACCCCGGCCAGGTGGGAGGAGGGCCCTGGGGCGGCTGGCTCATTCGAACGACCTCCGGGATCGGCTGCGTGGCGCTCGATGCCGGGGAGCAGCGGCGCGTAGCGGCGCACACCGGCAGACCCGGGGCGCTCCGGTGATCACACCCGACGGCCGTACCGGGCCAGCAGCCGGGTGAGCAGCTCCGCGCCCGGCGGGACGACCGCGGGCGGGTCGACCAGACCGGGGACGCCGTCGTCCCCCAGATGCTCCTCGGCGAACTGCAGGGCGTCGGCCACGAGCTCCCGGTCGAGGTCGGTGTCGCCGCCGACCGCGGCGGCCAGGTCATAGGCGTGCACGGTGAGCGCGGCGGTCGTCGAGCGCAGGTGATGGGCGGCGGGAGCGGGTCCGTCCGGCAGCTCGACGGCCCCGTCCAGGGCGCCGTCCCCGGCCCAGGCGGTGAGCGCGTCGTCGGCCGCGGTCTCCCACGCGGTGAGCGGGTCGTCGCCGAGCAGCTCGTCGGGAGAGGTCCGGGCGCGGATGTCCGGGGTGCCACCGGCCAGCAGCTGCGGAACCGCCAGCTGGTCGGCGGTCACGTGGGCGATCAGGTCCGCGACGGTCCATCCCGGGAGAGCTGGCGCGTGCCACTGCCCGGGCGCGACGGCGTCGACGCGGTCGGTGAACTGGGCCTGGGCCCGCTGGTAGCGCTCCAGCAACTCGGCACGGGAGATATCGGACATGCGACCAGTCAAACGCAGCCGGGCCCCGGCACGCGCAGTGGCGTACCGGGGCGCGGGTGAACTGCTGGAACGGCCGCGTCCCAGGGACCCGCGGCGCCGGCCCCGTCCCGAGGCTCGCCCCGAGCTTGCGAGGGGTGAGGAGGACGGGGTCCTTCTATCGTGGGGAGGGACGAGGTCCTTCTAGTAGGTCGGGAGCGCCTTGTCGATGCGCGTCGCCCACGCCGTCACGCCGCCCTGGACGTGGACGGCGTCCTTGAAGCCGGCCGCCTTGACCGCGGCGAGCGCCTCGGCGGAGCGGACACCGGTCTTGCAGTGCAGCACGATCGGCCGGTCCTGCGGCAGCTGGGACAGCGCCCGGCCGGACAGGATCTCGTCCTTGGGGATCAGCGTCGCGCCGGGGATCGAGACGATCTCGTACTCGTTGGGCTCCCGGACGTCGATCAGCTCGAAGTCCTTGCCAGCGTCCATCATGTCCTTGAGCTCGTCGACGGTGATCGTCGAACCGGCAGCGGCCTCCTGGGCCTCTTCGGACACGACACCGCAGAAGGCCTCGTAGTCGATCAGCCCGGTGATCGGCTCGCCCTCGGGGTCCTTGCGGACCTTGATCTCGCGGAAGGTCATCTCAAGGGCGTCGTAGACCATCAGCCGGCCCAGCAGCGTCTCGCCGATGCCGGTGATGAGCTTGACGGCCTCGGTGGCCTGGATCGCGCCGACGGTGGCGCAGAGCACACCGAGCACGCCACCCTCGGCGCAGGAGGGCACCATCCCGGGCGGCGGCGGCACCGGGTACAGGTCCCGGTAGTTGGGGCCGTGCTCGTTCCAGAAGACCGAGACCTGGCCGTCGAAGCGGTAGATCGAGCCCCACACGTACGGCTTGTTCAGCAGCACGCAGGCGTCGTTGACCAGGTAGCGGGTGGCGAAGTTGTCGGTGCCGTCGACGATGAGGTCGTACTGGCCGAAGATCTCCTCGACGTTCGAGCTGTCCAGCCGGGTCTGGTGCAGCCGGACGTCGACGAGCGGGTTGATCTCCTTGATGGAGTCGCGGGCGCTCTCGGCCTTGGACCGGCCGACGTCGGACTGGCCGTGGATGACCTGGCGCTGCAGGTTGGACTCGTCGACGGTGTCGAACTCGACGATGCCCAGGGTTCCGACACCGGCCGCGGCCAGGTACAGCAGCACCGGCGAGCCGAGGCCGCCGGCACCCACGGCCAGCACCTTGGCGTTCTTCAGCCGCTTCTGCCCGTCCATCCCGACGTCGGGGATGATCAGGTGGCGGCTGTAGCGGCGGACCTCGTCGATCGAGAGGTCGTCAGCGGGCTCCACCAGGGGTGGCAACGACACGGGGGCTCCTTCGCAGCGACTGCAGGTTCAGGCAGGACCGGTCGGCCTGCGCCGACGTCCTGTACTGCGCAACAGCGTGACATGGCGGAGTGTTCCGAGTCGCCGAGAGGCTGTCTGTGGAGTAGTGCAGTGGACTGGACGAGCACCACGGAAGGCACCGAAGAGACGCAACCCCGGGCCGGCCGGAGGCCGTCCGCGGCTCCGGCGCGGGGCCGGAGGCTCCCGCCGAAGACGCGGGCAACGGCTCATCGACCGTTGGGGACGGCCGTTGGCCGCGGTGTCATCCGGAGGATGACGATGTCATGGATACGGCCAGGCGTTCTTGGTGCAGCCGTCCAGGCCGAGCGTCTGCTGGTGCATGACGGGGGCGACCTGGCCCGGGCCGGCGCAGGGCTGGTGGCCGTTGCCGAGGGCATGCCCGACCTCGTGGTTGACCACGTACTGGCGGTAGGTGGGGATGTCGCCGTCGTAGTCGGGGACAGCGGTCTCCCAGCGGGCCAGGTTGATCACCGCCCGCTCGCCGTACCGGCAGGACGTGTAGCCGCCGGTGCCCACCCCGGGGCAGTAGACCTCCATGCTGCCGGGGCTGACCAGGCTCACGCGGAAGTCGTAGGCCCCGGCCGCTGCCTCGGCGGCGCCCACCCGCTGCACCGACAGGCGGCCGCCGTTCCCCCAGGAGCGCGGGTCGCCGAGGGTGGCCTCCACGGCGGTGGCGAAGCCGGCCCCGTCGACGCCGATGCCGTCCTCGACCTCGACGACGAACCGCTGGAGGGGTCCGGTGCCGTAGACCCCGGAGGTGCCGTCGACGACGCTCACCGTCCCGGCTCCCTGCTCGACGTAGGCGGGCCCCGGCGCCGCGGCGGCGGCGTCAACATCGGCGTCTGCGTCTGCAGGCACGCCCTCACCCACGGCCGCAGTGGGCGGCGCGGTGGGTTCCGGGCTGACCGGCGTGGTCTGTCCGGCAGCGGCCGGCTCGGCTCCGGGGGCGGGGCCGGCGACGCTGGTGGCCGCGACGTCGACCAGGGCGACGAGCGTGGCCACGGTGAGCACCGGGACGGCGTAGGCACGCCATCCGTAACGGCGGACGAAGCGCCGGGCCCGCCCGGCGGACTCCGTTCGTCGGGCGACTGGTCGGGTGGCGCCCAACGGGGCGCGGCGGGCGACGAGTGGCTCCGCCGCCCCCCGCCCGCGCTGATCCGGCACCGGCGCATCCGGAGCCGCACCACGCTGGGTGCGGAGGTCCGGTCGGGTCACGCCGCCCAGGTTCTCACGGAGGACCACCGACCAGGGAGACCTCGCCGGAGGTCGTCGCGGCGGACCGATCCTCAGGCCCGCCCGGAGGCCCGCTGCCGGGCGGGCCCGTCGCCGTCGGCGCCGGCCGACCGGCGGGCGGCGTCCTCGGCCAGGGCGAGCACGGCCCGGGCGGTCGCCTCCGGCGCCTCGAGCATCGCCAGGTGCCCGACCCCGGGCTGCACCTGCAGCCTCGCGTCGGGGAGCGCCGCGGCCAGCCGGGGCGCCAGCGCCGGGTCGACCAGCCGGTCCCGGTCGCCCCAGACGACGAGCGAGGGGACCCGGACCGACCGGGCCATCCGCCAGGCGTTCGCCCGGCCGAGCCGCAGATAGGACGTCATCAGCCCGCGCAGGCTGCGGGTCAGGGCCTGGCCGGCCCAGGGCTGGGCGTCGTGCTCGCGCAGCTCCTCCACCGCCTCGGCCAGCCTGGCCTCGGGCACCCGGGACGGGTCACCGATGCACATCTGCACCAACCCCCTGACCCGCTGCTCCGGGCTCACCCCCGCCAGCCGCTTCTCGGCCAGCGCCGGCACGCCGGGCAGCAGCACCAGGGCGATCGCCCGGTCGAAGGCGGCCGGCACCCGGTAGACCGGCATGGCCGCGGAGACCAGCGTCAGCGTGGCGACCAGGTCGGGGCGACGGGCGGCGACCCACACGCTGACCAGTCCGCCGAGGGAGTTGCCCAGCAGGTGGACCGGCCGGCCACGGCCGGGCCCGGGGCGGTCGACGACCCATTCGAGGACGTCGACGACCGCCTGGACGTGCCGCTGCATCGAGTAGGTGCCCCGCGGGGGCGGCGCGGACCGGCCGAACCCGGGCAGGTCGAGTGCGTACCCGTCGAACCGGACGGCCAGCAGGGCCGCCAGGTCGGTCCAGTTGGTGGAGGCGCCGCCGAGCCCGTGGACGTACAGCGCTCGCTCGACGGGGGCGCCGCCGCCGGGCTCCCCACGGCCGCCGACCGGGCCGACCCAGGGGGTGTGCCGGACGAACACCTGCCCACCCGCGACGGGCACCTGCTGCCCCGGCCACGGCGGGACGAGGGTCCGGGACCGCGGCAGGGGCACGTCGGAGAGGCGGGCGTCGGTCACCCGACGACGGTAGTCCGCCCCCGCACCCCGGACCGCGGAGGCGACGCGCCGGTAACATCGCCCCGCCATGCAGCCCAGCCGACCCGCACCCGCCGCCGCGCCGGCGTCCCCCCGCCGCACGTCCCGGCTGCCCCGCGACGCCCGGCGGCAGCAGCTGCTGCGGGCCGCCCGCGACGTCTTCGTCGCCCAGGGGTTCCACGCCGCGGCGATGGACGACATCGCCGACCGGGCCGGGGTGAGCAAGCCGGTCCTGTACCAGCACTTCCCCGGCAAGCGGGAGCTGTACCTGGCGTTGCTGGAGCAGCAGGTCGACGAGCTGAGCGACCGGGTGCGCGAGGCGATGGCCGGGACGGCCGACAACCGGACCCGCGTCGATGGCGCGGTGGGCGCCTACTTCGACTTCATCGACGCCGAGGGCGAGGCCTTCCGGCTGGTCTTCGAGTCCGATCTGCGCAACGACCCCGACGTCCGCGACGCCGTCGACCGGGGCGCCCGGCAGTGCATCGAGGCGATCGCCGAGGTGATCGCGGTCGAGACCGGCGCCGACCCGGAGCGGGCCCTGCTGCTGTCGGCCGGGATGACGGGGCTGGCCGAGACCAGCGCGCGCTGGTGGCTGGCCGGCAAGGGCACGCTGTCCCGGGACGAGGCGGTGGCCCTGATGTCGTCGCTGGCCTGGCGCGGCATGTCCGGCTTCCCGCTGCGCGAGGACGACGGCGGCACCGCGGGCTCGGCCGGCTGAGCACCGGCGTTCGCTGTCGGCGCACCTGCTGCGCCGGGTCGGTCGCCCCCGGCTGGACTAGCGTGGGCGAGCAGCAGTCCGACTTGAGGAGGCATCTCCACGTGGAAGTAAAGATCGGTGTCCAACACTCGCCCCGTGAGCTGGTCATCGACAGCCCCAAGACGCCGGACGAGATCGCGGCGGAGGTGTCCAAGGCGATGACGGCGGCCAAGGACGGTCTCCTCACCCTGGTCGACGAGCGGGGTCGCCGCATCGTCGTTCCGACCGACCGCATCGCCTACGTCGAGATCGCCGAGGCAGACCAGCGGCGGGTCGGTTTCATCGCCGGGTAGGGAACCCGGTAGGGCCTGATGGAACGGCCCCGGTGCAGGGGCCCGCGCCGAGCTCGCGAGGCGTGGGGGGCACCGGGGCCCTTCATGGGTTCAACCCCAAGGCGCGCATCCGGTGGCCGTGCGCGGTGGTGATCCGCTGCAGCAGCTGCCCGACCCCGGCGAGGTCTCCGGTGCCGGCGATGATCAGCTCGGCCAGCCGGTCGTGCTCGGCGATGACCGCCTGCGACTGGGTGAGCGCCTCACCCACCAGCCGGCGGGCCCAGAGAGCCAGCCGACCGGCCACGGCGCGGTCGGCGACGATCGCGGCCCGCACCTCGCGGACGGCGAAATCCGCGTAACCGGTGTCGGCCAGCACCTCCTCCACCAGTGCCCGGTCCGGCTGGGGCAGGAACGCCGCGATCTCCCGGTAGAAGTCGGTGGCCAGGCCGTCGCCGACGTAGGCCTTGACGAGCCCCTCCAGCCAGGTGCTGGCCCGGGTGCCGTCGTGGAAGGCGTCGAGCGGGGCGACGAAGGGCGCCATCGCCTCCGCCGGCTCGATCCCGAGCTCCCGCAGCCGCGCGGTGAGCCTGCCGTGGTGCGCCACCTCGGCGGCGGCCATCCGGGCCAGCGAGGCGCGCCCGTCGAGCGTCGGCGCCAGGCGGGCGTCCTCGGCCAGGCGGTCGAACGCGGTCAGCTCGGCGTAGGCGAGCACTCCCAGCAGGTCGGGAACGGCTCTCTGGTCGACCGTGGCCACACGCGTCCCTCCGTCCCCGCCCGGGGGTCGCCCCCGGCGCGCGCAGCGAGGCTAGCGGGCGCCGCAGGTTAGAATGGAATGAGCGGGCCGCCAGGCTCGTTCCCTGTAGTGCAATTTCCGTGTGCGCTGATGACCGCTGGATCTCCTCGAGACCGGCCCCTCGTGGGCCGTCTCCCGGGCAGTCTGCTCTGGACGCCCGGTCTGCTGGCCGCGTCGGCGCGTGGACGAACGATCCCGGAACCGACCCCGGGACCGGCAGGCGTCGCCGGGAAACGCCCGACCCCGGGCACCGACGACGCCCCCGGTCCCCCACCAGACCGAGGCGAGAGAACTGACCTCCACCGAGAACATCCCCAGCGAGAACATCCCCGCCCCTGAGCTGGAGCACGCCGAGACCGGCGCCCCGGCCCCCGAGGAGATCGAGCAGCAGGTAGAGGAGCTGGGCGGCGCACCCGTCGCCAGCGACAGCCCGCTGTTCAGCGACTTCGACGTGCACCCCGACGTCGTCGCCGCACTGACCGAGGTCGGGATCACCCGCACCTTCGCCATCCAGGAGCTCACCCTGCCGTTGGCGCTGGCCGGGCACGACCTCATCGGTCAGGCCCGCACCGGCACCGGCAAGACGCTGGGCTTCGGCGTCCCGATGCTGCAGCGGGTGGTCCCGCCGGCCGAAGGCGGGGACGGCGTCCCGCAGGCGCTGGTCGTCGTCCCGACCCGTGAGCTCTGCGTCCAGGTGTCCCGCGACCTGTCCGCCGCCGGCGCCAGGCGCGGCATCCGGGTGCAGGCCATCTACGGCGGCCGCGCCTTCGAGCCGCAGGTCCAGTCGCTGCAGGCCGGCGTCGAGATCGTCGTCGGCACGCCCGGCCGGCTGCTCGACCTGGCGCAGCAGGGTCACCTGATCCTGGGCAAGGTCAAGGTCCTCGTCCTCGACGAGGCCGACGAGATGCTCGACCTCGGATTCCTCCCCGACATCGAGCGGATCCTGGCGATGGTCCCGGACAAGCGGCAGACGATGCTGTTCTCCGCGACGATGCCCGGCCCGATCGTCACCCTGTCCCGCTCGTTCATGACCCAGCCCACGCACATCCGGGCGCACGGCAACGACGAGGGCAGCACGGTCCCGCAGACCACCCAGTTCATCTACCGGGCGCACAACCTGGACAAGCCCGAGCTGCTGTCCCGGGTGCTGCAGTCGCGCGACCGCGGCCTGGTGATGGTGTTCTGCCGCACCAAGCGCACCGCGCAGAAGGTCGCCGACGACCTGGTCGACCGCGGCTTCGCGGCTGCCGCCGTGCACGGTGACCTGGGCCAGGGTGCCCGCGAGCAGGCGCTGCGCGCCTTCCGCGCCGGCAAGGTCGACGTCCTGGTCGCCACCGACGTCGCCGCCCGCGGCATCGACGTCACCGGTGTCAGCCACGTCGTGAACTACCAGTGCCCCGAGGACGAGAAGACCTACGTGCACCGGATCGGCCGCACCGGCCGCGCCGGCAGCACCGGCGTCGCGGTGACCCTGGTCGACTGGGACGACATCCCCCGCTGGCAGCTGATCAACAAGGCACTGGGCCTCGACTTCGCCGAGCCGCCGGAGACCTACTCCACCTCCCCGTGGGTCTACGCCGACCTCGACGTCCCGGAGTCGGCCACCGGCCGGCTGCCTCGCGCGCAGCGCACCCGGGAGGGTCTGGGCGCCGAGCAGCTCGAGGACCTGGGCGAGACCGGCAAGCGGCAGCGCCCGGTCGGCAGCGGCCGGTCCGGCGGCGCGCAGTCCGGTCCCGGACGGGACAGCAGCGGTCGGGACGGCGGCGGTCGCGATGGCGGCAGCCGGGACGACGCCGAGCCGGCCGGTCCCGGCAAGAGCCGGCCCCGCCGGCGGACCCGTGGTGCCGGCCCGGCCGCCGAGGGCGCCGCCGCGGCGGTCGACGGGCCCGCGTCCACCCGCTCCTCGGCGGCCGAGACCGGCTCCACCGGTGAGGGTGCCGGCAAGCCACGCCGACGTCGGCGCCGCGGCGGCTCCGGTCGCAGCGGCTCCGAGTCCGCCGCCTGAGAAAGGACCACCTCCCCCCCACCCCTCGCACGCTCGGGGCGGGCCCCTGGAGGTGGCCGAGACGCCCGCCGCTGCGCGTCGTGGTGTGGACGGCGGCCGCCCTCGTGGTGGCCGCCGTCGCGGTGCTGCTGTGGCGCGGCTCGGATGCCGCGGCGACCAGCAGCACCGCGGCGCCGGCGCCGGCGGCGCCCGACGGACAGCCGGCCGACCGGCTCGAGCTGAGCTGGTCGGCCGACTCCTCCCCCGCCCCGCGGCGCCCCGTCGAGAGCGGCCGGGTGCTGACCACCAGCACCGCCGGGGTGGTCCTGCGCGACCCGCTCACCGGCCGGGAGGCCTGGCACCACCTCCGCGACAACGCCCGGTTGTGTGACGCGACGGCGGTCGACGGCGTGGTCGTGGCGGTCTTCGGCACCGCGGGCCGCTGCGACGAGGCGGTGGCCCTGCGCGCCTCGACCGGGATGCGGGTCTGGTACCGCAACGTCGACTTCCGGGGTGACGCCCGGCTGTCGAGCACCACCGGAATCGTGCTGGCCAGCTCGCCGACCGGCGTCGCCACCCTCGACCCCACCGGCAACACGCTCCGCTGGTGCTACCAGTCCCCCACGGGCTGCCGGCTGGTCGGCGCCGATGTGGGCGACACCGGTGTGGTGGTCCTGCAACGCTGCCCGGGGTCCAGCGCGCTGCAGGTCAAGCTGTTCGACGGCTTCGCGGGCGACCCGTTGTGGACCCGCGAGATCGAGACCGATGGCGCGCCGGCCACGCTGGTGGGTGCCGACCGGCTCGTCGACGTCGTCGTCGGCGACCGGCTGCTCGTGCTGGCTGCCGCCGACGGCACCCAGCTGCAGGACCTGGAGCTGCCGCCCCGGGTCGCCGAACGCCCGGACCCGGAGCCGGTGCACCAGGCCGGGATGGCCGACGGAGCGCTGGTGTGGGCCCGCGGCACCGTCTACGCCCTGGACGGGACGACCGGCGCCCCGCGCTGGGAGACCGCGGCCGCCGGGCTGCCCGCGGTGCGCGCCGCCGACGGCGCCGCCGTCCTCGTGCCCGAGGACGGCGCCCTGGTGTGGCGCTCGCTGACCGACGGGACCGAACGCGGCCGTTCCGTGACCGACGTGGAGCTCCCGGCCGGCGGGCGGGCCTCCGTCATCGGACCAGCTGTCGTCTACGCCACCGGAGAGACAGTGCTGGGCCTGCACTGAAGAAGGTGAAGGACCCCCTTCCTCCCCACCACTCGCACGCTCGCGGTGGGCCCCTGGAAGAGGGCCTTGCCCCGCGCCTCGCCTGCTCGGCGCGGGCCCCTGAAGGGTGGCCGAACAGCCGGTTGACGAGCAGCGTCTGCGGCACGGCTGCCGGGCACAGGGGACACTCGGTGCCATGGTCCTGCCCGGTGGTTCTGAACACACCTCGCCCGACGACCTCCGCCAGCTCTGCCCCCACTCGGCCGCCCGGATCACCTTTCCCGGTCCCGCGGGCCCCCTCGTCGCGCTGGACACCGGGCCGGCCTCGGGCGGCACCGTCCTCCTGGTCGCCGGTTTCACCGGCAGCAAGGAGGACTTCGCGCCACTGCTGACCCCGCTGGCCGAGGCCGGGCTGCGCGTGGTCGCCCTCGACCAGCGCGGCCAGTACGAGTCGCCCGGCCCCGACGACCCGGCCCGGTACTCCGTCGCGGAGCTCGCCGGCGACGTCGTCGGCGTCCTCCGGCAGCTGCGAGACGAGTCCACCGGCCCGCTGCACCTGCTGGGGCACAGCTTCGGCGGGCTGGTCGCCCGGGGTGCGGTGCTCACCGACCCCGCCGCGGCCGACTCCCTGACCCTCCTGGGCACCGGACCCGGCGGGCTGACCGGGCCGCGGGCCGAGCTGCTCGACCACCTCGCCCCGCTGCTGGCCGCCGGTGGCGTACAGCTGGTCAGCGACACCCTCGACGAACTCGGCCGCAACGACCCGCTGCGGGCGGCCGTGCCCCCAGCGACGCAGGCGTTCCTCACCGCCCGGTTCCTGCGCAACAGCGCCGCCGGCCTGCAGGGCATGGCCGACGCGATGCTCGGCGAGCCGGACCGGGTGGCCGAGCTGGCGGCCACCGGGGTGCCGGTACTGGTCACCCACGGCATCGCCGACGACGCCTGGACGCCGGCCACGCAGCAGGACATGGCCCACCGGCTGGGTGCCCGGCACGTGGTGATCGAGGGCGCGGTGCACTCCCCGGCGATCGAGAACACCGCGGCCACGTTGAGGGTGCTGCTGGACTTCTGGGCGTCCACCGCCCCCACCGACCCGCGCGACGACCTGCGTGACGACCCGCGCGAGGACGCCCGGGACGACGCGGCCGGGGCGCTGCGGTGACCCCACCGCCGGCGATGTCGGAATTCACCGCCGAGGAGGACCGGCTGGGCTTCTTCGGCCCGGACAGCGTCAGCTGGCGCATCCACGCCGACCCGAGCTTCTCCGTCGGCGGGATCCGCGCCCTGCTGCTCCAGGCGCTGCACCCGGTCGCCATGGACGGCGTCCACCAGTTCTCCGCGGGCTTCCGCACCGATCCGTGGCCCCGCCTCACCCGCACCGCCGAGTACGTGGCGACGCTGACCTTCGGCACCCGCCGCGAGGCACTGCGCCAGGTCCGCCGCGTGCGGGGCATGCACCACCGGTTGGCCGGCGTGGAGCCGACAACCGGGCGCAGCTACCGCGTCGACGACCCCGACCTGCTGCTGTGGGTGCACAACTGCGAGGTCGACTCGCTGCTGTCGGTGGCCCGCCGCGCCGGGGTGCGACTGCCCGAACAGGACGCCGACCGCTACGTGGCCGAGCAGGTCACCGCCGCACGGCTGATCGGCATCCCGGACGCCGACGTCCCGGCATCGGTGGCGGCGCTGGAGGAGTACTTCGATCGGGTCCGCCCGGAGCTCCGGCTCACCGCGCCGGCCCGCGCCGCGTACGGCTTCATCGTGCTCCCGCCGATGCCGGGCTGGGTGCAGCTGCTCACCCCGGCGCGGCCGGGCTGGGCCGGCCTCGCCTCCCTCGCGGTGGCGACCCTCCCCCGGTGGGCGCGGCGGATGTACGGGCTGCCCGCCCTCGGACTGACCGAGCCCGCCACCACGGCCACGGTGAAGGCGCTGCGGCAGACCGCGCTGGCCGTGCCGGCGCGGGTGCGGGAGTCACCGATCGTGCGCGCTGCCCGGGCGCGGACGAACCATCCCCTGTCCCCCGAGAAGCACCCCGCTCGCGGCGGGAGCCCGCGACCTGCCTGATCACGCCGGGTCCAGCGCGACGCGGGCGGCGGCGAGCAGCGCGGTGGCCACCCGGTCCAGCGTGGGGGATCGCAGCCGCCACTGCTGCCAGTACAGGACGACGTCCACGCTGCCGGCCTGGTCCAGCGCGACCAGGTGCCCGTCGTCCTCGGGGGTGCGCTGCAGGTCGGGCACCATCCCCCAGCCCAGCCCGAGCCGCACCGCCGCCACGAAGTCGGCCGACGAGGGCACGAAGTGCTGCGGCGGGTCGACCGCGGTGCCGGTGCGGGTGCGCAGCCAGCCGTGCTGCAGGTCGTCGCGGCGGTCGAAGACCACGACCGGTGCGGTGGCCAGTGCCGCGCTCGTCGCGCCGTCGGGGAACCAGCGCGCGGCGAACCCGGCGGCCGCCATCGGCCGGTAGCGCATGCTGCCCAGCCGGGTGGCGCTGCAGCCGGGTACCGGGTCCGGCTCGGCGGTGACCGCGGCCATCACCGTGCCGTCGCGGAGCAGCGCACTGGTGTGCTGCTGGTCCTCCCGGCGCAGGTCGAAGGCGCACGACCCGGCGAGCGGGGCCAGCGCCGGCAGCACCCAGGTGGCCAGCGAGTCGGCGTTGACCGCGATCGGCAGGGCCATCGGCCGGGCCCCCTCGGCCGGTGACGGGTCGCCGAGTTCGCGGACCGTGTCGGCGGTGAGCAGGTCGACCTGCCGGGCCAGCCGGAGCATCGCCTCCCCGGACGGCGTGGTCCGCACCGGCCGGCTGCGCACCAGCAGCACCCGGCCGGTCGCTGCCTCCAGAGCCCGGAGTCGCTGGCTGATCGCCGACGGCGTCACGTGCAGGGACTTCGCGGCGGCGTCGAGGCTGCCCTCGGACACCGTGGACTGCAGGGCGCGCAGCTGCGCGAGATCCAGCTCCATGAAGCAACGCTAACGGTGCGACAGAAAAGTGAGCTGGGCTTCCGGGCATCGACTGCCTAGCGTCGGGGCGTGACCATGACGCCCGCCCTGCTCGCCGCCGTCGCCGGGCTGGGCCTGGGGCTGTCGCTGATCATCGCGATCGGCGCGCAGAACGCCTTCGTGCTCCGGCAGGGACTGCGCACCGAGCACGTCGCCGCGGTGGTCGCCGTCTGCGCAGTCTCCGACGTGGTACTGATCGCCGCCGGGGTGTCCGGTGCCGGCGCGCTGCTGACCCGGCTGCCCTGGCTGGTGCCGGTGGTCTGCTTCGCCGGCGCGGCGTTCCTGCTGGCCTACGGCGCGCTCGCCGCGCGGCGTGCGGTTCGGCCGACTGCACTGCAGGCCGGTTCCGGCGGCCCGGCGACCGGGCTGGCGGCGACCGTGGCCACCGGCCTGGCGCTGACCTGGCTCAACCCGCACGTCTACCTGGACACCGTCGTGCTGCTCGGCTCGCTGGCCAGCACCTACGGTGAGCAGCGATGGTCGTTCGCGATCGGCGCCGCGGTCGGCAGCCTCGTGTGGTTCACCGCGCTCGGGTTCGGCGCCCGCCTGCTCCGGCCGGTGTTCGCCCGGCCGGCCGCCTGGCGGGTGCTGGACGCGCTGATCGCCGTCGTCATGGTCGCGTTGGCGGTGTCCCTCACCGTCCGCGGGGTGCAGGGCGGCTGAGCTTGTTCCGACCGGCAACCCTCGCTACGGTCACCGCCATGACTTCCGGGTCGGCTTCCAGCCGTGAGCGAGTCGGGTACCCGGCCCGCCGGTGACCGCGGGGTGGCCACGCGGGCCGCCCACCTGAGAGAGCCGCAGCATCCCCGGAACGCATCCGCGCGACCGGGCCCTCTCTCAGACCTGGAGTCACCTTCCCCATGCCCACTGCTCTGCACCACATCATCATCGGCGTCTCCGACCGGGACGCCGCCACCCGCTTCTTCGTCGACCTGCTCGAGCTCCGCCCGCCGTGGGAGAACGGCTTCTTCTCCTCCGTCCAGCTCGACGACTTCCTGGTCGTCAACTTCGCGGCCGCACCGGTGGCCGAACCGCAGCACTACGCCTTCCTGATCGGCGAGGAGCACTTCGACCGGATCCGGGCCCGCTTCGACGCCGACGGCACGCCGTACACCGCCGACCCGCCCGGCCGGCGGCCGGGCGAGGTCGGGGAGGTCAACCCCGGCGGCGACGGCCGGCGGCTGTACTTCCGCGGTCCGGACGGCCACCTGCTGGAGGTGCTGACCGCGCGCTACACCGACGTCCCGGCGGCCTCGGCCGCCGGCTGACCCCGGGTCAGTCCGCCAGCACCGCCGTGCCGGTACCCGCGGCGAGCAGCGCCTCGTACTGCGCCGGGTCGGTGGTGCAGGCGCCGATCGGGGTCAGCTTGTTGGTGCCGTGGTAGTCGCTGGACCCGGTGGTCAGCAGTCCGTGCGCATCAGCCAGGCCGCGCAGGTGCGCGCGCTCCTCGGGCGTGTGGTCGGGGTGGTCGACCTCCAGCCCGACCAGCCCGGCCTCGACCATGGCCGCGATCGCCGCATCGCCGACCACCCGACCCCGGGAACGGGCCCGGCCGTGGGCGAACACCGGCACGCCGCCGGCCGCGCGGACCAGCGTGATCCCGTCGAGCACGTCGGTGTCGGCCTTAGCCGCGTAGTAGGGGCTGCGGTGGTGCAGCAGGGTGCCGAACGCCTCGTCCACCGAGGCGACGACGCCGGCCTCCAGCAGGGCCCGGGCGATATGCGGGCGGCCGACCACCCCGCCCGCGCTGCGCTCGACGATCTGCTCCCAGACCACCGGATGGCCGGCGGCGGCCAGCGCGGTCACGATCCGCTCGCCACGGGTGAGCCGCTCCTCGCGCAGCCGGGCCCGCTCGGCGACGAACGCGGGGTGCAGCGGGTCGAAGAGGTAGGCCAGCAGGTGGACGCTGATCGGCGGTTCGTCGGCCGGGAACCAGCGGCAGGACAGCTCCATGCCGGGGACGACGGTGAGCCCGGGCGGCCGGGCCGCCTCGGCCGGGCCCCACCCGGCGGTGGTGTCGTGGTCGGTGAGCGCGACGACGTCGAGCCCGGCCGCCAGGGCGGCGGACAGCAGCGCGGCCGGGGTGTCGGTGCCGTCGGACACCGAGGAGTGGGTGTGCAGGTCGATGCGCACTCCCCCACCCTGCCGCACGGACCGGCGGTGCACCGGGTGTGATTCCGCACGCCGGCGCGGCGGGCACCGGCGCGCTCAGCTGCCGGCGGACGGCGGTGGTGGCGGCGGTGGTGGTGGCGGCGGCGGTGGCGGTGGCGGCGGTGGCGGTTGTGGCAACGGCGCGGTGTCCCGCACGCCGGGCCGCGACGGCCGGCTGCGGCCACCGCGTTGCGGCCGCCGGTCCTCGCCGTCCTCGGCGGAACCGGTGCCGTCGTCCTCGTCGCTGACCTGATTGGTGGAGAAGTCGGTGCCGAACATCAGCTGGCTGAGCTTCCGGTAGAGGACGTCGGCGTCCGGGACGTAGTCGATCTCGTCGAGACCCTGCTTCTGGCCGGCGGACTCGAACCGGAAGGTGCCGTACCCGAGCAGCTGGCCGAAGAAGGTCTCCTTCCAGGTCAGGTCGGTGATCCGGCGCAACGGCATGACCGCGACCGTCCGGATGATCACGCCGGAGGTCATCAGCACGCGGCGGCGGGTGACCAGGAGGTGCCGCACCCACCACTCGCCCACGTGCAGGGCGAGGTACAGCAGCGCACCGAGCGCGACCACGAGGCCGACGACGCTGCTGACCCGGTTCGCCGGGTCCAGTTGCAGCACCCATCCGCCGGCGACCAGCACGGGCAGGCCGCGCACCGCCGGCTCGAACAGCACCGCCCAGTGCCGCCGGGTGGCGATCACCGGCTCCTCGTCGGGAAGCAGGTACTTGGCTGCGTCCTTGCCCCAGCGGGGCTGCCGCTCCCGGGGTTCCCGCGGCGCGGGCCGTTCCCGTCGCGGCCGGCCCGTTCCGGGCCGGCCCGGCGGCGATCCGGTGGCCGCCGGCGGCTGGGATCGCGGGCCGGACACGGGTCTGCTCAGGCCAGCGAACCCACGAACGCGGCCAGCGAGGACGCCGCGTCGCCGAGGGCCTCACCCGCGCTGCGGACGATCTCCGCCGAGGACTCGGGGGCCTTGATCACGTAGAAGACCACGAAGGCGATGACCAGCCAGGTGAGCACCTTCTTCAGCAAGGTCGCACCGTTCCCTTCGCACTGGTCACGACGTGCCGGGGCGGCCAGCTCCACGACGACGTCACGACCGGGGGCAGGTCGCGGAACATGAGTAACAGACACCTCATCCGTCTCGGGTGCGCCACGCCGCACGGGCGGGTCACGGGTCGGTCAGGCGCCGGGCAGCAGATGGTCGCTGGTCGGGCCGAGGGGCAGGTCGGGGTAGACCCGTTCCCGCAGGTCGAGCAGGCCGAGGTCCTCGGCGAGCAACCAGGCGGCCGAGCCCGGCCAGGTGACCAGCCACAGCCAGACACCGTAGGCCTCCCCCACGAAGGCGGCCCGGTCGTCGCGGGTGGGCACCGGCCACAGCGGGGCGCGCTGGCCGGCCGCCCGGACCGCGGCGGTCGACGGCCCGTCGATGAGCTCGCCGGGGTCGACGCCGGGCAGCCCGGCGTAGCCGCAGCCGAGGCCGGTGCCCGGTTCCTCGGCGACCAGCAGCAGCTCGGCCGAGCCGCCCAGCGGCGCGGGACCGGCGCAGGCGACGACGATCGCCCGGGCTCCCGGCTCACCGCCCCAGGCCAGTCCGGTGACCGCCCAGTCGGTGGGCATCGGGTCGGGCACCCAGGCCGGGACCCGGGCGTCGGCGCAGACCGCGGTGATGGCGTCGTGGGCGACGAGAGCGGTGTGGTGCAGGGGGGTGACGGCCGCGTGCAGGTGGCACCAGCCCTCGGCGGTCGACTCGGGACGGACCACGAGCACCTCGCCGCAGCGTGGGCAGACCGGGGACACGCTCATCGCCGCTCACCGTCCTGCGCTCGGGCTCGCACGTCAAGCACGGATCCAACCGGAGTCCGGTCGCGCCCGCCGGACGGGCGGCCGTAGCCTCGCCCGGTGTCCGACGGTCCGATCGAGGTGCCGTGCGTGGGTGCCGTGGTGCATGACGAGCAGGGCCGGCTGCTGGTCGTCCAGCGCGGGCACGCGCCGAACCGGGGGCTGTGGTCGGTGCCCGGCGGGCGGGTCGAGCCCGGGGAGACCGAGCAGGCGGCGGTCGTCCGGGAGGTCACCGAGGAGACCGGCCTGGTGGTGACCGCCGGGGCCCTGCTGGGCCGGGTGCGGGTGGCGGCCGACGGCGTGGTGTTCACCATCGCCGACTTCGCCTGCTTCCCCAGTCCGCCCGGGCAGCAGCCGGTGGCCGGCGACGACGCCGCGGACGTGGCCTGGGTGGATGCCGTCGGCCTCTCCGCGCTGCCGTGCACCCCCGGGCTGGCGGCGGCGCTGGGCGGGTGGGGCGTGCTGCCCCGGTGAACCCGCCGGGTCGACGGACCGGGTTTCCGGGCAGGGCCGCCACGCCCCGACGGTGACCGGTCCGGCGGGGCGCCGATCCTACGATGGACCGGTGCAGCTGCAGTCCGCTCCCGAGCTCCCGGCCGACGACGAGGTCGTCCCTCTCTCCCGGGCCGGCCGGGTGTCCCGGCTGGCGACGACCGCGGTCGTGCTCGCGCTGCTGCTGGCCGGCACGGTGTGGGGCACCGACCACGATTTCCCGTTCGGGCCGTTCAAGATGTACTCGACCCGCGCCGACCCGAACGCCCCGGTGGTCTCGACCCGGGTCGTGGGGCTGACCGAGGCCGGCGAGGAGGTGCGGCTGTCCGGTGGCGAGGTGGGGCTGCGCCGGGCCGAGTTCGAGGGTCAGCTTCCCCGGATCAAGGACGATCCGGAGCTGCTCGGCCTGCTGGCCGAGTCCTACGCCGACCGGCACCCCGACGCTCCCGCCCTGATGGAGGTGCAGGTCGTGCAACGCCGCTTCGAGCTGCGCGACGGCACGCGGACCGGCGCCTACGCCGACCGGGTCGTCGTCGAGTACGACGTGGCCGGCCAGCCGTGACCGGACGGTCCGGCAGCGGGGCGACGCTGGACCGCGCCCCGGCCGAGCCGGAGCCGGCCGTCCCCGGTACCCCCCGCTGGTGGTTCCGGCCGGTCCCGCTGGCCCGGATCGCGGTGTTCCGGGTGGTCGCCTACCTGTTCATCCCGGTCGACGTCTTCCTCACCACCGCCTGGGTGCGGGCGCACGCCGACGTCCCGATCGACTGGTACGCGCCGCTGCGGATCGGGGAGCTGCTGCACCTGCCCACCCCGACGCACACCCTGGTGGTGGTCGTGCAGTGGGCGCTCGTGCTGGCCGCGCTGGCCGCGGCCACCGGTCACGCGCCCCGGCTGCTCGGGTGGGCCGTCTTCCTCCTGTACGCGGAGTGGATGGTCATCGCGATGAGCTACGGCAAGGTCGACCACGACCGGATCGCCTTCCTCGTCGCGCTGGCCGTGCTACCCACCATCGGGCGGGCCCGGTTCCGTGACCGGCGGTCGTCGGAGGCGGCCGGCTGGGCGATGGCCGCGGTGCTGGTGACCGTGATGCTCACCTACTTCCTGGCCGCCTGGGCGAAGATGCGTTTCGGCGGCTTCGACTGGGCGACCGGCTCGACGCTCACCCGGGCGGTCGTGCGGCGCGGCACCGATCTGTCGACGTGGACCCTCGACGTGCCGTGGCTGCTGCCGGCGGCGCAGTGGGTGATGGTCGTGGTCGAGTTCGCCGCGCCGCTGATCCTGCTGGTGCGCACCGACCGGGCCCGGATCGGGCTGGTGGCGTTCCTGCTCGGCTTCCACGTCATGGTCTACGCCGGCGTCAGCATCATCTTCCTGCCGCACTGCATCGCGATCCTGTCGATCCTGCCGTGGGAGCGGCTGACCGCGGCCCGGCGGCGGACCACCCTCGGCGGCCGGCGGCAGCCGTCCCCGGCTTCCGCCGGCACCTGATCCGCCCCGCGACCGGCCACACCGCCGGCGGGGCGGCGGTCAGATCATCGCGCCGATCCGGGCCGCCATCTCCGTCTCGTGCTGCTGGTAGGCCGATGCCACGCTGGTGAGCAGCTGCCCCATGCCGGTCAGCGCCTCGCTGACCCCCTGGCTGGACAGCCGCCACTTCTCGTAGAGCTCGGTGAACTGGACGGCCGCCTGGCTGTCGGTCCAGCCTTCCAGCACCGAGCTGTTGATGCCGCTGGACAGCGTGGCGTGCCGGGACGTGGTGTCCGCGGCCTCGCCCGCGCACCGCCCGGCCATCGTGTGCAACGTCGCGATGTCGACCCTCATGGCTCCTCCTCCGTTCCGGGGACCTCCCGGTCGCAGTGACGCTAGGCGGCGCCACGCTCCCCGGCCCTGCGCCGTCCACAGCCGCCCGCCTCCTCCACAGCTGCCCGGGCATGGCGGTCGCGGGCATCGGGGCACCGCAGCATCGGCCGGGTGACGCACCCCTCCCCGGCCGCCGACGTTCCCGGTACCCGCGGCTGGACGCTGGATTCTCCCGAGGGATCGGTCGACGTGGAGGTGGCGGCCACCGACACCAGCACCGTCGCGGACGTGCTCGCCGCCCTCCGCGACCAGCTGGGGCTGCCCGCCTCCTCGCTGTGGGCAGGGCCGGCGGCACTGGACGGCTCCACCTCGCTGTCGTCGGCCGTCCTGCGGCACGGCGCCGTGCTCGGGCTCGGCCGTCCGGGACCGGTGACCGCCGGCGGCACCGCTGACCCGGGCGGCGCATCCGGCGGCGCCCTGGAGCTGCACGTCGTCGGGGGGCCTGACGCCGGGCGCATCCTGCCGCTGGAGCAGGGCGACCTGGTGGTGGGCCGCGGAACCGGCTGTGCCGTCGCGCTGACCGACCCCGGCGTTTCCCGCCGGCACCTCCGGATCGGGGTGGGCGGTGGGCAGGTGACCGCGGCCGACCTCGGCTCGGCCAACGGCAGCCGGCTGCTCGGCCCGGCCGGGACGGTCGCCGTGACCTCCACCGCCACCGCCTGGCCCGTCGGCGCGGTGCTCGTGCTGGGCTCCACCGCCATCCGGCTGACCGGTCCACGGGGCGTCCAGCTGGACCGGCGACCCGCTCCCGCCGGGCGGGAGCAGGTACGCCCGCTCCGGGCCACGCCACCTCCCGCTGCCGAGGTCACCGTGACGTTCCCGGCCGAACCGGCCCAGCGATCCGGACGGCGGCTGGGCTGGGTGGCCGTCGCGGTGCCCGCGGTGGCCGGACTGCTGATGGCCTGGCTGCTGGCCACACCGCAGTTCCTGTTCTTCGCCCTGCTCAGCCCGGTGGTGGCCGTCGGCAGCTGGGTGTCCGACCGGGTGACGGGCAGGCGGGACCGGCGGCACTCGACGGCCGGGCACCGGGCCGCCACGGCCGAGGCGCAGACCCGGCTGGTGGCCGCCGTGGCCGCCGCCGGTGCTGCCCTCGACGAGGCCCATCCGGATCCGGCCACGCTCGTGGCAGCCGTGCACCGCCGGTCGGGCCCGCTGTGGTCACGCACGGCAGGGGGCCCCGGTGGCCCCACCGTCCGGCTGGGGCTCGGTCCGGGGCCCACGGCGGTGACGCTGGTGGCACCGGACGGACAGCGCTCCCCGGCGGTCGCCGAGCACCTGCCGGTGACCGTCGACCTGGGCAGCTCCGCCGGCCTCGGCGTCGTCGGGCCGCGCGCACCGGGGACGGCGGTCGTCCGGGCCCTGCTGCTGCAGCTCACCGCCCTGCTGCCGCCGGGAGAACTGAGCGTCGTCGTCGCCGCAGCCCCCGACCGGTCCGCCGACTGGCGCTGGGTGGCATGGCTGCCGCACCTGGCCGGGGTCGTCGAGTGCGGCCCGGACGATCCGGCCGCCGACGCACGACTGCTGCAGGTGCTGGCCGGGTGCACGCCCCCGGAGCCCCGCCCCGGCCCGCTGCGACGGCCGCCGGTGCGGCTCGTCGTCCTGGACACCGACGTGCGGCCGGAGACCGCGGCGGCTCTCACCGCGGGTGAGCGGGTGGTGTGCGTGGCCGTCGCGTCATCGGGGAGCCGGCTCGCGGTCTCCCCCACCGCCTGCCTCACCGTCACCGGGGAGACCGGCACGGTCGGCCGTCTCCGGGCACCGGGACACCCGGTCGACCGCGAGCTCACCCTGGACGGGGTGTCCGTACCGGTGGCCGCCGCCACTGCCCGGTCCCTCGCCGGGCTGGCCGCCCTCACCACGACGACCGGGCTGCCGGACTCCTGCCGGCTGCTCGACCTGCCCGGGGTGGGGCTGCACATCGACGCAGCGACGGGTACCGCCGCGGGCGCCTGGCCCCGGAGCCGGCGCGCCCTGGTCTGCGTCCTGGGCGAGGACGAGCGCGGTCCCGTCGTGCTCGATCTCTGCGCCCAGGGCCCGCACGCGCTGGTCGCAGGCACCACCGGCTCGGGGAAGTCCGAGCTGCTGCAGACCCTGGTGGCCGGCCTGGCCCTGCACCAGCCACCGGACCGCGTGTCCTTCCTGCTCGTCGACTACAAGGGCGGCGCCGCCTTCGCCGAGGCGGCACGGCTGCCGCACACCGTCGGGGTGCTGACCGACCTCGATCCGCAGTCGACCGGCCGGGCGCTGCGGTCGTTGACCGCTGAGCTGTCGCGACGGGAACGCGTACTGGCCGGCCACGGGGTCCGCGACGTCGGGGAGCTGGCGGCCGAGGTCACCCTGCCGCGGCTGGTCATCGTCGTGGACGAGTTCGCCACGCTGGCCGAGGAACTTCCCGACTTCGTCAGCGGGCTGGTGGGCATCGCGCAGCGCGGCCGCTCGCTCGGCGTCCACCTGGTGCTCGCCACGCAGCGACCCTCCGGGGTCGTGAGCCCCGAGATCCGGGCCAACTGCTCGCTGCGGATCTGCCTGCGCACGACGGACGAGAGCGACTCCCGCGACGTACTGGGCAGCCCGCTGGCCGCGCTCCTGCCGGTGCACCGACCGGGTCGGGCCTACCTCCGCGTCGGCAGCGCGGCACCGGTCCTGCTGCAGGTGGCCCGGGTGGCCGGCGCGCCCGCGCTGCGCCCCGCCGGTGGGGTCCAGGTCCGGCGCCGGCCCTGGCCGGCGGCAACTCCCTCGGTCAGCTCGGCCGCCCCGGCTCCCGACGGAATCCGGCCGGCCGGTGATCTGGCCGGGGTCGTCGACGCGCTCGGGCGCCGCGCTGCGCACGAGCGGATCTCCCCGGTCGGGCGTCCCTGGTTGCCCCCGCTCCCCGACCAGCTGCCGGCCGAGCAGCTCGACCGGTGCGCCCCAGCCGGTGCTCCCGCCACCCAGCTGCGGGTCGGCCTGCTCGACTGCCCGGACAGCCAGTCGCAGGACCCGCTGGTGCTGGACCTGGCCGCCGGCGGCGGCTGGCTGGCCGCCGGCGGACCGCGCAGCGGGCGGACGACGGCCCTCCGCGCCGTGCTCCGCGAGGCCGTCCACCGCCTGCCCCCGGCCCGCCTGCACGTCCACGTCCTCGACCACGGTGGAGGCGGTCTCGCCGCGGAGGCCTCCGGGCTGGCACACGCGGGGACCACCGTCGACCGCAACGACCCGTACCGCACCGAGCGGCTGATGGCCCGATTGCAGGCCGTCGTGGACCAGCGGCGGTCGGACGGTCCGGCGGGTGCACCGCACCTCCTGCTGCTGGTGGACGGCGTCGAGAGCGTCTCCGCACAACTCGACGACGCCGACCCCGGCAACGGTTCGGCGGCACTGCTGCGCCTGGTCCGCGAGGGCGCCGCGGCGGGACTGACCTGCGTGCTGAGCGCGGACCGCGCTGTCCCGGGGAGCCGCCTGGCCGCGGCCGCCGCCACGAGGCTGGTGCTGCCCCTGCCCGACCGGGCCGACTACGCGGTGGCCGGAGTGCCGCCGCGGGCGGTCCCCGCCTCTCGGCCGCCTGGCCGGGCCCTCGTCGGCGAGGACGCTGTGGAGTGCCAGCTCGTCCTGCCACGGCGACCCGGCGGGGAGTCGACGGGCCGGTCGGTTCCCGACCCGGCCCGGCGGCAGGCCATCTCCATCGTCCCCCTGCCGGCCGACCCCGTCGCGGAGCTCCCGGCGGGTGCGTCGGGCTCCGATGACCTCTGGCTGCCGATCGGTCCCGGTGCCGACGACGGCGCGAGTATCGGGATCGACCTGGTGCGCAGCGGTGGCCTGCTCGTCGTGGGGCCACCCACCAGCGGCCGGAGCAGCGCGCTGCGGGCCTTCGCCCGGCACTGCCGGCACGCCGGTGCCCGCGTGCTCCACCTCGGGACCGGCCCGCAGACCCAGCCGGCGGACCTCGCGGAGGAGCACATCGGCCCGGACGACGTGGCTGCCGTGCAGACCTGGGTGAGCCGCGTCCGGGGGTGCCCGGCCGTGGTGGTGGCCGACGACGTCGGCACGCTCGCCGACGCCATGGCCGACGCCCTGGCCGCGCTGGCCAGGCCCCGCGGCGAGCTCCTCGTCCTGGCCGCCGGTGGGGCGGCCGAGCTGGCCGGCACGTTCCGGGGCCCGACGGTCGCGCTCCGCCGGACCCGTACCGCGCTGCTGCTGCGTCCCGGGCCGGGTGACGGGCAGGTCCTGGGGCTGCGGTTGCCCCGCGTGCCGCTGCCGGCGCGGCCCGGCTCGGGATGGCTGGTGGTGGCGGGGACGACGACCCGGGTGCAGGTGGCCCGGCACCGGGTCACGGCGGGCGGGTGAACGCCTCAGAGCAGCTCGAGGACCGCGCCGATCTCCTGGGTGGCGTACCAGCCCAGCTCGTGCCCCTCGGCCTGGTCCACGACGAACTGCGCGTCCTCGCTGCCGAGGTCGGCCTCGAGCACCACGCCCACGGCTCGTCGAACGTCATCCTCGGCCTCGGCGGCGTCCACGTGCGCGCTGGCGACGACGGAGAGCGGCACGTCGACCCCTACCCGCGCGGCACCGGCGTCGGCCGCGTCGTCCTCGATCGGGATGACCACCGCGTCGGAGACGTCGGCGGCCAGCACCACCCGGCGGCGCGCCGCGGCGGGATCGACGTCGATCAGCCGGAGGCTGGCACGGGCCGCGGCCAGCAGCGCGGCGTACTCCAGTTCCTCGTCGTCGCTCAACTCGTAGTGCGAGCGCAGCTGCGGGGTCACCGCGAACACCGTCAGCGGGCCGTCGAGCTGCCCCTCGTCCAGCAACCGTTGCAGCACGGTGGTCGTGGCCGGCAGGTACACGCGCACCCCGGTCGCCTCCCTCAGTCGTCGGACCGCGACCGTAGCGCCGGGCGCGATGGCTGCTCCTCCCGGCACCGGCCCGCGCGCCGGCGCCGGCGGTCAGGAGGCGGTTTCGACGAGGGCGGCGACCTCCTGCTCGATCAGGTCGGCGAGCACGTCGACATCGCTGATGCTGTCGCGGTCGGCGTTCAGGCCCACGTACACCGTGCCGTCGTAGCTGGTGAGCCCGATCGCCAGCCCCTGACCCTTGGCCAGCGGGACGACCGGGAACACCTCGACCATCCGGGCCCCACCGGCGTACCGGGGGGTCTGCGGACCGGGGACGTTGGTGACGACCAGGTTGAACAGGCGGCGGGAGAGACCGCTGGCGGCGCGGGCGCCGAGCGCGTGCAGCGTCGGCGGGGCGAACCCCGACAGCGCGCTCAGCGTATCCGCGCCCACCGACTGGTTGCTCTGGGTCAGGGCCCGCATCGCGTAGCTGATCCGCGCCAGCCGGACCCGCGGGTTGGGCTCACCCACCGGCAGGTCCACCAGCAGCGAGGAAACCCGGCTGGCGTCGTCGTCCTCGTCACTGCGCACGGACACCGGCACCAGGGCCCGCACCGAGGTGGAGCCGATCACCGGCTCCCCGCGGGAGAGGAGCCACTCCCGCAGCGCGCCGGTCACGACGGTCAGCAGCACGTCGTTGACGGTGCCACCGTTGGCCTTGCGGACGATCTTGACGTCGTCCAGGGTGGCCCGGGCCACGGCCACCCGCCGCTGACGGCCGATCGGGGCGTTGAGCGGGCTCATCGGCGCCGGCCGCATCGCCGTCCGGGCCGCGGCCGCCAGGATCGCCCCGGCCACGCCCGCCCACCGGGCGGCGGTGGCCCGGACGTCACCGACGGCCGTCCGGGCCGTCTCCACCACGGCGGACGGGCGTTCCAGGTACTCCTCGACCGCCTCCCACACCAGCGCCACCTGCCCGGGGGCGCGTCGCGGCCGCCACTCCCCGGTGTCGGGCGGGGTGCCCGGTTCCGGGCTCTCGTCGAGGATGACCTGGCCGATGTCGATGGCGCTCAGCCCGTCGACCAACGCCGGATGGGTCTTGGTGACGACCGCACTGCGGCCGCCGGATAACCCTTCGACCAGGTACATCTCCCACAACGGCCGGCGGCGGTCCAGCGGCCGGGCGGTGAGCCGGGCGACCAGGTCCAGCAACTGCTCCTCGGACCCCGGACGCGGCAGAGCCGACCGGCGCACGTGGTAGCTCACGTCGAAGTCCGGGTCGTCGACCCAGACCGGGTTGGCCAGGTGGCCGGGTACCTCCAGCACCCGCTGGCGGTAGCGCGGCACCAGGGGCAACCGAGCCCGGACGAGGTCGACCAGCGCGTCGTGGTCCAGCACCCCGGCCGGGCACTCGAGCACCAGCACGCCCCCGACGTGCATCGGCGTGTCCGGGTCCTCCAGATAGAGGAACGACGCGTCCAGGGCAGTCAGCCGTTCGACCACGTGACCCTCCTCGCTGCCGTGATGGCCCACGCTACGTCGCCCCGGCCGGCCCGGACAGTCGGTCGGTCGGTCGGTCGGGTCACCGTCGCCCGCGGCGACGCCGGGCGGGCTCCGGCACATCGGCCAGCTCGGCGGCCAGGCTGCGCAGCGCGATGCGGAGCGCCGATCCCGGCGCCACCTCGGCGAGGCTGCGCCCGGCGGCGAGGGCCGTGTCGGTCGCCCGCCGGTCGGCCGGGAGGAACGTATCGACCTGCTGTCCGGCGAAGCGCTCGAAGGCCGCGGCGATCTCCGCACGGGGGTCGCCGGGCACCGGTCCCCGGCGCAGCTGGTTGACCACCAGGCGCGGCTGGACGTCGGGCAGCACCTCGCGCAGCTCGGCCAGCGCACGCACGGCCCGCTGGAGGGCGACCGGGTCCGCACCGCTCACGCACAGCACGTCGTCGGCCGCCTCGAGGACGGTCAACGTGGCGCCGTTGCGCCGGGGAGCGGCGGTGTCGAAGGACAGCTCCTCGTCCTCCTCCAGGTTGAACGAGCAGTCCACCACCGTCAGGGCGGCGAGCCGGCGGGCCTCCTCCAGCACCGCGGCCACCGCGCCCGGCCGCAGTTCCGGCCACCGGTCCGCGCGCGCCAGCCCGGTGAGGACCCGCAGCCGCGGGTGCACCGACCAGGCGAGCCGGGCGAGCGCGGGGACGTCGAGGGTCCCGGCCCCGGTCTGCCGGGCCGCCGCCGCGATCCCCGGTGACTCGTCGAGCAGCCCCAGCACCTGGGCCACCACACCCCCGTAGACGTCCGCGTCCACCAGCAGGCTGGCGACACCCAGCCGGGCGGCCTCGTCGGCCACGCCCACCGCCACGGTGGTCCGCCCGGGGGCGCCGGTCGGACCCCAGACAGCGACCACCCGCCCGCGGCCCGCCGGTCCGTCGGCCGGTTCGGCGGGCAGGCCCAGGGCCGGCAGCGCGGTCCGGGGGTCGGCGACGTCGTGGCCGGCCGGCGGCCCTCCGGTCACCGCTTCCCGGAGCGTCCGGGCGATGAGCTCCGGGGACGAGTCCGCCGGGATGACCCGGCCGACCCCGAGCTTCCGGAGCCGTTCGGTGGCCGGCTCGTCACCCGGTTCCACCAGGCCCACCACCGCGACCCCGGCGGCCGTCAGCCGCGCGACCGCAGCGCCGTCGAGGCGCCGCAGCTCGGCCGACAGCAGCGCCGCCTGCCCGGTACCGGTGGCTGCCGCGGCCAGCAGCTCGGCGACGTCGACGCAGCGCCGCACCACGGTGACCCCGTGGTCGTCACGGTCCAGGGCACCGACCAGCTCCGACTCCCAGGCGGCACCGGTGACGGCGGTGAAGACGTTCAGTGCCATCAGCCGGCCGGCCCCGAGGGCCCGGCGCCGATGCCGGCGGCAGAGCCGGATCCTGCGGCAGCACCGGATCCGGGGACAGCGCCCGCGACGGGGGCGCCACCTCCCGGGGCCGTGCCGCCGTCGATGTCGTCACGGACCACCACGACCAGGCCGCGGCCACCGATGGTGGCCAGCACACCGGCCGCATCACGCGCGGGCATCGATACGACGACCTGCACGGTGGTGGTGGCGGTCGACAGCACCCCTTCCCCGCGGCCGGACACCGCCTGCACCGGGGCCGCGGTCACGACGAGGTCGACGTCGCCACCGGCCACGGTCGCGCCGGTCACCGGGTCGGCCAGGGCGTAGACGTCGACGAGCGATCCACGGGTCAGGCTCGGCGGCACGAAGCCGGCCTGCACCGGAAGGGCCAGTTGCACATGGCCGGTCGGTTCGTCCAGCGCCGAGCGCGGGAGCAGCTCCCCGGTCCGGACGGCGCGGGCGAGCACACGCCCCTCGGGCCGGGTGCTGGAGGCCAGGTATGCCTGGGCGACGTCGTCCAGCCGCACCGGGACGGCGACCAGATCCCCGGCCGCGAGCACCGTGCCCTCGGCCAGGTCGCCTGCGGCGGCCCACACGGGCACGGTGGCGTCGGCAGCGGTGAGCACACGTGCCCCGACGAGCACCGAGCCGAGGACGAGCAGCACACCCAGTACCAGCCGCAGGTCCAGCCACCGTGGAGGGCCTACGCGCCGTGGCCGGGGACCGGCCGGCGCCGGCTGGGCGTCGCCGGGCACGCGGCCGGCACCGGGCGGTGCAGCCTTCGACACGGTCATCCATCCGCTCCCATCCACCGGCGCACCCGCCGACGAGATCGGCGGCACCGGAAACCCCGGGCGCGGAGGCAGATCATGACCGAGTTCCGGACGCACGCGCACCGGTTGTCCACACCTTCGGGTGGAGCGACCAGCCGGCCGAGGCCGGCTGACACACTGGCGGGGACCTTCGACAGGAGACGGACACCTGATGGCGACCCAGCGGTTCCTGACGCTCGACGACGTGGCCGAGATCCTCAACGTCTCGTGGTCCCAGGCCTACGCGATGGTCCGCCGCAAGGAGCTCATCGCCATCCAGATCGGCGGTCGCGGGCAGTGGCGGGTGGAGAAGGACGAGCTCGAGCGCTTCATCCAGCAGAAGTACGCCGAGGCGCGGGCCGGCACCGCCGGCGCGTTGACCGACGACCCGGCCGCCGGCGGACCGACCACCGGCGAGCGCTCGGCCGACGACGCCGCGGTCGAGACGCCCCACTGACCGTCCACTGACCTGACCTGGCCGGGCCGGTCGCCCGAGGTCAGTTCCCCACCGGGCGGGCGGTGCGCACGGCGGCCACCGCGTCCAGGACGACCGCGCGCACCCCGGTGACCGCATCCCTGCGCCGTGGCAGGTCCAGCGGGTGCTCGGCGAGCTCCAGGAAGTCCGCCCCCACCCGGTCGACCGTCCCGGCCAGGACGCTGCCGTCGTCGAGGAGGCACTGGACCGCTGCGCGGTCGCGGGCCAGGCCACGCAGGGCCCGGCGGAGGTCCAACCGGCGGGCCACCGGCCCGACCTCGGCGGGCGGCGCGGTGGCCGCCCCGAGCCCCCCGACGGACCGCACCGCCGCGGTCGCGACCAGCAGTTCGCGCCCCGTCGCGTCGGTGAGCAGCAGCCAGTCGGTGCCCACATCGACCAGCCGGCCGCCGAGCTCGCCCGCACCCCGGCAGGTCAGCGTGACCGGCCATCCCCGGGCGCCGCGCAGTCGATCGGTCAGGAGCAGGCGGCCGTACTCGGCCCGGAAACGGGACGCCGCCTCCAGCTCCTCGTCGTCCGGGGAGTGGGCAGCGAACTGCGCCTCCAGATCGGCGAACAGCTGCTCCCAGCGCACGTCGACAGGTTAGCCGTCCACAGATACTTGCGTTTGGTTGCGTTTGCTGTCGTTCATGGTGTTTGGTCAGTCGACCAAGAGGAGGTCGACATGTCACTGAGCCGGTGGACGGCGACGGCGCTCGCAATGGCCTCGGCCGCCTGGGCGCTCGTCGTCCTGGGTCCGGACGCGAGCCAGGTCCGACGGGCGGTCACCGCCCCCCAGCACCTGGTCGACACCGCAGGCCCCGACGCGCTCCTGGTGCCGGTGGCCGCGGCGGCCGGCTGGCTGTGCTGGGGCTGGGGCGTGCTGGGCCTGCTGCTCACCCTCGCCTCGACGCTCCCCGGCGCGGCCGGCCGCGCGGCGGACCTGGCGCTGGTCGCGCTGCTGCCCGCAGGTGCCCGGCGGCTGGCCGCCGTCGCCCTCGGGTTGACGCTCAGCACCGGTGCCGCAGCACTGGTCACCGCCCCTGCCCTGCCGCAGGACGTGGCACTCGCGACGGCGGCGGCCGACCGCCCGGTCGACGGCCTCACGGGTGCGTTCGTCGAGCAGGTGGGGGGCGCTCCACCGGACTGGCCGCAGGCGCCGGTCGAGCCACCGCCGGAGGGCTTCCCGTCGGCGACCGACCGGGTCGTGCTGCGCGGGGACTGCCTGTGGGACATCGCGGCCGACTGGCTGGCCGCCGGCCGGTCGCCGACCCCCGACGCCGCGGTCGACGACGCCGCGATCCTCGCGGCCGTCCAGGCGTGGTGGCAGGCCAATGCGGCCGTCATCGGCACGGATCCCGACCTGCTGCTACCCGGGCAGGTCCTCTCCCCACCCGACCGTCCGATCCCCGACAGGAGCTCGCCGTGAGCGCACTCCCCTCCCCGGCCGCGCCGGTCGCCGGCGGCCCGGCCGCGCCGCCGCCGGTGGGCACCCCGGCCGCCGTCACCAACCCGCTGCGGCCGCTGCACCTGGTCGTGGTCCGGTCCCCCGGTCCGCCGGTACAGGACCCGCGGGTGCCGGTGGCCCTGGTCCGGCCCGGTCGCCCCTCGCGGCCGGCACCGCCACCCGGCCCGCGCCCGCGGCTGGACGACCCGGCGCGAGGGGCCGGATCCGAGCCGGACTTCGGTCCTTCGCTCACCCGCCGGACCGACCTGCCCGACGCCTCCGCCGCCGGTCGCCGGGTGGTCACCCTGGTCCTCGAGGCCTTCGCCGGCCGGCGCCCGATGACCCAGCTCCAGCCGGTCGTGACCCCGGCCCTGTTCGCCGCGCTGAGCTCCGGCCGGCGTCCCCGCTGGTGCACCGACGGCACGGCGGCGCTGCTGGTCACCTCCGTGCGGGCCTGCGAGCCGGTCGACGGCGTCGCCGAGGTGAGCGCCGTGGCGCGGCGGGCCGGTCGGGCGCACGCCGTCGCCGCGCGGCTCGAGGGCATCGACGGGCGCTGGCGGTGCACCGCGCTGCAGGTCGGCTGACCACCCGAGCGCGAGCCCGCCCGAGCGCGCGCGGGTCAGGCCCGTTGCAGGTGCCCGCCGCGAGCCTGGGAGCGGTGCGGGGTGACCGGACCTTTCCGGCAGTCGCCGTCAGCTGCCGGCGCCGCCATGGCACTGCTTGTACTTCTTGCCCGAGCCGCACGGGCACGGGGCGTTGCGCGGGGTCTCCTTGGTGCCGGTGACCGTCGCCGACTTCGCGGCCTTGCTCCGGCCGCCGTCCTTGGCCGAGGCGTCGAGGCTCGGCGCGCTGTAGGTCAGCGCCTCCCGCTTCGGCGCCTCCAGCCCCTTGACCGACAACTCCGGCCCGGTGCCCGACCCGTTCGCCGCGGCCGCCCCGTCCGCAGTAGCCGCGGGATCGGGCGCGGCCGGCCTGCGCACCCGCCGGGCGGTCCCGGCCTGCGCCGCAGCCGGCGCGGGCTCAGCAGCCGCCGGCGCAGTGGGCGTCGGCGCAGTGGGCGTCGGCGCGGTGGGCGTCGGTGCAGTGGGCGTCGGTGCGGTGGGCGCCGAGCCCGACGGTGTGGACGGCACGGGCTCGGCCTCGTCGTCCACCGAGGTCGTGGGCGCCGGCGATGCCGCGGCAGCCGCCTGGGCCTGGGCCGCCGCCGCAGCAGCCGCGGCCCGCTGGCGGGCCAGCACCCGCTCGGTGCCGGCCTGCGCGGCGGCCAGCGCCTCGGCCTCGGTCTTGGCCTGCTTCTCCGCCGCCTCGGCCGCCTGCTGCTCGGCGGTCTTGACCTCCAGGTTGAACAGGAAGCCGACCGACTCTTCCTTGATGCCGTCGAGCATCGCGTTGAACATGTCGTAGCCCTCGCGCTGGTACTCCACCACCGGGTCGCGGTTGGCCATCGCGCGCAGGTGGATGCCGGCCCGCAGGTAGTCCATCTCGTAGAGGTGCTCGCGCCACTTGCGGTCCAGCACCGACAGCAGCACCCGCCGCTCCAGCTCGCGCATGACCTCCGAGCCCAGCGCCTCCTCGCGGGCGGCGTAGGCGGCGTGCACGTCGTCGAGCAGCTCGGACCTCAGCACGTCGGCGGTCAGCGCGGCCTGGTCGCCGTCGGCGACGCGCCCGAGCAGCTCGTCGCGGTCCAGGCCCACCGGGTAGAGCGACTTGAGCCCGGTCCAGAGCTTCTCCAGGTCCCAGTCCTCGGCGTAGCCGGTCTCGGTGGCGCCGTCGACGTAGGCGCCCACGACGTCGTCGACCATGCTCTGCACCTGGACGTGCAGGTCCTGACCGTCCAGCACCTTGCGTCGCTCGTCGTAGATGACGGTGCGCTGCCGGTTGAGCACCTCGTCGTACTTGAGGACGTCCTTGCGGATCTCGAAGTTCTGCTGCTCGACCTGGGTCTGCGCCGACCGGATCGCCCGGCTGACCATCTTGGACTCGATCGGCTGGTCCTCCGGCACCCGCAGGGTGTTCATCATCGACTCGAGCATCGGGCCGTTGAAGCGCCGCATCAGGTCATCACCCAGCGACAGGTAGAACCGGGACTCCCCCGGGTCGCCCTGGCGGCCGGAGCGGCCCCGTAGCTGGTTGTCGATCCGGCGGCTCTCGTGCCGCTCGGTGCCCAGCACGTAGAGACCACCTGCCTGGGTGACCTGCTCGTGCTCGGCCGCGACCTGCTCCTTGGCCTTCGCCAGCGCGTCGTCCCAGGCGGCCTCGTACTCCTCCGGCGTCTCCGCCGGCGACAGACCACGGGCACGCAGCGCCTCGTCGGCGAGGAAGTCGGGGTTCCCGCCGAGCTGGATGTCGGTACCGCGGCCGGCCATGTTGGTGGCCACCACGACCCCGCCCAGCCGCCCGGCCTCGGCGATGATCGCCGCCTCCCGGGCGTGGTTCTTGGCGTTGAGCACCTCGTGCTTGATGCCCTTGCGGACCAGGAACTTCGACAGCAGCTCCGACTTCTCGACGCTCGCGGTGCCCACCAGCACCGGCTGGCCGGCCTGGTGCCGCTCGGCGATGTCGTCGACGACGGCGTCGAACTTCGCCTTCTCCGTCTTGTAGATGACGTCGGCGCCGTCCTCGCGGACCATCGGCCGGTTGGTCGGGATGGGGACGACGCCGAGGGAGTAGGTCTGGGAGAGCTCGGCGGCCTCGGTCTGGGCCGTGCCGGTCATCCCCGCGAGCTTCTCGTAGAGCCGGAAGTAGTTCTGCAGCGTGATCGTGGCGAGGGTCTGGTTCTCGTCCTTGATCTGCACCTTCTCCTTGGCCTCGATGGCCTGGTGCATGCCCTCGTTGTATCGCCGTCCGGACAGCACGCGGCCGGTGAACTCGTCGACGATGAGCACCTCGCCGTTGCTGACGATGTACTGCTGGTCCTTGTGGAAGAGCTCCTTGGCCTTCAGCGCGTTGTTCAGGTAGCCGATCAGCGGGGTGTTGACCGCCTCGTAGAGGTTGTCGATGCCGAGCTGGTCCTCGACGAACTCGACGCCCTCCTCGGTGATCGCCACCGTCCGCTTGGACTCCTCGACCTCGTAGTGCCGGTCGCGCTTGAGCAGCGGGGCGATGCGGGCGAACTCCCCGTACCAGCGGGCGCTGGTCTCGGCCGGGCCGCTGATGATCAGCGGCGTGCGGGCCTCGTCGATGAGGATCGAGTCGACCTCGTCGACGATCGCGTAGGCGTGCCCGCGCTGGACGAGGTCGCCCTTGCTCCAGGCCATGTTGTCGCGCAGGTAGTCGAAGCCGAACTCGTTGTTCGTGCCGTGGGTGATGTCGCACGCGTACTGCTCGCGCCGCTCGGCCGGCTTCTGCCCGGACAGGATGGTGCCCACCGACAGCCCCAGGAAGCGGTGTACCCGCCCCATCCACTCCGCGTCGCGCTGGGCCAGGTAGTCGTTGGTGGTGACCACGTGCACGCCGTCGCCGGACAGCGCGTTGAGGTAGGCCGGCAGCACCCCGGTCAGGGTCTTGCCCTCACCGGTCTTCATCTCGGCGATGTTGCCCAGGTGCAGCGCGGCCCCGCCCATCAGCTGCACCCGGTAGTGCCGCTGGCCGAGTGTGCGGCTGGCCGCCTCGCGAACGACGGCGAACGCCTCGGGGAGCAGCCGGTCCAGCGACTCCCCGTCGCCGTACCGCTCCCTGAACTCGTCGGTCTTCGCGCGCAGCTCGGCGTCGGTCAGATCGGCGACGTCGGACTCGTGGGACTCGACCGCGTCGGCGATCTTCGTCAGCCGTCGGACGATCTTTCCCTCGCCGGCACGCAGGATCTTGTTGAACACCACGTCCCCCAGCGTAGGCGGACCAGCGGGCAAGGGTGCTCACCCGACCGGACCGGTGCGGCGCGGGGCGGCGGGGTGGGCGCGGGCAGGGTGGGCGCGAGAAGGGTGGCCGTAGCGTGCGCGGGGTGTCCAGGGACCCGACCGACCTCGGCGCGGGTGCGCTCACCTTCCTCGAGGAACGGCACCTCGCCACGCTGACCACGCTGCGCGCCGACGGCAGCCCGCACGTCGTCCCGGTCGGGGTGACCTACGACCCGGCCACCCGTACGGCCCGGGTGATCACCTCGGGCGGCTCGCAGAAGGCCCGCCACGTGCGCGCCGGGCAGCAGCGGGTCGCGGTGTGCCAGGTCGACGGGCGCCGCTGGCTGACCCTGGAGGGTCTGGCAGCGGTCCGGGACGACGCCGCCGCCGTGGCCGACGCCGAGGCGCGCTACGCCCGCCGCTACCGCACGCCGCGGGAGAACCCGGCGCGCGTGGTGATCGAGATATCGGTCGACCGGGTGCTCGGCAACGCCTGACGATGGCGCGGTGAGCCAGCCACCTCTGTCCGCCGAACCGGACCTGTCCACCGTCGACCTGCGCACCGAAACCGTGCGCACCGAGCGCCTGGCGCTGCGCCCCCACCGGGCCGGAGACGCCGACGCGGTGTTCGCCGCCTGCCAGGACCGGGAGACGCTGATCTGGCTCCCGGCGCTGCCGTCGCCCTACACCCGTGCGGACGCCGCGGACTGGGTGACCCGGCTGGCACCGGGTGAGCGTGCCGACGGGCTGGGGATGCCGGTCGCGATCGAGGCCGCCGGGCAGCTGGTCGGCTCGGCGGGGGTGCACCTGCGCCCCGGCCGGCTGGGGCCGGAGATCGGGTGGTGGACGGCGCCGCAGGCCCGCCGGCGCGGCTACGCCGCCGAGGCTGCGCACGCGCTGGCCGCCTGGGCGCTGAGGCTGGGCGCCGCCCGGGTGCACGCGTTCGTCGACGTCGACAACACCGCCTCGGCTGCCGTGGCACGCAGGGCGGGGTTCACCGAGGAGGGCCGGGTTCGGGCCGCCCTGCAGCGCCGCGACGGCAGCTGGGCCGACGCCCTGCTGTTCTCCCGGCTGCCCGGCGACTGACCCGGACCCGAGGTGAGGCCGCCGGACCGATCGGTGGGCCGGGTCGCGACGCGGCTCACCGGTCGGGCAGGTGGCTCCACCTGGGTGACCGCAGCGCCGGACGGCGACGGGCCGCCTCCCCGGCCGGGGAGGCGGCCCGCCGAACGGGCTGTCGTCAGACGGTCGCCGGCTGGCGCTCACTGCTCGGCGCGGCGGCGCCGTTGGCGCTGGTGATCGGGGCGGCCAGTCGGATCAGGCCGTAGTCGTAGGCGTGCCGCCGGTAGACGACCGACGGCTGGCCGGTGTCTGCGCAGGCGAACAGGAAGAAGTCGTGGCCGACCAGCTCCATCTCGTGCAGGGCCTGGTCGACGGTCATCGGGATCGCCGGGTGCACCTTCTCGCGGACGATCTGCCCGGGCAGGTGCTCGTCGAGGTCGGTGACGTGGGGTCCGTCGGCGAGCGCCCGGTCGCGTTCGACGGCCTCCACCGCGGGCGTGGTGGCATCCAGCGGCACCGCGTCGAGCCGCACGCTGGCCGGGGTCCGCCGGCCGTGGTGCACCCGCCGGCGGTCGTTGGCCCGCCGGAGCCGGTTCTCCAGCTTGTTCGCGGCCAGTTCCAGCGCCGCGTAAAAGTCCGGGGCGCAGGCCTCGGCGCGCGCCACCGGGCCCTTGCCCCGCAGGGTGATCTCCACCCGCTGGCAGTGATCGGACTGGCGTGGATTCTTCTCGTGCAGCAGTTCGACGTCGATGCGGATCAACTTCCCGTCGAACCGCTCGAGCTGTCCGACCTTGTCCTCGACGTGTTGCCGGAAGTGCTCCGGAACCTCGACGTTACGACCACGGACCACGATCTCCATGGGACCTCCCGGTTGAGCGGGCTGTGATCCACCGACGCTAGCCCCCAAATCGTTACCCCGACAGTCAGAGCCGTGACCGACCGGCACCAGCTCAACTGCGGACCGTGAAGGTTGCTGGTCGGTCCCGGTGGGCCGGCTGCAACGGTCGGCGCGGGGTCGCCGCGACGACCGCGGCCACCACGGGTGCGTTCCCGAGCTGCCGACCGGCGCCCGGCGGACCACCCGCCGGCAAGCCCGCGGCCAGGAGTGCGGCCAGCGCCCGCGCCGCTTCGGTGAGCGTCGCGCCGCTGGTCACGACGTCGTCCACCAGCACGAGGATGCCGCGCGGGAGCGCCCCTCCGGGCGGCGGCCGGCCCCGGAACCGCCCGGCGAGGTTGCGCCGCCGCTCCCGGGCGTCCAGCCCGGCGGAGTCGCGCGTGCCGCGGGCACGCCGCAGCACCGGGAGCGGCCGGGCGGGCACCCCGGCCGCGCGCAGCTCGGCCGCCGCGCACCCGGCCAGCTCCCGCACATGGTCCCGACCACGCCGCTGCACGGCCGCCGCCGAGCTGGGCACCGGTACGAGCAGCACCGGGCCGCTCCCCGGAAGCAGGTCGGGGCCGGCCCGCAGCAGCACGGTCACCGCCAGTGCCAGTGCGGCGCCGAGCGGGCGGGCCAGTTCGGCGCGACCGTGCTCCTTGAACGCCAGCACGACCGGCCGGACCGGCCCCGCGTACGGACCGGCCGCCACCGTCGGCGGCAGCCCGGGCGGGTGCCGGCGCGGCGCGGCCAGCCGCGGGGCGGTGAGCCAGCGGCCGCAGCGGGGGCACACGTCGCAGCCCGGGACGCCGCACCCGGCGCAGGTGCGCGGCAGCACCAGGTCGGTCAGCGCGCGCCAGCCGGCCGGCGGTCCGTCTCCCCGGGTGGGCACCGCGTCAGCCTGCCGCCGGCCGGGTCGGCACCGCGGCCACCCGGCGGGACTCGGGACCGCGGGGTGCGCTGGGGACGACCGCCGTCGTCCCCGGGTCAGACCGGGTAGAAGGGCGCCGTGCCCGTCAGCGGCTGCTCGCCGCGCACCAGCGTGACCCAGTTCCCCCCGGCCAGCAGCCAGACCGTGCCGTCCGCCGCCGCCAGCGGCTGCCGGCTGGGGGCGGCGGCGATGGCGGTCGGCTGTCCGGGCAGTCCGGCGGTGGTCACCGTGGTGAGCCCCCAGCCGTCGACCCCGACCGAGTAGGGCACCGTGCGCTGCTCCCCCGGATCACCGGCCAGCACGAGCAACGACCCCGGGCTCCGCCAGGCCACGTCGATCACCTGGCTCAACGACGGCGTGACCGACCGGAGATCGCGCACGGTGACGACGTCGTCGGTGCGGACCACGGTCCCGACCAGGAGCCGGCCGCCCTGCACGGTCTCCACGACCACCGCCGCCCGCACGCCGTCGGGCGACAGCTGGAACAACGTGGCCCGGCCCAGGCCGGCCAGGGTGGGGGCGTTCACCGTCTGCGGGGCACCACCGGAGGGCAACCGGATCACCTCCGAGCCGTCCCGCACCGTCCAGATCTCCGGCCGGGTGCCCGCCGCGGTGGGCTCGGTGAAACTTCCGCCGGTGAGCACCGGGACCAGCTCGCCGCCGTACGGTCCGGCGATCAGCGTGGCGGTGCCACCGGCGGTCGTCACCCCGGCCGTGAGGCCGAGCGCGCCGGTGCGGGCGTCGGCCGAGACAGCGGCCGAGGCCAGCCCGTAGGCCCCCTCGCCGGCCGGCCCGGGCGCCGGCTGCCCGTCGGCCCGCCGCAGGGCGCCGGCCTCCAGGTAGTGGCCGACCGCCTCCACCGGGGACACGTCGGGGGCCAGCCCGGCCCAGTCGTCGACGCTCTGCAGCGGGGGCACGTCGGGCAGGCCGAGGGGCCGGCCGTTGCGCAACACCCGCACCGAGCGCAACCCCACCTGCTCCAGCGACCACACCAGCTGCCCGGAGAGAGCCGCGAGGCGGGCATCGGAGGCATCCTCCAAGCCGGTCAGGTCCACGGTCGCGGTCTGCCCGTCACTGGCCACGGTGGTGCGCAGCCGGGCGTCGGCCAGGGGGTTGGTGACCCCGGCGGCGATGGCCGACGAGGGCCCTGCGATCAGCCGCTCGACGAGCGCGTTCGGCTGGGCCTGGCCGGTGACGAGGAAGCGCGGGTCGGGCACCAGCCGGCTGCCGGTCGGGTCGAGGAAGTAGGCGTCGACCTGGTCGTAGGTGCGCTGGAAGTCGGGCAGGAGGAGCAGCAGTCCGTCCTCGGGGTCGGTGATCCGCCACTCCCCCGAGTCATCGGTCAGCGTGAACGAGCGGGTGAAGACCGTGCCGTCACCGACCTCGAACACCCCGCGGCTGTCCACGGTGCCCACCAGTTCGGCGGTGACCTCCACCGTGCCCTGCTGGGTGGACACGGCCGAGTAGGAGGCGCTGATGACCGTGACGCCGCCGCTGTCGGACCAGCTGCGCGCGGCCTCCCCGGTGAGGAACTGCCGCGCCACCGGATGGTTGCGGATGAGGCTGGCGCTGGCGTCGATGAAGCCGCCGACGACCTCCTCCGGCGCCGCCCCGGAGGCCGGCGGCACCGGCTCGATGCCCACGGGTCCGTCAGGGGCCTCCGCCACCTGGGTGATCCGGACCGTCGGGGAGTTGCTGGGCACCGTGCTGCACCCGGCCAGCAGCCCGCCGGCCAGCAGCGCCGCCAGCACGCCGCGGACCCGCCTCACGACGACCCTCCGGTGCGGCGCAGCCCAACCGGGCGCAGCGGCAACGGCGAACCGGTGAGCTCGGCACCGACGGTGAGCGGCAGGGTCAGCCGGAACTGGGCGCCCTGGCCGGGCAGCCCCCACACCTGCAGCCAGCCGCCGTGCAGCCGGGTGTCCTCCAGGCTGATCGACAGGCCCAGCCCACTGCCGCCCACGGTGCGTACCCGCGAGGGGTCGGCCCGCCAGAACCGGTCGAAGACGTGCTGGGCGTCCGCGGAGCTGAGCCCGATGCCGTGGTCGCGCACGGTCATCGCCGCAGCGGTCCGGGACGCGGCGAGGGTGATCTCCACCGGCTCTCCGGCGCCGTGCTCGATGGCGTTGCCGACGAGGTTGCGCAGCACGCGCTCCACCCGCCGTCCCTCGACCTCGGCGATCACCGGCGACGCGGGAACCCGCACCCGCAGCTCGCAGCCCCGCCGCTGCGCCAGCGCCGACATCCCGGCCACCACCCGGTCGACGACCTGGGCGAGGTCCTGGGGCTCGGCCGCCAGCACCGCCGCCCCGGCGTCGTAGCGGCTGATCTCCAGCAGGTCGGACAGCAGCCGCTCGAAGCGGTCCAGCTCGGCGTGCAGCAGTTCGGCCGACCGGGCCACGGCCGGATCGAACTCGCCGCGGGCGTCGTGCAGCACGTCGGCGGCCATCTGCACCGTCGTCAGCGGGGTGCGCAGCTCGTGCGAGACGTCGGAGGTGAACCGCTGCTGCAGCTGGGACAGGGCCTCCAGCTGGGTGATCTGCCGCTGGAGGCTGTCGGCCATCGCGTTGAAGCTGGTCGCCAGCCGGGCCAGGTCGTCCTCGCCGCGTACCAGCAGCCGTTCCTCCAACCGCCCCTCGGCCAGCCGCTGCGCGCTCTCCGCGGCGCGCCGGACCGGGTCGACCACCAGCCGGGTGACCAGCACGCCGATGCCGACGACGAACAGCACCAGGGCGATCCCGCTGATCACCACGGTACTGCGGATGAGCTCCAGGCTCTCCCGCTCCTGTTCCAGCGGGAAGGCGAAGTAGACCTCGACCCGGTCACCGCTCTGCCCGTCGGCCGGGACAGGCGCCCCGACCAGCAGCGTGGGCACCGGGTTTCCGGAGGCGTCGGGCACCATCGCGTACCGGTAGGCCTGCGACCCGTCGGCCACCTGGGCACGCAGGTCGGCGGGCAGGGCGCCGTAGACCAGCGGCCGGCTCCAGGCCGGTCGCTCGGTGCCACCGGACCGGTACAGCATGACGACGTCGAAGTCACCGGCCGCGCCGCCGCGGGACCGCAGCCCCTGGACCGCGCGGTCCAGCGCCGAGCGGACGCTCGCGGCGTCGCCGGTGGCGATCCCGCTGACCTCGGACTGGGCGTAGAGCACCCCGGCCAGGGACTGGTCGACCGCGGCCTGACGCTTCACGCTGAGCAGCTGGTCGCTGATCTGCCGGAAGAGCACCATGCTCACGATCACCACCACGACCGCCGCGACGACCGCGGCGATGGCACCGATCCGGAGCTGCAGCGACGCCCGCCAGGCGCGGAGCCCGGCCCGGACGACCCGGCGACCGGTGCGCCGCGCGCGCAGCGCGCGGCGGCGCAGGCGCAACCTCATCCGCCGGGCCACCGTGGTGCGTCGCCGCGCCGGCACGGGATCCGGTGCCGCGCCGTCGGCACCGCCCGCCGCACCCGGGATCACGTCGTCCGGCCGGGGCGCGGGGTCCCCGGCACGGGCCACCGGCGACCCGGCCACGGACCTCACCGGCCGGTGGCCCGGCCGGTCACCGTGCACATCGGCCGGCTCACGCGGACGGTGCCGCGATCACGGGGGTCCGGCCTTGTAGCCGACGCCGCGGACGGTGAGCACGACCTCGGGGCGCTCGGGATCGCGCTCGACCTTGGCGCGCAGGCGCTGCACGTGCACGTTCACCAGCCGGGTGTCGGCGGCGTGCCGGTAGCCCCACACCTGCTCCAGGAGCAGCTCGCGGGTGAACACCTGCCGGGGCTTGCGGGCCAGCGCCACCAGCAGGTCGAACTCCAACGGCGTGAGCGGGATCGGCGCGCCGCCGCGGGTGACCTGGTGGGCCGGCACGTCGATCTGCACGTCCCCGATCGTGAGGTTCTCGGCCTGGCCGTTCTCGCCGCGGCGCAGCTGGGCGCGCACCCGCGCGACCAGCTCGACCGGCTTGAACGGCTTGGTCACGTAGTCGTCGGCACCGGCCTCCAGGCCCTGGACGACGTCGATGGTGTCGCCCTTGGCGGTGAGCATGACGATCGGCACGGTCGACTGGGTGCGGATGTCCGCGCAGATCTGCAGGCCGTTGCGACCGGGCAGCATCAGGTCGAGCAGCACCAGGTCGGGGCGCAGCTGCTGGAAGGTGGCGACGGCGCGGGCACCGTCGGAGACGAACGCCGGCTCGTACCCCTCCCGGCGCAGCACGATGCCCAGCATCTCGGCGAGGGCGGCGTCGTCGTCGACGACGAGGACGCGGCCGCGGCTGGTCCCCGCGGGGGGAGCGGAAGGTGGCACGGAACCCATTCTGCGTGACGCGGGCAGGGAAGCGGTCCACCCCGCCCGGTGGAGTCCCCCGGGCGGGGCGGAATGCCAGCCGCACCCGCTGGAACGGTCAGGCCCCGTCCAGAGGCTCGCCCCGAGCTTGCGAGGGGTGAGGAGGACGGGGTCCTTCCTCAGTAGCGGTAGTGGTCGCTCTTGTAGGGGCCCTCGACCGGCACCCCGAGGTAGTCCGCCTGCACCTTGCTGAGCTCGGTGAGCTTCACGCCCAGGGCGCCGAGGTGCAGCCGGGCGACCTTCTCGTCCAGGTGCTTGGGCAGCACGGTGACCCCGGGGATCTGGCCGTCGTAGGCCGCCTGGTTGGTCCACAGCTCCAGCTGGGCGAGCACCTGGTTGGAGAACGAGTTGCTCATCACGAAGCTGGGGTGCCCGGTGGCATTGCCCAGGTTCAGCAGCCGGCCCTCGGACAGCACGATGATCGTGTGGCCGTCGGCGAACCGCCATTCGTCCACCTGCGGCTTGATCGTCGTCCGGGTGACCCCCGGCGTGCGGGCCAGCCCGGCGATGTCGATCTCGTTGTCGAAGTGCCCGATGTTGCCGATGATCGCCTGGTGCTTGGTGGCGGCCAGCTGCTCGGCGGAGATGATGTCCTTGTTGCCGGTCGCGGTGACGATGATGTCGGCGGTCCCGATCACGTCGTCCAGGGTGGTGACCTGGAATCCCTCCATCGCCGCCTGCAGCGCGCAGATCGGGTCGATCTCGGTGACGATCACCCGGGCGCCCTGGCCGCGGAGGGCCTCGGCGCAGCCCTTGCCGACGTCGCCGAAGCCGCAGACGACGGCGACCTTGCCGCCGATCATGACGTCGGTGGCCCGGTTGATGCCGTCGATGAGCGAGTGCCGGCAGCCGTAGAGGTTGTCGAACTTGCTCTTGGTCACCGAGTCGTTGACGTTGATCGCCGGGAAGAGCAGCCGGCCCTCGCGGGCGAGGTCGTAGAGCCGCAGCACGCCGGTGGTGGTCTCCTCGGTGACGCCCTTGATGGCCTGGCCCACCTTCGTCCAGCGCTGCTGGTCGGTGGTCAGGCTCTGCCGGAGGACGTCGAGGATGACGCCGTACTCCTCGGAGTCGGCGTCGGTCGTGTCCGGAACGGCGCCCTCGGCCTCGAAGCGGGTGCCGAGGTGGATCAGCAGGGTGGCGTCACCGCCGTCGTCGAGCAGCATGTTCGGGCCGATGACGGTGCCCTCGTCGTCGGTGAACTCGAACAGCCGCTGGGTGCACCACCAGTACTCCGGCAGCGTCTCGCCCTTCCAGGCGAAGACCGGGACGCCGGTGGGCTCCTCGGGCGTGCCGTCGCCGACGGCGATCGCGGCGGCCGCGTGGTCCTGGGTGGAGAAGATGTTGCAGCTCACCCAGCGGACGTCGGCGCCCAGGGCGACGAGGGTCTCGATGAGGACGGCGGTCTGCACGGTCATGTGCAGCGAGCCGGCGATCCGGGCGCCGGCCAGCGGCTGCTCGTCGCCGTACTCGGCGCGCAGCGCCATGAGGCCGGGCATCTCGTGCTCGGCGAGGGAGATCTCCTTGCGGCCGAAGCCGGCGAGGGAGAGGTCGGCGACCTTGTAGTCGTCGGTGGTCAGGATGCGGGTGCCGGGAGTGGCGGTCATGTCGCTCCAGTGTCCGGCCGGGCGCCGTCCCCGGTCGGGGCGCGCGCGGGCGCGGGAGGTGTGTGCGGGGTTGAGCGAGCATGCCGAGGCTTCGGCGGGGCTCGTACCGGGATCGAGGGTACCGCCGCGCGCGCCTCCCCCGTCCGGCCCTTCTGCAGGGTCCCGCCGCGAGCTTGCGAGCGGTGGGGGGCAGTGACCCCGTCCAGAGGCTCGCCCCGAGCGTGCGAGGGGTGAGGAGGACGGGGTCCTTTCTCAGCGCAGGGCGGTGGTCACCCGGTACAGCAGCGCCGGCCCGCGGGCCGACAGGGGCGCGCCGGCCGGCACGAACGCCGACTGGCCGCGGGTCAGCTCCAGCTCGCCGTCGGCGGAGCCCAGCACGGCGGCGCCCCGTGCGCACAGCACCACCTGCGGACCGGCGGTGGTCAGCACCCCGGCATCGACGCCGAGCTCCACCCGGGTGAGGTCGAAATCCTCCACCGGCACGGGGTAGCGCAGCCCGCCGGGGCCCAGCACGGGGTGCAGCACGGGCACCTTGCCGTCGCTGAAGTCGACCACCTCGATGAGCGCGGCGAGATCGACGTGCTTGGTGGTCAGCCCCCCGCGCAGCACGTTGTCGGAGCTGGCCATGACCTCGACGCCGGCGCCGCACAGGTAGGCGTGCAGGTTGCCGGCGGGCAGGAACACGGCCTCGCCGGGCGCCAGCTTGAGGTGGTTACACATCAGCGAGATGACGACGCCGGGGTCACCCGGGTAGGTGCCGGCCAGCTGCGCGGCCCAGCGGTAGGTGTTGATGAACTCCGGGTCGTGCGCGGCGACGAAGCTGGCGGCCCGCTCGGCGACGGCGCTCACCAGTGACTCGCGCCGCTTCGTGGACAGCGCGAGCAACTGCGGGATCGCCGTCCGCAGCCCGCCCCGGGCCAGCGCGGCGATGGTGGGCATCAGCTCGGGCAGTTGCAGCTTGGCCAGGCAGTGCAGCGACTCCTCGACCGGCCGGAACCCGCACAGTGCCTCGACCGGGGTGATCGCCAGCAGGATCTCCGGCTTGTGGAACGGGTCCTTGAAGGTGCGGGTCGGGTCGTCCTTCGGAACGCCGGCGGCCTCCTCGGCAGCGAACCCCGTCTCGGCCTGCTCGCGGGTGGGGTGCGCCTGCAGCGACAGCGGCCGGTCCGCGGCGAGCACCTTCATGAGGAAGGGCAGCCGGGGACCGAACCGCGCGCTCACCACCGGCCCGAGCAGTTCGTCGGGCGCGGCCGCGATGGCCGCGTCCAACGGGGTGCCGTCGGCCATCCGGCTCGGGGCGTCGGGGTGGGCGCCCATCCAGAGCTCCGCGTAGGGCTCAGCGGCGGGCGAGTCCAGCCCCAGCAGCTCGGGGATGACCGTCCGGCTGCCCCACGGGTAGTGCCGCACGGTGCTGGTGAGCTGCCACATCACCCGAGAGGCTACGGCTGTACCGGTCACCCGGTACACGTCGACCGGCGGCGAGCTGCACCACAGCCGGCCTCACCCGGCGGGGGTGCCCCCGCCCGCTGTACCGGGCGGGGCCTACCCGCAGCGGCGCGCCGGGTCAGGACGGGCGGGAGCGCTCGTGGTCCAGGGCCAGGGCCAGGTAGACGGCGGTGAAGTCGGCGACCGCGAGCTGCCGGGCCAGCTGGCACAGCCGCGGGTGCCGGTCGGGCTCGCCGTGCTCGGCCAGCCGGCTGACCGGGACGTTGGAGTCGGCGGCGGTGCGGAGGACCTCCTGCATTGCCTCGGCCGCCGAGCGCGGCTTCCGCTCGGAGGCACCGTCGGAGTCGCCGGCGTCGGCGTCCCGGATGGTCAGCAGCCGCAGCCGCCGGCCGGCGTCGTCCGCCCGGTCGCGGAAGAAGTCGTCCTGGCCGCCCTCGGGCGCCAGCGGGCCGGCCAGCACGGCGCGGGCGGCCACCCGCTGGTCGGGCAGCCGGAAGCCGGTGACGGGCAGGCCGGCGAGGGTGGCCAGCTGGTCGCCCACCCGCCCGGCGGCCGCGCCGGCCAGCGGGCCCTCGGCGACGATCACCGGTAGCGCGTCGAGGAGCTCGAGGGCGAGGGTCTTCGCCGGGTTGACGAAGGACTCCCTGGCCGGCCCGCACTCCGCGGCGATCTCGTCCAGCGCCGCGGCCACCACCTCGGTGTCCGCAACCCCCTCGGGCAGCAACCCGAGCTGGTCGGCCAGCAGCAGCATCGGGGTGAGCAGCGACCACAGCGTGGTGTGCCGCACCCGGGAGGCCGGCAGCGCGACGTAGGGCGCGCGGGCACGGGCACAAGCGGCGTGCAGCGGCGCGTCCTCGGCACCGATGCCCACCACGGCCACGCCCCGGCGGGCGGCCTCGTACGCCGGGGCGACCGCGTAGCGGCCCGCTCCGGTCCGGGTGGCGACGACGGCGACGTCGCTGGCACCCATCCACACCGGCAGCGCCGGGCCCGGGACGACGTCGACGGTGACCGGGCTGGCCGGGCCGAGCAGCGCCCGGAGCACCATGGCGGCCACCGCGCCCTCCCGGCGGGCGACGATGACCAGGCCCCGCGGGCGACCTCCGGCGGTGACCCGCTCGAGGCCCACCTCGCCGGTCAACCGGGCGGTCTCGCGGACCTGCGCCCCGGCGCCGGCGACGGCCGGCAACAGACCCCGTGGATCGCGCGAGCGCAGCAGGTCCAGGTCGTCGAAGACCTCCTCGGCGAGCTCCGCGGAGCTCATGCGGTGCGCCGCCGCGCCTCGTCCAGCAGCAGCACCGGGATGCCGTCGCGCACCGGGAACGCCCGGGAGCAGGTGCCGCAGACCAGCTCGGCGGCCGCCACGTCGACGGTGAGCGGGCTGTGGTGGGTGTCGGGGCAGGCCAGGACGGCCAGCAACGCCGGGTCGATGCCCAGGGTCGCCTCTCCCGCACCGCCGTTCGGGTCCCGCTCGTTCATGACCGCACCACCTCCAGGACCTCGTCGCGCACGTCGCGCATCCGCGCCGTGTCCGGCGCCTCCACGTTCAGCCGCAGCAGCGGCTCGGTGTTGCTGGCCCGCAGGTTGAACCAGGCACCGTCGGGCAGCTGGACGGTCAGCCCGTCCAGCTCGTCGAGAGTGACGCCCTCGCGGGAGCCCCAGGTCTCGCGCACCGCGGCGATCCGGCCGGCGGCGTCGGCGACCGTGGAGTTGATCTCCCCGGAGGCGGCGTACCGGCTGTAGGCGGCGGTGAGCTCCGAGAGCGGGCGGGACTGCTCGCCCAGCGCCGCGAGCACGTGCATCGCGGCGAGCATCCCGGTGTCGGCACGCCAGAAGTCGCGGAAGTAGTAGTGCGCCGAGTGCTCACCGCCGAAGACCGCGTCGGTCCGGGCCATCTCCTCCTTGATGAAGGAGTGCCCGACCCGGGTGCGGACCGGGTTCCCGCCGTGCTCGCGGACGATCTCGGGCACCGCCCGCGAGGTGATCAGGTTGTGGATGATCGTCGTCCCGGCTCCCTTGGCCAGCTCGCGCACCGCCACGAGCGCGGTGATCGCCGAGGGGCTGACCGCCTCGCCGCGCTCGTCGACGATAAAGACCCGGTCCGCATCGCCGTCGAAGGCCAGCCCGATGTCGGCGCCGTGCTCGATCACGGCGGCCTGCAGGTCGACCAGGTTGGCCGGGTCCAGCGGGTTGGCCTCGTGGTTCGGGAACGAGCCGTCGAGCTCGAAGTACATCGGGACGACGATCAGCGGCAGCCCGGCCAGCACCACCGGGACCGTGTGCCCACCCATGCCGTTCCCCGCGTCGACGACCACCCGCAGCGGCCGGAGGCCGGACAGGTCCACCAGCCCGCGCAGGTGGGTGGCGTACTCGTCGATCACGTCGCGGCCGGTGACCGACCCCACCCGCTCCGGCACACGTTCGAGCCGGCTGCCCTGCTCGTCGGTCAGCTGCTCGGCCCACTCGCGGATCCGCACCAGCCCGGACTCCTGGCCGATGGGCGCGGCGCCGGCCCGGCAGAGCTTGATGCCGTTGTACCGGGCCGGGTTGTGGCTGGCGGTGAACATCGCGCCGGGCAGGTCCAGCGAGCCGGCGGCGAAGTACAGCATGTCGGTGGAGCCCAGGCCGGCCTCCACGACGTCGAGGCCCCGCTCCAGGACGCCCTCGGCGAAGGCCCGGGACAACGGCACCGAGGTGTCGCGCATGTCGTGGGCGGTCACCACCGCCGTCGCGCCGGACTCCAGGTGGACGAACTCGGCGAAGGCGGCGCCGATGGCACGGGCCACGCCCTCGTCCCACTGGTCCGGGACGACGCCCCGCACGTCGTAGGCCTTGATGATCGACGACAGGTCGGACAACAGCTCACCCTCGCACTCGCCCCGCCGCGGCCGGTGCGACCGGCGGCCGGGTCGACCCTAGTGGCGCCGCCCGAGCGGCGCGGCTCCGGCGGGCTGGGGTCCGGCGGGCTAGCCTTGATCTTTCGTGATCTTGTCGGGGTTCATGATCGTCGGGGTTCTGAGCCCGCGTGGGCGTGAGGATGA
>JABAKE010000203.1 GCA_019779905.1 Modestobacter lapidis | reverse complement strand
ACTTGAAAGTGAATATTGTGATGGGTGGAAATATAAAATGTGAATAGTATAAAATAATAATTGATGATGTTATAATTAAATGAATTGTATTCACTATAAATAAATAAATAAAATAATTATGTACATTCTATGGAGGATTTGGGCGAGGGAGATGTCTTTGCATCTCAGCCAATAATTTCTCATGATCTGCTTGGAGCTGGTCGCTATTATTCTTTAATTCTCTAAGCTGTGATAGAAAATTTTCGTTGTAGACGTTTAAGCGACGCCTCAAACTTTTATTTCCTCGCTTCAAGGCTAGAATTCTCCTTTCTGAGTCATTAAGTTGTTGCCTTTGAAATGCGAGTTGTCTATATAAGTGTACAATTTCCCTATTTCTGAGACGTAAACGTCTTGCCATGTCAGTGGCAGAGGTGGTTGCTCTTATGCTAAGAGCCATAGTTTCATCAATAGCATCCTCATCGGATCTTAGTCCGAATATGCGTTGATCGCACAGAGTAGTGAGACCCGTAGCTACCGCCGTGGCCACTTCAGTGTTGTACATCACAGTATCATTGACTGTGATTGGTCGATCTTGAATCTGGAAAGTTGGTCGCCAATTATTTGGATGGGTGGAAGAAGCAGATGATGAGGCCATTTTTGATGATTAAGAATGAGATGAAGAGAAAAAAATTTGTTGAATATTTTGGATGATTGTTTGAATCTTTATAGCCTCAAAAGAAATTAATGGGTTAGTTAGCAGTTCATGAAGTGAAATGGGAGTGACA
>JABAKE010000202.1 GCA_019779905.1 Modestobacter lapidis | reverse complement strand
GTTATTTATAATACATTATCTTTTTATTTACCTTCACGGAGTTATCCCAAAGTATTATCGATTGAAAAAGGGATTTATCTTAAAACCGTTTGGTTCTCATATTTTATTGATAATTCATATTTTTGATTTTATTTTTGTTTATTCTATCACCCGGGAATTTAATTTTTCTTTAAATGGGATCCCTCTGAGGGGGTCTTATTTACCCTGACCGATAAGGTATCAGAAGGACGAGTGACTTGCTCATGGATATTCACCTTTTAGGTAAAACTTCCTGAAAGGATAACCTGGACTAGCTATATAGGAGCTGGTCCTCCTCCTTTTGGTGTTTTTATTAATTTAAATTTTTTTTTATATTTGATATATATTGATTATTATATAGGAAATACTGAGTATGATCCAGTAACCTTTCGCGTGTAAAACGAATGCTCTAACCAATTGAGCTAATTTCCTTAAGTTATTATATAATAACTCCTTTTTAGAATCGAACTAAAATCTTATTATTAGAAGTAATAGGCTTTACCATTAAGCTAAAAGAGTTTAATTTAGATTATTCTCTTATGCTTCTTATGCTTAAATTTATGAGTTTTATTTGCTATTTATTGGATTTGAACCAATACGCTTATCGCGGTGCCTCTTAAGAGCACTGTGTCTACCTTTCCACCAAAATAGCTTTTTTATTGTTTTTTGGACACAGGAATACTTTGAGTATTTAAGTAAGAGTACTTATAAGTCCTCCCGGCCGGAGGTCCCCCACTTTTCAAGTA
>JABAKE010000201.1 GCA_019779905.1 Modestobacter lapidis | reverse complement strand
AATAAATCCACTTATAACAAGTTCGTATATGATTTCTAGTAGAATCGGGAAACATTAAACACAATAAAAAAAATAGGCAGTGACACCTTTGGAAAGTATCAAGGGAATGTTACTAATGGAACATGTAGGATAATAAAACCTATTGTTTCTTTTGTTGCCCTTCATAAGTAAAAGGCATAAAAATATGGAATCAAGATAGATCACTATCTATCACATACCTCTATTTCCCATTTGAGGTAATCCTTACCGTCTTCCGATTGTCTATCGGGAGATAGCCTATTACATTCTTGACTAGGGGTTTCCGAAAAGAAATTCTTTCTTTTTGCACTTTTTTATATAAAAGACAATTATCCATCCAATCTAATATTGATTGAATGTCTAAGCACTCAAAGACTCTCATGAGTCTGTATACAAAGTATCTTCCGCCCTTTCCCCAACTACTAATTAGATTCTCCGTCCGGCTATCCAATCTAATTCAAGACCTAGTCAGTAAACACTACATTAGTAGTGGAAGGGCTATCAAGACTTCCCGATTCCCTTCCACTACTAGAATCTTTCTTTCCTTGAATCCTAGACGCAAGGATTTACAGCCCTTTAGAGAACCTACAGATGCTTAGAATCATGCAAGTATCAACAGTCCTTTTCCCCCACTTCTGCTGGGGCATAATTCGTCGAGTTATATCAGCAGAACAGAAAAAGGAATTTTGAGTCTTTTGTTGATCAGGCGACACCCGGATTTGAACTGGGGAAAAAGGATTTGCAGTC
>JABAKE010000200.1 GCA_019779905.1 Modestobacter lapidis | reverse complement strand
GATCATTAAACATGATTAATGTGGTTACTAAGAATTAGTTCAATATATAAATAAATAAATTTTATTTAGATATTTAATTTTTTATAATATCTAGTACCCAACTTATATTTCATACTAGGTATCATAAATGGATCTATAAGGTTTATTAAAGTAGGCATAGATTTAGCACGTATATAAATTCTAAAATGTTCTTGAATAAGATGACTTTCTTTGTCTTTATTACCTGCATTATGGATTGTTGTTACTATACCATATTTATTATATAATACTCCTTGTAAAAAGGATATATCTTTAGGGCTAAAACTATCCGTACATAGTTTTATATGTCCATTTTGATTAGTTCCGTCATCCATAATTCAGACAGCTAGAGCTAAAGGTGTCAAATAATGAGATATTAAATTTTGATTATATAATCCTTTAAGATATGTACCTCCTATATCTTTATAAAAAGCATCGAAAATAATATCAAAATCTTTAACTCTTGATGTATAAAATACATATTTTGAATATTCTGTGGTACGATTTCGAATTTTAAATTTCTCTAAAGTAGGTACTCTGTCAGTACATAGATTATATTTTTTAAATATATTATATTTAAAAAACAGATAATCCTTAGCTGCTGCTGAATGAGCTATTGTGAAAGAAGTACCTTCTCCTTTGAGATTATTAAAACCTTTACGAGCTAAAGTATCACCTAATCATCCACCTATAATTAAACTAATAAGGTTTTCATCCCATTGAGATAATATTTCCATCCCATTATTATT
>JABAKE010000199.1 GCA_019779905.1 Modestobacter lapidis | reverse complement strand
GGTCTTGGATTATGTGGCGGAGACGGATACATCGATTGGTTGAGTGGCCTTTGATTTGATGGTACTTGCAGTATTCATTTTCATTGAATCCGCGGGGTAGTGGGTTTGGGAGCGGTTTAGGTTCGAGTGGAGTGATTAGGTTACGGGCTTTTAGTTTTTCAAAGACTTTTTCGGGAGGCATATAGAGCTCGGCGAATTGGCGTGGTGGGTCAGCTTTGAGGGCGAATGTATGGATGGGTTGGGGTATGTTGTTGATTTCAGCAGTGGGCTTATTGTAGGTTGTGGATACGGGCCTACGGTTTTTATTGTATTCCTCGGTTTTGAGAGATCCATTGTATAGGGCATCCTCGACTTGAGTTCCAGCCCCGATTAAGGCTTTGAAGCTAGGGAAGTAGTGGGCGAATAGGTGTTTGTGGTAGGCGGGTAATAGGTTCTTGACTACCATTTGGATTTGTTCTTCTTCGGTGGGCCGGGTAGTCATTCTTGAAGCCTTTTGCCTCCAGCGAGTGATGTAGGATGAGAAGGATTCATGAATTCCTTGCTTAGTGGTCTCGAGATCTCGACGGGTCACATCCACTTCATTATTGTACTTATAGTGATCGGTGAACTGGTTACACACATCCTCCCAGGTTTTTACATGGGCTTCATCCATTGATAAGAACCATCGAAGGGCCGATCCAGTAAGGGACTCTTGGAAAAGTTGGGCCATGAGTTCATCATCGGCTCCACGGGGTTGCATAGCTCGGGTATACATCTTCAGATGAGCTTTAGGACAATTAGT
>JABAKE010000198.1 GCA_019779905.1 Modestobacter lapidis | reverse complement strand
TTATGAGTCACAGAATAGGGTTGTAAGGTACAACACTGTTGGTGAGCTCTTTTCCTGTATGATGGTAGAAGGAACATCTGTCAATGAGCATTGCTTGAAGATGATCCGGAATATCCATGCCCTTCATGATCTAGGTGTGGATATCTCTTCTGAAATGGGGACTGATATTCTGCTTCACTCTCTTCCTGCGAGTTACAAACCGTTCATCATGAATTTTCACATGTCTGATGTGAATGATAAAGTCTCTTTGACTGACTTGATGAACATGTTGTCAACTGCTGAGGAGACCTTGAAAAAGGACTCCAAAGGAAGTGCTTTGGTTGTTGATGGGGCCTCGACTTCTAAATCCAAGCCCAAGGGCAAGGGTAAGAAGAAGAAGAAGTCCAATCTTAAACCAAAAGGAGGTGTGAAGAAGAAGGATTCAAAGGACACAAAGGGAAAGTGTTTCCACTGCGGCAAAACAGGTCATTGGAGGAGGAATTGCAAGGAGTACCTCGCCTCTTTGAAGAATGGTTCTTCTAGTGGTACGTCTTGTTATTTATTCATTTACTAATTACGAATTAGTATTCTGCTTATGGTATACGATACCTAATTGTGTTTTATTGTACAATGTGATTGTATGTAGGAGACAAAGGGAAGCAGAAGGTCGAGTGAACATCGAGCTAGCACTGTTTGGAAAGGATCAAAGTGTTGATGCCTTTGACATTGAAGCTTGATTCTTGATTTATTTATTTAAGAAGTTTAAGAACTCTTTTATAATTGCCGGATGTAATAATTACTTCT
>JABAKE010000197.1 GCA_019779905.1 Modestobacter lapidis | reverse complement strand
AAATGTGGATATGTCTTAAACTAGGTTTTCGACCTGTCCACATTTCTTGCGGTGTCCTAGGTACTAACTTAGATGGTACCAGATTTAAAATGTAGGCTGCTGCTTCTAGGGCATAACCCCAAAAAGATATGGGTAGGGTTGCATGACTCATCATGGACCTTACCATATCAAGAAGGGTACGGTTTCTTCTCTCTGCTACACCATTTTGCTGGGGTGTACCCGGTGCAGACAACTGAGACACAATCCCATGTTGTGTGAGGTACTCCTTGAACTCACCCAGGAGGTACTCGCCACCTCGATCAGATCGAAGAGCTTTGATATGTTTCCCTAGTTGTAACTCCGCCTCAGCCTTGAATTGTTTGAACTTATCAAACGCTTCAGACTTGCGTCGCATTAGGTACACATATCCATACCTAGAGTAATCATCAGTGAAGGTGATGAAATACTCATAACCTCCTCGAGCTAGTTTGTTCATAGGACCACACACATCAGTGTGAACCAATTCTAACAACTCCTTTGACCTAAGTCCCTTTCCAGAGAATGACCTTTTGGTCATCTTTCCCATGAGACAAGATTCACACTGAGGTAAAGGTTCGAGATCTAATGAGCTCAAAAGCCCATCCTCTACCAACCTCTGAATCCGTTTTAGGTTAATATGACCCAAACGTAAGTGCCAAAGATAAGTGTCATTGGTCGAAGATACCTTCCTCTAAAGGGAAGATGAGCTTTCTAGTTGTACATTATGCAGTGTGGGAGCAATAGGATATATATAAATTAAGTTGTC
>JABAKE010000196.1 GCA_019779905.1 Modestobacter lapidis | reverse complement strand
GTACAGAACCAGGCCAGATACTCTCTTTAGGTGATTCCAATTATTAATTATTTACAATTATTATTATTTATTATATTATTTTAATTTTATAATTATTATTAATTTATAATTAAATATTTTATAATTAAATATTATAATTATTATTTTTTTTTTCATTCAAGAAGTTAACCCCTCCCTCTCATTTTTTTTTGTTTTCGTTATTTGAATTTTGGGGACTTATATTGAATTTTAATGTGTCTCACAACCCCGAAAGAGTTCGGGGGGGGTCATTTCATTTTTGGACCTGGGAAGAATAGGTTCAAGAGATGAGAGAATTAAGGATACCCACCAAAAAGACTAATCCAATCCATAATGATGTACCGGAAAATACAACATTTTTATTACTTGACCAACCATCAGGAGAAGCAAATACAACGGGTACACTAATCAGTAAGATTGATGAAGTAGCAATTAATGCAAAAACAGCCAATTGGAAAGCAATAGTCATGCTTCTAATCCTCCAAGCTACCAACAAAAGAACTATACCATTTGATCCCTCTATCAGTCGAAAAATTGTAATAAAATGCATCATGGAGGGATTTTACCATGAATCCATTGATTCTATATGACTTATCACCATTTTTTTTTTACCACTTTATTCGGACATGGGGTCGAGGGGGACTTTTTTTTACTTCACAAATGGACATGCTGAATCTTGCATCAATCTATATATACAGATTGATCGACCATATACAGATAGATCGACCCATAGATTCATACCTGATATCTTTCTACAGATACTGATGGT
>JABAKE010000195.1 GCA_019779905.1 Modestobacter lapidis | reverse complement strand
GTTCCCTTATAAGGTAAGCTTAAGAGTAATAAGAGAAAATTTAATATTTTCGAGTTTAAAATATCAAGAATAAGTTGCCAGAGTGGTCGATTGGGTCATATTTGAGCTATGAATCGTAATTTACGACAGGAGTTCAAATCTCTTACTTATTAAAAGATATAAAAAATTAAAGATAAAAATTTAATTATATTTAGTTAAAAATTGATTAACATGGAAATTACTCGTCCAGATGTTCATTATCTAGATTCTAACACATGTAAGTTTTAAATTTAATATTTAAAGCGATGACAACGAGTATAATGTACTATGTGATTGATAATTATGAGAATAATTAGCATTGCATTACTAAGAAGTATTAGACATTGCTCTATTATTATTCAAAAGATAATAAGGAAAGGAGAAATTTTAATGAGAATTAAAAAATAATAGTCGATGATGCTTAATTAACGTTTGAAAACGCGATGATCGTGATCCTTAGAAAACATAGGATAAAAATCAACAGTGTAGAGAATTTCACAATTTACGAAAGTAAGATGGATGAATCTAGAATACTTTTGTCAAGGCAAAGGTTACTAATTTAAGAATAATAATTTTAAATGAATAAGTAGTGACTAAATCTCGTGCCAGAAGTATCGGTTAAACGAATAATGCAAATGAACATTTAAGAGTTAAAAATGTCTGTAGGTTAAAGAATTTTAGGATGTAACAAGATTATAGATAAAGATATTAAGTAGGAGCAAAATCCGATGAGATAATATGGTTATCAAAACTAGAAAGTAATGTTACATTGA
>JABAKE010000021.1 GCA_019779905.1 Modestobacter lapidis | reverse complement strand
AAGCTAAGCCTTTCAGCGCCGATGGTACTGCCCGGGGGACCGGGTGGGAGAGTAGGACGCCGCCGGACATCTTTTCCCGAAACGGGGTCACAGCAACTGCTGTGACCCCGTTTCGTGCGTCCACTCCCGGCCCGAGAGGGCACACCCGGGCTGGTGGCCGTCAGCACCGGAACCACGTCCGGGCCGTCGTCTTCGGCGCGGAAGCAGAATCTCCGGGTCAGCGGCGGCGGTCGGGTGGAGCCGTCGTGGCGCCGACGTTGTCGGCCAGCCAGGCGTTGAGTTCCGTCAGCTGACGCCAGGAGCTGCGCACCCGGTCCAGTGCCTCCCGCTGGTGCAGCCAGTCGGCCGGTTCCCAGCCGCGGGCGCCGTGCAGCGACTTGTGGCGCAGCAGATCGATCCGTTCGTGGTCGGCGGGGTAGCCGCGCGGGGCGCGGATCAGCCGCTCGCCCTCGATCGACCAGCCGGCCGTGCGCAGGCGTTCGACCTCGGCGACGAGCCGAGGTCCCTGGAGCTCGTCGGCGACCGCACGGCGGTACCGGTCGACCTGGTCCGGCTGCAGGCGCCAGCATCCACCGGAGACCCACAGGCCGTCGGCGGACACCTGGACGTACATCGAGCCGACCCCGGCGCCGTCCTGGTGCAGCACCGCGCCCTGGTGGGTCTTGTAGGGCGTCTTGTCCTTGCTGAAGCGCACGTCCCGGTACGGGCGGAACACCTTCGGGGTCCCGAACTCCGGGGCCAGCTCCTCCACCAGCGCGAGCAGCGGTGCGCGGACCGATGACTCGTACCTGGCGCGGTTGGCCAGCCAGTAGGTCCGGCTGTTGTCGGCTTCGAGGCCCTCGTAGAAGACCAGACCCTCGTCGGGGAAACCGGCGAAGCTCATCAGGCGCCTCCCGCAGCGCCGGGGTCGGTGGGCTCCGGGTCGCGCAGCAGCGTCTGCCAGCGCGTCTCCCGGATGGTCGACGGCCCGGTGTCCAGCGTGCGGACCCACGTGTCCTGCGCCCAGCCGCCGCTCTGCAGGAAGTCGGCCGTCACCTCGTCGGCCTCGGGCAGCCACATGACCAGGCGGGCGGTCCCGTCGGCGCGGGCGAGGTCGGCGACCGCTGCGACGAGGCGGCTGCCGTGACCGCGTCGCCCCCACCGGGGCTCCACCAGGAGGGCGTTCACCTCGGCGGTCGGACCTTCCGGTGAGGACGCCTCGCCGACGCCCAGCTCGGCGGGCCCGTAGGCGGCGAAGCCGACCACGGTGCCGGCCTCCTCGGCCACCAGCACGGCGTGCGCCGGCGTCGGCGGCGACGCGATGGCCTGCCGCCAGGACGCTGCAGCGGCGGCGTCGTCCCACCCATCGAGGACGGCGGCCGGCAGCAGGCTGCGGTAGGCGGTACGCCAGGTGATCAGCTGGACCCGGGCGATGAGCTCGGCATCGGCCGGGACGGCGGAGCGCACGGAGACCTCGGCCCGTCCGGTCAGGCCGGGGCGCAGCGGTAACGGGTCCACCCGGGCAGCCTAGGCGGGCGCCGGTGAGCGGCGGACCCCACGGGGGAGGTCCGGAGCGCGAGCGTCGGACCCCCACGGCACCATGCCGGGTATGCACACCCCCGTCGAGCGGCTGCCCGCCGCACTCGCCCGGCGCATCGCGCTGGCCGCGCAGGGGTTCGGTGGTCCGCGGGTCACCGGGCCCGTAGGCGTCCGGCAGCTGTCCCGCACGGTGGGTCGGCTGGCCGTCGTGCAGATCGACTCGGTCAACGTGCTGTCGCGGTCGCACTACCTCCCCGCGTTCAGCCGGCTGGGCCCCTACCCACGCGCCGCGCTCGACTCGTTGTCCAACCGGCGGCACGACGTCTTCGAGTACTGGGCGCACGAGGCGTCGTTCCTCCCCGTGCGCCTGCAGCCCAACCTGCGCTGGCGGATGGCAGCGGCCGAGCAGCATGCGTGGGGCACCATGGTGCGGTTGCAGCGGGAGCGGCCCGAGTACATCGCCGAGGTCCTCGACCGGGTGCGCGAGGGTGGTCCGGTCAAGGCCAGCCAGCTGATCGAGCCGCGTCCCGACCGGCCCGGCTCGATGTGGAACTGGCACGCCGGCAAGGTCGCGTTGGAATGGCTGTTCTTCACCGGCGCGGTCACCGCGCGCGCCCGGACGGCGGGGTTCGAGCGGGTCTACGACCTGACCGAACGGGTGCTCCCACCCGACATCGTGCAGGCGCCCACACCGCAGCGGGCCGACGCCGTGCGTGAGCTGGTCCGCACCGCAGCCCGGGCCCTGGGGGTGGCCACCGAGACCGATCTGCGCGACTACTTCCGGCTGCCCCCGCGCGACGCCCGGGCGGCGGTCGCCGAGCTCGCGGAGGGTGGCGAGCTGGTGCCCGTGGACGTCGCCGGCTGGGGGCGGCCGGCGTGGCTCGACCCGCAGGCGCGCCGGCCGCGCTGGATCCGGGCCCGGGCGCTGCTGACGCCGTTCGACTCGCTGGTCTGGGAGCGTCCCCGGGTCGAGCGCATCTTCGGCTTCCGCTACCGGCTGGAGATCTACACACCGGCGGCCAAACGGGTGCACGGCTACTACGTGCTGCCCTTCCTGCTCGGCGACCAGCTGGTCGGCCGGGTCGACCTCAAGGCCGACCGGCAGGCCGGGGTGCTGCGCGTGCAGGCCGCGTTCGCCGAGCCGGGGGTGGACGTCGCGCTCGTCGCGGCCGAGCTGGCCGACGAACTGCGGCTGATGGCCGACTGGATGGAGCTCGAGGAGGTCGCCGTCGTCGACCGGGGCGACCTGGCCGCCGCTCTCGCGGCGGCCGCACGGGGAGCGCCCGCTGGACGCGCAGATGCCCCGGGACCGGCGGGCCGGTGAGTCGGGCCGGGTGCGTGCGTAGTCTCGCGGGCGTGCCAGCAATCGCTCGACCGAGGGTGCAGATCGTCGCGCAGACGCAGTTCACCCCGCCGGACGACGTGCCCTGGGAGACCGACGCGGACGGCGGGCAGGCGCTCGCCGAGTTCGCCGGCCGGGCCTGCTACCAGTCCTGGGACAAGCCCAACCCCGCGACCGCGACCAACGAGGGCTACCTGAGGCACATCCTCGAGGTCGGCCACCTGGCCGTGCTCGAGCACGGGACCGTGAGCATGTACCTCACCGGCGTCTCCCGGTCGATGGCCCACGAACTCGTCCGGCACCGGCACTTCTCCTACAGCCAGCTCTCCCAGCGCTACGCCCCCGAGCGGGACGCCGCCGTCGTCGAGCCCGGCGTCATCGCCGAGGACCCGGTGCTGCACGAGAAGTTCCTCGCCGCCGCCGAGGCCGCGGTGGCCGCCTACGACGACCTGCTCGAGGGGTTGGAGAAGCGCTTCGCCGACGTCCCCAACGCGACACTGCGCCGCAAGCAGGCCCGGCAGGCCGCCCGCGCGGTGCTGCCCAATGCCACCGAGACGCGCATCGTGGTCACCGGCAACTACCGCGCCTGGCGGCACTTCGTCGCGATGCGCGCCAGTGAGCACGCCGACGTGGAGATCCGCGAGCTCGCGGTGGCGTGCCTGCGGGAGCTGCAGCGGGTGGCCGGCAACGTCTTCGGTGACTTCCGGATCAGCGAACTGGCCGACGGAACGCATGTCGCCGCCAGCCCCCTCGTCGCCGAGGGCTGACCTCCCACCACCCGTGACCTGTTTCACCCACCACCCGTGACGAGGAGTCGACATGGCCGAGGTCGCCGTCCAGCAGCACGCCGCCGGCGCGGACGTGCCGCAGCAGGTCGACACGCAGTACGAGGACCTGCTCCGCCGGGTCCTGGAGACCGGCAGCCCGAAGGGCGACCGCACCGGCACCGGCACCGTGAGCCTGTTCGGCGAGCGGCTGCGCTACGACCTGTCCACCGCCTTCCCGCTGGTGACGACGAAGTCGGTGCACTTCCGGTCGATCGCCTACGAGCTGCTCTGGTTCCTCCGTGGCGAGGGGAACGTCAGCTGGCTGAAGGAGCACGGGGTGTCGATCTGGGACGAGTGGGCAGCCGAGGACGGCAGCCTGGGCCCGGTCTACGGCGTCCAGTGGCGATCCTGGCCCACGCCCGACGGCGGCTCGATCGACCAGCTCTCCCAGGTGCTCGACACCCTCCGGAGGGACCCGGACTCCCGGCGGATGCTGGTCTCGGCGTGGAACGTCGCCGCCCTGCCGGACATGGCGCTGGCGCCCTGCCACGCGCTCTTCCAGTTCTACGTCAGCGACGGCAAGCTCTCCTGCCAGCTCTACCAGCGCAGCGCCGACCTGTTCCTCGGCGTCCCGTTCAACATCGCCAGCTACGCCCTGCTGACCCGGATGGTCGCCCAGCAGGTCGGCCTGGAGGTCGGGGACTTCATCTGGGTCGGCGGTGACTGCCACATCTACACCAACCACCTGCCGCAGGTGCGCGAGCAGCTCTCCCGCGAGGTGCTGCCCTTCCCGCGGCTCGACATCGACCGCGCCGCCTCGCTGTTCGACCACGCCTACGAGGACTTCCACCTGATCGACTACCGGCACCACCCCGCGATCCGTGGCGCGGTGGCCGTCTGATGGTCCGGATGGTCTGGGCGCAGGCGGCGGGCGGCGTCATCGGCGCGGACGGCGCCCTGCCGTGGCACCTGCCCGAGGACCTCCGGCTCTTCCGCGCGCTGACCCTGGGCTCCACCGTGGTCATGGGCCGGCGCACCTGGGAGTCGCTCCCACCGCGGTTCCGACCGCTGCCGGGGCGGCGCAACGTGGTGCTCAGTTCCACGCTGGACCAGGACGGCACGGGCGCCGAGTTGGTCCGGTCGGTGGACGATGTCCTGGCGCTGGACGGCGACGTCTGGGTGATCGGCGGCGGTGCGGTGTACGGCGCGCTCCTCCCGCACACCGGCGAGGTCGTGGTCACCGAGGTCGACGTGCAGCTGCCGGGGGACAGCTGGGCGCCGCAGTTGGGCGCGGAGTGGGGGCGCGCCCGGCGATTCCCGGCCGAGGGGTGGCTCCCGTCCTCGGCCGACCTCGGCTTCGCGGTCTCGCTGTGGACGCGTGGCGGGGCGGCTCCGTCGACCGGCCCGGCGACGGTGCTGGCGGACGTCCTGCCCGGGGTGACGAGCGACCAGCGCAGTCCGGGCCCGCCCCGGGGCGGTCGGTAGATTCGTGCCATGACGTCCGACCCCGCCCGGCCCTTCGGGCGCGTGCTCACCGCGATGGTCACCCCCTTCGCCGACGACGGGTCCATCGACCTGGCCGGTGCCCAGGAGCTGGCGGCGCACCTGGTCGACCGGCAGGCGCACGACGGCCTGGTCGTCCTCGGGACGACGGGGGAGTCGCCCACCGTCAGTGACGGTGAACAGCACGCCGTGCTGAGGGCCGTGGTCGACGCCGTCGGCGACCGGTCGACGGTCATCGCCGGGGTCGGCACCAACGACACCGCGCACTCGATCGAGAAGGCCCGGTCCGCCGCGCGGCTGGGCGTCGACGGGCTGCTGGTCGTGACGCCGTACTACAACAAGCCCCCGCAGGCCGGCCTGCTGCGGCACTTCACCGCCGTCGCCGATGCCACCGACCTGCCGGTGATGCTGTACGACATCCCGCCACGGTCGGTCGTCCCGATCGAGGTGGAGACGCTGGTCCGGGCCGCGGAGCACCCGAACATCGTCGCGGTCAAGGACGCCAAGGGCGACCTCGGCGCGGTCATGTGGACGATGGCCCGCACCGACCTGGCCTACTACAGCGGCGAGGACATGCTCAACCTGCCGCTGCTGGCGGTCGGGGCGGTGGGCGTCGTCAGCGTCGTGGGTCACGTGGTCGGCCCGCGGCTGGCCGAGCTCGTCGCCGCCGTCGAGTCCGGCGACATCGTCACGGCGCGCGCGGTCAACCAGAGCCTGCTCCCGGTCTACACCGGGATCTTCCGCACCCAGGGCACGATCATGGTGAAGGCGGCGCTGCGCGAGCAGGGCCTGCCCGCCGGGCCGGTTCGCCCGCCCCTGGTCGACGCCACCCCCGAGCAGGTGGAGCAGCTGCGCGCCGACCTCACCGCCGGCGGGGTCGCGCTGTGACGGCGAGCCCCACCCAGCTGAACCCGCAGCCGCACCTCTCGCTGTCCCTGCCCCCGCCGTTGCCGGCCGGTGGCCTGCGGGTCATGGCGCTGGGCGGGCTGGGCGAGATCGGCCGCAACATGGCCGTGCTGGAGTTCGCCGGGCAGCTGCTGGTCATCGACTGCGGCGTGCTGTTCCCCGAGGCCGAGCAGCCCGGCGTGGATCTGATCCTCCCCGACTTCGGCGTGATCGAGCACCGCCTCGACGACGTCGCCGCCGTCGTCCTCACCCATGGGCACGAGGACCACATCGGCGCGATCCCCTACCTCCTGCGGCTGCGTGCCGACATCCCGCTGATCGGCTCGCGGTTCACCCTGGCGCTGGTCGCGGCCAAGCTCCGTGAGCACCGCATCGACCCGGTGCTGGTCGAGGTCGCGGCCGGCGACCACCACCGCGCCGGCCCGTTCGGGTGCGAGTTCATCAGCGTCAACCACTCGATCCCCGACGCGCTGGCAGTGGCCGTGCACACCCCGGCCGGCACGCTGGTGCACACCGGCGACTTCAAGATGGACCAGTTGCCGCTGGACGGCGTGCTCACCGACCTCGGCGCCTTCGCCCGGCTCGGCGTCGCGGGCATCGACCTGCTGCTGGCCGACTCGACCAACGCCGAGGTGCCCGGCTTCGTCACCTCCGAGCGCACCATCGGCCCGGTGCTGGACTCGGTGTTCGAGCGGGCCACCCAGCGGCTGATCGTCTCCAGCTTCGCCAGCCACGTGCACCGCATCCAGCAGGTGCTCGACTGCGCGGTCAAGCACGGGCGCAAGGTGGCCCTGGTCGGCCGGTCCATGGTGCGCAACATGGGCGTCGCGGCCGACCTCGGGCTGCTGCAGGTGGCCCCCGGTCTGATGGTCAAGCTGGACGAGGCCACCGCCATGCCGCCGGAGCAGGTGGTGCTGATCAGCACCGGCTCCCAGGGCGAGCCGCTGTCGGCACTGGGCCGGATGGCCCGCGGCGAGCACCACCAGGTCACCATCGAGGCCGGCGACACGATCATCCTGGCGTCCTCGCTGGTGCCCGGGAACGAGACCGCGGTCTACAAGGTGATCAACGGCCTGGCCCGGCTCGGCGCCACCGTGGTGCACAAGGAGACGGCGATGGTGCACGTCTCCGGGCACGCCCCCGCCGGCGAGCTGCGCACCCTGCTGAACGTGGCCAAGCCGCGGTACCTGATGCCGGTGCACGGTGAGTGGCGGCATCTACGGGCGCACGCGGCGCTGGCCGAGCAGACCGGGATGAGCCGCGACCGGGTGCTGCTGGCCGAGGACGGCGTCGTCGTCGACCTGGTCGACGGCAAGGCCTCGATCGTCGGCAGCGTGCCGATCGGCAACGTCTACGTCGACGGGCTCAACGTCGGCGACGTGGGGGAGGAGTCGCTGCAGGCCCGGCGGATCCTCGGCGACGAGGGGTTCGTCGCGGTCACCGTCGTCATCGAGCCCTCCACCCGCACGATCGTGCGCCCGGTGCACCTGTCGACCCGCGGCTTCTCCGACGACCCGGCGGCCTTCGACGCCGTGCTCGGGCTGGTGGAGGACAACCTGAAGCGCGCGCTGGCCGACGACGACGCCGACCCGCACCGGCTCTCGCAGGCCATCCGCCGCACTGTCGGCAAGTGGGTGTCCGACACCTACCGCCGCCGCCCGATGATCATCCCGACAGTCCTGGAGGTGTAGCCCGACGAGCGGGGGCCCGGAGGGTCCCCCGAGGAGGGTGGGCAGCGGCTCAGCGCCGCAGGGGGACGGCTCCTGGCCGCGGTCGGAGCGCGAAGCGTGACAGTGTGCACCGTTGTCCCGATGAGCGGGGGCCCGGAGGGTCCCCCGAAGAGGGACGGGTCCGCCGGCCGACGTCGCTACCGCACCACCTCGATCGCCTCGATACCCTCCTCCGCGGGCAGCTCGAACCCGAGCACCTGGGCGTAGAAGCTCAGCTCGCCGTCCAGCGCGGCGCGGATGTTCTCGGCCTTGCGGAAGCCGTGCTGCTCGCCGGGGAAGAGCAGGTAGGCGTGCGGCACGTCCTTCGCGCGCAGCGCGGCGACGATCATCTCGGCCTGCTCCGGCGGGACGACGGCGTCCTCGTCGCCCTGGAACACCGCCAGCGGGGTGCCGAGCGCGTCGGTGTGGTGGATGGGGGAGCGCTCGGCGTACACGGCCGCGCCCGACGGCCACGGCGCGATCAGCCCGTCCAGGTACCGCGACTCGAACGAGTGCGTGTCGGCGGCCAGCGCTGCCAGGTCGGCGACCCCGTAGTGGCTGGCACCGGCGGCGAACACCCCCGGCCGGAAGGTGAGCGCGGCCAGCGTGGTGTAACCGCCGGCCGAGCCGCCCCGGATGGCCATCCGGTCCGGGTCGACGCGCCCCTGCCCGGCCAGCCACCGGGCGCAGGAGACGACGTCGTCGAGGTCGGCGATGCCCCAGCGGCCCTGCAGCGCGTCCCGGTACCGCCGGCCGTACCCGGTGGAGCCGCGGTAGTCGACGTCGGCGACCGCGAACCCGCGCGACGTCCAGTACTGGACGCCGGTGTTCAGCACCGGGGACGCCGCGGCGGTGGGGCCGCCGTGCACCACGACCAGCAGCGGTGGCAGGTCACCCGCCGGCCCGGAGACCCGCGGGTTGGTCGGCGGGTAGACCAGGGCGTGGGCCTCACCGATGGCCGGCCCCCCGTCCGCGGGGTCGCCGGCCACGGTCGGGAAGGTGACGTGCTCGGGCCGGGAGAACCAGGCGGGGTCCAGCCCCAGGTCGCGGGCCGGGCGGAGGACCTCGGTCGGGCCGTCGTCGACGCCGGCGCGCAGGACCACCGGCTCGGATACCGGGCCGCCGGCCACGCAGACCACCGAGCCGCCCGCCGCGGTGAGCCGGCCGAAGGAGGCGTAGGGCAGGTCCACCTCCAGCGCCGTGCCGTCGGTCCGGTCCAGCACGGCCAGCCGGTCGGCGCCTTCCCGGCCGTACGCCAGCGCCACCCGTCCGTCGTCGAGCAGGGTGAAGCGGCTCTGCCCGAACACCCAGGCCGGGCCGCCGATGTCGGAGCCCGGGTCGAAGACCAGTTCCGGCTCGCCGCCGGGACGCCGGCGGTAGAGCGCCCACACGTCGGTGCGGTCGGCCAGGAACCACAGCGTGCCGTCGGCACCCCACACCGGCTGCACGACGGACTCCGGCCGGGCGCCGGACCGGCCGCCGGCGACCACCGTCTCGGTGCCGTCGGGCGAGCGGACCACCAGCTCGGCGGCGTCCCAGGGCATGTCCGGGTGCTGCCACTGCAGCCACGCCAGCGAGCCGTCGGGGCCCAGCCGGGGGTCGGAGACGAAGTCGGGGCCCGACACCAGCACGGTCGTGGTGCCGTCGCGCCCGATCCGCACCACCTCGTGGACGACATCGGCCGACGCGCCGCCGGCGGTGTGGGTCTCCCGGACGGCGACCACCGCGCCGCCGTCGGGGGTGACCCGCAGGTCGGCGTGCCGCACCCCGGCGGGCAGCGGCGGCTCGGGGGTCACCGCGACCGGCCCGGTGCTGCCCGGGTCGACCCGGTACAGGCGCTGGTCGGCGAAGTCGGTGAACCACACGGTGCCCGCGGCGACCGTCCACGCGGCGCCGCCGTACTCGTGCACTCGGGTGCGGGCGTTCCACGGGGCGGGGAGCAGATCGGTGGTGCTGCCGTCGGCCGACCGGCGCACCAGCACCGTCCGGCCCCCCTCGCTGGGACGTGACTCGGCCCACCAGACGTCGGTGCCGTCGACGACCACCTCACCGAGCCGGGCGGCCGCCCGGACCACCAGTTCCGAGGTGACGGGCGTCGGCCAGCTGCCGTAGGGGAGGGTCCGGGTGGCTTGGGTCACGGTCAGAACCGTAGCCAGCCGCCGGGCGGCAGGCACGGACACGCTGCCCCGCCTGCCTGTGCGACACCGCTGCCGCGGCTACCGTCGACCCATGCCTGCACGCGCGACGACGTCGAACCGTCGGCCGGCGCGCGGCGGAGGCGCTGCGCGCCCCCGTTCCGGAAGCTCTCCGGCCAAGAAGCGGCCGCCGGCCAAGCGTGGTTCCACCGCCGCCCGTCGCCCGGCGGCGCGCCCGAAGCAGTCCTCGCTGAGCGCGGGGGCCTGGCGGGCCGCCGCGGGCACCTGGTCGCTGCTCGCCCGCGGCGCCGGCGGGCTGGCCCGCTCGGTCGCCCGGCCCGAGGAGGCCGAGCCGCTCGCGCCGGAACACCGCAGGGACGGCGTCGGCCTGGCCGTGCTCGGGCTGGCCATCGTCATCGGCGCCGCCGCCTGGACCAACGGCATCGGCCCGGTCGGCGTGGCGGTGGCCGACGGCGTGCGGTGGGCCATCGGCTCGCTGGTCATGGTGCTGGCGGTCGTGCTGCTCCTGGTCGCCGTCCGCCTGCTGCGGCACCCCCCGCACCCGGAGACCCGTGGCCGGCTGACGATCGGCTGGTTGTGCGTGGTGGCCGCCGTGCTCGGCACCGCGCACCTGGTCGGCCCGGCCGCCGCACCCGAGGACGGGCGCACCGGCGCCGGTGGCCTGCTCGGCTGGCTGGTCGGTACGCCGCTGCAGGCCGGGCTCGGTGCCGTGGTGTCGATCGCGTTGCTGGTGCTGCTGGCCTTCTTCGGCCTGCTCGTGGTCACCGCGACGCCGGTGCACCAGGTGCCCGAGCGGCTGCGCGAGTTCGTCGACCGGAAGCTGGGCCGCGACGAGTACGACGACGACGAGTACGACGACGACCTCTTCGACGACGAGCCGGAACCCGAGCCGGAACCCCGGCCGCGGGCCCGCAAGAGCCGGCGCCCGGCCGCGGTCGAGGACACGCTGGACACCGGCCGGGTCGACACCGGTGCCCTGGACGAGGCGCCCACCGCCGTCGTGACGAGCCCGCCCGAGCCGGTGCAGCTGCGGCGGCCGATCGTCGACCGGACGGCGCCGCCGGAGGACCTGCCGCCGATCGACGAGCCGGTCCAGCTGGCGATCCAGCCGGTCCAGGGCGACTACACGCTGCCCTCGCTCAGCGTGCTGCGCCCGGGTACCCCGCCGCGGGAGCGGTCCAAGGCCAACGACGTCGCCATCGAGGCGATCCGCAGCGTGCTCGAGCAGTTCAACATCGATGCCGCCGTCGCCGGGTTCACCCGTGGCCCGACGGTGACCCGGTACGAGATCGAGCTCGGCCCCGCGGTCAAGGTCGAGAAGATCACCGCGCTGACCCGCAACATCGCCTACGCGGTCGCCAACGACAACATCCGCATCCTCGCGCCGATCCCGGGCAAGTCCGCGGTCGGCATCGAGGTGCCCAACACCGACCGCGAGACGGTCAGCCTCGGCGACGTGATGCGCTCCCAGATCGCCCGGCAGGACCCGCACCCGATGCTGGTCGGCCTCGGCAAGGACATCGAGGGCGGGTTCGTCTGCGCGAACCTGGCGAAGATGCCGCACCTGCTGGTCGCCGGTGCCACCGGTGCCGGTAAGTCCAGCTGCATCAACTCGCTGCTGACGTCGCTGCTGCTGCGGGCCACTCCCGACCAGCTGCGCATGATCCTGATCGACCCCAAGATGGTCGAGCTCACGCCCTACGACGGCATCCCGCACCTGATCACGCCGATCATCACCGACCCCAAGAAGGCCGCCACCGCGCTGGCCTGGCTGGTGGAGGAGATGGAGCAGCGCTACCAGGACATGCGGGCCACCGGGGTCCGGCACATCGATGACTTCAACAAGAAGGTGGAGAAGGGGGAGATCACCGCGCCGCCGGGCAGCGAGCGGGTCTACACGCCCTACCCCTACATCCTCACGATCGTCGACGAGCTCGCCGACCTGATGATGGTCGCCCCGCGCGACGTCGAGGAGTCGATCGTCCGGATCACCCAGAAGGCGCGCGCCGCCGGCATCCACCTGGTGCTGGCCACCCAGCGCCCCAGCGTCGACGTCGTCACCGGCCTGATCAAGGCCAACGTGCCCTCCCGGCTGGCGTTCTCCACCTCCAGCCTCACCGACAGCCGGGTCATCCTCGACCAGCCCGGCGCCGAGAAGCTGATCGGCATGGGCGACGCGCTCTTCATGCCGATCGGGGCGGGCAAGCCGGTCCGCGTCCAGGGCGCCTACGTCTCGGACACCGAGATCGAGGCGGTCGTCGAGTTCACGAAGCGGCAGGCCGAGCCCGACTACCGCGAAGAGGTGTTCACCGCCGCGGCGGGGGAGAAGAAGGAGGTCGACGAGGACGTCGGCGCCGACCTCGAGCTGCTCGTCCAGGCCATCGAGCTGGTGGTCACCAGCCAGTTCGGCTCCACCTCGATGCTGCAGCGCAAGCTGCGGGTCGGTTTCGCCAAGGCCGGCCGGCTGATGGACCTGATGGAGAGCCGCGGCATCGTCGGCCCGACCGAGGGCTCCAAGGCCCGCGACGTGCTGATCAAGCCCGACGAGCTCGAGTCGGTGTTGTTCATCCTCCGCGGCGGCGGCGAGTAGCAGAAGGACCCCGCTGCCCCCCACGCCTCGCAGGCTCGGCGCGGGCCCCTGCAGCGGGGCCGAACCTGAGTGCTGCCCGACCGACACCCGTTCGCCGACTAGGATGGACCGGTGCCAGCTCTGCCCAGCCCCGTTCCCTCCCCTCGCGGGCAGTCCACTGGCGACCCGGCCGTGATCCCGCCCGCCCCCCGCCGGGTCGCGGTGGTCACCATGGGCTGCGCCCGCAACGAAGTCGACTCCGAGGAACTGGCCGGCCGGCTGGCCGGCGAGGGCTACGAGCTGGTCGAGGACGCCGACGGTGCCGACGCCGTGCTGGTGAACACCTGCGGCTTCATCGACAGCGCCAAGAAGGACTCGGTCGACGCGATCCTGGCCGCCGGCGACTCCGGTGCCCGGGTGGTCGCGGTGGGCTGCATGGCCGAGCGCTACGGCGCCGAGCTGTCCGGCGCGCTGCCCGAGGCCACGGTGCTCGGCTTCGACGACTACACCGCCATCGGCGACCGCCTCGACGACGTGCTCTCCGGCCGCCCGCTGGTCCCGCACACGCCCCGCGACCGGCGCACCCTGCTGCCGATCAGCCCGGTGCAGCGCACCGCCGCGGCCGCCGAGGCCCCGGCTCTCCCCGGGCACGACTGGCTCAAGCGACGCCGGCTGGCCAGCGGCCCCAGCGCGGCGCTGAAGCTGGCCTCGGGCTGCGACCGCCGCTGCGCCTTCTGCGCCATCCCCACCTTCCGGGGCGCCTTCGTGTCCCGCCCCCAGGCGGAGGTGCTGGGCGAGGCGCAGTGGCTGGCCGGCCAGGGTGTGACCGAGCTGGTCCTGGTCAGCGAGAACTCCACCTCCTACGGCAAGGACGCCGGGGACCTGCGGTCGCTGGAGAAGTTGCTGCCCGAGCTCACCGCCGTCCCGGGCATCGCCCGGGTCCGGGTCGCCTACCTGCAGCCGGCCGAGCTGCGGCCCGGCCTGCTCGAGGTCATCGCCACCACCCCCGGCATCGCGCCCTACTTCGACCTGTCCTTCCAGCACTCCTCGCCGCCGCTGCTGCGCCGGATGCGGCGCTTCGGCGGCACCGAGGACTTCCTCGGCATCATCGGGCGTGCCCGCGCGCTCGCCCCGGAGGCCGGCTTCCGGACCAACGTCATCCTGGGTTTCCCGGGCGAGACCGAGGACGACGTCGCGGAGCTGGAGCGCTTCCTGACCGGGGCCCGGCTGGATGCCGTGGGGGTGTTCGGCTATTCCGACGAGGAGGGCACCGAGGCGATCGGCCTGCCCGGCAAGCTCGACCAGGCCGAGATCGATGCCCGGGTCCGGCGGATCACCGACCTGGTCGAGGAGCTCACCGCCCAGCGCGCCGAGGAGCGCATCGGCGAGCGGGTGGAGGTGCTGCTGACCGAGGACCTCTCCGCAGAGGAGGGGCCGGGCACCTGGACCGGCTCCGCGGCCCATCAGGATCCCGACGCCGACGGCACCACCCTGGTCACCGGCGTTCCCGCCGACGCGGTGCCGGGTCAGCTGCTGATGGCCCAGGTCACCGGCACCGTGGGCGTGGACCTGCTGGCGGCCACGCTGGTGCCGGTGTCCTCCCCGGTGGGGCGCTGAGCCCCATGAGCTCGGTCGTACCGGACCCGGCGGCGACCCCGCCCCACACCGTGCGCCTGGTGAACCTGCCCAACGCGCTGACGGTCCTGCGACTGCTCGTGGTCCCGGTGTTCGCCGTCCTGCTGCTGTCCGGCGACGGCATGGACGAGGCCCGCCGGTGGTGGGCGACCTTGTTCTTCGCCCTGGCCATCATCACCGACCGTTACGACGGGATGATCGCCCGGCGCACCAACCAGGTCACCGAGTTCGGCAAGCTGGCCGACCCGATCGCCGACAAGGCGCTCACCGGGACGGCGCTGATCGGGCTCTCCGTGCTCGGGCTGCTGCCGTGGTGGGTGACCCTCACCATCCTCGTGCGCGAGGTGGGTGTGACCCTGCTGCGGTTCTGGGTGATCCGGCACGGCGTCATCGCCGCCTCCCGTGGCGGGAAGCTCAAGACCGTCCTGCAGGCGCTGGCTATCGGGCTGTACATCCTGCCGCTGACCGGCGTGCTCGCCTCGGCGCGCTGGTGGGTGATGGCGGTGGCCCTGGTGCTCACCGTGGTCACCGGCATCGACTACGTGTACCGGGCGCTCACGCTGCGCCGCACCAGCGCCCGGGCGATGCGCGCCGCCGCGGCCCGGCGGGCCGGCAAGGGGCCCTCGGCCGGCGAGAGCCGGACCGACACCGCGGCCTGACCGTGTCCGGCCCGGCACCGGCGCCCATGGCGCAGCGGCTGCATGCCGCCCTGCTGGCCCGGGGCGAGACGGTCGCCGCCGCCGAGTCGCTGACCGCGGGGCTGTTCTGCGCCGCCCTGGCATCGGTGCCGGGGGCCAGCCGGACGCTGCGCGGCGGCGCCGTCGTCTACGCCACCGACCTGAAGACGACGCTGGTCGGTGTGCCGGCCGACCTGCTGGCCGAGCACGGGCCGGTGAGCGGGCCGACGGCCACCGCCCTGGCCGAGGGCGTCCGCATCCGCTGCGGGGCCAGCTGGGGGATCGGGCTCACCGGCGTCGCCGGGCCCGACCCGGTCGACGGTCACCGCCCCGGCCGGGTGTACATCGGGGTGAGCGACGGGACGACGACCGAGGTGGTTCGGCTCGACCTGCCCGGTGACCGCGCGGCGGTGCGCTCCGCGGCCGTCGAGGCGGCCGTCGCGGCGCTGCTCGCCCGGCTGGCGGACGGGAACGGGGACGGCCGGGACGGCGTTACGCCATGAGCGGACGGCGCCCCGCCCGCACGGCCGGAGATCCACCTGCCGCGTACGGTGAGCACCACATGGACAGGGACAGGAGACGGCCATGACGCTGCTGCGGACCCAGCTCGGGAGCACCCTGCGCGGTCACCGGCTGCGCCAGCGCCGCACGCTGCGCGACGTCTCGGGTGCGGCACGGGTGAGTCTCGGCTACCTCTCGGAGGTCGAGCGCGGCCAGAAGGAGGCGTCCTCCGAGCTGCTCGCCTCCATCTGCGACGCCCTGGACGTCGAGCTCGCGGACCTGCTCGCCGAGGTGAGCCTCGAGCTGCGGCTGGCCGACCCGGCGCGGCAGCCGGTGCGCTCGGTGGCCGGCGAGCGCGTGGTGCGGGAAGCCGTCCGCGACGCCGAGGGCACCGCGGAGCCGGCGGCGGCGCTCCCGGCCGCCCCCGCGGCCGCCGAGCCGGCGCTCGCGCTCGTGGGTGGCGGGACGGCCCGCGGCTCGCTCCGGCGCGGTGACGCGTTCTACCTCGCTGCCTGAAGAAGGACCCCGTCCTCCCCACCCTTCGCAGGCTCAGGGCGGGACCCGGGACGGGGCCGGTGGCGGCCCCTCTGCAGGGACCCGCGCCGAGCTTGCGAGGCGTGGGGGCAGAGGGGTCCTTCTGGCGCGACACGATCTTCCTCCAACCCCGACGTCCTTGACCCGGTGCTACGGGGATGGGACACAGAGTGCATGCCAGCCACCACCGGGTACTCCCTCCCGCCGCTGTCCCGGCCGCCCGTGCCGTCGTCCGACCAGCACGACGGGCAGGGCGGGGTGTCCGTGCTGGACGCCGGCGCCGACCCGGCCGGCCACCACGTGACCACCCCGGTGCCGCCCGGCGCCGGCGCTACCCCGCCGCCGGGCGGCGTGCAGATGACCAACCCCGTCCCGGCGCTGGCCGTGGCCGTACCGGCTCCCGTGCCGCCGTCCGCGCGCCCGGCCCGCGGCCCGCGGACCGGCGCCCCCGGGCGCGCGACCGGACCGATGAGCCGCACCCGCCGCGGGCTGCTCACCGGCGCGCGGTCGGCGTTCGCCGAGCGCGGCCTGCGGCGCACCACCATGCAGCACGTGGCGGCGGCCGCCGGGGTGGCCAAGGCGACGCTGTACAACCACTTCCGCACCAAGGACGACGTCGCAGCGGCGCTGCTGGCCTTCGAGCTGGACCGGCTCGCCGCACTGGCCGCGGAGCTGCCGCTGACCGTCGCCGTCCCGGCGCTGGCCGAGGAGGTCGGCGCCCACCCGGTGCTGCGCCGGCTGGCCGAGACCGAGCCCGAGACGCTGGCCCGGATGCTGACTGTGGACGCCGAGCGCTGGGCGGACATCGCCGTGGCCCTCGGGGCCGCGCTCGGCCTCACCCGGGTTGCCGCCGAGGTCTTCGGCCGCTGGCTGCTGGGCCTGGTGCTGCAGCCGGGCACCAAGGCCGAGCGGGCGCAGCAGGCCGCGCAGATGACCCGGATGCTGCAGGCCTGACCGCACCGGCCCCCCGGTGGCCGCCGTCCGCGCCCGGGTGCGGACGGCGGCCACCGGCATAGGATCCGGGCGGCACCGTCGCCGCCCGGACCGGCGGGGGCACCACCCGGCGACCCCACGGAGTGCGCCATGAGGTACCTCTTCCGCCCTCCTGCGGCGGATGCCGCGGGGCTGCTGGCCCTGCCGTGGCACCAGCCGCTGGAGAAGTGGGACGACAGCGTCCTGCTCGACGTCCCGTCCCGCGGCATCTCCCGGCACGTCGTCCGGTTCACCGCCAGTGAGGGCAGCGTCTACGCGCTGAAGGAGATCGCCGAGCCGCTGGCCCGGCACGAGTACGCGCTGCTCGGCACCTTCGAGGAGGAGGGGCTGCCCGCGGTCTCCGTGGTGGGCATCTGCGTGGACCGGCCCGACGGGCTGGACGCCGTCCTGGTCACGCGGTACCTCGAGTACTCGATGTCCTACCGCTACCTGTTCTCCAGCCGCCGGGGCGCGGACTCGGCCGAGCGGTTGATGGACACCATGGTCCAGCTGCTCGTCCGGCTGCACCTCGCCGGCGTCTACTGGGGTGACTGCTCGCTGTCCAACACCCTGTTCCGGCTCGACGCAGGTTCCTTCGCCGCCTACCTGGTCGACGCCGAGACCGCCGAGCGGCACCCGACGATCTCCGCGGGCAAGCGGGCCTACGACCTCGACCTGGCCCGGGAGCGCGTCGGCGCCGAGCTGATGGACCTGCAGGCCGGCGGGCTGCTGCCGTCCGGGATCGATCCGATCGACGTCGCGGACAGCCTGGCCGGCCGGTACGAGGCGCTGTGGGACGAGGTCACCCGGGAGGAGATCTTCCGGCCCGAGGAGCAGCGGTACCGGGTGGCCGAGCGGCTCCAACGGCTCAACGACCTCGGGTTCGACGTCGGCGAGGTGGAGTTGGTGACCTCCGCGGAAGGGGCCCGGCTGCGGGTCGACACCCGGGTGGCCGAGCCTGGGCAGAACCGCCGGGAGCTCTTCCGGCTCACCGGCCTGGAGGTGCAGGAGAACCAGGCCCGGCGGCTGCTCAACGACATCCGGACCTTCCGCGCCTGGCTCGAGCAGCGCAGCGGGCGGCCGGTGCCCGACACGGTGGCCGGGCACCGCTGGCTGGCCGAGGTCTACCGGCCGGTCGTCGACGCCATCCCGGCCGGACTCGTGGGCCGGCTGGAGCCGGCCGAGGTCTTCCACGAGGTGCTGGAGCACCGGTGGTTCCTGTCCGAGCAGGTCGGCCGGGACGTCGGGACGACGGCGGCCGCGCGCTCGTACTTCGAGACCGTCCTCCCGGGCACGCCGGAGGAGCTGACCACCCCCTCGGCCATCACCGAACGGCGCTGATCCGGCCACCGAACGGACTGGTGCGGAGGCGGTAACGCCGCGGTTTCGCTCCGGTTGACAGCACCTGTGGCCTGGGCCACTCTCCGAGCACCGCGGTGACAATCTGTCATCGCCAGCAGGAGGAGGCGAGAGCCGGTGCCCGACGCCGTCGACAGCGCGAGGATGCCCCCGGACCGGCGGCAGAGCCGGCGACCGCGGCCCCGGCGCGCCCTCGCCGCCGGCGCGGCCACCGCGGTGCTCGCCTCGGTCCTGGCCGGCTGCGGGGGCGGCGGGGACGGGAACACGCCGACGCTCACCTGGTACATCAACCCCGACTCGGGCGGTCAGGCGGAGATCGCCCAGCGGTGCACGGAGGCGGCCGAGGGCCGCTACCGCATCGAGACGGCGCTGCTGCCCCGCGACGCGAACGCCCAGCGCGAGCAGCTCATCCGGCGTCTGGCGGCCGGCGACTCCTCCATCGACCTGATGAGCCTCGACCCGCCGTTCATCCCGGAGTTCGCCGAGGCCGGCTTCCTCGCCCCGGTGCCCGAGGACGTGGCCGAGCGGGTCACCGAGGGAACCGTGGACAGCGCGGTCGAGGGGGCGACCTGGGACGGCGCACTGGTCACCGTCCCGTTCTGGGCCAACACCCAGCTGCTGTGGTACCGCAAGTCGGTCGCCGAGGCCGCCGGGCTGGACATGAGCCAGCCGGTCACCTGGGACCAGTTGGTCGAGGCCGCCGAGGCGCAGGACGTGCGGATCGGCGCCCAGGGGGCGCGCGCCGAGTCGCTAACCGTCTGGCTCAACGCGCTGGTCGAGTCCGCCGGCGGCTCGATCATCACGGAGAACGCCGAGCAGCCCGAAAACATCGAGCTGGGGCTGAGCTCCGATGCCGCGGTGCGCGCCGCCGAGGTGATGCGGAACGTGGCCCGCTCGGACGCGGTCAGCCCGGCGTTCTCCACCGAGAACGAGGACGCCTCGGCCACCGGGTTCGAGGGCCCGGACGGCGGCTTCCAGGTGAACTACCCGTTCGTCTGGCCCCGCGCCCTCGCCGCCGTGGAGGGCGGGACGATGGACGCCGCCGTGCCGGAGGACTACGGGGCGGCGATCTACCCCCGGGTGAACGAGAATGACCCGGCCGCGCCGCCCTACGGTGGGATCAACCTGGGCGTCGGGGCATTCAGCGAGCAGTCGGACCTGGCCTTCGAGGCCACCGAGTGCATCACCACCGACGAGAACCAGGCCTACTACTTCATCACCAACGGCAACCCTGCCTCCTCGGCCGCGGTGTACGACGACCCGGCGGTCCTGGAGGCCTTCCCGATGGCGCCGACCATCCGCGAGTCCCTGGAGCTGGCGGCTCCTCGCCCGCAGACGCCCTACTACAACGAGATATCGGTCGGCCTCCAGCGGAGCTACCACCCGCCGGCCTCGGTCGTGCCGGGTCAGACCGGTGAGGAGGCCGCGGAGTTGATCCGTGCGGTGCTGCGGAAGGAGCGGCTGCTGTGAGCACGACGACCTTGCCACCCGGGGAACGCACCCAGCCGAAATCGGCCCCCCCACCGAAGATCAGTGACCGGTCCCGCAGTGAACGGCGGCTCGGCTGGCTGCTGGCGGGGCCGGCGTTCGCGGTCATGTTGCTGGTCACGGCGTACCCGATCGCGCAGGCGACCTACGAGTCGCTGTTCGACTTCCGGCTCACCGACCCGGAGAACCGGTCCTTCACCGGGCTGAGCAACTACTGGGTGATCCTCACCGACCAGCTGTGGTGGCGGTCCATCGGGGTCACGGTGTTCATCACCGTCGTGACCGTCGCGGTCGAGCTGGTGCTCGGGTTCGCCCTGGCGATGGTGATGTCCAAGGCGCTGGCGGCCATCCGGCCGGTTGTCCGCGCGGCCATCCTCATCCCGTACGCGGTGATCACGGTCGTGTCGGCCTTCGCCTGGCAGTTCGCCTTCGACATCAACTCCGGCTTCGTGAACCCGTGGTTCGCCTGGCTGCCCGGGGTGTCGGAGACCACCGACTGGTTCGGCGACACCTGGACCTCGCTGTTCGTCATCTGCATCGCCGAGATCTGGAAGACCACACCGTTCATCTCGCTGCTCCTGCTGGCCGGCCTGGCGCAGGTGCCGGAGGTGCTCCAGGAGGCGGCCAAGGTCGACGGCGCCACCTGGTGGCAGCGCATGCGGAAGGTGACCATCCCGAACATGAAGGCGGCCATCATGGTCGCCCTGCTGTTCCGCACCCTGGACGCCTTCCGGGTCTTCGACAGCATCTTCGTGATGACCGGTGGCGCCAACGGCACCGAGTCGGTGTCCTTCCTGGCCTACCGGCAGACGATCGCCCGGCTGGAGATCGGCCTGGGGTCGGCGGTGTCGGTGCTGTTGTTCCTGGTGGTCGTGTTGATCGCCTTCGTGTTCATCAAGGGCTTCAAGGTCGACCTGTCACAGCAGAGAGGAGACCAGTGATGTCACGCCGGGAGAAGATCTGGTGGGTCGTCGGTGGCGTGGTCATCGTGGTGTACGCGTTGTTCCCGATCGCGTGGATCGTGTCGCTGTCGCTCAAGGCGCCCGCCGACCTGAACAACGGCCAGTTCCTGCCCACAGGCCTGTCGTGGGAGAACTACAGCCTGATCCTCACCGGTGGGGCCAGCGACCTGTTCCTGCCGGCGCTGCGCAACTCCTTCGGCATCTGCCTGATCGCGACGGCGATCTCCTGCCTGCTGGCGATGTTCGCGGCCTATGCCATCGCCCGGCTCGACTTCCCGGGCAAGAAGCTGATCCTCTCCACGGCCCTGGCCGTGGCCATCTTCCCGGTGATCTCGATCGTCACGCCGCTGTTCAACCTGTGGCGGCAGATCGGGCTGTACGACACCTGGCCCGGGCTGATCATCCCCTACCTGTCCCTGACGCTGCCGATCTCCATCTGGACCATGTCGGCCTTCTTCCGGGAGATCCCCTGGGAGATGGAGCAGGCCGCCCAGGTCGACGGGGCCACGACCTGGCAGGCGTTCCGCAAGGTGATCGTCCCGCTCGCGGCTCCCGGCGTCTTCACCACCGCCATCATCGCGTTCTTCATCGCCTGGAACGACTTCCTCTACGGGATCTCGCTCACCTCGACCTCGGCGGCCCGGCCGGTTCCGGCAGCCCTGGGCCTGTTCTCCGGGGCATCCCAGTTCGTCGAACCCACCGGGGCCATCGCCGCGGCCGCCGTGATCGTGACGATCCCGGTCGTGGTCCTGGTCCTGATCTTCCAGCGGCGCATCGTGGCCGGCCTCACCAACGGCGCCGTCAAGGGCTGACCGCGCCACCCACCTGACCAGCGAGGAGAAGAGCACCGATGGCCTCGATCGAGATGAACCAGATCGTCAAGAAGTACGGAGACGGGTTCCCGGCGGTCAACGACGTCAGCCTGGACATCGCCGACGGGGAGTTCATGATCCTCGTCGGCCCGTCCGGCTGCGGGAAGTCCACGTTGCTGCGGATGATCGTGGGGCTGGAGGACATCACCAGCGGCGACATGGTCATCGGCGGTACCCGGGTCAACGACAAGGCGCCGCGGGACCGGAACCTCTCCATGGTGTTCCAGAACTACGCGCTCTACCCGCACCTGAGCGTCTACGAGAACATCGCCTTCCCGCTGCGGCTGGCAAAGACATCCGAGGACGAGGTCCGTCGGCGGGTCAACGAGGCGGCCGACGTCCTGGAGTTGCACGAGCACCTGGAGCGCAAGCCGGCCAACCTCTCGGGCGGCCAGCGCCAGCGGGTGGCCATGGGCCGGGCGATCGTGCGCCAGGCCGAGGCGTTCCTCTTCGACGAGCCGCTGTCCAACCTCGACGCCAAACTGCGCGGGCAGATGCGCACCGAGATCGCCCGCCTGCAGCGCCGGCTGGGGATCACGACCGTGTACGTCACCCACGACCAGACCGAGGCCATGACACTGGGCGACCGGGTCTGCGTGTTGCGCAAGGGCAAGATCCAGCAGGTGGCGTCGCCCCGCGAGCTCTACGAGCAGCCGGTCAACCTGTTCGTTGCCGGGTTCATCGGCTCCCCGCCGATGAACTTCCTCCCGGCCGAGGTGAACGGCGACACGCTCACCACGCCGTTCGGGGCGATCGAGCTCGACGAGCGGCGGGCCGCGGCGGTGGCGGGCAAGGAGCTGCTGCTGGTCGGCATCCGGCCCGAGTACTTCGAGGACGCCTCGCTGGTGGACGAGGCCAAGCGCCCGCTGGGGTCGGTGTTCACCGCCCGGGTGGACGTCACCGAGTGGCTCGGGGACTCGCAGTTCGCCTACATCCCCTACGAGGCGCCCGAGGCCATCCAGCAGAAGCTGGCGGACCTCTCCCGTGAGCTGGACTCCGAGGCGCTGCGTACCCAGGCGATCGTGTCGATCGACTCGACCAGCCGGATCCGGGAGGGCCGGGATGCGGAGTTCTGGCTGGACAGCCGGAAGGTGCACGTCTTCGACCCGGAGACGGGGGACAACCTCACCCGCGACGCCGAGGCCGGCGCCGAGCTGACCCGGCTGGCCTCCGAGGACCGCATCGAGCAGGTCCAGGAGGCACGGAGCGAGAGCCAGTCGATCTCCGGCGACGACCGGGCGGGCGCTGCCTGAGTCCGCCGTCCAGGCCCGGTCCACCGCCGTCGACGGCGGACCGGGCCTGCGGCGTGGCCCCGGCTGCCCGGCGCGGCTGTCACCCGGGATGGTGGCGCGGTGGCTGCCGGGGGTACGGACCTGGGACGATGAGGGCGACAGCGTTCCCGGCTCGTGCTCACCGCCGCCGGCGGGGCGCGCACCGGACCAGGAGGAGCCATGCCCAACCCTTTCGTGAAGCTGTGGAAGTACCTGACCGCCTCGGCCAACAACCAGATCGACCAGCGGGCCGACCCGAAGGTGCAGATCCAGCAGGCCCTCGAGTCCGAGCAGCAGCGTCACCAGTCGTTGGCCAACCAGGCCGCCGCCGTGCTGGGCAACCAGCGGCAGCTGGAGATGCGGCTGAACCGTCAGCTCGGCGAGGTGGAGCAGCTGCAGGCATCCGCCCGGCAGGCCCTCGTGCTGGCCGACCAGACGCGGTCGGCCGGTGACGTGGCGAAGGCCACCGAGTACGAGAACGCCGCGCAGGCGTTCGCCACCCAGCTGGTTGCGGCCGAGCAGTCGATGGAGGACCTCAAGCGCAGCCACGACGAGGCGCTGCAGGCCGCCGAGCAGGCCAAGGGCGCGGTCGAGCAGAGCCGGATGCGGCTGCAGACCACGCTGGCCGAGCGCTCCAAGCTGCTCTCCCAGCTGGAGCAGGCCAAGATGCAGGAGCAGGTCTCCGCGTCGTTGCGCTCGGTGAACGAGCTCTCCGCACCGGGCAACACGCCCAGCCTCACCGACGTCCGCGACAAGATCGAGGCCCGCTACGCGAATGCGCTGGGGCAGGCAGAGCTGGCCCAGACCTCGGTCGAGGGCCGGATGCTCGAGGTGCAGAAGGCCACCCTCGACGTCGCCGGCGCCTCCCGCCTGCAGCAGATTCGGTCGGGGCTGTCCGGCGACACCCCGTCGATCCCCGGCACCCCGGCGACCCAGGCGATCGGCCCGGGCCAGGAGGCCGCCCAGCCGGCCGCCCAGCCCGCTCAGCCGGTGGCCCAGCCGGTTGCCCAGCCCGCCGAGCGTCCGGAGCAGTAGTAGAAGGACCCCCGCGCCCCCCGGCACTCGCATGCTCGCGCCGGGCCCCTGCGCGGGGGCCGGTGCTCCCACGCCGCGCAGGCTCGGCGCGGGCCCCCTGGCGGGTGGCCGGAGCCGGAGGCCCCGTCGTCCTCGGGCGGCGGGGGTCGGTACTCAGTGCTGGCTGGCCGGCGACTGCGGATGACCGGGCTCGCCGGTGCGGGCCGCGGGGTCGACGGGGGTCTGGGCGGCCTGGCAGGTCGGGCACCACCAGGTGACCCGTTCCTGGAGGTCGGGGCCCTGGTCGCCGAGCAGGATGGTGCTGCCGCACCGGCGGCACGGGCGGCCCTTCCGGCCGAACACCCAGTGGTCGTCCCCGCGCCGGGTGCTGCCGGTGGTGCTCTGCTCGGGGTGGTGCCTGTTGGCCAGCATCAGGGTGCGCGCGCGCTGGACCAGCCCGGCCAGGTCGGGCACGTCGGCGACCTGCGCCCAGGGGTGCACGCCGGTGAGGAACAGCGACTCGGCCTTGTAGAGGTTGCCGATGCCGGCCAGGTTGCGCTGATCGAGGATCGCGACGCCGATCTGCTCGTCCGGGTGGCTGCGCAGCCGGCGCAGGGCCTCGTCGAGGTCCCAGTCGGGGCCGAGGACGTCCGGGCCCAGGTGGCCGACCAGCTCGGCCTCGTCCGCGGTGCGCACCAGCCGGACGTCGTGCAGCCGGTAGCCGACGCACTCCCACTCGTCGGTGGCCAGCACCGCCCGGACGTCGTGCCCGGGCCCGCCGCGCCACCGAGCGCCCGGCCGGTGGACGTGCCAGCTGCCGTCCATCCGGTAGTGGGTACGCAGGGTGCGGCCGTCGCCGAGCCGGATGAGCATGTGCTTGCCCCGGGGGACCACCTCGGTGACCGTCGCCCCGGTCAGGTCGACGTCGGCGAGCTGCGGCAGCCGCAGCTCGCCGCGGCGCAGCGTCGCCCCGGTCAGCGCGGTGTTCATCCGCTGGGCGGCCAGCCAGACGGTGTCTCCCTCGGGCACGGCGACCATGATCCCCCCGCGTCGGCCGCCCGGCCCGGGCCACCCGGCTCCGTCGCTGCCCCGGGCACGCCCGCCGGCTCAGCTGCGCAGGCGCAGCCCCCGGGGGGTGGCCGCGAAGCCGGCCGCCTGCAGCGCCGCGGACAGCGGCCCGGCCTCGTGCACCGAGGCACCGTCGGCCTTCTGCACCGTCATCCGCCCCAGCGCGCCCGACGCCGCGGCTCCCGACAGCGCGGTGGCCGCCTCCTTGAGCGCCGCCTCGTCCTCGGTCCAGGACAGCAGCGTCTTCCCGCCGCGCTCGACGTAGAGCACGAGTTCCCCGTCGACCAGCACCACCAGCGCGCCGGCCTTGCGCCCGGCCCGGTGGCCGGTGGCCCTCCGCCGGCCGGGGCCTTCGCCGACGTCGACGGTCGTGCCCTCCCCGGCGTCGTCGGCCGCACCCGCGACCCGCTCCGGCCAGGGCAGCGCCGCGCCGTAGACGTTGGCCGGGTCGGTCGCCGCGAGGACCACCGCGCCGCCCGGCACGCGGTCGGGACTGGCGAAGCTGCGCAGCCGGTCGACCGAGCCGGGCGTGCCGAACTGCGCGGCACCCAGCCCCTCGACGAAATACCCCCGCCGGGCGCGGCCGTTCTCCTCGAACGCGCGCAGCACCGGGTACACCGCCGAGAAGCCGCCGGGCACCTGCTCGGCCATCACCGCGCCGCGGGTGAGCACACCGTGCCGCTCCAGCAGCGACTCCGCGCGGGCGGTCGTCCGCTTGGTGCCGTTGGGCTCGAGATCAGGCAGCCGCGACCAGCGGCCGGCCACCGTCGGAGGCCCGGTGCGGCTGGGCATCGCCGGCCGCCCCACCCGGGTACGGCCGTACCGGGACCGGTCGAGCCGGGCCCGCGGCGCGGCCGGGGCCCTGCGGTGCGTGCCGCCGCCGGTCAGCCGGGCGCGCAGCGGAGCGAGGGTGTCGTTGGTGAGCGCGCCGGCCCAGACGAGGTCCCAGAGCACGTCGGTGAGCGCCTGGTCGTCGGTCGAGCCCACCCGGTCGGACAGCGAGCGGAAGAACAGCGCCCGCCCGCCGGCCAGCTCCTCGAGCAGCACCGCGGCGACGCCACTCTCGTCGCCCGCTCCACCGGGCGGCTCGGGCAGCAGCAGTGCCGCCAGGTCGGCGGGTACCAGGGTGACCCAGCCGTCCCCGCCGGCCAGGCTCCCCGCACCCGCCCACAGCACCTCGCCGGCGCTGGTGAGTTCGTCGAGCATCGCGGGGGAGTAGCCCGGCACCCGGGAGGGCAGCACCAGCGACTCGAGCGCCGAGGCGGGGAGCAGTGCTCCCGCCAGTTGCTCCACCACGGCGAGCACGCCGTCCACCCCGCGCAGCCGGCTGCCCACCGACTGCCAGGACGGCGTGAACCGGGCCAGCGTGCCGACCGGCACCGGCTCGACCTCCTGGCGCAGCTTGGCCAGGCTGCGCCGGCGGATGGAGCGCAGCACCTCCGCGTCGCACCACTCCTGGCCGACGCCGCCGGGCCGGAACTCCCCGGTGACCAGCCGGCCGGTGCCCACCAGCCGCTGCACCGTCGCGGTCACGACGGCCACGCCCAGACCGAGCCGGGTGGCGACCTCGCCGGGTACGAACGGCCCGTGGGTGCGCGCGTAGCGGCCGACCAGGTCACCCAGCGGGTCGGCGACCGGCTCGGTGAACACCTCGGGCACCCCGACCGGCAGCGCGGTGCCGAGGGCGTCGCGGAGCCGGCCGGCGTCCTCGATGGCGACGTACCGCAGCTGACCGGCGATCCGTACCTGCAGCGCCCGCCGGGCGGCGACCAGTTCCTCGAGCCAGGCGGCCGGGACGCCGCGCACGCCGGCCTCGGCGACGGTCAGGTCGCCGACCACCCGGAGCAGGTCCGCGCCGGCGTCGACGTCCCGGGGGTGCCGGTCGATCGGCAGCCGCTGCAGCTCGGTCTCGATCTCGCCCAGCGCGTCGGAGTCGAGCAGTTCCCGCAGCTCGGAGCGGCCCAGCAGCTCGGCGAGCAACCCGGTGTCCAGCGCCAGCGCCTGGGCCCGGCGCTCGGCCAGCGGTGCGTCGCCCTCGTAGATGAACTGGCCGACGTAGCCGAACAGCAACGACTGGGCGAACGGCGAGGCCGTCTGGGTCTGCACGTCGACCAGCCGCACCCGCCGGGCCCGCACGTCGGACATCAGCTCGACCAGTCCGGGCACGTCGTAGACGTCCTGCAGCACTTCCCGGACCGCCTCCAGGGTGATCGGGAAGGCGGAGAACTCGCTGGCCACGGCGAGCAGCTGAGCGGCTCGTTGCCGCTGCTGCCACAGCGGGGTACGGCGGCGCGGGTCGCGGCGCGGAAGCAGCAGCGCCCGGGCGGCGCACTCGCGGAACCGGCTGGCGAACAGCGCCGAGTTGCCCACCTCGGTGGTCACCGCACGCTCGACGTCGTCGGGGTCGAGCAGCGCCAGGTCGGCCTCGGGTGCCTCCCCGGTGGTGTCGGGCAGCCGCAGCACGATGCCGTCGTCGGAGTGCATGGAGGCGACGTCGACGCCGTAGCGCTCGCGCAGCCGGGCGGCCAGCACCAGCGCCCACGGGGCGTTCACCTGAGCGCCGAAGGGGGAGTGCACCACCAGCCGCCAGTCGCCGAGCTCGTCGCGGAACCGCTCCACGAGCAGCGTGCGGTCGTCGGGCAGGTATCCGGTGGCCTGCTTCTGCTCGGCCAGGTAGGCGAGCAGGTTCGCCGCGCCCCACTCGTCGAGCCCGGCGGCCCGGGCCCGCGCCGCGCCGTCCTCCGGGCTCGCCGAGCCGACCTCGCGGAGGAACGCGCCGAGCGCCCGGCCGAGCTCCAGCGGGCGGCCCAGCGTGTCGCCGTGCCAGAACGGCATCTTCCCGGGCTGGCCGGGCGCGGGGCTGACCAGCACCCGGTCGTGGGTGATCTCCTCGATCCGCCAGGAGGAGGAGCCGAGCAGGAAGACGTCGCCGGTGCGCGACTCGTAGACCATCTCCTCGTCGAGCTCGCCGACCCGCTTGCCGCCCTCGCCGGCGCCCGAGACGAGGAAGACACCGAAGAGCCCCCGGTCGGGGATCGTGCCGCCGCTGGTGACGGCCAGCCGCTGGGCGCCGGAGCGCGCGGTGAGGGTGTCGGTGACCCGGTCCCAGGTGAGCCGGGGGCGCAGCTCGGCGAAGGCGTCGGAGGGGTAGCGGCCGGCCAGCATGTCCAGCACCGCGTGCAGCGCGGAGTCGGGTAGCGCGGCGAACGCCGCCGACCGGCGGAGCACGGCGGCCACCTCCTCCACCGTGCGGGGGCGCTCGGCGACCATGGCCACGACCTGCTGGGCGAGCACGTCCAGCGGGTTGCGGAGGTACCGCGTCGACTCGATCGCCCCGGCGCGCATCCGCTCGGCGACGACGGCGCTCTGCACCAGGTCGCCGCGGAACTTCGGGAAGATGACGCCCTCGCTGACCGCGCCGACCTGGTGCCCGGCCCGGCCGACCCGCTGCAGCCCGGAGGCGACGGTGGGCGGTGACTCGACCTGCACGACCAGGTCGACGGCGCCCATGTCGATGCCCAGCTCCAAGGACGAGGTGGCGACGACCGCGGGCAGCTGACCGGACTTCAGCGCCTCCTCCACCACTGCCCGCTGTTCCCGGGACACCGAGCCGTGGTGCGCCGAGGCGACGGGCCTGAAGTCGGCCGGCAGCCCGCCGCCGGCCCCGGCCTGGGCCATCAGCTGCGCCGGGCTCGTGCCCGGGGGGAGGGGCTCGCCGGTGGACCGTTCGTAGGCCAGCTCGTTGAGCCGGCTGGTCAGCCGCTCGGCCAGCCGCCGGGAGTTGGCGAACACGATCGTGCTGCGATGGCTCTGGATGAGGTCGAGCACCCGCTCCTCGACCGCGGGCCAGATCGACGTCCGGGGTTGGTTGCCCGCGGCGGAACCCTCGAGCTCGCCGGTGGGCTGCCCGAGGGTGCTCATGTCCTCGACCGGGACGACGACCGAGAGGTCCCACTGCTTGACCGACGGTGGCGCCACGACCTGGACCGGCCGGCCGCCGGCCAGGAACGTCGACACCTCTTCGATCGGCCGGACGGTGGCCGACAGGCCGATCCGCTGGGCCGGGCGCTCGAGCAGCTCGTCGAGCCGGTCGAGGGAGACGGCGAGGTGGGCGCCGCGCTTGCTGCCGCACACGGCGTGCACCTCGTCGAGGATGACCGTCTCCACGCCGCGCAGAGCCTCCCGGGCCTGGCTGGTCAGCAGCAGGAACAGCGACTCCGGCGTGGTGATCAGGATGTCCGGCGGCCGGCGGGCGAAGGCCCGCCGCTGGTCGGCGGGGGTGTCCCCGGACCGCACGCCGACGGCGATGTCCGGGCGGGGGAGGCCCAGCCGCGCGGCCGCCTGACCGATCCCGGCCAGCGGCGCCCGCAGGTTGCGCTCGACGTCGACGGCCAGGGCCTTGAGCGGTGAGACGTAGAGCACCCGGCAGCGCGCCAGGGCGTCCTCCGGCGGCGGGACGGCGGCCAGCCGGTCCAGCGACCACAGGAACGCCGCGAGGGTCTTGCCCGACCCGGTCGGCGCCACGACCAGGGCGTGCCCACCGCTGCTGATCGCCTGCCAGGCGCCCTCCTGGGCCGCCGTCGGCTCGGCGAAGGCCCCGGTGAACCAGGCCTGGGTGGACGCGGAGAACCGCGCCAGTGCCGAGGGCGTCTCGGTCGGGGCGGCGGGCACGTCGTCCAGTGTCCCCGCGGGTACGACATTCCTGCCCGCCCCTGCCCGCCCCTGCCCGCGCGTACCCGGGTCGAGGAGTCGACATGTCGATTCGGCGCGCCTGCGCCGGCGGGTGCCGGAGCGGCCGGACGATGTCCCCGGTCCCGCCGCGAGACCAGCGGCGGCCACCGCGAGCAGCGGTGCCCCCGGCGGTGCCGCGTCAGGGGGTGCGCCATGCTGCGGGCGCCCGTGGAGTCCTCGAGCATCGTGTCGGTCGGGTACGACGAGGAGCAGCGCATCCTCGAGATCGTCTACACCGGTGGGCGCGTCTACCACTACCTGGAGGTGCCGCCGGAGCGGGTGCTGGCGCTGCTCCGGGCGGAGAGCAAGGGCCGGTTCGTCAACGGGGAGATCAAGCCGAACTTCCGGTACCGGGCGGTCTGATCGGCCGTGCCGCGCGCCGGCGGCGGGGCTGTCCGGGTGTTCCGCGGCTGGGTCACACTGCGGGGATGCGCCGCTCCCTCTACGAGGCCGACCACGAAGATTTCCGGCAGAGCGTCCGGGCGTTCCTGGAGCGGAACGTCGCCCCGTTCCACGACCAGTGGGAGTCCGAGGGGATCGTGCCACGGCAGGTGTGGACCGCTGCGGGGCAGCAGGGGTTCCTGGGCATCGACCAGGACGGGCGGCACGGCGGTGGCGGGGTGCGCGACTTCCGCTACTCTGCCGTCCTGGACGAGGAGCTCTCCCGGATCGGGGCGACCGGGGTGGGCTTCCCCCTGCACAACGACGTCGTGGGCCCCTACCTGCGGGACCTGGCCACCGACGAGCAACAGGCCCGCTGGATCCCCGGCTTCTGCGCCGGGGAGCTGATCACCGCGATCGCGATGACCGAGCCCGCGACCGGCAGCGACCTGCAGGGCATCACGACCACCGCCCGCCGCGACGGCGACGCGTGGGTGCTCAACGGCTCCAAGACCTTCATCACCAACGGCATCAACGCCGACCTGGTGATCGTGGTCGCGCGGACGAGGGCCGACGGGCCGGCCTCACGCGGCACCAGCCTGCTGGTCGTCGAGCGTGACATGCCCGGCTTCACCCGTGGCCGCAACCTGGCCAAGGTCGGGCTCAAGGCGCAGGACACCGCCGAGCTGTTCTTCTCCGACGTCCGGGTGCCGGCGGCCAACGTGCTGGGCACCGAGCACGGCGGCTTCGGCCACCTGATGGAGAACCTGCCGCAGGAACGGCTGTCGATCGCGGTCACCGCCGTCGCCATGGCGGAGACGGTCCTGGCCCGGACCGTCGAGTACGTGACCGGCCGGACGGCGTTCGGCAAGCCGGTCAGCTCCTTCCAGAACACCCGCTTCGTGCTCGCCGAGCTGCAGACCGAGGTGACCATCGCGCGCACCTTCCTCGACGAGTGCATGCGCCAGCTGGGCACCGGCGACCTCACCGCCACCGACGCCGCGATGGCCAAGTACTGGACGACGGAGCTGCAGAGCAAGGTCGCCGACCGGTGCCTGCAACTGCACGGCGGCTACGGCTACATGGACGAGTACCCGGTGTCGAAGGCCTGGCGGGACGCCCGCGTGCAGTCGATCTACGGCGGCACCAACGAGATCATGCGGGAGATCGTCGGCCGCGCCATGGGCCTCTAGTCGCAGGTCAGCAACCCGAAGCGCTCCTTCAGCTCGAGGACCCGCAGTGCGGACCCGTCGACCCGCGCGGCGAACGCCGGGTCGGCGGCCGCGCGGTCGACCAGGGCCTCGGTCATCGGTCGGGCGTGCCCGGTCTCCACCGTGAGGACGACGTCGACCCCGGCACCCACCGCCGCCACGGCCCGCTGCCCGACCGGGACGCCGGACAGCGCCACCGCCGCCCCGAGGTCGTCGCTGACCACCACACCCGAGAAGCCCAGCTGGTCGCGCAGCAGGTGCAGCACGGCGGGGGAGAAGACCGCGGGGCGGTCGGGGTCCAGCTGCGGATAGGTGGCCGAGCTGACCATGACCGCTGCCGCTCCGGCTGCCACCGCCGCCCTGAACGGCTCGAGGTGGGGGTCGGTGCGGGTGGCCTCGGGATCGCTGGCGCCGACGTCGGTGTCGGTGTTCACGTCGACCCGGCCCAGGCCGGGGAAGTGCTTGACCGTCGCGGCGACGCCGGCGTCCTGCAGGCCACCGACGACGGCGGTCACCGCGGCGGCCACCGCGGCGGGGTCGGTGCCGTAGTGCCGGTCGTAGGCCCCGATCGGCGGGTTGGTGTGCTCGGTGCCGGCCGGCACGGTGTCCGCGACCGGGCCGAGGTCCATGGTGATGCCGGCGTCCCGCAGCTGCCGCGCCCAGCCGGCGACCGTCGCGCGCAGCTGCTCGGGGGGCTGCCCGGCCTGCTCGAGGGCGGTCGGCAGCAGGTCGAAACCCGGCCCGGTCAGCGTCTGGACCGCGCCCCCCTCCTGGTCCACCGCGACCTGCAGCGGCACCGTCGCGGCGTCCTGCAGCTGCGCCACGGCGGCGCCGATGGCCTCGGCGCCGGCCGAGCTCCGGCCGCGGAGGAACACGCCCCCCACCGGGACGTCGCCCAGTTCGGCGGCGCCGCTGACCGGATCCGTCGCCGGAACCCCGGCCATCAACAGCTGACCCGCCCGCTCCCGGCGGTCGAGGCCGTCCAGCGTCCGCTCGGCGCACGATGCCGTCGCCTCCGGTGGTGGGCCGGTGGGCGCCGGCGTGGTCGCGGTGGGCGACGCCGCGGCCCGCTCCGGCGACGAGCCGGCGCCACAGGCGGTCAGCGGAACCAGCAGGGCGCCGGCCAGGAGGGCAACGCTCGCGCGCCACCGTCCGCCGGTGGGGGCCGTCGAGGTGCTCACCGCTCCTGTGTACCCACCGGAACCGTGACGCCGTCCGACCGGGCAGGCAGACTCGCCGCGTGACCGGGAACCTGTCCACTGCCGTCCAGCGGGCCGACGCCCAGCGGCGCACGCTGCCGGTGCTCTCGGCGGGCGTCGCCCTGGGTGGTCTGGGTGTGACCGTCGGCATCACCGTCGGCGGGCTGCTCGCCCGCGAGGTGGCCGGCTCGGACGCCGCGGCCGGTCTCGGTCAGACCGCCAGCGTGCTGGGCGCCGCGGTGATCGCCGTCCCGCTGGCCCGGGTCAGCGACCGGTCCGGACGGCGGACGGGGCTCGCGCTCGGTTACGGGATCGCGCTGGTCGGGGGGCTGGTCGTGATCGGAGCGGCCGCGCTGTCGTCGTTGCTGCTCCTGATGGTGGGGCTCTTCTTCTTCGGCGCCGCCACGGCGAGCGGTCTGCAGGCGCGGTACGCCGCCGCCGACCTGGCCCGGCCCGAGCACCGCGGGCGGGCGCTGGCACTGGTCGTGTGGGCCACGACGATCGGCTCCGTGCTCGGCCCCAATCTGGCCGGGCCGGGTGACGACCTGGGCCGGGCGCTGGGCCTGCCGTCCCTGGGCGGGGCCTTCGTGCTGCCGGCCGTGGCGTTCGCCGTCGTCGTGGTGGGGATGCTCCTGCTGTTGCGCCCCGATCCGCTGCTCCTGGCCCGCCGGCTCGCCGCCGTCGACGACCCGGCGCCACCGGGTCCGCGCGCCGGCACGCGCACCGCGCTGGCCGCCGTGTGGGCGACGCCCGGCGGCCGGCTCGGGCTGACCGCGGTGGTCGTCGCCCATGCGGTGATGGTCGGGCTGATGGTGATGACACCGGTGCACATGGGCGCCGGGCACCTGCACGACGACGGCGGGACGACGCTGCGGGTCATCGGCCTGGTGATCAGCGTGCACGTGGCCGGGATGTACCTCTTCTCCCCGGTGGTCGGCTGGCTCGCCGACCGGGCCGGGCGCTCGGCCACCGTCGCGCTCGGTGGCGGGCTGCTGCTGGTCGCCGCCCTGGTCGCGGGCACCGCGCCGCCGGGGGCCGCCGTCCAGTTGGGGATCGGGCTGTTCCTGCTCGGGCTCGGCTGGTCGTGCGGGCTGGTCGCCGGGTCGACGATGGTGACCGAGGCGGTCTCCACCGACGTGCGGCCCACCGCCCAGGGGGCGACGGACCTGCTCATGGGGCTGGGCGGTGCGGTCGCGGGGGCCGTCGGCGGGCCGCTGCTGGCGTTCGGCGGCTTCGGGCTGGTGGCGGCGGCCGCCGCGCTGCTGGTGGTGCCGCTGGCGGTCGTGTGGGGCGGCGCCCGGCGGGCGTCGGCCTCGGCGGCAGCGGAGTCGCCGGACGTGGCCGAGAGTGCTCAGCGCCGGCCGCGGTAGTCGCGGATCAGCAGCACGATGCTGATCAGCAGCACCGTGACGATGCCGATCTGCAGGACGGCGTCCCAGGTGCCCGAACCCGTGCTGGGGAACATGCGTCGAGCGTAGGCCGGGAGCGGTTTCGAAGCCGGTCTGGGTACCGTCGTGGGGTGCGCCTGCAGGAGTTCTGGTCCCGGATGCGCGATGAGTTCGGGTCGATGCGGGCCGAGGCCGTGGCACGTGACCACGTGTTCGCCGCCATCGGCGGCCGTTCGGCGGTCGAGGCGATCGAGGCCGGGGTGAGCGTGCGGAAGGTCTGGCTGGCCGTCTGCGAGGAGTACGACGTCCCGCCGAAGAGGCGCTGATCCCGGCTCGGCCGACGGCCCGGGGACGGGCTCCGGCGTGTCGCTGGATTCGAACAGGTGTTCGTCTTACCCTGGCATGCACAGGCCCGCGGCGGCGTCCACAGATGCGCTCGGTCCGTCGAAAGTGTCAGACCCCCGCCCTAGCGTCGGCGACGACCCGCTCCCCGCGACACCCGAAGGTGGACACCATGGCAACGCTCGACCGCGACAAGGCCCTCGACATGGCCCTTGCCCAGATCGACAAGCAGTTCGGCAAGGGCTCCGTCATGCGCCTGGGCGACTCGCCCGAGGTTGCCATGAAGGTGATCCCGACCGGCTCCATCGCCCTCGACATCGCCCTGGGCGTCGGTGGCCTGCCGCGCGGCCGGGTCGTGGAGGTCTACGGCCCCGAGGCCTCGGGCAAGACGACGGTGGCGCTGCACGCTGTCGCCAACGCCCAGGCGTCCGGGGGCATCGTCGCCTTCATCGACGCCGAGCACGCCCTCGACCCCGACTACGCCCGGGCGATCGGCGTCGACACCGACGCGCTGCTGATCAGCCAGCCCGACACCGGTGAGCAGGCGCTCGAGATCGCCGACATGCTGATCCGCTCCGGCGCGCTCGACCTCATCGTCATCGACTCGGTGGCCGCCCTGGTGCCCCGCGCCGAGATCGAGGGAGAGATGGGCGACAGCCACGTGGGTCTGCAGGCCCGGCTGATGAGCCAGGCGCTCCGCAAGATCACCGGGGCGCTGAGCAACTCGGGCACGACCTGCATCTTCATCAACCAGCTGCGCGAGAAGGTCGGCGTCGTGTACGGCTCGCCGGAGGTCACCACCGGTGGGCGCGCGCTGAAGTTCTACTCCTCCGTCCGGCTCGACGTCCGCCGTATCGAGACCCTCAAGCAGGGCACCGACGCGGTCGGCAGCCGGGTGCGGGTCAAGGTCGTGAAGAACAAGGTGGCCGCGCCGTTCAAGCAGGCCGAGCTCGACCTCATCTGGGGCACCGGCTTCAGCCGCGAGGGTGGCCTCATCGACATCGGCGTCGAGCAGGGGTTCGTCCGCAAGTCCGGTGCCTGGTACACCTACGAGGGCGACCAGCTCGGGCAGGGCAAGGAGAACGCCCGCACCTTCCTGCGCGACAACCCCGACCTGGCCGACGAGATCGAGAAGAAGATCAAGGAGAAGCTGGGCATCGGCGCCAAGCTCGACGCACCGGCGGTCGAGCCGGCGGACTTCTGATCCTCCGGTGAGCGACTCCTGGATGGACGCCGCCGCGGAGCCGGCGGGCGACGATGCCCGCCGGCCCGGTCGGCGCCGTTCCAGCGGCTCGGGGCGGGCCCGCGAGCGGGGCAGGTCCAGCTTCGGGGAGGGCGGCCGCGGCCAGGGCGCGCGACGCCGCGACGGTGGACCGGCGGGCGATCCCGACGGTCCGGCCGGGGCAGCGGTCGAGGAGATGGCCGATCCGGAAGCAGCGGCCCGTGGCATCTGCCTGCGCGCCCTCACCGGGGCGGCCAAGACCCGGCAGCAGCTCGCCGAGCTGCTCGACCGCAAGGACGTCCCCGCGGCGGCGGCGGCAGCCGTCCTCGACCGGTTCAGCGAGGTCGGGCTGATCGACGACGCCGCTTTCGCGGCGGCGTGGGTGAGCTCCCGGCAGACCGGCCGCGGCCTCTCGCGCCGGGCGCTGGCCGCAGAACTGCGCGCCAAGGGCGTGGACGGTGACGTGGCCGCCGCGGCCGTGGCCGAGGTCGACCCCCAGGACGAGTGGGACACCGCCCGCCGGCTGGTCCAGCGCAAGGCGCCGAGCATGGCCCGCCTGGACCGGGTCACCGCGGAACGCCGGCTGGTCGGCATGCTGGCCCGCAAGGGCTACGGCGGCGGGCTGGCCGGGATCGTGGTCCGGGAGGCCCTCGACGAGCTGCTCGCCGCCGCGGAGCCCGCGGACGCCGAGCCCACCGCTGGGGCGGACGACGCCGGCGACGAGAGCACGCCCGCCCTGCCCGGCGAGGACGCGGGGCAGGTCGTGCCGGGCGGAGGGGCGCGCAGCTCCGGCCGTGGGTTCTCCGGTGGGTTCTCCGGTGGGTTCTCCGGTGGGTCCGGGGGCGGCGGCTTCGGCACCGGCGGCCTCGGCAGACGGAAGCCCGGCCACCGGGCGGCGGAGGGCAAGCCCAACGGCAGCGGCCTCGGCGGCGGCGGAGCCGGAGGCATCTCCGGCCAGCGGGCGGTGAGCATGGCCGACGAGGTCGGCGAGGGCCACTGGGAGTCGATCAGCCGCCGCTCCGCCGGCCCGTCGATCGAGCCGCGGTCCCGCTGACCTCTGGCAGCACGCCGCCGGAACAGCAGAACGCCAGCAGCCCAGATCCGGATCGGATCTGGGCTGCTGGCGTCACCGGTCGTCGGCCGCAGCGACGACCCGGCGGTCAGCGGTCGAGCCAGGCGGTGACGTCGACGGCCACGCCGTCGGCCGCGTCGTCGTCCGGCACGAGCCAGCGACGGCTGCGCTCCTGGCCGGCGCCCAGCCACAACTGGATGGAGGCGTCGAACTGCGACATGGTCAGCGTCTTGGCTAGGCTCGGCGAGCTGACCGGCCCCAGGAAGGTCACGTCGCTCTCCTCCCCGGTCTCGTAGCGCAGCACGACGCGGCAGCGGGAGCGGCGGTGCCGAGCCGGGGGCACGGCCTCCCGCACGATCGCGGACTCGGCGCCGGCGGCCGCGGCGAACTCGGCAGCAGACGAGCGCAGCCGGCTGACGAACAGCTGAGCTGTGTCAGCCAGGTCCGGTTCTAGGACGGGAGCGGCGGCAGTCATGTCTTCCATCTCGGCAGCCGGTGCCGCGGATGCCACCGGCTGAAAGTGACAAGCCGCGACCGGTCATCCGTCGGCCGCCACAGGAACCGGCCGCGGCTGCCCGGCCGGGCGACGCCGCGGAGGTCGACCGGCCGTGCGCCGCTGCGGGGAAGGAGTGCTCGGAGCGGGGGCTCAGGGGGTGCGGTCGGGCCCCGGCGTGGCGGCGTCCAGCGGAACGGTCTCGTCCGGCAGCCCGACGCCCTTCGTGCCCGTCATCCGCCGGTCGCTGCTCGTCCGCCGCTCGGCGAGCTTGGCCAGCTGGGAGAGCAGCACGTTGACGATGATGTAGATCAGGCCGGCGGCCACGTACAGCTGGAACGTGTACTGGTTGCCGAACCGTGGGACGAAGAACTCAACCAGGCTGCGGGCCTGCCGGAGCAGCTCGAAGTACCCGATGATGAAGCCCAGCGAGCTGTCCTTGAGCAGCACCACCAGCTGCGCGATGAGCACCGGCAGCATCCGGCGCACCGCCTGGGGGAGCAGCACCAGGGTCATCACCTGCGACTTGCGCAGTCCGAGGCCGAACGCCGCCTCCCGCTGGCCGGCGGCCACCGACAGGATGCCGGCCCGGAAGATCTCGGCGAGCACCGCCATGTTGTAAAGGATCAGCCCGCCGGTCAGGGCGGCGTAGGCGCTGAGCCGGATGCCGAAGCTCGGCAGCACGAAGTACAGGCTGAAGATGACGACCAGCAACGGGATCGCGCGGAAGAACTCGATCAGCGTCGTCGCGGCGATCCGGACCGCGCGGTGGTCGGAGAGCCGGCCGACCGCCAGGAACAGGCCTAGCACGGTGGCGAACACCATGCCGACCAGAGCAACCTGCAGCGTGCGCACCAGCGCCTCACCGAGGGCCTGCGGAACGCCGCTGTTCGGGTCGAACAGGACGGCCCAGCGCTGCGGGTCCAGCTGGTCGTTGCCGGCGAGGCGGACCAGGACGAAGGCGATGATCGCCAGCACGATCAGCGCGCCGATCACCGTGCCGATGCGGATGCGCTTGCGCGCCTTCGGGCCGGGCAGGTCGAACAGCACGGGGGTGGTCATCGGAGGATCGCCACCCGGCGCTCCATCCGGCTGATCCCGTAGGCCGAGGTCAGGGTGATCAGCATGTAGCCGATTACGACGGCCAGCAGGACGAGCAGCAGCTCACCGGCGTTGGCGTTGGACAGCCGCTGCAGCGAGGCGGTCAGCTCCGAGACGGCGAACCCGGCGGCGATCGAGGTGTTCTTGACCATCGCGATCCAGACGTTGCCCAGCGGCGGGACGACGGTGCGGAAGGCCTGCGGCAGCACCACCTCGCGCAGCGACTGCCCGAAGGTCAGCCCGATCGCCCGGGAGGCCTCGGCCTGGCCGGGGTTGACGGCATTGATGCCGGAGCGGACCGCCTCGCAGACGAAGGCGGCGGTGTACAGCCCGACGGCGAGCACCGAGCCGGTGAAGAAGCCGACGGCGAAGTCGATCTGCGGCAGGCCGAAGATGATGAAGAAGAAGACCACCGTCAGCGGGGTGTTGCGGAACGTCTCCACGTAGAACGTCGACAGCCCGCGCAGCGGGGTGATCGGGCTGACCCGGAACGCGGCCAGCACGGTGCCCAGCACCAGGGCCAGCAGCCCGGCGAGCAAGGACATGCTCAGCGTCGTGAGGAAGGCGTCCCGCAGCAGCGGGAAGTTGTCGATGAAGAACTGCACAGCGCCTCCTCTCGAGGCTGGGCGTGGCACGGTGCCGCCGGGCGGGGAGTGCCCCCGCCCGGCGGCGTCGTCCGGGAGCGGTCAGTAGCGGTCGACGGCCGGCGGCTCGGGGGCCTCGGTGCCGCTGATGGCGCCCGCGGTGCTGTCCCAGGCCTCGGCCCAGGCGCCGCTCTCGTAGGCCTGCTCCAGGGTGTCGTTGATGAACGCGCGGAACTCGTCATCGCCCTTCGGGATGCCGATGCCGTACGGCTCCTCGGTGAACGGGTTGCCGACCAGGTCGAACTGGTCCGGGCTGCCGGCGACCAGGCCGGTCAGGATGACGTTGTCGGTGGTGACCGCGTCGACCTGGCCGTTGGCGAGGGCGTCGGCGCACTTGGAGTAGACGTCGAAGAGCGTCAGCTGCGCCTCGGGGTAGTTGGTGCGGATCTCCTCCGCCGGGGTCGAGCCCTCCACCGAGCAGACGTTCTTCCCGGCCAGGTCCTCCGGGCCCTGGATGCCCAGCGGGTTGCCCTCGGCGACCATGATGTCCTGCCCGGCCTCGTAGTACGGCCCGGCGAAGTCGATGCGCTGCTTGCGGTCGTCGTTGATCGTGTAGGTCGCCACCACCATGTCGACCCGGCCCTCCTCGATGAAGGCCTCGCGGTTGGCCGACACGGTCTCGGTCCAGGTGATGTCCTCGGGCGCGATGCCGAGCTCCGCAGCGATGATCTTGGCGACCTCGACGTCGAAGCCCTCCGGGGTCCCGGCCGGGGTGCGCAGGCCGAAGCCGGGCTGGTCGAACTTGGTGCCGACGGTCATCGTGCCGGCCTCGGCGAGCTCGGCCATCGTCGTCCCGGCCTCGAAGTCGACGTTCTCCTCGACCTCGACCGGAGCGTCCGCGGCGTCCTCGACGGTGTCGCCGGCCTCGCTGGAGCAGCCGGCCAGGACGACGCCGAGGGCGGCGAACGCAGCGGCGTATCGGGTGATGCGCATGGGTGTCCTCTCAGTTCTCTGCTGGGTCAGTGGTTGAGGATCTTGGAGAGGAAGTCCTTGGCCCGGTCGGAGCTCGGGTCGGTGAAGAAGGTCTCCGGGTCGGCGGACTCGAGGATCCGGCCGCCGTCCATGAAGACCACGCGGTTGGCCGCCCGGCGGGCGAAGCCCATCTCGTGGGTGACCACGATCATGGTCATCCCCTCCTGGGCCAGCCCGACCATCACCTCGAGGACCTCGTTGATCATCTCCGGGTCGAGGGCGGAGGTCGGCTCGTCGAAGAGCATGACCTTCGGGTCCATGGCCAGGGCACGGGCGATCGCCACCCGCTGCTGCTGGCCACCGGACAGCTGGGCGGGCACCTTGTCGGCCTGCGCGCTGACCCCCACCCGGTCGAGCAGCTCCCGGGCGCGCTTCTCCGCGTCGGCCTTCGACTGCTTGCGGACCTTGATCGGCCCGAGGGTGACGTTGTCCAGCACCGTCTTGTGCGCGAAGAGGTTGAAGCTCTGGAACACCATGCCGACGTCGCTGCGCAGCCGGGCCAGCTCCTTGCCCTCCTCGGGCAGCCGCACGCCGTCGATGGTGATCTCACCGGACCCGATGGACTCCAGGCGGTTGATCGTGCGGCACAGCGTCGACTTGCCCGACCCCGACGGCCCGATGACGACGACCACCTCGCCACGGTCGATGGTCAGGTCGATGTCCTGCAGCACGTGGAGATCGCCGAACCACTTGTTGACGCCGGACAGGCGGACGAGAGGCTCTCCGGTCGGACGTTCGGTCACGGTGGGTGACCCTAGGCGGCGCGCACACCAGGTTGGTCGCCGTGCGATCACGAAGCTGTAACGAAGCCGCCGGCCGGTCGTCAGGTCCGCGGCCTGCTGTCGCCCTGATCACGCCCGGTGGTCCCGGAGGGCAGGAATGGCAGGAGGGGGCTGCGGCGTCCGTACGATCGCCATGTGGAACAGGGCAAGACGTACCGGGTGCGCACCTACGGCTGTCAGATGAACGTGCACGACTCCGAGCGGCTGGCCGGGTTGCTCGAGGCAGCGGGGTACCGCGCCGCCGTCGAGGGCGACGACGCCGACGTCGTCGTCCTGAACACCTGCGCGGTGCGGGAGAACGCCGACAACCGCCTCTACGGCAACCTCGGGCACCTGCGGCCGGTGAAGGACGCCCGCCCCGGCATGCAGATCGCCGTCGGTGGCTGCCTGGCCCAGAAGGACCGCAGCGAGATCGTCCGCCGCGCACCCTGGGTGGACGTCGTCTTCGGCACCCACAACGTCGGCTCGCTGCCGGCCCTGCTGGAGCGCGCCCGGCACAACGCCGAGGCGCAGGTGGAGATCGTCGAGGCCCTGGAAGTCTTCCCGTCCAGCCTGCCGGCCAAGCGCGACTCCGCCTACGCCGGCTGGGTGTCGATCAGCGTCGGCTGCAACAACACCTGCACGTTCTGCATCGTCCCGGCGCTGCGCGGCACGGAGAAGGACCGCCGTCCCGGTGACGTGCTGGCCGAGGTGCAGGCGCTGGTCGACCAGGGCGTGCTCGAGGTGACCCTGCTCGGGCAGAACGTGAACAGCTACGGCGTGGAGTTCGGCGACCGCGGCGCCTTCGCCGACCTGCTGCGCGCCACCGGCCGGATCGAGGGGCTGGAGCGCATCCGGTTCACCAGCCCGCACCCGGCGAGCTTCACCGACGACGTCATCACCGCCATGGCCGAGACGCCGGCGGTCTGCCCGCAGCTGCACATGCCGCTGCAGTCGGGCTCCGACGACGTCCTGCGCCGGATGCGCCGCGCGTACCGGCAGGAGCGTTACCTGGGGATCATCGACCGGGTACGCGGCGCCATGCCGCACGCGGCGATCACCACCGACGTCATCGTCGGCTTCCCCGGGGAGACCGAGGCCGACTTCCAGGCCACCCTGGACGTCGTCGCGCAGGCCCGGTTCGCCGGCGCCTACACGTTCCAGTACTCCAAGCGTCCCGGGACGCCGGCCGCCGAGATGGACGGCCAGCTGCCCAAGGAGGTCGTGCAGGAGCGCTACCTGCGGCTGGCCGCGCTGCAGGAGGAGATCGGCTGGTCGGAGAACCGGGCGCAGGTCGGGCGCACGGTCGAGCTGCTCGTCGCCGCGGGGGAGGGCAGCAAGGATGCCGCGACCGGCCGGCTGTCCGGCCGGTCCCGGGACGGCCGGCTGGTGCACTTCCGGCCGGGCGGGGACGGCGGGGCCTCCGGCGTCCGCCCCGGCGACGTCGTCGAGACGGTGGTCACGCAGGCCGCGCCGCACCACCTGGTGGCCGACGGCCCGCTGCTCTCGCACCGGCGCACCCGGGCCGGCGACGCCGGCGAGGCCGGCACCCGCCCGACGACACCTGGCGTGCTGCTCGGCATGCCGCGCATCGGCGTCCCGGCCTGAGGAAGGACCCCCTCCTCCCCGCCCCTCGCCGGCTCGGGGCGGTGCCCGGGAGGGGGCCGGGTCGGCTCAGGAAAGCTCGAGCAGCAGCTCGGTGAGCTCCTCGGGCCGGTTCTCCGGGACCATGTGCGTGGTCGCGATCTCCCGGTACCGCCACGCGTCGGACGCGCGCGCCCGGGCGGCCGCGGCCTGGAACGCCCCGACCGCGGGGCCTCCGGCACCGGCGGTGGCCCGCACGTATGTGCGAGTGAACGGGGCGTCCTCCAGCGGCCGGAGCAGCCGGACCGGCTCGGTGAAGCAGCCGATCGGGTGCGGGGTACGCCGGGGGACGGCGAACGCGGCGACCGTCGGGTCCTCGAACTCCCGGTCCGGCGGCGGGACCAGCCAGCTGCCGTCCACAGCCGGCGCCGGGACGGGCTGACCGGTGAGGTCGTACAGCGACTGTCCGGCATCGGGCACGAAGGCGTCCAGGTAGAGCAGGTGCCGAACCCGGTCGGCGAGGTGTTCCAGTGCCCCGGTGACGACCATGCCGCCGTAGGAGAACCCGACCAGGACGACGTTCCGCAGGTCCTCGAACAGCACCTGCCCGACGACGTCCTGCACGTGCGTCCGGAGCGTCACCTGCGGGCTGGCGAGGTGCGCCCGCTCCCCGATCCCGGTGAGGCTGGGCGTGTACACCTGGTGCCCGGCCGCCTGCAGCAGCGGCCGGACACGACGGAACCCGTGGGCGCCGCTCCACGCACCGTGCACCAGCACGTAGGTGGTCATGGCGGGCGCTCCGTCAGCGGCGGCCGGCGGCCTTCTCGGCCTCGGCCAGCCACTCGCGGCGGGTGGTCAGGGCGTCCTGGGCCTCGCTGACCCGCTTCGCGTTGCCGGCTGCCTCGGCCTTGGCCAGCTGCTCCTCGGCCTTGGTCACCGCCGCGCGCATCGAGGTCAGCAGCGGGTTCTCCGGCTCCGTGCGGGGACGCGAGGAGTCCACGGCGCCGCGGACCTTCTGCTCGACGGCCCGCATGCGGTCCTCCAGGTCACGCATCACGCCGCGCGGCACGTGCCCGATCGCGTCGTAGCGCTCCTGGATCTTGCGCAGCGCGTGCTGCGCCCCGCGGAGGTCCTTCGACGGGTCGAGCTTCTCCGCCTCGGCCAGCAGCTCCTCCTTCTGCTGCTGGTTGGCGACCTCCTCGCTGGAGCGGGCCTGGTCGTTGGCGGTGCGGGCGGCGAAGAAGACGTCCTGGGCGCCCCGGAAGCGCTTCCAGAGGTCGTCGTCGGTGTCCCGGCCGGTGCGCGGCACGGCCTTCCAGCGGTCCATCAGCGACCGCATCGCGGCGCTGGTCGGACCCCACTCGGTGGAGGTGGACAGCCGCTCGGCCTCGGTGATCAGCTCGGTCTTGGCCGCGCGGGACTCCGCGCGCTGCGCGTCGAGGGTGGCGAAGTGCGCCCCGCGACGCCGGCCGAAGGCATCCCGCGCCGCGGCGAAGCGCTGCCAGAGCGCGTCGTCGGTCTTGCGGTCGATGCCCCTGATCGTCTTCCACTCCTCGACGATCGCCTTGAGCCGGTCGCCGGCGGCCTTCCACTGCGTGGAGTCCGCGGCGATCTGCTCGGCCTCGGCCGCGAGGGCCTCCTTGCGCTGCACCTGGGCCGCGCGGGCGGCGGCCTTCTCGGCGCGGCTCTCGGCGAGCGCGGCGTCAGCGGTGCTGACCATCGCCCGGGCGCGGGCGGCCAGGCCGTCGAGGTCGCCAACGGCGGTGGCCGCCGGGACGGTGTCGGCCAGCGCCTGGGCCTTGGACTTGATCTCGCCCGGGTTGCCGGTGTGGGCGGCGAGCCGGGCTTCCAGCAGCGACACCTCCGTGGCGAGGTCGTCGAAGCGGCGGCCGTAGTGCGCCAGGCCCTCGGCCGGCTCGCCGGCCTGCCACGAACCGACCGCCCGCTCGCCGTCGGCGGTGCGGACGAAGACGGTGCCCTCCTCGTCGACCCGGCCCCACTGGGTCGGGTCGGAGGCCGGCGCCGCGGGCGGCGCCTCGACCGCGGTGGCGTCGCCCTCGGCCGGCGCGTGCGGGACGGGCGCGTGCGGAACGGGGGCGTGCGGAACGGGGGCGTGCGGAACCGGCGGCCGCGGCACGGGCGGCCCGGACACCGGGACGGCGGGGAGTTCGCCGACCGACTGCGGAACCGAGTCGGTGAGCGCCTCGGGAGCCGCGGCAGCGGCCGGTGCGGGGGTGACCTCGGGCGAGGGGGCGGCGGGCGCGGCGGCGAGGTCACCGGCCGCCGCCGCGGCGGCGAGCGCGCCGGTGGACTGCTCGTCGCCGGCCGGCGCGTCCGCCGGGGGAGTGCCGAGGTCACCGGCGGCGGCTGCGGCGGCGAGGCCGGCGGCCTCGTCCGCGACGGGTGTGCCGGCCGTCGGTGCGGCGGGCGCGGCGTCGGCCGGGTCGGCCGCGACGGGCGTTCCCGCGTCCGGGGTTCCCACCGCGGACTCGCCCGCTGCGGGCTCCGCGACCTCCGGCGTCGCGCCCTCTTCCGGGGCTGCTGCGCCGCCCGTCGCATCCGCGGTCAGCGCAGGGTCCTGGGACGCCTGCAGCGTCTCCTCCGGGGAGGAAGGGGACTGCGGCGTCTGGTCTCCGGTGTTCTCCGTGCTCGACACGCGACGGAGTCTCCCACGATCCATCCGCGACACTCCCTGGCGTGAGCTCTGCTGCCCCGGTGACCGTGGCCTTCTGCCCTTCTCCGCCGTTGCTGCTGCCCGCCGTGGGCGGCACGGCGACGTCCGCGGCCTCCGCATTGCGGGCCGCGGTGCTCCTGGCGGTGGAGTCCGTGCTGGCGGAGCGGCCCGACGTGCTGGTGGTGGTCGGCGTCGGCGGAGCCGGCCGCGCGGCGACCGGCGCACGGGCGCTGCGGTTCGGCCCCGGGGACGCCGGGGACCTGCGCGGGTACGGCATCGACCTGGAGGTGCCCTTCGCCGGCCGGGCCCGGCCGGGCGGGCAGCGGCTGCCCCTGGCGCACACCGTCGGCGCCTGGCTGCTGGATCACGCCGGCCACATCGGCCCGCGCCTGGGCGTCGGCCCCGACGGCCTGGCTCCGGTCCTGGCGGAGCTGCCCGCGTCGGTCGGGGTCCTGGCGATGGGCGAGGGATCGGCCCGGCGCAGTGACAAGGCGCCCGGACACCTCGACCCGGCCGCAGCCGGGTTCGACGCCACCGTGGCCGCGGCGCTGGCCGGAGGCGACGCCGCGGCGCTGGCCGCGCTCGACCCGCAGGAGGGGGAGCACCTGCTCGCGGCGGGGGTGCCCGTGTGGCGGGCGGTCGGTGCGGCGCTGGGCGGCCGCCCGGTGGTCGCCGGGCTGCGGTACGACGACGCCCCGTTCGGGGTGGGCTACCTCGTCGCCGAATGGCACCTGCCGTGACCGGCGTCCGGCCGCGCCGCACCGACGGCGCCGCGCTGCCGGTGGTCGCCGTCGTGGGCCCGACCGCGACCGGCAAGACCGCCCTGGCCGTCGCCCTCGCCTCCCGGCTCGGTGGCGAGGTGGTCAATGCCGACTCCATGCAGCTCTACCGCGGCATGGACATCGGGACGGCGAAGCCCGACCTGCACGAGCGGGGCGGGGTGCCGCACCATCTGCTCGACCTCTGGGACGTGCGGGAGCCCGCGTCGGTGGCCGAGTACCGGCGGCGCGCCCGGGCCGAGATCGACCGTCTCCGGGCCGCCGGGGTGGTGCCGCTGCTGGTCGGCGGCTCGGGGCTCTACGTCCGCGCGGTCCTCGACGAGCTCGACTTCCCCGGCACCGACCCAGCGGTGCGGGCCCGGCTGGAGGCCGAGCTGGCCGACGGCGGGGCCGCGGCGCTGCACGGCCGCCTCGCCGTCCTCGACCCCGCGGCCGCCGCGGCGATCCTGCCCAGCAACGGCCGGCGGCTGGTCCGGGCGCTGGAGGTCGTCGAGCTGACCGGCCGGCCGTTCGCTGCCCGGATGCCCGACCCGCGACCCCACTACCCGGCGGTCACGGTGGGGTTGGACCGGGCCGTGGCCGCGCTCGACGAGCGGGTCGCGCTGCGGGTGGACCGCATGTGGGCCGCCGGTTTCGTCGACGAGGTGGCCGCGCTGGACGCCGCCGGGCTGCGCGCGGGGCCCACCGCCTCCCGGGCGCTGGGCTACGCCCAGGTGCTGCAGCAGTTCGACGGGACGCTGACTGCGGCCGAGGCCCGGGAGCGGACGGTCGTCTCGACCCGGCGCTTCGTCCGGCGGCAGCGCTCCTGGTTCCGCCGGGACGCCGGCACCACCTGGTTCGACGCGGCGCGACCGGACCTGCTGCCCCGGGTGCTCGACCTCCTCGCCGCCCGGGCCGCCACGCCGGCCGACCGTAGGATCGAGGGGTGAGCGAGAGCGCGGGTCCGCGGGTGCTGCAGGGGCACGGCACGGAGAACGACTTCGTCGTCCTGCCCGATCCCGATGGCACGGTGTGGCCGGAGTCGCGGCTGGACGGCGCGCTGGTGCGGCGGTTGTGCGACCGGCGGGCCGGCCTCGGCGGCGACGGCGTCCTGCGGGTGGTGCGCAGCCAGCACGTGCCCGACGCCCCGGCCGCGCTGGGCGAGGCGCTGCCGCAGTGCGCCTGGTTCATGGACCACCGCAACGCCGACGGCTCGTACGCCGAGATGTGCGGCAACGGCATCCGGCTGTTCCTCCACGTGCTGCTCGCCGAGGGGCTGCTCGATCCGGCGACGGCCCAGGCCGGTGTCCTGGTCGGCACCCGCGGCGGGCCGCGCCGGGTCGGTGCCCGGCCGGACGGCGGCTACTGGGTGGACATGGGCCCGGCGCGCGAGTTGGGCCGCGGCGAGGCCGTGGTCGGGGGACGCCGGCTGGGCGGGGCCGGCATCTCGATGGGCAACCCGCACCTGGTGTGCCTCACCGACGTGCCGGTGGACGACGTCGACCTGACCGAGCTCCCCGTCGTCGACCCGGGGATGTTTCCCGAAGGGGTCAACGTCGAGGTGGTCAACGTCCTGCCGGACCGGCCGGCCGGCCCGCACGTGCGGATGCGCGTGTACGAGCGCGGTGTGGGCGAGACCCGATCCTGCGGTACCGGCGCGTGCGCGGTGGCCGCCGCGGCGCTGGCCGCCACCGGCGCGACCACCGGCACCGTCGCGGTCGACGTGCCGGGCGGCCGGCTCAGCGTGGCGTTCGACGGCCGGACCACCGTGCTCGGCGGCCCGGCCGTCGTCGTCGGTGCCGGCAACCTGACGGCGGAGTGGCTGGCCGGCTGACGAAGCCCGGCGGTCAGGGCTTGGCCGCGCCGCCGGAGGACGCATCGTGGTCGCCCGGGGCGTCGCCGGCGGCACCGCGCGGTTCGCCGCGGCCGGTGTCCTGGTCGGTGCCGCCCAGCGGATTGCGCGGCGGATTGAGGCCCTTCGGGTCGCGGCCGGGGTCGTCGATCTCCTCGCCGGAGGTGGTGCTCATCTCGGGTCCTTCCCCTCGACAGCGGTCAACTACCCGGAGGCCCTACCCGGCCGGCTGCTCGGCAACCGGTAGGTCGCGCATGCCCAGCAGCGGGCTCGTCACCACCCACAGCGCGGCCAGCCCCTGCCCCGCGGCGGCCACCCACAGCGCCGGGACGACGCCGAGCCAGGTGCCCAGCACCCCGCCGAGCAGCCCGCCCAGGGGGATCGTGCCGAAGACCAGGAACCGCACCGAGGCGTTCATCCGGCCCAGTAGCGCCGGCGGGCACAACCGCTGCCGGAAGCTCACCTGGGTGACGTTGTAGGCCACGATCGCCCAGCTCACGCCGAACTGGCCGACCACCAGGAGCGCCACCGGCGGCCCCAGGGCCGCCAGGGGGATGAGCGTGGCGAAGGGGAACAGCAGCAGGGCCGACAGCGGGATCGCCCGGCCCTCGCCCACCCACCGCGCGAACCAGGCGGCGGTGCAGGCGCCGAGCAGGCCTCCCAGCGCGCCGGCGGAGAGCACGACGCCGAGGACGCTCGCCGTCAGCCCCAGCCCGCGGAGCGCGAAGAGCACCAGCAGGGTGGTGGCGATCGTGCCGAACAGGTTCGCCGTCCCCGTGCAGGCCACGATCCGGCGCAGCAGCGGGTGCCGGACGACGAAGCCCAGACCTTCGGCGATCTCGCTGCGCAGCCGCCGGCGCGTGGCGCGGTCGGGCGTCCGGTCGGGACGGCCGATCCCGCCCAGGAATGCTGCGGACAGCAGGAACGACGCGGCGTCCACGGCGATCAGCAGCGGAGCCCCCAGCACCCGCAGCAGGACCCCGGTGATTCCTGGCCCGGCCACCTGCGCAACGGCCCGGCTGGCCTCCAGCTTGCCGTTGCCGTCGACGATCTGGTCCGCGTCGACCAGCGCGGGCAGATAGCTCTGGTAGGCCACGTCGAAGAACACCGTGGCCGTACCGGTGACGGCGGCGACGACGTAGAGCTGCCCCAGGCTGAGCGCGTCCATCACCCAGGCCAGCGGCAGCGTGGCCAGCGTGACGGCGCGGACGAGGTCGGCGGCCACCAGCACCCGCTTGCGGCGCCAGCGATCGACCCACGCTCCTGCGGGCAGCCCGATGACCAGGAACGCAGCCGTCTCGAGCGCGGTCAGCACGCCCATCTGCAGCGGCGTGGCGTCCAGCATCGTGACGGCCAGCACGGGCAGCGCCAGCAGGGTGACCTGGGTGCCCAGCTGGCTGACCGTCTCCGCCGCCCACAGCTGGCCGAAGTCCCGGTGTCGCCAGAGGCTGCGGGTGCCGTGCGGCGCCGCCTGGGTCGACGGGCTCATGGGCGGAGCCTGCGCCAGTGATTGGGAAGTGTCAATCAATGTCCGGCGCGTCGGCCTACGCTCGGGCGGATGAACCGGGAGAGGCCTGCCGCGCACGGTTCGCCGCGCCCGGGAGTGGCCGGCGAGCGGCGGTCCGCCACCGACGCGGAGGCCCGCGCGCTGGCCTCCGCCGTCCGGCTGCGGATCCTGCGGCTGTGCCTGGACGGGGCGCTGACCAACAGGGAGATCGCCACCCGGCTGGGCCGCAACCCGGCCACCGTGCTGCACCACGTGCGCACCCTGGTCGACACCGGCTTCCTCGCTCCCGAGCCCGAGCGGCGCGGGGTCCGCGGCGCACGCGAGGTGCCCTACCGGGCCACGGGCAAGAGCTGGCTGATGGACGTCGATGACCGGCCCGCCGCGGCCCGCGACCCGCTGCTCGCGGCGTTCCTCGAGGAGGTCGCCGCGGTGGGGGAGGCCCGGCTGGAGAGCTCCCGTCTCGGGCTGCGGCTGGCGGCCGGGGAGCTCGAGGAATTCCGGCGCCGCCTCCACGCCCTGCTCGACGAATACGCCCGCCGGCCCCCCGACCCGGGCGGGGACAAGTGGTCGGTCTACTTCGGGATGCACCCGGAGGGCTGAGGTGTTGTACCCGGTGATGACGACAACTCAGGTGCCCCGGTCGACGGGGCGTGCCACGCTGGAGACGATGACGACAGCCCAGGACCGAGCCCTTCGCGACGACGCGGCCGCGGGATCCGACGAGGCCGCGGGCTCCCCGCCGGCCCCCGAGGCCCACCCGACCGACGCCGCCGGCGCCACCCGCCCAGCTCCCGCCGGCAACTGGGACACCCTCGACGACACCACCGGCTCCTACGCCCTCGAGGAGCGCGGCGCGCTGCGCCGCATCGCCGGCCTGGGCACCGAGCTCACCGACGTCACCGAGGTCGAGTACCGCCAGCTGCGCCTGGAGCGAGTGGTGCTGGTCGGCGTCTGGACCGAGGGGACGGCGAGTGACGCGCAGCGGTCGCTGGCCGAGCTCGCTGCGCTGGCCGAGACCGCCGGTTCCGAGGTGCTGGAGGCCCTCGTCCAGCGGCGGGACAAGCCCGACGCCGCCACCTACGTCGGCTCGGGCAAGGCCAACGAGATCCGCGACATCGTCGCCGCCACCGGTGCCGACACCGTGGTCTGTGACGGTGAGCTGACGCCCGGTCAGCTCAACCAGCTGGAGAAGATCCTCAAGGTCAAGGTGGTCGACCGGACCGCGCTGATCCTGGACATCTTCGCCCAGCACGCGACCAGCCGGGAGGGCAAGGCCCAGGTCGAGCTGGCCCAGATGCAGTACATGCTGCCGCGCCTGCGCGGCTGGGGTGAGTCGATGAGCCGGCAGGCCGGTGGCCGGGTCGCCGGCGGTGGCGGGATCGGTACCCGTGGCCCCGGTGAGACCAAGATCGAGACCGATCGGCGACGGATCCGGGCCCGGGTGAGCAAGCTGCGCCGCGAGATCGCCGGGATGGCGACGGCACGGGCCACGCAGCGCAACTCCCGTGACCGCAACGCCACCCCGAGCGTCGCGATCGCCGGCTACACCAACGCCGGGAAGTCCAGCCTGCTCAACCGGCTGACCGACGCCGGTGTCCTGGTGCAGGACGCGCTGTTCGCCACCCTCGACCCGACCGTCCGCCGGGCGCAGACGCCGGAGGGCCGCGAGTACACGATGACCGACACCGTCGGCTTCGTCCGGCACCTGCCCCACCAGCTCGTCGACGCCTTTCGGTCGACGTTGGAGGAGGTGGCCGCGGCCGACCTGCTCCTGCACATCGTCGACGGCTCCGACGCGGACCCGCTCGGCCAGATCGACGCCGTCCGGGTCGTCCTCGGCGAGATCGACGCCGCGGCGGTGCCCGAGCTCATCGTGGTCAACAAGGTCGACGCCATGAGCGAGGACGACGTCCTGGCGCTCCGCCAGGCGCTGCCCGGCGCCTCGTGGGTGTCCGCCCGCACCGGCGCGGGGATCGACGCGCTCCGCGACGTCATCGCCGCCCGGCTCCCGCACCCCTCGGTCGATGTGGACGTGCTGGTGCCCTACGACCGGGGCGACCTCGTCGCCCGGGTGCACCGCGACGGCGAGGTCCTGACCGAGGAGCACGCCGCCGAGGGCACCCGGCTCACCGCCCGGGTCGATGCCGGTCTGGCCGCCGCGCTCGAGGGGTTCGCCGCGCCCGTCGGCTGAGCAGCACGTGCCATTCATCGGTCCGGGTCGCCCGCTGCGACCCGGGCCGACGTGGTCCGGCCCATCGTGCTGCTCCGTCCGGCTGGGCCACCCGGCCGGGGGACCGCGCCGACCCGGTCGTGGACTCCGCAGCGGTGGAGGATCACGAACAGGTCACGGTGCCGGTACCGTGGCGCCGTGGCCAGCGGTGCGGTGCAGCGGACGGCGGAGTCGGCCGGGAACCCGACGTCCCGGCCGGCCGGCCCGGTGATCGGGATCGGCCGCCCCCCGTGGTGGCTGCTGCTCGTGGCCACGCTGCTCACCACGGCCGTGACCGCCGACCTGCTCAGCCGGGGCCGGCTGGAGCGGATGGACCTGCGGGTCTCCGAAATCGTCAGCGCCTGGGACCTGCGGAACTCCGACGCCTACTGGCCGATCTGGGTGTTCACGCAGGCCGGTGGACGTGGCTTCATCGTCCTCGTCCTGGCGGCGCTGGTCGGCTGGGTCGCCTGGCGTCGGCGCCCCGCCCTCCCCCTGGTGCTGGTCCGGGTACTGCTCGCGCTCATCCTGCTGACGACGGTCGTGTACGCCTTCAAGTGGGGCGCCGGGCGAACGGCCCCGGCCTACCCGGGGTCCTTCTTCCACCGGGACGGCGCGAGCTACCCCTCCGGGCACGTCGCCAACGCCGTCCTCATGTGGGGCGTCGCCCGCTGGCAGGTGGTGCAGCTCGGGCTGCCGGAGCGGGTGCAGCGCGCCGCCTGGGTGCTGAGCCTCCTGGGGCCGGTGGTGACCGGTGTGGCCATGGTGGCGCTGGACTTCCACTGGGTCACCGATGCGGTCGTCGGCGCGGCGGTCGGCATCCTGCTGCTGGGCGTGGTTCACCTGCTCGACGAGCACCTGCTGTCACGCTGGCCGCATGCCAGACCAGGGCGTACGCCGGGCTGACCCGGCCGGTGGCAGCGCGCGGGCCGGCCGGGCGCTGGCGGTCGTCCCGATGGCCCTCATGTGGGCGGTGCTCCCCGTTGCGGCCCAGGCGGCCGAGGGCGCCTACGCGGCGCCGGTCGCCCAGTGCTCGATCGGCGATCCGCGGCTGCCCGAGCTCTCCGGCCTCGCCACCGCCGGGGGCACGCTGCTCGCGATGAACGACGGGGGCTCGCGGGCCGAGGTCTACGTTCTCGATGCCACGTGCGCGGTCGGCGAGGTGCGCTCCGCGCAGGTCGACCCGTACGACCCCGAGGACCTCGCCCTCGCCGCCGACGGCACCCTGTGGCTGGCCGATACCGGCGACAACCGGCAGGACCGGGCCACGGTGGCGATGATCGGGCTCCGCCCCGACGGCACCAGTTCGCTGACCCGGCTCACCTATCCCGACGGCCCGCACGACGCGGAAGCGTTGCTGCTGGCCCCCGACGGGACGCCGTACCTGGTCACCAAGGAGGTTCTGGGTGCCAGCGCCGTCTACCGCCCCGACGCCCCGCTCGCCGATGGCGCCACCGTGCCGATGACCAAGGTCGCCGACCTCGGCTTCACCCTCACCGGCACCCCGGGCGGGCCGGTCGGCCGGGCCGGGCAGCTGCTGGTCACCGGGGGGGCGGTGTCCGTGGACGGGCAGCGGTTGGCGCTGCGTACCTACACCGACGCCTACGTCTGGCCGCTGACGGGCTCGGACGTGGTCGGTGCACTGCACGGCGCCCCGGTGCGGGTGGCGCTGCCCGAGGCGCCGCAGGGCGAGGCGATCAGCTTCGCCGCCAACAGCCGGGACCTGGTGGTGGCCGGCGAGGGGCTCCCGTCGGTGGTGACCGTGGTGCCCTTCGACAGCACGGCCACGCCGGCGGCTGCGGCCCCGACCGACCCGTCGGCCAGCTCGGCCACTGCGGGGAGCGAGCGCGACACGGTGTCGCCGGTCGTGGCCGCCCTGCTCGCCGCCGTGGTGGCCACGATCGTGGTCTGGACCTGGGGCAGGCTGCGCCGGCACGCCTGATCCGGGTCGCGCCTCAGAGCCGGCGCAGAACCGTGACCACCCGGCCGAGCACCGTGGCATCGTCGCCGGCGATCGGCTGGTACGCCGGGTTATGCGGCAGCAGCCAGACGTGGCCGTCCCGGCGCTTGTAGGTCTTGACGGTCGCCTCGCCGTCGATCATCGCCGCCACGATCTCACCGTTCTCCGCCGTCGGCTGCTGGCGCACGACCACCCAGTCGCCGTCGCAGATCGCCGCGTCGACCATCGAGTCACCGGCCACCTTCAGCATGAACAGCGTGCCTTCGCCGACCAGCTCGCGGGGGAGCGGGAACACGTCCTCGACGGCCTGCTCGGCCAGCACGGGCCCACCGGCGGCGATCCGGCCCACCAGTGGGACATAGGTCGGGACCGGGGCGGTCGCCTCGTCCGTGCCGCTGGCCGCGCCGGACCCGGCCAGCGCGGCGGCGGTGCCCGCGGCCGTGGTGGCCGGCGCCTCGCCGGGGACCTCGCCGGGCAGGCGGACGTCGAGCGCCCGCGGCCGGTTCGGGTCGCGGCGCAGCCAGCCCTTGCGCTGCAGGACCGACAGCTGGTGGGCCACCGAGGACGCCGAGGACAGCCCCACGGCCTCGCCGATCTCCCGGACCGAGGGCGGGTAGCCGCGTCGCTCGATGGAGTCGCGGATGACCTCCAGCACCCGCCGCTGACGCTGGGTCAGCCCGTCCCCGGCCTCGCCGCGGTCGGGGAACTCGCGGACGGCCGCGCCGCCGGCCTCCGCCGGCGTGCTCGCCCGCTTGCGGCGAGGAGCGCCCGGTGCGTTCTCCGGTGTCCCGTTGTCGACCGCCATGTGTCCCCCTCGCCCGGCCGCGCGCCGGGCAGCTCGTCTGCGCACCCTCGTCCACGGGCGCCCGCCGAGCCGCCGGCTGGGCGGGGGTCGGAGAGCGCCGTCGTTGATCGACACGAGGGTAGCGCCTCGAGGCCCCCCGTTTCAAACACATGTTCGAAGCGGACGCCGTGTCGGGGTGTTCCTGTCGGCGGGGTGCGGTAGACATCGCACAGTTCGGATCGAACAGACGTTCGATGCGTGGTGCCGGATGCCGGCGATGGAGGGAGTGAGCCCGATGACCAGTGTGCAGCTCAGCGGGGGCCCGGTCGGCCGGTCCTGGACGGCCCCGTCCCGATCCCGCCACCCGGCGCTGCCGATGCGGGTCGGAGCGGCCCGCATCGGTGGTCCGCCGGCCGCTGCGCCGGTGATCGCGCGCCGTACTGCCGTACGCCCCGGGGGTCGGGCCGCAGGCGGCGCGGGGGTGGCCGTCGTCCGGCCGGTCCGCGGCGGCTGTGCCGGTGCGCGGAGGGTCGGCGCCGCTGATCCCGGATCGGCCGGCCGCGCCGAGCCGGCGTTCCCGCCGCTGCGGCTGACCCGCCGCGGCCGCCGGCTGGTCGCCGGACTCGCGATCACCACGGGCATCGTCATCGCCGTGCTCGTCACCGCCACCGTGCTCGACGGCGAGGCCGGCGGTCTTCGGCTGGCCGGCGACAGCAGCATCGTCGTGCGATCCGGGGACACCCTGTGGTCGATCGCGGTGGGCCTGGCGCCGGAGGAGGACACCCGGGCCGTCGTCCACGCGATCGCGGAGGTCAACGACCTCGAGGGCACCATCCTGGTGCCCGGCCAGGTGCTGCAGCTGCCCTGACGGCAGTTGTCCCGGGTACCGCGAACAGCGACTCCGGGGCGGCCCTGCCCGGGTCGCTGCAATACGGGTCGCTGCACTCCAGGTCGCTGCCACTCCGGAGCGCCCCTCGGACGGCGTTCGCCGGCTCGACCGCTGGCCCGCGGAGCGGCCCGTCGGGAGCTCCGCCAGGCGCCCGGAAGCTGTGACCCGAGGGGTGCGGCGGTCCCGCGGGTCGTGGTGGAACACGACACGCCCCGCAGAGCTTGCACACCTGTGGGGGCAGTCGTACGGTCTGACCACAACATCTAGTGGTTACACAGTTGTAAGTCCCGTCCACACCCGCTCCACACGTTCTCCCCCTCGCATCCACCGGATGTCCCCGGGTGAGTCCACAGGAGCGGCCCCGGCCCTGGCCGAGGTGGTCCCCGCCGCGAGAGGAGACGAGCCGTTGCGTTGCCCCTTCTGTCACAACCCCGACAGCCGGGTCGTCGACTCGCGGGAGACCGACGAGGGCGCCACCACCCGGCGTCGCCGGTCCTGCCCGGGCTGCGGGCGGCGGTTCACGACCGTCGAGGAGGCGGTCCTCGCCGTCGTCAAGCGCAGCGGCGTCAGCGAGCCGTTCGACCGGGCGAAGGTCGTCGCCGGTGTGCGGCGGGCCTGTCAGGGGCGGCCCGTCGGTGAGGATCAGCTGGCGTTGCTGGCGCAGCGGGTCGAGGATGCGGTCCGGGCCCTCGGCTCGGCGGAGGTCCCCAGCCACGACGTCGGGCTGGCCATCCTGCGGCCGCTGCGGGAACTCGACGAGGTCGCCTACCTGCGCTTCGCCAGCGTCTACCGCTCCTTCGAGTCCGTCGAGGACTTCGAGAAGGAGATCGCCGACCTGCGTGCCCGGCACCTGCCGGGCGGCACTCCGCCGCTCCCGGGCCTGCCACTGGACCCGCCCGTCCGTCGGCGTGGCGCCGGTCGCAACCCCTCCACCGCCGGCGCCGGGTAGCTCCCGCCGCCGGACCCACCGGAACTGTCAGCACCAGCGGGTAGCCACGCACCAGCGCTCCACACGCGCGGCTCTTCCCCAGCCGCCCCCCGCACCACCCGAGCGAACACGACCAGGGAGAGCTCCACGTCATGACCGAGACCACCGATCGCCTCTCGACCAGCCGCCCCCGGCGCGGCACCGGCAAGGCGCCCAACCGCGCGAAGGCGCTCAAGGTCAAGCGCGTCTACACCACGCCCGGCGTGCACCCCTACGACGAAGTGACCTGGGAGCGCCGCGACGTCGTCATGACCAACTGGCGCGACGGCTCGATCAACTTCGAGCAGCGCGGGGTGGAGTTCCCGGCCGAGTGGAGCATCAACGCCACCAACATCGTCACCACCAAGTACTTCCGCGGTGCGGTCGGCTCCGCGCAGCGCGAGACCAGCCTGCGCCAGCTCATCGACCGGGTGGTGCTCACCTACGGTGCGGCCGGGCGTGAGCACGACTACTTCGCCACCGAGGGCGACGCGGAGATCTTCGAGCACGAGCTGACCTGGATGCTGCTGCACCAGGTGTTCAGCTTCAACTCGCCCGTCTGGTTCAACGTCGGCACCGCCTCGCCGCAGCAGGTCAGCGCCTGCTTCATCCTGGCCGTCGACGACACGATGGACTCGATCCTCAACTGGTACCGCGAAGAGGGGCTGATCTTCAAGGGCGGCTCCGGCGCCGGCCTGAACCTCTCCCGCATCCGCTCCTCCAAGGAGCTGCTCTCCTCCGGTGGCACCGCCTCCGGCCCGGTCTCCTTCATGCGGGGCGCCGACGCCTCCGCCGGCACCATCAAGTCCGGTGGCGCCACCCGCCGCGCGGCGAAGATGGTCGTCCTGGACATCGACCACCCCGACATCGGGGAGTTCGTCGAGACCAAGGCGCGCGAGGAGAACAAGATCCGTGCGCTGCGCGACGCCGGTTACGACATGGACCTCGGCGGCAAGGACATCACCAGCGTCCAGTACCAGAACGCCAACAACTCCGTGCGGGTGAACGAGGAGTTCATGCGGGCGGTCGAGGAGGGCACCGAGTTCGGGCTGCGCGCCCGCTCGGACGGCTCGGTGATCGACAGCGTCGACGCCCGCGATCTGTTCCGCAAGGTCACCAAGGCCGCCTGGGAGTGCGCCGACCCGGGCATCCAGTACGACGACATCATCAACGACTGGCACACCAACCCCGAGACGGGGCGGATCAACGCCTCGAACCCGTGCTCGGAGTACATGAGCCTGGACAACAGCTCGTGCAACCTGGCGTCGTTGAACCTGATGAAGTTCCTCAAGGACGACGGCACGTTCGACGCCAAGACCTTCGTCAAGGCCGTCGAGCTGGTCATCACCGCGATGGACATCTCCATCTGCTTCGCCGACTTTCCGACCGACCCGATCGGTGAGACCACCCGCGCCTACCGGCAGCTGGGCATCGGCTACGCCAACCTCGGCGCCCTGCTGATGGCCACCGGCCACGCCTACGACTCTCGCGGTGGCCAGACCCTGGCCGCGGCCATCACCTCGCTGATGACCGGCACCGCCTACCGCCGCTCGGCCGAACTGGCCGGCATCGTCGGCGCCTACGACGGGTTCGCCCGCAATGCCGACGCCCACGCCCGGGTCATGCGCAAGCACGCCGCCGCCAACGACTCGATCCGTCCGGTCGGCGCCGACGACGCCGACGTGCTCAAGGCCGCCACCGCCCAGTGGCAGGAGTGCCTGGCCGTCGGCACGGAGAACGGCTGGCGGAACGCGCAGGCCTCGGTGCTGGCACCCACCGGCACCATCGGCTTCATGATGGACTGCGACACGACCGGCATCGAGCCGGACTTCTCGCTGGTCAAGTTCAAGAAGCTGGTCGGTGGCGGCTCCATGCAGATCGTCAACCAGACGGTTCCGCGGGCGCTGAAGAGCCTGGGCTACCAGGAGGAGCAGGTCGAGGCGATCATCGAGTACATCGCCGAGCACGGGCACGTCGTCGACGCGCCCACCCTGCGCCCGGAGCACTACGAGGTCTTCGACTGCGCGATGGGCGAACGGGCCATCTCCCCGATGGGCCACGTCCGGATGATGGCCGCCGTGCAGCCGTTCATCTCCGGCGCCATCAGCAAGACGGTCAACATGCCCGAGACGGCGACCGTCGAGGACGTGGAGAACATCTACTTCCAGGGCTGGAAGATGGGCCTGAAGGCGCTGGCCATCTACCGCGACAACTGCAAGGTCGGCCAGCCGCTGTCCGGCGGCAAGGGCAAGAACGATGGCACCAAGGCCGAGGCCACGGTGGCAGAGGCCGCACCGGCGTCGGCGCTCTCGCACCCGGTGCGCAAGCGGCTGCCCAAGAAGCGCACGAGCGTCACCACGTCCTTCAGCGTCGCCGGCGCCGAGGGCTACATGACCGCCGGGATGTACGAGGACGGCAGCCTCGGCGAGGTGTTCCTGAAGCTGGGCAAGCAGGGCTCGACCCTGGCCGGCGTGATGGATGCCTTCTCGATCGGCATCTCTCTGGCACTGCAGCACGGTGTGCCGCTGGAGACCTACATCCAGAAGTTCACCAACATGCGCTTCGAGCCGGCCGGCATGACCGACGACCCGGACATCCGGATCGCCCAGTCGGTGATGGACTACATCTTCCGGCGGCTGGCGCTCGACCACCTGCCGGTCGAGAAGCGGGCCAACCTCGGCATCTTCACCGCCGAGGAGCGGGCGGCCCAGGTCGCCGGCTCCTACGGCACCTCGGCCTCAACCCCCGCGGTCGAGGAGGACGACGTCGACCTGGAGCAGCTGCGTGGCTCCGCGCCGATCGAGACCGCCAAGGTGGCGGAGCAGGTCACCCCGGCCGGTCCCACGTCGGTCAAGGAAGCTCACTCCTCGGCCGAGCTGCTCGAGCTGGTCACCGGCACCGCCACCGACGCGCCGCTGTGCATGACCTGCGGCACGAAGATGCGACCGGCCGGCAGCTGCTACGTCTGCGAGGGCTGCGGCTCCACCAGCGGCTGCAGCTGATGGCGAGGCTCAGAATCCTGACACCGAAATCTCAGGATTTTGACACCGCGTTCTCGGCATTCTGGCACCGGTGATCTCAGCATCTTCTCGCCAGTGACCGGGTGAACTGAGGGGCGGGCGACCACAGGGTCGCCCGCCCCTCAGTCTTTGTGGGTCACCGCATCCTTCGCGACGGGTGCGGGAGGCGTCCCTAGGCTGATGCCATGGCGACACGAGAGGCCGCGCAAGGGCCGTCCGTCTGGTGCCGGTTCGGCCGTGACCGTGTCTCATTGCAGGATTTGATTACCTCGTGGCTACCAACTCGCGGCGCAAGTGGCGATGTCATGCGTCAAGGAGTTGGCAGGGTTTGCTCTCGATGTAGCTGGGGCTCGGCACATGTACGTTTCGGCCCCGGCTAGTGAGATTCTCTGTCAAGGGCCATGAGGATCTGCCCAGTGTCGGTCGTGAGACCTGCCCGTTGACGGTCACCAGATCTGCCCGGTGATGGCCATGGGATCTGCCCAGGTGTGGCCATCACCGGTCCGGTGTCAAGTCAGTGGCCTCACCCCCTGCCCGGTCAGTGCCTGGGAGAGGCGGACGCTGTCGCCGCTGGTCTGGCAGACGTGGGCGTGGTGCAGCAGCCGGTCGACCGTCGCGGTGGCGAGGGTCTTGGGCATGAGCTCGTCGAAGGCGGCCGGATGCAGGTTGCTGGAGACGGCGACCGAGCGCTTCTCGTAGGCGGCGTCGACGAGTCGGTAGAGCCCCTCGGCGGCGTCGGTGGCCACCGGTAGCAGGCCGATGTCGTCGATCACGACCAGGTCGGCGCGGAGCACTCGGGTGATTGCCTTGCTGACGGTGTCATCGGCGCGGTGCCTGCGGACCAGCAGCCCGAGGTCTTCCAGCGTGAACCAGGCGACCTTGAGCCCCTGCTCGACCGCGGAGGACCCCAGCGCCTCGAGCAGGAACGTCTTCCCCGTTCCCGAGGGGCCGCAGACCACCAGGTTCTCCCGCCGGTGCAGCCATTCCAGGGTCCGCAGCGCGGCCTGCGTCGGGGCCGGGATGCTGCTGGCCTCCGGGGCCCAGGCGTCGAAGGTCTTCCCGGTCGGGAACGCGGCGGCGGCCCGCCGGGTGGCCAACGCCGAGCGGTCCCGGCCGGCGACCTCCTCACCGAGTAGCACGCGTAGCACCTCGGCCGGGTCCCAGCGCTGGGCCTTGGCGGTGGCCAGCACGTCAGGGGCGTGGCGGCGGACGTGGGGCAGCCGCAGGCGGCGCAGCAGCGCCTCCAGATCGGCCGGCAGCACCGGCCCCGCTGGGGCCCCAACCGCCGGTCCGACCGCCACCGCGGATCCCGATCTCGTGGCGGCGGCGGTCATCGGATCATCTCCCCACGCGGGTCCGTGCTGGCCGGCCGGGTGCCGAGGGCGGCCCAGCCGGCGGTGCCCTGGGTGAGGCTGCGGTCCTCGGCGGCGGAATGCCGCGCGCCGTGGGTGCCGGCTGCCCGGTGGGCGAGGATGGAGGGCAGGTCGGCCTCGGCGAAGCGGGCGTGGACCGCGGCGTGCCCGAGCGCCCAGTCGACCTCGCCGGCGCCGACGAGTTTGGCCATCGTCACCGCGGCGGCCATCTTCACCCGCATCTTGCTCGTGCCCACCGCGGCGGCCTCGGTCAACCACAGCCGGGCTCCGTCGCCGAGGGCGAGGAACTCCGCCTCCGCCGGGGTCTTCGGCTTCGGTTGACGGTCCAGCGCGCCAGCCGGGGCGGGCGGGAAGTGTCCATCGTCGATCGCCGGGCTGCCCGGGGTAGCGCGGGCGTGGCGGGCGACCTCGACCGGCCCGGCGTCGCCGACCGCCACGATGACCACCTGCTCACCGCCGCCTTGACCGTGGACCCGGACCCAGACGGTGGCGCCGAGCAGGGTGTGCGGCACCGAGTACTGCCCGCCCTCGAAGGTGACCAGGGGCGTGTTCGCGGCCACCGCCCGGGTCACGCCGAGCGCAACGGTGTGCGGTGCGGCCGGCAGCGGGTGCAGCCGCTGCTGTTCCTCGGCGAGCATGTCGACCGGCGCCCGCCGGGTAATCCGGTGTACCCGGGCGTTCACCTGGTCGCAGAACGTCTCGCAGGCGGCCTCCAGCTCGGCGAACGACTCGTAGGCCGCGCGCAGGTTGGTGTCGGTGGGCACCAAGTCGGCCTTGGCCAGCTTCACCGTGCTCTCCGACCCGCCCTTGGAGGCGGGGTCGGCCGGCTCGCAGGTGTGGATCGTGATCCCGTAGTGCCGGGCGAAGGCGACGGTCTGCTGATTGCGCACCGGCATCCCGGCCACGTGTTCGACGGTGACGGTCTTCTCGTTGTCGGTCAGCACGTACGTCGGCGCCCCACCGAGGCGGCGCAGCGTCACGTCCAGCGCGGCGAACACGCTGGCGGTGGTCTTGTCCCGGATCGGCAGCACCACCCGGAACCGCGCCCAGGCCAGCCACGCGCAGAACAACGTGGTCTTGGCCCCGCCGATGAGCGGGCCGTCGCCGAAGTCGTACTGCAGCCACATCCCCGGCTCGGTCACCCACGGCCGGTGCACCCGCACCCGCCCGGCCTTGAACGCCGCCCGCACCTCCGCTACCGCCCGGCGGGTGGTCCGCTCGGAACCGGTGTAGCCCAAGGCCACGAGCTTCTCGTGGGCCTTGTCCGCGCGGATCTTGCCGCGCGAACGCTCCATCCACTCCTCGACCTTGGGCAGGAACTCATCGATCAACCGCGGGCGCGCCGCCGGCCGGTCGCTGATCCCGCCGGCCTCCCGCAACTCGACGTAGTGCGCGACGGTGTGATGCGAGCAGCCGGCCAACTCGCCGGCGTCGCGTAGTGACCCGGTCAGGTCGAACGCTTCCAGAATTTCCATGATCTCCCCTGCAGACTTCACGGTGTCCCTTCTCGGGTGAGCGGCGCTTCAGCACCGCCAGCGCACCCGAGAAGGGGCCTCAACCGCCGCAGGCGGCGAGGCAGACGACGTCGTGTTGGGCAGATCCCGTGACCATCAGCGGGCAGTTCTCATGTCCGCCAGCGGGCAGCTACGTGGCCGTCTCCGGGCAGAATGCCGTGGCCGCCGACAATTCTCACCGTACGGGTATCTGCAACACCGCTGGTCAAGGTGATGGCTGTCCGGGCGCCCGGGTCGGGTGTACGTAGGGGTTCCCTTCCGTACGCAACATCCGCATGGCGTGGTGGTCAACCGGCGCTCGGTGTGACCTGACCGATGATTTCTCCGCGCCGTGCTGGTCTGTATGCCGAATGCCGACTCACGGGAGGCTGACGCCATGCGGAAACTGACCTTCGGCATGAACCTGAGCCTGGACGGCTACATCGCCGCGCCCGGCGACGACCTCGGCTGGAGCGTGCCGAGCGACGAGCTGTTCCAGTGGTGGTCCGACCGGGTGGGGGCGACCGGCCTGGCGCTGTACGGGCGCAGACTGTGGGAGGGAATGAGCTCCCACTGGCCCACCGCCGACCAGCAGCCCGGCGCCACACCGGCGCACATCGAGTACGCCCGCCGCTGGCGGGACATGCCGAAGGTGGTGTTCTCCTCCACGATCAGCGCGGTCGACTGGAATACCCGCCTGGTCACCGGCGACGCGGTCACCGAGATCACCCGGCTCAAGGCCGAGGCTGGCGGTCCCATGGACATCGGCGGCGCCACCCTCGCCGCGGCGGCCATGCGGGCCGGGCTGATCGACGAGTACGCGATCGTCACCCACCCGGTCCTGGTGGGCGGCGGCACGCCGTTCTTCACGGCCCTGGACAACTGGGTGAACCTGACCCTGGTGGAGACCCGGAGGTTTCCCGACGGTGTGCTCCTGACCAGGTACGAGACCAGGCACTGAGTGCCCGACGTCGGATCGGCGGGCTTCGGGCCGCCAAGGATCTCGTGGCGCTGTGTTCCGAGGCGATTGTGATACCCGCCGGACCACGCTTCGCGATCGCTGCGGCCGCGCCAGGACGCATCTTCTGGCGAGAGCCCGGCCGTGAGATGGAGTGGCGGGACGAAGCCGCGTTCGAGGAATTGCGGCGTACGTCCACAGTTCGAGAGTTGAGCGCGGGAAGTTGGGCCGACCCCGTGCATCGACCCGATCCGGACTGCTACCTAGGACCAGTTGTTCTTCCTTGCCGATGGTGCGCTGGAGGACCTGCGCTCCGTTGACGATTCGGCGCCGCTTGCTCAACACCTCAAGCACCCAGCCACCGGGACGCACCTCATCGCCCTTCCGCACTCGGATATCCGGCTCATCGCAGATGAGGGTGTAGCGCGCTCCTGGGCCGGCGCCGGCCCCGGCACCCGGCTCTACACCCTCATCTGCGATGAGCCCGGAATGTCCCGGCGGGCGTGCCGGAAGGGCAGCGGGAGAGCCACTGACCTCTCGCGCCGAGTTGGGCCATGCGCCTGAATGCCATGCGCCTGGACCTGGCGAGCAACACCGTCCGTCCCGGCCCTCTTCGGAGGGTCGGGGCGGCTCGTGTGCGTCCTACCCGAGGCGGGGATGCCCGGCGACAGCGGTCCCCGCCGACGCCGCGCCGACGTCCGGGCCGGCGGGGCCGGGTCCGCGCCGCCGCGGCGGTTCGTCACCGTCCCCGCGCAGCGGCTGCTACCTCACATGTCCCGGTAGCGCACGGCTGCGTCCAGCTTCTCCGTCAGCATCGCCGGTGTCACCGGCTGTGCGGTCCACGTGGGGTACTGGGTGCCGGGGGTCGCGTAGGGCTGGACGTAGGCCGCGGTGTCGCGCTGGTAGCGCCAGCCCTCGGACAGCGGGCCGACGTCGTGGGCGTCGTAGCCGATCGAGTCGAGGAACCCGGTCACCGCCTGCTTGGCCGCTTCGTCGTTGCCGGCGATCGCGAGCACGGAGCGCTCGGGGTGACCCGCGGGGCGCTGCAGGCTGCCGAGGTGCGTGACGTAGATGTTGTTGAACGCCTTCACGACGCGCGATTGCGGAAGGTGCGCCTGGAGCAGCTCGCTGGTCGTCGTCGACTCGTCGTCGAGCTCGGCGATGCGCCCGTCGCGGTCGGGGTAGTAGTTGTTGGTGTCGATGACGACCTTGCCGCGCAGCGGCTCGACCGGCACGTCGCGGTAGGCCTTCAGCGGGACCGTCACCACGACGATGTCACCGGCCGCGGCGGCCTCGGCCGCAGTGGCCGCCCGCGCGCGCGGGCCGAGCTGGTCCACGAGGTCGGTGAGGGTGTCAGGTCCACGACTGTTGCTGAGCACCACGTCATGGCCGGCCGCGACGGCGAGCCGGGCGACGGTGCTGCCGATGTTTCCGCTGCCGATCAGTCCGATGGTCGTCACGTACGCCGCAAGCCGTGAACCGGCGGGGCCATTCCTGGGTCTGGTGCATCATCGCGAGGTGCTGCTGCAGCCGGTGCAGTACCCGCCGACTCCGGCGTCGTGGATGCACCGTGCGGCGGGGACGACGGAGCAGCCGATGTGGTGGCCGGCCTGCTCGTCGAAGCGGAGGTGGCACGTCTCCGCCGTCTCCTGCCCGACCTCACGTTCGCGGGTCCTGGTGCGTTCACACGACATGGACGCCCTCACCCGGAACCACCGGGTCATCGACTCCCCGCTCGGTCCGCTCACCCTGGTCGGCGAGGCCGGCGTGCTCACCGGGGTCTGGTTCGACCGGCACACCCGCCGGCCCGGTGCCGCGACCCTCGGGCAGCACGACGCCGCCGCCCTGGAAGACGCGGCCACCCAGCTGGACGAGTACTTCGCCGGCCACCGCAGCACGTTCGACCTTGCGGTGTCGCCGGCCGGAACGGACTTCGAGCAGTCGGTCCGGCGGTTGGTGTCGGAGATCCCCTACGGGGAGACCCGCAGCTACGGGCAGCTGGCCGGGGAGCTCGGTGACCCGGCGCTGGCGCAGGCCGTCGGCGCGGCCAACGGCCGCAATCCGGTCTGCATCGTCATCCCGTGCCACCGCGTGATCGGTGCCGACGGCCGGCTCGTCGGGTACGTCGGGGGACTCGATCGCAAGCGCGACCTGCTGGACCGGGAGTCCCGTTGGTCGGGCCGGGCCCTGTGCTGACTGCGTCGGCCGATTCCCGCCAGACCCCGGCGACGTCCGGGACTGGAATGGACATCGTGTCGCCGGCCACCGCACCCCCGGGGCCGGGCAGGCGCTCACCGGACCTGCCGCTTCCGCCCTTCGACCGGCTGGTCGCCGAGCACGGTGCGGTCGTGCTCAAGGTCTGCCGGGCGGTCTGTGGACCGGTCGAGGCCGACGACGCCTGGTCGGAGACGTTCCTGGCGGCGCTGGCGGCCTATCCGGGGCTCCGTCCCGGCAGCGACGTCCGCGGCTGGCTCATCACCATCGCCCACCGCAAGGCGATCGACCAGCACCGCCGCGCCGCCCGCAACCCGCGCCCGGTCGCCGAGCTCCCGGAGCTCCCGGCCGCCGGCGCCCTGCCGGGCGACGAACGCCGGCAGGATGCCGCCGACCTGTGGGCCGCCGTCGCCACCCTGCCGTTCAAGCAGCGCGCCGCGGTGGCCTACCACCATCTGGCCGGCCTGCCCTACGCCCTGGTCGGCGAGCTCATCGGGAGCAGCGAGGCCGCCGCGCGCCGGAGCGCCGCCGACGGCGTCGCGGCTCTCCGTGCCCACTACCGAGGAGGTCCACGATGACCGTGCCCGACCCGCTCACCACCTTGCTCCCCGACCCGCCCACCAGTGACGTCGACCGGCTGCTGGCCCGGCTGGGACGCACCGCCGAAGCCCGCGAGCTGGCCGACGTCGGCCACCGCACCGTGGACTCCCCGGTGGGCACGCTGCTGCTCGCCGCGACCGCCCGAGGGCTGGTCACGGTGGCCTACGCCGTCCAGGACCACGAGGCCGTCCTCGCCCGGCTGGCCACCCGGATCAGCCCGCGCGTGCTGCCGGCCGGGCACCGCCTCGACGCCGCCGCCCGGGAGCTCGAGGAGTACTTCGCCGGACGCCGCCGGAGCTTCGACCTGGCCGTCGACCTGCAGCTGGCCCGGGGGTTCCGGCACACCGTGCTCGGCCACCTCCGCGGCATCGGCTACGGACGGACCACCAGCTATGCCGGCCTGGCGGCGGCCTCCGGGAGCCCCGCCGCGGTCCGGGCCGTCGGCACGGCCTGTGCCACCAATCCGCTGCCGATCGTCATCCCCTGCCACCGCGTCGTCCGCAGCGACGGCTCGATGGGCCGCTACGTCGGGGGCGCGAACGCGAAGGCGACGCTGCTCGCCCTCGAGACCCACGAGGAGAACCCGTGACCACCGACCCGGTCCCGACCGCCCTGCCCCCCGCCGACCGGGTCGACCAGCTGGACTGGCCGGGCCTCACCGCCGGGCTGGACGCCGCCGGGCACGCGCTGTCGGCTCCGCTGCTGACCGTCGACGAGTGCACCGCGATCAGCGAGCTCTACGACCATCCCGAGCACTTCCGGTCCACCATCGACATGGCCCGCTACCGCTTCGGCGCCGGTCAGTACCGCTACTTCGACCATCCGCTCCCCGACCCGATTCCCGAGCTGCGGGCGGCGTTCTACCGGCACCTGCTCCCCGTGGCCCGGAACTGGGCGGACAAGCTCCGCTGGGACGTCGCGTGGCCGGACACCCTGCCCGAGTGGCTGGCGCAGTGCCACACCGCCGGCCAGACCAAGCCCACCCCGATCCTGCTGCGCTACGGGCCGGGCGACTGGAACGCCCTGCACCGTGATCTCTACGGCGACCTGGTGTTCCCGCTCCAGGTCGTCATCGGCCTGGACGCACCCGGTGTCGATCACACCGGCGGGGAGTTCCTGATGGTCGAGCAGCGACCGCGGGCCCAGTCCCGCGCGTACTCCACCACCCTGGGACAGGGCCAGGCGCTGGTCTTCACCACGCGGGAACGCCCGGTCGCCTCCGCCCGCGGCTGGTCGCGCGCGCCCATGCGGCACGCGGTGTCCACCGTGCACACCGGACGGCGGCACACGCTGGGCCTCGTCCTGCACGACGCGGCATGATGGCCACCACGGCGGCCCCGTTCCGGCTGGTCGGTCCCGACGGCCGGGAGCACCCCAGTGACCGGCCCGGCACGGTGGGCGGGCACCGCCGCAGCCGGATCTACGGCCGGCTGGACTGCCCCGCCGCGCTGCGGGCACTCGCCCGCGGGGGCTACCGGGCGCACCGGGTGTTCTTCGCCGACGAGCACACCGCCATCCAGGCCGGCTACCGCCCGTGCGGCGGCTGCCTCCCCGGGCAGCACCGGAACTGGAAGCGCGGGGTCGTCTCGACAGCGGCGCACCCGGAGGAGCAGGCTGCCGACATGACGGACAGCCCGTACGCCATCCCGGCCGAGGACCTCATCCGGAGCGCCCGCATCGAGCGCGGCGAGCAGGTCGAGGTGCGGCCCGTCCCGGATACCGGCGGCGGCGACCGGTCACCCGGTCTGCACCCGTACGGCGACGGAGCCGGCGGGGACGTCGACGGGGACTGAGACCGTTCCCGGTGCCGGCGCGGCGGCCGCCACGTGCGTCACCGGCCCGCCGGCGGTCAGCCCCGGTCGGCGAGCCAGGGGTAGCGGGCGGTGTCCTGCCCCGCGTAGTCGGGGTCCAGGTAGATGAAGCACCGCTGGAT
>JABAKE010000193.1 GCA_019779905.1 Modestobacter lapidis | reverse complement strand
CATACAAATATATACTAATTAGTTATTCTAACTAATTATCATGAACATATATATTCTAGCAACCTAGTAATTATTCTAACTAACTATTATGCATGAAAATACATACTAACAATAATTAGTTAACCTAACTAACTAGTAGGCATGCAAATAACAATAATTAGTTAACCTAACTAATATGCATGCAAATATTATTATGACGACCAATTAATTATCCTAATTAATCAGTATGCATGTGACAAAACTAATTAGCTACTCTAACTAATTAGAATGCATGCATGCAAATTATTCTAATAAACTACTATGCATGCAAACATGAATTAATTCTAATATGCATGTATGAATAATCTAATATGCATGAAATCGATCCTACTCCTCTAACAATATCGAAAAAGTATCCTAATCCTCTAATCATTTATATGAAAAATTTAGAGAAGAAGAAGAAGAAAAGAAGAAAAGTTGTTCATGGCGGATCGAAATTAAACATACTTGATTATTAACCGAATTGAAAGAAGGGAAAGGAAGGATCGAAGTACTTACTTGGATTCCTTGGCGGCGTTCTTGAGCTTCGGCGGCTGCCCCTTCTCCTCTTGCGACTTAGGTTTTCGACCCATACCCTCTCTCTCTCTTTTCTTTTTATAATGCAGCCGTAGTCATTTATTCTTAATTAAATTAAGAATCAACGCTTGAGATTAATCCGTGAGGAATTAATCCAAGGGCTCTTAAGCGATCTTAGTAGGGTTAAGTAGGTTAATTTTCAGAGTTTTATCTCGGAAAAATACCAAGAGAGAAGGTGGGAT
>JABAKE010000192.1 GCA_019779905.1 Modestobacter lapidis | reverse complement strand
TGATTCATTTTGATTCATTTATAGATCTAATTTATATGTCATTGAATAAGTATCATGTATAAGAATGGAATGTAAGACAACGCATGTGTGCATCTGTTTGCTTTCATATACCAAATATGGTACAGGATATATATAGGAAAAATGTACCATCAACGAATTTTTAATTGTGGATACATATGTATCCTTACCATACTGAAATGACTGCCATTATTGGTATCAAACCAATAGCGATTCATACAAGCTAAATCTTCTAATCTATAATTGGGCCAAAGAAAGAACTTTAATTTAATTAATTTCTTTTTATCTCGATCAAGACGTTTGCTTTCATCCAAAAATTGACCACAGTTTTTTACGTTGTTCACATTGCAAAATACTGGATTTCTATCTATACCATTCCTATTCTTTGAATTGAAACAAATTATAATTCTCAATTCTCTACGACGTCTAGGTGATAAAATATTTTCAGTAACAAGCAAATCATAATGATTTTTGTCGATATTTCCAGTTATCCTTTGATGTCTTGCAATGGATTTATAAAAATTCTTCTTATCAACATTTTCTCGGCATCTTTGATTAGTTTGGTGCTTACTCTTATGAACCAATGAAATACTTATGGTTTGATACATAATAAATTGTCCATCATTTTTTACAGATAGACGAACCGGTTCGATAATCAATATCCCCTTTTTCATCAATTCTGTAAGAGTTAAATCCTTCTTAATCAGCATTATATCCAGACTCATTTCTCTCCTTTGAATAGAGGATATAGCAATTTCTTTTGGATTTATCAGTCTAAG
>JABAKE010000191.1 GCA_019779905.1 Modestobacter lapidis | reverse complement strand
TGGATTTTCTGCAGTGTTTCTCTGGGGTCGGAAGTGTTGTTGGAATGCCTTGGGCTTGTCTCCTATTTATAGGCTTTTAGGTAGCCTTTAGGAGTGATTTATGAGCTTTTATGGTAATAAAGCTCATTAAGGGAGGAGTTACAAGTTTAATTGTTTTTTGTTTTGTAACTCCTGACCCTTGGATTCTGATTCGCCGGAGGAGATCATGGGCATTTATGCTTCATAATGGGAGGAGTTTCATGATTTAAATGTCATGAATCTTGGGTTTGTAACTCCCATTTGCTTGCTTTTGATTGGGCCGTCCTAAACAATGAATTAATTGCTGCAATAAAGCTAGTCAATTAACTGCATTGAATGGTCGCCGAGTAACTGAAGAGTCGCGGGCCATGTCGCGGCTTTTGGAATTCTCTTCGCGATGATCATTGATGGATCTTTATGTAAATCAACATCAGATGATCATGTAGCTTCAGACATTGGTTGTTACCAGCGGGCCGGCAGCATCTGTCCAGTCGGTTTCGCAATCGGGCGGGCAGAAAGTGCACTTTTTTGGTCGTTCGGCTGGCGACCAATGATGTTTTTAATGTTCTTGGAGAGTGTCCTGTGATCTTGATGAGTTTTGGTGGATTTGAAGCCTCAAAAGACTGAATCTGGAAAAACCACAGGGACAGAACAACTCGCGGCGCGAAAACGGACGAAACGGGGGGTCCCGGGGCGAAACCGGCGACCCGGACCTCCCAGTGTCGCCGGCCCCATGGTCGCAGGGGTCTGCGACCCTGGAGGGGAAATGCCCCTCCGGGG
>JABAKE010000190.1 GCA_019779905.1 Modestobacter lapidis | reverse complement strand
AAAATGAACTCCTGCGTCCATCATCTCTTCCAAATTGATGTTCCAATATCTTCTTGTCATTTCTCCACACACTTCCTCTTTTTTTTTTAAGAGACGAGGTACCCTGAAATAAATAATTGTTCCGATGGAACCTTCTCTTCTACCGGAGATTGGCCATTGATACACGATCCAAGCCATTAATTCCTTTCTATTCGTTATTATCTTTATTACTTATTACCAAATCAAATGACCGGGCCAAATACAGATAGTTAAAGTTAAAAGGATGAATCCGCTCTCAAGAATCATTAAATCCCATAAATGATTGTTCTGATGTATCGTGGAAATTCTTTAAAATGCAAGAATTAAATAATTCTCTGTGGTGGAACAAAATATCTCTCATTTTCCCCTCGAATAAATTTTTCTTTTTGGTTTCCAAAGGAATGTTGTTATATTGCCTTGAACGGTGCACTAATCCTTTGAATCCGGTCCCAACGGGTATCATCCCCCCCAGAACAACGTTCTCTTTCAGACCTTTCAACCAATCGATACGACCCCGGAGAGCAGCTTTTGCTAAAACTCGAGCAGTTTCTTGAAAACTCGCTTCGGATATGAAACTTTGAGTATTCAGAGATGCTCTCGTTATTCCCAATAAGATGGCTCGGTAACAGATCGCTTCTTCCAAAGCACGCCCCGTTCGTTCCGCTCGCAACAATCCAATTAGTTCTCCAGGTGAAAAAACGTTAGACATTCCATCTTCTGAAACCAACACTTTTGATGTTATTTGACTTACAATAATTTCTATATGCCTATTATGAATCTGCAC
>JABAKE010000189.1 GCA_019779905.1 Modestobacter lapidis | reverse complement strand
AAGATCACGCCAGCAGCATCAAACGGGCATGAATACATATTGGTGGCTATCGATTACTTCACCAAATGGGTAGAAGCGGCGTCATACAAGACTTTGAATGCCAAACAAGTCGCCAAGTTCATTCAAACCAATATCATCTATCGATATGGGGTCCCGCAGGAGTTTATCTCAGACAATGGGCAGCACTTTAAGAAAGAGACTGAAGAACTTCTCAGGAAGCATGGCATAGTGCATCATCACTCTTCTCCCTATCGTCCACAGACTAATGGAGCGGTAGAAGCAGCTAACAAGAACTTGAAAACCATTCTGAAGAAAACTGCCGATACTTACAACGATTGGCATGAGAAGCTGCCTTTGGCCTTATGGGGCTATCGCACATCAATCAGAGCATCGACTGGGGCTACGCCTTATTCCCTAGTATATGGTATGGAAGCAGTGTTGCCAATTGAATTGGAAATACCATCGCTAAGGGTAGCCATGGAAAGTCAACTAGCAGAAGTTGAATGGATGAAGAGCAGATACGAGCAGTTGTCACTGATCGATGAGAAAAGACTTAGAGCCCTCTACCATGTGCAAGGCTATCAAAGGAGGATCGCAAGAGCATTCAACAAAAGAGTCAAAGACAGGGGCTTAAAGAAAGGGGATTTGGTACTCAAAGAGATCAGAATGCCGATTCACGACCCAAGAGGGAAGTTCAAGCCAAGTTGGGTGGGACCCTACATCATCAAAGAGATTCTATCAAGCGGAGCAGTGCGTCTTATGGATGTAGATGGGAATGAATTCTCTCAGCCTACCAACTTAGA
>JABAKE010000188.1 GCA_019779905.1 Modestobacter lapidis | reverse complement strand
TGTTAACGGCATCGACGGTTGGTGTTTCTTTTGGGCAAAGATTTGACAATTGTGACATTTCTTGACATGTAACTGGCAGTCCCTCTCCATTGTTGACCAATAGTAACCGAGCCTCATTATCTTCTTGGCTAACATGAAACCATTCATATGCGGGCCTCCGACCCCTTCGTGCACTTCTTGGATGATCTTTTCAGCTTCGATCTCATTAACACATAAGAGGTGTATCCCCTCATAGGACCTTCGGTATAACCTATTCCCACAGATGATATAGTGACTGGCTAATCTCCGTAGTGTTCTTCTGTCATTGTGTGAAGCTCCTTCGGGATACTCTCCCTCCTTTAAATAGATCCATATGTCGTGATACCAAGGGTGGTCATCCTCGGGTTCTCCGTTCCTGATGGCGCAACAGTACACTGGCTGATTTCGACATTCGACGACTAACGGCTTGACATCTCCAACCTCGGGAACTTCCACCATAGATGCCAACATTGCCAAGGCATCGGCGTAATGATTCTTTACCCGAGATAAGTAAAAGAAATCAATGCGTCGAAATTCCCGTGCAAGCGTTTCGAGATAGGCATGGTATGGTATAAGTTTTTCGTCTCGTGTCTTCCACTGACCCTTGATCTGGCAGATGATGAGGGCTGAGTCTCCGTATACTTCTAACTCTTCTATCCCCAATTCTAAGGCTGCCTCCAATGCTAGGATGCATGCTTCGTACTCGGTTATGTTGTTCGTGGCCTCGAAACTAAGTTTAGCTGCTAGAGGTGTGAAAACATCATTAGGGGAGATTAACAAAGCTT
>JABAKE010000187.1 GCA_019779905.1 Modestobacter lapidis | reverse complement strand
GCCGTTTCATTACCTGCCTTCTTGGAGTGATTAAACGAACAATAATCTATTTTAATAATTTATTTATTAAAAATTATAATTTAATTAATATTCATATAACATATTATTCATATATATATATATTCTATATATATATAAGCAAAATTTACATTTATATAATGATTAAATTATAACCATAAGTTAAATAATTTAACAATAAATAAATTAAATCAAAATAATAATGTAAAATTTAATAAACCAAGATTTAATTTATTGGTTATTGTTCATAATTTATCCACAAATAACTTTATGGGATCAATTTTAGTTGATAAAAAAAAAAGAAGAATTTAAAGCTTGATTTTCAGATTTTAGATAAGGATGGTTCTATTAGTATTATAAATAATACTAATGTACCAGTTTACTCGAGGTCCCCTCCAAAGGGAGGGGAGGGCAGGGCTAGATAAAAATTTCATTTACATAAAGATGATGCACAAGCACTTCAAGTAATAGTCAATTATTTTGGTACTGGTACTTTATATTATACTAATAATAGTGTATATTTAAATTATACTAATATACTTTGAATTATTGAAAATATATTTCCCCCCATGCGCAGGGAGGGGGGAAATATTAGATTAATACCCTTTACCAACATAAAATATTCCGCTTATTTACATTGAAACAAAGCAATTATGAGTTATGTTACTACCTCCTCAGGGGGTTGAGACATAACCCCCTGAGGAGGAAGTTATATCAATACTAAAGACAAAATTAATTTATATAACGCAAGTAAATTAATTCACAATCCAGATATAAAAATGGATATA
>JABAKE010000186.1 GCA_019779905.1 Modestobacter lapidis | reverse complement strand
ATTATTCATATAATACATTATTCCACCAGAATCCAATGGAATTTCGAAATAAAGATATTTTTATTTAAATTTCATTACTATTTTAAAATTAATATTTTCTCAATAGTTAAAGTTAAAAACGAGAATGATTTATAAAACAATTGAGACAGTTTGATTTGATTCCTCAACTCAATTAGTAGTACCCTTAGAGTCCACTTCTTCCCCATACTACGAGTGAAAGGGAAAATGTAAAGACTACCATTAAAGCAGCCCAAGCGAGACTTACTATATCCATGTGAATTATGTCCCCTATCTCTATGAATATGAAGGAATTATTCCATTATTGCTCACTAATAATAGTGGAATCAATGGTGCAGAGTCAAAAAAAAGGGGGGGATTCTGACCCAACACTATTGATGAACCAATCCAATAAATACATCTATAACAAGTTCGTATATGATTTCTAGTAGAATCGGGAAACATTAAGCACAAGCAAAATAAAATAGGCAGTGACACCCTTGGAAAGTATCAAGGGAGTGTTACTAATGGAACATGTAGGATAATAAAACCTATTGTTTCTTTTGTTGCCCTTCATAAGTAAAAAGCATAAAAATATGGAATCAAGATAGTATCTATCACATACCTATATTTCCCATTTGATCTAATCCTTACCGTCTCCCGATTGTCTATCGGGAGATAGCCTATTCCATTCTTGACTAGGGGTTATCGAAAATCCATTTTTTCTTTTTGAACTTTTTTATATAAAAGCTAATGATTCATCCAATCTAATATTGATTGAATGCCTAAGCACTCAAAGACTCTCATGAG
>JABAKE010000184.1 GCA_019779905.1 Modestobacter lapidis | reverse complement strand
CAGCTTCACGTAGGGTATCAATCCTTGCTAACATCATGTTATGTAAGTTCATGATTGCCTTCATTTTTAGGACAATTTTTCCGTATTTACGCACGTATATATTTTTGAGGTTGCTCTTGTTTGGCATTTTGTCAACCAAGATACTGTGATCATGAATTTTCAGAGATCTTCTCCAAGTCTCCATATTCTAAAATATATTCTTTGAGATGCTTCTCTACTGCAACCAATGATAAAATAGTATACTCCAGTCCCACATTTTTAGATACTTCATCATCTGACGACAATGAAGTTCTAAAGACTCCATCATGAAATGAAAGTATGTTAGTCCGACTTGCTGATCTTTCAGTTCAAGTTCTCTGCTGTGGAAATTTTGTACAAAGTTTTGTATTTGTTGATAATATCAGTCATCACCAACGCAAAGGAACGAATTATCCTAGCAACGTGCCATGTAATTGGCGATACCATGTTTGGGTAGTATTTTTTTCGAAAATGGTGGGTTGACACCTCTGCTAGAGAGTAATAGCTCCCGTTAAAGGGGGGATTCTTCGAGAATCCAGTGTTTAGTGAGGAAGAACCTTGCACGAAACTCTTTTTGATTTTCCAATTTATTTGGAAGTCTTCGATATTTGAGATCGGGAGTCAACTCGTGTAGTCTGAGTGTTATCGAAGCTAGACACATGTTCATTTTTTGTAAATATTTGTACACAGCTTTTATTGTATATATTTGTTCTATCTTTTGTATTATATTGTGTGTTTTTTTTTCCACATTGAGGACAATGTTTGATTTAAGTTGGGGGGGAGGATTTAGGTTGGTTTATATAA
>JABAKE010000001.1 GCA_019779905.1 Modestobacter lapidis | reverse complement strand
GCTGTTCAAGAGCCCGCTCGGCGACTTCGTGGCCGAGGTGGCCGACCGGCAGGCGCCCGGTGAGATCCGCGTCGTCGGCCGCGGGGAGACCGTCTCGCTGCGGGCCTGACGTCCCGCCGGGCTGGCACTGTGCGCTGGGGCCCCACTCCGCCGGCAGAACGGTCCACTGGCGCACAGTGCCGGCGGGCGGCCGCCCACCGCGGCGGACCAGGTCCAGCCACCGCCGATGGGCCGCGGCGATCTCCGCCCGGCAGCCAGCCGGTTCGCGGGTGAGCCGAGCGTAGCTACTGGAGCGCGGCGATCCACCCCTCGGTCCGCCATTCCAGGGCGGCGACATCCCGTGCCGCCAGCCTCAAGCCCATGACCTCGTCGAGGTACGCCGTGGCCTCACCGGGCGTGAAACGCAGACCGGCGGCGCGGATTTCGACGAGCTCGCCGCGTCCCCGCAGCCGCGCCAGCGGCAACGCCGGATCGGCGCGGCTGGCGAGCACGAGTCGAATCTGCCGCGGTAGGTGGTCCAGCAGGAACGTCATCCCATCCTGCACGTCGCGCGACTCGACGACGTGGAAGTCGTCGAGCACCAGGACGACGTCGCTCGGGACGGCGTGAAGGTCGTTGAGCAGAGTCGCGAGACCCGCGCCTCCATCGATGACCGGGACGACTGCAGGAGCGGAAGCGCACCTGCCCCGACCTCGGGCGTCGCCGTCTGCAGCGCTGCAACCAGGTACGTCCAGAACGACGCCGGGTCGTTGTCACGCTGGTCGAGCGAGAGCCACGCCACCGACCGTCCCGCGACCGGATCGGCAGCCAGTCACTGCGCCAGCAGCGTCGTCTTCCCGAACCCGGCCGGAGCCGACAGCAGCGTCAGCGCCGACTCGTTCGCGCCGGTCAGGAGCTCGCTCAGCCTCGGGCGCGCCACCAGACCATGTCGCAACCTCGGGACGTAAGGCTTGGTCTCGAGCAGCGGGCCTGCCAAGACCACCTCCCCTGAGCGGCCGGCATTCACCTGCCGTCGACAGCTGCTCGATGGCGGGAACGCATCGGTGGGCTCCGGAGCGGATCGTGTCAGCGGGAGCTGGTCGTGTCGATGGGTCAGGGGTTGGAACCGTGGCACGCCGATCGCCCCGGCCACGTGACCCGGCCGGGGCGATCCGATCGATGGGACCGATCGGGCGATCAGTTCGTGTCCCGCCGGTACAGCAGCACGGTCCCGAGCACCAGCGCGACCGCGGCGTACCCGCCGAAGACCAGCGCGTTCGCGGCCGGGGTGAGCGCGACGGCGAGCGTCCTGGGCGTCTCGAAGTCGGAGCTGTAGGCCAGCAGGTGGTTGCCGGCGATGAAGGGCAGGAAGCGGGCGGCCTCCTCGGCGAGGAAGAGCTTGAACAGGTGCTCGACGACGAACCCCCAGACCAGGACCCCCGCGATGGCCGCCGTGCTGGTGCGGACCACCATGGCGATCCCCAACCCCAGCACCGCCGACAGCGTGGTGAAGAGCAGGGCCCACGCCACCGAGGCGGACAGCGACGACGTGTCACCCGCACCCAGGCCGGCGAGCACCGCACCGCCGAAGCCGGCGGCGAGCCCGGCGGCCCCGATGACCATGCCCAGGGCGGCGGCGGTCAGCGCCTTGGACAGTGCGAGCACCCAGCGCGCCGGCTGCGCGGCGAGCGCGCCGGCCAGGGTGCCGTGCTGGACCTCGGAGCCGAACAGCAGGATCCCGCTGATCGCGGCGAGCATCGACGTCACGCTGGTCCAGAAGAAGCCGACCTGGGCGACGTACTGCACCTGGTCGGTCACCAGGACTCCGACCGCCCACGAGACGAGCAGGCCGCCGGCGATGGTCAGGAGGAGCAGCGCTCGATGCACGCGAACGGTCGACACCTTGATCCAGTCGCTGGTCAGGGCGGCACCGACGGCCCGGATGTCATCGCCGGGCGAGCGCCTGCCGGGTCGGGGGGTGGAGGGCAGCGGGTCTGCCCGACGCTGGGACGCGGTCGCAGGTATGGCGGTCATGGCTGGTGTCCTTCGAAGAAGTCGAACATGGAGGGACCGGACGAGTGGGATCGGACGAGCTGGATCGGACGAGCTGGATCGGACGAGCTGGATCAGGAGCTGGCGAACTCGGCGGATGCCCTGGTCAAGTCGAGCAGGCTGTCCTCGAGGGAGCGGGACGTCTCGCTGAGCCCGAAGACCTGGATACGGCTGTCGAACGCGATCTGCGAGACGGCCGCCCTGGTGGTTCCCCGAACCACCAGCCGGTCGGCCGCCACCTCGACGACGAGGCCGTGTGCGGCCAGGCGGGAGGCGAGCTCGGCGGGTTGCGGGGTCTCGATGAGCACGGCCACGTCGTCGCGGGCGGTGATCGCCTGGACCGATTCGGCCGCGAGCAGCCTGCCGCCCCCGACCACGACCAGGTCGTCGGCGAACATGCTGAGCTCGCCGATGAGGTGGCTGGAGACGAAGACCGTGCCGCCGCGGCGGGCGAAATCGCGGAGGTGGTTCCGCAGCCAGCGGATGCCATCGGGGTCCAGACCGTTGGACGGCTCGTCGAGCAGCAGGACCTGCGGGTCTCCCAGCAGGGCGCCGGCCAGCGCCAGCCGCTGGCGCATGCCGAGGGAGAAGCTGCCCGCCCGCTGGTCCGCTGCCGTCTCGAGACCCACCTCGGCCAGAACCTCGTCGGCCCGGGCCGCGGGGATGCCGCTGAGCGCGGCGGTGGCCCGGAGATGGTTCCGGGCCGAGCGACCCGGGTGCATGGACCGGGCGTCGAGCACCGAGCCGACGGTCCGGACGGGGATCTTGAGGTCGGCGTAGCGGACGCCCGCGTAGCGGACGTCACCGCGGCCGGGTCGGGTGAGCCCGACCATCATCCGCATCGTCGTGGACTTCCCGGCACCGTTCGGGCCGACGAATCCCGTCACGCGGCCGGCGGCGACGTCGAAGGTCATGTCGTCGACGGCGAGCCGCCTGCCGTACTGCTTCGTGAGACCTGAAACCGTGATCATGAGTGACGCTCCTACCGGTCATCGCTGGTGTGGATGCCGTTGAGGTTGCTCGCGACGGAGGGGTGGTCACCTCCGTGGAACCACGGGGATCTCGGCGAAGTGCGGCGCTCGTGAGCGGTGCTGGATCCGGCGGGAGCGAGGACCGGCTGTCCCGCGCTCGCGCGGAGTACGGTCCGCGACGTGCTCTACGGGCGTGCAGCAGAGCGCGCCCGGATCGACCTGCTCGTCGCCGGGGCCGCCGACGCCCGTGGTGGGGCCCTCGTCGTGCGCGGTGAGCCCGGCGTGGGCAAGACCGCGTTGTTGACCGACGCGATCGACCGTGCCACCGCCGTCGCCGTCCTGTGGACCGCGGGTGTCGAGTCGGAGTCGCCACTCCCCTTCGCGGCGCTGCACCGACTGCTGCGGCCCGTCCTCGGCCACCTGGGAGGCATCCCGCCCGTGCAGGCCCGGGCGCTGCACGGCGCGCTGGGTGAGGATGCGAACCGCGGCGATGGGCCGACCGACGACCGGTTCCTCGTGTTCGCAGCGACCCTGTCGCTCCTGGCCGAGACCGCGGAGAAGCAGCCGCTCGTCTGCGTCGTCGACGACGCCCACTGGCTGGACGCAGCGTCTGCCGAGGCATTGCTCTTCGTCGCCCGCCGGCTGCACGCCGACCGCCTCGCGTTGCTCTTCGCCGTCCGCGAGGGAGAGACGCGCCACTTCGACGCGTCCGGCCTGCCCGAACTCGTCGTGCCCGGCCTGGACGCCGACGCGGCCTCGGCCCTGCTCGCCGAGCACGCCGGGGGCCCGATGGCCGCCGGAGTGCGCGACGAGCTGAGGATCCGCACCGGCGGGAACCCGCTCGCACTCGTCGAACTCCCCACCATGCTGTCCGAGGGACAGCTCGCTGGTCGATTGCGACTGCCGTCGCAGCTACCGCTGACCGAGGGGGTCGAACGCGCGTTCCTCGACCGGTCGCGCCGGCTGCCCGCCGACGCCCAGACGTTGCTGCTGGCTGTCGCCGCCGACGACTCCGGGCGGCTGTCGATCATCCAGCAGGCCGCCGCCCGACTCGGGGCCGGTGACCCGGCGCTCGACGCCGCGGAGCGCTCGGGGCTGCTCCTCATCCACGACGACGACGTACGGCTGCGCCACCCCCTCGTGCGGTCAGCCGTCTACAGCGCCGCCACCGCGCCGCAGCAGCAGCGCACGCACCGGGCCCTGGCCGCGGTGCTCACCGCGGCGGGTGACCCGGATCGAGGAACCTGGCATGCCGCGCGCGCGACCACGACCCTCGACGACGACGTGGCCGATGACCTGGATGCAGTCGCCGGGCGCGCCACCCGCCGCGGTGGCCACGAGGCTGCCAGCACGGCATCCGAGCGGGCTGCGGAACTCAGCAGCTCCGCCGGTGACCGGGCGCAGCGTCTGTTCACGTCCGCCAGCAGTGCCTGGCTGGCCGGCGACGGTGCCCGTGCGCGGACCCTGGCCGACAGGGTCCGCCACACCACGGACGACCCCCTGCTCCGCGCCGACGTGGACTGGCTCCGGGGCAGGATCGAGTGGCACATCGGTTCACCGCAGACAGGACGGCGGATCGTCCTGCGTGCCGCGCGGGACGTCGCCCCCCTCGACGGGGGCCGCGCCCTGGAGATGGCGATGCTGGCCACCGCCCTGGCCACCTGGAGCTGGGACCTCCCCGCCGACGAGGACGTCGACTTCTCCTGGGCCGCCGAGGAGCGCTCACCTGCGCGACTGCGCTGCTTCGCGGCCATCCTGCGGGGCCACCGCCACTTCCTCCGCCGCGAGATGGCCGAAGCCGCGGCGGCCTGGCACGAGGCGTTCGGCATCGGAGGAACGCTTCCCCCCGACGCCGACCTGCTGGGGAACCTGGGCGTGGCCGCCCTGCACCTCGCCGACCTCGAGGCGGTCCGGTGGACCTACGGGGGACTCCTCGCGCTGGCGCGGGACGGCGGCTCCCTGACCAACGCCGTATGGGCGCTGTCCCGGCTCCCGTCCGCCCAGGTCGCCGCCGGAGACTGGAGCGCGGCCACGGCATCCGCGAACGAGGCCCTCGTCCTCGCCCGGGGCATCGGGCAGGCGCCGCTGACTGCGATGCCGTTGGCCTGGCTGGGGCTGCTGGCCGCGTTCCGCGGCGAGTCCGCCTGGCCCAAGGAACTGGACGAACTGGAGGCGATGCGCGCTGATCGCCCCATGGGCATCGTCGGCGCGGCGGCGGTGGACATGACCGACTGGGCCAAGGGCGTCCTGGCCGCGAACGACTCCGACGTCGACGCGGCACTGCACCACCTCGAACGGATCCGTCATCCGACGATCTGCCGGTCCGCTGCACTCGACCGGCTGGAGGCCGCCCAGCGCGCCGGCCGGACCGACCTGGTCCAGCAGTGGGTCGAGGAGTTGACGGCGTTCGCCGCCCAGGTCGGGGCGGCCTCCCCTGCGGCGATCGCGGAGCACGGACGTGCCCTTCTCGCCCACGGCGACGTCGCCGAGCGACACTTCCAGGACGCCCTCCGGCTGCATGCCGCGGCCGGACGCCCGTTCGGGCGGGCCCGTACGGAGCTGGCCTACGGCGAGTTCCTGCGCCGCGGCCGCCGTCGCATCGACGCCCGCTCCCACCTCCGTGCCGCCCTGCAGGTGTTCACCGAACTCCGGGCCGAGCCGTGGGCCGAACGCGCCCGGCAGGAGCTCCGCGCGTCCGGAGAGACGGCCCGCAAGCGCAACGTCAGCACGATCGGGAATCTCACCCCGCAGGAACGCCAGACGGTGCTGCTCGTTCGCTCCGGGCTCGGCAACCGTGACATCGCCGCCCGGCTGTTCCTGAGCCCCCGGACCGTGGAGTACCACCTGAGCAACGCCTACCAGAAGCTCGGCATCCGATCCCGAGGGCAGCTCGCACAACTCCCACTCAGCTGACGGTGCTCCGCGCGGGCGCGGGAGGATGCGCGCATGTGCACGGTGGTGATGCGTCGGTCCGCCGACCGGCCGGTGGAGGTCCTCGCCGTGCGCGACGAGTTGATCAGCCGCGATTTCGATGTCCCCGGCCGGTGGTGGCCGCAGTTCCCCGACGTCGTCGGCGGGCGTGACCACGTCGCCGGGGGCACGTGGTGCGCGACCCGGGTCGGCACCGGGGTGACCTCTCTCGTGCTCAACCGGTACCACGAGCGGCCGGCCGCTCCGGGGGCTCCGAGCCGGGGAGCACTGCCGCTGCTCGGGGCCGTACACGGGGCCGACTGGGTCTCCCACGCCCGGCTCACCGGGATGGCGGGCTTCGTGCTCGTGCTGGCGACCCCGGACCGACTGACCACCTGGGTCTTCGACGGCGACCGGCTCACCGAGACGGAACACCCCGAGGGCACCCATGTGCTGACCTCCGGCGGACCCGAGGATCGCAAGGCCGACCGGTGGCAGGAGACCTTCGCAGCGGCGGCCTTCCCGCATGGCTGGCGCAGCCTGGTGCAGGGCCGGCCACCTGCCGAGGACCCCTCGGCCCTGGTCGTTCGGCACGAGCGGGACGGCCAGGTGTACGGCACGGTGTTCGCCGAGATCATCGACGCCCGGCCCGGACGGTTGCGCCTGGAGTACAGCCGCCGGCCGTGGGCCGGCGTCCCCTGGGACGCCGCCGCCTTCGGGCAGGCGGCGGATCCGGGTCAGTGACCGGTCGGGGCGCTGGCGCGCGCGGGCGGCAGAGCTGACAACGCGTCCGTCAACAACGCGACGAGCGCCTCGTGCTGCACGTCGGCCGAGGACGGCACCTCCTCCTCCGAGCCATCCAGCGCCCTGGCGGCGAGCCCCGCCTTGCTGTCGATCAGCTCGGCGATCCTGGCGTCGATGGTCTGCGCGGCGATGATGCGCCACGCGGTGACGGGTTCGGTCTGACCGATCCGGTGGCTGCGGTCGATGGCCTGGGTCTGCTCGGCGTCGGTCCAGGACAGCTCGGCGAGCACGATGTTCGAGGCCACCTGCAGGTTGATCCCCACGCCGGCCGCGGTCAGCGAGCAGACCGCGATGGCGACGTCGGGATCGTGCACGAATGCGTCGATGTGCTTCTGCCGCGACGCGGGGGTCTGGTCGCCACGGATCGACGAGAAACGGATCCCGTCCCTGGCGAAGGTCTGCTCGGCGACGTCCATCACGTCGACGTGCTTGGCGAAGAAGACCACCTTCCCCGCGCTCCGGGCGAGCTGTGCCGCGTAGTCGGCGGCGAGGGCGGCCTTCGCCTGACCGATGCGCCGCATCATGCCGAACACGTTCTCGCCGGTCGTCGTGGTCGCGTCCTTCTGCTCCCACCTGGCCACCCTGCGCACGAGGTCGTGGTCGATGCCCTCGACGTCGTCGGCGGACGCTCGGGCCGCGAGCGCGCTCTCGTACCGCGACACCAGCCGGCGGGCGAGGTTCCGCTCGGCCGCCCGGATCGACCGGCCGGCCTTCTCGTCGAGCTCGACGGGCAGGTCGGCGATGCGGCGGGCCGGGATGTCGGCGGCCACGTCGACCTTGCGCCGACGGACGATGCCGAGGTCCACCACGCTGTTGCGGGCAGCGGGGTAGAAGCCGGGGTCGGCGGGCGTCAGGCCGGTCTCCTCGAGCGAATCCATCAGCTCCGCGAGCGGCTTCGTGTCGTCGATCCAGCCGAGGAACTGCCAGATGGCCCGGAAGTCCTCGATGTCGTTGATCAGCGGGGTGCCGGTGAGTGCCATCAGCAGCGGACGCGCGATACGGGACCGGATGCGCTCGGAGAGCTCGAGCACGTGCTGGGACCGCTGAGAGGTCTTGTTCTTGATGAAGTGCGCCTCGTCGACGACCATGCCGCGGAAGCCGAAGTCGCCGATCCAACCCACATGGCGGTCGAGCACCTCGTAGTTGACCACGACGACGTCGGCAAAGCCGTCTATCGTGTGCCCGTCGCCGTGGATGACGGTGGCCGAGCGCTGAGGCGTCCAGCGGCCGGCCTCGCGAGCCCAGTTCGTCTTGACGACGTTCGGGACGACGACGAGCAGCGGGTAGGCGTTCGCCGCCTCCGCGGCGAGCAGCGCCTGAGCCGTCTTGCCCAGGCCCGGCTCGTCGGCGAGCAGAAAGGTCCGGTGGCCGGAGCCGGCGGCCGCGACCACCTGCGCCTGGTGCGGCATCAGCTCGAGACCACCCGGCGCGTGCAGCGAGGCCGGCGCGGGCAGGGCCATGCACGCCGGGGCCCCGCCGCCGGCGCGCTCGAAGGATCCGAGGAGCGGGCCGAGCAGCTCCCAACCGGCCAGTCGGCGCGGACGGACCGGCGCCGGCCTGGTGGACGTGAAGTCGGGGGCGAGGAAGGGGTTGGCCAGCTGCCGCGAGACGACCGACTGCGGCACGACCCGACGCTCGCTGGCAGCGGAGGGCGCCGCGGGCGCCGCCGGCGGAGCTTCGTCGGGGGTCGGTTCGATGCCGACGGCCCGCAGCATCTCCCGCTTGCGCGAATGGGCCGTATCGGAGACGACGGCGTCCTCGGTGAGGAGCGCGAGGAGCGCGGGATCGCGTACGGCGGTCTTCGCGAGGATGGTGGCGATCCCGTCGAGACGCTTGAGCTGCTCGGCCCGGTGGGTGGCGTTGCTGGCGTCGTCGGCCCGGACCCGCGCGTGCTCCTCGCGCACCAGCAGTGCGACAGCCTGGAACTTCGTACGCACTGCGGGTGACACGCGGCCGCTCTGGGCAGCCGCCTCGACCTCGCGGACAGCGCGCGCGAGCTCCGCGATGATGTCGCCGCGGTCACCCACGCGCCGCTGCGTCCGCGGGGCGGTACGGCGAGTGCCCGCCCGGCCCTGGCCTCGTCGAGCCACAGACTCCTCCTTTGACATGCCCGGCCCGGTTGCCGCGGCGGAATGCCGCACCCGGTCCAGCGATCGGGGCTAGCCGATCTCGCGAGAGAGGGCCTGGGCGGTTGCTCCGAGACGCGACTCGGTCCCACGGATCTGCGAGAGATCGACGCCTCGGGCTGACTGACAGCCCGCCCATGGTGGGACCAGCAGCCACCAGTCGATGGCCGGGCACCGACCGCACAGGGGAAAGTCGTCACCAGAGGGGCGAAGGCTCGCCTGGGGCCGGCGCTGGAGCAATGTTAGCGCCTGCCGGCCCGGCACGAGCTGCGGGGCGACCCGCGGCCGGGCCGATCGGTTCTCCGGGCCCTCCCGACCTGCACGACGCCGCCGCCGAAGGCGCGGCGCTCGCCGCCCTCGCACGCCCGGCCCTGCGATCGGGGCGACACGCTGGTTGACTCGGTGCATGGTCGCACCCCTGCCGGAGCCGGATCCGGAGATCGATCCGAACGCGCCGATGCCGGACGATCCGGCCGAGCTGCTCCCCGACGCACCGGAGCCGCTCCCGCCCGCGCCGATCGAATCGACGCCGGACGATCCCGGCGGCGACGGTGGCGGCGTGCCCGAACCCGCCTGATCCGCGCACCGGGCGAGCGGCGTCGCTCCCCCGTGCCGCGTGATCACGCAGGCGGAGCGCCGGCCAGGTGCTCGACGAGGTCGACGGCCATCTCCTCGCACCAGCCGCGGACGGCATCCCAGTCGCGGAAGTCGCCGGTCGGTGCGCGCATCGCGGTCACCATCGCGCGCTCACCGAAGGTGAGGGAGTCTTTCTCCAGGCATCCGGGGAACACCCGATGGCCGCGCGCGCCCACGAGGCGGGCTATCGGTTCCGCGTCGTAGGGCTCGTCCGGCGGGAACGGCGGCTCGCCGATGGGGCCACTGGAGAACAACCAGACCGGCCGGGACCGCAACGTCGGGGCGAAGGTGGCGGCATAGTGCCTGGCCCCTTCCAGCCAGCGGCCCACGTAGACCGCACTGCCGAGAACGACGGCATCGAACCGGGCAGGGTCGGGCTGCTGGTCGACCGCCAGGAAGCCGGCCGCCAGACCGGCATCGCGGCCGGCCGCGGTGTCGGGCAGCCAGCGGGCCACCGCAGCGGCGATCTCCCTGGTGGAGCCGTGCCTGCTGGCCGCGGTCACGAGCACGCGGGGGCCAGGCACGCTCACCGGACGGCCCCGGCCCGGACGGCGATCTCCCGGATGTGCTCGGCGACGACCGGCAGGGTCGCCTCGATCACGGGGCGGGAACGGTCGGACAGCACGTGGACTCCTCGTGTCGCTGAGAGAGTGCGTCCGGCTCGACGAGGTCGTGACCGGGTCATGGACGACGGCTTTCACGGTAGTCGGACACGGCAATTGAGAACAGCTCGGCTTGTACTTACCAGGCAACCTGGTAGGAAGAAGAAGCGCATGACGGCGGTCTCATCAAGCAGGTCCGTCCAGCCTGATGCTCGTCCAGCCTGATGCTTTGGCCTTTCCGCGAATGGTCCGACAGCAGGGGGTACCCGTGCAGAAGTTCAGCCTCGAAGCCTTGGGCCGTCAGCTGCTACGAACAGCCGGCTCGACCGCAAGCGGCCGCGCCGCCGACACCGTCTACGGGGGTCATGAGAAGTCGCTGAGGCAGACGGTGGTGGCCCTGACGGCCGGCAAGACCCTGGCCGAGCACGAGAACCCCGGAGAAGCAACGCTGGTGGTGCTGAGCGGCCGGGTACGGCTCGTCGCAGCGGATGCCTCCTGGGAAGGGCGCGAGGGCGACCTCATCATCATTCCCGACGCCCGGCACAGCCTCGAGGCGCTCAGCGACGCCACCGTGCTGCTGACGGTCGCCAAGCACTGATGAGCGCGATGCCGGCCCGCACCACGACGCGTCCCGCCCGACCGGGCGTCGCGACCGGGCCCGTGGTCCCGCGACTGGCGCGGGTTCCGGAGCCCTGACCCCATGTCAGAGCCGGCCTGCCGTCGACCCACCCGCCCGGTCGGACTGCGGCGGTGGCGCGTGGGCGTCGGGCGGTCCGGTCAGTGGCGCCAGGTGGGCCACGCACAGGGACGGCTCGACGAACGGCAGCAGCCGTACGGCGGTCACCGGTGCGTTCATCTCGGCCAGCGCTCCCCGCATCAGCCCCAGGTGGATCGAGCACACGACCTCCCGGTGGGCGGTCGCGACCTCCCGGAAGGGGCAATGCGGCAGCAGGACCCGCCGCCGGTTCTCCGGCGGCGACTCGGGGGCGAAGCCGACCTCATCGAGGATGCGCAGCAGGCGAGCGACCGCCTCTTCCTCGGTGATCCGTTGGTACGGGGCCGGTCGCTCGGTGAGATGGCGACCCCACGCGCGTCCCATCTCGATCGCGGCCGCCGCCGGGTCGTCGGTCGTCCCGCTGACATAGCTCGCGAGGATCTCGGACAGCAACTGGTAGTTGCGCCGATCACCGGCCGGATCCGGCCGCGGCGCGGCGGTGAAGGCCAGCCGCGGACGTCCTGGCTCGCCGCGTTCGCCCACGTGCCGCTCCGCCAGCGCGTCGCCGACCAGGCGATCGAGATGGAACCGCACCGTATTGGGGTGCAGCCCCGCCTGCTCAGCCAGCTCCTGCACGCCGAGGCCTTCCGGCGCAGCGCGCAGCATTTCCAGAATGCGTTGTCGGCTGACCCCCGCCCGCGCGGCCTCCTGCGGGGGCAACTGCTCCGGCGACACGTCCATGGTTCGAGTTTCACAGATCTGGTCGGCCGGGCGCCGCCGCCCAGCACGGCATCAGGCCGGGGCGCCGCCGAGGCCGTCCCGATCGGCAGGCGGCAGACCACCCAGGTCGACCACGTCCTGCAGTGCACGCCAGCCAGGTGATCGAACCGTCGGGGCCCGCGCCCGGAAGAGGGAGAACTGTGGTCAGGGAACATGCGTCCAGCGCCGGACCGGTCGGCGGATCAGCGGGTTTCGACGGCAACCTGTCGGAGGCCCTCGTCGGAACGTCCCGCTTCTTCCGCAAGGGCGAGGTGAGCGCCGACCTGCGGTCGCTGCACCAGATCGGCGGGCGGGAGGCCGACAGCTTCTACCGGGACCGGTGGTCGCACGACAAGGTGGTCCGCTCCACCCACGGCGTGAACTGCACCGGGTCCTGCTCGTGGAAGGTCTACGTCAAGGACGGGATCATCACCTGGGAGGCGCAGCAGACCGACTACCCGACGACCGGCGCCGACCGGCCGGAGTACGAGCCCCGTGGCTGCCCGCGTGGCGCCGCCTTCTCCTGGTACACCTACTCCCCCACCCGGGTCCGCTACCCCTACATCCGGGGCTCGCTGCTGCAGATGTACCGCGAGGCCAGGCAGCGGCTGGATGACCCGGTGCTGGCCTGGGCCGACATCGTCGACGACCCGGAGAAGGCACGCACCTACAAGTCGCAGCGCGGCAAGGGCGGCCTCGTGCGGGCGTCCTGGGACGAGGCGACCGAGATGATCGCCGCCGCGCACGTGCACACCATCAAGAAGTACGGGCCCGACCGCGTCGCCGGCTTCTCGCCGATCCCGGCGATGTCGATGGTGTCGCACGCCGCCGGGTCCCGGTTCATGTCGCTCATCGGCGCGCCGATGCTGTCCTTCTACGACTGGTACGCCGACCTGCCGGTCGCCTCGCCGCAGGTGTTCGGCGACCAGACCGACGTGCCGGAGTCCGGCGACTGGTGGGATGCGGCCTACCTGATCCTCTGGGGCTCCAACGTCCCGGTGACCCGGACGCCCGATGCGCACTGGATGACCGAGGCCCGCTACCGCGGCCAGAAGGTCGTCGTCATGAGCCCGGACTACTCCGACGCGACCAAGTTCGCCGACGACTGGCTGGCGCCGCACCCGGGCACCGACGGCGCGCTGGCGATGGCGATGGGGCACGTCGTGCTCAAGGAGTTCTTCGTCGACCGGCAGGTGCCCCGGTTCACCGACTACGTCAAGCGCTACTCCGACCTGCCGTTCCTGCTCACCCTGACCCCGCGCGGGGACAGCTACGTGCCCGGCAAGTTCCTCACCGCGGCCGACCTCGGTGATCTGGAGGAGGGCGCGGAGTTCAAGACCGTGCTGGTCGACTCGGTCACCGACGAGCCGCACGTCCCCCACGGCTCGCTCGGCTTCCGCTTCGGTGAGGCCGGCAAGGGCAAGTGGAACCTCGACCTCGGCGAGGTCGACCCGCGGCTGAGCCTCTACGACGGCGCCGCGGAGTCGGTGACCGTGGACCTGGCCCGGTTCGACACCGCCCGCGGCGAAGGCGCTGCCATGCGCCGCGGCGTACCGGTGCGCCGGGTCGGCAAGCACCTGGTGACCACGGTGTACGACGTGCTGCTGGCCCAGTTCGGCGTCGGCCGCGCGGGGCTGCCCGGCGAGTGGCCGACCGGGATGGACGACCCCTCGCAGCCTTACACCCCGGCCTGGCAGCAGCAGTTCACCGGCGTGTCCGCGGCCGCCGCGGCGCGGATCGGCCGGGAGTTCGCGCAGAACGCCGACGAGTCCAAGGGCCGGTCCATGATCATCATGGGTGCGGGCACCAACCACTGGTTCCACTCCGACACGATCTACCGCGCGTTCCTCACCCTCACCACGCTCACCGGCTGCCAGGGCGTGAACGGGGGCGGCTGGGCGCACTACGTCGGCCAGGAGAAGGTACGTCCGCTCACCGGATACTCGACCGTCGCTGCCGCCCTCGACTGGGCGCGCCCGCCGCGGCAGATGATCCAGACCGCCTACTGGTACCTGCACACCGACCAGTGGCGCTACGACCAGACGACGCTGGACGGCTTCGCCTCACCGCTGGGTGCGGGCCGATTCGACGGCAAGACACCGGCCGACGTCCTCGCCGAGTCGGCGCGGATGGGCTGGATGCCGTCCTACCCCACGTTCAACCGCAACCCGCTCGACCTCGGTGACGAGGCGGCCGCCGCAGGGAAGGAGCCCGGCGAGCACGTCATCGCCGGCCTGCGAGACGGCAGCCTGCGGTTCGCTTCCGAGGACCCCGACGCGCCGGAGAACTTTCCCCGGGTGCTCACGATCTGGCGGGCGAACCTGCTCGGTTCGTCCGGCAAGGGCAACGAGTACTTCCTCAAGCACCTGCTCGGAGCCGATGACGCCGTCCGCGCCCAGGAGGCTCCGCCGGAGGCGCGCCCGAAGGACCTGGTCTGGCACGACGAGGCGCCCACCGGGAAGTTGGACCTGCTGCTGGCGCTGGACTTCCGCATGACCAGTACGACGATCTACTCCGACATCACGCTGCCGGCTGCCACGTGGTACGAGAAGCACGACCTCAACACCACGGACATGCACCCCTACGTCAACTCGTTCAACCCGGCCATCGCGCCGCCGTGGGAGACCCGCACCGACTTCGAGGCCTTCGGCACGATCGCCAGGGTGTTCAGCCGGCTGGCAGCCACGCACCTCGGCGTCCGCAAGGATCTGGTGGCGCTGCCGCTGCTGCACGACACGCCGGACGCCATGGCCAACCCGCGTGGGGTGGTGCGGGACTGGAAGGCCGGCGAGTGCGATCCGGTGCCCGGCAGGACGATGCCGAAGTTTGTCGTCCAGGAGCGGGACTACGCGGCCGTCGCGCAGAAGTGGTCGGCACTCGGGCCGCTGGTGGAGAAGCTCGGCCTGACGACCAAGGGTGTCACCACCATGCCGGACAAGGAGGTCGAGTACCTCAAGCACAAGAACGGCGTCATCCGGGACGGCGCCGCGGCCGGCCGGCCGGCGCTGGCGCGGGACCTGCACTGGTGCGAGGCGATCCTCGCGCTGTCCGGGACGACGAACGGGCGGCTGGCGACCCAGGGTTTCCACCGGTCGGAGGAGCGCACCGGGATGCAGATGGCCGACCTGGCCGCAGAGCACGAGGGCAAGCAGGTCACTTTCGCCGACACCCAGGCCGCGCCGACGCCGGTGATCACCTCACCGGAGTGGTCGGGCAGCGAACACGGCGGGCGGCGGTACTCGCCGTTCACCATCAACGTGGAGCGACTCAAGCCCTGGCACACCCTCACCGGGCGGCAGCACTTCTTCCTCGACCACGACTGGATGACCGAGGCGGGGGAGAACCTGCCGGTGTTCCGGCCGCCGCTGGACATGCACACGCTGTTCGGCGAACCGCAGGTCGGGGACCAGGGTGAGCTGGGCATCACCGTCCGGTACCTCACGCCGCACAACAAGTGGTCGATCCACTCGGAGTACCAGGACAACCTCTTCATGCTGTCGTTGTCCCGCGGCGGGCAGACGATCTGGATGAGCACCCAGGACGCCGCCAAGGTCGGGGTGCAGGACAACGACTGGATCGAGGCGGTCAACCGCAACGGCGTCGTCGTGGCCCGGGCGATCGTGTCCTCCCGCATGCCGGAAGGGACGGTCTACATGCACCACGCCCAGGACCGGCTCATCGACGTCCCGCTGACGGAGACCAACGGCAAGCGCGGCGGTATCCACAACTCCCTGACCCGGCTCTTCCTCAAGCCGACCCACCTCATCGGCGGCTACGCGCAGCTGTCGTTCGCCTTCAACTACCTGGGCCCCACCGGGAACCAGCGCGACGAAGTGACCGTCATCCGCCGCCGCAACCAGGAGGTTGAGTACTGATGCCCGCGACCACCGGTAGGGCCATTTTCGTGCTTGTGGCCCCTGAGGGAAGTGCCCTCTGATGCGCGTCATGGCCCAGATGGGCATGGTCATGAACCTCGACAAGTGCATCGGGTGCCACACCTGCTCGGTCACCTGCAAGCAGGCATGGACCAACCGCAGCGGCGTCGAGTACGTCTGGTTCAACAACGTGGAGACCCGGCCCGGGCAGGGCTATCCCCGGACGTACGAGGACCAGGAGAAGTGGCAGGGCGGCTGGCAGGTCGGCCGCCGCGGCAAGCTGCAGCTGCGCACCGGCAGCCGGCTCAAGCGCCTGCTGCAGATCTTCTCCAGCCCGAAGCTGCCGTCCATCCAGGAGTACTACGAGCCCTGGACCTACGACTACGAGACCCTCACCAACGCTCCGCTCCAGGAGCACACCCCGGTCGCGCGGCCCCGCTCACTGATCACGAACGAGCCGATGAACATCGAGTGGAGCGCCAACTGGGACGACAACCTCGGTGGTGCGCCCGAACTCACCCAGGACGACCCGGTTCTGAAGAAGATCTCGGCGGAGATCAAGGAGAGGTTCGAGCAGACCTACATGTTCTACCTGCCGCGGATCTGCGAGCACTGCATCAATCCCTCGTGCGCGGCATCCTGCCCGTCCGGCGCCATCTACAAGCGGGAAGAGGACGGGATCGTCCTGGTCGACCAGGACCGCTGCCGTGGCTGGCGGCAGTGCGTCACCGGGTGCCCGTACAAGAAGGTGTACTTCAACCACCGCACCGGCAAGGCCGAGAAGTGCACGTTCTGCTTCCCGCGGACCGAGATCGGCCTCCCGACCGTGTGCTCGGAGACCTGCGTCGGCCGGCTCCGCTACATCGGCATCGTGCTCTATGACGCCGACCGGGTGCTCGAAGCAGCGTCCACCCCGAACGACCAGGACCTCTACATGGCCCAGCGATCGATCATCCTGGACCCGCACGACCCGCAGGTGGTCCATGCCGCCGAGCAGGCCGGCATCTCGCGCGACTGGATCGAGTCCGCGCAGCGCTCGCCGATCTACGCGCTGATCACCAAGTTCGAGGTGGCCCTGCCGTTGCACCCGGAGTACCGGACCATGCCGATGGTCTGGTACATCCCGCCGCTGTCCCCGGTGGTCGACGCGCTCACCGACACCGGCCACGACGGGGAGGACGCCGGGAACATCTTCGGCGCCATCGAGTCACTGCGGATCCCGGTCGAGTACCTGGCCGAGCTGTTCACCGCCGGTGACACCGACCTGGTCACCGGGGTGCTCAAGAAGCTCGGGGCGATGCGCGCCTACATGCGCGACCTCAACCTCGGCCGGCCCCCGGACGAGTCGATCGCCACCGCGGTCGGCATGACCGGTCAGGACATCGAGGACATGCACCGGCTGCTCGCGATCGCCAAGTACGACGAGCGCTACGTGATCCCGCAGATCCACGCCGAGCAGGGCCCCCGCCAGGAGGAGTTCGACACGGGCTGCTCGCTGGACTACGAGGACGGCCCGGGCATGGGTGGTTGGGGCCCGTTCGGGGAGAGCTCCGGTGGGTCGACCCCGATCGCGGTGGAGAACTTCCACATGCTGGCGGCCCGGCAGACGGCTGACACCATGGCGGCGCCGGGAGAGAAGGCGCAGCGGGTCAACCTGCTCAACTGGGACGGGAAGGGCGCTCCGGAGGGGCTGTTCCCGGAGCGGCCCGAAGAGTCCGCTGCCCTCCAGGGGGCGGACGGCGGTGGTGTCGGCGAGGGCTCGCCGGCGGTCACGGATCCCAAGCCATGAGCCCCCGGCTGCTGTCCCGTCGGTCGGAGCCGGCCGCCGCCCAGGTGGCCACCGCTCGCCAGGCGGCGTCCCTGCTGCTCGGCTATCCGGACGAGGGCCTGCTCGCCCGGCTGCCCCTGCTGCGGGCCTCGGTGGCGCCGCTGCCGGTGGAGTTCGCGGGCCCACTGGGAAGGTTCCTCGACCACCTGGAGACCACGCCCCTGGAGCAGCAGCAGGCCGAGTACGTGGAGACGTTCGACCTCCGGCGACGGTGCTGCCTGTACCTGACGTACTTCACGCACGGCGACACCCGCAAGCGCGGCATGGCGCTCGTCCAGTTCAAGCACCTCTACTCCCGCGCGGGAATGACGCTGTCGGACGAGGAACTGCCCGACCACCTGGCCGTGGTGCTCGAGTTCACCGCGACCGGTGACGCCGTCCGCGGTGAGCGGCTCCTGACGGAGTACCGCCCCGGTCTCGAGCTGATCCGGCTGGCCCTGCAGGACCGGGGCTCGCCGTACGCCGCAGTGCTGCAGGCTGTCTCGGCCACGCTCCCACCGGTGGAGGCAGCCGACCGCGCCGCGGTGCTGCGGCTGGCCCAGGAGGGGCCGCCCGGTGAAGAGGTCGGCCTCGACCCCTACGGTGCGCTGCCGTTCGCGCCACCGGAGTTCATGCCTCAGCCCACGTCCGGTACGTCCGCAGGAGCCCCGACATGAGCAGCACGCTGGAGATCCTGCTCTGGGTCGTCGTCCCCTACGTCAGCCTGGCGATCTTCGTCGTCGGGCACTACTGGCGGTACAAGTACGACAAGTTCGGCTGGACCACCCGGTCCAGCCAGCTCTACGAGCGGCGCCTGCTGCGCTGGGGAAGCCCGCTGTTCCACTTCGGGATCCTGTTCGCCCTCGGCGGGCACGTGATCGGGCTGGGTATCCCGGAGTCCTGGACCGCCGCGGTCGGCATCACCGAGACCATGTACCACGTCGTCGCCGTCGGGATCGGTGCCATCGCCGGGTTCTGCACGCTGGCCGGGTTGGCGATCCTCATCTACCGGCGCCGGACGGTCGGGCCGGTCTTCTCGGCGACCACGAAGAACGACAAGTTCATGTACCTGGTTCTCACCGCGACGATCCTGTTCGGGCTGAGCAACACCGTGCTGGGTGCCGCCGGCGAGGGGGGCCACTACCGGGACAGCGTGTCCCCGTGGTTCCGCAGCATCTTCTACTTCCAGCCGCAGCCGGAGCTGATGGCCGCGGCCGAGCTCGGCTACCAGCTGCACGCGCTGTCGGCGCTGCTGCTGTTCGCGATCTGGCCGTTCACCCGGCTGGTGCACGTCTTCAGCGCGCCGCTCGGCTACTTCACCCGGCCCTACATCGTCTACCGCAGCCGGGACCCGCAGCTGGGCAGCCGGCGCGCGGCACGCGGCTGGGAGCGGGTGGGCGGAGACCGGCGGTGAGTGCCCCACCGGCCGCCGGTGCCACCACCGAGGCCACGGTCCCGCGTGCGGCATGGACCATGCTGGCCGTCGCCACGGTCGGGTTCACGATCAACTTCTGGGCCTGGGCGCTGATCAGTCCGCTCGGCGCCCTGTACACGCAGGCGCTCGGCCTGAGCGCGCTGCAGAAGTCGCTGCTGGTGGCCGTGCCCGTCATCGTCGGGTCGCTCGGCCGCATCCCGGTCGGCGCGCTCACCGACCGGTTCGGGGCACGCATGATGTTCCCGCTGGTCAGCGTGCTGACCATCGCGCCGGTGCTGTTCATCGGCTACCTGGGCAGCGACTCCTACCCGATGATGCTGCTCGGAGGGTTCGTCCTCGGTCTCGGCGGCACCACGTTCGCCATCGGGGTTCCCCTGGTCAACGCCTGGTTCCCCCCGGCGAAGCGCGGCACCGCGCTCGGGATCTTCGGGGCCGGCATGGGCGGGACCGCGATCTCGGCGTTCAGCACCGTGCAACTCAAGGACGCGTTCGGCCTCGCCTTTCCTTTCACGCTGGTCGCGATCCTGCTCGCCGGCTACGCGGTCGCCTCCTACCTCCTGCTGCGCGACGCCCCTGGGCGGCAGGTGGCCACGGGCGGCTTCGTCCGGCGGACGTGGGACACCTTCCGGCTCCCCGTGACGCTGCAGATGTCCTTCCTCTACGCGGTCGGCTTCGGCGGTTTCGTCGCCTTCAGCGTCTACCTGCCCACCTACCTGCGCGACGCCTTCGGTCTGTCGCCCAGCGCCGCGGCGCTGCGGACGGCAGGGTTCGTCGTGCTCGCCGTCGTCATGCGCCCGATCGGGGGATGGCTGTCCGACCGGTTCCACCCGGTTCCGGTGCTGTCCGTCTGCTTCACCGTCGTCGCCGTCTTCGCGTCCGTCTCGGCCCTGGAGCGGCCGCTGGAGTGGACCGGCACCGTCGCTTTCCTGGCGATGGCGGCCGCGCTGGGAGCCTCGTCGGGCGCCGTCTTCGCCCTGGTCGCGCTCGCCGCGCCGGCAGGGAAGGTGGGGGCCGTGACCGGGATCGTGGGCGCCGCCGGCGGCCTCGGCGGGTTCGCGCCGCCACTGGTGATGGGCGCGATCTACGGCTGGGCGGGCAACTACCGACCCGGGCTGTGGCTGCTGGCGGGTACGGCCGTGGTCGCCGCCGCATACACCGCCTGGGGCATGCGGTCGGTGGGCAGGCCGGCGGACGCTGCCTGAGCAGGAGGCGCAGCCGGGGCACGGTGACGCGACATGGGCAGCGCTGGAATGGCGCGTCCAGGCCGCGCCTTCTCCCGGGTGGGCCGCGGGCATCTCTGCGGTCCCAGGTCTCCGGGGCATGCGGTCGGTGGGCCGAGCACCCCACGCGTCGAAGGAGTTCCCGCCGATGTGCGACCACTGCGGCTGCCGTGACCTCACCCCCGTCGCCCGCCTGATGGACGAGCACGACCGGCTCCGCGACCTCAGCGACCACATCCGCCGGCACGTGGCCGCCGGCGACGACACCGCGGCCCGCGCCCACGTCGAGGAGCTGCTTCTCGTCCTCGGCCCGCACGTGGCGAAGGAAGAGGGGTCGCTGTTCCCGATGCTGCGCCGCAGCGAGGAGCTGGTGGGCCACGTCGCTGTGCTCGAGAGCGAGCACGCCGGGCTCTACGACGCCGTGGACGACCTCGACGACGTCTCGACCGCTGCCGCACAGCGGTGGCGGGACGGTGTGCTGCAGGTGCTGCACGACCTCGGCGAGCACATGTACAAGGAGGACTTCGGTCTGTTCCCGGCGGCACTGGCGACACTGGAGGGCCGCGACTGGGACGCGATGGACCGCTGGGAGGAGCAGCACTCCTCCACGGGCACCGCGACGTTGTTCCGGCCCTGGAGCGGGTAGGACTGTCGCATGGCAGCGACATTGATGAGGCCCCGTTCCCAGCGCGTGATCGCCGGTGTCTGTGCGGGGCTGGCCAACCGGTTCGGGCTCTCCCGCGCGCTGGTACGCGTGGGCTTCGTACTGTTCGGCCTCTTCGGCGTCGGGGAGATCGTCTACATCGCGCTGTGGATCCTCGTTCCCAAGGGGCCGTGAGCCGCCGGGATCACCCCTCGCCAGGCCGCGCATCCGCCGGCCCGGAGTGCCACCCGGGTCATCCGCTCACCCATGGGAGGACGTCGCCGTGCTGACCGCCGGGACAGCGGGCGACACGCCTCCCAGCCGCTCGACCGGAATGCGCTACGGAGTCGTGTACGACCTGGACGGCACGCTGGGCCTGATGTCGCCGGGCGGGCTGCTGCGCCGGGTACGGGGGCTGTTGTCGCCGACCACGCGCGATCGCCGGTCCGTGCTCGGCATGTCGGGCGTGCTGCGCGAGCTGGTGGCGCAGCAGCCGGACACACCGGTGTTGTACCTGACCTCCGCCCCGCGATGGTCCATCGGGCTCATCCGGGAGCGCATGAGGAACGACGTGTACCCACCGGGCACGTTGCTGACGGCCGAGCGGGGGCTGCTGACCGGCTGGCGTCCCGGAGGCATCAGGCGAGGCAAGGAACGAACCATCGACCGGGCGTTGCGGCGAGAGTCGCAGCTGCGGTGGGTGCTCATCGGGGACGACGCAGACGACGACCCGGGGCTCTTCCGAGAGCTGGCCGCCGCCTCGCCCGGCAGGGTCGCCGCGATCGCGCTGCGAGAGGTCGTCGGCGATCACCGCCGGAACAGCTCGGCAGCAGCCGGATCGCCGCTGGGCGAGTGCGCGAGCGACGTTCCGGTGGTCTGGGCGCCGAACGGTGAGGAGTTGCTGCCGCTGCTGAGATCGAGCCTCGGCCTGAGCCCGCCGCGCGGGGACGCCCCGGGCGGGGCCGCGCCGCACTGGCTGCTGGGCGGCGCGGAACGGGGCAACGAGGCGACCCGGCTGCGGGCCTGGACCGAGGGCAATGCCGCGCACGCGCTGCTGCACGGGTGCAGCTACTTCCCGGCCCTCGCCGACGCGCTGGCCCGGACCGGGCCTGGTGATTTGATCACGATCCTGGGCTGGCGAGGCGACACCGACGAGCGGCTCTCGCCGGGATGGACCGTCGGGGAGGCGCTCGTCGGCGCTGCGGGCCGTGGCGCGCTGGTCCGCGGACTGCTGTGGCGCTCCTACTCCAGCGCGTTGGGGTTCTCCGCCGCGGAGAACCGGGAGCTGGCGCTGCACGTCACCGCCGGGGGCGGGCAGGTGCTGCTCGACCAGCGCACTCGGCCGCTGGGCAGCCACCACCAGAAACTCGTCGTGGTCCGGTACCGGCAGCGTCCGGCGGACGACGTCGCGTTCGTCGGCGGCATCGACATCGCGCACAGCCGCAGGGACGACGACCGGCACGCCGGAGATCCGCAGAGCAGGCCGTTGCACGCCGCCTACGGCCCGCGCCCGGCATGGCACGACGTCCAGGTGGGCCTGCGCGGGCCGGCGGTCCGCGACGCCGAGGAGGTCTTCCGGGAGAGGTGGGAGGACCCGGCCGCGCTGTCCCGGCTGCCCTGGCGGGTCCTCGCCGACCGCGTCCGCCGCCTGCAGCGCACCGCCGAGCCGCTGCCGCCCGCCGGCCCGGATCCGCCGCGGGCCGGCAGCTGCGCGGTGCAGCTGCTGCGCACCTATCCCCACCGCTGGCCCTCGTACCCGTTCGCGCCGCGCGGTGAGCGCAGCGTCGCCCGCGCCTACGCGAAGGCACTCAGCCGCGCGCAGCGGCTGGTCTACGTCGAGGACCAGTACCTGTGGTCGATGGACGTCGCGCGGGTGTTCGCCACCGCCCTGCACCGCGCGCCGGGGCTGCAGCTCATCGCTGTGGTGCCCCGCCATCCCGACCAGGAGAGCCCGCTCTACCTGCGGTCGGCGTCGTTGGGACATGCCGGTGCCCTGGGGATGGTGTTCGAGGCCGGCGGTGACCGGGTGCAGATCCTGGACGTGGAGACCTCCGCCGGGCGACCGGTGTACGTGCACTCGAAGGTCTGCATCGTCGACGACGTCTGGGCCGCGGTCGGCAGCGCGAACTTCAACAGCCGCTCGTGGACCCACGACAGCGAACTCACCGCGGCGATCCTCGACGACGAGCGCGACCAGCGCGCACCTGCCGACCCGGGCGGACTGGGTGACGGAGCCCGCCGCTTCGCCCGCCGGCTGCGCCTCGATCTGATGCGCGAGCACCTGCAGACCGAGGACGACTCGGAGCTGCTCGATCCCGACCGCGCCGCCGCGGCGATCCGGGGCAGCGTCGCGGCTCTCGACGCGTGGCACGCGCACGGCTGCCGCGGACCACGGCCGGCCGGCCGACTGCGACGGCACGCCGGGGACGAACCGGTGGGTGACTCGCCGGATCGGCGCCGGCTAGTGGTCAACACGGCCTACCGGACCGTGCTGGATCCCGACGGTCGCCCGCTGGGCCTGAAGCTCCGCCGCGGCTTCTGAACGGGGCAGTCGGCTGTCGGCGGCCACGATGGGGATCGCCTGCTCTCTCCCGACGATCGCACGCCGAGGTCGTCAGGGCGCTGCGCCGGCCCAGGAGACGTTCCACGGCAGGCTCTTGCGCTCGATGATCCGGAGCAGCGCGTTCAGCCCGTGCCCCAGTACGGCGGTGACGAGCACTCCTACGTAGAGCAGGTTCACCGACAGGGTCTGCCACGAGATGGCGACGAAGGCCCCCAGCCCGGTGCGGGAGGACAGGAACTCGACCACGATCAGGGTGACCAGGCAGAGGCCCAGTGCCGTTCGGAGAGCGGAGAAGATCGCCGGCATCAGGGCCGGGAGCACCACCCTCGTGATGTGCCGTACCCCTGTCGCACCGAAGTTGGATCCGGCCTCGAGCAGGGTCGTGTCGATGCTCCGCACGGCTCCGGACACCGAGATGGTGATCTGCAGGAAGGCGGTCAGCCCCGTCACGAGCAGTAGCGGGACCTCGCCGGCTCCGGTGAGCAGGATGATCATCGGCAGCAGGGCCACCTTGGGCACGGGGTAGAGCGTGTCCACGAAGGGCCGGGAGATGCCGTCGATCACCTGAGAACGGCCGATGCCGATGGCGAGGGGGATGCCCAGCAACGCCGCGACGACGAAGGCGATCCCGAGCCGCTGCAGGGTGACCGCGATGTCTGCGTAGATGCGCTCCGCGGTGAACGCCTCGACGAACCCCTGCAGGATGCTGTGCAGCGGCGGGAAGAACTGGGCGTCCAGGACACCGGTGCGCACCAGCAGCTCCCAGACGAGCGCGGCCACCAGGAGTGGCCCGATCCGCCAGGCCCAGGACCGCACGGCCGTCACGGCGTGTTCCCCGTCGCCTGCCAGGGTGCGAGACGGTCCATGACGGCGTTCAGCCCCCGGGTCACCAGCAGCCCCAGGATGGCGACGACCAGCAGGGCCACGTACATGTCCTGAACCTGCAGGATCCGCCAGGAGAGCCACAGCACGGCGCCCAGTCCGGTCTCGGACATGACCATCTCGAGCGCGACCACGGTGATGAGCGAGAAGCCCAGGGCGACCCGGAAGCCCGGCACGATCGCCGCCATCGCCCCCGGCAGCAGCACGCCGGAGAAGAACCGGGTGCCGCGCGCCCCGTAGTGCCGGCCCGCCTCCACCAGTGAGCGGTCGATCTGGCGCATTCCGAAGACGGTGGCGTTGACCATGATCAATACCGGCGTGACCGCCGCGGTGAGGAGCAGGGCGGTCTCGGTGCGACCGACCAGGAACGTGATCATGGGGAGGAACAGCAGCGACGGCACCGGGAAGATGAAGGCGAGCAGGTTCTCGACCCCGGTCCCCACGAACCGCGTGACCGTGATCAACGTCCCGACGAGGATGCCGGCGACGGCTGCGATCCCTGCGGTGAGGAGCAGCCGGCGGACGGTCGCCCAGATGTGTCCTCCGAACTCCGGCTCGCTGGTCAGCACCTCCACGGCGTGCACGGCGATGGCCGAGGGTGGGGGGAAGAGCACCGGGGACACCATGCCGGACCGGGAGGCGAACTCCCACAGCGCCAACGCCACCAGGGGGCTGAGGACGGACAGCCAGTGGCGCCGGATGAATCCCCGCGTGGTCCGGCGGGGCCGCCGGGTTCCCGTCGCAGCGTCGGTCGTCGCTTCGTTGGTCGTCGCCGGGCCGGTCGTGACCGTCATGCAGCGGTCAGCGGAAGTGCCCGCATCCGCCGGCGCAGGTCCTCGGCCTGTCGCCTGGCCTGCTCCACGTTGTCCAGCTTGATGTGCTCGTACCCCCGGATCATGTCCGGGATCTCGGCCACCGCCACCGCGACGCCGTGGTTGTACGACCGCAAGCTCTCGCTGGTCTCGGCCACCAGGTCCCGGTACCACCGGATCAGTTCGCGTTCCGTCCGGCGCACCGTGGTCCTGCCGAACGGGTCGAGCGGTGTGCCCCGGAGGCGTCGCGCCCCGACGAGGGCCCGGAGCAACGGCCGCGCCCACGGTCCCAGCTCGATCTTCCGATCCATGCCGAGCGAGCGGAGCAGGGGCGGGTGCAGGTTGTACCGCATTTTCGCCGAGGGCCCGAACCGGGACAGCACACCGTCGTTCCACTCGCTCTGGAGCAGGAGCCGCGGGACCTCGTACTCGTCCTTGTACGCCATGAGCTTGTACAGCTGCCGGGCCACGGCTCGGGTCAGCTCCCGGCGGCCGGGGACGACTGCCGCTTCCCGTTCCGCGACGGCCAGGACCGTGTCCACGTAGGTGGCGGCGTACCGCGCGTCCTGGTAGCCGATCAGATCTGCGATCCGCACGTCCAGCAGCCGGCGGCTGTCCTCGTCCAGGCCGGCGCAACGGCCCAACAGCTCCGCATGGCGCTCCGCGTTCCGACTGGCCGCCGGCCAGCGCCTGGACGTGTCCAGCTCGGTTCCGTCCGTCCCCGCCGGGGCTGCGGCGGCCGGGGCGGCCAACCGCTCGGGGTGGGCCACGGCCATCCGGCCCAGGCGGAAGGCACGGGTCGTCCGTTCGACGGCGACCCCGTTCACCGCGATGGCGTCCTCGATGGAGCGGGCCGCCAGTGGCAGCAACCCGGCCTGGTAGGCGGCGCCGATGAGGATGAGGTTGGTGGCCATGTGGTCGCCGAAGAAGCGCTGCGCCAGAGTGCCGGCCGCCACCCAGTGGTTCCCCTCGCCCGTGCTGGCCGCGGCCAGGGCATCCCGCAGCACGGCCGGGTCGGGCGCCGCGGCGTGCACATCGCGGATCATGGCGCCGGTCGGGATGACGTCCAGGTTCGCGACGACGTGGGTGCGGTCGGGGGCACACCGATCGAGGTGGGGCGGCTGGACAGCCGTCACCGCGTCCGCCGCGAGCAGCAGGTCGACGCAGCCTCGCCCCACCCGGTTGGCGGTCTGGGAGAGGGCCTCGTCGCTGATGACGATGGTGGACAGCACGGCTCCGCCCTTCTGGGCGAGGCCGGTCTGGTCCAGCGTGATCGCCTGCTTGCCCTCGATCAGGGCCGCGTAGGCCAGCAACTGGTTCGCCGTGGTGACGCCGGTGCCGCCGACCCCCGGCAGGTAGGCGTGGAAGGGGTCGGGCAGCTGCAGCCGAGCGGGTTCCGGCAGCGTGTCCAGGCCGGCCGGCAGCTCCGCCACCCTCCCGGTCTCCGCCGGACCCTCCTCGCTGTAGACGGTCAGGAAGGACGGGCAGTCACCGCTCAGGCAGGAGTAGTCGGCGTTGCAGGAGGACTGCTCGATCTGGGTCTTGCGGCCGAACTCCGTCTCGACCGGCTGGACGGAAGGGCAGTTGCTCTGCTGACCGCAGTCCCCGCAGCCCTCGCAGACCGACTCGTTGATCACGACGTACTTCGTCGGCGCCGCGAGGCGGCCCCGCTTGCGCAGGCGCCGCTTCTCGGCGGCGCATTGCTGGTCGAAGACCAGGACGGTCACACCCGGGATGCCGGAGAGCTCGCGAACGCTGTCCTCGTAGTCCTCCCGGGAGCGGAGCGTGGCGTTGCCGGCCAGGCGCCCGAGTCCGCGGTACCGCTCTGGCTCCTCGGCGACGACGATCGTCCTGCGTACCCCCATCGCCTCCAGGGACCGGGTGAGGGCGGGCACCTCGATGTCAGCGACGACGTCCTGGCCGCCGGTCATCGCCACCGCCTTGTTCCAGAGCAGGCGGTAGGTGATGTCGACGTCGGCGGCGATCGCGGCGCGGAGGGCCTGGATCCCGGAGTGGAAGAAGGTGCCGTCGCCGATGTTCTGGAGGAAGTGCTTGCGCGCGGTGAACGGCGCGGCACCGATCCACGTCGCGCCCTCACTACCCATCGGCACCATCGACAGGATCTGGCGTTCCGGCTGGGTCATCATGCCCGCCATCCCGTGGCAGCCGATGCCGCCACCGGCGGTCACGCCGTCGACGGCGAGGGTCGAGCGGTTGTGCGGGCAGCCGGAGCAGTAGTTCGGCATGCGCATCGGCACCGACGGCGCCCCGCCCACGCTCTCGGTCGAGGTGAGCGCGGCGACGCGGCGGTCGATGCGGTCCACGAGATCGTCCCGGCCCGCCGCGACCGCCCGCGCCCGCAGCCGTGGGGCCAGCTGCACGGTCACGGAGTCCGCGTCGAGCTCTCCGTGGGCCGCGAGCAGCGGGCTGCCGTCGGTGTCCCGCTTGCCGACAACCCTGGGCGCGCCGTCCCGGCCGTAGAGGATCTCCTTCACCTGTGACTCGATGAAGGGCCGCTTCTCCTCGATCACGACGACCTCCTCGAGGCCCGCCGCGAACCGGAGGAGGGGCTCGTCGTCGAGGGGGTAGATCAGGGCCGGCTTGTACAGCCGCACCCCCAGGCGCTCCCGGTCGGAACCGTCGAACCCCAGGTCGCGCAGCGCCGTCGCGACGTCGGTCCAGGTCTTGCCCGCGGCCAGCAGGCCCAGGCGGTCGTCCTCCCCGATCGAGACGCGATCCAGCTGGTTCGCCCGCACGTGGCGCTGTGCCGCGGGAAGCCGTTCGGTGACCAGCGTCCGCTCGAGCTCGGCCTGGGGCCCGTAGCTGAACGAGACCTGCTTCTGGAACGGAACGGCACCCGGCGTGGCCGGTCCCGTGACGGCAGTCGTGCAGGTCGCGTCGAGGTCGACGACCGCACCGCCGTCGCAGACGTTGGTCACGAGCTTGAGGCCGACCCAGATCCCGGCGTAGCGCGATAGCGCGATCGCCTGCATGACCAGCGAGCGGACCTCGGCCACCGAGGCCGGATAGAGGACCGGGATACCGGCGTTCAACAGGGCGTACTCGCTCTGCGTCGGCAGGGTCGAGCTCTTCGCCGTCGGGTCGTCGCCGCAGAGGACCACCGCCCCGGAGCCGGCGGGCGTGCCGCTGAAGTTGCCGTGCCGGAAGACGTCACCGGCGCGGTCGACGCCGGGCGCCTTGCCGTACCAGACCCCGGTCACGCCGTCGAACCCGCCCGGAGGGAAGAAGTCGAGCATCTGGCTGCCCATGACCACGCTGGCCGCGAGCTCCTCGTTGACGCCGGGGACGTGGTGGATGTCCAGCGGCCTCAGCTGGCGGGCCGCGCGCTCGAGGGTCACGTCGAGCCCGCCCAGCGGTGACCCCGGATAGCCACTGATCATGGTGCCCGTGCGCAGCCCGGCGGCCCGGTCCAGGCGGGCCTGGTCGATCAACCCACGGACGATCGCCTGGATACCCGTCAGGAAGACCTGACCGGAGGTCCGGGCGTAGCTGTCCTCCAGGGAAACCGCGGGCATGGGTCCTCGCTCTCCTCGTTCTCCGGTGGGCACGGCCGGCCCGGTCACGGGGACGACCGCGCGGATTCCTGCTGCATGGCCGCCTCGACCTCCGACCGCAGGTGCTCCCAGATGTCCTGCGCCAGCTTGGCGAAAGCGGCGGTGCCCCGGACCGAGGAGTCCCGCCCTGCACCGAGATCCACGGCGACTTCCTCCTTGACCCGCCCGGGGCGGGCGGTCATCAGGATGATCCGGTCCGCCAGGAAGACCGCTTCGTCGATGGCGTGCGTCACGTAGAGGCAGGTGAGGCTCGGGTCGGCCTTCCGCAGGTCGAGGATCTGGTCCTGCAGGACGGTGCGGGTCTGCGCGTCCAGCGCGCCCAGCGGCTCGTCCATGAGCAGGATCTCCGCGTCGGAGGCCAGCGCGCGGGCGATGCCCACTCGCTGCTTCATCCCGCCGGAGAGCTGGTGGGGATAGGCGCTGGCGAAGCCGGTGAGGCCCAGTTTCTGCAGTTCCCGGGCAGCGATCTCCCAGGCCTCCCGCTTCGGCGTGCCGCGGTTCTCCAGACCGAAGGTCACGTTGCGCAGCACGGTCCGCCAGGGGAAGAGGGCATGGTCCTGGAAGACCATGGCGGTGTCCGGCCGGGCGCTTCCGGAGTGGTGGCGGTCGATGGTTCCGGACGTGGTCTCCTGCAGCCCGGCGACCAGGCGCAGCAGGGTCGACTTGCCGCAGCCGCTGGGCCCCACGATCGCCACGAACTCGCCTTCCCGCACCGCCAGGTCGACGTCCTGCAGGGCGACGACCGCCCCGCCGTCAGGACCGGGGTAGCTCCGGGTCACCCCCTCCAACCGGACCTTCACCGATCGCGGCTCAGCTGGTCGGGCCGCCGTGGTCACCGCCTCCTCCCCCTTCTCGACGGCCGGACCGGCGACCTGGGCCACGACGACGCTGGTCTTGTCGGTCATGCTCCTGGACCTCCACGATTCGGCATGGATCGGGCGCGGTTCGGTCGAAGGGGTCAGTTGCCCAGCACCCGGTCCCGGAGTTCCTGGTCGAAGAGCTCCTCGTCGTCGATGAGCTCCTCGTAGTTGAGGGTGTCCGTGCGCTGGAAGAACTCCTGCATGTCCTGCAGGACGTCGAAGTCGACCGCGAGGTCCTCGGGCATGTCACTCGGGACCCCCGACGCCAGCGCCGCCTCGGGCAGGTCGGTGTACTCGCTCAGGATGGTCAGCAGTTCCGGGTCGTCCCAGCCGATCTCCCTGATCTCGTCGGTGGCCGCATCGAAGGCCGTCAGGTACGCCTCGGCCAGGCAGGGGTCCTCCGCCGACCAGTCGCTGTTGAAGGCCAGCACGGTCGACGGAATGTTCGGCTCGCCCCACGCGGACTGGTCCGGGAAGGCGCGGAAGCCGATCCCCTGCGCCTCTGCGGCGGCCAGCAGTGGCTCGGGCAGCGTGGCACCGGCGATCGCGCCACTCGTGAGCGCCGGCAGCATGTCGGGGAAGGGCATGTACTCGACGCTCACGTCCTCGATGCTCAGCCCACCCATCTCGAGGGCCTGGTCGAGCAGGTAGGTCGTCGATCCTCCGGGGGTCACCGTCGCGAACGACTGGTCGGCGAGAGCGGACAGGTCGTTGCCCAGTTCGGTGGCTTCCTCCTGGGTGGCCGCGACCTGCGACGAGAGGAACCAGAGGTTCTCCGGAGTGTCGATGTGCTGGTACGACACCAGGTCGAAGGGCAGCCCGTCAGCATGCGCGTTGTAGACGTAGGCCCCCATCCCGGGGTTGCCCACGTCGTACTGTCCCGTCGCGACACCGGTCAGGATCTCCGGGCCCGTCGGCACCGGCGTCATCTCGACCTCGAAGCCGTGCTCCTCGGCGAGCCTCTCGGCGATGAGGAACACCGGGGCGGAGGGGGCGACGGCGAAGTACCCGACGCTGACCGTGCCCAGGTCGTCGGTGCCGCACTCCCCGCCGTCACTCGCCGCAACGTCGTCCGACTCCCCGCCGCAGCCGGCGAGGACGCCGAGGGAGAGCGCCAGAGCAGCGGTCAGCACACGTCGGGGGGCGCGGGTGGCGATCATCGAAACCTCTTCCGGAACGTCGCTGCGGAGGCGAACAAAGCTGTCTGAGGGCGTGGTGGCGGCGGCCGCGCCCTCCCCGTCCCATGGGTGGAGACAGGCGCCCGACCGACGACGAGCGTGTCGTGGATCACAGGGACCGTAAAGTTGGCCGTGACGAGCGTCAAGGGAACGTCGACTTTCGCACCCGTTCCGACATCGCTTCGTGATCGAGCACCGAGGGAGGCCGGAGTGGACGGGCACGTTGTCGGCAGGTCAACTGGAACGGAGGAGCCCGGCCTCGGCGGCCATCGTCCGCAAGCCCTGCTGTTCAGCTTCTTCGGCACCCTGGTGGTGGACCGCATGCTCCCCCCCATTCCTGCCGGGGTCTTCCTCCGCGTGCTCAGCAACCTCGGTGTCGCCGAGGCAGCGGCGCGGGCGACGCTGGGACGGATGACCCGCAACGGTCTGCTGGCCAGGGAGCAGGCCGGCCGGATCGCGCGGTACACCCTCACCGCGACGGCCGAGGAGCTGCTGCGGCGGGGTGCCGACCGGGTGTGGTCGCCCGCACCTTTCGACCATCTCGACGGCGAGTGGACGTTGCTGAGCTACTCCATGCCCGAGAGCCGGCGCGACCTGCGCCACAAGCTCCGGGCGGCGCTGACGTGGGCGGGCTTCGGCGGGCTACGCGACGGACTGTGGATAGCGCCCGGGCGGGTGGACGTCGCCGGGGTGTTCGCCCGTGCGGGGCTGGACGAGGGAGGGGATCACGCCGACTGGTTCGCGGCCACCCCGATGCCCGGCGTCGACGTCGCGGACCTCGTCGGCCGGGCCTGGCCCGTCGAACGCATCCGGGAACGGCACGACGCCTTCATCCAGGCATGGTCGGCCGGACCGACCGGGGACGATCCCCTCGGGCAGATCACCCTGCTCGGCGCGGACTGGCTGCGGGTGCTCCGCAGTGATCCCGGACTGCCGGCCCGTTACCTGTACGGCGACTGGCCGGCTGCCCGGAGCACCGACATCTACTTCCGGTGGCTCGACGTGCTCAAGCCCGTGGCCGACACCGCCCTGGCGGCCGAACTCGGCCACTCGCGCTGACGCGGGCCGCCCGGTCGCTGCCCGCGGGTCACCCGGCGCTGCCGCCCGGTGGCGTGGCCGGACCACGCCGGGTGCCCGGAGCCCGTGGCGCGTGGAGGTCGAACCGGACCCCGACCATCCGGATCACGAAGCAGGCGGCGGCCGCACCGAGCGAGGCGGGCACGCCGAGGACGTCATCGACGTCGCCGCGGGTGGCGAGCACGGCGAGGAGAGCGCCCACCAGAGCCGGGATCGCGTAGAGACCGCTGGTCAGCACGGTGGGGACCCGCCGGATCAGGACGTCCCGCAGGGTGCCACCGCCCACGCCGGTCAGCGCGCCGAGGATGACCGCCTGCGCGGGCCCCATGCCGTACTCCAGCGCCTTCGCCGCTCCGACGACCGCGAAGAGGCTCAGGCCCGCCGCATCGAACACCTCGATGGGCGTGGCCAGGCGGTCCAGCAGGCCGCTGAACAGGAAGGCCAGCAGGCCTCCGGCGGCCGCCACGGCCAGGTACCGCCAGTCGCTGAACGTGGCCGGCGGCAGGGCTCCCAGCAGGACGTCGCGGATGATCCCGCCCCCGACCGCAGTGGTCACGCCGAGCGCGACGACCCCCACGAGGTCCAACCGGGCGGCACGGACCGCGACGAGAGCCCCGTTCAGCGCGAACGCGAACGTGCCGGCCAGGTCCAGGACCAGCAGCAGCGGGAAGTCGGCGGCCATGCGGGGAAGTGTGCCCGGCCCTCCCCCCGGGCTGACGGCGTCACCCCGGGATCCGGACACCGCGCCGCTTCCCCGGTGACGCGAGGGAGCACGGCACCGTGACGGTGCGGTGACGGGTCGCCGGACACTCTTCCCGGGTGGACTTCGTGGACAGCGTGCTGGTCCGGCTGGGAGACCCGGGAGCCCGGAGCTCGCTGTTCGACGACGACGCACTGGCCGCCATCCTCGCCGCGGGCCACGACCCGGAGCTGCTGGGCATCGAGGGCCCCTACTCGGCGGTCTTCGACGAGATCGCCATCGGCCCCTTCGTGGAGCCGGCCAGCGCGGTGCGGGGCAGCTGGCAACCCCTGGGCGGTGCCAGCGTCGAGGTGGCGCTGCGCGCCTCGGGGCTGCGGTCCGAGCAGGCCCCCGTCGAGGCGCTGTGGCGTGGGTCGGTGGTGGCCCGGTCCCGGCGCGGCGGCGAGCCGGTCACCGGCCTCGCGCTGGACTGGGACGCCGGCCCGCCGGGTGACCACCGGGCCGGCGTCACCGTCACCTACGCCCCGCCCCGGGAGGTCGAGGCGGCGGCCCGGCCGATCGCCGTCGCCGTGGCCCTGCTGGTGCGCCCGGCGGGGGCCAGCCTGACCGAGCTGCTGCGCACCTCCGCCCGGGTCCGGCACGACCTGGCCGAGTCCGGGTTCGGTGCCGCGCCGGACCCGGACCGCCCGCAGCGGCACCCGGTCGTCGTCGCCTGGGTGCTCCCGGAGACCGTCTTCGACGACGACGCCTGGCCCGGCGGCACGGCCGCCATGGATGCGGCCGCCCGGCGCGCGGCCCGCCGGGCCCGGGCCGGCGCGTGGCTGTCCACGACCGGACTCGCGCTCGTCCCCATCCCCGCATGAATCGGCCACTCCGAGAGACCTGAGGACAGCGCATGACCGAGATCGCCGCCCCGCCTGCCTTTCCCTTCATCGAGGTCACGATCGACAGGTCGGGCATCGCCTCGACCGCCCAGCGGGCACCAGGGGTGATCGCGATCGTCGGCGAGAGTCCCGACGACGCGGCGGGCGGCACCCAGGGCGTGAACGACCCGGCGCTGGTGCTCACCTCGTCGGCCGCCGAGAAGCTGTTCGCCGAGACCGCTGCCGACGGCCGGCTGGTGGCCGACACCGCCCTGTCGCGGGCGCTGAAGCTGGCCCTCCAGCAGGACCCCCGGCCGAGCACGGTGTACGGCGTCCGCGCCCAGGGCGGGCAGGTCGCCGCCGCGCTGGCCGCCCTCGAGCAGTTCGGGGACGTGACCCTGGTGTGCCTGGCCGGAACCACCCACGTCGGGGACGAGGGCCCGCCCGCCACCGGGCTGCGCGCACTGGTGGCCCACGTCGAGAAGGCGTCCGGCGACGGTTCCCGCCGCCTGGGGGTGGCGATGATCGACCCCGCCATCGAGCGCTCCCCCGACTACGTCCGGGACGTCGGGGCCGCGTACGAGCCGCTGCGCAGCCCCCGCCTGGTGCTCGTGGCCGCGCGAGGGGCGGACGGGGACGCCGCAGCCGCGGTCACCGCCACGATCGCCGGTCACCAGCCGCACATCTCGCTCGTGCTCAAGACGGTCGCCGGCCTGTCCATCCCCAAGGCGCAGCAGTACACACCGGAGGAGATCGTCGGCCTGTCCAACCTCAACATCGACCCGGTGATCGACCCGGTACTGATCCCCGGCCGGAGCCTGCACCTCGCCGAGGGACGGCTGTTCGCCGACGACGACCCGATCTTCATCGACATCCTGCGGACCATCGACGACGTCGAGTTCCGGCTCAAGGCCGGGCTGATGCGCAGCGTCGGCGACGCCCGGATCACCCGGAGCGGGCTCTCGCTGCTGAAGACCCGGATCGAGGGGATCCTCGGCCCGCTCGTGCGGCGCGGGGTTCTCGACGGCGCCTCCGTCGCGATCCCGGTGCTCGACGCGCTCAGCGTCCCGGAAGCCGCCCGGACGTCGTCCGACGACACGGACATCCGCACCGCCCGGCAGACCCGCAGCGTGCAGGCCACGGTCACGATCGTCTACGGGCCGGCCGTCCACCACCTGCTGCTCAACCTCCGACCGACGTTCTGACGTCGGCGCCCCGCGACGGAACGGAGTCGACATGCCCGACTGGAACACCCGCCTCGCGGTCTTCTACGAGAGCGACAACCAGACGCACGCCGTGATCCCGGTGGACGCGTTCAGCCCCACGTTCACGCTCAACGCCGAGGTGCTGCACTCGCTGGAGGCCACCCACATCGGGGTGGTGCACTCCCCGAAGTCCATCACCTTCTCCCTCACCGTGAAGGCGATCGGCCCCAGCGCGGCCGAGCTGACCTCGCTGGCGCTGCGCGGCGCCCGGTTCAACGTGATCCTCCAGGAGGCCGACGGCGGCCACGACTGGTCGTTCACCAAGCTGGTCCTCAGCGACTGCATCCTCACCTCGGCCAACCCCACGAACGCGACGATCTCCGGGGCTCCCGCCGCGACGTTCTCCGGCTTCAGCCTGCAGGCGGCCGCGGAGCCGAAGGCCGGCGCCCGGGTGGAGGTGCCGTGACCGGGCCGGAGGGCCTCGCCGCCGACGTCGCCTGGGTCGAGGAGACCGGGCTGGCCATGCTGCACGAGGGCGAGGCGGTGGTCTCCGGGGTCGCCCGACCGGCGGTCCTCGGCCCGTTGCAGGACGATGCGCTGTCCACCGTCGAGTACGTCTTCCCGGTCGAGGTGGCGTTGCGGGTGCTGCCCGCCGAACCCGCCGACGGTGCGTACGGCGTCGCCGACCTCGGTCAGCAGCTGCGGCACGGCTGAGCCATGACCAGGGTCCGGGTACCGGTGCGGGTGGAGCTCGACGTCGCCGCCCTGCCCGCCGCGCCCCCGGCCCTGGAGGCCGCGCTCACCGAGTCGCTGACCCGGGCGCTGGCCCGCTCCCGCACGCAGGTCTTTCCCAGCCGGCCCTACGCCGGCGCCCGGCCGGGCGCACCGCAGGTGCACTTCACCGGACCCGGGCTCCGGCAGGCCCGGCCGGAGGAGCTGGCGGCCGCGGCGGCCGCCGTGGAGCGGGCGGTGCGGGCGGCGTGCACGGCGGGACGGCTGCCGACCGGACGGCGCCCGCCGGCCGGCCGGGAAACGGACGTGGCGGCGGCGGTCGCCGAGGGTCCGGCCCTGCGGATGGTCCCCTCCTACGCCGGCCGGGGCGCCCGGGCGGCCGTCACCGTGCGGCCCGTGGGCCGCACCACCAAACTGCGGGCCCTGCCGGTGCGGTTCGCCGTCCTCCGGGACGCCGCGCACGCCGCGCAGGTGCTGGAGGCCGGCCGGCGGGCCCGCGGGCTCCCGACGTCCACCGGCCAGGCCGGTGTGATCGGTGCCCGTGCCGACGGCCTGTACGTGGTGTGGGTGCGGGACCTGGCCACCCGGACGGTGCTGCTGGACGTCGGGTTCGAGCTCGCCACCGCCCTGGTGCTGGACACCAGCCGCAAGGAGGTCGTCGAGTCCGTCACCGGCGTCCCGCCGACCGCATCGGCCTACCGGATCACCTACATGTGCGGCGCGGGCGAGGTCGCCGCCCGGACCGAGGAGTTCCTCCTCGACCTGATGCGGCGACGGCTCGGCCGCAGCGCGAAGGGCTCGCCCGAGGAGGTGGACCGGGCCGTGGCGCGGGCGACACCGAAGGTGCACGAACGGGTGCTCGCCTCCACCGCGGGGGCGAAGTCACTGCTGCGGTTGGTCGCCGACGGGGTCACGTTCCTGCTCCCGCTGCGGTTCGACGTGCCCGAACGGCTGGACGCCGAGCTCGTCCCGCTCACCGAGGAGGTCGTCACCGCGGCGGAGGGAACCGAGGAGCCCACCGGCGCCGGCGGGGCACCGGGCGGGACCGGCGGCGCGACCGGCACCGGCCCCCGGCCGTGGCCGCTGGACCCCCGGCCGGGGACCGGGCGCCGGCTGGCCACCCCGTGCGAGCCCTCCGTCGACGGCGAGCCGGTCCTGGCCGATCTGGGCGAGGCGGGCGGGGCGCTGCAGCGCCGGATGGCCACCCTGGCCACCGAACTGGGGATTCCGCCGTGCGGCTACCTCGGCGGGTTCCTGGCGTACGCGCTGGAGGCGGTCACCGTGTTGGCGTCCCGGGTCGCCGCCAGCGCGGTGGGCACGCACGGGGTGCTCGTCCGCAGCGACAACGGCAATCTCGGCCCGGTGGACTTCCGCCCCGGGGTGGAGACCGAGGTGGCGGCCCTGCGCCGGCTGGCCGGCCTGCTGTCGCTGCTGGACGACCTGACATTCGCCTACGTCGACGTGCTGCTGCACTCCCAGCCGCCCGTCCCCGGCGGGACGCGCCTGGCCAGGCTGGTGATGGAGCACGCGCTCGACGCCTTCCGCCGCCCGGTCGCCGCGCTGTTCGTCCAGACCTGCCGGGTGCTCTTCCTCGATCTGCTCGCGGTCTCCCGCAAGGGCATCGAGACCCGGCAGTCCGATCCGGCCGCCTACGCCCGTGCCTTCGGGACCGCGGTGCTGCCCCTGCTGGAACGGGTCGAGGGCCTCGCCGACCTGCGGGAGGCGCTGCGGCTGCGGGAGTCGGGCATCGTCCCCGTGGACCTGTCCGCCGACCCGATCGCCGGCGTCCACGACCTGCCGCCGCTGCCGGAGGACGCAGGCACCGGGCCGGTGGACGCCGGCGTGCCGGAGCCCGGCCAGGGGCAGGGCGCCGGCGCGCCCGATCCCTCCCCGTGGGCACACCTGCCACGGCCACCGCAGCGGGCCGGCGTCGAACGGCGGGACGACGGCGTGCTCGTGGTGCACGACGGCCGCGGCCGCGCCCTCACCGCCGAGCAGCTGGAGCAGGAGCGGACGTTCACCCTCACCACCGTGGAGAGCTTCGAGCCGCTGGCCAAGCAGCTCACCGACCTGCCGGACTTCATGGCCGCCGTCCGCGACCCGGCCCGGGGCCTGCAGGAGACCCTCACCGGCCTGCTGCAGACCATGCACGAGGCCAATCTCGAGATCGCCGGCCAGGTGCGCGGGGACGCGCTGTACGCCTTCGGCCGCAGCTCGATCTCGGAGCGGCTGCCCGCCCGCCCCGGCCGCATCCCCTACCAGCTGCGCGGCATCCACCAGCTCGCCGACGGTGTCCTGACGCCGGCGTTCGCGGGCAGCGGGCGGTACGTCGCCGGGGTCACCTGGCTCTTCGACACCGAGGTGGGGGCGGCCAGCCTCGCCGGCGCGCTGGAGTTCATCGGCGTCACGCTCATCGCGGTGCTCTGCCCACCGCTGGGTGCCGTGGTCGGTCTGGTGGTGGCCGGGGTGCACCTGATGAGCGCCGCGGAGTCCGAGACGACGTACCGGGCGCTGCTCGATCCGGACCAGGTCAAGTCCTGGGCCGAGGTCGACGCCGAGCTGTGGGCCGCCCGGCTCGGCATGGCGCTGGGCTTCCTCGTCATCGCCGCGGAGATCGTCGCCCTCGCCCGGGTGGCGCTGAAGGCCAGCGCGGAGGCGGCCGCCGTCGGGGCCACCGACGCCGCCGCCGCAACCGCCGCCCGCGCCGCGGCCGCCAGGGCGGTCACCTCGGCGGTGCGCCGGGCCGCCGACGAACTGGCCGTCGAGTTCGTCAAGGCGCTGGCCGTCGGGGCGGTGCTCGACGCGGTGATGGCCGCGGTGCTCGGCCCGGTGATCGGTGCCCTGGTGGCCGCCGACCTGGAGAACGGGCCCAGCGGCGTCGACGGCCCGTTCCTCGACCTGTACGTGGCCCGCTACGAGGCCCAGGTCGACGCGGAGCTGGACCCGGGGCCGGAGCCGGCGCCGTGACCACCGTCCGGGCGCTCCGGCTGCGGCTGCCCGAGCTGGGCCTGCGCGCCAAGCCGGAGTTCCGCGCCCACGTCGACCAGCTCGAGGCCCGGCTGGGCGGAACGGTCCCGCGCGAGCACCTGGAGGCCTTCTGCGAGAACCTGGTGGTGCTGGGGGTGATCCAGGGCGGAGGGCGGGCCGCCGGGCGCACCGCGGCCCGGATCGGCGCGGTGATGGAGATGGCCGGCCGGCTGCAGGCCGAGTACGCCCGGCTGATCGCCCAGGTCGCCGAGAACCCCCAGGGCGTCGGTGGCGCGGTCACCACCCGGCTGCAGGCGCTGACCCAGCAGCTGACCGCCGCCCTGGACGACATCGGTGAGCCCGCGGCCCAGCTGCAGGGCCGCGGCGTCGCCGACCTCGTCGACCCGCCGCCGGTGCGCCCCGGCCCCCCGCCCCCACCCCGACGGCTGACCGACCGGCCACGGCCGGCGCACATCCCGGCGGAGAACGTCGTCCAGGTGACGCCCCGGCGGGTCCGCGGCGGCTGGGACATCCCCGCCCTCGGCCGCAACGAGATGCACGTCTTCCCCGGCGGGGAACGCGTGTGGCGGACCCCGTCCGGCGAGATCGTGATCGAGTGGGTGCTCGGCCGGGGCCGGGGGCGGGCGGGCTACGAGAAGGACCTCCCGGCCCGCTCGGAGTACGACCTGCCCGAGTACGCCGACGCCCTGCTGGAGCGGGCGCACGCCGCCGGTCAGGGCACCGGGTTCGAGGCACCGCACGCCATCCGGCTGGCCGCCGGCGAGGTCAACCAGCGCGTCCAGCGGTGGGGCATCGAGCTGTTCCTCCGGCGGCTCCGCGATCGGTTCCCCCGCTCCGACTACCCCGACCTCCAGCTGGAGGCCAGCACGACCACCGCCACCGTGCCCGGCACCCTGCGGCTCCAGTCGATCGACTACCGGGTGGACGCCGTGCACGGGGGCAACCGGGACTGGCTGATGCAGTTCCGCATCGAGGTCGGCGGCGAGGTGCGCAACCCGCGGCTGACCATCCCTCCGGACTCGGTGGTCGTGGGCAGCAGCCCGGGAGCGCAGGCCCTGCTGCTCGGCATCGACATGGCCGACGTGCACGCCATGTTCGCCGGCATCGACCAGGCCCGGCCGATCGGGCGGACGCCGCCACCACGGGACGGTGCGCAGTGAGCGACCAGGGGCTGAGCTTCCAGGACGTCCTCCGGGTGCCCTCGGCCGTGCTCTCCGACGGCGTCGCCACGGTGCCGCTGTGGGCGGTGACCACGCTGCAGCTGGCCGAGACCTACTCGCTGCCGCCATTGGTCGCCCAGGGCGCCCGGGCGACGATGCCGGTGCACGACGACACCATCTCGCTGACCGGCCTGCTGGTCGGACCGCAGCGCTACGCCTTCAAGGTGCTGCTGGAGAACCTCGCCGAGTCGAGCAAGCGCGGCAGTGCCCTGGCCACCTTCACCGGCGGCAAGGTCGGCGGCCTGATCCTCGTCACCTCGCTGACCATCCGCACCGACATGCAGGTGCAGTCGCTGTCCTTCACCGCGTCCGCGGCCAAACGGGAAGCGCTGGACGTCTCGATCTCGATGGTGCACGTGCCCCGGCCCGGATCGCTGAGCAAGCTGCTGGACCTGGCGAGCCTGGGCGTCGGCGGACTGCGGGACTTCGGTGCCGCGAAGGGAGCGCTGTGACCGTGATCGACCCCACCGCGGTGGTCCTGCCGCTGCTCAACCCGCGGCGGCCGGCCGTGCTGCCGGCCGGCGCCCGGCGGGTGCGGGACGCGCTGCTCGACGGGCTCCCCGCCACCGTCCCCCTCACCGGCGAGCTCGAGCTGGCCGTGCTCCTCCCCGACGCCCTCGGCGACTGGCGGGCGGCTCCGGCGGAACTGGTCGTCTCTGCCGGGGGCACGGGCACGGCGGACCTCGACCCGGGAACGGCCGCCGCCACCGCGGTCGTCCGGCCGACGCTCGCCGTGCGCGACCGCACCGCCACCCTGGCGGCGTACCCGGCGGTGGCCGGCGGGCCGGGCGCCGTGCCGGGCGCCGACGGCGCGGTGGTGGTCCACCTGGTGCTGGCCGGCTGGCGGCTGGCGCTGGGCTCGCTGGTCGGGCCGGGGGCGAGCGGCTCGTGGATCGAGTTCGCCTGGTGGTGGCCGGCCGGCGACCGCACCCCGCCGGGGACCGCCGTCCGGCCCCGGGTGCGCGACCGCGCCGCCACCGCCGCCGCCCCGCCGGCCGCCCGGGCCGTGCTCGGCCACGAGCGGCGGTCGCTGCGGAGCCGGCGCGGGCCGCACCCGGTGCGGCGGCCCGAGGACCTGCCATGAGCCTGCTCGACGCCGTCCTGCCCGCCGGCGCGGTGAGCCTGGGCAACTCCCCCGGCTGGCTGCTGACCTTCGCCCCGGCCCCCGGCGCCGCGGCCGGCCTCACCCTCAGCTGCGAGGAGTACGAGGCGACCATCGACGCCACCCTTCCCGCGGGGCTCGCCGGTGGCTCGTACACCGTCGTCCTGCACGGCTGCACCGACGCGCACCACGCCGCGCTGGCCGGGCGCACCGGTGCCGCGGGCGACCTGCGCGTCGTCCGGCTGCACCTGTACTGGCGGGACGTCAACCAGAGCGTCCTCGGCTACCTGGCCGGCGCCGCCGGCCTGCCGGGCCTGTCGGCCGCCCTGCCGGGCGGGACCGGCGGCGGCGCACTGGATGCCCTACGGGCCGCGGAGCTGGCCGTGCAGCGGGTCGGCCGCCGGGTCGGCGCCCGGCAGTACGAGACGGTGCTGACCCTCGTCGAGCGGGCCTGGACGGCGCTGGCCCGCCCGCTGGGCACGCCGATCACCGCCCGGTCGACCGACGCCGCGGCCGCGACGCTGGCCGGGCGGGCGGGCGTGCCGATCACCGTGCACTCCCCCGATCCCGCACCGCTGGCCCCCGACCGCCCGGGGACGGACAGCCGGACCTTCGGCAAGCGCAGCACCGGGCGCGACGTCCTCCGGGAACTGGCGGCCACGCTCGGGCACGGCCGGGAGACGTTCGGCCGCAGCCTCCTGCTCGTGCGGGACGGCGCGGTCCACGTGGGCACCCGCCCGGTGCCGCTGGCCGGCGGGCCGCGCGACCTCACCCCGGAGACCGGGCTGCTGTCGGTCGACCGGGAGACCCCCATCGCCCTCGGCGACGGCCGCGAGCGGCCCCAGCTGCGGGTGCTGCTGCGCGGACGCGGCGACCTGCGGCCCGGCGACGTCGTCCGCGTCGCGCCGCCGGAGGTCACCGACGCGTCCACCCTGCCCACCACCGGCGCCGCCGTGCTGAGCGGGCTCACCGGGATCGCCGGGGCGCTGCTGCCGGGCGCCGGCGGCGACCTGAGACGGGCGTACGTGTCCGGGGTCAAGCACTCCGTCGCCGCCCGCACCGGCTTCACCAGCACGCTGTCGGTGATCGTCCTCGAGGACGGCGACGAGGCGTGGCCACGCAGCACCGAGCCGGCCGTCCGCCGGCGCTCGGCGGCCGCGGCCGCGGCGACCTCCCCGGATCCGGCGGTGACCGCGGCCGACGCCGTGCGGGGGGTGGTGGCCGGTGCGCTGGACGACCTGGCGATGCCCGACGTCGGCGAGGTGCGCGAGCAGCACACCGCCGGGAGCGCGGAGCCCCCCGGCCAGACCACCCGGGTGTGGCGCGGGCTGACCGGGGACGACGGGCGGCCCGGCGCCGTCCGGCGGGTGGACGTCGAGCGGAAGGACCCCGAGGAGGTCGACGGCGTCCCGTACCTGACCCCGTTCGCCTGGGGGAAGTGCGGCCTGGTGGTGCCCCGCTATCCGGGCACCCGGGTCCTGCTGGCGCACCGCAACGGGTACGCCGCCGAGCCGGTCGACGTCGGGGCGATGTGGACGTCGGGTCAGGGGCCGGACTCCCACCCCGGGGACTGGTGGCTGGGCCTGCCGGTCGGGGTGCGCGACCGGTCGGCCGCCGGCCAGGAGGGCGCGGTGCCTCCGACGGCGGCCACCGCGACCAACGACCTCGTCGACGCCGACGGGGACCGCCGGATCGAGGTGGGCCGGCTGACCGTGCGGGTGGGCCCGGCGGGGCTGGCCGCTCCCGGCACCCGGCCGGAGCCGACCGCCGCCCGGCGCGTGGTCTCGGTCGAGCACGCCGACGGCACCACCCGGATCACGGTGGACGAGGACGGCAACGTGAGCATCGTCGCCACGGGCACGCTCGCGTTGTCCGGCGCCCAGGGCATCACGCTCGACGCGGGGTCCGGAGACGTGACGGTGACCTGCGCGCAGATGAAGGTGAACTGACGTGCCGCGACCACTGACGTCGGCAGCCGACCTCGCCTGCACCGCGAAGGGGCCGGTGGGCATCGGGCCGGGCCGGTCCGGCCTGCTCGTCGGTGGCGCGCCGGTGCTCACCGCCGCGGACTGGCCGGGCAGCCCGCCGTGGACGGTCACCTGCCCCGTCACCAAGGACAAGGGCGGCTGCACGCTGCTCACCGGTGCCCCCACGGCGGGGGTGTCCACGTCGCTGCTGGTCGGCGGGCAGGGCGTGCTGCTGGACACGGTGCGCGGCCCGACTGACGCCACGCACACCGTCGCCCTCGCCGTCCCCGGCAGCGCCGGGCAGACCGACCTGGAGGTGGCCCGGTGACCACCGAGGCAGCGGCGCGCCGGCAGCTCGGCTGGGGTGTCCGGGCGGTTCGGGTCGACGAGGCCGACCTCGGCATGGACATCGCCCTGACCACGGCCGGCGGGCTGGACCTGCAGCAGGTCAGCGGCCTGGACAACCTCGACCAGTGCCTGCGGATGGCGTTCACGACCGCGCTGGGCGCCGACGTGTTCAACGTCGACTTCGGTTTCGACGGCGTCGCGGTGGTGGCCCGCGAGCCGGACCCGGTGCTGGCCCGGGAACGGGTGCGGATCTCCGTCGTCCAGGTGCTGTCCCGGGACCGGCGGGTCCGGCAGGTGCTGGACCTGCGGCTGGACCCCGACCGGTCGGACGACGCCGGCGGTGCCTCCCCGGCGGAGCGCGCCCACCGGTGGGGCCGGCTGGACGTCGAGGTGGCCTTCGAGGCGGTCACCGGTGACCAGCGTGTGCTGGGCGTGCTGAGGACGGTGGACGGTGCCTGAGCCCGGTCTCTCCCCCGACGACGTGCGGGCGGTGGACGCCCGCGTCCTCGCGGCCAGCGGGGACGACGCCTTCGGCATCACCGCCGGCGGCTTCCTCGCCAAGCCGTTCGCCCGGCTGCTCGCCGAGCGCATCGCGCTCGCCCAGGCCCTGTTCGGCGCCGACGTCGACCTGACGTCCGGCTCGGTCCTGCGCCGGCTGCTGGAGCTCACCGCCCTCGAGGACGCCCGCACGTGGGCGGCGCTGGGCCGGGCCTACGACGACTCGTTCGTGGCCACGGCCCGCGGCGAGGCGCTGACCCGGCTGGGGGCCGAGCTCGGCGTCCCCCGCCCGTACCTCGCCGCCGAGGGCACCGTGGACCTGGCGCTGGCCGGGGACCTGCCCGACGGGACCACCGAGGTGGTGCTGCCCGCCGGCGCCCGGCTCACCACCTCCTCCGGTCACCGGGTGGCGCTGGACCGGTCGGCTCGGCTGGGCCCGGGCTCCCCGGCGCCGGGCGCCCGGGTCGTCGCGCTGGTCCCCGGGCCGGGACACGACCTGGACCCGGGCGAACCGGGCGAGCGGCTGGACCGCTGGGAGGAGCGGGACCCGGCCCTCGCCGACCTGCTGGCGCTGCGCCGCGCGACCGGGGGCGCGGTGGACGTGCGGATCACGCACTCCGCGCCGCTCACCGGCGGAACCCGCCGCTGGGACGACGACCGGTACCGGGACGTCCTGCTCCGCGCCCCCCGGTCGCTGTGGACCGTCGAGGCCGTCGAGTCGGCCGCCGCCCTGGTGCCCGGGGTGCGGCAGGTGCAGGTGCGCGACCCGTGGGGCGGCCTGGACCTCGAGCGTTCGATCTTCGGCAACTTCAACTTCCTCGAACGGCTGTTCTCCACCGCCCGGGACCCGGCGGCCCCGGCCTACCTGCAGGTCGTCGTGGTGCCCTCCCGGGGCGCCGTGTGGAGCGGCCCCGGCGGGCTGCACGAGGAGCTCGAGGAGGCGCTGGAGGACCTGCGCCCGGCCGGCGTGCAGCTCCGCATCGAGCCGGCCGAGGAGGTCGGCGTGGGGATCGCCGGCACGGTGGTGGTCGACGGGGTCGCGCTGCCCACCGGCGACGCGGCGGCGGTCAACGGCTCCGCGGCGGCCACGGCGCTGCGGGAGCGGCTGCTGACCCGGGTGCGCGGCTACGTCGACCGCCTCCGGCTCGGCGAGCCGGTCCGGGCCGCCGAGGTGTCCTACGCGCTGATGAGCGAGCCCGGGGTGGTCGACCTCCGCTCGCTGACCCTGCTGCGCGCACCGGTGGCCTTCGAGCGGTTCCGCACCGCGGGCGGCGCCGTGCCCGGCCCGGCCGAGGCCCGCTCCGCCGGCGAGAACCTCGCCATGTCCGCCGCGCAGGTCGCCGTGTTCCTCGACGACCCGTCCCGGCTGGTGGTGAGCCGGGCATGACACCGGGCACGATCGTCTCCGGCGCCGGCCTGCTGGGGCCGGGCGCGGCCTCGCTCGCCGCCCAGGTCGACCACCTGGCCGGCCCGCTGACCGCCGGGGCCTCGCTCTCCCGGTTCCCGCCCGACGGCACGGGCGCCGCGACCCTGCGCTGGCGACGGGAGCCCGTGCTGCTGGCCGAACTGGCCCGGGACCTGGGCGACGAGGTGCTCACGGTCGCGGTGCACGAGGCGGGCCGGTCGCTCGGCGACGTGCGGTTCGACCCGTGGTCGGCGGCCGGTACGACCCTTCCGGTGTGGTGGCCGGCCCGTTCGCCGCTGACCGAGCCGGCCGCGGTCGTCGTCACCGCCGGGACCGCCGACGGGTCGCTGCCGGCGGAGGAGGTGGCCGGCGCCGTCTGCCTCGTGCTGGTCGAGGGTTCCTTCGGCCGGCTGCTCTACGTGCTCGGCGCCGAGAAGGCCCGGTTGCGCCGGCAGGCCCGGGCCGTCGCCGCGGCCCGCGTGCTGGACCTCGCGCACGGCGAGGCGCTCGACCGGCACGGCCGGGACACCGCGCTGCCCCGCCTGGCCACCCGCCTGCAGGGTGCCGGCGGGGAGCTGGTGCTGGCCTCCGCGCCGGAGGACGACGCCCACTACCGGGAAAGGCTCCGCCTGTACCGCGGCCTGCGGCTGCCCACGCACCGGACCCTGCGCGAGCACCTGAACGGACCGGACGGGAGCAGCGGACCCAACACCGGCCCGGTGGCCGGTCTCGACCCGGGCCGGACGGCGCCGCTCGGCCGCTTCACCGTGCTCGACCGCCCCGCCCCGTTCGCCGTCGCCGTCCGGCTGGTCGCCGCCGGGGACCCGGGGCTGCGCGACTCGTTCCTCGGCTGGCTGCGTCGCGACCGGCTGGTGCGCCCGGCCGCCGAGGGGGACGCCGACACCGCTGCCCGGCTGCTGCCGCCGGAGGCCCGCGTCCGGCTCGAGCAGCTGCGGGCCACGCTGCGCGCCGGCTTCACCTTTGTCGACGGCGCGGCGGCCGACCCCGCCTTCGCCCCCTCCCTCGCCGCCGCGCTGGGCCGCCTCGCCGCCTGCCGGGCCGCCCTGGGCGTTCCCGACCCGTGGCCGCTCAGCGCCGCGCAGGCCGATACCGGCAGCCGGTACGAGCTCGGCCTCGGCGCCGACCTCGCCGTCCTGCCGGCGGCCGACCTGGACGACCTCGCCGCCCGGGCCGCCGCCTTCACCCCGGGGCCGGACACCGACCCGACCGCGGCCGCGCTGCTCGCCGCCGCCGTGCCCCTGGCCTCGGCCGACGACGAGGAGGGCCGCTGGCTGCTCCGGCTCTGCGGGTTGCGCACGGTGCACCGCACCGGCGCCGGCACGCTGCACGTCTCCCCGGTGCACAGCGGCGGGCTCGTCCTGGAGGGGGCGCCGGTGGTCCAGCCCGGCGGCTGGGACGACGTGGCGCTGTCCGCCGGGGCCGGCGACGGGGTGCGGCTGGTGCTGGGTGAGCGTGCCTCCGGGCGGATCGACCTGCTGGCCCTCGGTGGGCCCGGGCGGGCGCCGGTGCGGCTGGCCGTGCCCGCCGGGGCGCAGCTGGTCGGCCTGCCGGCGAGCTCCACGCGGGGGCTGGGCCTCTACTCCCGGGAGGACGGGACGTTCTCGGTGGTGCACGCCGGCAGCGGGGAGACGCTCCTGGCCCCGGTGGACGTGGGCACCCGCTGGACTCTCGTGCTCGGCGGGCACCTGGTGTCCGCGCCGGGCTGGGACGTGCCCGGCGACCTCGTCCTCTACGACACCGTCTCCGGTGACCTGGCCGTGCACCGCATCGCCGGCGGTGCGCTCGTCCCGGTGCGCACCCTGCCGGGATGGCGGCCGGGCTGGACGTCGCTGGCCGTCGGCACGCTGCAGTTCGACCCGACCCGGGACGGTGCCGGGGAGCGCCCGGTGCTGCTCGCCTACGACGCGGTCACCGGCAGCGTCGAGGCGGTCGACCTGCACCGGGGCGAACCCGCTCCGGTGCTGTCGCTGCCCGACTGGCGACCGGGGCTGTCCGGCCTGGTCTTCACCGGCGCCGGCCGGCGCCGGCGTGGACCCGGGCAGCCGCTGGTGGCGTTCGACCGGGCCCGCGGGGAGCTGGCGGTGTACGAGGCCGAGGTGGACGGGGACGCCGTCCGGGCCCTGCGCCGGCTGGGCGGGTCGACCGGCTGGGAGGGGTGGACGACGGTCGTCGGCCTCCCCGGCGCGCTGGACCTGGGCACGGTGGCCGTGGTGCTCACCGACCCCGGCACCGGCCGGGCACGCTGGGTCGACCTCACCGTGCCCGCGGACCCCGGCGCCGAGGACCTGTCGCCGGGGTGGCGGGCCCGGCCGCGGGAGCAGTACCGCGCCCACCTGCTCGGGGCCGGCGACGAGCGGGCGGCCGAGCTGCTGCGGTCCGGGCTCGACCGGGCGGCCGGCGAGTGGGCGGCGGCCGGGCGGCCGCCGTGGACCGTGCTAGCGCCGGCGGAGCTGCCCGGCCTGCTGGCGGTGCTGCAGCCGGCCACCGGAGCCGCCGCCGCCGGCCTGGCCGACGCCGGGATGCCGCACCCCGGCCACCCGGACGCGCTGGCCGCGGCGCCCGAGCTGCCCGCGGAGCTGGTGGGCGTGCTGCGGCTCGATCCCGGTCTGGCCGCCGACGTCGCGGCCGGGCTGGCCGTGGACCGGCTCCGCGGCCTGCTGGAGCTGCTCTCCGACGCAGGGATGGCCGCGGGGCTGCTCTTCCTGACCGGCGCGGGGGACGCGGTGGTGGTGACCTCGCTGGTGCCGCTGCCGGTGGCCGGCCTCAACCTCGCCGAGCGGGCCACCGCGGAGTTCCGCTGGTACGCCGTCCCGGTGGTCGGCGACGGCGGGCGGGTCCGGGAACGGGGCGCGGTCACCGAGTTCTCCCCCACCGGCCGCGGCCTGACCGCCCTGGTGGCGGTGGGGACCGAGCGGGGTGCGGCGCCGGCGCCCTTCGGGCTGCGGGTCGAGCCGCCGCCGGGGGCGGCGCTGTCCCCGGACGAGTACGAGTTCGTGATGAACGTGCTGCTGGCCGACGTCCCCGCGGCCGTGGAGGTCGACACCTACCCGATCCGCAGCCGGGCGGTCGACGTGCACGGGGACGGGACCGGCGGGGCGATCCCGCCGCGACTGGCCCGCAGCTTCCAGCTCTACCGCCGGCCCGGTGCCCGGCCGGCGGGCCGCACTGCCACCCCAGGAGGTCAGCCGTGAACGAGATCACCGTGGCCGGGATGACGCCGTCCCGGATGTTCGACCTCCTGACCACCGAGGGGCTGTCGGCGATCGAGGCCAAGACGGCCATCGGCCGGTGGATCATCGACGACGTCGGTGGCGGGCAACGGATCTTCCGCTTCTCCGTGGACTTCCCGGCGACCGACGCCGCGGACACCTCCCGTTTCGTGCGCACCTTCGAGCACGACGACTGGCGGGACGGGGTCGACGTCGTCCAGGCCGAGGGCATCGAGGGGTTCAACCGCCGCTTCGACGCGATCCGCGGGGACCTCGACGCGCTGGGTGACGAGCTGCGCCGGGCCTACGCCGGCATCGCCGGGCTGCGCGCCGGCCTCGCGCACCTGCTCGCCGACGTCACCGCGGAGTTCAACCGGGTCAACGCCGACCTGGCGCGGCTGGCCGAGCGGCCGCAGCGACCGGGCCGACTCGAGCCGTTCCCGGGCGTGCTGGAGATGCCCGAGCTCATCGGGGCGACGACGTTCTTCGGCAAGGACGTCCTCGCGGTGCGCACCGCCACGGGGATCCAGGTGCTGCCCCAGGTGGAGATCCCGCGGGACCGCCTGGGCGCCGGCCGGCTCCGGTACGCCGGCGCACTCGGCCGGGCCGTCGCGAACGACGCCGCCCTGGGCACCGCCCTCTCGGCGGGGACGATGACCAAGGAGGACCTGGTCGGCCGGTTCGGCGACCTGGTCACCGAGGAGGGGGTCACCCTGCGGGAAATCGTCGAGGTCCTCCCCGCCGGCCAGGTGATCGGGTCGCCCGAGGCGCTGCAGGACATGGTCGCCGAGCGCCAGGCCGCGGTGCTGCGGACCACCGGCGGCGCCGATGCCGTTCTCGCCGCGAGCGTGCGCGGCAGCATCCGCACCCGGCCGGAGTCGGCGACGACGCTGGGGGTGGAGCAGCTGGAGGGGCTCCCGGCGGAGACCCGGACGGCGCTGCTGGCCGCGGGCATCACCAACGTCGGCATGCTCGCCGACGCCACCGCGGAGGGCCTGGGCGAGACGCTGCGGGCCCAGGGGCTCCAGATCGACACCGGGACGGCGGCGCGCTGGACCGGGCTGGCGCGCACGCTGCGGGGCCTGGGCTGACCGGCCGGCCGGTGGGGAGGGGCGGTCATGATCGAGCGCATCGGGTTCGGCCCGGCCCAGCTGCGCCCCGGCAGGGGCCGGCCGAGGCTGCGCCCGGGTGAGACGCTCGCGCTGGGTCTGGGCGTGAGCGCGACCTCCCCCGGCGAGCTGGCCGGGGCCACGGCGTTCGTGTGGACCAACCACGGTGCCGCGGACCCGCGGAACTTCTCCGCGGTGGCCATGGCCGGCACGGTCCCGGCCGACGAGCACCAGCGCGCCTTCGAGGTGACGCTGCCGCCCGCCGTCCGCGGCACCTTCGTCGCCACCGGGTACGTGGTCCTCGACGGGGTGCGCCACTGGGCCCAGGAGCATGCCGGGCCGCCGTCACCGGCCGCCCGGCACGGCCTGCAGAACCGGCTGGTGTACCGGGTGTCCGACCCCGCCGTCGACGCCACCTACGTCCGGCAGGTGCCCATCGACAAGGCCAACGCCCGGGCCGACAGCACCGACATCTCCACGATCGAGGACATGCTCGAGACCGGCCCGGGCTGGTACACGCTGCGGCAGCTGGCCGACGAGGGGGTCACCTGCGTGTGGGTGCAGGTCCCGTACCGCCTCGACCCGTGGGACGGCCTGGCCGCCCTCGACGACGCGGGCAGCGACTACGCCAGCACGGACTGGTTCTCCATTGACCCGGAGCTCTCGCGGGAGGCACGCGCCGTGCCGCCCTGGGACCGGGACCGGCAGCGGGAGCTGGCGAACGCCGCGATGACCCGGTTCGTGGCCGCGGCGCACGCCCTGGGCATGGCGGTGATCTCCGAGATCGCGCCGAACCACGTCGGGCACAACTACGTGTTCCGGGACGTGTTCGGGGAGGGCGGATCGGCGCAGGTCCGGCGGCGCGACTACTCCCAGGTGGCGCTGGACGCCGCCCAGCTGGCGGAGGTGGCGGCCCGGCTGGCGTCACCGGAGGTCGACGAGGGGATCAAGGACTACGCCGAGCACATGCTGCCGCAGCTCTACGCCACCAGGGGGCCGGACGGCCGGTACGACCCGCGGGGTGCCGGCAGCGTGCACCGGACGTACTCGCCGGACTGGTACGGCAGGTGGGCGGACACGAAGCACCTCAACCACGGCGGTCACGCCGGCGAGCAGCGCTGGGTCGCTACCTCGGCGCAGAACCAGCGGGTGCTCGACTACATCGGCCGGGCCATGCGCTGGGCGGTGACCGAGCTGGGGTTCGACGGCTTCCGCGTGGACCACGCCCTGGGCATGCCGTTCTCCTTCTTCGAGCAGGTGCTGCCGGTGGTCGAGATGGAGGCCCGCCGGGTGCGCGGCGCGGACAGCTCCCTGCTCATCGTGCTCGAGGACCACGACCGCAAGGACTACAGCGCCCGGGTGGGGGACGTCGTCCAGTCCAAGGGCTACGAGGAGCTGCTGCACGCCCTGGCCGACCGGGACGTCGACCGGCTGTGGCGCAGCTACGGCGCGCCGCTGCGCGACGCGGAGTTCTCGGGGACCGGCAACCACGACGAGATCCGCGGCTCCGGGTGGTTCGGCGGCGACCTCCTCGCCTACGGCACCGCGGTGGTCACCATGCGGTTGATGGGCGGCCCGATGACGACGCTGGCCGGTGACGAGTACGCGGAGGGGCAGCAGCTCCGGTTCAAGTCCCGTGGTGGCGTGCCCACCCTGTGGCAGCTGCGGCAGGGCACGCTGCCGGCGGCGAACACGGCGCTGGCCGCCCGGATCGCCGCCGCCGCCCGCCTCGCGTCCAGCCGGCCGGCGCTGCGCACGACCGAGCGCGAACGGCTCGGCTGGCGGACGGCCGCCCCGACCGTGCCATTCGCCTGCGCCCGGTCGGGCGCCGACCCCGGCGACGTCCCGCTGCTGCTGGTGAGCAACCTGGACCGGACGGCCTGGGTGAGCGGGCAGCTCGACGTCGGCAGCTCGCTCGGCAGCCGGCTGGCGCAGGCCCCCGACTCCCACCACCAGGTGCTCGACCTGCTCGGCACGGACCCGGACCGCCCGATGTGGCGCCGCCCCCTGTCCGGCCGGCAGCTCCTCGAGGAGGGCCTGCCGGCCGGACTGCAGCCGTGCCAGGTGCAGGTGCTCGAGCTCCAGCGCGTGCACTGACTGCCGGACCGACGACGGGAGCCCTCGTGCCACCCTCCGCGCACCTCGGGCTCGGGGCCGTTCCGTTCGCCGGCGGGGTCGCGTTCCGCGCGTGGGCGCCGTTCGCCGCCGCGGTGGCGGTCGTGGGCGAGTTCAACGGCTGGGACGACGACGCGAACCCGATGGCCGCCGAGCCCGGTGGTCACTGGTCCACCGACGTCCCCGGCGCCCGGGTGGGCCAGCGCTACCGCCTGGCCGTCACGACGGCCCAGGGCCAACTCGTCCGGCGGATCGACCCACGGGTCCGGGCGGTGACGAGCTCCATCGGGGACGGGATCGTCTGCGCCCCGGACGACTTCGACTGGGGTCAGGACGACTACCGGACACCGGCCTGGAACCACGTCGTGCTCTACGAATTGCACGTCGGCACCTTCAACGACTCCCCCGGCGGGGGCGTGGGGACGCTGCGCTCCGCGGCGGAGCGGCTGGGTCATCTCCGGGACCTCGGCGTGAACGCCGTCGAGCTGATGCCGGTCACCGAGTTCGGCGGGATCTCCTCCAAGGGCTACAACCCGGCGCTGCCCTTCGCCGTGGAGTCCGACTACGGCGGGCGCACGGCGCTCAAGGAGTTCGTCCGGGAGGCGCACCGGCACGGCATCGCCGTCCTCCTCGACGTGGTCTTCAACCACTTCGGCGCGGCCGATCTCGAGCACAGCCTGTGGCGCTTCGACGGGTGGCACGAGGGCGAGGGAGGCGGCGTCTACTTCTACAACGACTGGCGCATGCACACGCCCTGGCAGTCGCCACGCCCCGACTACGGACGCCCCGAGGTCTGCCGGTTCGTCGTGGACAACGTGCTGATGTGGCTGGAGGAGTTCCGCGTCGACGGGCTGCGCATCGACCAGACCGCGCAGACGTGGGCGGCCTCGGGGCAGTTCCTCCCCGAGGGCTGGCGGCTCCTGCAGGACCTGAACCAGGCGGTGGACCGGCACCAGCCCTGGAAGACCATGATCGCCGAGGACTTCGCCGGCGGGGCGGCGGTGACCCGGCCGGTCGGTTCCGGCGGCCTCGGGTTCGACGTGCAGTGGGACCCGTTCGTGCACGACCTGCGCGCCGCGCTGGTGACGCCCTGGGACCGGGACCGCGACGTCGGCCGGGTGGCCGCCGCCCTCACCCGCAGCTACGACGGCGCCTTCCCGCGGGTGGTCTACACCGAGTCGCACGACGAGAACGGCAACGGCGGACGGCGGCTGCCGGAGGAAATCTCCCCCGGCGCGGCCGCCGACGTGTTCGCCAAGAAGCGGTCGACGCTCGGCGCTGCCCTGGTGCTCACCGCCCCGGGGCTGCCGCTGCTCTTCCAGGGGCAGGAATTCCTCGAGGACACGTGGTGGAGCGACGACCGGACGCTGGACTGGACCAAGCTCGCCAGGTTCCACGGCATCACGCAGCTGTACCGCGACCTGGTCCACCTGCGCCGCAACTGGTACGACACCACGCGGGGCCTGACCGGGCAGGGGATCAACGTGCACCACGTCGACCACGCCGGCAAGCTCCTCGCCTTCCACCGCTGGTCGATGGGTGGCCCCCGCGACGACGTGGTGGTCGTCGCCAACCTCGGCTGCGTCGACCACTCCGCGTACCGCATCGGATTGCCCCGGGCCGGCCGGTGGCGGGTGCGGCTCAACTCCGACTGGTCCGGCTACGACCCGTCCTTCTCCAGCCGGCCCGGCTACGACCCGGTCACCGACCCGATCGCCTGGGACGGTCTGGCGTTCTCCGCGGACGTCGGCGTCGCCGGCTACTCGGTCCTCGTCCTCTCGCAGGACTGACCGCCCGGATCCGCGCCCGGGTCACTGCCGCAGCGGCTGGACACACCGGGCGGCTCAGCCACCGGGCCGCTCAGACGCGGGCCGGCGGCAGCGGCTGCACCGGGCAGCGCACCGGACGGGACCGGGGCCCGGTGCCGGGGCGGGCCGGGCGGATCAACTCCTCCATCAGCGGACTGGGCGCTATCCCGAGCTCGTCCGCGAGCAGCTCCCGGAAGGCCTCGTAGGCGCGCAGCGCCTCGGCGGTGTTGCCCTCGGCGAGGTGGACCCGGACGACCGCCCGGTGGGCGCTCTCCCGTAGCGGCTCGGTACCGACCGCGGCGTACGCTACCTGCACCGCGTCGCCGTAGCGGCCGCCGTCCACCAGCCGGTCCGCCAGCACCTCGAGGGCGTGCATCTTGAGCTGGCGAAGGCGTTCGCGGGCGAAGAGGACCCAGTCGTCGTACCACCCGGGGAGCAACTCGCCGCGCAGGCCGACGTCTGGCGCGACGATGTCGTCCACGGCGGCGAGCGGGTCCAGCACCCGCCGCGCCCAGTCGCTGAGCTCGCGCACGTCGACGCGCACCCCGGCGGCGAGCCCGAGCGCACCGCCGGACACGTCCACCAGGCCGGGCACCGCCTTCTGCACCCGCCACAACGCCGAACGGAGGCTGCCGTGGGCGTGCTCCTCGGGCACGTCGGGCCACAGCTGCCCGGCGATCGCGCTCCGGCCGGGGTGGCCGAACAGGCTCAGGTGGGCGATCAGGCGCTGAGCGCTGTGTGGGAGGTCGTTCCCCGCCGCCGGGGCACCGGCATGGGTTCGCTCCAGCGCGAACCCGTCGAGCAGTGCGACGCGCGTCGCCGAGGCAAGGTCCACCGGGTGTCCCCCCTTGTGGCGCCTTCTGGTCGTGCGTCCGGACGCACCGGCAGCGCGATCACCGCACCGCACCGCATCGTCCCGACCCGGACGCAGCAGTGTCAATCGCGTCGGGCGGCGTGATCCGACACCGGCCGCAGGTACACCGAGGGCACCGGCAGCGTCACGGTGCGTACGGGTCCGGTGGCTGTCGTTCCCCGGAGATCCGCCCGGCGTGGCACGCCTCAGGCGTGGCCGGCGGCGCGCAGTGCGCTGACGCACGCCCGCTCGAGGGCCCGCTGGCGGCGCACGCGGGCGAGCAGGCCCGGGACGGGCTCGAGCTCCCGGGAGCCGGACGGACGCGCGTCCGTCAGCCGGCCGTCGGCGTAGTGGCCGACGGTGGTGTGGACGGTCCATTGCTCGACGTCGGGAACCGACATCTCCTGTCCGATCAGGACCGCGGGACCACGGACGTCGGGTGGAGCGTTCCGCAGGGCGATCGGCCCGGCGTCCCAGTCCGCCACGTGGACGGTGCGGACGTGCAGTCCCGCGTCGTCGACGGCGAGGACGGCGTCGGCCGGCCCGGCCCGGCGATGCAGGTCGCTCATCCGCGCCGCCTCCAGCACGACGACCAGCCGCGGCAGGTACCACCAGTGCTCCCGGCGCAGCATCGGTGAGTCGGCCAGCGCCCGGGACGGGGGGTGCTTGCGCAGCTCCTGATCGAGGAGCTGCTCCCTGAACAGGGCTCCGTCGCCGTCCTCGATCAGGGTGGGCCGCCCGGACAGCATCAGCGGGCGCCATGCCGAACCGGTGAGCCGCGGGTCGGAGAGGACCAGCGCGGCCTCCTCCGCCGCCCCGGCGACCCGGGCCGCATCGACGTGTGCCCAGGGCAGTGCCACCGCCGGCCGGCCGTCCAGCAGCAGGGGGACGACGCCGGCCGCGCCCGGCGGCCCCGGAGGCGCCCGCCACAGCAACTCGGCCACACCGGCCGAGGCGACCGCTGCACCCAGGCTTGTGGCATTCATCACCCGGTTGTCTACTCCCTGCAGTGGCGGCACAGGGGCCGCCCCGTCCTAGGAGCAGCCAGTGCCGGCATTCGTCGTGGGCGCCGTAGTCGGGATCCTGTTCTTCCTCGGATACCGCTACTACTCCCGGTACCTCGCGCGCAAGGTGTACGCCCTGGATCCGGCGTTCGTCACGCCGGCCCACCAGTTCAACGACGGTGTCGACTTCGTGCCGACCAACAAGCACGTCCTCTTCGGGCACCACTTCACGTCGGTCGCCGGCGCCGCCCCCATCGTCGGACCGGCGATCGCGGTGTTCTGGGGCTGGGGGCCGGCGCTGGCCTGGATCGTCCTGGGAACCATCTTCGCAGCCGGCGTGCACGACTTCGGCTCATTGGCCGTCTCGGTGCGCCACAAGGCCAGGAGCATCGGCACCCTCGCCGGTGACGTCATCAACGGCCGGGCCCGCTTCCTCTTCCTGGCGATCATCTTCTTCCTGCTCACCTTGGTCAACGCGGTGTTCGCCGTCGTCATCGGGAACCTGTTCGTCGCCCAGCCCGGAGCCGTCATCCCCATCGTCGCGGAGATCCCGCTGGCCATCGGGATCGGGGTGTACATCTACCGCACCCGGTCGTCGGCGCTGCTGCCCTCGCTGGTCGGGGTCCTGGTGCTGTACGCGCTGATCCTGGTCGGCAACGCCGTCCCGGTCTCGCTCGACGGCCTGGCCGAGGCGCTCGGGTTCGAGCAGACCCGAAACCTGTGGGTGGTCCTGCTGTTCGCCTACACCTGGATCGCCTCCCGCATACCGGTGTGGGTGCTGCTGCAGCCGCGCGACTACATCAACAGCCACCAGCTGTTCATCGCGCTCGGCGTCATCGCGCTGGGCGTGATCGTCGGCATGAGCAGGATCCAGGCGCCGGTGGTCAACGACGTGCCGGAGGGGGCGCCGAGCTTCTTCCCGTTCCTGTTCATCACCATCGCCTGCGGGGCGATCTCCGGGTTCCATGCGCTGGTGTCCTCGGGGACGTCGTCGAAGCAGCTGGACAAGGAGACCGACGGGCGCTACATCGGCTACATGGGCGCCGTCGGCGAGGGGTCACTGGCCACCGGCGCGGTGCTCGCCACCACCGCCGGTGTGGCCGCGACGCAGGCCGACTGGGAGGCGCTGTACCCCGACTTCGCCACCGCCTCGGGCGGCGCGACGGGCAACTTCGTCAACGGTGTCGCCCAGTTCGCCAACAACCTCGCCGTCCCGCTGGACATCGCCGCGGTCTTCGCGGCGGTCGTCGTCATCAGCTTCGCGGCCACCACCATGGACACCGGCGTGCGCCTGCAGCGCTACGTCGTCCAGGAGATCGGTGAGCTGACCGGCATCCGGGTCCTCGCGCGCAACCTGACCCTCGCCACGACGGTGGCCGTCGTCATCCCGCTGGCCATGGCCCTGCTGCCCGGTGGCGGCGAGGCCGGGTACACCTTCGGTGTCCTCTGGCAGCTGTTCGGGACGACGAACCAGCTGACCGCCGGCCTGGCGCTGTCGGTGATCGCGGTCTGGGTGACCCGCCGCGGCAAGAACCCGACGGCGGTGCTCGTCCCGCTGGTGTTCCTGCTGGTGGTGACCACGTGGGCGCTGATCCTCAACCTGCGCAACTTCGTCGACGCCGGGCAGTGGGTCCTGGCGCCGCTGGACGCGATCGTCTTCATCCTGGCGGTGTGGCTGGTGGTGGAGGCCGCGCTCGCCCTGCGGTCGGCGTTCCGCGAGCGGGGAACGGCCGTTCCCGCCGAGGGCGGGAGCGGTGCCGGGGAGGAGTCCGTCGTGGCCCGGGCCAACCCCGACCATGGGGAGTCCACCTCCGGGTCCACCGAGGGCCCGGCCGGGCGAGCCGGCCGGTGACTTCGCGCGTCGTCGTCGTCCGCGGCACCCGCTCGGCGGCTCCGGCCGCCGGCGGGTGCTGCGGCGGGGACGTCCGGCCTTTCGACGAGGGGGGCTCGCACTGCCACGTTCCGCCGGAGGACGAGGTCGGCGGGGTCTACCGGGCCCTGCGCTCCGCCCTGCCCGACCACGTGGACATCCAGATCGTCTCGCCGTCGAACTGGCTGTGGCTGCTGCCCGAGCTGATCAGGGGCGGCCGCCGTCGCGGCCTACGGGGTGCCGAGCTCCGCCGCTCGGTGCGGGCGGGGATGGCGGTCTCCTCCCTCATCGTCGACGGCGTGGTGCTGGTCCGTGGAGGCCTACCGGCGCCCGCTGACGCCGTCACGCTGGTCGGGCGGGAACTCGCGCTCCGCTGAGCACGGGCCGTTCCCGGACCCGCCTCTCGGATACGCAGCCGATGCCGGGAGCCGGTCGCGGAACGGTGTCAGCGCGGCACGAGAACCGACCAGGCTCCGGGGTCGACCCGCCACGTCCGCGATCCCACGGCCTGCTGCAGTTCGCCGTCCGCGACCAGGTCGACCGGGCCCCCCTGGATGCGCACGTGCCGGGCCCGCGCGATCTGAACGTCGGGGCGGTCCACGTGCGCCCCGGTGAGCAGCGCCGCCGCGAACGCGCCACGGACCACCGGACCCGTGGCGGTGGACACCACCACTTCCGCCATCCCGTCGTCGATCAGCGCGCCGGGTGCCAGGGACGTGCCGCCGGCGATCGTCGGGCCGTTGCAGACCCCGACCAGCAGCACCTCGGTGCTCCCGTCGGCTGCCCAGCCCCCGGCCTCGGAGCCGACGACCTCGCCGTCGGCCTCCACCCGGAGTGCCACGCCCCTGGTCGTCAGGCCGGCGATGACCGCCCCGAGTGGAAAGGCCGCCGTACCCAGCCGACCCTTGAACCGGATGGCCTCGGCACTGGCCCGGGCGCCGACGCCGACGTGGACGGCGTTGACGACCAGCCCGCCGTCGTCGCCGCGCAGCAGGTCCACCGGGCATGGAAGCCCGGCGAGGACCACGGTGGCCGCGGCGACCGGATCCAGCGGCAGCCCGAGGGTCCGGGCCAGGTCGTTCCCTGTTCCCCGAGGGATAACGCCGACCGGCTCGCCGGGGCCCAGCGCCCCGGCGCTGTCGAGCGCACGGATCGCCGAATGCACCGACCCGTCACCACCGAGAACGACCAGGCGGCGGTCCCCGCGGCCGCCCACCGCCTCGAGGAGCTCGGCCTCGTCGGCGGTGGCGGCCACCGTCACCTCGGCGCCCCGGCGCAGTTCGTCCAGCGCCGCCTCCACCGAGACGTCGTCAGCGGTTCCGGCGTCCCGGTTCAGCAGCACGAGAAGTTTCTGCATGCTTCTCCCCATGGCCTACCACGTCAGACGTGATCTCGCGGGATCGTGCGGTTCCAGTTCAGCGAGACGATCCGGCGTTCGTCCTCGTAGGCATCCAGTTGGGCGGACAGGCAGAAGTCCGTGGCCGTGGAGGTCAGCACCGTGCGGGTCACCGTCTGCACGTGCCAGTCGCCGCGGCGGAACGCCATGGTCCAGTTCGTCTCCCCGCGGATCGACCCGTAGTCGTCGGCGACCGAGCTGTACCGCTCCGCTGCCCGTCGTGTCACCTCCAGGTCGATGTCGTCGAAGCGCAGCACACCCAGGTCGTTGACGACCTCGAGCGCGGACTCGTAGCCGATCAGGTCTCGGGTGACCGCCCACTTGTGCTCACCGGGCCGGCGCGGCGTGACCGAGATCGGCAGCGCGCCCTCGGGCTCCCCGAACGGCTGGCCGGACACCTCGTCCGACTCCCGCAGCGGGCGGGTCGGCAGGATCAGGCGACTCGACGCCGTGTGCACCTCGAGCCGTGCCGATTCCGGTGACGGCCACGCCAGCGGCCAGTACGACGACGAGACGGACAGCCGCAGGCGGTGCCCGGGCGCGAAGGCATGGGCGACGCCGTTCATCCGCACCTGGACGCGATAGCGCCGGCCGGGCTCGAGGGGCCGGGGGTCTGCGTGCCCGTCGCGGTGCGTGAGATTGAGCAGGCCGTAGGTGACCCGTGTCGCCCGCCCGTCGGGCGCCACGTCGGACAGGCGCACGGCCACCATGGCATCGGGGCGGCTCGCACTGATGTCGAACTCGGCCACGGGGGCGCCGAGGATCTCGTATCGCTCCCCGAGGACATCGGAGTCGAACACCAGCGACCCACCGTCCTCCTCGCGCTGGTCGTAGGGCAGGTCCGGAGGAGCGTTGTAGGAACACCACTTGCCGGCGAACTGCCCCACCGACAGCGGGGACTCGATGCCCAGGATCTCCTCGGCCACCACGTCGGCCGGAGCGGCGATCCGGTTCCGCGCCAGTGGATGCGCGACCTCGTCGACGTGCGGTGACGGCCAGCTCGGCTCTCCCACCCAGCGGCCCGGGCGGTCCTCGTACGCGGTCAGCGGCGGAACGCTGTCCTGCATCCAGACCCGGAGCATCGGCGCGTCGGTGGTGCCGTTGTCGATGCCCTTGAGCCAGCGGTCCCACCACCGGACCACCTCCTGGAGAAAGCCGATGGCCGGTCCGGGCTGACCGAGGTGCGGGTACTTGTGCGACCACGGTCCGATCAGGCCCTGGCGCGGTACGTCGAGGTGCTCGATCATCCGGAAGACAGCGTTGGAGTAGCCGTCGGCCCACCCGCTCACCGCGAGGACCGGACAGTCGACCTCCGAGTACTCCTGGCAGATGGAACCGTGCTCCCAGTAGGTATCGCGCGTCTGGTGCTGCAGCCACGTGTCCAGCCACAGGCCGCTGCCCTGCAACCGCTCCAGCCACATGTCCCGCCATCGGTTCCCGACCAGGGCGGGGTCGGGTGGGCAGGAGTTGTAGGCGAACATGGTCGAGGCCCACGACAGGTTGTCGCTGAGCAGACAGCCACCCATGTAGTGGACGTCGTCGGCGTACCGGTCGTCGGTGGAGCAGACCGTCACGATCGCGCCCAGCCCGGCGGGTCTGCGGGCGGCCACCTGCAGTGCGTTGAAGCCACCCCAGGAGATGCCCATCATCCCCGTGTTGCCGTCGCACCAGAGCTGGTCCGCGAGCCAGGCGAGGACGTCCTCGGCATCGCGGAGCTCCTGCTCGAGGTACTCGTCGGTCAGCACTCCCTCGGAGTCACCGCTGCCCCGCAGGTCGACGCGCACGCAGGCATACCCGTGGCCCGCCATGTAGGGATGGTGGATCGAGTCGCGGTAGGCCGTCAGATCGCGTTTCCGATAGGGGATCAGTTCCAGGATCGCCGGCACGGATTCGACATCGGACTCGGGCGGACGCCAGATCCGGGCGGCCAGGCGGGTGCCGTCGGTCATCGGAATCCAGACGTGCTCCTCCTCGATGACGTCGTACGGGAGCTCCTGCACGGCGAGGAGTGGGGAATCGGCCATCGCGGGTGCTCAGTTCTGGATCTCGAAGGCGAGCATCTGGACACACCTCTCGTACGTCTCGATCAGCTCGGCCTCGTCGCGTGCACCGACGAAGACCTGAGCCAACTCGTAGCTGTAGCTGTCCTGCTGGGCGAGGTCCGACAACCGGCTTCCCGTCTCCGCCACCACGCGCACGGTGACACCGTCGAGCTCCTGCTCGATTCGCTCGACCTCTGCGCGCGACGGGCTTCGCACCACGACGCCGTCGTCGAATGCCCGGAGATAGCACTTGGCCGCCACGTCGTACGGTCCCTCGCCTGCCGGTCTTCTCGGTGTCCGGCCGAGAGCGAGCTTGATCATGGCCTCGTGGTTCGAGACGCCGTCGACGTGCTCGAACAGCAGGGCGTGCGACTGCGAGTGCCGCGGGTTCACCTCGAGCAGCCGGATCCGATCGTTGTCGGGGTCCCAGAAGTACTCGATGTTGAAGGTGATCGAGTCGAGTCCCAGCTGCTCGACCACCTTCTGCGAGATCTCCGCCAACCGGGCACGGATTCGCTCCGGGAGCTGCGACGGATACTGGTACCTGAGAAAGCTCGAGGTGTCCGGATAGGTCAACGAGTCGACGATGCCGTAGACGTGGACCTCTCCCCCGACGCTGTATCCCTCGACGGTGACCTGCTGGCCGACAGCGGCCTCTTCGGCCAGGCAGGCGGTTGCTCCGACTCGGGCGATCTCCGGTGGCAGGTCCAGCTGTCCGAGAACGAATTCGAACGGCTCCCCGTACTTGTCGATGCCCTGGCGCATCTCCGTCAGCGCCGCGTTCAGCTCGTCGCGGTCGCCGACGCGGAAGGCGAGCTCCGAGGACACCGACTTCACCGGCTTGAGCCACACGGGATAACGAAGGTTCGGCGGAAGACCCTCGTGCTCGTCGAGGTCGACGAGCGCGAACTCGGGAACCTCCTCGATCACCTTCCGCTGCTCGATCCGGCTCCAGTACTTGTGCTCGCACTTCACGACGGCGTCGAGAGGGGGGCCCGGAACACCGAACCGCCGGCACAGGATGGGCAGCATGGAGCTGACCGGGAAGTCCCAGTAGCCGACGATCGCATCGATCGGACCGTCGAACGCCTCGAGCTGCTGCGCCGCCCGATCGAGCAGTCCGGCCAGGTCGATGTTCTCGATTCCGATGAGCTCGTCCTTGGGAAGCAGCTCGTGGAACGTGAACTCGTCCGGCTCGAGATGCCGGAGCGTCTCGAGGTTCAGCGCGTCCAGGCCCAGTACGAAGATGTGTGCAGGCATCGTCGGCCCGCTACCCACTGGTCCGCTGATCACACAGCGGAACCGTTCACCTCGGCGCCTGGAGTTGGTGGTCCCGGGTCACCACGGGTGCGGCCGGGGCCTCGTCGTCCTCGGTTCCGCGGATCCACGTGACGAGCAGACCGAGTGCGACGACGACGTGCACCAGCCCGGCCGGGATCCACATGATGGCGCCAGCCAGCTGCTGGTCCGCCAGCGGCGCCAACCCCCAGGTGTGCGTCGTCGCCGCGTAGGCGGAGTACCAGGGGCTCCGGCCGAACGTGAGCAGCACGGAGAGCAGCGCACTCGACATCGCCATGCCGAAGACGAGCAGGACGCCGAGGCCGGCGGGGACCCGCGCCGCACGGACGCCGATGACGGTTCGCCAGAACAGCACGCCGGTGATCAGGAAGGTCGCGTGCTCGAGGGCGTGGACGGCGGCGTTCTGCACCGCGGCGTCGTACAGCACGGCCGCATGCCAGGCCCAGAACGTCCCCACGTGCAGCAGCCACGCCGTTCCCGGATGCCGCAGCGCATGCGTCACCGCGGCCAGGCGCAGCCGTCGTCGCGACGGGCTGATCGCGCGACGGACGACGGCGGGGCTACCGCGCAGCAGCCGGCCCCCCGGGGCGCTCAGCACGAGCAGCGGCGCGGCGACGAGCGTGAGCAGCAGGTGCTGCACCATGTGCGCGGACGCCAGCGCGTCGGACAGCGCGTCCAGCGGCGAGACCAGGGCGACGACGATCGCGGCGAGCGCGCCGGCGAAGCACCGCGCCCGCCACGTCTGGGCGGCCCGGGCCCGACCGCGGCTGCGGCCCCGCAGGTAGGCCCAGGTGGCCAGCAGCAGACCGGTGAGGATCACCGGGTCGGCGTTCCAGGCCGTCCAGAGCTCCTCCGGTACCAGGTGCGCGCCGTCGTGCGCGAGCGTCCCGGGGCTCACGTGCACGCCTGCAGGAACAGGGCGGGGAGGCCGACGAAGAGCACGGTGGCCAGGCCCAGCAGCGACAGCAGGAACCCGCCGAAGGCGAGCGGCTGCCGGTCGACGAGCTCCTCGGTGCGCGCCTCCGGCCTGGCCCGGTGCAGCGCCCGCCACCGGGCCAGGCCCCACCATGCGGTCGCCGCGCAGGCGAGCGCGGCGACCGCGGTGGCGACGAGGGTGACGACGGTCGGTACCGGCGGGTCGAAGGTTTCCAGCCCGGGACCGCCGCCGGTGCAGCCGGCCTCCACCACCAGGTAGACCAGCAGGAAGTGGACCGAACTGATCACCGGCCCGGCGAGCAGGACGACGACGGCGGTCACCGCCCGGGTGTCGACCGACACGTCGACCGGGGCCGGCGTGCCACCGCTCGCCGTGGCCGCCTCCTCCGGCTCCGGTGGCGGGGGGCGGCGCGCCGCGGGGTCGAAAGTGCTCATGTCAGGGCCGGCCCGAGGTAGAGCGTCGCGAAACCGACGACCCAGATGACCGCCATCGCCACCCAGAAGCGGGCCACGTTGGCTATCGGGGCGTGCCGGCGGTACGTGTACGTCCCGCGGGAGGCCCAGTGGATGACCATCGCCAGCATGATCAACGCGGCGGAGGCGACGACGACGACGAAGCCGGCGAGGGTGTAGAAGATCGAGCCGTAGGCGTGCGCCGTCCAGCCCACGTCGAGCTGCACCAGGTCGACGACCTGGACCACCACCCCGCCACCGGCCAGGAGCAGGGCAGCGAGCAGCCCGCCGCGGAAACCGCGCATGTCGCCCCGGCCGATCTGCCGCTGCGCGAACGGCACGCCGGCCGCACCGGCCACGACGAGCGCGGCAGCGACCGACGCCTGGCCCAGCGGCGGATTGCGGACACCGGCCACCGGCCACTGCGGGTTCTCCAGCCGCAGGTAGAAGTAGCTCAGCAGCAGGGCGGAGAAGGCCACGGCGACGAAGAGGATGGCGAGCAGCGTTCCGGACCGGGCGACGATCACGCTGCCGTGGGCGTTCACCGGGACGCCGTACTCACGCTCGAACGCATCCTCCTCGTCCGCGGTCATCGGCGCCGGCTGCGGCCAGTTCCAGGCGACGACGGCGGCGATGATGATCAGGGCACCGACTCCCGCTCCCCACCGCAGCTTGACGAGCTCGCTGAGGAAGATCAGCACCACGCCGCCCGCGGTGACCAGCGGCCAGATGGACGGGTTCGAGACGCGGAAGACCTCCACGGGTCGACCGTCCGCGGTGCCGACGACCACCGCCGCCCGCCACTTCAGCGGCCACTGGCCGAGCCCGCGCACGAAGTGCATCAGCTGCGGGTCGCCCCGGTCGAGCCGCTCCTGGTCCCACAGCGGGTGCCGGCTGCGCACGATCGGTGGCTCGGTCCAGCTGTGCTGCTTGGGCGGCGACGGCAGCGCCCACTCCAGGGTGTCGGCTCCCCACGGGTTGGCGTCGGCCTGCTCCCCCCGCCGGATGGTGCGGATGACGTTCCACACGAACACCCCGATGCCGGGCACGATGATCAGCACCCCGATCGTCGAGATCAGGTTGAAGATGTCCCAGCCCTGACCCGCCTCGTAGGTGTAGACCCGCCGCGGCATCCCCATGAGCCCGACCTGGTGCATCGGGAAGAAGGCGACGTTCACGCCGACGAACAGCAGCCAGAAGTTCCACTTCCCCAGCCGCTCGTCCAGCAGCTTGCCGGTGAACTTCGGGAACCAGTAGTAGACGCCGGCGAAGATCGGGAAGGCGACGCCGCCGATGAGCACGTAGTGCAGGTGCCCCACGACGAAGTAGGTGTCGTGAGCCTGCAGGTCGAACGGCACGGAGGCGACCATCACGCCGGTGATCCCGCCGATGACGAAGATGATCAGGAAGCCGACGACGAACAGGAACGGAGTTCGCCACACCGGCCGCCCGGCCCAGATGGTGGCCAGCCAGGAAAAGATCTGGACGCCCGCAGGAATGGAGATCGCCATGCTCGCGGCCGCGAAGAAGCTGAGCACCAGCGGTGGCAGCCCGACGGCGAACATGTGGTGCGCCCACAGCGCGAAGGACAGGAACCCGATGCCGACCAGCGAGGCGACGAACCAGATGTAGCCGACCGGGCGGTGCCGGACGAAGACCGGAAGGATCATCGCCACGATGCCGACTGCGGGGATGAACTGGATGTAGACCTCGGGGTGCCCGAAGATCCAGAACAGGTGCTGCCAGAGCAGCGAGCTGCCGCCGAGCTCGGGATCGAAGAACTGGGTACCGAAACCGCGGTCGAGCTCGAGGAGCAGGCTGCCGATGATGAGCGGCGTGAAGGCGAAGAGGATCATGAACGCCATCACCAGGAACGCCCAGGCGAACAGCGGCATCCGGGTCAGCGTCATGCCGGGGGCGCGCATCTTCAGGATGCCGATGATGATCTCGACCCCGGCGGCGATGGCGCCGATCTCGGCGACGCCCAGCCCGAGGATCCAGAAGTCGACCGCGAGGTCGGGCGAGTACTCCGGCCCGCTCAGCGGGGTATAGGCGAACCAGCCGACGTCGGGCACCAGCTGGAACAGGGCGCTGCTGTAGTAGAGCAGCCCGCCGAAGAGGAACGTCCAGTAGGAGAAGGCGCCGAGGCGCGGGAAGGGCATCTCCCGGCTGCCCAGCATGGAGGGCAGGATGAGGATCGCGAAGCCCTCGAAGATCGGCAGGATGACGAGGAACATCGTCACCGAGCCGTGGTTGGTGAACAGCTCGTTGTAGAACTGCGGGCTGACCAGCTCCTGCTCGGGGAAGGCCAGCTGCAGGCGCATGATGAGCGAGTCGAAGCTGCCGCCGAGGAGCAGGAAGAAGAAGCCGGTCAGCACCAGGCGCTTGCCGACCAGGTCGTTCTGGACGCCGGTCAGCTGGCCCCGCAGCCCCGGCGGGTCGTCCCAGATGCGGTCGAGCTGCTCGGCCGTCCCCGGGTCGGTGACTTCCGGCGTCCCCGGGCCCGGACGCGGGGCGCCCCGGTCGGCACTCACTGCTGCTGCTCGATCCAGGTCGCGAAGGCAGCGGGACTCTCGGCCACGACGTGCACCCGCATGGTGGCGTGCTCGAGCCCGCAGAACTCCGCGCACTGCGTGCCCCACTCCCCCGGCTCGTCGGCCCGCAGCTGCAGGACGTTGACGCCGTCGGGCAGCATGTCCATCTTGCCGCCCAGCTCGGGCACCCAGAAGCTGTGGATGACGTCCGCCGAGGTCAGGCGGAGCGTGACCGGCCGCCCGACGGGCAGGTGGAGCTCGTCGGTGACGGTGACCCCCTCCTCCGGATAGGAGACCTCGAACCACCACTGATGGCCGGTGATCTCGACCACCAGCGCCTCCGGCGGGCTCTCGTTCGGCATGGCGCGCATCGCGGCGACCGTCGCACCGAACACGACGGTCAGGACGACCACGGGCAGCACCACGCCGCCGGCCACGATCCAGCGCTTCTCCGACGGCTGCCTCCCCTCGGCGCTCTCGTCGGCGGGCCGCCGCCGGAACAGGCCCACCGCGAGCAGCACGGCGAAGAGGACGAACACGGCCACGCCGAGGGCCAGCATCAGCCACCAGAGATCCGCGATCGCCTCCGCGGAGGGGCCCTTCGGATCGAGGCTGCCGCTGGCGGCGTCGTTCACCGACGGCCTGCCAGCGCTTCAGCAGCGACCCGGGCGACGCCGCCGGGTGCCGGGGGTCGGGCCAGGGGCAGCTGCGAGCCACGCGGTGCACTGACCGACGGGACACCGGGCATGCCGCCTCCACCAGGATCGGAGCCGCTCGACCGTACCCGGACCAGAGCGGCGGGGGCGACCCGACGCGGGAACGCCGGGGCGCGGTGCGTCGGGCCCGGGGGCCTCGTCGTCCGCGGATCTCGGTCGGGACGATCCGATGGGCCGCGATGTCCGGGAACGTGACACCGTGAGCCATGCGGATGCATCATGAGCGACTGGGCGAAGGCGTTCCCCTGCTCCTCGTGCACGGCCTCGGCTCCACCTGGCGCACGTGGGCGCCGGTGCTGGACGGCCTGTCCGCACGGCGCGAGGTCATCGTGGTGGATCTGCCCGGCTTCGGCGAGACGCCACCGCTGAGCGGCGACCTCACGATCGCCGCGCTGGCCGATGCACTGACCACCTTCATCGACGATCACGGTCTCACCGGGGTCGATCTGGTGGGCAGCTCGGTCGGAGCCCGTCTGGTTCTCGAGCTGGCTCGCCGGGGGGTCGGCGGCGACACGGTGGCGCTGGACCCAGGAGGGTTCTGGAGCCCCATGCAGAAGCGGGCGTTCCAGGTGTCGATCGGGACGTCGATCCGTCTGGTCCGCGCGCTGCAGCCCGCACTGCCGCTGCTGACCTCGCATCCGGTCGGCCGGACCGCACTCCTCGCGCAGCTGAGCAGCAGGCCGTGGGCCCTGCCGCAGGAGCTGGTGCTGCGCGAACTGCAGTCCTGGGCCGGTTCGGCCGGTTACGATTCCCTGCTGGACGCGCTGGTGCACGGCCCCGACCAGCAGGGTGCTCCGGTGGGTTCCACCCCGGGCCGCGTCGTCATCGGCTGGGGGCGCCAGGACAGGGTCGTCACACCCGCCCAGGCGGCAGCGGCGATGGCACGCTTCCCGGGTGCGGAGCTCCATTGGTTCGACCGGTGCGGCCACTTCCCGATGTGGGACCAGCCGCAGGAGACCATCCGCCTGATTCTCGGGAACACGGCCGTCTGACAGATGTCGGCGGCTCCAGGACATGGCAGGCCAGCCTGACTCACTGCCCGCGCACGACGGCAGGGTCCCGTCAGGAGTGCTCATAGGCCTGCCCGACGCGGTAGAGGGTCGCCTCGTCGAAGTGCCGGCCGACCAGCATGAGCCCGACGGGGAGCCCGTCGGACACCCCGCACGGGAGGCTGAGCGCCGGGTGATGGGTGACGTCGAAGGGGCACGTGTTGGCGAACATCTCGGTGGCCCGCCGGCACCACTCGGCCACGCCGTCGGCCGGGTCGGGCAGCGGCTGCGCCTTCTGCGGGGTGGTGGGCATCAGCAGGACGTCGACGTCCCGCAGGGCCGCGTCGTACGCCGCCCGCAGCGTCCGCACCCGGTTCACGGCCTTGCCGTAGTAGGTACGACCGAGGGTGTCCTGGACGTAGCTGCCGAGCAGCGTGAAGAGCTTGACGTTGGCCGGCAGGCGATCGGCATCGCCGCGGCGGCGGAGCAGGTGCTCCATCATGTCGACCGGGTAGTGGTCGTCCCGGCTGATCGCGAACCCCTGGTTGCGGAGCACGGTCTCGGTGAGGCCTTCGATGGCGATCGGGGTCCACAGCGCCGGGCCGAGGAGGTGCAGCGGGATGGACACCTCCGCCACGTCGGCGCCGAGCTTCTCCAGGACCGTGGCGGCCTGGCGGACCTGGATGTCGACGTCCGGCTCGCCGCCCGGATGACCGAAGCCCTCGCGGAGCACGCCGACCCGGAGGCCGCGGACCCCGGCGCCGAGATCCGCGGTGTAGTTCCCGACGTGGACGTCCCGCTGGCGCGGGTCGACGCCGTCCGCCCCCGCGATGACCTGGAGCAGTCGCGCGTTGCCCTCGACCGTGCGGGCCATCGGCCCCACGTGGTCGATCAGGGCCTCGATCGGGGCGATGCCCGTGTACGGGACGAGACCGTAGGTCGGCTTGAGCCCGACGATGCCGGAGAAGGACGCCGGCATCCGGATGGAGCCGGCCTGGTCGGCGCCCAGCGCGAGGTCGGCCTCTCCGGTGGCCACCGCCACCGCGCTGCCGCTGGACGAGCCTCCCGCCGACCACCCGTGCCGGTGCGGGTTGTGGGTGGGGCCGTGGGCGTTGGTGTGGCTGCCTCCGGAGAGGCAGAAATACTCGCAGGCGGTCTTGCCGACGATCTCGGCGCCCGCCTCCAGCACCCGCGTCACCACGGTGGCGTCGACGTCGGGCGTGTACCCCTCGAGGAGGTCCGCGCCGTTCATCATCGGCACCCCGGCGACCATGACGCTGTCCTTGACCGCGAGCTTCATCCCGGCCAGCGGGCCCTCGGCGGCGCCCCGGATCGACGTGCGCACGTACCAGGCGTGGTGCGGGTCCTCCTCGGCCGTCGGGAACCGGCTCTCGACCGGCCCCCGGGAGGCGAGGACGGGCTGTTCCCCGACCGCATCCACCGCGTCGTAGGCGTCGAGCATCGCCGACACCAGGGCCGTGTACTCGTCGATCGAGTCCAGCGCACTGCGGTAGCCGAGTCGCTCGGCGATGCCGGCCAGCTCGGCGGGCGTGGGCCTGGGGAGGGGCATGGAAACTCCAGTCGTCTCGGTTCGCCGAGGTGCCTGTGATCCAGCTCATCCACCCACGCACCGAGCCGCGCGGTCAACATCGAGCGCGTCCAGGGAACGGGCGGCCGGCGCGGTGGAGATGCCGCACGAGTTACGCTGCGCCACCTCGGGAACCCGGAGGGAGTGATCGACGTGCAGCCCCTGGCGGATGCGGTGCCGGACAACGAGCTCCCGCCCGACCTGCCGAAGCCGGCCAGCGTCCTGATCGGCCGGGCATGAGCCACCAGGCGGCCTTCGCCGGGCTGCACCGGTCGCCGGTGCCGTTCCTGCTGCCGAACGCGTGGGACGTCGCCTCCGCCCTCCTCCTGCAGGACGCCGGGTTCCCGGCGGTCGGCACCACGAGCCTGGGGGTGACCGCGGCCGCGGGCCTGCCGGACGGCGCCGGTGCCGGCCGCGACCTCACCATCGCCCTGGCCGAGACGCTCGCGGTCCGGCTGCGGGTGCCGGTGACCGTCGACCTGGAGGGCGGCTACTGCGACGATCCGCGGGAGGTGGCGCGGATCGCGAGGCGGCTCGCGGACGCCGGTGTCGCCGGCGTCAACCTGGAGGACGGGCGGCCCGATGGGAGCTTGCGACCGGCGGCCGAGCACGCCGCCGTGATCGCCGCGGTCACCGCCGCCGCCCCGGACCTCTTCGTCAACGCCCGTACGGACACCTACTGGCTGGAGCCCGGGCCCGCTGCGGGCCGGCCGGCGGAGACGGGACGGCGGCTGCGGATCTACCGGGACGCGGGAGCGGCCGGCGTCTTCGTCCCCGGCCTCACCGATCCCGCCGTGGTCGCCACCCTGGTCGCCGAGGTGGCCCTGCCCCTCAACCTGCTGTGGCAGCCCGGCGCGACGCTCGCCGGCCTGGGCGCCGTCGGCGTGCGGCGGGTCAGCACCGGCTCGGCGCTCTACCGTTCCGCCCTCGCGGCGGCGGTCGCCACCGCACGGGCAGCGGCCGAGGGCGGCCCGTCCCCACTTCCGGCGATCGGCTACGGCCCGTTGCAGCAGACCGTGGCTGCCGCGCCGCCGGCCCGCGAGCGGTAGTGCGGCGGCCCGTCACGGCCTGGTCGCCGGACCGGCTCGGCGATGACCAGGGGACGCGATGACCGCTGACCGTGCGCAGCGCCCGGTCGTCGCCGGGATCGACGGATCGGGCAGCTCCTACCGGGCTGCCCGGTTCGCCGCCGAAGCAGCCCGTCGACGCGGTGCGCCGCTGCACCTGCTGCACGCCTCGCTCGACGTCCCCGACCTGCTGCGCACGCACGCGAACACCACCGTGCGGCAGGTCGCCGAGGCCCTCACCGAGGCCGACCGGGACGTCGGGGTGCAGTGGTCGATCGAGCAGGGCGACCCGGTGGACGTCCTGCGCGCCATCTCCGCGGAGGCACAGCTGCTGGTCATGGGTGGCCGGGGCACCCGGCGGCTGGACGGCCCGCGGGTCGGGTCGACGGCCAACGGCGTGGCCGCCTCCGCCCGCTGCCCCGTCGTGGTGGTGCCCGACAACACGACGTCGGTCGTCGTCCGCGGTCGCCGCTCGGTGGTGGTCGGCGTCGAAGCGCACCGGCACGCCGACGAGGTGCTCGGCTTCGCCCTGCAGGAGGCCTCGTTCCGCGGAACGGACCTCGTTGCCGTCCATGCCTGGCGGGACATCCCGCCGGCCGAGTACGAGTCGGACGGCCCGGTGATCGACTGGGCCGCCGTCCGCAACGGGGAGGAGCGCGTGCTCAGCAGGGCACTGGCGGGGCGGCAGGAGGAGTGGCCCGATGTCGTCGTCCGTCAGGTGATCGCCCGGCACAAGACCACCCAGATCCTGCTCGCCGCAGCCCTGACGGCGGAGTTGCTGGTCATCGGACACCGCCGCCGCGGACCCCTCGCGACGTTGAGGTCGACGACACATGCCGTCCTGCACCGGGCCACCGGGCCCGTGGCCGTGGTGCCGATCCAGCCGCCGGCGAACCGCGGAGAATGGTCCTGATCCGCAGCGAACCGGTTCCACCGTCACGTGACGGGCGCGCCCGCCCCACTCCGGAAGAGCAGCCGCTGCAGCACGGACCCGACGACTCCGGTCGGGTCGGCCACGGCGCCCGTGGACCGCCAAGCGATGACGCCGTCGGGACGCACGACGACCGCGCCGTCGGAGCCGATGCCGTAGGCGTCCTCGAGGGCGCCGGCGGCAGCGACCAGGTCGCCGTCCGGAGCGACCCGGAACGCGACGAGATCCGGCACCTGGCTCGCCGCCGACTGCTGCCACGCCCGCCCGTTCGGTCCGGTCAGGAGCACGAAGGACGCGCCGAACACATCGAGGATCGACATGTCGACACCGTCGCGGGTGATGCTCAGATGAGCTGCTCGGGTGCCGGGTCGCCCGCTCGGCGCACGAGGGTCGTCCAGCGGTGGAGCGGACGGATCCGGGCGCTCCGGTGCCAGGACCGCGGCCGAGGCGTAGACGGCGCCGAGCTCGATCGAGGCGTCGTCGAGCGGGGCCGCGAGGTTGTCCTTCGACAGGCTCGGATCGACCCGCAGCACGTAACGCGTGTACGCCTGCTCGGCGATCAGGGCACCCACCGGCCTGCGTTCGGCGTCGTAGGTGTCCAGGAGCCCGGCACCGGCCCGGCCGTCGGCCACCATGGCGAGCTTCCAGGCCAGATCGTGTGCGTCGGCGACCCCGGTGTTGCCCCCGAAGCCCCCCGTCGGCGGCATGGTGTGCGCGGAGTCCCCGGCCAGGAAGACCCGTCCGTGCCGGAAGCTGGCGGCGTGCGCGGCGGCGGCGGTCCACGGCTGGACGTCGTCCACCTCCACCGCCATGTCCGGGCGGCCGAGCGCCTTCCGCACCAGCTCAGCGCAGCCGGCGGCATCGAGCTCCTTGCCCGCATGCGTGTTGCGGGTCCCGTCGGGGTTCGTCGTGGAGAACACGGCGAGGAAGCCGGAGTCACCGGTGAACGAGAAGCGGAAGAAGCCCAGGAGCTCCGGGTGGGAGATGTAGACGACGCTGAGCGGCCGATCCCGGATCAGCTCGCGCATGTCGGCCTTGAAGTAGATGGTGACGCACTCGGCGAAGGTGCCCCGCCCCTGCATCTCGATGCCCAACCGCTGCCGGATCGGGCTGTGGGCACCATCGGCCGCCACGAGGTAGTCCGAGCGCACCGTCTGCTCCGACCCGTCGTCCCGGCTGCGGATCACCGAGGTGACGCCGTCGTCGTCCTGCTCGAAGCTGACCAGCTCGGTGCCGTAGAGGTGTTCCGCGCCGCGGTCCCGGGCCCGGTCGCGGAGCAGCGGCTCGAGCCCGATCTGGGTGATGAAGAGCCGCGACGTCGGGCTCAGCCCTTCGACACCCTCGTTGAAGGAGCGGTAGAAGTAGGTCACCTCGTCGCTGGTGAGCGTCTCGACCGACACGATCGCACCGTTCTGGACGAACTCCTCCGCCGCCGCCTGCTCCACCGCCTCCTGCAGGCCGGCGCTCCGGAAGATCTCCATGGTGCGCTGGTGGAACGACGCCGCCCGCGGGTGGATGGCGGTGCCACGGTGCCGCTCGACCAGCAGGTGCGGTACCCCGTGGCCGGCCAGCAGGACCGACGTGGACAGCCCCACGAGGCTGCCGCCCACGACGAGGACCGGGACATGGCGATCAGGCACGGAACCATCCCTTCGCGGAGGTGCCGACCCGCTGCGAAGCCGGCCGACCCTCGTGGTGACCGCAACGGACGGATGTCCGCATGGCGGCTGTGTGGTGCCGGTCACGATGGCTGCCGGCCGGGGGCGTGTCAAGGCGCCACCCCGCCGGAGCGGCACCTGGCGCGGGGGTGGCGCCGGCAGCCGAACCGGCTGGGGCGAGACTGCCTCCATGACCACTGACGAGGACGTGGAGAGCTTCATCGCGGCGGTGCCCAAGTGCGAGCTGCACCTGCACATCGAGGGCACGCTGGAAGGCGAGCTGGTGTTCGAGCTCGCGCGGCGCAACGGCATCGACCTGCCCTATGCCGACGCCGACCAGATGAGGCGCGAGAGCCCCTTCCACGATCTGGCCAGCTTCCTGGTCGGCTACTACCGCAACATGCAGGTACTGGTCACCGAGCAGGACTTCTACGACCTGGCGATGGCGTACTTCACCAGGGCCGCGGCCCAGAACGTGCGCTACGCCGAAATCTTCTTCGACCCCCAGGCGCACACGTCGCGGGGGGTCGAGTTCGGCACGGTCCTGCGGGGACTGCGCCGGGCCGTCGTCGACGCGCGCCGCACCCTCGACCTGCACGCCGCACTGATCATGTGCTTCCTGCGCGACTTCTCCGCCGAGTACGCGATGGCCACCCTGATGGAGTCGCTGCCCTACAAGGACTGGATCGTGGGCGTCGGGCTCGACTCCGACGAGCGCGGCAACCCCCCGGTCAAGTTCGACAAGGTCTTCGCCCGGGCCCGCGCGGAGGGCTACCTGCTGACCATGCACTGCGACCTCGACCAGCCCGGCACCCTCGACCACATCCGGCAGGCGCTGGACGTCATCGGGGTGGACCGGATCGATCACGGCGTCAACATCCTGGAGGACCCGGCGCTGCTCGCGGAGGTCATCGAGCGCGGGATCGGGCTCACCGTCTGCCCGATCTCCAACGGCTTCGTCCGCGGCTCCGCCTGGGACGGCGCGACGAAGCGACTGCTCGACGCAGGCGTGCTGGTCAGCGTGAACTCCGATGACCCGGCGTACTTCGACGGCTACGTCGCCGAGTGCTTCCGCCGCGTGCACCAGGAGACGCCGTTGGCCATCGCCGAGGTCGCGACCCTGGCCCGCAACTCCTTCGAGATGGCCTGGTTGCCGGCCACGCTGCGGGCCCGCTTCCTCGACGAGGTCGACGCCGCGCTCCCGAGCTGAGCCGGCCCCGCGCACGCACCACCTCTTTAGCTGCGGCGGTCGACGACGGCGAAGGCGACCGCGCCCACCGCGACCTCGGCGAGGAGCAGCAGCGTCAGCACCATCTCCGGCAGGGCACCCAGGCCGATCGCGATCGCCGCGGCACCGGTGAGCGGGAACGCGAGCAGGCCGAGCACCGCCAGGGCCCGGGTGAGCACGGCGTCGTCCCGCTCGTCACCGGTCTGGGTCCACGCCCGCTCGAGGGTCGTCGCGCTCGTCGGGCGCCGGCTCACCCGCCACACCATGATCGCGACCCCGACCAGCCCGACCGCCGAGCCCTGCAGGAAGCCCACGCCCATGTGGCCGGGCGCGTACTCGCGCAGCAGCAGGCCGGCGGCGATCAGCAACGCCAGGGCAGCCACGGCCGCGCCCAGCGCGAGCGCCCGCTTCGTGCGGGTCCGTTCCTCAGTCGACATGGAAGATCTCCTCGACGGTGCGGTGGAAGTGGCGGGCGATGGTGATGGCGAGCGGGAGCGAGGGGTCGTAGCGGCCGGTCTCGATGGAGTTCACCGTCTGCCGGGACACGTCGAGCATCTCGGCCAACTCCCGCTGGGAGAGCCCGGCGGCCAGCCGGAGCTCTCGGACGTCGTTCTTCATCGCACCTCGGATGGTCAAGGACGCTTGACTGGACAAGCGTCCTTGACGTCACAGGCGATGTCAAGCGCCCTTGTCACTCGGGGACGGGAGCGACGTCACGGCGCAGCTCGGCCGAGTCACCGGGGTGGCGGTGCGCCAGGGCCCTCTCCGTTCCGCAGCTCGTCGCGGACCAGCGGCTTCCCGACCCCGGCGCGGTGCGCTTCCCGCGCGACGAGCTGCGCCAGCACCGGCGCGGTGGCCAGTTGGAAGAGGACGACCAGCGCCAGCTTGAGCACCTCGGAGACGGGGACCAGCAGCGCCGCCCCGGCCGCCAGCACCACCAGGCCGATCACCTGCAGCTTCGTGGCGGCCTGCAGCCGCGACCCGACGTCCGGCAGCCGCACCATCCCGACGCCGGCGAGGACCGCGAGCAGCGCGCCGCCGAGCAGGAGGACCGAGGCGGCGATCTCGGTGCCGGTCATCGCCGCTCCTCCACGTCGAAGCGGAGCACCGAGACCGTGCTCAGGAAGCCGAGCAGGGCCACGACCACGAGCAGGAGGACGTTGGCGCTCTCGTTGCGCTGCAGGGCCTCGACCAGGATGCCGCCCATGATGATCACCACCAGCAGGTCCAGGGCGACCAGCCGGTCGTAGAGGGACGGCCCGCGCAGCAGCCGGAACAGGGTGAGTCCCGCCGCCACCAGCAGCAGCGCGGCAGTGATCAGCAGCACCGCGCTCACCGGCTCTCCTCCCGCTCCGGGCCGGCGTACCCGGCCGCCGCCAGCACGTCGTGCACCGCCCGCTCGGCGCCCCGGCGGGCCTCCTCGACGTCCTCCTCGGAGCGGACGTCCAGCACGTAGATGTACAGGGTGTTCGACGGGCGGTCGATGTCGACGACGAGCGTGCCCGGGACCACGGACAGGCGGTTGGCGGCCATCGCCACCAGCAGGTCCGGCAGGGGCTCGCCGTGGGCCGGCAGCCGCACGCCGACGATGGCCGAGCGGGTGGCCGGGCCGCGCCGCAGCACCGTCCAGACGACCTGGGCCGTGGACGTCGCCAGCTCCACCGCGAGGCGCCCGAGCGCCCGGAGGGAGCCGCCCAGGCGGGGCCGGGACCGCAGCCGCACCGCCGGGAGCCGGCACGCCGCCAGGCACAACGGGGCCACGAGCACGCCGGAGAGGATGACCGCCGGCGTCAGGGCACCCCAGAGCAGCACCCAGACGACCACCAGCCAGCCGGTCAGCAGGATCCGGTCGGTCACGAGGTTCCTTCCTCTCCGAGCACGGCGGTGCGGTACCCCTCCCGGTCGGCCAGGTCCTCCGCGGCCCGGCTCGCGTAGGCCGACAGCGGCCCGGCGGCGACGGCCAGGGTCAGCCCGGCGGCGACGGCCAGGGCCGCGGCGGTGGTCATGAGGCCGCCGGCCCGCCGGGTGGCCGTCGTCGTGCCCGCCCCCCCGTGGGGCACCTCCTCGGGCGGCTTCCCCCAGAACGCCATCATCCAGACCCGGCCCATGGCGGCCAGCGTGAGCAGGCTGGTGAGCAGCGCGACGCCGGCCACGACGAGCACCGGTGCCGTCGCGCCGCCGACCGCGGCCTGCAGCAGGGCCAGCTTGCCGATGAAGCCGGCCAGCGGCGGGATGCCGCCGATGCTCAGCGCGGGCACGAGGAAGAGGACGGCGATGTGCGGGGCGCTGCGGGCCAGCCCGGCCAGGTCGGCCAGCGCGGTGCTGGACCGTCGTCGCTCGGCCAGCCCGGCGACCAGGAACAACGCCGACTGCACGGTGATGTGGTGGACGAAGTACAGGATCGTCCCGGTCAGCCCGGCGACCGAGGACATCGCCAGGCCGAAGAGCATGAAGCCGATGTGCGAGACGAGGGTGAATGACAGCACCCGGTTGAGGTCGTCCTGGACCAGGGCACCGAGGACGCCCACCAGCATCGTGACGGCGGCCAGCACGAGCAGCAGCACCCAGGGCTCGTCCCGCGGGAACAGCAGGGTCTGGGTGCGGACGATCGCGTAGACGGCCACCTTGGTCAGCAGCGCGGCGAAGACCGCGGTGACCGGGGCGGGCGCGGCCGGGTAGCTGTCGGGCAGCCACCAGTGCAGCGGAACCATGGCCGCCTTGATGCCCAGCACCGTGAGCAGCAGCAGGCCGAGGAACTCCTGCAGCCCGCTGGACAGCCCGGGAACGGCATCGGCCAGCTGGGCGAGGTTGACCGTGCCAGTGACGGCGTAGATCAGCCCGATCGTGGTCAGCAGCAGGATCGTGGCCGTGAGGCTGGTGCTCACGTAGATCATTCCCGCGCGGACCCGCTCGACGGTCGGCCCGAGGGTGGTCAGCACGTAGCTGGCCATGAGCATGACCTCGAAGCCGACGAACAGGGTGAACAGGTCGCCGGTCAGCAGGACCAGCGCGATCCCGGCCAGCAGCACCAGGTAGGCGGGGTGGAACACCGCGGGGACGTTCTCGATCCGGTCCTCGGCGGTGCCCTGGCCGATCGCGAACAGCATGACGGCGAAGCAGACGACGACGGCCACGAGCAGGGCGAGCGCGGCGAAGCGATCGGCGACCAGGGTGATCCCCAGCGGCGGCGCGTACCCGCCCGCGTAGAGGACCAGCCGCTGCGCCGCGTCCACCCGGACGAGCAGCACGACGGCGTCGGCGAGCACCGCGACGAGCACCGTCAGCCCGAGCACCCGCTGGGCCACCGGCCGGGTGCTGAGCAGCAGCGAGACCGCCGCGCCGAGCAGCGGCAGCACCACGGGCACCGACAGCAGCACCGCGGTGCTCACCGGTCCCCCTCCCCCGGGGTGCCTCGGTCGCCGTCGTCGGCGAGGGCATCCTCCAGGGCGTCGGGCACGTCGTCGACCCCGCGCAGGGTCACGCTGCGATCGGCGAGGGCCAGCAGCAACGCGGTGACGGAGAGGGTGATCACGACCGCGGTGATCGCCATGGCCTGCGGCAGCGGGTCGGCGGCCGCCTCCGGCGTCGTCTCCCCGACCACGGGCGGCCGCCCTGCCGGGCCGCCGGCGACGAGCAGCACCAGGTTGACGGCGTGCCCGAGCAGCACGAACCCCAGGACGACGCGCAGCAGGCTGCGCTGCAGGAGCAGGTAGCTGCCGCCGGTGAACAGGACCCCGACGACGAGGGACAGCGTGAGGTTTCCGCTGCTCACGTCGTCCGCTCCGCGTTTCCATCGGCGGGCTCGTCGGCGGGCTCGTCGGCCCCGAGCGTCCGGAGGACGTCGAGGGTCAGCCCGACGACGATCAGCGCGATCCCGAGTTCCAGGACCAGCGAGGACGGGATCTCCACGTGCCCCAGGAACCCGGCCTCCAGACTCCACACCGCTCCGGCCAGCAGCTGACCGGTGACCACGACCCCGGTCGCGGCGTACCCGGCCACCAGCAGCAGTCCACCACCGAGCAGCCCTCCCGGCGGCAGCGGCATCGCCGTGGCGAGTTCCTGCGGGCCGCCGGCCAACCGGCGCAGGACCAGGCCCAGGCCGGCGACGAGGCCCGCCGCGAATCCGCCGCCGGGATGGTGCAGACCGACGAAGAGCAGGTACACCGCGACGACGAGGATGCTCGGGTGGACCATCCGGGCAAGGCCCTCCAGGAGCAGTGACCGCTCGTCGGGGTCCTGGCGGTCGGCGGCCGCCAGGAGACGGCTGCGTGGCACGGCCACCGGCCGCCGATGGTCGTCGGTCACGACGCCTCCTCCTGTTCCGCTTCCTGCCGCGCCGCGGCCGGCTGCCGGTGACCGCCCCGCGGGGTCCCGCGCAACCGGCTGGTGACGAGGACCAGGCTGGCCACCCCGGTCGAGGCGATGGCGAGGACGGTCACCTCGCCCACGGTGTCCAGGGCCCGGAACTCGGTGATGATCACGTTCGTGACGTTGGGCCCGCCCGCCTCCGGGGCCTTGCTGAAGTAGCCCTCGATGGAGCGGGAGGGCACGTGCCGGGCGCTGATGGTGAGGGTCGCGAGGGTGGCGAGCGCCCCGACCAGCAGCGCGACGCCGGCGCGGGCACCGCGCAGCACCTCCGGCGGCCGGCGGACCTCCGGCGGCATCCGGCGGATGACCAGGACGAAGACCAGCAGGGTGAGCGTCTCTACCAGCACCTGGGTGAGCGCCAGGTCGGGATCACCGTGCACCAGGAACAGCAGCCCGACGAGGTAGCCCACCGCCGAGAGGACGAGGACCGCCGTGATCCGGCGGTGGATGAGGACCACGCCCACGACGGCTGCCACGACGACGGCGCCGACGATCGCCTGGCCCGGGGTGTCCCAGGCCCGGAAGCGCGCCGGGAGGCCGACCTGGACCAGGAGGACGCCACCGGGCCCCACGCAGACCACGAGCAGGACGACGACCAGGTAGCCGGGGAGCGAGCCGATCTGCGTCCGCCGGGTCAACGCACCCGCCGCGGCGAGGACCCCGCGGGCCAGCCGGTCCTCGCTGCCCTCGGCCGACGGCCCCGCGGGCAGCGCGCTCCGCGCCGCGGCGACCCGGTCCCGGCCCAGGTGCAGGGCGGCCCCGGCTGCCAGCGTGAACAGCGACAGGAACAGCGGTGGCGAGAACCCGTGCCAGAGCGCCAGGTGGTAGCTGTGCTCGAGCGGGTAGGCATCGGCATGCCCGCCGGCCAGCGCGTCGACCACCGGGGGTAGGAGGCCGCCGAGCAGCCCCGCACCGCCCAGCACCGCGGCCGGGGCGAGGAAGCCCGGCGGCGGCCGGTGCTCCAGCCGCTGCTCGACCCCGGGCCGGTCGGCGAACGCCCCCCACAGGAACCGCAGGGTGTAGGCGACGGTGAGCACGGACCCTGCGACGATCCCGGCCAGCACCCAGCGGTGCCCGGTCCCGGGTTCGAGGAAGGCCTCGAAGGCGGCCTCCTTGCCCAGGTACCCGAGCGTCGGGGGCAGCCCGGCCATCGAGAGGCAGGCCAGCACGGCGACCGCCGCGAGGCCGGGCGCCCGGCGGGCCACCCCGTTGAGCTCCCGCAGGTCCCGCGTCCCGGCCTCGTGGTCGATGATCCCGACGACCAGGAACAAGGTGGCCTTGAAGGCGGCGTGCGCCAGCAGCATCGTCGCGCCGGCCAGGGCCGCGGTCCGGGTGCCCGCTCCCAGCAGGACGAGCAGGAAGCCGAGCTGGGCGATCGTGCCGTAGGCGAGCAGGCGCTTGAGATCGGTCTGGGCCAGCGCCCGCCAGCCGCCCAGCACCATGGTCGCCACCCCGACCGCCAGCACGATCGGGCGCCAGGGCAGCACCTCGGCGAACGCCGGGGCGAGCCGGGCGACGAGGTAGAGCCCGGCCTTCACCATGGCCGCGGCGTGCAGGTAGGCGCTGACGGGTGTGGGTGCCACCATCGCGGCGGGCAGCCAGGGGTGGAAGGGCACCTGGGCGGACTTCGCGAGCGCACCGACCAGCACGAGGACCACCGCGGTGGCGGCCTGCGCGCCCTCGGGCGGCGCGGCCACGATCGCGGAGAGGCGGTAGGTGCCGGCCGCGTCGCCCAGCAGCAGCAGCCCGAGCAGGAGGGCGAAGCCGGCCCCGGTCGTCACCAGCAGCGCCCGGAGCGCCGCGGACCGGTGTGCGCCGTCCCGCCCCTCGTCCCCGATGAGGAGGAAGGAGCAGACGGTGGTCAGCTCCCAGGCGACGTACAGCGCCAGCACGTTGTCGGCCAGGACCAGCCCCAGCATCGCGCCGGCGAAGAGGACCAGCACGGCGGACGTCCGCGCCATCCCGTGCTCCCGGCCGGCGAAGTAGTGCACGCCGTAGAGGAGGACGAGGGCCCCGACCCCGGTGACGACGAGGCCGAGCAGCAGGGACAGCCCGTCCAGCAGCAGCGGCACCTCGAGGCCGAGGGTGTCCGCCCAGGTCCAGGCGGCCCGCCGCGGCTGCCCGGCGAGGACGTCCGGTGCGGCAGCGGCCAACCAGGCGAAGGAGATCGCCGGGGCCAGCGCACCCACGGCCAGCGCCCTGGACCCGAGACGGGTGCTCAGCGCCGCGGCGACCGCGGCCAGGACGAGATGGGCCAGGAGGAGCGCGATCACGGGCGTCGGGCCGTCGCCGCGGCCGGTTCGTCCATCAGCCGGCCGGCGTCCGGGCCGCCGGCGCCCCCACGTCGGACCCGGCCCTGCGCTCCCCGCTCCCGGACGGCGCCCGCAGACGCCACGGCTCGGCGATCCCGTCGATCCGTGGCATCGCGGCCCTCCTCGTGTCCTGTCCGACCTCGATGTGGACCCGTCCCCCCTACCCGCGGCTCGGCCCGTGCACATGACGGATCCGTGACTTCCGGTCGATGGCGGGACGGAGGGCGGCGCCGTTCCCGCCGCCCTCGACCATGCCCGGTGTGCCCCGGCCGCCGGGTGGGCACACCTGGGACATCGGCCGCCCGGCCGGTCAGCGGGCGGCCACGGCTGCCGGTGGGAGCGGCAGCCATCGGTGCAGCCAGTCGATCGACCGGTCGATGACCTCCTCCAGTGCTCCGGGCTCCGGAAAGAGGTGGGTCGCGCCGGGCACCACGGCGACGTCGTTCTCCCCCGCCAGTTGGACGGCGGCGGTCCGGTTCAGTTCCAGCACCTGCTGGTCGGCGCCGCCGACGATGAGCAGCGCCGGTGCCTGCACACGACCCAGCGCCTCCCCGGCGAGGTCGGGCCGCCCGCCGCGGGAGATGACCGCGCGGACCCGGCCCGGCCGGTCGGCGGCGGTGATGAGCGCGGCGGCTGCACCGGTGCTGGCACCGAACGTCGCCAGTGGCAGGCCGGCGGTCCCGTCTGCAGCGTCGAGCCAGTCGGCGGCGTCGGTGAGCCGCCCGGCCAGCAGCGGGATGTCGAAGCGCAGTTCCCGGGTGCCGGCGTCGACCTCCTCCTCGGCCTCGGTCAGCAGGTCCATCAGCAGCGTGCCGAAGCCGGCGCCCTGGAGGGCGGCGGCGACCTGCCGGTTGCGGGGGCTGTGCCGGCTGCTGCCGCTGCCGTGGGCGAACAGCACCACGCCGCGGGCCCCGGCCGGGACGACGAGATCGCCGGCGAGCTCCGCCCCGGACGCGGGCACCTCGACGGTGCGCTGCAGCGGCTGCTGCTCAATCGGCATCGGGAAAGGTCTCCAGCTCCGCTCCGGAGGGGTGGACGTCGTGCAGCGGGGTCAGCGCCCGGGACTCGTCGAACCAGCAGAAGGCGTCGTACCGGCGGCCCAGGACCGTGGGCACGTAGTTGCCCCAGCGCTCGGCGCCGGGGTGGTAGACGACGCCGACGGCGCGGTGCGGGCGCTCCTCGGCCAGCCACCGAGGCTGCTCCCGAGGGAAGACGAACAGCGCGCTCGCCTCGGCCACCGCGTCGTGCAGCAGTGCCTCCGTGCTCCCCCGGCGGGCCGGAGGCAGCGGCATCTGCTGCACGGGGGCACCCCAGCTGTCCGCGGCCAGGACGCTGCCGTGGTGGCTGCCGAACCCGACGATCACGACCTCGTCCTCGCCGTAGCGCTCGCGGGCCAGCTGACCGACGTTGACCATGCCCGCCTCGCCCATGTCGGTGTACCGGGCGTCCCCGACATGGGTGTTGTGCTCCCAGACGACCGCCTTGGCACCCAGCCCGTGGTGGTTCAGAAGATGGTCGAGCGTGTCGACCATGTGGTGGTCGCGGACGTTCCACGAGTCGGGCCCGCCGCGGACCATCGCCCGGTAGTAGGCCTCGGCGCCGGCGGCGACCCGGGCGTTCTGCTCGGCGTTGAACGCGGCGTCCCGGTCCGGCCCACCATCGGTCGCCGCGCCGGCGCGGAGCTCGCCGAGCATGCCGACCACGGTGTCCTCGCAGCTGGTCGGCACCAGCCGGGTCGCCCGGGCATAGGCCTGCGGGTCCTCCGCGTAGGGCTCGAAGCACCGGAACGCGGCCAACGCGGTGTCGACGTGCGCGGGCTCGTGCTCGCGCAGGTATCCGAGGATCGCCCGCAGGGAGTCCCAGAGGCTGTAGACGTCCAGGCCGAAGAAGCCCACCCGGTCGGCCGGCGGGCGTTCGGCGTTGTGCGCCCGCAGCCAGCGGGTGAACTCCGCGACCTCCTCGTTGGCCCACATCCACGTCGGCCAGCGCTCGTAGCCGCGCAGCACCTCCCGCGGGTCCTCGGCCGCCGAGGCCAGGGTCACCGAGCAGTTGACCCGGTGACAGTCGGGCCAGTCGCCCTCCACCCCGACGAACGAGAAACCCCGCTCGGTGATCAGCCGGCGGGTGAGCGCCGCCCGCCACGCGTAGTACTCGTGCGTGCCGTGCGAGGCCTCTCCGAGCAGCACCACCCGCGCCTCGCCGATCCGGTCCAGCAACGGATCCAGGTCGTCGGCATCACGCAGGGGCCGGGCCATGTCCTGCACCCGTCCGTCGTCATCAGACATCCGCCCTGCCCTCTTCCCCGGTGCTGCCGGCAGCCGCTGCCAACGCGGCCCGGACCTCGTCGTCCTGCGTCGGGGAGAAGTCCGTGTACCCCTGGCCCACCGCGGAGAAGAACTCCGGCGTCCACACGCAGACCACCTCGTCCACCTCGGCCGCGAGCCGGTCGCACACGGCTCCCGAGGCCACCGGAACCGCCACGGTGAGCCGTCGGGGCTGCTGCTTGCGCACCGCGGCGAGCGCGGCCCGCATCGTCGACCCGGTGGCCAGCCCGTCATCGACGACGATCACCGCCCGGCCGTGGACCGGGGTGGCCGCCCGCCCGCCGCGATAGGCCTCAGTGCGCCGGCGCAGCTCGTCCGACTCGCGCTGCCGAACGGCCTCGAAGGCGCTCTCGTCCACGCCACCGGCCTCGATCACCGACTGGTTGCGGACGGTTTCCACCGCGTCGCCGACGGCCGCGATCGCACCCATGGCCAGCTCCGGCTGTCCGGGCAGACCGAGCTTGCGGACGATGAGGACGTCGAGCGCCCCGCCGGTCGCAGCTGCGACCTCCGCGGCGACCGGCACTCCTCCGCGCGGGAGCCCCAGCACGACGACGTCGTGGTGCGCGTAGTCCGACAACCGGTCCGCGAGGACCCGGCCGGCCTCCCGCCGATCCGCGAACGGCTTCTGGTCAGGTGACATCGGTTCCCCTCCTCGCCGGGCTCCGGCACCCGGGCGGGCATCCCGCACAGCTCGACGAGGATGGGCCTACCCCGGTGACCGGTCCGCTAACGACCCGGCGCACGGTGTCGGCGGCCCCCCTCGGTCCGGTGCGCGGGCCACGGCTGCCGGGGCTAGCGTCGGCACATGACGTCACCGCCGTCTCCCATGCCGCAGCCGCCGTCTCCCTCGCCGTCCCCGGTCGACCCCGTGTCACCGCCGCCACCGGCTCCCTCGCCGCAGCCGAACCCGACCGACCCCACCGCTCCCCCGCCGGCGCCCGGCCCGCCCGCCGACTGACCTACGCCATGCTGATCGACAAGAGCCATGTCCTCCAGACGTTGCGCACCCGCGGCATGACCGAGCAGGCCGCGCGAGCCGAGCAGGTGCTCGACGCGCACGTCGACACCGTCCGGGACGCCGATCTCCTCCGCAGCCTGGGCATCGACCCCGACAGCCGCGCCGAGGGCGGTGGTCTGGCCACGCGCTGAGATCCCGGGTCCACCGACACATCGAGATCCCTGGTGTGACCCGGCAGCTACCCGGGCAGGAGCCGAGGGTCACAACCCTGACGCTCAAGGAGAAGACCATGGCCACCGGCGAAACCGGCTTCGAGGACGTCATGTTCGACCTGATCTCGGTCCAGTACCACTCGCTCAAGGCCGGGCACGACTACGGCCAGTACGTGCGCGACGCGGAGAACGCCGGCCTGGACGACGTGGCCGGCTTCTTCCGCGAGGTCATGGACGGCGACTCGCAACGAGCTGCCCGCTGCCACCAGTTCCTCGCCAAGCTGTCCGGCACCGACCAGGCCGGCCCCGCCGCCCAATGACGGAGTTCCTCCGGGGCGTCCCGACGGGCGCCCCGGAGGTAGTCCGGCAGGTCCACCCGCCAGGAGACGAGCCAGGAGGCACGCAGTGAAGGCAGTGGTATGGCACGGCGTCGGAGACATCCGACTGGACGACGTTCCCGACCCGACCATCCAGGACCCGACCGACGCCATCGTGGAGATCACCGCGAGCGCCATCTGCGGAACCGACCTGCACTTCGTGCGGGGCACCATGTCCGGGATGGTCGAGGGCACGATCCTCGGTCACGAGGCCGTCGGCATCGTCCGCGAGACCGGTCCGGGGGTGCGCAACCTGCGCTCCGGCGATCGCGTGGTGATCCCATCGACCATCGGCTGCGGCTATTGCTCCTACTGCCGGGCCGGCTACTTCGCGCAGTGCGACAACGCCAACCCCAACGGCGCAGCCGCCGGGACGTGTTTCTTCGGCGGGCCGCAGACCACCGGACCGGTCGACGGACTGCAGGCAGACTTCGCCCGGGTGCCGTTCGCGAACGTCGGGCCGGTCTGGCTGCCCGACGAGGTCAGCGATGACGCGGCGATCCTGCTGTCGGACATCTACCCGACCGCCTGGTTCGGCTGCCGGCTGGCCGACGTCGGCCAGGGCGACACGGTGCTGGTCCTGGGTGCCGGGCCGGTCGGCCAGTTCGCCGTCACCAGCGCCTTCCAGCAGGGCGCCGGCCGGGTGCTGATCATCGACGGGGTGGCCAGCCGCCTGGACCAGGCCAGGGCACGCGGGGCCGAGGCGATCGACTTCAACACCGAGGACCCGGTCGCGGTGGTCAAGGAACTGACCGGTGGGATCGGCGTCGACCGGGTCGTCGAGGCGGTCGGTGTCGACGCCCAGCGGCCGAAGTCCGGCCCGGCGGCCGAGGCTGCGCAGCAACAGGCGGCGGCGTTCGAGCAGGAGCGGTCCCAGGTCGCCCCGGACCAGAACCCGCACGGCGGTACCTACGTCGCCGGCGACGCGCCGAGCCAGGCGCTGCAGTGGGCGGTGGAGATGGTCGCCAAGGCCGGGAGCATCGGCGTCATCGGCGTCTACCCCCCGCAGCTGACGAGCTTCCCGACCGGTGCGGCGATGAACAAGAACCTCAGCGTGAAGATGGGCAACTGCAACCACCGGCGGTACCTGCCCCGCCTGCTCGACCTGGTACGCACCGGCGCGATCGACCCCTCCACCGTGCTCACCCAGGTGGAGGACATGCCCACGGTGCTGGATGCCTACGAGACGTTCGACCGACGGGAGAGCGGCTGGACCAAGGCGGTCATCGCGCCGTCCTGAACCGCTCCGCCCGACCACGACGCAGCCCCCGCCGACTCTCGGCGGGGGCTGCGTCGTCCGGGGCAGAGAGAGCTCAGCGCAGCTGCACCGGCCCGGCGTCGATCGGCGTGCGGAACAGCACGTAGGGCTTGCGGCGCTGGTCCGCGCCCCCGCGGTACTTGGCCTGCCGGTACAGCTGGTTGGCCGTGACGTAGAGGTGGCCGTCCGTCGCGACGGACATGGTGTCGGGCCACAGCAGCCGGGGGTCGGAGACGACGGTCTCCCACGACCCGTCGGGCAGCCGCCGGTGGATCGCGTCGTGCTCGCCGTCGGTGACGTAGAGCCGACCCTGGTCGTCGGTCTCCAGTCCGTCGCTGACGCAGCCCTTGTCGCCCTCGTCGGCGACCGTGGCCACGACCGCGTCATCGCCGGTCGACCGGTCGGCCAACGCGTCCACCGACACGCTGTACCACCGCCGGCCGGCCATCGGGCACCAGTACAGCCGGCTGCCGTCGGCGGCGATCGCTATCCCGTCGGCGCCCATGCAGATCGGCGAGGTCGAGCCGTCGTCGGCCCGCTCGATGAACTCCTGGCCCTCCACGACCATCCGCAGGTCCGGCGGCGGCACGGCCTTGGTGGCCGGGTGCTCGTGCAGCCGCCGCCAGCTCTCCCCCGAGGCCAGGTCGACCACGATGATCCCGTTCGGCCCCGAGTCGGAGGAGTCGGTGATGAACGCCGTCCCCGCCGCCCCGCGACGCAGGTCGAACCGGACGTCGTTGAGGTAGGTCGTGGGCAGCGCGACGTCGGTCGGGAAGAGGATCGTCTGGACCACCGAGTCGGTGGCCAGGTCGACGCAGACGAGTTTCGGTCCGCCGTGCTGGGTGGGCTGGAACATCGGGCTGCCGGTGTCCAGCAGCCAGAGCCGGTCCGCCGGGTCGACGACGATGCTCTGCACCGACACCAGCCGGTCGGGATCGGCGTCGGAGCGGTTGTCGTTGAGCTCCTGGCTCGGGAAGGCGACGACGTCGCCGTCCCGGACCTCTCCCACGGTGAACCCGACCTCGTCGCCCCACTTCGGATAGCAGACGAACACCCGGCCGGTGTGCGAGACGCTCACCCCGGTCGGCATCGCCCCGGTGAACAGGTGGACGACCTCGAGCGTGCCGATGGTCTCGTGGCCGGCGGGCTGCGCTGCCTCGGTCACCGGGACACCCCGGGGGCGCCGAAGGCGCGCAGCAGGTGTTGCGCGGCCTCCTGCTGGGCCTCCTCGGCCTTGTCCAGCACGGCGGAGGCGCCGAAGAACTCGTGCATCACCCCGGTGTAGTACCGGTGCGTCGTCGGCACGCCGGCGGCTTCCAGGTCCGCGGCGAACTGCTGCCCCTGGCTGCGCAGCACGTCGCGCTCGTCGGTGATCACCAGCGTCGGCGGCATGCCGGCCCGCTGCGCGGGGGTCCAGTCCAGCAGGGCGATCCGCGGGTCGGTCGCCGCCTCGGGCTTGCCCGCGAAGGCGTGCATCGCCATCCAGGACAGCAGCGCGCGGTTCAGCGGGCGGCCGTCGGCGGCGTCCTCCATCGACTCGCCGAACTGCTCGCCGGTGGTCAGCGGGTAGACGCAGACCTGTGCCAGCGGCGCCGGCCGGCCGTTGGCGGCCAGCTGCAGGGACGTGGCCGCGGCCATGGTGCCGCCCACGGACTCACCCCCGATGGCCATCCGGGCGGGGTCCCCGCCCAGCTGCGCGGCGTTCTCCCGCACCCACGTCCAGGCGGTCAGCACGTCGTCATGGGAGGCCGGGAAGACGGCCTCCGGTGCCCGCCGGTAGCCGGGGCTGACGACGACGGCCTGCGCCTTGTTGCAGATGCCGCGGCAGGACGCGTCGTAGGTGTCGATGTCGAACAGCACCCACCCGCCGCCGTGGATCCACAGGACGATCGGCAGCGGTCCGGCCCCGGCGTTCGCCGGGGTGTAGACGCGCAGCGCCTGCTCACCTCCGGCGCCGTCCGGAATCGTCAGGTCCTGCACCGAGCCGACCGGCTCGGGGCCGGAGATGCCGCGGTCGGCCATCACCTTCCGCACCGCGTCGTCGGGGCCGGGCTGCTTGCGGGCCTGCTCGGGCGTGAGGATCTCGAACGGCAGCGGACCGAGCGAGGAGTGCGCGTCGACGATCGCCTGCGCCTGCGGGTCCAGCAGGCCGGAGGCGTCGGTGGCCAGCTCCTGCTGCCGGCCCGAGAGCATGTCGCGCACCATGTCCAGCGGCTTGGCCAGCATCCCGGCGATCCGCTCGGCGATGCCCTCGTCCGGGGCGTGCGGGTGCGGCCGCGTGGGTGCCTGCCGCTTCGCGGTGAGGAACTGCCTGCCGAGATCGGCCATCCGCTCGGCACCGGCCTTGGCCCGGAACTCCGGCAGCTCCTCGTCCTCCTCGTCGTGGACGTGGTGGCGGACCACCTCCATGAGCCGGGTGAGCGCCTGCTCGAACTCGGGCTCGCCGGGCTCGGTACGCCCGAGGACGGCGAGGTGCTCCTTGATCTTCTGGTGCTCGTGCTCAGCGTCGTCGTGCTCGTCGGTCATCCCGATCTCGGGCCAGATCGGGTAGAGCACGGTCTCCTCCGCGAACGCGTGCGCCGCGAGCTCGAAGGAGATCTGGTCGACCAGGACGCGGCGGTTGCCGCGGCCGGCCTCCAGGTGCTGGAACTGCCGCTCGACGATGGCGTGGTCGTCAGCGATCAGATGGTCGATGTCGCCGGGCTGCGTCGGGTACTGCAGGGCCATCGGGAGCCTCCACGGTTGCTGGGAATGCGCGATCGGTCCTCTCCCGCCTACCCACCGGCGGCCCGGGGACACGGTGTCCCCCCGGCCGGTGCGGTCTGGCGTGGACCCTCGCGCCCCGGGTAGGACGTCACCATGACCGTGGACGTCGCCCCCGGAACCGTGGCCGTGTACACCGACGTGGTGTGCGCCTGGTCGACGGTCGCCCTGCACCGCTTCTCCGCAGCCCGGTCCCGGTTGGGGCTGGACGAGCAGGTGCGACTGGACCTGCGGCTATTCCTGCTGGAGGACGTGAACCGGTTCGCGATCCCCGAGCGGATGCTCGATGCGGAGATCCCCGTCGTCGGCCCACTCGAACCGGACCTCGGTCTCACCCCGTGGCAGGCCGACCGGTCCGCCTGGCCGGTCACCAGCCTGCCGGCCAACGAGGCGGTGCATGCGGCCGCGGCGCAGTCGCCGGCCGCGGCCGAGCAGCTGGACATGGCGCTACGGCTGGCCTTCTTCCGGGACAGCCGGTGCATCAGCATGCTGCACGAGGTCGTCGACGTCGCGCGGTCGTGCGACCGGGTCGATGCCGATGCGGTGGCCGCGGCCCTGGACGACGGGCGGGCGCGGGGCGCGATGATGGCCGACTACCGCGCGCACCGGGACGAGGTGCAGGGCAGCCCGCACTTCTTCCTCGCCGACGGCTCCAGCGTGCACAACCCGGGCATCGAACTGCACTGGGAGGACGCGGGCTACCCGGTGGTCGACGCCGACGACCCGACCGCCTACGACGACCTGGTGCGCCGCGCCGCCGACGCGGCCCGGGGTGCGGCCGGCGGGGTGCCCGCGTGAGCGAGCGACTGGTGGCCGACCTCGTCGTCGACCGGCTGCGCCAGTGGCAGGTGCCGCGGGTCTACGGGTACTCCGGCGACGGCATCAACGCGGTGCTGGGTGCGCTGCGCCGGGCCGGCGAGCCGGCGTTCGTGCAGGCCCGGCACGAGGAGGCCGCCGCCTTCATGGCGGTGGCCCACGCCAAGTACACCGGCGGGGTCGGGGTCGTGCTGTCGACCCAGGGTCCGGGTGCGGTGCACCTGCTCACCGGGCTCTACGACGCGAAGCTCGACGGCGTGCCGGTCGTCGCGATCATGGGCCAGCAGGAGCGCTCGGTGCTCGGCGCGGAGTACCAGCAGGAGATCGACCTGCTCTCGCTGGTGAAGGACGTCGCCGCCCAGTTCGCCCAGACCGTGACGACGGCCGAGCAGCTGCCGCTGGTGCTCGACCGGGCGATGCGCACCGCGCTGGCGACCCGGTCCCCGTGCGTCGTCGTCCTGCCCCACGACGTGCAGCAGCAGCCGGCCCCGGAGCCCGAGCAGTCGCACGGCGTGGTCGTGACCGCCCCGGTGTGGCGGCCGGCCCGGGTGCTGCCCGAGGCCGACGACCTGCGCGCGGCGGCCGACGTGCTCAACGCCGGCCGGCGGGTGGCGCTCCTGGTCGGGCAGGGCGCCCGCGCGGCGCAGGAGGAGGTGGTGGCCGTCGCCGAACGGCTGGGCGCGGGCGTGGCCACCAGCCTGCTGGGCAAGCCGTACGTCGACGAGGCCCTGCCCTTCGCCACCGGCGTCATGGGCCACCTGGGCACCAGCGCCAGCGGGCACCTCCTCGGTGGCTGCGACACCCTCCTGATGGTCGGCACCAACGACCCCTGGACGGAGTACTACCCCGCACCGGGGCAGGCCCGGGCGGTCCAGATCGACATCGACGGCCGGCACCTGGGCAACCGGTACCCGGTCGAGGTGCCGCTTCCCGGGGATGCCGCCGGCACGCTGCGTGCTCTGCTCCCGTTGCTGACCGAACGCGCCGACCACGCCTGGCGGGACGACGTCGAGTCCGCCGTCCGCTCCTGGCACGACCTGTCGGCCGAACGGGCCCGGACCCCGGCGCGGCCGGTGAACGCCGAGCTGGTGGTCGCGGAGCTCTCCCCGCGGCTGCCCGCCGACGCCCAGGTCGCCGTCGATGTCGGCTCGTCGACGTACTGGTACGCCCGGCAGCTGCGGCTGCCCCGCGGTGTGCCGGCGCACCTGTCGAGCACGCTCGCGTCGATGGGCTGCTCGGTGCCCTACGGGCTGGCCGCCAAGCTCGCCTCGCCCGACCGCCCGGTGGTGGTGCTCAGCGGTGACGGGGCGATGCAGATGCTCGGCAACGCGGAGCTGGTCACCGTCGCGCACCGCTGGCGGCAGTGGGCCGACCCCCGGTTCGTCGTCTGCGTGCTGCACAACCGCGACCTGGCCGAGGTCACCTGGGAACAGCGCGAGATGGAGGGTGACCCGCGGTTCGACGACAGCCAGTCGCTGCCGGACTTTCCCTACGCCGGCTACGGCGACCTGCTCGGGTTGACCGGCATCCGGGTCGAGGACCCGGCGGAGCTGGGTCGCGCGTGGGACCGCGCGCTGTCCGCGGACCGGCCGGTCGTGCTCGAGGTGCTGGTCGACCCGGACGTACCCCTGCTGCCACCGTTCCCGGCAGGGAGGTCGAAGCTGGACTCCTTCCGCGCCGGGCTGGCGCAGGAGGGAGCGGCAGGCCAGGGCGCGCAGCGGTTGCTCGAGACGTACGCCGAGCAGGAGCGCCGCCGGCAGCCCTGAGCACCGCCGCCGCGTCGGTCACCGGTCCCGGGTCGCGTCAGGTCCCGCGCCCGCCGGCCTGCATCCGCCCGGCGAAGTGCGCCGCGATCATGTCCGCCACCCGCTGCACGCACAGCTCACCGATGGCGCTGGAGAACCCGTGCGGGTCGCCCATCACCCCGGTGTCCGACAGCGCCTTGATCCCACCGGTGAACAGGCGCTGCAGCACCGCGTCGTCCACCGGCCCGGTGTAGCCCCGGGCGAGGTGGCCGGTGCGCACCTCGCCCGGCCGGATGTAGGAGTAGACGGAGGACTCCGCGACGTCCGCGTGCCCGCCGACGTCGTCGCGGTTCCCTCCCGCCTCCGCGACGGCGGTCCGCCAGGTCTCGATGAGCCCGTTCAGGTCGGCGAACACGATGACCCGGCAGTCGGGGCCGACCAGGTCGTCCAGCCGCTGCTCCATCTCCGCGAGCGGCGCGAAGTTCCCGCCGTGCGCGGAGAAGCACAGGATGGTGCGGAAGCCGTGCGCGGCCAGGCTGCGGCAGTAGTCGGAGTAGACCGCCTCGAACGTGGCGGGCTGGAGGCTGACCGTTCCGGGGAAGGCCATGTGGTGGGGGGACACACCCACCCGGATCGTCGGGGCCACCAGTGCCGTTCCCAGTCGCTGGGCGACCTCCTGACCCAGTCGCTCGGCGTGGACCGCGTCCACGTCCAGTGGCAGGTGGCGGCCGTGCTGCTCCACCGCTCCGCACGGGACGACGACGTCGCGCCGTCCTTCGCTGAGCGCTGCCTGGACCTCGCCGAACGTCATCTTCTCCAGCAGCACGTGCGTTCTCCCGTTCGTCGTGGATCCCCGGAGTGCATCGCACCGCAGCTCACGGCGCCACGCGGACGACGGCCTCGATCTCGACGGCGATGTCGAAGGGCAGCTCGGCCATGCCGACGGCGGAGCGAGCTCCCCGGCCGGCGTTCCCGAACACCTCGGCGAACAGGTCCGAGCACCCGTCGATCACGGCCGGCGTCCGGTTGAAACCGGGGCGGCAGTTGACCATCCCGAACAGCTTGACGACCTGCCGGACCCGCCCGAGGTCGCCCAGCTCCGCGCGCAGCGCGGCGAGCAGCTGCAGGCCGGTGAGCCGGGCGGCCTCCCGCGCGGTGTCCAGGTCGAGCCCGCCCTCCCCCACCTTGCCCGTCACCAGGCCACCGTCGGCCCGGACGGGCCCCATCCCGGACAGGAACAGCAGATCTCCGGCGGCCATGACAGGCACGTAGTTGCCGCCCGGCCCCATCGGTTCCGGCAACTCGATGCCGCGTTCGCGCAGCAAGCTCTCGACGTCCATGGGCAGATCCTGGCCTGTTTTCGATGGGAACGGCAGGGCGGGCGGTGCCGGGAACCCGGCGATCGGTACGAGAGCCCGAGCACCGTGGTGCTGTCGTGGACCTTGCCCGGCGAGCTCGCCGGCGACGGGTCAGCCGGCCCGGTGGTTCACGTGGACGTGGTCCATGTGGTTCGCCGTCGCGCTGCCCCGGTTCTCCATCTGCTTCCAGGAGCCGTTCGGCGAGGAGAGCATCCGCTGCTGCCAGATGATGTAGTCCACGCCGAGCTCGTCCCAGTGGGCGATGTGGTACTGGGCGACCGCGTCGCCGACGGCGGGGCTGGTCATGTAGTCCAGCGCCAGCCCGGACGGGTGGCCCTTCGGATCGGCCGCGCTGGCGCGGGTGCCGCCGATGGACCGGATGCCGGGCACGTTGCCCATCACGGTGTTGGCGGCCGCCTGCACGTGCGGTTTGACCTTCCCGGCGCTGTTGCTGATCCGCGCGGCCACGCCCGCCGCCGCGGCAGCCGGCGCCCCGGCAGCCGGCGCCGCGGCGTTACCGGTCGTGCGGCCGGCAACGGCGCTGGACCGGGCCGCAGTCTCCGCGGCGGCCGCCCTGGCGGCCTCGGCGGCGGCGGCCTCGGCGGCCTCGGCCTCGGCGGCCGCACGCGCTGCGGCCTCCGCCTCGGCGGCCCGCCGGTCCAGTTCGGCCCGGTCGGCCGCGGCCTGCGCCTGCTGTGCCGCGACCTCCGCGGCCTCGCGGGTGCTGCGGCTGACCGCCAGCTCCTCGAGCGGCTGGAGCTCCTCGGCCACATCGACCGGGCCGGATCCGGCGGTCAGCCCGAGCTCCTGGGCGACGCTGACCGGCTCCGTCGCCGTGGCATCGGCCTGCGCAGCGGGGTCGGTGCCGATTCCGGCACCGACCAGGAGGGCGCCGGCGACGGCGGCACCCAGGTACAGCCCGGGCCGGCGGGCCGCGGTGGGCGGGCGGTGTCGCGAGCGGGTGGCCCGGCTGCGGCGGTCGGCAGCGCGGCCGGAGGTGGTGGTGCGGCGGTCCATGGGTACGAGAGCTCCGAGGGGGTACGGGCACAGCGGTGGCCCCGAGGGCGGGGCGGCTGTTCCGGGATGTGCGGGCAGCGAGGGCTGCGGCGTCCGTACGGGACGGCCGCGCCCGGTCAGCTGCGCGGGCGCATCCGGCGGGAGGAGTACCGGGAGAGACGAGGTGGTACGGCAGGGCAAGGGCGCGCCATCCGGCGGCTCTCCGTTCTTCCGGTTGCCGCCTACCGAGTTAGCTGACGGGTTCGGGCGGGAAGCGGCCCTACCCGCCCCGGACGGTGCGCCCGGGAGCAGGATTCACCCCAGTACTTCGATGGGTCCCCGGCTCGCCCCGGAGGGCGACTCGGCGGCGTCCGCTCGGACTCCCCGGGCGGGGGCGTGACGACCGACTGGACGCCGCCACGGTAACCGCCGTTATGCAGTCGTGACAATCATCGGCCGACGATTCGTCAGGTGACGAGCGTCGCTGCTCCCCCGCTCGGCCGCCGGGCGGTGTACCCGCTGACGTTCCCGCCGCCCGGCCTCCGAGCCGGCGCCGGGCCCTCAGTCCACGTCGGCCCACGACCCGACCACCGCGACATCGAGCGGGAAGTCGATGGGGAACCCGCCGAAGAGCAGCCGGCCGGCCTCGGCCGCCGCACTGCGGACCTCCTCGACGACCGCATCGGCCAGGTGCGCCGGCGTGTGCACGAGCACCTCGTCGTGCAGGAAGAACACCAGGTGCGGGCGCTGATCCAGGGTGCCGGCGCCGCCGAGGTGCCACAGCCGGTTGCGCAGGCCGGCCAGCCAGCACAGCGCCCATTCGGCCCCGGTGCCCTGGACGACGAAGTTGCGGGTGAACCGGCCCCAGGCGCGGCGGTGGCGGGCCCGGTCCTCCCTCGACCCGGCCCCGTCCGACCCGACCCCGTCCGACCCGACCCCGTCCGACCCGACCCCGTCCGACCCGACCCCGTCCGACCCGACCCCGTCCGGGTGCTCGCCGAGCCCCACCGGGCGATCCGCCCACGCGCCGGTGGGCGGCGGCGACCCGCGGCCGAGCAGGGTGTGCACCACCTCGCCGCGCTCCCCCGCGCGGGCAGCCTCCTCCACCAGTCCGATCGCCCGGGGATACCGGCGGGTCAGCCGCGGCATCATCCGGCCGCTCTGGCCGCGGGTACCGCCGTACATCGCCCCGAGCATGCCGACCTTGGCCTCTGCCCGGGTCGCCACCGCGCCGCCGGCCACCATCCCCTGGTACAGGTCGGACGACCGGGCCGCCTCGGCCATCGCCGCGACGCCGCTCATGCCGGCGAGCACCCGCGGCTCCAGCTGCGCCACATCGGCCACGACGAAGCGCCAGCCGTCGTCGGCGACCACCGCGGGGCGGACCTGGACGGGGACCGACAGCGCGCCGCCGCCGTTGGCGGCCCACCGCCCGGTCACCACGCCCCCGGGCAGGAAGGTGGAGCGGAACCGGCCACCGCTCACCCAGGTGTCCAGCCAGCTCCAGCCGTTGGCCTGGAGCAGCCGCGAGAGCTTCTTGTACTCCAGCAACGCCGGGATGCCCGGGTGCTCCAGCTGCTCGAGCGTCCAGGAGCGGGTGTCGTCCACCGGCAGTCCCGCGGCCTGCAGCGCACGCAGCAGCCCACCCGGCGAGTCGGGGTTCAGCCCGGGCGCCGCGAAGGCCGCCTGGACGTCGGTCAGCAGTCGCGCCAGCACCGCCGGCCGCCGGCCGGGTGCCGGGCGCGGGCCCAGCAGCTCGCGCAGCAGACGGTGGTGCACGTCGACCCGCCACGGCAGCCCGGCAGAGGTCATCTCGGCGGCCACCAGCGCGCCGGAGGACTCCGCGGCGAGCAGCAGTTCCAACCGCGCACGTGCCGGTGACGCGGCGAGCGCCGCCTGCTGGCGCGCGTGCTCGGCGGCCGGATCGAGGCGGTCGGCGGGGTCGGCGAGCGGGAACAGCGCCGGGTCGGCGGTGGTGACCGGCTGGAGGGCGTCCCAGCCCGGGGTCTGGTCGTCGGCGAGCAACGCCTGATCGGCGAACGGCGACCGGCGGAGGACCGCGTGGCTGAGCCGCAGGTCCCAGCAGCGTCCGATCCGGACGCCGGCGGCCAGCAGCGCCGGGTACCACCGGGTGGTGTCGTCCCACACCCAGCGGACCGGCGAGCGTTCCCGCTCCGCCACGAACCCCGGTAGATCGGCGGCCGGGAGCCTGGCGACCCGGACGCCCGGGCCGTCGTCGGCGCGTTCGCGCGCCTCGACCGTGCTCCCGCCGCGACGCACGAGGACGATCCGGTTCACCGGTGCAGTCTCGCCGATGGCCGGCACCTCGATGCCGCCACGCGCGCAGCCCACGCGGACGCGGGCCAGGGATGAGAGCCTGGACGGGTGACGCGGCCACAGCCCGAGACCATCCAGCGGACGGCGAGCGTCCGGTCCTACCAGGGCCACTCCGTGCACGCCGCTCCGGGCGTGCACGAGTACGCGGTCGACCTGGTGCGAGCGGCGCTCCCCGACGGCGGCCGGATCCTGGAGGTCGGCGCCGGTTGCGGTGCGCTGGCGCTCCGGCTCCGGGACGCCGGCTTCGACGTGGTGCCGACCGACCTGTTCCCGCCGCACGAGTGGATCCACCGCCTCGACCTGGACCATCCCGAGTGGAGCGACGAGACCCGCGGCCCGTTCGACCTGGTCGTCTGCGTCGAGACGCTGGAGCACGTGGAGAACCCCCGGCAGGTCCTGCGGTCGATCCGGGCGCTGCTCCGCACCGGCGACCGCCTCCTGGTCAGCACCCCGAACGTCACCCACCCGCACTCACTGCTGAAGATGGTGCTGAGGGGCGCTCCGGTCTTCTTCGGCCCCAGGCACTACTACCAGCCGGGGCACATCACGATCCTGCCCGACTGGATGCTGACCGAGCACGTCCGTCAGGCGGGGTTCGACCGCATCGAGGTCCGGCGGGGCGGCGAGATGGAGTACTCCGGCGTCCGCCGGCTGGCGCACCGGGTCGAGCTCGCGCTGCTGCGGGTCGTCGGCCTGCGGAAACGAGCCGATGACCGGGACGGCGTCTGCGTGTTCGTGTCCGCCGTCGCGGCATGACCTGCACCGCTGACCAGCCGTTCGGGGGCCGGATCCTCCTCCTGTCGGGTGCGGCCACCGGACCCCGCTGGTCGGCCGACGGCGTCATCAGGCAGTCTTCCCGCACAAGCGCCGTGCTCGGCCCCGAACGAGTGGCGCGGTGGCTGTACCGCGTCCTGCCAGAGAAGGCGGGACGTGCCGGATGGAGAGGATGCTCGTGGACGCCATTGATGCCGTACTCGACGAAGCGGGACTGACGAACGAACCCGTCCGGTCCTACGTCCAGCACTGGGCCCGACACACCGGTGTCGAGCGGGTCGAGGTGATCAATGCCTCCGACGACGCCCGGCTGCTGCGCGAGTCGCTCGAGGCCGGCGAGATCTTTCCCGCAGGTGAGGGTCGCTACTACTCCCGGAGCTACGTCAAGGACACCGCTCGCTCCGAGGAGCGCACCGTCGTCGCCACGAACAACCCCGCCGACAAGGGGGTCTACAACAACTGGCGCCCGGCGTCGGAGATGCGCCCCCTGCTCGAGGGGCGGATGAAGGACGCGTCGGCCGGCAAGACGATGTACGTCGTCCCGTACCTGATGGCGCCGCCCGGGTCCCCGCTCGAGGCCTACGCGGCCGGCGTCGAGGTCACCGACTCCCGCACCGTCGTCCTGCACATGATCCGGATGGCCCGGGTCGGCGTGGCCCACGTCAACAACCTGGCCGACCAGGACAGCTTCGTCCGTGCGGTGCACGTCACCGGCGACCTGGAGAACCTCGGCCAGGGCACCCCGGACGATCAGCGCTGGTTCGTCACGGTCGCCGACGAGCGGACCATCCTGCACTACGGGTCCTCCTACGGGGGCAACGCGCTGCTCGGCAAGATCGCGCACGGCCTGCGCCAGGCCACCTACGACGGCTGGGTGTCCGGTGAGTTCCTGGCCGAGCAGTTCATGCTGCTGGGGATCACCGACAAGGAGACCGGCCGCGCGTACCACATCTGCGGCGGGTTCCCCAGCGCCTCGGGCAAGACCAACCTGGCGATGATGCTGGCCCCCGACGCGCTCGGGGACCGCTACACGGTCCACTTCTACGGCGACGACATCGCCTGGCTGCGCGTCGACCCCGAGGATGGCCGGGTCTACGGCATCAACCCCGAGTTCGGCGCCTTCGGCGTCGCGAAGGACACCAACGAGGTCACCAACCCGACTGCCGTCGACGCCATCGGCGAGGGCACCGGCACGATCTTCACCAACGTCGCGTACAACGCCGACGCCCAGGACGTCTGGTGGGAGGGCAAGACACCCCAGCCGCCGGCGGACGTCACGGGCTGGCGTGACTGGACCGGCCAGCTGATCTCCGAGCGGCCCGCGGACGCCAAGGACGCCCCCTGGGCGCACCCGAACAGCCGCTTCACCACCACGCTGGCCAACGTGCCCAACATCGCGCCGGACTACGAGAACGCCAAGGGCGTGCCGATCGACGGGATCATCTTCGGCGGCCGCACCCGCGACCGCGAGCCGCTGATCCGCGCCATCACCGACCTGGCCGAGGGCGTCTACGACGGGCTCACCCTCGGTGCGGAGGCGACGTTCGCGGCGGAGGGCACCGAGGGCGTCCTGCGCTACGACCCGATGTCGATGCGGCCGTTCATGGCCTACCCCGAGGGCGCCTACGCCGCCCACTGGCTGAAGATCATCGGCGCCGCGACCGACCAGCCGCTGTTCGCCCACGTCAACTGGTTCCAGCGGGATCCGGAGGACGGCCACTTCCTGTGGCCCGGGTACCGCGACAACCTGCGCCCGCTGCTGTGGCTGATGCAGCTGCGCAACGGCGAGGTCACCGGTACGCAGACCCCGGTAGGGATCATCCCCACCGAGGAGGAGCTCGAACTCGTCGGCGTGGACGTGCGGCCGGAGGACCTGGCGAAGATCCTCACCATCGACACCGCGCGCTGGCAGCAGGAGATGGCGCACCGCGAGGAGCACCTGTCGAAGTTCGAGGGGCTGCCGGAGGCGATCTGGGAGGCGCACCGCCGGGTGGCGGCCGCCCTGGACGCCCAGGAGTCGTGAGCGCCTACGGGCAGTAGCCCGGCGCCTCGCGGGCGGGTCGGCGTCGTCGCCGGCCCGCCCGCGGTGTTCCGGGGGCGACCGGCCTGGTCAGCGGCCGGATCCGGCCGGGACGAGCGACGCGCTGCTGGGCCCGGCCTCGGACCGGACGCCGGACGGCGGCGCCACTTCCAGCACCGGTGCCGTCCACGGATGCCCCTGCGCGTCGCGGTGCGCGTAGAGGTCCTCGCGGCTCGGCAGCGGGTGGCCGGCACGGCAGCACAAGGTGCCCACCTCGCCGACGTGCACCGGGCCCGGACGGCCCGGCACGGCGAACCGGCCGGCCCGCTCGATCAACCGGGTGTCGCACGACGGGCAGTGCAAGTTGTGTACGGAGAGTATCCAGACGGAGACCATGCGTTCAGCCTCGAGGTAGGGCGCGGGCTGGCCAAGCGCGTCACGGCCGTGTCCGGGGACCTTCACAGGATCGCAAAGGTCGGCGCGGTGCGGCCGATCCGACGCACGGCGTCCTGGTCACCGCGCCCCGGAGGGTAGCCGGCGCAGGCCGCTGGCCCGGACCACCTGGCGGCCGACGGCGGCCCGCACCGCCGCCACCGAACCAACGACGCGCACCCGCCGGCCGGCCCGGGTGACGGCGGTGTAGAGCAGCTCGCGGGTCAGGATCGCCGACGTCTCCGGCGGCAGGACGATGGTGACCGCCTCGTACTGGCTTCCCTGGCTGCGGTGCACGGTGAGCGCGTGCGCGGTGGTGACCGACGACAGCCGCGACAGCGGCACCAGCTCGACTCCACCGCTCCGCGGGAACGCTGCGCGCAGCCCGTCGCCGTCGGCGACCACCACGCCGGTGTCACCGTTGTAGAGGGCGTTCTCGTAGTCGTTGGCGGTGACCAGCAGCGGCTGCCCGGGGCGCCACTCCCCCGGCGCGGCGCCGGTCCAGCGGGTGACCCGGTCGTTCCAGTGCGAGACACCGGCCGGCCCGTGCCGGTGGGCGCACAGCAGCCGGTGGCGGCCGAGCAGCAGCAGGGCCGCCCCGGCGGAACCGGACTCGGCGGCCACCCGCAGCTCGTCGGCCACCGCGCGCACCTCGGCCTCGAGCTGGTCGGTGCCCGGCTCCAGGGACAGCGCGTCCTCGCCGGCGAGCAGCTCCAGCACCCGGTCGGCGTCCCCGGCGCGGACCGCCTCGGCCAGCCCGCCGATGGCCGCGCCGAACCGGTGGGGCACCCGCAGCCGCACGACCCCGTTGCGCAGCTGGGCCTGCTCGACGGGACTCAGGTCCAGGTCGGCCGCCGCCACCCCGGCCGGGACGCCGCTGACGGCCCCGGCCGCGGCCGGGCGGTGCACCAGGTCGCTGAGTACCGCGCCCGCCTCCACCGGGGTCAGCTGGTCGGGGTCGCCGACCAGCACCAGCCGGGCGGTGGGGCGCACCGCCTCCAGCAACCGGGCCATCATCGTCAGCGGCACCATCGACGACTCGTCGACCACGATCACGTCGTAGGGCAGGTGGTTGCCCGCGTCGTGCCGGAACCTGCTGCGGCTGTCGGGCCGCCAGCCGAGCAGCCGGTGCAGCGTCGACGCGGCGAGGTCGACGGGGAGACCGATCGCGGCCGCCTGCTCCTGGACCGCCTCCTGCAGCCGGGCAGCGGCCTTGCCGGTGGGTGCGGCCAGCGCGATCCGCGGCACCGGCCCCGGCTGGTCGAGCAGCAGCCGGAGCAGGCGCGCCACGGTGTGCGTCTTACCGGTGCCCGGGCCGCCGGTCAGCACGCTCACCCAGCGCCCGGCGGCGACGGCGGCCGCGAGCCGCTGCCGGTCGGGTGCCGGGCCGGGGAAGAGCGAGGCCAGCGAGGACAGGTCGACCTCGGGTGCCGGCCGGGCGGCGCGCTCGTCGAGCTCGCGGCGGACCAGTTGCTCCTGCTGCCAGTACCGGTCGAGGTAGAGCAGCCCGTCGACCAGCCGCAGCGGGCGCCACGGCGCGGCCGGCCCGACAGCGACCAGCGCACTGGCGTCCAGCGCCGACCAGTCGCGGGGCCAGGCGAGGTCGACCGGGGAGGCGTCCTCCTCGGGCACCACGGAGCCGGCCACGGTGGCCAGCTCGACGCAGACCGACCCCGTGCGCACCCCGCGGACGGCGAGCGCCGCGGCGAGCAGCACCGTCTCGTCGCGCTCGTCGCCCAGCCGGGCGAGCCGCAGCGCGACGTGCACGTCGGCGGCCGACAGCACCCCGGCGACGGCGAAATCGGCGAGCAGGCCGGCGGCCCGGACCGGGATCACGCTCGCCCCGCCAGCAGGTCGGACAGCTCGGTGACCAGCGCGGGGGGCGGGGTCCAGGTGAACACGCCGGCGCCCGGCGGGCCGTCGGGGCCGGTCATGCCGCGGACGAACAGGTACAGCACCGGGCCGAGGTGGTGGGCCGGGTCGTAGCCGGGCTGGCGCCAGCGCAGGTACCGGTGCAACGCCACCGAGTAGAGCAGCGCCTGCAGCACGTAGTGGGTGCGCTGCATCTCCTCGGCCATCGCCTCGGCCCGGTAGTGCCAGGTGGTCAACGGCTCGGCCCCCAGCCGGTTGGTCTTGTAGTCCACGACGGCGTACGTCGGGCCCGGCAGCCGGAGGACGGCGTCGATGCTGCCGGTCAGGAATCCGCGCAACGCCTGCGGCTCCAGCCCGGCGAGCAGATCCGGATAGCCGGCCACCGGCCCCAGGTCGTGCCGGCGCAGCACCGCGGCGACGTCGGCCAGGGTGGCGTGCGGAACGGCCCGGTCACCGCCGGCCAGCGGCAGCTCGAAGTCCAGCTCGGCCAGCCGGTCGGCCGCCGGGATCCGGGCCAGGGTGGTGCCCCGGTCGTCCAGCGGGGTGTGCAGCACCGGGCGCAGGCCGTCGGCCAGCGCCTCGGCCGGGACGTCGGGCACCAGCCCCCGCGCGACGGCGTCGGCACACCGCTCGTCGAGGACCGCCGGGTCGGGGTCCTCCAGCACTGCGTGCACCAGCGTGCCGAACGCGGCGCCGCCGGGCAGGTCGGACAGCGGTGACGGCCGCCCCTCGGGCGCGGGCTCGGGCAGGACCGGCTCGGCGTCCCGTTCGTCGTCCTTGACCGTCGTGTCGGGCTCGCTGGCCAGCGGCTGGTCATGGGCCGAGCGGGTCAGCGCGCTGTAGGAGGTGCGCCGCCAGTCGTCGTCCAGCGTGCGGGTGAACGTGCTCACCGACAGCTCGGTGCGGGCGCCGGCGGGTGGCTCCCACCGGTCCGGTGCCGCGGTAATGACCTCCTCGGCGGCGATCCGACCGCCGGAGCCCGCGGCGACCGCGGCCAGCCGGACGGCCACGTCGTCGTCCGGGGGCAGCGGAACGCGGTCGGCCGGCTGCGCGCCGGGGCCGGCGGCGCCGAGGAGCAACCGGTGCAGCGGCGCGGCCACGGTGTTGTTGCTGGGCGCCCAGTGCGCGACCACCTGGCACTGGGCCCGGGTGAGCGCGACGTAGAGCAACCGCAGGTCCTCGCCGGACTCCTCGGCCTCGTGCCGGGCGCGCGCCGCGGCGTAGCCGGGTGCGGCCTGGCCGCCGACGTCGAGCACCCGGCGGCCGGCGTCGTCGTGCAGCCGGAGCACCTCGGGCTTGTCGGGCACCCACCGGTCCCAGCCGAAGGGGACGTACACGACCGGGAACTCCAGGCCCTTGCTGACGTGCACGGTCATCACCTGCACGGCGGCGGCGTCGGACTCCAGCCGCCGGCTCCGCTCGTCGCTGCCCTCGACGGCCGCCTGGGCGATCCGCCGGCGCAGCCACTCCACCAGCGCGGTCAGGCCCAGCGACTCCCGCATCGCGGCGGCGTGCAGCACCTGGCCGATGTGCCGCAGATCGGTGAGCACGCGCTCGCCGTCGGGGCGGGCGAGCACCCGGCGGGGCAACTGCTCCTCGGCGGTGAGCACCTCGAGGAACGCGGCCACACCCCGCTCGGCGAGCAGGTCGGCCCACCGGCGCAGCCGCGGGCCGAGCCGGTCCGCCAGGTCGTCGCCGCCGGAGTCGAGAGACGCCTCGTCGTCGGGCAGGAAGACCGACAGCGCCGCCGCGCGCACCCGGCCGGCGCGGTGCGGCTGCTCCAGCGCCTCGAGCAGCACCAGCCAGGACTCGGCGCCGGCGGTGGTGAAGACGCTGCCGCCGCCGGCGAGCACGGCCGGCACGCCGGCGCGGCCGAGGGCGGCACGGACGAGCTGCCCCTGCTTGTTGGTACGCACCAGGACGGCGACGTCCCCCGGCTGCACCGGCCGACCGGTGAGCTGCGCCGGACCGGACAGCAACGCGACCACGTCGGCGGCCACGTCGGCGGCGACGGCGTCGCGCAGCCGGTCGACCTTGGGCAGGCCCCGGAACAGCGGCCCGTGGCCGGTGCGCGCCAGCCGCCGCAGGCGCAGCGGGGCGCCGGCGCCGGCCAGCCGCGGCTCGGGATGGGCGGCACCCACCGGCCGGACGACGATCCGGGGGTCGCCGAGCGCGGCGCCGCCGAACACCTGGTCGAGGGCGCCGAGCAACGGCTCGTCGCTGCGCCAGTTGCAGGTCAGCGTCGCCTGCGCGCCGGCCACGCCGGCCGCCGCCAGGTAGGTGGGAACGTCGCCACCCCGGAAGGCGTAGATCGCCTGCTTCGGGTCGCCGATGAGCACCAGCGTGGTGCGGCCGTGGAAGGCGCGCCGCAGCACCTCCCATTGCACCGGGTCGGTGTCCTGGAACTCGTCGACCAGCACCACCCGGTAGCGGGAGCCGACCCGGTCGCAGGCCACCGCGCCGGAGGCCGGGTCGGCCAGCGCGTCGCGGAGCAGGGACAGCCAATCGTCGTAGTCGACCAGGCCGAGCCGCCGCTTGCGCCGTTCCACCTCGCGGCGCACCGCCTGCGCCGCCTTGCGCCGCCGGCCGGGCACGCCCTCGTCCGACAGCGGCCACAGGTCGGCCTGCCGGTCGCTGCCGACGGCCCGGCGGCCCAGCTCCAGCAGCTCGGTGGAGGTGAGGAACGGCGGGCCGCCCGCTCCGGCGGTGAAGGTGCGCAGGTACAGGTCGTCGACGACCTCGCGGACCAGGTCGTCGACGTCCTCGGTGAAGGTGGCGGTCCGGTCGGCGTCGGCGGCCATGCCCAGCCCGGCGAGCATCTGCGAGCAGAACGAGTGGGTGGTCGCGATGGTGGCCGCGTCGAATCCGGCCAGCGCCCGGGCGAGCCGCTGCCGGCGGGCCTCCACCTCCGCGTCGGGGGCACCGGCCAGCAGCCGGAGCACCTCGTCGGAGTGCCCGTCGGAGCGGGCGGCGGCCGGGTCACGCAGCCCCGCCTCCGCGGTGACCAACCGCTCCCGGACCCGGTCGCGCAGCTCGCGGGAGGCGGCGTTGCCGAAGGTCACGAGCATGACCTCCGACAGGTCGGCGGCGCCCTCGGCCACGTACCGGGTGGTCAGCGCGGCGATGGTGAAGGTCTTGCCGGTGCCGGCGCTCGCCTCCAGCACGGTGGTGCCCTCCGGCAGCGGACCGCAGACGTCGAAGGCGTTCATGCCAGCTGCTCCGCGTCCCGGACCGGGGCCCACAGCCGGCAGGCGAGTGCGCCGAACCGGGTGGCCTCCCCCGGCCACTGCTCGCCGTCTCCCGGCGGCGCGGCCAGCAGGTCGGTCAGCGCGGCCGACCCGCCCCACACGTAGCGGGCGTGCCTGTCCTCGCGCTCCCCGCCGAAGGCGCTGATCCACTCCCGCCCGGCGCTCTCGAGTGCCTGCTCGACCGTGCCGCCGCCGAGCCGGGCTGTCGCGTACGCGGCCGAGGTCTTCGTCGCCATCGGCAGCGGCTCGCACATCCCCCGGTCGTAGAGGTCGAGGAGGTCGGACAGGGCCGTGGTCGGGTCGGCGGGCGGAACGATCGTCGAGGTGCGGACGCGGCTGCCGAACCGGCCGACGGTGACCGCGCGACCGCCCCCCTCGGCGGCCGCCAGTGCCAGGGCCTGCACCCAGGCCCGCGCCCGGTGCCGCGGCGACAGGCTGGCGTAGGTGACGGTGACGACGGCGTCGTCCCGGACCCCGTTGACCGTGCCGCTCACCTCGCGGCCGGCGACGTCGAGCCGCACGTCCACCGAGCGGGCGGGTGGGGCCAGCAGTGCGGCGCCCACCGAGACCAGTGGGGCGACCCGCCCGCCGACCCTGGTCAGCACCGCGGAGCCCAGCGCCCCGGGCGGGAGCGTGCCGCGCAGCCACTCGCTGCGCTCGGCGTCGGCCGCGGGCACGCCGCGCAGGCCGGCGGCGAGCAGCCGCTCCCCCACCGCCCACTCCTGCAGCGCGTCCAGGGCGGCCGGCAGCGCGTCCTCGACCTCGTCGTCCTCGCCGGGCAGGGTGATCCGGAGCCGGTGCCGCAGGAACGCGCGGACCGGGTTCTCCGCGAAGGCGACCAGGTCGTCGAGGGCGACCGGGCCGGTGCGGGGTGGCAGCGCCGTGCGCGCCCGCGCCGGCCGGCGGGGCCGGCCGGCCTGCTGGGCGCCGGCCAGGCTCACCGGGTCGAAGCTGAACGGCGCGGGCCCGCGGAACTGCCGGGCGTCGAAGGGCTGCAGCGGGTGGTGCCGGACGACGTCGGCCCGGCTGCCGGGAGCCATCGCGGCCAGCACGTCGAGCAGTTCGCCGACGGGGACCGCGGGCGGGCGCGGGGCACCGCTGACCGGGTCCGCACCGGTGTACAGGACGACCAGCCGCTCGCCGGCCGACAGCAGGGCGTCCAGCAGCAGCTGGCGGTCCTCGCTGCGGACGTCGCGCTCGCCGATGCGCGGGTCGCGGGCCAGCACGTCGTCGCCGTCGACCCCGCTGGTGCGCGGGAAGACGCCGTCGTCCAGCCCGAGGAGGACGACGACCCGGTGCGGTACCGACCGCATCGGCACCAGGGTGCAGACGGTCAGGTTGCCGGTGCGGAAGTTCGCCCGGGTCGGCCGCCCGCGCAGCCGCTCGGCCAGCATGGCGCGGACGTCGGCGAGCCGTACCGGGCTGGTACCGCCCTCGGCCGCCTCGGCGAGCTCGCGACGAGCCTGGGCCAGCTGCCAGGCGTCGGCGGGGTCGGTCGAGGTCAGGGTGTCGAGCGCGGCGGCGAGGGTGTCGGCCCAGTGCCCGACGGGGTGCTCCCCGGTCAGCGCGGTCAGCACGTCCTCCAGGCGGTCGAGCAGCTCGGCGAGCCGGCCGGCGAGCTCGATGTCGCTGCTGTCGACGTCGTCCAGCGGCAGGGCGAGGTCGAGCCACACCGGCTGGTCCTCGGAGGTGGTCACCCCGAGCAGGATCCGGTCCAGCCCGGCCCGCCAGGTGTTCTGCGCGACGGAACCGAGCTGGTAGGCGGCCCGCGTGGAGGTGTCGAGGCCCCAGCGCACGCCGGACCGCGCGACCCAGTCGCGCACCCGCTCCAGTTCCTCGTCGGTGAAGGCGAACATCGCCCGGACGCCCGGGGTGGCGGCCAGGTCGAGCACCTGGCTGGCGGTGACCCTGCTCTGGGCGAGGTCGAGCAGGGCGGCGACGGTGTCCAGCAGCGGGTTGGTCCGGCGCAGGCTGCGGTCGGCGAGCCGGACCCGCAGGGCGTTGCCCGGGTGCGGCAGGCCGGGCCCCAGGCCGAAGGAGGCCGAGATGAGCGGAGCGAACGTCTCGACGTCGGGGCACAGCACGAGGACGTCGCGGGGCTCGAGGGTCGGGTCGTCCTGGAACAGCCGCAGCAGCACCTCGCGGAGCACCTCGACCTGCCGGGCCGGCCCGTGGCAGGCGTGCACCTGCACGCTGTCGTCGAATGGCACCGTGTCGGCGGCGGCGCCCGCCTCGGGCACGCGGTCGTCGCGCAGGTCGGCCTGCAGCCGGCCGAGCAGCGTGGCGGGCCGGTCGTCGTCCCGGTGGTGGGAGGCGGTGTGCGGCGGGATCCGCAACTGCAGCTCGCGGACGTCGCGGCCGAGGCTGCGCAGCAGCGGGTGCCGGGCCAGCGTGGCGGTCGGGTCGTCGCGCCGGCGAACGGCCGTGCGGCCGCTCAGCTCCTGCCACAGCACCGGGCTGGGATGCGGCAGCCAGACGTGCACGTCGCGGTGCTCGGCGAGGGTGTCGAGCACCGCCAGCGACACCGCGGACAGCCGGGTCGGGCCGAAGACGCTGAGCCGGCCGGGCAGGTCGGACAGCCCGGGGTCGGCGCGCAGGGCGGCACACGCGGGCTCGAGGTGCTCGGCCGGGCTCGGGCCCAGCCGCCCGCGCAGCCGACGCCACAGCTCGGCCTGCCACCGGAGGTCGTCGGGCAGCGGCCCGTCGCCGTCGGTGTCGGCGCCGGCGGCCCAGTCGCGGAGCATGTGCGGACGGTGCGTGCCGTAGGAGCCGAACAGGCCGGCCAGGTGGGCGGCGCTGGCCCAGCGACGGCCGCGGCGGTGATCGTCGGGGCCGGTGCCGGCGCCCAGGTGCTGGGCGAGCACCGCGCACCACGGCTCGGCCGTGCACTCGTCGACGACCTCCAGCAGCGGCCACAGCGGCTGCGCCCACGGATCGTCCCGGGGATCGATGCCGCGGGCCGCCGACAGGGCCTCGTCGACCAGCCGGCCCGCCGACGGGAAGCGGACGCCGGCGCAGATGCCGTCGGCGGCGGCCCCGGCGCCCAGCGCCGTGGACAGCCGCTGGGCCAGCCATCGCTCGACGCCCTTCGCCGGAACGGCGACGACCTCCTCGGCGAAGGGATCGGCCAGTGGCGTGCGCAGGACGTCGGCCAGACCGTCGGCGAGGCGCGCGGTCCGCTCGGCGCGGTGGAGGTGCAGCACGGGGCCTGTCTACCCGAGCCTCCCGACAGTTCCGGCCGGACACGTCCACCGGACGGCGAGAGCGCCGTCGGGCCGCCGATCGCGCACCGGGTGGCGAGCAGCGCCGCGGTCGCGCAGCGAGGAGTGGAATCCTGACCTCCGCCGTGCTGACCTACGCTGGGCCGCATGACGACGCGACCGGCCCCTGCGGCGCAGCCGCCGGGACGCTCCGGCGGAGAGGTCGGCTGACGTGGCGGGTCTGCGCGCCGCGCAGAAGGAGATGACCCGCAAGCTGCTGCTCTCCACGGCGCTCACGCTGTTCGAGTCGCAGGGGTACGCGGCGACGACGGTCGACGACATCGCCGCGGCGGCGGGCACCACGCGGGTGACCTTCTACGCCTACTTCCCTTCCCGCAGCGACCTGATGCGGGAGCTGATCGCGGAGCTGAACGGCATTCTCGACCGGATCAACTCACCGGCCCACGGCTCGACGGCGAACACGCTGGTGGCCGCCGTCCGGGAGGGCACCCGGGAGTCGATCTCCGCCTGGCTGACCGACGTCTCCGGCCAGTGGGACACCATCCGGCCCTACACCAACGCCGCCAACGAGGCCGCGACGGTCGACCCGGAGCTGCGGAGCCTGGTCGGCCAGTGGATCGAGGAGGTGGTCGCCGACATCGAGGAGGGCCTCGCCGGGGCCGGCCGCTTCGATCCCGACACCCGGCACGCCCGCGGCGCGCTGGCCTTCGCCCAGCTCGACTTCGTCGCCCGGACCTGGGCGCACGGCAGGCCGGCGGCCGAGGTCGACCGGATGATGGGGGTGCTCGCCGACAGCTGGTGGCACCTGTTGTCCGGCGACGGCACACCCCGGGGGTAGCTGGGTCCCGGGTCCGGACGGGTCGGGCTCCCGGCACCGGCCCCCCCGACCCACCCCCGCCGTCGGCCGGCCGCTCGGCAGCCCGTCCGGGAACTCCAGCGGGTGCGGCGGTGTGGCCCGGCTGGTCCACGACCATGCGGTCCTACGTCAGCCGGCGTCGTCGTCCGGCGCAACACCACGGACGGGGCCGGGGCCGGCCGGCCGGAGCGCGGCCCGTACCGCGTGCCGGACCACGCGGGCCGCGACACCCGGCCGGAGGAGGGTCGCCGGGTGGTCCACCAGACCGGTCACCCCGACGAAGGCACGGGCGAGCGTCGCGTCGTCCGCGGCGGCGGCGTGCAACCGGGGGACGTAGGCGTTGAGCAGTCGCACCCTGGGGGTCCGCCGTCCCTCGACGGCGGGGAAGGCGAGGTCACCGCCGACCGCGATGTCCCACGGGACGTCGATGACGCGGGCGATGTCGGCGAGGAACCGGCCCGCCTCCGGGGCGGCTCCCCGGCGCAGGTGCCGGCGCAGCACCTGGGCCTCCAGCGCGGCCACGCTCATGCCCTGGGCATACAGCGGGTTGAAGCTGCACACGGCGTCACCGATCACCAGCAGACCGGCGGGGAACCGCGGCAGCCGCTCGTACCGGCGGCGGACGCTGGCCGGGAAGTGGAATGCGACGGCCTCGTCGAGCGGCTCTGCGTCCCGGACCGCCTCGTGGACGTCGCGGCAGTGCAGTGACCGGGCGAAGGCCAGGAAGCCGTCGGGGTCCGTCGGCGGCCGGTCGCCCAGCACCCCGGCGAGGGTCACCAGACAGCGGCCGCCTTCCACGACGGCGAGCGCGGCACCCCGCGGGTGCGCCGGCGTGGGGGCGGCGAGCACCGCGAGGTCGTCCCCGAGCGCGCCGGGGCGCAACCGGTAGGACCGCGTCGCGTAGTGCAGCCCGATGGCCACCCGCTCGGTCGCCGGCCGGGGGTGGCCGAGGGCCGCCAGCCATCCCTCGACGCGGGAGCCGCGACCGGTCGCGTCCACCACGAGGTCGGCGGGCAGCACCTGCTCCGCGCCACCCTCCGCCCTGGGCAGGACCCGGACGCCGGTGACCCGGCTCCCGTCCGCGGTCGCCGTCAGGCCGGTGGCGGTGACGCACCCGGTCACCGTCACCCCGGGCAGCGCGCGGACCCGGGCCCGCACCTGGGCCTCCAGCAGAGGTCGGCTGGCGCTGGCGGCGCGCAGGCCGCTGGCCGGCCCCTGAGCCAGCCGGTGACCGCTCATGAACCAGCGGACGTCGCGCTGGGCGTCCATCACCGGCACCCCCTGCCCGGCCAGCTCGCCGGTCAGGCCGGGGAGCAGCTCCTCCAGCTCCTGCTGGCCGCGGGCGACGAGGGCGTGGATGTGGCGCCCCTGCGGCACGCCCCGCCGGGCCCGGGCACCGGCCGGCAGGTCGTCCCGGTCCAGGACCGTGACCTCCGCGTAGGCGTCGGCCAGCACCCGGGCCGCGAGCAGCCCCGCCATGCTCGCCCCGAGGACGACGGCCCGCCGGCCGAGGCGCTGGTCCATGATTCGGCGCCCCTTCCGCGGGCTCCCGGTGCAGCGGAGGGCCTGGCGGGGTCAGGGGCGGGCCTCGAGCACCATGGTGAACGGCGTCTCGGCCGCCCGGCGGACCCGGCCGAAGCCGGCCTCGTGCAGCACCTCGGTGAGCCGGGCCTCGCCGGCCTGCCCGCCGAGCGTGCGCCCACCGGGAACGGTCTCCCCGCCCTGGGCGACCGCGTTGGGTGTGCACAGCTGGGTCGAGGCGGCGTACATCAGCCGGCCCAGCGGGTGCAGGTTGTCCTCCAGCCGGTCGCCGGCCCGCGGCTCGACGAGCAGCACGGTGCCGCCCTCGGCCAGCACCGCGCAGGCACGGCGGGCGGCCGCCACCGGGTCGCCCATGTCGTGCAGGCAGTCGAAGAAGCACACCAGGTCGTAGCCGCCACCGGCCGGCGCCGGGATGGCGTCGGCCGTGGCGACGTCGAAGCGCACCTGGTCGGACAGCCCCGCGGTGGCCGCGGCGGTCCGGGCGGCGTCGATCGAGGCATCGTGGACGTCGAAGCCGGCGAAGGACGACGCGGGGAACGCCCGCGCCATGATCGTCGTCGAGGCGCCGTGCCCGCAGCCGACGTCGGCCACCTGGGCACCGCGGACCAGCTTGTCCTCCACCCCGTCCAGCGCCGGGATCCACTCGCTGGTCAGGCTGGCCGCGTACCCGGTGCGGAAGAAGCGCTCGGTGGCCGGGTACAGCCGCGGATCGTGGTCGCCCCAGCCGATGCCCGCCCCGGTGCGCAGCGCGTCGGCGGTGACGTCGGCGTCGGCCCAGCTGCTGGCCGCCATGCCGAACGCGCCGGCCAGGAAGACGGGGCTCGCGTCATCGGCGAGGACGGCCGCGTGCTCGTCGGGCAGGGTGAAGGTGCCTCCACCACCGTTCCCGCCCGGCTGGTAGGTGACGTAGCCACCCGCCGCCTGGGCGGCCAGCCACTCCTGCAGGTAGCGGGGGTGCGTCGTCGTCCGGTCGGCCAGCTCGGCCAGGGTCAGCGGGCCGGCGCCGGCCATCGCCCGGTACAACCCCAACCGGTCACCGACGTAGGACAGGACGCCGGCCTCGGCGGCCGCGATGTCACCGATCACCTGGTTCGCGAACTGCTCCACCCGTGCCATGTCGACGGTCATCGTTCTCTCCTCCGGTCGGTCGTGGGAACCCCACCGTGGCCGGACCGGCGCGCGCCGACATCCGGCAGATCACGGAGATCGACGGGTCGAGGCGTTCCCGCGGGGCGGTCCCCGGCACGTAGCCTCGGTGGATGGAACGCCGGCCCGGCGGCTCCTGCCGCCTCCGAGGCATCCCGGACTCCCCGCCGTTGACGGGTCGACGCCGGGAGCAGGACCTCCTGCGCGCCGCTCTCGACCGGGTGCAGACCGGGGCGGGCGCCGCGATCGCGCTGGAGGGCGAAGCGGGCATCGGCAAGACCCGGCTGCTGCACCAGGTGCTCTCCGAGGCGTCGGACCGGGGCTGGTGCACGCTGTCCGGCCGGGCCGAGGAGCTCGAGCGGCACCGGCCCCTGCACGCCCTCGCCGGAATGGTGGCGGGGGTGCCCGCCGGGCACCGGCCGGACCCGGCCCGGGGCACGGAGCACGCGCTGGTCGACACCTTCGTCGACGGGGTGAGCTCGCTGGCCGCGCGCGGACCCGTCGTCCTCGCGGTGGACGATCTGAACTGGTGCGACGGGGCGTCGCTCCGCGCGCTGGCCGCGGTGGCCCGCCGGACGGCGGCCGACCCGGTGCTCCTGCTCACCGCGTCCCGCCCGCTCCCCCGCAGCCGCCCGCTGGAACGGCTCGGTGAGGTGCTGCTCGCCGTCGGCGGGATCCCGGTGCACCTGGACGCGCTGCCCGCCGAGGACGTCGACGGGCTGACCGCGCACCTCACCGGCGCGCCCCCGGGGCCGGTGCTCCGGGCCTGCGTGCGGAAGGCCGGGGGCAATCCGTTCTACGTGGTGGAGACCGTTCGCGCACTCGTCGAGGACCGCGCCCTGGAGGTCCGCGCAGGGCGCTCGGAGTGCCGGGACCAGCTGCTCCCCAGCTCGGTCCGCCGGCTGGTCCTGCACCGCCTCACCGCGCTGCCCACCGATGTGCAGGAGGTGCTCCGGCTGGCGGCCGTCCTGGGCGGCTCGTTCAGCGTCGCGGACCTCGCAGCGTTCACCGGCCGGGACGCGGTGGCGCTCGCCGGGCCCCTCCGCACCGCCGCGGAGGCCGGCTTCCTGACCGACGGCGACCGGGCGCCAGGGCTCCCCGGCGCGCTGTCCTTCCGGCACGACCTCATCCGCGAGGCGCTCTACACCGATCTCCCGGCTGCCGTCCGCGCCGGGCTCCACCAGCGGGCCGGGGCCGCCCTGGCCGCCGCGGCGGCGCCGGCGGCCCGGGTGGCCCAGCAACTGGCGCTCGGCGCCTACGCGGGGGAGGCCTCGGCCGACCGGGCGGTCGACTGGCTCCGCCGGGCCGCCGCCGACCCGGCCGCGCCGGCATCCACGACCGCCGCCCTGCTCGAGCGCGCCCTGGCGCTCACCGCCCGGACCGGCCCCACCCGCGATGCCGTGGCCGCCGAGCTGCTCCCGTCCCTGCTGGCGACCGGCCGGGCCGGTCAGGCGGCCCGCCTGGCGGCCGATCTCCTCCCCCGCCTGGTCGGCCCGGACCAGGAGACGGCCGTACGGGGGATGCTGGCCGCGGCCAGGCAGGCCCAGGGTGACGTGGCCGGGGCACTGCACGAACTGGACCAGCTCGCCGGCCTTCCCGCCGCGGGCCCGGCGGCCACCCAGGTGCTGGCCTTCAGCGCCGCCCTGCGGCTCTACACCGGGGACGCCGCCGGGGCCGACCGCGACGCCGGCCGGGCCGCCGAGGCGGCCGAGGCGTCCCAGGACGCGCAGACCTGGTGCGCCGTCTGGGCCACCCGTGCGCTGGCCGCTGCAGCGCGCGGGGACGTCCCCGGCGGCCTCGCCCTCGCCGGCCAGGCAGCCGCCCGGGCAGCCCGGGATCCCTGGCTGCAGTTCGCCAACGACCCCCGGACCAGCCTCGGGGTGGTGCTGGCGAACGCGGACCGGCTGGCCGATGCCGAAGCCGCGTTCCACTCGGCGCTCCGCCACAGCGACGCCACCGACGGTCCGGCGCCCAGCTTCCACTGGGGCCTGGTCGGCGTGCACTACCTCGCCGGCCGCCTCGACGACGTGCAGGTGGAGGCCCAGACCGGCCTGGTCCTCGCCGCGGAGGGCGGCGACACCTGGGGCGCGGCGGTGGGCTCGGCGTTGCGCGCGCGGTGCCGGCTGTACGCCGACGACCTGCCGGGCGCCGCGGCCGAGCTGGACGCCGCCCGCGGGGTCCGGTCCGGACCACCGACCTACGCCGACGACTGGCTGGTGTGGGTGCGGGCCCTGCTGGCCGACGCCGCCGGCCGGCCGCAGGACGCGGCCGCCCGCGCCGCCGAGGCGTGGTGGACACTGCCGGGGCTGCACTACCTCTACGGCTGGCGGTTGATGGCCGGGGACATCGTCCGGCTCACCAGGGTGGCCGACCGGTCGACGGCGGAGAGCGTCGTGGCCGACGCCTCCCGCGGAGCCGACCTGGCCGGACCCGACGTCCCCGGCGCCCGTGCCGTGGCGCTGCGGTGCCAGGGAATCCTCACCGGCGATCCGGACGTGCTGCTCCAGGCGCTGGCGGCCAGCCGGCGGGCCGGGCGTCCGCTCGACGTCGCGGCCACCGCCGAGGACACCGCACGGGCGCTGGTCGCACTCGGCCGCCCGGCGGAGGCCGTGCCCGTGCTGCAGGAGGCGCTCGGCCTCTACGAGCGCTGCGGTGCCCCCCGGGCGGCCGCGCGGGCGCTCGCCGGGCTCCGGGAACTGGGCGTGCGCCGCCGCGCACGGACGCCGACGCGGACGGCCGACACCGGGTGGTCGGCGCTGACCCCGACCGAGACCCGGGTGGCCGCGCTGCTCGCCGAGGGGCTCACCAACCGGCAGATCGGTGAACGGCTGTACATCTCCCGGCGCACGGTCGAGACCCACCTGGTGCACGTCTTCGGCAAGCTCGGCGTCCCCACCCGGTCCGCGGCCGCGGCGGTCGCCGCCCAGCAGCAGGCCGTGCCCTCACCGGCCCGGCGCTGACCCCGGGAGCAGCGCGTGCAGCTTCTCGGCCAGCCGGTCCAGCGGCCCGACCTGCTCGCCCGGCCCCCGCGGGGCCGGCGGCAGGAGCACCCACAGCAGCAGGTAGACCAGCACACCGCAGCCGCCGGCGAAGGTGAGGGCGACGAACCCGACCCGCCAGAGCAGCGCGTCGATGCCCAGGTGCGCGGCCAGGCCGCCGCAGACCCCGCCGACCATCCGGTCGGTGCTGCTGCGGCGCAGCGGCGGCGGTGCGGGCGTGGGCGGCGCGGATGGCTGCGGGGTACCGGGGTCGGCCGGCGGGGCGGGGATGGCTGATGTCATGGCACGAGCCTGCCGAGCGGACGGGCGGCCGACCATCGGGGAACACCCGGACCCGACCCTGGCTCTCGGCTCGGGGCCGCGGGTCGGGGGACGGCTGGCATTTGCGGGCCTGCCGGGCGCGCGGTGGGATGGGCCATGACGCTGGCCCGGAACGACCGCGCCGCGACCGGACCCCCCGCGCCGGGACACGGTGCCGACGCCGGCTCGCCGCATCAGATCCCGGTGCGGGCCTGGGGACGGGTGCTGCGGCGCGTCGGGCGGCACGTGCTGAGCGACCGGCTGATGGTGCAGGCCGCGGGCGTCTCCTTCTTCGCCGTCCTGTCGATCGCCCCGGTGCTGGTGACGGCGATCTCGGTGTACGGCGCGGTGAACACCCCGCAGCAGGCCCTCGAGCAGCTGTCCAGCCTGGCCGGGATGCTTCCCGAGGACCTCGATCCGGTGGTCGCCGACCAGCTCACCACGATCACGACCGCCTCCGGGCAGGTGCTCACCTTCCGGGGGCTCACCGGGCTCGTGGTGGCGCTCTGGACGGCGACCACCGCCATGACCTACCTCATCGACGGCCTGACGCTGGCCTACCACGAGACCGAGACCCGGGGGCTCCTGCGCCGCAGCGGGCTCGCGCTGGCCTTCGTGCTCGGCGGCGCCCTGCTCCTGGGCGCCGCCATCGCCGTGGCCGGCATCGTCTCCCGGGCGCTGCCCGGCGCGACCGGGCCGGTCCGGGCCGTCGCCCCGGTGCTGTCCTGGGTGCTGCTCGCCGCCCTGATGGCCGGGGTGCTCGCGGTGCTCTACCGCTTCGCCCCTGACCGGAACCAGGCCCGCTGGCGGTGGATCAGCGGCGGGGCCGCCGTCGCGACGCTGCTCTGGCTGGCCACCTCGCTCGCGCTGTTCGCCTACGTGCAGCGCCTGGGCAGCTACGAGTCCACGTACGGCTCGCTCGCCGGCGTGGCGATCAGCATGTTCTGGCTGTGGATCACCGTCTTCCTGGTCTTCGTGGGGGCGGCGGTCAACGCCGAGGCCGAGCGCCAGACCACCCGCGACTCGACCGTCGGGCCCGAGCAGCCGCTCGGCGAGCGCGGGGCCGTCGTGGCCGACAGCGCCCCGCCGTACCCGGGCGAGCACGGGCACCGCGGGGTGGACCGCCCGCACGGCGTGCGCCGCTGACCCGCAGCGCCGGGGCACCGCGGTGCACGGCGGTGTAGGCGGTGCAGGGCGGCGCGAGGAATGCACGGCTGCCACGATGGCGCGGTGCTGCTCGCCGACGTGCTCGCCGCCTCCGCCGCCGTCGCGGCCACCCGGTCCCGGACGGCGAAGGCCGCAGCGATCGCCGGGCTGTTGCGGGCCGCCGCCCCCGACGAGGTCGAGCCGGTCACCGCCTGGCTGGCCGGTGAGCCGCGGCAGGGCCGCCTCGGGCTGGGCCGGCGCGCCCTGACCACGGTGGCGCACGAGCCCGCTCCCAGCCCGTCGCTGACCGTCGGCGACCTCGAATCGACCCTCTCCGCGCTCGCCGCGACGTCCGGCCCGGGGTCGGCCGCCCGCCGCGACGCGCTGCTCGGCGACCTGCTCGCCGCCGCCACGGCCGGCGAGCAGCTGTTCCTCGTCCGGCTGCTGACCGGCGAGCTCCGCCAGGGCGCCCTGGAGGGTGTCGCGCTGGACGCCGTCGCCGCCGCCGCGGAGGTCCCGCCGTCCGCCGTCCGCCGGGCCTTCATGCTCTCCGGCCGCCTCCCGGAGACCGCGGCCGCCGCGCTCACCGGTGGGGTCGAGGCGCTCGACGCGGTGCGGCTGCAGGTCGGCCGGCCGGTCCGGCCGATGCTGGCCGCGCCGGGATCCTCGCTCGATGCCGCGCTGGCCGACCTGGGCACCGAGGTGGCCGTGGAGTTCAAGCTCGACGGCGCCCGCATCCAGGTGCACCGGAACAGCGACGCCGTCCGGGTGTGGACCCGCACGCTGCGCGAGGTGACCGACGGCGTGCCCGAGCTGGTGGCGCGGATCCGGGCGCTGCCCTGCGAGACGGCGGTGCTCGACGGGGAGACCCTCGCCCTGGACGACGACGGCCGGCCGCGCGCGTTCCAGGACACGATGAGCCGCTTCGGCAGTGCCGCCGCCGACGCGGGCGTGCTGCTCAGCCCGTTCCTGTTCGACCTCCTGCACCTGGACGGGCGCGACCTGATCGACGAGCCGCTGTCCGTGCGGCTCGACGCGCTGGCCGGCCTGCTGGCCGACGACGAGCAGGCGGCGCTGCGGATGCCCGCCGTGCGCCGGCCGAGCCCCGAGCAGGCGGCCGGGGTGCTCGACGCGGCGCTGTCGGCCGGGCACGAGGGGGTCGTGGTCAAGGCGCTGGACGCGCCCTACGCCGCCGGCCGGCGGGGCAGGGCATGGCAGAAGGTCAAGCCGGTGCACACCCTCGACCTGGTGGTGCTCGGCGCGGAGTGGGGCTACGGCCGGCGGTCCGGGACGCTGTCCAACATCCACCTCGGCGCCCGCGACCCCGACGGAGGCGAGCCGGTCATGGTGGGCAAGACCTTCAAGGGCATGACCGATCAACTGCTGGACTGGCAGACCCGCACCTTCCCCGGGCTGGCCCGCGAGCAGCCGGCCTGGGGCGTGCTGCTCCGGCCCGAGCTCGTCGTCGAGATCGCCGTGGACGGCGCCCAGCGCAGCGTCCGCTACCCCGGCGGCGTCGCGCTGCGCTTCGCCCGCGTGCTGCGCTACCGGCCCGACAAGACCCCGGCCGAGGCCGACACCGTCGACGACGTCCGCGCGCTGCTCGCCGGCCGTGAGCCGGCCGCCGGTCACGATGCGAGTCGATCGACACGTCGGTAGCGGGTCCGGCCGGCCATGGTGGTCATGGTGGTCATGGTGGTCATGATCAGCAAGGCACCCACCGCACCGATGATCCAGCCCAGCCGTGCAGTCTGCCGCGAACGCGCGCCCGGGCCTGGGCCCCGAGCCGGTGCCCGTTCCCCGACCATGGCGACCGTTGCTGGGTACACCGCGCCGGTGCCGGGGCCGATGACCGCCCGGGCGCGACCAGCCAGCCGAAGGCGGGGGCCGTCAGGCAGGCAACTGGCGGACCAGGTGGTCCCAGACCGCGGCCACGGCCCGCGCGTTGTAGATGTTCTCCCGCTTGGCCAGGGACTCTTCCGGGGGCGACCAGGTCGGCCACCCGCCGGCGGACCGGGTGAGGATCTGCTGCGCGCAGGCCCGCTCCAGCAGGACGGCGGCCACCGTCGCCTCCTGCAGCGTCGGCCCCACGGCCACGATGCCGTGGTTGACCAGGAAGACCGCCCGGGCATCCGCCAGCGTCAGCGCCAGGGACCGCCCCAGCTCCCGGGTGAGGACGAGGTCCGCGGTCTCGGTGAACCGGGGTACGGCGGGCGGCACGAAGTAGTTGGCGGCGTGGCTGACCGGGCGTAGCGGCTGCCCGGTGGCCGCCAGGGCCACCGCTTGCGGCGAGTGGGTGTGCACGACCGCACCGACGTCCGGCCGGGCCGCCAAGATCTCGGTGTGGATCGGGTACTCGCTGTGCCGAGGGCCGACGCCGGCGAGCACCGCACCATCCGGGTCGACCAGCTGCACCCGGTCGGCGGTGACCTCGTCCAGGCTCCACTCGGCGGACTTGATCCACACTCCCCGGCCCTCGTCATCGCGGACTGAGGCATGCCCCCAGATCAGGTCCCCGTGCCCGGCGGCAGCCAGGACCCGGGACGAGAGGGCAACCAGCTCGCGGACATCGATGCTCAACGCAGGGGTCTCCGTTCGGTGGGAATGGCCGGCCCGGAGTCGGGCCACGGGTGGGCGCGCCGCCGGACGCAGGTCCGGCGACGCGCCAGGGGGTCACGCGGACGGCAGACCCCGCAGGTACGTGAGTGTCTCGGTCAGGCTGACGACGTCGCCGTACTTGGCGTCGATGTCGAAGAGGCTGGCCGCGTGCGGCAGCGCCGCCCGGTCCCCGACCGCCTCCTCCACCACGATGGTGCGGAAGCCGTACGAGCAGGCGTCCACCGCCGTCGCCCGCACGCACCCGCTCGTGGTGCAGCCGGTGATGATCAGGGTGTCGACCTGGCGGGAGACCAGCCGGGCGGCCAGGTCGGTGCCGAAGAAGCACGACGCGTACTTCTTCACCAGCGTCGTCTCGTGCGGGCGCTGGCCCAGCCGGCCGTCGACCGCCACCCACTCGCTGCCCTCGACCAGCCAGCTGTTCGCGGGGATCTTGCGCACCCAGACCCCGGCCTCCTGCAGCTCCGGGTCGTAGGCGACGGTGGAGAAGATGACCGGGACCCCCGCCGCACGGGCGGGTTCCAGCAGCTCGTTCGTGGCGGCGAGCTGGCTGTCCAGATCGCCGGCGAGCGGCGAGCGCAGGTCGGTGAATCCGGTGATGAAGTCGACGGCGAGCAGCGCCGGCCGCTGCCCGAACCCGACCCGGCTACCGAAGCCCTTGTCCTGGAATTCCTTGCGCAGCCGCGCGTACTCCTCGACGACCTCGCTCATCGTCCCACCTCCAGTGCAGCAACGGACCGGCAACGCCGGGCTGCCGAGCTGTTCATCAGGCGACCTCTCTCGTCGGCTCTGCCGAGGAGCGCTGGGCCCGGTAGGCCTCGGCGATCTCGTCGGCCGTGGTCAGCCACACGCCCTCGTGGCCGGCGATGTACTCCAGCGCCTGGTCCAAATACTTGTGCCGGAACGGCTGGTTGACGCTGAAGGGGTGCACGCACAGCGCCATCACCCGACCGCTGTCGCCGGAGTCCGCGTGGAGCTGGTCGAGCTGGTCGCGGACCGCCTCCAGGAACTCCGGACCCGTGTAGCTCTTGCTCACGAACAGCGTGACGTCGTTCATCTCGATGGAGTAGGGGACGCTGAGCATCCCGGGCACGGCGAGCTCGTAGGGCTGGTCGTCGTTCGTCCAGTCCAGCGTGTAGCCCAGGCCGAGCTCAGCCAGCAGCGAGGGCGTCTGGAAGGTCTCGGTGAGCGCCGGCCCCAGCCAACCTTGCGGTCGCCGGCCGGTCGCGGCCTCGATCGTGTCGACGACCTCGGTGAGGTAGGCCAGCTCCTCCTCGCGCGTCATCCCGGCCTGGAACGTGGAGTTGTCCCGGCCGTGCGCCAGCCACGCCCAGCCGCGTTCCCGGCCGGCCTCGATGATCTGCGGGTACCGGCTGCAGACGTCGGAGTTCAGCAGCACGGTGGCCGGCACACCGTGCCGGTCCAGGCTCTCGATCAACCGCCAGATCCCTACCCGCGGGCCGTAGTCCCGCCATCCGTAGTTCAGCGGGTCGGGCGCCAAACCGGCGGTGCCGCCGAAGATGCTCGTGGACGGCTTGTCGACCTGGTAGTGCTCGACGTTGAGTCCGAGGTAGAAGGCGACCCTGGCGCCGTTGGGCCAGGTGATCGCCGGGCGTTCGGGGATGGGGCTGTAGGTGAACAGCTCGTTGTCCATGGGCTGTCGTCCTGTCGGGTCGGGGCCAGCTGGGCCGGTCGTTCGCGAGGGATCTTCTGCAAAACAGAACGGTCTTCTGCCGGAATTCCTAGAGCACCGGCCCCGGGGATGTCAACGCCCCGCCCGGGTGCTCCTCGAAGTCCACGCCCGTACGGGCACCGGCCACCAGCGCGTAGCCGGCGGCATCGCCGCGGAAGGTCCGGCCCAGCCGGCCCGCCGCCCCGGTGACCGCCGTCGTCGTGCGGGCGTCCGCCCGGCCGGCCGGGGTTCCGCCTCGACGCCGGGGGTAGGGCCGCACCCATGCGCGAGATGGACCCGAAGGACCCCGACAGCCTGTACGCCGAGGGCCCGGTCGCTGCCGAACCTCCGGACGACGATCTGCCCGAGGCGTCGCCGCTGAAGGACTCCGGCGGTACCGGACCCGGGCCCGACGACCTCGACGAGCTGCTCTGAGCGCCCGGCCGGCGGGCCCGCGGGACACTGGGGCGTGACCGACCTGGCTGCCCGCTCCGCCCTGGCGACGAACTGGGCCGGCAACTACACCTACACGGCGCAGCGGCTGCACCGGCCGACGTCCCTCGCCGAGCTGCAGGAGGTCCTCGCCGGCGCCCTCCGGGTGCGGGTGCTCGGTTCCCGGCACTCGTTCACCGGCGTCGCCGACTCCGTCGAGCTCGTCTCGCTGGAGGCGATGACCGGCCGGGCGACGTCCCCCGCCGATGTCGTGGTCGATCCGGGACGCCGGACGGTCTCGGTCGACGCGGGCCTGACGTACGGCCGGCTGGCCGAGGCGCTGCGCGACGAGGGGCTCGCCCTGCACAACCTGGCCTCGCTGCCGCACATCTCCATCGCCGGCGCCGTCGCCACGGCCACCCACGGCTCCGGCGTCGGCAACCGGAACCTGGCCGCCGCCGTCGCGGCCCTGGACGTCGTGACGTCGAGCGGCGAGATCGTGCACGCCGCGCGGAGCGACGCCGACTTCGACGGCATGGTCGTCGGGCTCGGTGCGCTGGGCGCCGTCACCCGGGTCACCCTGGACGTCGAACCCGCCTTCGAGGTGCAGCAGCGGGTGTTCGAGGGGCTGAGCTGGGAGACCGTCCACGAGCACTTCGACGAGATCACCTCGGCCGGCTACAGCGTCAGCCTGTTCACGACCTGGCGCGAGGGCGTCGACATGGTCTGGGTGAAATCCCGGACCGACGCCCCTGGCCACCCCGGGGGCGAGCTGTTCGGGGCGCCGGCCGCGCGAGGTGAGCGGCACCCCATCCCCGGCCTCGACCCGGTGCCGGCCACCCCGCAGCTGGCCAGCCCGGGCCTGTGGTCGGACCGCCTGCCGCACTTCCGGATGGGCTTCACCCCCAGCAACGGCGACGAGCTCCAGTCGGAGTACCTGGTCCCGCGCCGGCACGCCGCCGAGGCGCTCGAGGCGGTGCGCGCGCTCGCCCCGAGCATCCGGCCGCTGCTCCAGGTGTGCGAGGTGCGCACGGTGGCCGCGGATGACCTCTGGATGAGCACCAGCCACGGCCGGCCCAGCGTCGCGCTGCACTTCACCTGGTTGCCGGCGCAGGCCGCGGTGGAGGCACTGCTCGTGGCCCTGGAGGCCGCGCTGGCCCCGTTCGACGCGCGCCCGCACTGGGGCAAGCTCTTCCTCGCCGACGCCGCGGTGATCGCGGCGCGGTACGAGCGGCACGCCGACTTCGTCCGCCTCGCCGAGCGGCTGGACCCGCGGGGCGCGTTCCGGAACGCCTGGCTGGAGCGGCACGTCCTCGGCGGGCGGTGAACTCAGCCGACCCCGCGGGCCGGCACGATCCGTCCACGGGCCTCGCCGAAGCCCAGCCGGGAGCCGCGCGGGCCGGGAGCCGAGGCGGTGAGGACCACCTCGTCGCCGTCCTCGAGGAACGTGCGCTGCTCCCCGCCCACGGTCACCGGCTCCGTGCCACCCCAGGTCAGCTCGATGAACGCGCCCCGGGTGTCCTTGGCCGGGCCCGAGACCGTGCCGGAGGCGAAGAGGTCACCGGTCCGGGACGGGGCGCCGTTGACGGTCAGGTGGGCCAGCATCTGCGCCGGTGACCAGTACATCTCGCGGTAGGGCGGGCGGCTGACCTCGACCCCGTTCCACTCGACCGAGAGCTCCACGTCCAGCCCCCAGGGCGGTTCCATCGCCAGGTAGGGCAGCGGCCGCGGCTCCTGGACCGGGGTGGGGATCCGGGCCGCCTCCAGCGCCAGCAGCGGCACCACCCACGGCGAGATCGTCGAGGCGAACGACTTGCCGAGGTTGGGGCCGAGCGGAACGTACTCCCAGGCCTGGATGTCGCGCGCCGACCAGTCGTTGAACAGCACCACCCCGAAGACGTGCCGCTCGGCCTCGGTCACCGGGACGGTGTCGCCCATCGCCGACCCCGTGCCGACGACGAAGCCGAGCTCGGCCTCGATGTCCAGCCGCACCGACGGCCCGAACACCGGAACCGGGTCGTCCGCGCCCTTCCGCTGGCCGCACGGCCGCACGATGTCGGTGCCCGACACGACGATGGAGCCGGCCCGGCCGTGGTAGCCGACGGGCAGGTGCTTCCAGTTGGGCATCAGCGGGTCGGGGTTGTCCGGGCGGAACAGCCGGCCGAGGTTCGCGGCGTGGTGCTCGGAGGCGTAGAAGTCGACGTAGTCCGCGACCGCGATCGGCAGGTGCAGCGTCACGTCGGCCAGGGCGTGCAGCGCCTCGTCCGGGACCTCCCCGGCCAGCCGGTCGGCGATCTGCCGGCGAACGGCCACCCACCGGCCGTGCCCCTGCGCCATGAAGGCGTTCAGATCCGGCCGGGCGAAGACCTCGTCGTCGAGCAGGACGGCGAGGTCGACGACGGTGTCGCCCAGCCGGGTGGCGACCCGGGGGGCGGAGCCGGCCACCGAGTAGACGCCGTAGGGCAGGTTGTCCGGCCCGAAGAGCGAGCCGGCGGGAACGGGGACGGTGGTCATGACGGTTCTCCTCGGGGTCAGCGGGTGGTGGCCGCGGTTGCGACGGCGGCGGCCAGGGCGTCGGTGTCGACCTGGTCGGCGAGCAGCAGGGCCAGCCGGGCGAGGAACCCCTCGCGGTCGTCGGGGAGCACCGTGTCGAGGGCGGCCGACAGCGCGAGCCAGGCCGCCTCACGGCGCTGCTGGCCGGCGGTGAGCGGTGGGCCGACCCCGTCGACCCCGTCGGCCACGGGGGTCCCGGTGGTGGGGCCGCGCCCGGCGCGCACCCGCGCCGGCAGCCCCGTCAGGTCGGCCACGGGGCCGCGCGCCAGGAGCAGCCCGTCGGGACGGACGACGAACACCTCCCCGGGGTCGGCGCCCCAGGCGCGCGCCAGGTCGCCGGCGTCGTCCGGCACCGTTCCGGCCGGTGGCGTACCCGTCGCCCCACCGACGAGCGCCAGCGTGCCGCCCTCCCGCGGCAGGGCGCCGGCCAGGTCGTCGCGGAGCCGGACCGCGGCCTCGATCGCTGCGGGGCCGAGACCGAACCCGAACAGCCCCACGCCGGCGCCCCGCACCTCGTGGAGCGAGGTCTGCGTGCCGTCGGCGAGCCGGACCCGGCGGTCCTCCACCGGGTCACCGGGCAGCAGTCCGCCGGTGCCCGGGGCGGCGGGCACCGTCAGCGGCGAGGATCGCGCGGAGGTGGCGCTGCTCTGCCGCGGGTCGATGAGCGAGCCGAACTCCGGGCGCACGGTGGCCAGCGCGAGCAGGGCGTCCCGGGTGGTGCGGTGGCCGTGGGTGCCGGGGGTCATGATCAGCGTCGACTTCCCGGCGTTGGCCACGTTCTGCTCCCAGGCGTGGCGCCGCTCCGTCGAGTACGTGTCGAGCAGCGTCCGGTCGGCCGCGCCGCTGACCACCGCGGCGAGCATCCAGGCCAGGGTCTCGGCGTCCTCCATGCCGGAGTTGAGCCCCCGCACCCCGAAGATCGGGACGAGGTGCGCGGCGTCGCCGGCGAAGAGCACGCGGCCGTGGACGAAGTCGTCCAGTGCGAGGGCGTGCGCCTGGTAGAGCCCGTGCCACTCCAGGGACCAGGGGCGGTCGTTCCGCAGCCACTGGAGGTGGCCGGCGATGCGGGCCCGGATCCGGTGCTCCTGCGTCTCGGCGTCGGCGTCCTCGGCGGGGTCGAGCTGGTAGTCGATGCGCCAGATGTCGTGCGGCTGGCGGTGCATGATCACCGTCGAGCCGGGGTTGCTGGGCGGGTCGAACCAGACCATCCGCTCGGGAGGCAGCTCGGACTGCCAGTGGATGTCGGCGATGACGTACCGGCCCTCGTAGCTGGTACCCCGCAGCCGGACCCCGGTGAGCTCGCGCATCCGGCTGCGGCCGCCGTCCGCGGCGACGACCCAGCGGGCCCGCAGGGTCCGGCGGCCGCCGGCGGTGTCGACCAGCAGGCCGACCTCGTCACCGGCGGGGATGGCCCCGGCGATGCCCGCGCCCCAGTGCAGGGTGATCAGGGGGTGGGCGAGCAGGGCATCGACCATGAGCTGCTCGAGCTCGGACTGCGAGACGTTGACCATCGGGCCCCGGACGGCGTGCGCCTCGTTCGCCATCCGGAACCGCAGCACCTCCACGTCGCGGTGGAAGCTGCGGCCGCCCTCCCAGGGCAGGGCGAGCCGGGACAGCTCCGCCCCGAAGCCGAGCCGGTCGGCGACCTCGAGGCTGTGCCGGGAGATGCAGATGGCCCGGCTGCCGAAGGAGACCTGGGTGGCCGCCTCCAGCACGGTGACGGCGATGCCGCGTTGGGCGAGGCCGAGGGCCACCGCCATGCCGACCGGTCCGGCGCCGACCACGACGACGGGCAGCGCCCGGTCCGTCGCGGTCATCGAGGCGAGCTGCGCAGGGGCGTAGGTGCACGGCCGGTGGTAGGGCGACCCGGTCATGTCAGCGGACCGCCCCGGACGGCCGTGCGGGACGTTCGAGCACCGGACCACCTTCCCGACGGGTTGTCCCAAAGTGGGACAGCCGGACCGTGCCGCGGGAACGCCCTCCGCGCCTAGCGTCCCGACCAGTGTGATCCAGCTCGCAACCCTAGCCAGACCCGGTCGAGGAGGCCCTCGTGTACACCAAGGACGGCGAGAAGTACTTCATCGTGGACGCGCACATCGCACTCTGGGACGCGCGCCCCGAGAACCAGCTGAACGTGCACGGCAAGCAGTTCATCGACTGCTTCTACGACTACCACCGCAACCTCAGCCCGGAGGCCGAGGTGTGGCCCTACGAGGAGTACCTCTACCAGGGCGGCGAGCGGCTGATGAAGGACATCTTCACCGACGGGTACGTCGACCACGCGATCTTCCAGCCGGCCCGGCTGGGGGAGTTCTACGCCAACGACTTCGGGCAGACCGAGGAGTCGTTCGCGCTCACCCAGGCCAATCCGGACAAGCTGACCTACAACCACTGGTTCGACCCGCGGGACGGCGAGCGGGGGCTGGACCAGCTGCGCGCGGACGCCGAGCGGTTCGGGCTGAAGGGCGTGAAGCTCTACACCGCCGACTGGCACGGGGAGTCCCGTGGCTGGAAGCTCGACGACCCGATGGCCTACCGGTACTTCGAGGTGTGCCGGGAGCTGGGCATCAGGAACGTCCACGTGCACAAGGGGCCCACGATCCGGCCGCTGGACCGGGACGCCTTCGACGTGGCCGACGTCGACCACGTGGCCACCGACTTCACCGACCTGAACTTCGTCGTGGAGCACTGCGGGCTGCCCCGGCTCGAGGACTTCTGCTGGATCGCCACCCAGGAGCCCAACGTGCACGCCGGCCTCGCGGTGGCCCTGCCGTTCATCCACACCCGGCCGCGGTACTTCGCGCAGATCATCGGCGAGCTCATGTACTGGATCGGTGAGGACCGGATCCAGTTCTCCAGCGACTACGCGCTGTGGACGCCGAAGTGGCTGGTGGAGGCCTTCGTCGATTTCCAGATCCCGGCGGACATGAGCGAGTACGGGCCGCTGAGCACCGAGCAGAAGAAGAAGGTGCTGGGGCTCAACGCGGCCAAGATGTACGACATCCCGGTGCCGGCCGAGCTGCAGCTGCCCGACGCCGACGAGACGGCGACCGGCCCCCGGCAGCCCGAGAGCGCCGACCTGGCGATGGCCTGATGACCGCGGTCCTCAGCGGGCAGCTGACCGAGGCGGGGGTCCGCGCGGCGCTGGGTGCCGTCGTCGACCCGGAGCTGGACGAGCCGATCACCGACCTGGGGTTCGTCCGGTCGGTGGCGGTGGCCGACGGCGGGACGGTGGAGGTGCACCTGCGCCTGCCGACGTCGTTCTGCGCACCGAACTTCGCCTGGCTGATGGTGTCCGACGCCCGGGACGCGGTCGCCGCGGTGCCCGGCGTGGGCCGGGTCGTGGTGCAGCTCGACGACCACTCCGACTCCGACCTGATCAACCGGGGGCTGGCCGCCGATGCCGGGTACGTCGGGACCTTCGGCCACGAGGCGGAGGAGAGCCTGGACGAGCTCCGGCTGACCTTCCAGCGCAAGGCGCACACCGCAGCGATGGAGCGGGCGCTGACCGCGCTGCTGCGGGCCGACCCCACGCTGGCGGAGGCCGATCTCGGGGAGGTCACGCTGGCCGACCTCCCGCCGGGACCGACCACCGATGCGTTGCTGCAGCGCCGGGCCGCCCTCGGCCTGCCCGTGGCCGGGGATGCCGCGGTGCTGGTGGACGCCGAGGGGCGCCGACCGGACCGGGCCGCCGTCCCGATGGCGGTGCGCAAGGCCCGCTCGGTGCGCATCTCCGTCGACGGGAACGCGCACTTCTGCCGCGGGCTGCTGGCCACCCGCTACCCCGGCGCCCAGGACGACCAGGTCCCGCGCGCCGCCGACCGCACCGTCCTGCCCCTCCTCCTCGACCAGAAGGTGAGCTCATGAAGGCCGTCCGCGTGACCGGGTACCACGAGAAGCTGCAGATGGACGACGTGCCGGTCCCGGAGGTCACCGGGCCGCACGACGTCGTCGTCCGGATCGGGGGTGCCGGGGTCTGCCGCACCGACCTGCACATCCTCGAGGGGCAGTGGGCGGAGAAGTCCGGCGTCGCGCTGCCGTACACGATCGGGCACGAGAACGCCGGCTGGGTGCACGCGGTGGGGTCGGCGGTGACCAACGTGGCCGAGGGCGACAAGGTGATCCTGCACCCGCTGGCCACCTGCGGGCTGTGCCGCGCCTGCCGGGCCGGGGACGACGTGCACTGCGAGAACTCCGCGTTCCCCGGGATCGACAGCGACGGCGGGTACGCCGAGTACCTGAAGACATCCGCGCGGAGCTGCGTGAAGATCGACGACTCGCTGGAGCCGGCGGGGGTGGCGGCGCTCGCGGACGCGGGGCTCACCGCCTACCACGCCGCGGCCAAGGCAGCGGCGCGGCTGCGGGCCGGCGACCGGTGCGTGATCATCGGCGCCGGCGGCCTCGGGCACATCGGGATCCAGGTGCTGGACGCCATCTCCCCCGCCGAGCTCATCGTCGTCGACCGCAACGCCGACGCGGTGAAGCTGGCGCTGTCGATCGGGGCGGACTCCGGCATCGTCGCCGACGGCAGCCAGGTCGATCAGGTGCTGGAGGCGACCGGCGGGAAAGGCGCCGAGGTGGTGATCGACTTCGTCGGTGAAGGTGGCTCGACGGCGCAGGGGCTGGCGATGACCCGCCGGGCCGGGGACTACCTGGTGGTCGGCTACGGCGAGAACGTCGACGTCCCGACCATCGACCTGATCTCGGCGGAGATCAACATCCTGGGCAACCTGGTCGGGAGCTACAACGACCTGGTCGAGCTGATGGCGCTGGCGGCGCGGCAGAAGGTCGTGCTGCACACCCAGCGGTACGCCCTGGACGACTTCCAGTCCGCGATCGACGACCTCGATGGCGGCCGGGTGCGCGGCCGGGCGATCCTGGTCCCCTGAGACGGGGGCGTACGTCCCCCGGGACGGGGGCGTACCGGCCAGGCGGCCGGTACGCCCCCGTCCGTCTCGCTTCGGAGGAACTTCGGAGAGACGTCAGCCGCGCAGGGCGCCGGCCCAGCGCCACTCCCCCGCGGGCCCGAGGTGCTCCACGCGCTGCACGTCCTCCTCGCGGTCGGGGTCCTCGGCCCAGGCGAGCGCGTCGTCGTGCCGGGTGAACTCGCCCTCGGCGACGACGTCGCCCATCCCGTCGAGGAACCGGTAGCGCGTCATGCCCCGGAGCCCAGCGGGCAGCCGGCCACGTGGTCGGGGGTCATGAGCGAGCTCCACTCGGCGCCGCAGACCCGGCAGAGCCGGTGTCCCGGGCCGCGGACGAACAGCGCGATGGTCGGATCCCCGCCGGCCAGCGCGTTCGCCGCGTGGGTGTAGACGGTCAGCTCGGCGTCGGTCATCTCCGCGCGCGGCTTGTCGACCACCTCGCGGATCCGGGTGAGCGCGTAGCGGCTCCACGCCAGGGCGAAGTGCGGATCGGGGTGCGGATCGGCCGCGGGGCCCGTCACCGGGGTCAGCTGCTCAGGAAGGCGGCGCCGACCAGGGCGGCCAGCACCCCGGCCAGCACGGTCACCCGGGCCCGCCGGGCGAAGGCCTCGACCCGCCGCCGGCAGCACGCGGGCACCGCGTCGGTGGGGGTGCGGCCGGCGGCGGCGACGGTCAGCACGGATCCCAGACCGACGAGCAGGCCCAGGGAGAGCAACGCAACGGCGAAGGACATCGGAACTCCGATGGCAGCAGGGTGGACGGCAGCGGGTGGACGGGCTCGGTGGCAGGACGCGGGACGTGGGATGTGGAACATGGGGGATCCGGGACGCGGACGCTGCGACGCCCGCCCGCCGCGACACGGGCGGCGACGTCGCGGCTGCCGGCACCGGCGGCGCGCGCGCCCGGTCCCTGGCCCGGACGGTCACGGCGTCCTCACGGTGTCCTCACAGGGCACTTCCCAGCACGAAGGCGTTCAGCGCGACCACCGCGCAGAGGACGACGACGGCGACGACGGTGGTGGCCGGGGCGTTCCGGTCCTCGCCCATCGAGGCACGGCGGGCGGTGAACCAGATCAGCGGCGCGAGGGCGAACGGCAGGCCGAAGGACAGCACCACCTGGCTGAGCACCAGCGCGTCGGTCGGGTCCATCCCCACCGCCAGGATCGCCAGCGCCGGCACGACCGACACCGCCCGCCGGACCCAGATCGACACCGACCGGTCGAGGAACCCCTGCATGATCATCTGACCGCTGTAGACGCCGACGCAGGTCGAGGCGAAGCTCGAGGCGAGCAACCCCAGGGCGAAGAGCGCCGCGACCACCGCCCCGGCCGACGCCCCGAAGGCCCGGTGGGCCGACTCGATGGAGGCGCCCTCCGCCGGGGTCAGCGCGGTGGCGGCCAGCATGATCGAGATGTTGACGACGGCGGCCAGCAGCATGGCCAGGAGCACCTCGGCCCGGCTGACGTGCAGCAACCGCCGCACCCCCCGCCCGCTGGCGGCGCGCACCCCGGTGGTGAGGCCGGAGTGCAGGTACACCACGTGCGGCATCACCGTCGCCCCCACGACACCGGCCGCCAGGTAGGCGCTGTCGGCGTCGGCCAGCCGGGGCACCAGCCCGGAGCCGATCTCCGCGGCGGTGACGCCGGAGATCAGCGCCGGGTAGACGAAGCCGACCGCGACCACGCCCAGGGACGCGAAGACCACCGGCCGGAACAGCCCGTGCCCGCGGACGGTCCCCGCCAGCACGACGCACGCCGCCACCACCATGACCACCGCACCGGCGAGCAACGGCAGACCGAACAGCAGGTACAGCGCGATCGCCCCGCCGACGATTTCGGCCAGGTCGGTCATCACCACGACGATCTCGGCCTGCACCCACATGCCCAGACGGACGGGGGTCGGCATGGCGTCCCGGCAGTGCTCCGGGAGGTTCCGGCCGCTGACCAGCCCGAGCTTGCACGACAGGTACTGCACCAGGATGCCCACGGCGCTGGCCGTGACCACCACCCACAGCAGCGCTGTGCCGAACCGGGAGCCCGCGGCCAGGTTGGTGGCCACGTTGCCCGGGTCGACGTAGGCCACCGCGGCCAGGAACGCCGGCCCCAGCGTCGCGACCGGCAGCCGCCAGCGGGAGCCGCTCCCCCGCCGCCGGCCGCCCGGTCCGGCCACGTCCGATCCGGGCGGCCGCCTCCCCGCGCGGAGCAGGTCGACGGCCGGGCCCGCCCCGGTCAGCTCCGGTGCCGCCGTGTCCCCCGTGCCGAACGGCGGGCTCACCGGTCCACCTGCCGCACCGGTCGGTGCTCGTGGCCGGCCACGGTCAGTAGATGTTCGAGGGGCGGACCATCCCCTCGGCCAGGTCACCGAAGCCGGGCGCGATGATGGCCCCGGGGTTGCCCAGCACCTGCTCGACGATGAGCGTCTCGGTGGTCAGCAGCAGGGCCGCGATCGACGCCGCACTCTGCAGCGCGGACCGGGTCACCTTGAGCGGGTCCATGATCCCGAGGTCGAACATGTCGCCGTACTCGCCGGTCTGGGCGTCGAAGCCCTGCCCGAGCGGCGCCTCGGCCACCCGCTTCACCACCTCGTCGCCGTCGTAGCCGGCGTTGATGGCGATCCAGCGCAGCGGCTCCTCCAGCGCCCGGCGGACGATGTCCCGGCCGACGGCGGCGTCCCCGGTGAAGTCCAGTTGATCGAGGTCGGCCTGCGCCTGCAGCAGGCTGACGCCGCCCCCGGCGACCACGCCCTCCTGGAGCGCGGCCCGGGTCGCCTGCAGCGAGTCCTCCAGCCGGTGCTGCTTCTCCCGGAGCTCCACGTTGGTGGCCGCCCCGACCCGGATGACCGCCACCCGGCCGCTCAACCGCGCGATCCGGAGGGTGAGGCTGTCCTGGTCGTGCTCGTTCTCGGCCCGCTCGAGCTCGCGCTTGAGCTGCTGCACGCGCAGCCCGGCCTCCCGCGCCTCGCCGGCCCCACCGACGATCGTGGTGCTGTTCTCGGTGACCACGACCTTCTTCGCCTGGCCGAGGTGCTCCAGCTTCACCGTCTCCAGGCTGATCCCGGATGCCGAGCTGATCACCCGGCCGCCGAGCACGGTGGCGAAGTCCTCCAGCTCGGCGAGCCGGCGGTGCCCGAATCCGGGGGCGCGCACCACGATGGACTGGAAGGTGTCGTGCACGTGGTTGGTCACCAGCATCGACAGCGCCGGCCCGTCGACGTTCTCGGCGAGGATGACCAGCGGCCGGCGGGCCCGCTGCACCTGCTCCAGCAGCGGCATCAGCGTCTGGACCGACGTGATCTTCTCGTTGGTGAGCAGCACGTAGGGGTTCTCCGCCACCGCCTCCATCCGGTCCTTGTCGGTGACGAAGTAGGCCGAGATGAAGCCGTGGTCGAACTCCACGCCGTCGACGAAGCTGACGTCCATCCCGAACTGGGGCCACTCCTCGACCGTCACCACGCCGGTCTCGCCGACGCGGCCGAGCGCGGTGGCGATGACGTCGCCGATCTCGGGGTCGTTGTTCGCCGACAGCAGCGCGACGTGCCGCAGGTCGGAGTCCCCGCCCATGGTGACGGTGCGGTCGGCGAGCACCTGGACGACCGCCGCGACGGCCTTCTCGATCCCGCGCTTGACCTGCATCGGGTTGGCTCCGGCGTCCACCGACCGCAGCCCCTCGCGGACCAGCGCCTGGGCGAGCACCGTCGCGGTGGTCGTCCCGTCCCCGGCGACCCCGTCGGTCTTCATGGCCACCTCTTTGACCAGCTGGGCGCCCATGTTGGCGAACGGGTCGCGCAGCTGGATCTCCCGGGCGATGGTGACGCCGTCATTGGTGATCGTGGGCGCGCCGGTGAGCTTCTCGATGACCGCGTTGCGGCCCTTGGGTCCGAGGGTCACCTTCACCGCGTCGGCCAGGGCGTTGACCCCGATCTCGAGCAGCGCGCGCGCATCGGCGTTGAAGCGCAGGTCCTTCGACATCTCAGCTTTGTCCTTCGGTCGGGGGTGCGGCGGGATCGGGTCGGGTGGAACGCGGAACGCGGTGCGGTGGGCCCCCGGCCGGGCAGCGCCGGCCGGGGGCAGGGGCGGGGCGCCGTGGCGCCGGCTCAGACCTGCTCGACGACCTTCAGGTCGAAGTCGATGTACTCCGCTGCTTCCTCGGGACTGGAGAACAGCATCGTGCGGTCATCGAGGTGGACCATCCGCCCGTAGTGGGTGGACATGATCTCCTCGAAGTCCGAGACGTCGAAGTCCGCGCCGACCGCGTCGGTGATCTCGGCGAAGTCGAACTCCAGCTTCCCGACCCCGTCGACGCGGATCATCGACGGGAACTCCGAGACGGTGACGTTCTCCTTCTGGCGCATCACGTCGGCGACGATGTAGCCGATCTGGTTGTTCATCAGGGTGACGCCGCACATGTTGGAGAAGCTGCGGTCGGCGGCGCCGAACTGGTCGTCGGTCATTCGGAGAGCTCCTTCGGGACGTCGAGGTCGAGTTCGGTCAGCAGGTTGGTGAGGTCGGCGGTGGCGGCCGCCAGGGACTCGGCGAACGGCACGACCCGCTCCCCGGGGTGGCTCCAGATCGGCTGCAGCTGGTGGGCGGCGTGCAGGCTGACCGGCACCCACTCGGCCAGCCAGCCCTGCAGCACCTCCCGGTTGGCCTCGCCGTGCTCCTCGTCGCGGGCGAGCATGCTGAAGAGCACCCGGGTGTACGCGAGGTCCCGGGAGTAGTCGTGCTCACCGGAGCCGACGATGGTCGGGGTGATGTAGTCGCCGTTGCGGGCGGCGACCTGCATGACCAGATGGCTGCGGAACAGCACCCCGACGAGCGACTCGAAGACCACGTTGGTGGCGAACAGCGCCTGCGCCCAGTCGCCGATCGCGGTGAGCCGTTCGGCGTTCTCGCGCACGCCCTGCCAGACCGGGTCCTCGTGCCAGACGGCCTTGTGCACCGAGCCGTCGAAGGGCAGGCCGCTCTCGGAGATGTCCAGGTTGAACAGCGCCAGGTCCTGGGCGAAGCGCAGCTTGTGCGCGGCGTTCACGCACATCGCGTTGTTGATCATGTTGGTCGGCGCCGAGCGCTGGGCTGCGGTGAACACGTGCATTCCCAGGCCGTTCTCGCAGTGCATCCACGCACCCAGGTCCCGCTCGACGAACGTCGTCCATCCGCGGGTCCACGAGTCGTAGGCCCGGGCGGCCTTGGCGTTCTCCAGGTTCTGCTGGGTCTGCCGGACGATGTTGGCGTTGTTCCGGTAGATCGTCTGTTCCCACTCCTCGTTGGGGTCCCGGAACTGGTGCCAGTCGCTCGACCTGAGCACCGTCCAGTCCTGCGGGTAGCCGCCGGGGCCGTTGGCGAAGCCGTAGATCCAGCCCTGGGTGAGGTGCCGGGCGGGGTCCGGCTGGACGTCGAAGGTGACGTCCTCGTACGTCGTCGCCCGCTTCTTGGCCGGCGTGAAGTAGTTGTAGGACCGGCTGGTCGAGCTGGGAAAGGTCTTGGCGCCGGCCTCGGCGTCGGTGAAGGCCGGCTTCGGGAAGCTGCGGACGTTCTCCGGGGGTGCGCTGGAGGTGGTCGGCTCTGCCGTGGCTGTCATCAGGCTTCTCTCTCTCATCGGTGGGAGGGGCGGCGCTGGAGGGTCCAGCGGCGGAGGCCGACGGGCAGCGCCGTCGGACGGGGCACGGCAGGTCAGCTCGCCGTGGAGGTGGTGAACTTGTCGTAGAAGACCTGCTCCTGCGGAACGCTGCGGCGGTCCAGCAGCGCGAGGGCCGCGTCGACCATCGGCGGCGGCCCGCACAGGTAGCAGTCGCTGTCGGCGAGATCGCCCTCCCGCCGGTCCACCACGTCGGTGATCAGCCCCAGCTCGGACGTCTGCCCGCGGGCGGCGAGCTCCTCGACGGAGGCGTCCTCCGCCGCGCTCGGATCCGACAGCGCCGGGACGAACGTGAAGTGCGGCAGCCGCGCGGACAGGCCGGCCAGCTCCTCGAAGTGGAAGAGGTCCCGGGCGGTGCGGGCGCCGTAGTAGAAGACGATCTCCCGCTGGCTCTCCTGGGCCGCCAGCTGCCGCAGCAGGGACAGGATCGGCGCCATCCCGGCGCCGCCGCCGATGCACACGATCTTGCGGTCGGACTTCTCGCGGAGGGTGAAGGAGCCGTACGGGCCGATCAGCTGCAGGCTGTGCCCGACCTGGAGGACGCCGTCGAGCAGCCCGGAGAAGTGCCCGCCCGGGTACTTCTTGATGATGAACTGCACCCGATCGGCGGACTGGTCGGGCAACGTGGCCATCGAGAAGGAGCGGTGCTCCGTGGTTCCGGGGATGGTCAGGTCGGCGTACTGCCCGGGCTTGAACTCGAACGGGGCGTCCGGCCGCACCGCCAGCGACACGATGTCGTGGGTGAGTTCGTCCAGCTCGACGACGGTGGCGGTCAGCGTCTGGATCGGCACCGCGTTGCGCAGCGCCTCCTCGTCGAAGTTGATCAGCTCGACGGTGAGGTCGCTGTAGGCCCGCGTCTTGCACAGCAGCACGTAGCCCTCGTCGGACTCGAAGTCCGGCAGCGCGAAGGTGGAGTAGCGGTCCATCTCGACGTCGCCGTCGAGCAGGAAGGACTTGCAGGCCGAGCACTGCCCCTCCCGGCACCCGTGCATGAGCATGATCCCCTGCCGGAAGGCCGCGTCGAGGACCGTCTCGTCCTCGGTGACCTCCATCTCCAGGTCGACCGGTTCGAACTGCACCCGGTGCTTCTTGGGCGTCTCGCCCATGGCTGGCTCCCGTCCTGACAGGTGGGGTGGGAAGGGCACGGTGGGAACAGCGGTGGGAGGGATCGCGGCGGCAGAGGTAGCTGAGGACCCCTGCCGCCGCGATCCGGTCCGCGGGTGGCGCCGTGCGTCAGGCGGCCGGAGCAGGCGCCGGGCGCCCGGCGGGGCCGCCGGCGGTGTAGGCCGCGACCGCGGCCTCCCGGTCGGCGTCGCTCATCTCGTTGAGCAGCACGTTGGGGCTCTGGAAGTTGATGCCGCGGACGTCGTCGAGCGTCCACAGCTTCTTGGGGTCGTCCAGGTCCAGGTGCGGCTGCGGGATCAGAGTCTTCCCGTCGTCGCGGACGTAGCCGAGGTCGAGGATCACCTGGGCCAGGTCCTTGTCGTGGTGCAGCGTCTCCCACTCCCGGTGGCCGGTGAGCCGGCCCATGTTCGGGGTGGGGCGCCCCTCGTACTCCGGCCGGAACGCCTTGATGTCGGTCCAGGCGCAGGTCTCGGAGCAGTAGGTCTTCCAGGTCCCGTCGACCTTCTCGGTCACCATGTCCTCACGGATGAGGCAGGGCACCATGCAGGTCCAGCATCGGTGCGGGTACTGGTAGTCGACGTCCTCGAAGGCGATCGGCTTGTTCCGGCCCGGGTGCTTGAGGCGGTTGTAGTTCTCCCACCACTTGCCGTACTTGTTGTACCAACCCGGGTACTTGTACTCGAACCAGTCGAAGTCCTCGTCGGTCATCGGGTCGATCCGCCAGTAGTTCACCGGCCACCCGGTGGCGAAGAACTGCGCCACCTCGTGCACGTAGCCCTTGTTCCAGATCCTGTTCCAGGCCTCCTCGACGAGGTCGTGCGGGATCTTCAGGCCGTACTTCTCCAGCGGGATCAGGTAGCTGCGGTAGTAGTCGTCGTAGATCCACCGCCGCCACATCTCCGCGTAGCTGTCCCGGTCCTTGCGGCGGTCCTTGGTGCCGTACTCGATGAACGTGCCGATCGCGGCGTCGACCACGCAGTGGTTGTTCCACCAGGCGTAGCGCAGGTCCCGCTCCAGCAGCACCCGGTTGTCCTCGTCGGCCAGGGCCATCAGCAGGATCGAGTAGCCGTTGGAGATGTGCCGGGACTCGTCGGACTGCACGGAGTGGAACACCGTCGGGAGCAGGTAGTCCCCGTTGGCCGCGGCCTCCGAGGGCATGGCGACGAACAGCGTGTTGGTGAACGCGGTCTCGGCCACGACGGTCAGGTAGATGTTCGCCGCGGTGATCGCGTCACCGGTGATGAACCCCTCGCCGAACTGGCGCCCGATCGTGCCGGCGTAGTTGTTGGCGAAGGCCTTCTCGCTCATGTCGAAGCCGGCCGGGTCGATGTAGTGGTTCATGTACAGGCGCTTGAGGTTCATCTGGATCGTCGAGTGCCGGACCTCGTCGATCATCTGGACCGCCAGCCCGTTGTGGATCTCCGGGTTGGGCACCGCGTCGATGGCCATCGGCATCGCCCGGGCCGCCGAAATCTCCGGGAACGGGATGATGGACAGGAAGAGCTTCTGCCACTCCATCCAGCGTTCCTGCACCTGCCGGAACATGTTCCCGCGGATGGCGCCGTCCATGGCCCCGAAGACGCGGTTGTCCTTCTCCTCCTCCATCGGGAAGTAGGAGCGCAGGATCTGCTTGAGGGGGTCCTTCTTCGGCGCCTTGTCGAAGTTGTAGTCGGTGCCGAATCGGGTCGCCGGAGTGGCGAACGTCGGCTCCCACGAGAGCTCGGTGATCTTCTTGTGGGCTTTGCTGAGACTCTGCCTGCTCAAGGACGCCTCCGAGGTCCGGGCCCGGGTCGGAAGACGCGGGCGGTGACGAGGGCGGTCGGTGACCGCCTGCAGACCAGGTCCGTCCCGGGGGTCCGGGGCCGTCGGGAAACCGGCCTGCTTCGTCGTGACCCGGACTAGACCGCCTGCGACACCTGCCACGTGTCCCAATTTGGGACGAACCGTCCGGGCGCCCCACGGGGGTTGCGCCGCGGACTAGCGTCCGTGCCGGGTGATCTAGGACACACAACCAGCAGTGGTGCCCCCGTCGATCCGGGCCACCACTGCTGGCCGACAGCAGGTCGACGACGACGGAGCGCCTCCGACATGAGGGTTGGTTCACGAGCGGGAAGGCGGCCGGCGCAGCAGCAGCGCCGGCTGGCCGAGGCACGGTCACGGTTCCTGTCCGCCGACGAGGTCGCCGGAGGCGCGGTGCGGGAGACGATCCTGGCGTCCTGGCGGCGGAGCCAGTCGCTGGAGGTGGCCGCCGACCGCCTGCCGGCACAGCAGGTGCGGGTCTGGGATCGCGAGGACCCGCTGCTCGCTGCCGCAGGGCCGGTGCTGAGGCAACTGGGCGAGCAGCTGGCCGACGAGCCGGTCAGCGTGCTGCTCACCGACGCCGCCGGGACGGTGCTGCGGCGGGCGGACAACGACGCCGCGATCGGCCGCTACCTGGACGCGGTGGCCCTGGCCCCCGGCTTCAGCTACGCCGAGTCGGCCGTGGGCACCAACGGCATCGGGACCGCGCTGGCCGAACGCCGGCCCACCTGGGTCGACGGCTTCGAGCACTACGCCGATCACCTCGAGCGGCTGTCCTGCGCGGGAGCGCCGATCCACCACCCGGTGAGCGGCGAGCTGGTGGGTGCCCTGGACCTCACCTCGTGGTCCGACGGATCGAGCGGGCTGATGCTCGCCCTGGCCACCTCCACCGTCGAGCGGATCGAGAAGGGCATGCTGGGCCGGCTGGGTCAGGCCGACCTGACCCTGTTCCGCGAGTACCTGCACGCCTGCCGGCACAGCCCGGGCATCGTGCTCGCCCTGGACCGCAACGTCGTCATGCTCAACGGCGCCGCCCGCCGTTCGCTGTCCGCAGCCGATCAGAGCGCTCTGGTCGAGCGGGCCACGGACATGCTGGGCACCACTCTCGCCGGGACGGTCGTCGCCGGGCTGCCGTCGGGGGTCAGCGCCCGGATGAGCTACCGGCCGATCGCCGGGCGCCGGGAAGTGGCCGGCGGCATCTTCGTGGTCTCGCTCGCCGCTCACCCGCGCCCGTCCGCCGGACCGCAGACCGGCCCGGCCGGCGCCGTCCGGGGACAGTCCGTGAGCCGCCCACGGTCGGAGCCGCGACTGCGCGGGATCGTCGGGTCGAGCGCAGCCTGGCAGCGCTGCGTCTCGGCGACCCTGGAGTGCCGCCGGGCCGGCGAGTGGCTGGTGCTGCGCGGGGAGGCCGGCACCGGGAAACGCACCCTGCTGGCCGCCGTGCAACAGCACGCCGAGCCCGCCGGGCACTTCCGGGCCCTCGACGGCGCCCAGGTCGGCGCGGACCCCGACCGCGTCGACGCCTTCCTCGACGTGGTCGCCGACGAGCTCGGCCGGGACCTCGGGACGCTGGCCGTCACGCACGCCGACCGGATGCCACCGGACGCGCTGCACGCCCTCGGCGAGGTGCTGCAGCAGCACGCCGACGACGCCGGGCAGCGCGGGTCGGTGTGGGTGGCGCTGACCGTCGGCGACGGCGAGCAGCCCACGGAGCTGGCCGGCTGCCTGCTGCCGCACTTCCCGCACACCCTCGAGGTGCCCTCGCTGCGGCACCACAGCGACGACGTCCCCGAGTTGGTGACGGCGCTGCTGGAGCAGCTGTCCCGCGACCACCGGCTGACGTTCGACTTCGGCGCCCTGCAGCAGCTGAGCCGGGCGACCTGGCCGGGCAACGTGACCCAGCTGCGCAAGGTGCTCGCCGAGGTGGTGGCCCGCCGCCGGACCGGGCTGGTCACCGCGGCCGACCTACCACCGGAGACCCGGTCGGCGGTGCGCCGCCGGCTGAGCCCCCTGGAGTCGCTCGAGCGGGACGCCATCGTCCGGAGCCTGGCCGCGCACGCGGGCAGCAAGCCGCTGGCCAGCGCGGAACTGGGGATGTCCCGCTCGTCGATCTACCGGAAGATCCGGGACTACGGCATCACGGATCTCTGATCCGTGGGCCCAGGTGCCACGGACCGGAGCATGCCCGCCGGGCCGGAGCGCCGACGCCGGAACGCCGGCGAGGGGCTGCTCAGGCCCCGATCTCCGTCCGCACCGCGTACAGCTCCGGGAAGAACGTGAGGCCCAGCGCCCGCTGCAGGAAGCCCACCCCGGACGATCCACCCGTGCCGGTCTTGACCCCGATGGTGCGGCGCACGGTCAGCAGGTGGCGGAACCGCCACAGCTGGAAGTTGTCCTCCAGGTCCACGAGGCTCTCGCAGGCCTCGTAGATCGCCCACGGCGTGTCGGTGGACTCGTAGACCTGCCGGAACACCGGCACCAGCGCCGGCTGGAACGTCCAGGGCTCCCGCACGTCCCGCTCGAGGACGCCGGCGGGGACATCCAGGCCCCGACGCGCCAGGAACCGCAGGAACTCGTCGTACAGGGTCGGGGACTCCAGGAGCTCCCCCAGCACCCTGGCGGCGTCGCACTCGTGCTCGAACATCGTCAGCACGGCGGCGTCCTTGTTGCCGAGGATGAACTCCACGGCCCGGTACTGGGCGGACTGGAAGCCCGATGCGCTGCCCAGCGACCCGCGGAACTCGGCGTACTCCCGCGGGGTCAGCGTGGCCAGCACCGACCACTGCTCGGTCAGCGTCCGCTGGATGTTCTTGACCCGGGCCAGACACTTCAGCGCCGGAGCCAGCCCGTCGGCACCGAGGGACCGGCGGGCGCCGCGCAGCTCGTGCAGCATCAGCTTGAGCCACAGCTCGCTCGTCTGGTGCTGGACGATGAACAGCAGCTCGTCGTGGTGCTCCGGGCTGCTGCGGGGATGCTGCGCCGCGAGCAGCCGGTCCAGGTCGAGGTAGTCGCCGTAGCTCATGGTGCCGCTCAGGTCGGTGACCATCGAGTTCTCGATCGGCCGGACCGCCCTGTCGGGCTCCTGCTCGGGTGGCGCCACGCCTGCGAACCTAGCCCGTCGTCCGTACCCCGTCCGGGTGCCGGCGCTCCCGGAGGTGCTCCGACACCGGCCAGCGCGATCTAGGCTGCCCGGACGCCTTCGAGGCGTCCGGGCACAGCCATGGCCGGGTCCAGAGACGTGAGAGTCGATACGGGGATGTCGTGACTACGCCCACCGCACAGCAGCAGCCCGAGGCGCATGGAGAGCCGGCACGCCTCACCGCCGACGGAGGACGAATCTAGTGCCGACCCCGGAGGAGCGCACGTCGACCGCCGGGCGGCGGCCGGCGACGCGACGCGTGGTGGTGGTCGTGGCGGCGCTGGCGGCGATCGCCGTGGCCGTGACCGGAGTTTCCACGCTCGTCGCCGCGCGGGAACCGGCCGCCCCGCCGTACTCCGACATGGTCGCCACGATCAACAGCGACCGGTCGGTCAGCGAGTTCGACGGGACCGACGCGCTGGGCGCCGGGGTCGACGGTCTCGAGGCCGGCGAGATCGACATCGTCTGGACGCCGGAGAACATCGACCTGATGGAGTCCGCGGGGTTCGGCCCGCTCAGCTTCCGGCTGCGGACCGAGCTCGGCGTGAAGGCCTGGCACTGGAACCCCGAGGGCACCTGGAGCGATCCGCAGAACGAGCAGGGGTACTGGGTCTCGAGCTCCACGTCCACCAAGGATCACGGGGTCAGCTACGGGTACGACCTCCCACGGCGCGGGCACACCATCGACCAGGCGAAGAACGACGGCTACTCCCGGCTCACCGACGGCGACGAGTCGACCTTCTGGAAGTCCAACCCGTACCTCGATCCGCACTTCACGGGCGAGAGCGACACCGAGTACCCGCAGTGGATGATGCTCGCCTATCCGCGCGGCCCCGTTCCGGTGGACACCCTGAAGGTGTCCTGGGGCGAGCCCTACGCGCAGGCGATCAAGGTCCAGTACTGGGTCGGCGAGGGCGGCGCCATCTACCCCGCGGCCCCGGACGGGCAATGGCTCGACTTCCCCACGTCGGAGTTCTCCGCCGCTGGGGGCGAGGAGACGTTCGTCCTCGCCCCGGAGCCCGTCTCGGTGCAGTACGTACGCGTGCAGCTCACGGGCGCTTCCGGAACCGGCCCGGCGGATTCCCGGGACATCCGGGACCGGCTCGGTTACGCCGTGCGCGAGGTGTCGCTCGGTGAGACGGCGAACGGCGGGTTCCAGGACCAGGTCGTCCACGTGCCCTCCCAGGAGCAGACCATCACGTACACCTCGTCGACGGATCCGTGGCACCGCGCCGGCGACATCGACGGCAACTACGAGCACGCCAGCCTGGACCGCGTGTTCGAGAGCGGGCTGACGTCCGGCAAACCGCTCCTGGCCGCCGTCCCGGTGCTCTACGGGGTCCCGGAGGACGCGGCCGCGCTGCTGCGCTACGTCCGCAGCCGCAACTATCCGGTCGAGCAGATCGAGATGGGTGAGGAGCCGGACGGGCAGCTGGCCCAGCCCGAGCACTACGCCGCGCTCTACGGACAGGTGGCCGACGCCCTGAAGGAGGTGGACCCGGACATCCAGCTCGGCGGGCCCGGCTACCAGACCACGCTGCCGGACTGGATCCACTGGCCGGACGAGGACGGCGTCAAGTCGTGGACCGGACGATTCGTCTCGCACCTGCGCGAGCACGACCGGATGGCGGACTTCAACTTCTTCTCGTTCGAGTGGTACCCGTTCGACGACGTCTGCGCCGACACTGCCCAGCCGCTGCAGGACAATCCCCGGCTGCTCGCGGACATCCTGCGCAAGCAGGAGGAGGCGGGCCTGCCGCCGGAGATCCCGACGGTCATCACCGAGCTCGGCTACTCGGCGTTCGCGGGGCAGCCGGAGGTCGAGCTGGCCGGGGCCATCCTGAACACCGAGACGACGGCGAAGTTCCTGGAGCTGGGGGGCGACACCGTCTACTTCTACGGGCTCGAGCCGAACTGGGTGTTCCAGGAGGACGAGGGCAGACCCTGCGACACCTGGGGCAACCTCATGCTCTGGCAGTTCTACGACGAGTGGGAGACGCGCCCCGTCGCTGCCTTCCACGGGGCGCACCTGGTCAACACGGTCTGGGTCCAGCCCGGCGACGGCACACACGAGGTCCTGGCGACCGAGGTGGCCAGCACGGCAACCGGCCAGGGCGACCCGGCGGTCACTGCCTACGCGTTGCGACGTCCCGACGGGCGCCTGTCGGTGCTGATGTTCAACAAGGACCCCCAGCAGTCGACCTCCGTGCGGCTGGAGACTCTCGAGGGTGCCGAACGCGAGGTCGTCACCGGATCGGTCGACGTCGCCCAGTACTCGGGACTGCAGTACCAGTGGGACCCGACGCAGGGCACGGACTCGCGCGGTAGGCCGTCCAGGAACGACCCACCGTTCCGCGAGACGCTCGAGGCCGCCGAGGGGGCCGTCGTCGACCTGCCGCCCTCCTCGATCACCGTGGTGACGATGGCGGAGTAGCTCCGCGGGCGGCGGGCGCCCCTGCGGGAGCGCCCGCCGTCCAGTACAACCGCCTCATGACCGCGGACCCTTCCGTTCCCCGCCCCCCGGACACCCAGCACCTCGAGGCGCTGCGGGCCGCGACCGACCGGGCCGCCGAGCTCGCCGCGCCGCTGTCCTCGCCGCGCGCCGGCGCAGCCGAGAACCTGCTGGCCCGGGCCGAGCAGACGATCGAGGCGGCCGCCGAGGACCTGCTCGGCCTCAGCCACGACCTGCACGCCCACCCCGAGGAGGGCTACGCCGAGCACCGGTCGGTGCGGGCCGTGGCCGACCTGCTGGCCCGCCACGGCCTCGACGCCGAGGTCGGGGTGCACGGCCTGGAAACCGCACTGCGGGCCCGGACCGGGCGCGGCGGGCCGACGGTGGCGGTGCTCGCCGAGTACGACGCCCTGCCGGGCATCGGGCACGGCTGCGGGCACAACGTCATCTGCTCGGCCGCCGTGGGGGCCTTCCTCGGCCTGCACGCCGTGCTGTCCGGCGGCGAGGTGGGCGGAACGGCGGTGCTGCTGGGCACCCCGGCCGAGGAGGGCGGCGGCGGCAAGGAGGTGATGGCCCGCGACGGGGCCTTCGACGGCATCGACGCGGTGGTGATGCTGCACCCCTTCTCCTACGACGCCGCGGTCCAGCCGTTCCTCGGCCGACGTCAGCTGCGGGTCACCTACACCGGCATCGCCGCGCACGCCTCGGCCCAGCCGTTCATGGGCCGCAACGCGCTGGACGCCGTCGTGGCCGGGTACCAGGGCATCGCGATGCTGCGCCAGCACGTCCCCGACACCGACCGGGTGCACGGCGTCATCACCGACGGCGGGCAGCGGCCCAACGTCGTCCCGGACACCGCGGCCGCGCTGTACTACGTGCGGTCGGCGACCCCCGAGACGCTGACCGACCTGTGCCGCCGGGTGGAGGCGATCGTGGTGGCCGCGGCCGCGATGACCGGCTGCGGGTACGAGCTGGCGTGGGACGAGGAACCCGCCTACCTGCCCATCCGCGCCAACCTGGAGCTCGCCGCCCGCTGGACCCGGCACCAGGCCCGGCGCGGGCGCAGCGCGCTCCCGCCGGGGGTGACGCCGGCGTCGCTGGCCGGGTCGACCGACCTCGGCAACGTGAGCGTGCGCACGCCGTCCATCCACCCGATGATCGCCATCGCCGGGCCCGAGACGTCGATGCACACCACCGGCTTCGCCGCGGCGGCCGCCTCCCCGGCCGGTGACCGGGCCGTGCTCGACGGCGCGGTCGGTCTGGCGCTCACGGCTCTCGACGTGCTGGCCGATCCCGCGGTGCTCGCCGCGGCAAGGGCCGAGTTCGAGGCGGCCGGCGGGGTGCTCGACGTGGCGGAGATGCTGCGATGACCGACGCACCCGGGGCGCCGGCCGTCGGAGAGCAGGAGTACGTGGTCGACGGGCTGGGCGACGACGTCGAGATCATCGTGGACACCTGGGGCGTCCCGCACGTCTACGCGAGCTCTCGGGACGACGTGTACCTGGCCCAGGGCTTCAACGCTGCTCGCGACCGGCTCTTCCAGATCGACCTGTGGCGACGCCGCGGCAACGGGCTGCTGAGCGAGGTGTTCGGGCCGGCCTTCGTGGAGCAGGACCGGGCCGGCCGGCTCCTGCGGTACCGCGGGGACATGCGCGCCGAGTGGCTGGCCTACGGCACGGCCACCCGGCGGGTCGTGACCGCCTACACCCGCGGCGTCAACGCCTACGTGCGCTGGGTGCTGGAGCATCCGGAGCACCTGCCGCCGGAGTTCGGCGTGTACGGCCACTCCCCCGCACTGTGGGAGCCCGAGGACGTGGTCCGCTTCCGCACCCACGGCCTGTTCGCCAACGCCGAGCACGAACTGGCCCGCGCGACGACCGTGCGCGACTTCGGGCCGGAGATCGATGCGGTGCGGCGCGTCCGGGAGCCGGCGGACCCGCTCGTCCTGCCCGACGGCACGGCGCTCGCCGAGCTGTCCGACGAGGTGCTGCGGGTGTACCGGCTGGCCTTCTCCCCGGTCGACCTCACCGGCGCCCCGCGGCCAGGGGCCTGGCAGGAGTCGCTCGGCGGCAGCAACAACTGGGTCGTCTCCGGCTCGCGCACGTCGACCGGGCGCCCGATCCTGGCCGACGATCCGCACCGGATGGTCACCTTGCCCTCGCTGCGCTACCTCGCCCACCTCGAGGCTCCTGGGATGAGCGTGATCGGTGCGGGCGAGCCCGGGTTGCCGGGGATCTCGATCGGACACAACGAGAAGGTCGCCTTCGGGCTCACCATCTGGCCCGCCGACCACGAGGACCTCTACGTCTACGAACTGCACCCCGACGATCCGTTCCGGTACCGCTACGGCGAGGGCTGGGAGTTCCTCACCCGGGAGACCGACACGGTCGCGGTCGCCGGCGCCGCGCCGGTGGAGGTCGAGCTGCTGTTCACCCGGCACGGCCCGGTGATCCACCACGATCCGGCCCGGGGCTTCGCCGTCGCCCTGCGCGCCGTGTGGCTGGAGCCCGGCATGTCGCCGTACCTGGCCAGCCTCGAGTACCAGACCGCCGCCACCGCCGACGAGTTCGTCCAGGCGCTGGGCCGGTGGGGCGCCCCGGGGGTGAACCAGATCTACGCCAGCGTGGACGGCGACATCGGCTGGCAGGCCAGCGCGCTCGTCCCGCGCCGCGTCGGGTACGACGGCAGCGTGCCGGTCCCCGGCGACGGGCGGTACGACTGGAACGGCTTCGCCCTCGCCGACGAGCTGCCCGGGGTGCGCAACCCGGCGTCGGGCTGGTTCGCCACGGCCAACCAGATGAACCTGCCCGCCGACCGGGACCCCTCGCTCCCGTTCACCTACGACTGGTACTCCCCCGCCCGGTACGAGCGGCTGTCCGCCTGGCTCGATTCCACCGCAGCGGTGAGCGTCGAGGACAGCCTGGCGATGCAGTGGGACTGCGTCAGCGTGCACGCCCGGCGGGTCTGCTCGGTGCTCGCCGTAGTCGACGCCGGCGCCGTCCGGGACGCCGACGTGCTCCGGACCCTGCAGCGCTGGGACGGCGCCGAGACCGTCGACTCGATGGAGGCGCTGGTCTTCGAGATCTGGCTGCGCCGGCACCTGCGCCCCTGGCTGGTGGCCGGCCTGCTGGAGCGGGAGGGTGTGCCCGAGGAGCAGCGGGCTCGGGCGACCGCCGCCCTGGAGCGGGACGAGTCGATGGACTCCGACCTGCGCGGGGACCTGAGGATGCTCGCCGCCTACGACCCGGACTCCCCGGCCGACGTCGCGGAGCTCACGACCGGCGTCGACAGCACCCTGCGGGCGGCCCTCGAGGAGATCGAGGCGATGCTGGGCGGCGACCGCTCCGCCTGGCAGTGGGGTGCGGTGCACCACACCCGGCTGGTGAACGGCGCGCTCGCCTCGGCCGGCGACGTGCCACCCGGCTGGGTCGAGGTGGGGCCGGCGCCGCGCGCGGGCAGCGGCGACACGGTGGGCCTGACCGGCTACGGACCGGACTTCCGGCAGACGATGGGCTCGACCTTCCGGATGGTGATCGACGTCGGCGAGTGGGACCTCAGCCGGGCGGTCAACTCGCCGGGCCAGTCCGGCGACCCGCGCTCCCCGCACTACACCGACCTGTTCGACACCTGGGCGGCAGGCGGCAGTTTCCCACTGGTCTACAGCCGTGCAGCTGTCGAGGCGAACGTGGGCAGCCGCATCCGGCTGCGTCCGGCGAGCCCGGACGGGACCGTCAGCCGTCGGCAGCGGCCGGGTCAGGGGTGAACTGCCCCCGGGCCGGCTCCACCATGGCCGTGACCTCCTCGTCGCTCGTCGTCCCGCTGGCCAGCGCCACCGTGCTCCCGGAGCACGCGCAGGTGGGCCGGCACTCGAGGGTCATGCGTTGGCACGGCCATGGTGGTCGAGCAGCGCGGCGAGGGTCTCGGCGGGGAGTTCCTCGGGCAGGAAGTGGCCGCAGTCCAGAGCGGCGCCGGTGACGTCGTCGGCCCAGTCGCGCCACACCGCCAGGGTGTCGTACCAGGCGGGCAGCGCCCCCCGGGCGCCCCACAGCACCTGGAGCGGCGCGGCGATGCGCCGCCCGGCGGCCCGGTCCTCCTCGTCCAGCGCCCGGTCGGGACCGGCGCCGGCCCGGTAGTCCTCGCACATGGCGTGCACGACCGCGGGGTCCCGGACGGCGCGGACGTAGTCGGCGACCGCTGCGGGCCGGAAGCCGCGGATGGCACGTCCGAACCCGCCGCCGAAGAAGAACTGCTCGGGGTCGTACCCGATCAGGGTCTCCGGCAGCGGGGCCGGCTGGGCGAGGAAGGCCCAGTGCCAGTAGCCGAGGGCGAAGCGGGCGTCGGCCCGGGCCCACACCTCCGCGGTCGGGACGATGTCGAGAACGGTGAGCCGGCGGACGGCGTCCGGGGAGTCCAGCGCCATGCGGTAGGCGACCCGGCCTCCGCGGTCGTGCCCGGCGACGTCGAACCGGTCGAACCCGAGCCGGCGCATCAGGGCGAGCCCGTCGGCGGCCATCGCCCGCTTGCCGTAGGTCTCGTGCCCGGGCACCGTCGGCGGCGCCGAGCTGCCGCCGTACCCGCGCAGGTCGGACGCGACGACGGTGAACGCCGCGGCCAGTCCGGCGGCGACCTCGCCCCACATCGCCGAGGTCTGCGGATAGCCGTGCAGCAGGAGCAGCGGCGGGCCGGAGCCGCCCACCCGGACCCGGAGTGCCGCGTCCGCCACCTGCTGCAGGGACAGCTCGAAGCCGGCGAAGGCCGGGTCGGGATCGGGTACCGGTTCCGGGAACATCAGCGGCTCCGTCTCGTGGTCGGGGGATGAGCGCGCCGATCGTCCCCCGCCTCGGGGCCGCGCTGCATCGGATCAGCGCCGGCGTTGCACCCGCAACACGGTGTCGTGGGTGTGCGGGGTGGCGGCGGGGGCAGCGGCGGTTCGCGGGCGGGTCTCGTCGACCAGGACGATCCAGTCGTCGCCGAGGAGGTCGGCGATGTCCGCGGGCTGGTAGAAGTCGCGGAAGTCGACACCGGGCTCGTGGCCCGGGGTCAGATCGGCGAGGTCGTAACCGACGACGAGCAGGGTGCCGCCGGGGGCGACGACGTCGAGCAGGCCGCGCAGCGTGGCGTGGTCCGGCCGGCGCGCCAGCGGGTAGTACTGCGCGGACACGAGGTCGAACGGGCCGGCCGGCGGTGGCGTGGTGGTCAGGTCCGCACAGGTCCAGGCAACGCGATCCGCGACGTCCGGACCCGCGCCGGCGCGTTCCAGGGCGACGCGGGAGATGTCGACCGCGGTGACCTGCCAGCCCCGTCGGGCCAGCCACAACGCGTCGGCGCCTTCACCGCAGCCCACGTCGAGCGCGTGCCCGGGGGGCAGGTCGGCGACCTCGGTGACGAGCACCCCGTTCGGGTTGCCGCTGAAGAGCTGCTCCTGGCTGCGGTACCGGTCGTCCCAGAACTGCGCGTCCATCGTTCCTGCCTCGCTCGTCGGATCCAGGTGGGGTCCCACCGCCGGCACCGGGTGGAAGCCAGGCCGGCGGCAGCACTTCCCCGGCAACCTGCCCCGACGGCGGCCTGGATGGCAATCCTCGTTGCCGGGAACGCACCAGGCGGGCGGCGCGGCGCGGGAACCACCCCGACCGCTAGAAGGGCGGCGGGTCGTCGTCGGGTCCGGGTGGTCCGCCGTTCCGGACCGGGAGGAGGTTCTCGGGCAGCCCGAGGCCCGGTGGCCGGGTGGTGCGGGTGATCCCGGAGGGGGTGGTGACCGACAGGACCCCGTCGGGGGTCATGGTGAACCGCCAGCCGGGTGCGTGGGTCTTGAGCCGGTGGTGCCGGCGGCACAGGCAACAGAGATTCGCGCAGTCGGTCGACCCACCCGCCCCGTGGGGCACGACGTGGTCCAGGTCGGTGCGCGCGGCCGGTCGGCGGCAGCCGGGATGCCGGCAGGTCCGGTCCCGGGCCCGCACGAACCGGCGCTGCCCCGGGGTCGGCACGTAGCGGTCGACCGACGGTGGCCGGTCCAGCACCGCACAGCCACAGTCGGTCGGAGGCGATCCGGAAGCTCGGGGGTGAGCGGGGCAGCCGCGGCGGGCCAGCCGGGCCAGCTCCCCCCGGGTCACCGTCGCGCGCAACGCCCCGGTGTCCGGGTCGGTCAGGTTGATGTCCAGCACGCCCCCGGCCGGGGCCTGCAGCCCACCGGGGCAGACCGCGTCCAGCTGCCCGAGCAGCTCCCGCAACTGCCCGCCGGTGATCGGCACCCCCTCCACCGACGCCGCATCGGCGTCAGTGGGCGCGGTCACGGCGCGGGTCGGCGCCGCGGCCGGCCCCGGGTCAGGATCCGACCGATTCCGTAGCACCGGCAACGGCGCCAGCACGGTCACGTGCGCGGTCACCGGCGGGCGCGAGACATCCCACGGGCGCAGCACCAGATCGGCCAGGACCAGCGCCCGCAGCTGACCGATCGGCCGCACGTCACCGTCGCCCTTCAGCATCCGGGCATACCCGTCGATGGTTTCCCGGCACGCCGTCGCCACCGGCGCCGGCATGTCCGCCACCAGCTGCGCCAGACCGTCCGGCAACGACCGGACGGTCACATCCGCGAGGCGCTCCGCCTTCTTCCGTCGCCGGTCGGCCGCCCCGGCGTCCACCGCGATCAACGCCGCCGCCACCCGCTCCGCCAATCGCCTCGGCGTGTCCCCCGCCACCGCCCAGCCCAACGCCTGCGCCTCCACCTCGGCGACCACGCCCGGATCCACCGCCCCGCCAGCCGCCGTCGACTGCCCGGCCAGCGCCCGCACGATCGCGTTCGCCCGCGACGGGTCGACCAGCCCGTCCGCCAGCGCGCCCCAGGTGGCCGGCAACTCGTGCACCAACGCCACCGAGCGCTCTGCCAACGTCACCGCCGCCGCCCGCGACGACCGCGTCACCATCGCCAGCTCGTCGGCGAAGAACTCACTCACCCCCACCGGCGCACGATCCGGCAGCCAGCCGTCCACCCCGTGCCCCGGCCGGTCGCCGGTCAGGTCCGTCTGCGCCGGGCGGCGGCGCGCGAACTCCGCCACCAGCCCCGCCTCGTACGCCGCCAGCTGCGCCCGCAGATCCGCGACCGACCCCAGCTCCGCCACCAGCCCGGCATCGTCGAAGCCACGAGGGTCCAACACCTCGGCCAGCCGAGACCGCCGTCGCCGTCCCGCAGGCACCGGAGAGGCAGGCGACACCGTCACCGCCACCCCGAACCCACCGGCCTCGAACACGCCCTCACGTTATGGGAGCGGTACGACATTTCCGGACGAACCGGCCGGTCGGACGAACCGGCCGGTCAGAGTCCGGCGACCGTCGGCGCGACCTCGGTTCCGAGCAACTCGATGCCGCGCAGCAGGTCGTCGTGGGCCAGCCGCGGGTTGGTCATCTGCAGGGAGATCCGGTCGACCCCGCCGAGCTGCTCGGAGACCCGGGCGATCTTTGCGGCCACGGTGTCCGGGTCACCCATGAAGAAGGCCCCGTCGGGACCCGAGGTGGCGTCGAACTGGGCGCGCGACGGCGGGGAGAACCCCCGCTCCCGGGACACCTTGGTGAACATCTCGTGCCAGCCCGGGTAGATGGCGTCCGATGCGGCCTGGGTGCTCTCGCCGACGAACCCGAACACGTGCAGCCCGACCTTGAGCTCCTCGGGAGCGTGCCCGGCCTGCGCCCCGGCCCGGCGGTACAGGTCGACCAGCGGTGCGAACTGCCGCGGCTCACCGCCGATGATCGCCACCATGAGCGGCAGGCCGAGCAGGCCGGCGCGGGCAAAGGACTCGGGGCTGCCGCCGACGCCCACCCAGATCGGCAGCGGGTCCTGCACCGGCCGCGGGTAGACGCCCTGCCCGGTGAGCGACGGGCGGTGCCGGCCGGACCAGGTCACCCGCTCGGACTCCCGGATGCGGAGCAGCAGGTCGAGCTTCTCGGTGAACAGCGTGTCGTAGTCGCCCAGCGACAGTCCGAACAGCGGGAATGCCTCGGTGAACGAGCCACGCCCGACGACCAGGTCGATCCGCCCCTTGGCGATCAGGTCGAGCGTGGCGAACTCCTGGAACACCCGCACCGGGTCGGCGGCGCTGAGCACGGTCACCGCGCTGCCCAACCGGATCCGGGACGTCCGGGCCGCCGCGGCCGCCAGGATGACCGCCGGTGCGGAGTCGTAGTACTCGCTGCGGTGGTGCTCCCCGATGCCGAAGGAGTACAGGCCGACCCGGTCGGCCAGCGCGATCTCCTCCAGCAGGTGCTCCATCCGCTCCTGCGCTCCGATGACGCGTTCCGAGGCGGGGTCGGTCACCGCCGAGACGAAGCTGTCGACGCCGAGGTGCATGGACCGTCCTCCAGGGTTGCGCCGGCCGGACCGGCATCGGTAGAGCGTTCAATCACCAGTGAACCAGGTGACCTGCCCGGCCGAGCAGTGCCCCGAGCACCCGCGGCAGCGTCGGCCCGTCCCCGCCGGCGGCCCCCGGCGAACGCCAGGCGACGAACCCGTCGGGCCGGACCAGCACCGCGCCCGCGGCAGTGATCCCGTGGGCGGCAGGGAACACGCCCTGCGGGTCGGCCACGTCGGTGTCCGGTCCGATGACGTGCACGGCCACGGGCACGCCGATCCGGACGGCTGCCTGCTCGCCCTCGGCGCACCAGGCCGTGCCATCGGGGCCCACGAGCAGGGTGAAGGAGACCCCGTAGAGGTCGAGACTCGAGATCGGGGCACCGTCGCGGAGCAGCGGGACGTGCGGCGCCCGGGTGCCCGGACGTCCGCCGGCCGTCCGCGGGTCGCCGACGACATCCCGGTCGGCGTCGTCCTCGACCGCGACCGCCGCGGAGGAGTAGCGGTACCCGATCTCCATGCTGACGTCGTCCACCACGGCGGCGACGTCGGGCTCCATCAGCTCGGGGGTGGTCCGGCGCCGGTACCGGGTGTGCGCCTGGTCGATGGTCAGCCGGCCCACCGGCCGCCGCTCCGCGTCGTAGGTGGCCAGCAGGCCGTCGCCGGCGGAACCCTGCACGGCGAGGGCGAGCTTCCAGGCCAGGTTGTGCGCGTCCTGGATGCCGGTGTTGCCGCCGTACCCACCGTTGGGCGGAACGACGTGGGCGGCGTCCCCGACCAGGAAGACGCGGCCGTCCCGGTAGCGCTCGGCCACGTCTGCCCGGGCCTGCCAGGGCGCCACGTCCAGCACCTCCACGTCGAGGTCCGGCACCCCGATCGCGGCACGGAGGATGCCGGCCGCGCCCTCGGTGGTGAGCCCCGCCGTCACGTCGAGGGCGCCCGGCCGGGTCGGGTCGCCGAGGGTGTTCACCGCCAGGAAGCCACCGGTGCCGGTCCGCTCGAACCGGAAGAAGCCGCGGACGGCGGGATTGCTGACGTAGATCACCCCGAGATCGGTGTCGGCGAGCAGGCCCCGGCAGTCCGCCCGGAAGTAGATCGTCGCGCTGTCGGACAGCCAGCCGTGGCCCTCCATCCCGATGCCCAGCTGGGCGCGGATCGGGCTGCGCCACCCATCGGCGGCGACGAGGTACCGGGCACGCACGGTCTGCTCGGCCCCGGTGGCCCGGTCGCGGACCACCGCGGTCACCCCGTCGGCGTCCTGGGTGAGGAGCCGGCCCTCGGTGCCGTACCGCAACTCCGCGCCGGAGCGCTCCGCCGCCTGGCGTAGCACCGGCTCCAGCGCCTGCTGGGCCACGAACAGCCGCCGCGACGGGCTGAGTTCCTCGACTCCCGCGTTGAGGTCGGCGATGTAGGACGCGATCTCGCCACCCGCCAGCGTCTCGACGGCGTTCACCCCGCCGTTGGGGAAGAAGTGCGCCGCCGACATCTCCCGGACCGGGTCCTCGAGGCCCACGGAACGGAGGAGTTCGAGGGTGCGCAGGTGGAAGTGCCCGGCCCGCGGGTGGATGGCGGTGCCGTCGTGCCGCTCCACCACCAACGGGGTCACCCCGTGGGAGGTCAGGAAGACGGCGGTGGCCAACCCGACCATGCTGCCGCCGATGACGAGGACGGGGACCTCCTGGACCGGGCTGTTCGACATGCAGCGGACGCTAGGTGCGGACGATGACATTGGACAAGCAAGTGCTGTCAATGCTCGGCATTGCCATCAGTGATGTCGACGGGCCAGGATCCGCTCCGTGCAGCTGAGCTCGGTCGACCTCAACGTCCTGGTGGCCCTCGATGCGCTGCTGGCCGAGCGCAGCGTCACCCGGGCCGCGCGCCGGGTCGGGCTGAGCCAGCCGGGGATGAGCAACGCGCTGGCCCGGCTGCGCCGGATGTTCGACGACCCCCTGCTGGTGCGCGAGGGCGCGGCGTCGGTGCTCACCCCGCGGGCGGAGACGCTGGTCCACCCGGTCCGCGAGGCCCTCGCCCTGCTGCAGCATGCGCTCGACGAGCGGCTGGGCTTCGACCCGTCGACCGACCCCTGCACCTACCGGATCAGCTGCTCCGACTACAGCGTGCTCATGCTCATCGGGCCGCTGGTCCGGACGCTCCGACGGCGCGCGCCGTACGTGCGGATCGAGGTCCTCCCCCGGGCGCTGGACCCGGTCGGGCTGCTGCGGAACGGACGCGCGGACCTGGTCATCGAACCGACCGCGGTCATGGCCGGGGCGGCGCTCCCGCACCAGCCGCTCTTCGAGGACTCCTGGCTGTGCTGCGTCTGGGCCGGGAGCGAGCGGGTGGGGAACGCCGTCACCGAGGCGCAGTACCTGGAGCTGGGCCACGTCGTCTACTCGATGGGCGCCGGCCACCCGGTCTCGCTCGCCGACGTCCACCTGGGCCGGCTCGGCGCCGCGCGCCAGGTGGACGTCACCGTCGAGAGCTTCCTGCTCGCCCCCTACGTCCTGCAGGGCACCGACCTGATGACCGTCGTCCCGGCACGGGCCGCGTCCCACCTGTCGCGGACCGCGGAGCTCCGCTTCCTCGCCCCACCCGTCGCCGTCCCCCCGTTCGTGGAGGCGCAGTGGTGGCACCCCCGGAACACGGCCGACCCGGCGCACGCCTGGGTCCGGTCCCAGCTGGCCGGGATCGCCCACGAGGTCGCCGGCGGCAGCGCACCGGCGGGCTGATCCCTCCCCGGGGCCCGGCGCGCGGACGGTGCGCGCCCCGGCCCGGTCAGCGCTCCTGGTCGGTGGGTCGGACGAGCACCTCGTTGACCGCCACGTGCGGCGGCTGCGTCACCAGGTAGAGCACGGCCCGGGCGATGTCCTCGGCCTGCAGCGTGCGCATGTCCGCCGCCGTCCGCGCCGCGGCCGCCTTCGCATCGGGCTGGGTGATGTGGCTGGTCAGCTCGGTGGCCACCGCGCCCGGCTCGACCAGCCCGATGCGCACCCCGCGACCGGTGACCTCCTGGCGCAACGACTCGCTGAAGGCGTTGACCGCCCACTTGCTGGCGTTGTAGACGCCGGCCCCCTTGCGGGCCGTCCGGCCGGCCACGCTGGAGATGTTGACGATGTCGCCCGATCCCTGCGCGACCATGCCGTCGATGGCGGCGTGGGTGGTGTACATCAGCCCGAGGACGTTGGTGGAGATCATCCGGCGCCAGTCGTCGGTGTCGGCACCGACGATGGTGCCCAGCAGCATCACCCCGGCGTTGTTGACCAGGACGTCGAGCCCGCCGAGTTCCTCCCGGGTGCGGGCCACCGCTGAGGTGCACGCCTGCTCGTCGGTGACATCGAGGTCGAGGGTCACGACCCGGGCGCCACGGTCGGACAGCGTGGCCGACAGCGCGTCCAGCCGGTCGCGCCGCCGGGCGCCGATCGCGACCGCCGCACCCGCCTCGGCCAGCGCGATCGCCGTGGCCGCACCGATGCCCGACGATGCTCCGGTGACCAGGGCGACCTTGCCGGTCAGGGGCTGGCTGCGCTCCGTCATGCGTTCCTCCTCCGCGGGCCGCCGGGTGCGGCCCCCGTGCCCCGTGCCCCGATCCCGCGCCCGGCACGCGTCAGCGGCCACGCCGGTCGGGTCAGGACCGCTGGGCGCCGCGGTCGACGTCGGAGGGATCGGCGCTGCCCGGGTCACCGCCGTCGACCCGGTGACCACCGCCGTCGACCCGGTGACCACCGCCATCGACCCGGTGACCACCGCCATCGACCCGGTGACCACCGGTGGCGTCCAGGGCCGGGCCGGTGCCGGCATCGAAGCCGCTCTCGGCGCTGAGCGCGGCCTGCATGTCCGCCGGTGCGAGCACCTTGGCCAGGTGCCACCCGGCGACCGCGACGATCGAGCCCAGCGCGATGCCGCCGAGTGAGTACTCGTCCGTGAACACCAGGTTGACGTTGCCGATGCCGATGATGATCCCGGCGGCCAGCGGCACCAGGTTGATCGGGTTGGCGAAGTCGACCCGGTTCTCCTTCCAGATCTTCGCGCCGAGCAGGCCGATCATCCCGTAGAGGATCACCGTGATGCCCCCGAGCACCCCGCCTGGAATGATGTTGATCAACGCGCCGAACTTCGGGCACAGCCCGAGCAGGATCGCGACGATCGCGGCGACGTAGTAGGCCGCGGTGGAGTAGACCCGGGTGGCGGCCATGACGCCGATGTTCTCCGCGTAGGTGGTGGTCGGCGAGCCCCCGACAGCCGTGGCGACCACGGTGCCGACCCCGTCGGCGAAGATCGCGCGGCCCATGACCGGGTCGAGGTCCCGCTTCGTCATCGCCGCGACCGCCTTGACGTGCCCGGCGTTCTCCGCGACCAGCGCGATGACGGCGGGCAGCACCAGCAGCGAGTAGTTCACCGAGAACGAGGGGAAGGTGAGTTCCGGCAGGCCCACCCAGTCGGCCTGGGCGACCGCGCCGAAGTCGATCCGGTCCCGGGTGACGACCGCGCCGGTGCCGTCGGGTGAGGTGATCGGCCCGGCCAGGACGTCGAGCAGGAGCGACAGCAGGTAGCCGAAGACCAGGCCGAGCAGGATCGAGACGCGGGCCCAGAAGCCGCGCAGCAGGAGGGAGGCGACGATGACGAAGACCATGGTGGCCAGGCCGACCCACTGGTCCTGCGGCCAGTAGGTGTTGGCCACCACCGGCGCGAGGTTGAACCCGATGATGATGATGACCGCGCCGGTGACCGCCGGGGGCAGGACGGCGTTGACCACCCGGGGCCCCAGCACGTGGATCAGCGCGCCGACCACGGCCAGCACGACACCGGACACCAGGATCGCGCCGACGACGTCACTGTCGTCCCCGCCGGCGGCGCGGACCGCCAGCACCCCGCCGACGAAGGCCGCGGACGTGCCCAGGTAGCTCGGCACCTGCCCCTTGACGATCAGCAGGAACAGGATCGTGGCGATCCCGCTCATCATGATCGCCAGGTTGGCGTCCAGCCCCATGATCAGCGGGAAGACGAAGGTCGCCCCGAACATCGCCACCACGTGCTGGGCACCGATGCCGACGGTGCGCGGCCAGGACAGCCGTTCGTCGGGGGCGACGGCCTCGCCCAGCGGCGGCGTGCTGCCGTCCCCGTAGAGCTTCCACCCGAACGTCATGGGTCCTCCTCGGAACCAACCACCGGCAAGGGCCGAGCCGAGTAGCTCAGCGCTGAGGAACCGCACCGTGCCAGACCGCGCGTCGGCACCCGCGCGCGCGGCCCCGCCGTGGGGGCAGCAGGTCCTCGATCAGGCGAGCTGTTCGAGCCCGTCGTCGACGACCGTCGCGGCCACGTGCTCCAGCGGTGGGCGGTGCGAGGAGTCGAGCCCCCGCATGCGGGCGGCGTGCAGCGCCAGGAGCAGGTTCAGCCGCAGCGTCGGATCGGTGGTGAAGGGCCCGAGCATGCGCTCGAGCTTCCCGATCCGGTAGCGCATCGTGTTGTAGTGGAAGTGCAGCCGGCGGGCGGACTCGGCCACATTGAGGTTGGTCTCCAGCAGCACCCGCAGCGTCTCGCGCAGGTCGCTGGAGTCCGCGTCCGCCGATTCGGCCAGCGGGCCGAGCACCTCGTCGACGTAGGAACGCAGCTCGTTGCTGTCGGGGATCAGCGACAGCAGCCGGAACACCCCCAGCTGGTCGAAGTGGGTCACCGCGTGACCGCCGTGGATCTCCTGCCCGACCACCAGCGCCCGCTGGGCCTGCTGGTAGGCGTCGGCCAGCGCGGTCAGCGTCTCGGCCGGCCGGCCGATGCCGGTGCCCAGCAGCCGACCGACCCGCCGCAGCCGGCCGTTCACCCTGGCGGTGACCGCAGCGACCAGCCCGGAGATCTCCTCGGGCGTGCGCCCGTCCAGCGGTAGGACGGTGACGATCTCGGTGGACAGGCCCGCGACGGCGGCACCCGCGACCTCGGCGTCGACCGCTGCCCGCCAGCCGTCGGCCAGCCGGTCGAGCACGTCCAGTGCCCGGGTGGGGTCGCTGCCGGACTCCACGGTCTCGGTGGCGGTGACCAGGACGACGACCGGGCCGTCGAGCCGCCACCCGAAGGACCGCGTGTAGGCCAGCACCCGCTCGGTGTGCCGCACCGTGCCACCGACCAGCCGCCGCACCAGGTCACCCTGGAACCGCAGCTCCACCGAGTGCACCGCCGCGTGCCGGATCTCCGACAGCGCGGCGATGACCGCGGCCTGCTCGAGCACGACCCCGGCGCCCACCAGCATCGGGCCGTGCCGGTTCACCGCCACCAGCCAGCCGTGCCGCTGGTCGCCGGCCATGATCGGGGCGACCGCGTACTCCCCGACCCCGCCGGGTAGCTCGTGGTGGCCGGGCACCAGCAGGATGCCGTCGGCCGGCGACAGGTCGGCCCCGGCCAGCACGCTGGCCGGGGTGACCACGCTCTGGTCGGCCCGGTTGCCCGACAGCCGCCGGGAGGGGGTCAGGTCGGCGAAGGCGTCGTCCGCGGCGGCGTCGAGCAGCCACAGCCAGTCGCGGATCTCCTCGACGTCCTGGGCCGGACCGGCGCTGGTGGCCAGCTCCCGGTCGGGGCCGAGCCCGAGCACGGCCGCGCCGTCCAGGAACGTCGACACCTGACCGGTCACCTCGGCGAGCCCGCCACCGGACAGCGCGACGTCGATGAACTGGTTGTGCATCCGGTTGGCCAGGCTCAGCGCCTGGGTCTGCCGGCTGATGATCGCGCCGAGCACCTCCGCCACGACCTCGTCGAGCCGGGCGGTGGCCGGCAGGGCGAACACCGGGAAGCCGCGGCGGTCGGCCTCGGCGAGCAGTTCGGCCGGCAGCCCGGTGACGACGTCACCGGACGTGGACCGGTCTCCGGTGCGGTAGGCCAGCGCGGCACTGCCGCCGCGGTGCAGCCGCTCGACCAGCGCGCGGTAGTGCGCGGGATCGGCCTTCGGCAACGGGCCCGCGAGCATGATGAGGACGTCCGGCCCGGCGCCCCCGAGTGGATCGGCCGGGTCGTCGACGACCACGTGCCGCACCACGCGGCGTTCACCCGTCGCCCCGGCGACGATGACGGTGCCGGTCATGCCCGGCAGGGCGAGCACCTGCTCGACGGCCAGGCCCATGCTGTTCTGCAACGCGCTGCGGTCGGCCGGCGGGACCTGGGACAGCACCGGTTCGGTGGACGGTGGCACGGGACTCAACGTAGCCATCCGGTCGCGTTGCGCAAGGAAACTCACGGATGTGTCACGCTCAGTCACTCTACGTTCCCCCAAGTGCCACGACGGGACCTCCGTCGGATGGATTCTGTCAGACGTCCCTGGACGAGCACACCCATCCTTGGCGAGAATCGCCATACAGGGCCGGAGGACGCGCCATCTAGGTTCGTGTTCCGGCACTGGTCCGGGTCGGATGGTAGGGCGCTCCCGCGAGACGGGGGAGCCTCCCCGCCACCTGTGATCAGCTGACCGGGACGGGGCTGGCGGCATCTGCCTGCCCCGTCCACCGAAGGGGTGGGAGGCCGCATGCGCACCATCGACGGAGGCTCCGGCGGGCAGGGCGACGCCGGAGCGCAACGGACCGCACAGGGCGGGCGGGCCGCCCGGGCCGGCGTGCCCACCATCCCGCTGCCCCGCGAGTCCGCGGCGGCAGCCGCGGCCACCGGGGCGGCCCTCCGCACAGCGGGCCAGGTGGTTCCGGCGCAGGCCAGTACCGGCGTGGCCGACCTGCTTCGCGGGCCGGTCCGCGAGGCGCGCGTCCTGCTCTCGGCGCCTGCGGCGATCTACCTCACCGTGCAGACCCCGGCGGGGCCCGACGTCGTCGGCGTCCTCACGGCCGACGCCGCCCGGCTACCACTGGGCTGCGTGCTGTTCCGCCCCTCCAACGGCCGCCCCCTGGTGGCGGTGCCCAGCGGCGCACCGGCGCAGGTCGGCGGCGGCCGGGTCACCGTCGGCGACCTCACCGTGCGGGCCGCCGCCTGGTGGGATCCCCGCCCCAAGCTGCCCACTGCCCGTCCGGCACTGCTACCCGAGGGGGTCCGGCTGCTCCGCACCGCCGTCTACGGCGACGGCGTGCCGCACAGCGCCTTCACCCTCCCCGGGCTGCCCAGCGGCCCGAGCGGCCCGCTGGCCGCGCTGCGCGGGGCGGTCCGCCGGGCCGACCTCGATGCCGCGCTCCGCACCGCCACCCGGCTGGTCGGGCTGGGCCCGGGCCTCACCCCCGCCGGCGACGACGTGCTGGCCGGCACCACCGCGGGCCTGGTCCTGCTGGGTCACCCGGCGGCCGAGCGCTTCGGCGCCGGCGTCACCGGACTGGCCGCCGGCCGCACCACCGAGCTGTCCCGGGCGCTGCTGCGACACGCCGCAGCCGGCCGGGTGAGCGGCGAGTTCGCCGCCGTCCTCCGCGCCCTGGTCGGCGACGGCTCGCTGCCGCCGGCGATCGACGCCCTGCTGCGCACCGGCTCCACCAGCGGCCGGGCCCTGGCGCTGGGCCTGTGCACCGCGATCGACCTCGTCGACCGGACCACCCGCCCCCGCTGAACGGCGGGGGCCCGTCGCGCTGACGCCGACGGGCGCCCGCCGCTACCCGACCGGCCCGGGGAGCAGCGGGCCCAGCGCATCCCACTGGGAGATCCGGCACCCGTCGGTGCGCGACAGCGTCAGGTCCACCGGCTCCCCGCCCCACCGGCCGGTGACCCGGGCGGTCTGCGGGCCGCCGTACTGCTGGCTGCACATCACGTCGGCCGGCAGCGGCGCGAAGGGCTCGGACATCCGCTGCAGGTGCGTGCAGGCCGCCGCGGCGTCGGGCAGGTCGCCCTCGCCGGGCCCGGCGCAGGTCAGCGTGTACCGCTCCACCGGGCTGCCGGCGCCGCGGTCGATCTCGACCACCAGGTCGTTCTCCGGCCGGTCGGTGCCGGCGGGGACCCCGCCGGCCGTGCTGCCCGACGCGCAGCCGGCCAGCACGGCCAACGGCAGGAGCAGCAGTCCCACGATGGCCCCGTTGCGGCGCCCCACCGCGAACCTGCGCGTGGTGGGGGGCATCGGGGCCTTCCTCAGATGCGGCAGGCGTGGATGCTGGTGACCAGGATGGCGCGGGCGCCGAGCTCCCAGAGCTCGTCCATCACCCGGTTGGTGTCGCTCTGCCGCACCATCGCACGCACCGCCGACCAGCCCTCGGTCTGCAGCGGGCTCACCGTCGGGCCCTCGAGGCCCGGGGTCATCGCGGTCGCCTCGGCGAGGATGTCGTTGGGGCAGTCGTAGTCGAGCATCACGTACTGGCGGGCCACCAGGACCCCCCGCAGCCGGCGACGTAGCTGGGCGACCGCGGGGATCTCCTCGGCGCCGGCCCGGCGGACCAGGATCGCCTCGCTGGCGAGCACGGGCTCGCCGATGATCCGCAACCCGGCCGCCCGCAGCGTCGTCCCGGTCTCGACGACGTCGCAGACCGCGTCGGCCACGCCCAGCCGGCAGGCGGTCTCCACCGCGCCGTCCAGCTTCACCACGGTGGCCTTGATGCCGGTCTCGTCCAGATACCGCTCCAGCAGGCCCGGGTACGCCGTGGCGATCCGGGTGCCCGCCAGCCGCTCGGGCCCGTCGATGGCTGAGTCCGCCGGCGCGGCGAAGCGGAACGAGGACCGGCCGAAGCCCAGCGGCATGACCTCGGCCGCGGCGCCGACCCCGTCGGGCGGCGTGGTCTCCAGCAGCATGTCCCGGCCGGTGATGCCGACGTCGAGGGTCCCGGCGGCCACGTAGACGGCGATGTCCCGCGGGCGCAGGTAGAAGAACTCGGTGTCGCTGTCCGGGTCGTAGACCGCGAGGTCCTTGGTGCTGCGCCGCTGCCGGTAGCCGCTCTCGGCCAGCATCGCCGCGGCCGGCTCGCTCAGGACACCCTTGTTGGGCACGGCCACGCGCAGCACGTTGTTGCTCCTTCGGGTGACGGGCGGCTATGGCCCCGCTGCAGGGGCCCCGCCGCGAGCTCGCGAGCGGTGGGGGGCAGCGGGGTCCTTCTACTTTTTCAGAGGTGAGCGTAGACGTCCTGCAGCGTCAGGCCGCGGGCCAGCATCAGCACCTGCACCCGGTAGAGGAGCTGGCTGATCTCCTCCGCCGTCCGCTCCTCGCCCTCGTGCTCGGCCGCCATCCACGACTCGGCGGCCTCCTCGACCACCTTCTTGCCCGCCGCGTGCACGCCGTCCCGGACGGCGGTCACCGTCCCGGACGCCTGGTCACCGGCGGCCACCTTCTCGGTGAGCTCGGCGAACAAGCTGTCGAACGTCTTCACGCGCCGGGCCCCCGGGTACTGAACGGCATGGCCTGGAAACCTGTCGTCCGCTCGGGGCCCCGCAGGTCGCGCAGCACCAGCGCGGTGGCCAGCGCGGCGGCCGTGGCCTCCCAGCCCTTGTCCTCGGCCGACTCGTCCATGCCGGCGCGGTCCCGGGCCTGCTGCTCGCCCTCGGTGGTCAGCACACCGTTGCCCACCGGGGTGGCGGCATCCAGCGACACCCGGGTGAGCCCGGCGGTCACCGAGTCGCAGACGTACTCGAAGTGCGGCGTGCCGCCGCGGACGACCACGCCCAGCGCGACGACGGCGTCGTGGGTGCTCGCCAGCGCCTGGGCGACGACCGGCAGTTCGATCGCACCCGGCACCCGGACCACGGTGGGCTCGGCCACCCCCGAGGCCTGCGCGCAGGCCAGGGCCCGCGCCAGCAGGGAATCGGTGATGTCGGCGTGCCAGCTGGCGGCCACGATGCCCAGGGTCAGCCCCGAGGCGTTGACCGGCTCCTGACGGGGAGCTCCTCCGCCACTCATGAGATCTCCTCGCTGGCGCTCGTCGACCACATTCGTGACACTGCTGCGCTCATGAATTCGCTCGCAAGCTCGCTCATACGGGCTGCTCGTCGTGGCGCATCGGGATGTCGCTCCCCTGGCCGGCCGGGTGGCCGTCCGGCTCGATGATCTCCAACAGGTGTCCCATCCGGTCGCGCTTGGTGCGCAGGTAGCCGACGTTCTCGGGCGTGACGTGCGTCGGCAGCGCGACACGACCGGTGATCTTCAGACCGTAGCCCTCCAGCCCGGCGCGCTTGGCCGGGTTGTTGGTGAGCAGCCGCATCGTGTGCACGCCCAGGTCGACCAGGATCTGCGCACCGGTGCCGTAGTCGCGGGCGTCGGCGGGCAGCCCCAGGTCCAGGTTGGCGTCGACGGTGTCCACGCCGGCGTCCTGCAACTGGTAGGCCTGCAGCTTGTGCAGCAGGCCGATGCCGCGGCCCTCGTGGCCGCGGATGTAGAGCACCACGCCCCGGCCCTCCTGGGCGACCGCGGCCAGCGCGGCGTCCAGCTGCGGGCCGCAGTCGCAGCGCAGCGAGCCGAAGACGTCGCCGGTCAGGCACTCGGAGTGCACCCGGACCAGCACGTCGTCGCCGCTGGAGATGTCGCCGTAGACGAAGGCCACGTGCTCGCGGTCGTCGTAGGAGCTGCGGTAGCCCACGGCGGTGAACTCCCCGGGCCGCAGCGGCACGCGGGCCTCGGCGACCCGCTCGACGAGCTTGTCGAAGCGCTTGCGGTAGGCGATCAGATCGGCGATCGAGACCATCACCAGGTCGTGCTCGTCGGCGAACACCCGCAGCTCGTCGCCGCGGGCCATGCCGGTCGGGTCCTTCTCGCTGACCACCTCGCACAGCGTGCCCGAGGGGCGCAGCCCGGCCAGCACGGCCAGGTCGACGGCGGCCTCCGTGTGCCCGGGCCGGCGCAGCACGCCGCCGTCCCTGGCCCGCAGCGGCACGATGTGCCCGGGCCGCGCCAGGTCGACCGACGCGGTCTCGGCCGAGGCCAGCAGCCGGATGGTCGCCGCCCGGTCGAAGGCGGAGATGCCCGTGGTGACGCCCTCGCGGGCGTCGACGGTGACCGTGTAGGCGGTGCCGCGGCGGTCCTGGTTGACCCGGAACATCGGCGGCAGATCCAGCCGGTCGGCGTCGGCCTCGGTGACCGCGACGCAGATGTAGCCCGAGGTGTACCGGACCATGAAGGCGACCAGCTCGGGCGTCGCGAGCTCGGAGGCGAAGATCAGGTCGCCCTCGTTCTCCCGGTCCTCGTCGTCGATCACGACGACCGGCCGGCCGTCCTTGATCGCGGCGATCGCGCTCTCGATCGAGTCCAGCTGCTCCAGGTGCGAGCCGGTCATGAACGTGCCCCCAACAGTCGTTCGACGTACTTGGCGATGACGTCCACCTCCAGGTTGACCCGGTCACCGGGGGCTCGCTCGCCCAGGGTGGTCTCGCGCAGGGTGGTGGGGATGAGACTGACCTCGAACCACGGCGGTGTCGGGTCGCCCGCCCCGCCCCCGGCCAGCGCGCTGACGGTGAGCGAGACGCCGTCCACGGTGATCGAGCCCTTCTCCACCACGTAGCGGGCGAGGTCGGCCGGAACGGAGATCCGCACGACCTCCCAGTGTTCCCCGGGCGTGCGCGAGACCACGGTGCCCACGCCGTCGACGTGCCCCTGCACCAGGTGCCCGCCCAGCCGGGTCTGCACGGTGACGGCGCGCTCCAGGTTGACCCGGTCGCCGCAACCCACGGCATCCAGGCTGCTGCGGCGCAGCGTCTCGGCCATCACGTCGGTGCTCCACACGCCGGTGCCGTCCGACCCGGGCTCGACGCCGGTGACGGTCAGGCACACGCCGTTGACCGCGATCGAGTCGCCGAGGGCGACACCGTCGACGGCCTTGCGGGCCCGGATGCGCAGCACGGCGCTGTCGCCCGCCTCCTGGCGGACGACGAGGGTGCCGACCTCTTCCACGATGCCGGTGAACACGTCAGCTCCCTCCTCCGGTCGGGACCGCCGCTGCGGTCCTGCCACCAGTGTGCCGGGTGGGCCGCAACCTGACCTGCACGTCCCCGCCCATCAGGGTGACGTCGACGACCTGCAGGTGCAGCGCCCCGCCCATCGTGGGAATTCCCAGGTCGCCGACGAGCGAGGGACCCGCGCCCAGCAGCTGGGGCGCCAGGTGCACCACGACCTCGTCGACCAGCCCCGCCCCGAGGACGGCGGCGGCCAGCGTGGGCCCACCCTCCAGCAGTACCCGCCGGACATCGCGGTCGAACAGCTCGGCCAGCAGCGCTGCGGGCGTCGCCGCCCGGCTGACCAGCGTACGGGCGGCGTCGTCCAGCACCCGGGCGGTGGCGGGCAACCGGCCGCGCCGGTCCAGCACCACGCGCAGCGGCTGCCGCTCGGCCGGGCGCCCCTCGGCGTCGCGCACGGTCAGCTGCGGATCGTCGGTGAGGGCGGTGCCCGAGCCGACCAGCACCGCGTCGCAGGTGGCGCGCAGCCGGTGCACCTCGGCCCGGGCCTGCGGCCCGGTGATCCAGCGGCTGGTGCCGTCGGCGGCGGCGACCCGGCCGTCGAGGGTGGCGGCCACCTTCCACACGACCTGCGGCCGGTGTTCCCGGACGCCGGTGAGCCAGGCGCCGAGCGCGCCCGCTTCCGCCGCGGCCTGCTCCACCCCCAGCTCGACGTCGACCCCGGCTGCCCGCAGCCGGGTCGCGCCGCCACCGGCCAGCTGCGTGGGCTCGGGGACGGCGACGACCACCCGGGCGACCCCGGCGGCCAGCAGGGCGTCGGCGCACGGGCCGGTGCGACCGGTGTGCGCGCACGGCTCGAGCGTGACGACGGCGGTGCCGCCGCGGGCGCGCTCGCCGGCCTGGGCCAGGGCGTGCACCTCGGCGTGCGCGCCGCCCGGCGGCGAGGTCGCCCCCTCCCCCGCGATCCGGCCGGCGGCGTCCAGGACGACGGCGCCCACCGCCGGGTTCGGGCTGGTGCTGCCCAGCACGCGCGCGCCCAGCTCGCGGGCCCGGGCCATCGCGGTCCGCTCGGCAGCGGACGGGCTCACCCGCGCACGCCGGCGGCCTGCGCCCGCAGCGCGGCGATCGCGGCCGCGGGGTCGTCGGCGCCGTAGACCGCGGACCCGGCGACGAACACGTCCGCGCCGGCCTGCGCGGCCGCCTCGATGGTGTCGGCGTTGATGCCGCCGTCGACCTCGAGGAACAGCGTCAGGTGGCCGCTGTCGACCAGCCGGCGGGCCTCGCGGACCTTGGGCAGCACCTCGGACATGAACGACTGGCCGCCGAAGCCGGGCTCGACGGTCATCACCAGCAGGGTGTCGAAGTAGGGGAGCACGTCGAGGTAGGCCTCCAGCGGCGTGCCCGGCTTGATCGCCAGCCCGGCCAGGGCACCGGCGGCCCGCAGGTCGCGGGCGACGGCGCGGGGGTCGCGGCAGGCCTCGGCGTGCACGGTGACGTTGCGGGCGCCGGCCTCGGCGTAGCCCGGCGCCCAGCGCTCGGGGGCCTCGATCATCAGGTGACAGTCCAGCGGCACCGGGCTGACCGCCTGGATCGCCTGGACGACGGGCAGGCCCAGGGTCAGGTTCGGCACGAAGTGGGCGTCCATGACGTCGACGTGCAGCCAGTCGGCGTCGGCGACCCGCTGCACCTCGTCGGCCAGGCGGGCGAAGTCGGCGGACAGCAGACTGGGCGCGATCATCGGTTCCCTGGCCACCGGATGATCGTAGGGCCCGGGCGGCGGGCCTCCCGACCCGGTCGACGCACCGTCGTGACGCCCGTCACGGCGGTGCGGAACAGCGGCTGCATCGCCCGCAGCTCACCCCGCCGCGACGCTGGTCAGCGGGGTCGCGGGCGCCCTCCGCCGGTGGGGCGGCGGCGGGAGCTGGTGCTCGCTCCATCCCGGCCACGGCCGACCGAGGACCACCGGCCCGACGAGCATGCCCCCGACGGTCGGCAGGCGTGGCGAGCCGGGCTGATCCGTCGCGCCCGGCGGCTCACGGCAGGTCCGGTAGCGCGGACCAGTCGTCCCAGCTGATGTCCCGGCCCACCAGCCGGGCACGGCGCAGCGGCCATTCCGCGGCGAGCCAGCGGGGCACCAGCTCGTCCAGGGCCCGCTCGACGTCGCTGCCCACCAGCCGGTCGACCACCCACCAGGAGACCTCGGCGTCGGCACCGCCGGTCTTCTCCGGCGGATCGATGTACACGCACCCCAGCAGCTCGGTCTCCGCCGGGTCGAACAACCCGTACAGGAAGCTCGCGTGCGCGGCGATGTCCCGCTCGTGGTGGGCGAGGTCCGCGCGGTCCTGCGCGGGCGTCATCGTGGCCGGCGGCCACCCCCACGCGCGGCCGTAGATCGACCACAGCCGCTCCCGGGAACCCATCACCGCCGGGAAGTCGATCCCGGTGTCCGCCGCGCCCATCGGCCGCAGGTGCTCACCGGTCGGCAGATCGGCGCGGAGCGGGTGGACGAAGTCGTCGGGCAGCCACGGCACAGCGTCGGAAGCTAGCGCCCCGCCCCGCCGCCGGCTACCGGGTGCGGCGCAGCAGCGCGATGAACATCGCGTCGGTGCCGTGCCGGTGCGGCCACAGCTGCCCGTACCCGCCGCGGGCCAGCCCCGGCAGCTCGGGGAACAGCGGGGCCACCGGCAGCACCTCCACGTCCTCCCGCCCGGCCGCCGCGCCCACCACGTCGACGGTCTCGGCGGTGTGCGGGGAGCAGGTCACGTAGGCGACCACTCCCCCGGGCCGGACCGCTGCCAGCGCGCTGTCCAGCAGCGCCCGCTGCAGGTCGGCCAGCGGGGCGACGTCGGCGGCAGTGCGCCGCCAGCGGACCTCGGGACGGCGACGCAGCGCGCCCAGCCCGGTGCACGGGGCGTCGAGCAGCACCCGGTCGAAGGAGCCGGCCGGCCAGTCCGGCGCGGTGCCGTCGACGACCCGGACGTCGACGTCGGCGTTCCCGGCCAGCGCCGAGCGGACCAGTTCGGCCCGGTGCTCGGCCCGGTCGGCCGCGGTCAGGTGCACGCCGCCGGGACGCACGGCGGCCAGCAGCGCAGCCTTGCCACCGGGGCCGGCACACATGTCCAGCCAGGCGGTGTCCGGACCGTCGAGCGGCACCCGGGCCAGCGCGAGCGCGGCCAGTTGGCTGCCCTCGTCCTGCACGGCGGCGTCGCCGGAGCGCACCGCACCGATCCGGCCGGGGTCGCCGCCGGCCAGCCGCACCGCGTACGGCGACCAGGGGCCCGGCTCGCCCCCGGACTCGGCCACCAGCTCGTCCCGGCCGACCCGCCGGGCGACCAGGTGCACCTCGGGGGCGGCGTCGTCGGCGAGCAGCGCAGCCTCCACCTCGGCGGGATCGTCCAGGGCGTCGCGCCAGGCGTCGACGATCCAGCGGGGATGGTCGGTGGTCAACGCGAGCCGGGAGTCCTCGTCCGCCGGGGCCAGGGCGGCCACCCAGGCGTCCCGGTCGCCGCCGGCGGCCACCTTGCGCAGCACCGCGTTCACCAGGCCGGAGGCGCCGGTGCCGACGATCGCCCGGGTGAGGGCGACGGTGGTGTCGACCGCGGCGTGCGCCGGCACCCGCAGGTCGATCAGCTGGTAGGCGCCCAACCGGAGCAGGTCGAGCACCCGCGGGTCGAGCTCGGCCAGCGGCCGGGACACCAGCGTGGACAGCACCGCGTCCAGGGTGCCGGTGGCCCGCAGCGCGCCGTAGGCCAGCTGGGTGGCGAAACCGGCGTCGCGCGGCTCCAGCTGCCGCTCGCGCAGCAGCTGGGGCAGCAGCAGGTTGGCGTAGGCCGCACGGCTGGTCACGCCGTCCAGCACGTCGTAGGCGGTGAGCCGCGCGCCGTCCAGGACGGGACGGTGCCGCCGCTGCGGCGGGCGCTGGTTGCCCGGGCCCCGGCCCGGTCCGCGCCGTGGTGGCTGGCTCATGCGCCCAACCTCTCCCCCGGTGCCGGCCGGGCGCCGCGCGCCCAGTCGGCGGCACCGAGCATCCGCTTTCCGGCCGGCTGCACCTGCCCGAGGCGGACGCCGCCGCGCCCGGTGCCCACGAACACTCCGTCCGGTCCGACCGCCAGTTCCCCGGGCGCCAGCTCCGGGGCGCCGGCCTCGGGCCGGACCGGGCCCAGCCGCAGCCGATCGCCGCGCCAGGTCGTCCAGGCGCCGGGAGCGGGGGTGACCCCGCGGACCCGCCGATCGACCACGTGCGCGGGCAGGCTCCAGTCGACGCGGGCGTCGGCGGTCTCGATCCGCGGCGCCAGGCTGACCCCCTCCGCCGGCTGCGGCTCGGGGACGAGCGTGCCTGCCCCGACGCCGTCCAGGGTGGCCACCAGCAGGCGGGCGCCGCTGACCGCGAGCCGGTCGAGCAGGTCGCCGGCGGTGTCGGTGCGGCCGATCGGCTCGGTCACGACGCCGTACACCGGACCGGTGTCCAGCCCGGCCTCGAGCCGGAACGTCGCGGCGCCGGTCACCTCGTCACCGGCCATGATCGCGTGCTGCACGGGCGCGGCGCCGCGCCAGGCGGGCAGCAGCGAGAAGTGCAGGTTGATCCAGCCGTGCCTCGGGACGCCGAGGGCTGCCGGCGGCACCAGCGCGCCGTAGGCCACCACGGGCGCGCAGTCGACGTCGAGGGCGGCGAGCTGCTCGAGGAAGTCCGGGTCCCGCGGCGAGCGGGGCTGGAGCAGCGGGATGCCGGCGGCGTCGGCGCGCTCGGCCACCGGGGACCGGCTGGTCTTCCGCCCCCGCCCCGACCGCGAGTCCGGCCGGGTCAGGACGGCGACCACCTCGTGCTCGGAGGCCAGCAGCGCCTCGAGCGCGACGACGGCCGGCGCCGGGGTGCCGGCGAACAGGAGCCTCAGTGCGGGCTCACCTTCACCACGGGCGCCGGAAGCGGCTCGCCCGACGGGAGCCAGGCCTGCTCTCCCTGCCACGCGGCGTCCTGCAGCACCGCGAGCGCGGCGGCCCGGGCCTCGGCGTCCAGCCGGTCGACGAACAGCACGCCGTCGAGGTGGTCGGTCTCGTGCTGGATGGCGCGGGCCAGCTTGTGCGAGCCCTCCACCCGGATCGGCTCGCCGTGCATGTTCCAGCCGGTGGCGGCCACGTACAGGTGCCGACGGCAGTCGAACCGGAAGCCCGGGATGGACAGGCAGCCCTCGGCGTCCTCCTCGGTCTCCTCGCCCACCGGCGTCACGTCGGGGTTGACCAGGTGGCCGACCTCGCCATCGACGTACCAGGTGAACACCCGCAGCCCGACACCGATCTGCGGCGCGGCGATGCCGGCGCCGCCGGCGGCGTGCATGGTGTCGGTCAGGTCGGCGACCAGCTGCCGCAGCTCGGCGTCGAAGTCGACGACGGGGGCGGCCGGGGCGCGCAGCACCGGGTCGCCCATGATCCGGATCGGGGTCACGCTCACCGGACGATCCTAGGCGGCGCGCGCACGGGGCCGGCGGGCCGCACCTGGCTAGGGTGCGGGGCATGGCCCCGCACCTCCGCCATCGCCTGCGCGCCCTCCTCAGCAGCCTCGTCGACGGGCTCCTCGTCGGCGGCGCCGAGGCAGCGCTGGATCTCCCCGCCCGGTCCCGGCAGCGCGCCACCGTCTACGCGGGGCTGCTCGCCGTCACCTGCGCCGACATGCTGGTCAAGGAGCTGCCCACGCTGCGCCGGATGGCCCGCGGGCTACCTTCCGAACCGGCGCCGGCGTCCGACACCACCGCGGCGATGGCGTCGGGGCTGGTCTGTGGCGCGTGGGGGCTGGCCGTGACCGTCGTGGACGGGCCCGCGGCACGGGCGCTGTCCCGCCGCGGTTCCCGGCACCCGCACCTGCTGCTCGGTGCGCTGGCCGGGGTGGCGACCGCCCTGTCGACGCTGCCGATCTGGTGGGAGCGGGCCGCCGCCCGCGCCGCCGCCGACGACGCGTCCGAGGCCCTGGACCGCGAGCTCGAGGCACTGCTGTCCGAGAGCTGAGCACATCGCGACCCTGCGGGCCGCCCGCTGCCCAAGAGAGGCACCTGACCGGACACGGCCGCCGACGCCAGTCGGCTCCGGAGGGCCGGCGCGGGGCCGGAGGCTCCCGCCGGCACTGCGGGCAACGGCTCTGCGGCGGCCGGGGACGGCTCATGGCCGCGGTGCGGCCCGAAGGGTCGCCATGTGCTACGCGAGGTCCAGCGGGTCCAGCTCGACGCGCACGTGCTCGTTCGCCTTGCGCGCGCTGCGCACCCCCTGCACGTCGTGCAGCGCGCGGGCCAGCGCCGCTCCCTGCGTGCGCGGCACCCGCACCAGGTAGCGCTCGCGCTCGTCGTCCGGCCCCGCACCGGGCGCCCCGGCACCCGGTCGCGGTGGTTCGGGCACCGGGCCCAGCACGTCGGCGCCCTCGGGCAGCCGCAGGGCGCCCAGGAAGTCGGCCAGCGCCGCCGGGGACGCCGACAGGGCGGCGATCCGGGTGACCGGCGGGAAGCCCAGCTCCCGCCGGTCGGCGAGCTCACGGGCCGCCAGCCCGGCCGGGTCCCAGCGCACCAGCGCCTGGACCACCGGATGCCCGGCGTCCGCGGCCACCACCACCTGCCCGCCGGAGCGGACCAGCGAGGCGGCGTTCGCCCACCGGCGCATCGTCTCCTCCCCGGCGCGCAGGTCGGCGCGGCCGAGCAGCGCCCAGGCGTCCAGCAGCAGCGCGGCGCCGTAGCCGCCCTCGGCGACCGGCTCCGCGCCGGGCGTCGCGACCACCAGCGCGGGACCGGGTGGAACGGTGGCCAGCACGCCCGAGCCCCGGCCGGACATCCGGACGACGACCCCCGCGAAGGCCCGGCCCAGCTCCTCCGCGGTGCGGGCCGAGCCGACCACCGAAGCGCGCAGCCGGGTGCCCGAGCAGTGCGGGCAGCAGAAGCCGGCCGCCGGGCGGGCACACCAGCGGCAGGCCGCCACCCGGGAGCCACCGGCGCCGGATGTCGCGGACACGCCGAGCGGCCCGGCGCAGTGGGTGCAGCGGGCCGGCGCACGGCACCGCTCGCAGGACAGCCCGGGCGCGTACCCGGCGCGGGGCACCTGGACGAGCACCGGGGTGCCCGCCGCCAGCGCCTCCCGGGCCACCCGGAAAGCGAGGCTGGGCAGCCGGGCGCTGCGGGCTGCCGGATCCCGCGCCTGCTCGAACTCGTCGCCGACGGCCTGCACGCGCGGCGCGGCTGCACGCAGCGTGGCCCGGTCGGCCACCAGCTCGTGCGCCCAGCCGGACTCGACGAGCAGCGCGGCCTCTGCGGTCCGGGCCGTTCCGGCGACCACCGCCGCGCAGGAGGCCAGGTGGGCTCGGTGCACCAGCACGTCGCGGGCGTGCGGATAGGGGGCGCGGGGCTCGGCGTGCAGATCGTCGCCGTCGTCCCAGATCACCACCAGACCCAGGTCCCGGACCGGGGCGAGCACCGCACCACGGGTGCCGAGCACCACCTGGGCGCTGCCGCGCGAGGCGGACAGGAAGCGGGCGTACCGGGTGTCGGGTGCCGAGTCGGCGCGCAACACGGCGACGGAGCCGGGCGGCAGCAGCCGCTCGGCGGCGGCCGCCAGCCGATCGAGGTCCTTGCCGTCGGGCACCACCAGCAGCGCGCCGCGGCCGCCGGACAGCGCCGCCTGGGCCAGCTCGGCCAGCCGGGTCGGCCAGTCCTCGGCCGGCAGCGCCGTCCAGACCGCCCGGGCCGGGCGTCCCTCGGCGACCGCGGTCAGCAGCGCGGCACCGGTCGGGTAGCGGCCGAAGCCGGCCGGGTCGGGTGCGGGCGGCGGGGCCGGGCGGTCGGCGACCGGTCGCTTCTCCGGCGCGGCCCGGCGCGGCGGCAGCGCCAGCCGCAGCACGTCGGTCATGGAGCCCGCGTACCGGTCGGCCACCGAGCGGGCGAGCGCGGCGACCTCGGGGGTGAGCACCTGCTCACCGGAGACCAGCTTGGCCAGCGGCGCCAGCTTGCCGGTGTGCTCGGTCGTGTCGGCGAGCTCCAGGACGAACCCGTCGACCAGCTTCCCGGCGAAGCGCACCCGCACCCGGCAGCCGGCACGCACGTCGGCGACCAGCTCGTCGGGCACCGCGTAGTCGAAGGGCCGGTCCAGGTGGGCCAGGGGCACGTCGACGACGACCCGGGCGATCACCAACGCTCCAGTCCGTCGTTGCTATCGCGTGGAACGGCCCCTCTGCAGGGGCCCGCGCCGAGCTCGCGAGGCGTGGGGGGCAGAGGGGTCCTTCCTCAGTGGGACGAGGAGCCGGGCGCCTGGGGGCCGAACTCAGCGCGCAGTGCCTCGACGCGGTCCAGCCGCTCCCAGGGCAGGTCGAGGTCGGTGCGGCCGAAGTGACCGTAGGCCGCCGTCGGGGCGTAGATCGGGCGGAGCAGGTCCAGGTCGCGGACGATCGCGCCGGGGCGCAGGTCGAACACCGCGCCGATCGCCTTCTCCAGCGCCTCCTCGGGCACCGTGTTGGTGCCGAAGGTCTCGACGAACAGGCCCACCGGGTGCGCCGCACCGATCGCGTAGGCGACCTGCACCTCGCAGCGGCGGGCCAGCCCGGCCGCGACGACGTTCTTGGCCACCCAGCGCATGGCGTAGGCGCCGGACCGGTCGACCTTCGACGGGTCCTTGCCGGAGAACGCGCCGCCGCCGTGCCGGGCCATGCCGCCGTAGGTGTCGACGATGATCTTGCGTCCGGTCAGGCCGGCGTCGCCCATCGGGCCGCCGATGACGAACTTGCCGGTGGGGTTGACCAGCAGCCGGTAGCCCGTGGTGGGCAGCCCGAGCGCGGCGAGCTCCGGCTCGACGACGAGCTCCTGCACGTCGGGCGCCAGCAACGTCTCGATCGAGATGTCCTCCGCGTGCTGGGAGGAGACGACCACGGTGTCGACGGCGACCGGCCGGTCGTCCTCGTAGACCACGGTGACCTGGGTCTTCCCGTCGGGCCGCAGGTAGGGCACCGACCCGTCCTTGCGCACCGCGGACAGCCTCTTGGACAGCCGGTGGGCGAGCGCGATCGGCAGCGGCATCAGCTCGGGGGTCTCGTCGGTGGCGTAGCCGAACATCAGGCCCTGGTCACCGGCGCCCTGCTTGTCGATCAGGTCCTCGGCGATCGCCGCCCGCACCTCGGCGTTCCGGTCCGGGTCGGCGAGCCCGCCGGTTCGGGCCTCGTAGGCGATGTCCACGCCCTGGGCGATGTCCGGGGACTGGGCGCCGAGGGAAACGCTCACCCCGCAGGAGGCGCCGTCGAAGCCCTTGCGGGAGGAGTCGTAGCCGATCCGCAGCACCGTCTTGCGCACGATGTCGGCGATGTCGACGTAGCCGGAGGTGGTCACCTCACCGGCGATGTGCACCTGCCCGGTGGTGATCAGGGTCTCGACGGCGACCCGGCTGCGCGGGTCCTGCGCCAGCATCGCGTCGAGGATGGAGTCGCTGATCTGGTCGGCGATCTTGTCGGGGTGGCCCTCGGTCACCGACTCGGAGGTGAAGAGACGGCGTGGCACTGGGTTCTCCCTGCGTCGGTCGACAGCGGCGGTGGGCCGGGGCCCGGTCGTTGACGGTACCGGTGCCCGCCGTCGGCCCGCCCGGTCGCATCGACTCCCGGTGGACGACGGGTCAGCCGGCGGGTGGGGCCGCGGCGGGCAGCCGGCCGACGACGGCGTCCCAGATGCCCGCGGCCACGGCGTCCTTGCGCCCGGACGGGACCGCGGTGGTGCTGCCGTCGGCGCCGAGCACGGTGACCTCGTTGTCGCTGTGCCCGAACACCTGACCGGCCGAGACGTCGTTGACCACCAGCACGTCCACGCCCTTGCGGGCCAGCTTCGCCCGCGCGTGGGCGAGCACGTCGCCCTCGGCATCGCCGGTCTCGGCGGCGAAGCCGACGACCAGCTGACCGGCCGGACGCGCGCTGACCAGCTCGGCAAGGACGTCGGCGTTGCGGACCAGCGCGACCGAGCTGGGCTCCGCGGCGCTGCCCTTCTTCAGCTTCGTGTCCGCCACCGTCGCCGGCCGGAAGTCGGCCACCGCGGCGGTCATCACGACCGCGTCGGCGGGCCGGGAGCCGTCGACCCCGGCGCACTCGGCGTGCATCGCCGCGCGCAGCTCTTCCGCCGTCCCGACCGGGACCGTGCGCACGCCGAACGGCGCGGGATCCGCCACGTTGGCGGCGACCAGCACCACCTCGGCGCCGCGGGCGGCGGCGACCCGGGCCAGCGCCCAGCCCTGCCGCCCCGACGAGCGGTTGCCCAGGTACCGCACCGGGTCCAGCGGCTCCCGGGTGCCACCGGCGCTGACCACCACCCGCCGGCCGCCGAGGTCGGGCGCCAGCGCCGCGGCACCACCGGAGAGCACCACCGACAGCAGCGCGGCGACGTCGGCGGGCTCGGGGAGCCGCCCGGGCCCCGAGTCGGGTCCGGTGAGCCGGCCGACCGCCGGCGGCAGGACCACCGAGCCGCGGCGGCGCAGCGTCGCCACGTTGTCCTGGGTCGCGGAGTGCAGCCACATCTCGGTGTGCATGGCCGGCACGAAGACGACGGGTGCGTGCGCGGTGAGCAGGGTGGCGGTGAGCAGGTCGTCGGCGCGGCCGGCCGCGGCCCGGGCCAGCAGGTCGGCGGTGGCCGGGCAGACCACCACCAGGTCGGCGGTCTGGCCGATCCGGACGTGGGCCACCTCCGGGACGTCGTCCCAGACCTCGGTGCTCACCGGGTGGCCGGACAATGCCTCGAAGGTCGCCGCGCCCACGAAGCGCAGCGCCGAGGCGGTCGGCACGACGCGAACGTCGTGCCCGGCCTCGGTGAGCTCCCGCAGCAGCAGCGCGGACTTGTACGCGGCGACGCCGCCACCCACGCCCAGCACGATCCGGCTCATGCGACCCATCCTCCCCCAGGCGCGACGAAGCCCCCGGCAGCTGCCAGGGGCGTCATCACAACGGGCGGGACAGCCGGTGGCAACGCCACCAGCCGTCGGCCCCTCTGCAGGGTCCCGCGCCGAGCTCGCGAGGCGTGGGGGGCAGAGGGGTCCTTCTCCTAGTTCTCGCCGGCGGTGTGCGTCAGCAGGCCCTCGTTGATCTCGCGCAGCGCGATCGACAGGGGCTTCTCCTGCGGAGCGGTGTCGACCAGCGGGCCGACGTACTCCAGCAGACCCTCGGAGAGCTGGCTGTAGTAGGCGTTGATCTGACGCGCGCGCTTGGCGGCGTAGATGACCAGCCCGTACTTGCTGCTGGTGCGCTCGAGCAGCTCGTCGATGGGCGGGTTGGTGATGCCCTCAGGGGCGGGTGCGACTCCGGACACGGGCGAGCGTGCTCCTTCTTCGATTGCGGGAGCGGACCGGGGGCCGGGGTGGCCGGGACACCGTTCTCACTCGGGGGCGCTCCGCTCGGCCGCGTTCCGGGCGGAACGGCGGCTGGGCGGGGGCGCAGTCAACAAGCCTACCAACTCGTCGGCAGCCCGGGCCACGTCGTCGTTGACGACCACCACGTCGAACTCCCCCGCGGCATCCAGCTCGGCCTGGGCGAGGGCCAGCCGGCGGGACTGGACCTCCGGCAGCTCGGTGCCCCGGCCGGCCAGCCGGCTGACCAGCGCGGCCCACGAGGGCGGCGCCAGGAAGACCAGCTGGGCGTCCGGCGCCCGGACCCGCACCTGACGGGCGCCCTGCAGCTCGATCTCCAGCAGGGCCGGCGCCCCGGCCGTCAGCTGCTCGTCGACCGGGGCCTTGGGCGTGCCGTACCGGTTGCCCGCGTACTCGGCCCACTCCAGCAGGCCGTCGTTGGCGACCAGCCAGTCGAAGTACTCGGCATCGACGAAATGGTAGTGCTCGCCGTCCACCTCACCCGGCCGCGGCTGACGCGTGGTGACCGACACCGACACCCAGACCTCCGGGTGCCGGCGCCGGACCTCGGCCACGACGGTGCCCTTCCCCACCCCCGACGGACCCGAGAGCACCGTCAGACGGGCAGAGGGGCGGGCCACTCTCGGCGTCCTCGAGGAGTGCGTGCTGGTCGGGGTGGGGACGGAACTCAGGGTTCGACGACCTCGTCGGCGAACTCGGCCTCCAGCGCCTTGCGCTGGTTCGCGCCCAGCCCACGGACCCGGCGGGTCGGGGAGATCTCCAGCCGCTCCATGATCTTGGCGGCCCGGGCCTTGCCGACGCCGGGCAGGGACTCCAGCACCGCCGAGACCCGCATCTTGCCGATGACCTCGTCGGTCTCGCCCTGCTTGAGCACGTCACCGACGGTGGCGCCCTTGCTCTTCAGCTTCTCGCGCAGCTCGGCGCGGGCCTTGCGGGCCGCGGCGGCCTTCTCCAGGGCGGCAGCGCGCTGTTCGGGAGACAACTCAGGAAGGGGCACGGAGCAACCCAATCAATCTCATGCCGGCGAGGTCGCCGGCGCGGTGTGCTGGTCGGTGGTCGTACGCGGAACGGGCCCGGGACACGAGCCTGGGCGCCAACCTAGTCACTGCGAACGCGCTGGTCACGCTGGGCCCGGTGTTCCCGGCGCCGGAACGGTGTGCTCCCCCCGCGACACGCCGGACCGGCGGGTTCCGCTATCGGTCAGTACGCGCAGCACAACGCCGGGTCACCGGCGCGTCACCCTCCCGACACCGGCCGTCCACCCGACCGCCGGCCCAGCAGCCACCCGCCGACGGCGGCGAGCAGCAGCAGCCCCAGGACGAGCAGCGCGGCGCCCACCAGGTGCCCGCGGGTCCACAGCACGCGCCAGCCGGCACCGGGCGGGGCCGGGTCACCGGGCTCGAGCGGCGCGTAGGCCGACCAGCCCGCACCGCCGCCGGGCGCCAGGTTCGTCACCCAGAAGACCCCGACACCGGCCGCCGCCAGGACGACGCCGAGGCCGAGCACCAGCCAGGGTCCGGCGCGCCTCACCCGGCGAGCTCGGCCGTCCACCGGTCGGCCGCGGCCCGCAGCGCGGCGGCGTCCGGCCCGGCGTCCAGCACGTCGCGCGAGACGGTGGGGACGACGGCGGTGCCGGCACCGAACAGCCGCCGCAGGTCGGCCACCGAGCCACCCTGCGCGCCCAGCCCGGGCGCGAGCACCGGCCCGCCGAGCCCGTCGAGGTCCACGTCCAGGTCGCGCAGGGTCGCGCCCACCACGACGCCGAACGACCCGGTGGCGGAGCCCCAGCGGCTCTGCACGTCTCGGACGGCGGCGATGTCGGGCAGCGGGTCGCCCACCACCCAGCCCGGGGTGTTCCAGCCGCGCACGGCGTCCACCACGACCTGGGCGGCGCTGCGATCGGCCACCAGCGCGTGCTGGAGCGTGCCGGCGTCCGGGTTGGACGTCCGGGCCAGCACGAACAGCCCGCCGCCGGTGAGCCGGGCGGTGTCGACGGCCGGCTGCAGCGATCCGGGGCCGAGGAACGGGCTGACGGTCATCGCGTCGACGGCGAGGGGGTGCCCGGGGCGCAGGTAGTCGGCGTAGGCCTCCATGGTCGAACCGATGTCGCCGCGCTTGGCGTCCAGCAGCACCAGCGCGCCGGCGGCCCGGGCCCGGGCCGCCGCCTCCTCCAGGACCGCGATCCCGCCGGACCCGTGCCGCTCGTAGAACGCCAGCTGCGGCTTGAGCACCGCCACGTGCCCGGCGAGGGCCTCGACGACGGTGTCGGTGAAGCGGGCCAGCCCGGCAGGGTCGTCGGTCAGCCCCCAGGCGGCCAGCAGCCGCGCGTGCGGGTCGATGCCCACGCACAGCGGCCCCCGGGCGGCCACCGCGTCGGCCAGCCGCTGCCCGAACGGTGCGATCATCGGTGCGCGTACCCGACGGCGTCGCGCAGCGAGGGAAAACCGCGCGCGCCGAGCGCCGCGGCCAGCTCGGCGTGGATCCGCGCGGGGGCGGAGGGGTCGTTGAACACCGCCGTACCGACCGAGACCGCGCGGGCGCCGGCCAGCACGAACTGCAGCGCGTCCAGGCCGGTGCGGATGCCGCCCATGCCCAGGATCGGCACCTCGGGCAGCGCCTGGTGCACCTGCCACACGCACCGCAGCGCGACCGGCCGGATCGCCGGCCCGGACAGGCCACCGGTGACCCCGCCCAGCACCGGGCGCATCGTGTCGGGGTCGATGACCAGCCCCAGCAGGGTGTTGATCATCGACAGGCCGTCGGCGCCGGCCGCGGCGACGGAGCGGGCCACCGGAACGATGTCGGTGACGTCCGGGCTGAGCTTGGCGTAGACCGGCTGCGCGGGATCGGCCGCGGCCCGCACCGCGGCGACCACGTCGGCGGCGGCGACCGGGTCGCAGGCGAACACCTCGCCACGGCTCTCCACGTTCGGGCAGGAGATGTTCACCTCCAGGCCCAGCACGCCGGGCACGCCGCGCAGCCGGGCGGCGAGCTCGGCGAAGTCCTCGACCCGGGTGCCGGCGATGGAGACGAACGCCGGCACGCCGCGCTCGGCCAGCCAGGGCAGGTCCTCGGCCAGCAACCCGTCGATCCCCGGCCCCTGTAGGCCGATCGAGTTGAGCATTCCGCTGGGGGTCTCGGCCATCCGCGGCGTCGGCCGCCCGGACCGGGTGCGCAGCTGCACCGACTTGGTCACCACCGCGCCGATGGAGCGCAGGTCGAAGAACGGCTCGAGCTCGCGACCGAAGGCCGAGCAACCCGAAGCGGTGAGCACCGGGCTGACCAGCGGCGCGCTGCCCAGGGCGGTCGACATGTCGACGTCCCCCGTGGGGCCAAAGTCGCGACTTTGGCCCCACGGGACGGCCAAGCCGGTCACGGCGCCCCCACCCCCATCGCATCGGCGCCGACGACGTCCCAGGTCAGCGTGCCGACGTCGGCGAACCGCACGCGATCACCGCCGAACACCGGGCCCTCGACGCAGGACCGGGACAGGCGCGTGCACCCGTCGGCGCCGACCACCGGCAGCACGCACGTCATGCACACCCCGATACCGCAGGCCATCGACTCCTCCACGGCCACGTAGGAGGGCACGCCGGCCGCACCGGCGTCCTCGGCCACCGCGCGCAGCATGCCCATCGGGCCGCAGGCGTAGACGACGCCGGCCTCGCCCACCAGCTCGGCGACGGCGTCGGTGACCCGGCCCTGCCGGCCGGCGCTGCCGTCGTCGGTGGTGACGACGACCGGGTCAGCGAGGGCGGTGAGCTCATCGACCGAGCACAGCCGCCCGGCCGTGGCCGCTCCGGACACCGCGGCCACCCTCGACCCGGCCGCGCGCAGCTCGGCGGCCAGCCCGACCAGCGCCGCCGCGCCGTACCCGCCGCCGACCAGCAACGCCGGGGTGCCGGGCGGCGGCATCGGGAAGGGCCGGCCGAGCGGGCCCAGCACGTCGACGTCGTCGCCGGCCCGGCGCCCGGCCAGCCAGGACGAGCCGGGCCCGTGCGGTGCGACGACGACGGTGACCCGGCCCTCGCCGACCCCCGCGATCGCGATCGAGCGGCGCAGCAGCATCGCCGAGGTGGGCCCGCCGACGGCGAAGGCGACGAACTGCCCCGGCTGCGCGGTCGCGGCGATGTCGGGGGCGTCCAGCGCCAGCTCGACGTAGGCCCCGACCGGCCGGGTCGCGGCGACCCGGGCAGTGCGCTGCACCGGCGCGGAGCGGGCCGGCGGCGCCGGCCGGGTCAGCAGGGGGCCAAAGTCGCGACTTTGGCCCCTACTCGGGCCCGCGACGTCGGGCCCTTCTGGGCCAAAGTCGCGACTTTGGCCTCCGTCGGGGACGGTCACGGCCGGGCCGCCCGGGTGGCGACGCGGGAGGCGGCCAGCGACGCGTGCAGGTCCTGCAGGCTGCGCACCCCGATGTCCCCGCGCTGGAGGGCCTCCACGCCCTGCACCGCCGCCGCCATGCCCTGCACGGTGGTGATGCAGGGAATGCCGGCGGCGACCGCGGCGGTGCGGATCTCGTAGCCGTCCAGCCGGGGCCCGCCGTTGCCGGGCGCCCCGAACGGGGTGTTCACCACCATGGCGACGTCGCCGGCCAGGATCCGCTCCACGCAGTTGCCCGGCCCGTCGCCGTACTTGCCGACGACCTCGCAGACAACCCCGTTGCGGCGCAGCACCTGGGCGGTGCCGGCGGTGGCCAGCACCGAGAAGCCGAGGTCGGCCAGCCGCTTGACCGGGAAGACCGCCGACCGCTTGTCCCGGTTGGCCAGCGACACGAACACCGTGCCCCCGGTGGGCAGGTCGCCGTAGGCCGCGGCCTGGGACTTGGCGAACGCGGTGCCGAACTCGGTGTCCAGGCCCATCACCTCGCCGGTGGACTTCATCTCCGGGCTCAGCACGGTGTCCACGCCCTGGCCTTCGATGGTGCGGAACCGGTGGAACGGCAGCACCGCCTCCTTCACCGCGATCGGGGCGTCCGCCGGAAGGTCGGCGCCGTCGCCGTCGGGCAACACCCCGGCCAGCCGCAGGTCGGCGATGGTCTCCCCCACCGCGATCCGGGCCGCCGCCTTGGCCAGCTGGACGGCGGTCGCCTTGGACACGAACGGCACCGTGCGGCTGGCCCGCGGGTTGGCCTCCAGCACGTACAGGATGTCGTCCTTGAGCGCGTACTGGACGTTCATCAGCCCGCGCACGCCGATCCGGACGGCCAGCGCCTCGGTGGCCGCCCGGATCGCCGCCACGTCGGTGACGCCCAGGGTGATCGGCGGCAGCGCGCACGCCGAGTCGCCGGAGTGCACACCGGCCTCCTCGATGTGCTCCATGACCCCGCCCAGGAACAGCTCGGTGCCGTCGTAGAGCGCGTCGACGTCGATCTCGACGGCGTCCTCGAGGAACCGGTCGACCAGCACCGGGTGGTCGGTGCTGACGTCGGTGGCCTTGGTGATGTAGGCCTCCAGCGTCGCGTCCTCGTAGACGATCTCCATGCCGCGCCCGCCGAGCACGTACGAGGGGCGCACCAGCACCGGATAGCCGATGGTGGCGGCGATCTCCCTGGCCTCGGCGAACGTCGTCGCCATGCCGTGCTTCGGCGCGGTGAGCCCGGTGTCGGACAGCACCCGGGAGAAGGCGCCGCGGTCCTCGGCGGCGTCGATGGCCTCCGGCGAGGTGCCCAGCACCGGCACGCCGGCGTCCTTGAGCCGCTGCGCCAGCGCCAGCGGCGTCTGGCCCCCCAGCGTGCAGATGACCCCGGTCACCGGGCCGGCCGCGCGCTCGGCCTCCACCACCTCGAGGACGTCCTCGAAGGTCAGCGGCTCGAAGTACAGCCGGTCGGCGATGTCGTAGTCGGTGGAGACGGTCTCGGGGTTGCAGTTGACCATCACCGCCTCGTAGCCGGCGTCCTGCAGGGCCATCACCGCATGCACGCAGGAGTAGTCGAACTCCACGCCCTGGCCGATCCGGTTCGGACCCGAGCCGAGGATCAGCACGGCCGGCCTGGTACGCGGCCGTACCTCGGTCTCCTCGTCGTAGGAGGAGTAGTGGTACGGCGTGGTGGCGGCGAACTCGGCGGCGCAGGTGTCCACGGTCTTGTAGACCGGCCGGATGCCCAGCCGCCAGCGCAGCGTGCGGACGCCGTCCTCACCGGCCAGCTCGGGCCGCAGCGCGGCCACCTGCCGGTCGGACAACCCGTGCCGCTTGGCCCGGCGCAGCAGCTCGGGGGTGAGCGACGGGGCGTCCCGGACGGCGGTGCCGATCTCATGGACCAGAGCGATCTGGTCGACGAACCACTCGTCGAATCCGCTGGCCTCGCTGACCTGCCCGACCGTGGCGCCGGCGGCCAGCGCACGCTCGGCGAGGTAGAGCCGGCCGTCGACGGGCACCCGCAACTGGTCCAGCAGCTCGTCGGCGGTGCGCCCGGCCGCGTTCCCGCCCGTGTTCCCGTCCCCGGCACCGTCGGTCCAGAAGCCGGCGGCGCTCGTCTCGGTGGAGCGCATCGCCTTGCCCAGCGCCTCGGTGAAGTTGCGGCCCATGGCCATCACCTCGCCGACGCTCTTCATCGTGGTGGTCAGCCGCGGGTCCGCGCCGGGGAACTTCTCGAACGCGAACCGCGGGATCTTCACCACCACGTAGTCCAGCGACGGCTCGAACGAGGCCGGGGTGACCCCGGTGATGTCGTTGGTGATCTCGTCGAGGGTGTAGCCGATGGCCAGCTTCGCGGCGATCTTGGCGATCGGGAAGCCGGTCGCCTTCGACGCCAGCGCGCTGGACCGGGACACCCGCGGGTTCATCTCGATGACGACCAGCCGGCCGGTGTGCGGGTGGACGGCGAACTGGATGTTGCAGCCGCCGGTCTCGACGCCCACCGCGCGGAGCACCGCGATGCCGACGTCGCGCATCTCCTGGTACTCGCGGTCGGTGAGGGTCATCGCCGGGGCGACGGTCACCGAGTCTCCGGTGTGCACCCCCATTGCGTCGATGTTCTCGATCGAGCAGATGACCACCACGTTGTCGCTGCGGTCGCGCATCAGCTCCAGCTCGAACTCCTTCCAGCCCAGCACCGACTCCTCGATCAGCACGGTGTGCACCGGGGAGTCGTTGAGCCCGTGGCCGGCCATCCGGCGCAGCATCGCCTCGTCGGTGGCGATGCCCGAGCCCTGCCCGCCCATGGTGAAGCTGGGCCGGATCACGACGGGGTAGCCGACCTCGCCGGCCGTCGCGATCGCCTCGTCGACGGTGGAGCAGACGGTGGAGCGGGGTGCGTCGGCGCCGATGGAGCGGACGATGTCCTTGAAGACCTGGCGGTCCTCGCCCCGGTTGATCGCGTCGACGTCGGCGCCGATGAGCTGCACGCCGTACTTCTCCAGCACGCCGTTCTCGAACAGGCCGATGGCGATGTTCAGCGCCGTCTGACCGCCAAGCGTGGCCAGCAGGGCATCGGGCCGCTCGGCGGCGATGACCCGCTCGACGAACTCGGGGGTCAGCGGCTCGACGTAGGTGGCGTCGGCGACCTCGGGGTCGGTCATGATCGTCGCGGGGTTGCTGTTGACCAGGCTGACCCGCAGGCCCTCGGACTTGAGCACCCGGCAGGCCTGGGTGCCGGAGTAGTCGAACTCGCTGGCCTGCCCGATGACGATCGGCCCGGAGCCGATCACCATCACGTGCTGCAGATCGGTGCGCTTGGCCATGTCAGCTCTTCTCCCCGGTCGTGTGCTCGACGATCGGCGGTGGGGATACCGCGTGCTCGCCGCTGGGCTGGTCGTGCTCGGCGGCCATCAGCTCGACGAACCGGCCGAACAGCGGATTGGCGTCGTGCGGGCCGGCCGCGGCCTCGGGGTGGAACTGCACGCTGAACGCCGGCACCTCCAGGCAGCGCAGGCCCTCCACGACGTCGTCGTTGAGCCCGACGTGGCTGACCTCGACCCGCCCGTAGGGCGTGTCGACCGCGCGGTCGAGCGGGGCGTCGACGGCGAAGCCGTGGTTGTGGCTGGTGACCCGCACCGTGCCGCTGACCCGGTCGAGCACCGGCTGGTTGAGCCCGCGGTGGCCGAAGCGCAGCTTGTAGGTACCCAGCCCCAGGGCTCGGCCGAGGATCTGGTTGCCGAAGCAGATGCCGAACAGCGGGCGGCGGGCGTCGAGCACCCCGCGCACGGCGGCGACGGCGTAGTCGGCGACCGCCGGGTCGCCGGGTCCGTTGGACAGGAAGACGCCGTCCGGGCCGTGCTCGAGGAGGTCCGCGGCCGTGGCGGTCGCCGGCAGCACGTGGGTCTCGACGCCGAGCTCGGCCAGGTAGCGCGGCGTGGCGGTCTTGATACCCAGGTCGAGTGCGGCGATGGTGAAGCGCTTCTCCCCCACCGCCGGGACGACGTAGGGCTCGGCCACGCTGACCTCGGGCGCGAGGTCGGCGCCGGTCATGCTCTCGCTGGCGGTGACCCGGGCCAGCAGGGCGTCGCTGTCGGTGGTCTCGCTGCTGATCCCGACCCGCATCGCGCCGCGGTCACGCAGGTGCCGGGTGAGCGCACGGGTGTCGATGCCGCTGATCCCGACCACGCCCTGGGCGATCAGCTCGTCGTCCAGGCTGCCGGTGGCCCGCCAGTTCGCCGGGCGGCGGGCCGGGTCGCGCACGACGAAGCCGGCCACCCACATCCGGCGGCTCTCGTCGTCCTCGCCGTTCACGCCAGTGTTGCCCACGTGCGGGGCGGTCATCACCACGACCTGGCGGTGGTAGCTGGGGTCGGTGAGCGTCTCCTGGTAGCCGGTCATCCCGGTGGAGAACACCGCCTCACCGACCGTCGTGCCGATCGCGCCGTAGGCCTCGCCCCGGAACACGCGCCCGTCCTCCAGGACGAGGAGCGCCTCTCTCGAACTCACTTCACTGCCTTTCCATCGAGAACGGTCGGCGTTCCGCGCAGGAACGTCGCGACCACGCGGCCGGGGAGCTCCCGGCCGGCGTAGGGACTGTTGCGGCTGCGGCTGGCCAGCGCGGCCGGGTCGACCGTCCCCCGGTGCGCCGGGTCGACCAGCACCAGGTTGGCCGGCTCGCCGGCGGCGATCGGCCGGCCGTGGCCCGCCAGCCGGCCGATGGCGGCGGGCCGGACCGACATGCGATCGGCGACCGCCCGCCAGTCCAGCCGGCCCGGGCCCGGCCCGTCCGGGCTCATCATCGTGGTGACGACGACGGAGAGTGCCTGCTCCAGCCCCAGCATCCCGGGCCGGGCCATGGCCCACTCGCACTCCTTGTCCTCCACCGCGTGCGGGGCGTGGTCGGTGGCGACGGCGTCGATCGTGCCGTCGGCCAATCCGAGCCTGACGGCAGCCACATCCACGTCCGTCCGCAGCGGCGGGTTCACCTTGAACACCGGGTCGTAGCCCTCGGCGCACTCGTCGGTGAGCAGCAGGTGGTGCGGCGTCACCTCGGCGGTGACCTGCACCCCGCGCGACTTCGCCCAGCGCAGCAGCTCCACCGAGCCGGCCGTCGAGACGTGGCAGACGTGCAGCCGGGCCCCCACGTGCTGGGCGAGCAGCACGTCGCGGGCGATGATCGCCTCCTCCGCGGCCGCCGGCCAGCCGGTGAGCCCCAGCCGGGCCGACCGGTCGCCCTCGTGCATCTGGGCGCCGACGGTCAGCCGCGGTTCCTCCGCGTGCTGGGCCACGACCCCGTCGAGCGCCTTCACGTACTCCAGCGCGCGGCGCATCAGCGCCGGGTCGGCGACGCAGTGCCCGTCGTCGGAGAAGACCCGCACCCGGGCGGCGGAGTCGGCCATCGCGCCCAGCTCGGCCAGCTGGGCGCCGGCCAGACCGACGGTCACCGCACCGACCGGGACGACGTCGACCAGGCCGGCCTCCTGGCCCAGCCGCCACACCTGCTCGACCACGCCGGCGGTGTCGGCGACCGGGTCGGTGTTGGCCATGGCGTGCACCGCGGTGAACCCGCCCAGCGCGGCCGCGCGGCTGCCGGACTCGACCGTCTCGGCGTCCTCGCGGCCCGGCTCACGCAGGTGGGTGTGCAGGTCGACCAGGCCGGGCAGCAGCACCAGCCCGGTGCCGTCGACCACCTCGGCGCCGGGCGCGGTGAGGTTCTCGCCGATGGAGGCGATGTCGCCGTCGCGCAGCACCAGGTCGACGGCGTCCTCGCCGTAGGGGCGCGCGTTCTTGATCAGGTACGTGGTCACGAGGAGCCCTCCGGAGCGCCGCCGAGCAGGAGATAGAGAACGGCCATCCGCACGCTCACGCCGTTGCCGACCTGCTCGACGATGGTGGAGCGCACCGAGTCGGCGACCTCGGCGGCGATCTCCATGCCGCGGTTCATCGGGCCGGGGTGCATGACGATCGTGTCGTCGGGGAGCAACGCCATCCGCCGGGCGTCCAGCCCGTAGCGCCGGCTGTACTCCCGGGCGGAGGGGAAGAACGAGGCGTTCATCCGTTCGCCCTGCACGCGCAGCATCATCACCACGTCGGCCTTGGGCAGGACGGTGTCCAGGTCGTAACTGACCGTCACCGGCCAGCTGCCCACCCCCACCGGCAGCAGCGTCGGCGGCGCGACCACGGTCACGTCGGCGCCGAGGGTGTGCAGCAGCCCCACGTTGGAGCGGGCCACCCGGCTGTGCAGCACGTCACCGACGAGGACCACCCGGACCCCGTCGAGCCGGCCCAGACGCCGGCGGATCGTGTAGGCGTCCAGCAGGGCCTGGGTCGGGTGCTCGTGGGTGCCGTCGCCGGCGTTGACCACGCTGCCACGCACCCACTGGGCCAGCCGGTGCGGGGCGCCGGAGGCCCCGTGCCGGATGACGATCGCGTCCGAGCCCATCGCCTCCAGCGTCTGCGCGGTGTCCTTGAGGCTCTCCCCCTTGGACACGCTGCTGCCCTTGGCGGAGAAGTTGATGACGTCGGCGGACAGCCGCTTGGCGGCCAGCTCGAAGGAGATGCGGGTCCGGGTGGAGTCCTCGTAGAAGAGGTTGACCACCGTGCGGCCGCGCAGGGTGGGGAGCTTCTTCACCTCGCGGCCGGCCAGCGCGGCATCGATCTGCGCGGCGGTGTCGAGGACCAGCGTCGCGTCGCCGAGATCGAGATCGGCGGCCTCGAGCAGGTGGCGCCTCATCGGGTCGCCTCCGCACCGGCCGGATCGGCCACCACGACCTCGTCGACCCCGTCGATCTCGGCCAGCTTCACCTTGACCTGCTGAGTACGCGACGTGGGTACGTTCTTGCCCACGTAGTCGGCGCGGATCGGCAGCTCGCGGTGGCCACGGTCGACCAGCACGGCCAGCTGGACGGCGCGGGGCCGGCCCAGGTCGCGCAGCGCGTCCAGCGCGGCACGCACCGAGCGGCCGGAGAAGAGCACGTCGTCGACCAGCACGACCAGCCGGCCGTCGATGCCGGCGGCGGGCAGCCGGGTGTCCTCCAGCGCGCGCACACCGCGGAGCCGCAGGTCGTCGCGGTAGAGGGTGATGTCGACGGTGCCGACGTCGACGGCAGTGCCGGTGAACGCCTCGATCCGGCCGGCCAGCCGACGGGCCAGCGGGGCGCCGCGGGTGGGGACACCGACCAGGACCAGGTCGGTGAGGCCACCGTCGGGCGCCGCTCCCTGGGAAGTTCCGGCCCGGCCGGCGGCCGCGCGCTCGATGAGTTGGTGCGCGACCCGGTCGACCACACGGGCGACGTCGTCGGCGGACATCAGCGCGCCGGGGGTGGGCGCACCGAGGGCAGGCTCGGCCACGAGGGGCCTCCTTCCCCGCCTCACGGGACGGGTCGTTAAAGGAGAAGGGGAGCGCCGCCGACGGTACTGCACGTGTCCGGGTGAGCCGCGTCTCGCCCGATTGAGGACGGTGTGACTCCCCCGGAGTAGCCGACTGTTGCGCGACGGCAGGTATGAGTACTCTGCGTCACGAGCTTTCCCCCCATCCGACGACAGTCAGTGAGCGGCAGCATGAGCACCGACTACTCCAGGGCGCTGGGCGCCCGCCTCCGGGCGATCCGCAACCAGCAGGGGCTGTCGTTGCAGGGCGTCGAGGACAAGTCCCATGGTCGCTGGAAGGCCGTCGTGGTCGGTTCCTACGAGCGCGGTGACCGTGCGGTCACCGTTCAGCGGCTCTCCGAGCTCGCCGTCTTCTACGGCGTGCCCGTGTCCGAGCTGCTGCCCGACCCGCGGCCCAGCTCGGCGGTCACCAAGAGCACCAAGATCGTCCTGAACCTCGAGTCGCTGGGCTCGCTGCCTGCCGACGAGGCCGGTCCGCTGGCCCGGTACGCCTCGACGATCCAGGCCCAGCGGCACGACTACAACGGCAAGGTGCTGTCGATCCGCGCCGAGGACCTCAAGTCGTTGGCGATCATCTACGACATGAGCCCCGACGAGCTGACCACCCGGCTGATCGAGTGGGGCGTGCTCTCCCCCGGCGCCGACGGCAGCATCTACGCCGACGCAGAGGCCGACGAGCCCGCCTGGGGCGACCGCCGCCGCGCGCCGCGCTGACGAAGGACCCCGGTGCTCGTCGGAGCCACCGGGGGCGCTGTGCAGTCAGGGCCCGTTCCGATCACGGAACGGGCCCTGACTGCACAGCGCTGCGGGGGGTCCTGCGGCTACGTCGGGATCTCGGCCTTGACGATCCCGCCGAGCACGCCGTTGACGTAGGCCGGCGAGTCGTCGGTGGACAGCGCCTTGGCCAGCTCCACCGCCTCGTCGATGACGACCGCGTCGGGGACGTCGTCGACCCAGAGCAGCTCGTACACCGCCATCCGCAGGACGGCGCGGTCGACGTCGGGCAGCCGGTCCAGCGACCAGCCGGAGGCGTGCACCTCGATCAGCTCATCGATCCGGGCGGATTGCTCGACGACGCCCTGGACCAGCCGGACGGCGTGCTCGGGGACCGGCGGGTTGCCGTCGGCGATGCGGTCCCGCAGCACGGCCAACGGGTCGACACTGCGCAGGTCGGCCTCGTAGAGGACGTCGACCGCGCGCTTGCGGGCCTTGGAACGGGCAGCCACGCCGACGTCAGCTGACCCGGCCGAGGTACCGACCGTCGCGGGTGTCGACCTTCAGCTTCTCGCCGGTGGTGATGAACAGCGGGACCTGGATCTGGGCGCCGGTCTCCAGGGTGGCCGGCTTGGTGCCGCCGGTGGAGCGATCGCCCTGCAGACCCGGGTCGGTGTGCTCGACGACGAGCTCCATGGTCACGGGCAGCTCGACGTACAGCGGGGTGCTGTCGTGGACGGCCACGATGACCTCGGTGTTCTCCAGGAGGTAGTTCGCGCCGTCACCGAGGGTCTCCGGTGACACCGGGATCTGGTCGAAGGTGTCGCCGTCCATGAAGACGTAGTCGGCGCCGTCCTTGTACAGGTAGGTCATCGACCGCTTGTCGACGGTTGCGGTGTCGACCTTGGTGCCGGCGTTGAAGGTCTTGTCGACCACCTTGCCGGAGAGCACGTTCTTCAGCGTGGTGCGCACGAAGGCGCCACCCTTGCCCGGCTTCACGTGCTGGAAGTCGGTCACTGTCCACAGCTGACCGTCCAGGTTCAGGACGATGCCGTTCTTGAGGTCATTGGTGGTAGCCATCTAGAGAACCAGCAGTTCCTTGCTCGTGAGGGTCAACAACTCCGGCTCGCCATCCGCGACGATCAGCGTGTCCTCGATCCGGACTCCGCCGTGGCCAGGCAGGTAGACGCCTGGCTCCACGGTGACGGCCATGCCGGCGGCAAGCGTACCTGCGCCGAGCGCCGAGATGCCCGGAGCCTCGTGGATCTCCAGGCCGACGCCGTGCCCGAGCCCGTGGGTGAAGTGCTCCCCGTGGCCGGCGGCCACGATGACGTCCCGGGCGGCGGCGTCCACCGCGGCCACCTCCGCACCGACCGCCAGAGCCGCCCGCCCGGCCGCCTGCGAGGCGGCGACCAGCGCGTACACCTCCTGCTGCCAGTCGGTGGCATGGCCCAGCACGAGCGTGCGGGTCATGTCGGAGTGGTAACCGTCGACGGTGGCACCGAAGTCGAGCTTGAGGAGGTCGCCGTCCCGCAGCACGGTGGCGTCGGGTCGATGGTGCGGAACGGCCGAGTTGGCGCCGGTGGCCACGATGGTCTCGAACGAGGGCGCTTCGGCGCCCAGCTGCAGCATCCGGGCGTCCAGTTCGCGGCCGACGTCCAGCTCGGTGCGCCCCGGCCGCAGCGCCCCTTCGGCGGCGAGCTCGGCCAGCGCCCGGTCGGCGACGGTGCAGGCCCGGCGCAGCGCCTCCACCTCATCGCCGTCCTTGATCGCCCGGAGCGTCTCCACGGCCCGCCGGATGCTGACCAGCTCGGGCACGGCGCCGCCGCCGGCGGCCTCGCCGAGCACCCGCTCCAGGGCGTGCAGCCCGTCGACGGTCACGTCGTGCGACTCGTAGCCCAGCCGGCCGGTGCCCAGGTGGGCCGCCCGGGTGGCCAGTGCGGACACCGTCGACCGGTCGACCAGCAGCTCCAGGTCGGGCACCTGGACACCGGCCTGGGTGGTGTACCGGCCGTCGGTGCCGAACACGTCGTCGCTGTCGGCGCGCAGCAGCAGCGCGCCGTTGGAGCCGGTGAACCCGGTCAGGTAGCGGACGTTGAGCAGGTTGGTGACCAGGACGGCGTCCAGCCCGGCGCCGCCCGCGACGGCCCGGAGCCGGTCCCGGCGACCCGCGTGGTCCATCCGGGTCACGCTCGACCAGCCAGGTACCGCAGCGCCAGCTCGTACCCCTGCACCCCGAGCCCGACGATCACGCCGTCGGCAATCCCGGACACGTAGGAGTGGTGCCGGAACGACTCGCGGGCGTGGATGTTGGTCAGGTGCACCTCGACCAGCGGCGCGGAAAGCCCGGCCAGCGCGTCACGCAGCACCACCGAGGTGTGCGACCAGCCGCCGGGGTTGACCACCACCGGGTCGCCGGCGTCGGCGGCATCGAACACCCAGCCGAGCAGCTCGGCCTCGGAGTCGGTCTGCCGCACCTGCACGTCGAGACGCAGCTCGACGGCCACTGCCTCGATCAGCTGCACCAGCTCGGCGTGCGTCGTCGTTCCGTACTTCTCCGGCTCGCGCTTGCCGAGCCGGCCGAGGTTGGCCCCGTTCAGCACCTGGATGGTCATGGGTTCCCACTTTCGGAGACGGCTGCCCAGGCGGCGTTCAGCCACGCCTGGTCGGGGTCGGTGAGGATGGTCGGGTTGCCGATGCCCTCGAGGACGACGAAGCGCATCGCGGCGCCCCGGGCCTTCTTGTCCACCCGCATCACCGACTGCAGCCGCGCCCAGTCGCCGCGGTAGCCGGTGGGCAGCCCCATCGCGGCAACCAGGTCGCGGTGCCGGTCGGCCTCGGCGCGGGACAGCCGGCCGGCCGCGACCGCGAGCTCGGCGGCGAAGAGGAGACCGACCGCCACTGCCTCACCGTGCCGCCAGCCGAAGTCCTCGACCCGCTCGATGGCGTGCGCGAGGGTGTGCCCGTAGTTGAGGAACTCGCGGCGGCCGGTGTCGTAGAGGTCCTCGCCGACGGCGTCGGCCTTGACCTGGACGGCCCGGGTGATGAGCTCGGTGGTGCCGGCGCGGCCGGTGGGGTCGGCCTCGAGCAGCTCGAGCACCCGCTGGTCGGCGATGAGACCGCACTTGACCACCTCGGCCAGGCCGGCGCGGAACTCCGCGGCCGGGAGCGCGGCGAGCGCGTCGGTGTCGGCGAGCACGGCGGCCGGCGGGTGGAAGGCGCCCACCAGGTTCTTGCCCGCGGCGGTGTTGATGCCGGTCTTGCCCCCGACCGCGGCGTCGACCATGCCCAGCAGGCTGGTGGGCACCTGCACCACCCGTACGCCGCGCAGCCAGGTGGCGGCCAGGAAGCCGGCCAGGTCGGTGACCGCTCCCCCGCCCAGCCCGACGACGGCGTCGGAGCGGGTCAGCCCCAGCCGGCCGAACTCCTCCCACGCCCCGGCGGCGACCTCGGCGGTCTTGGCCGCCTCGCCATCGGGGACGACCAGGGCCTCGGCAGCGACCCCGGCCTGCTGCAGCGTCTCGACGGCGGCCCCCGCGGCTCCGGCCAGCGGCGCGGCGTGCACCACCACGGCGCGCGCCGTGCCGGCGAGCACCAGGCCCAGCTCGACCTGCGCACCGGGGCCGATCACCACCTCGTAGGGCCGGTCGCCGGCGACGGCCACCCGGCGGACGTCCGCCCTCACGAGCCGGCCCCGGACCCGGCCGGGGCGCCCAGCGCGACCAGCACGTCGGCCACGACCTCCTGCACCGACCGGCCGCCGGTGGCGACGGTGGCGGTGGCGACCTCGGCGTAGAGCGGCGCCCGCTCGGCGAGCATGTGGCGGAGCATGGCGCGCGGGTTGACCCCCAGGATCGGCCGGTCGCGGGACAGCCCGGCCCGCTGGGCGGCCGAGGCCAGGTCGACATCGAGCCAGACGACGGCGGATCCCGCAGCGCCGTGGGCGACGAGCAGCCGGCGGGTGGCGGCGCTGGTCACCGCGCCACCGCCGAGGGCGAGGACGCCGTCGTGCTCGGCGGCGGCCCGGGCCACCGCCCGCTCCTCCAGCACCCGGAAGTGCGGCTCGCCGTGCTGGACGAACAGGTCGGCGACCGTCGTCCCGGTCTCGGCCTGCACGTCGGCATCGGTGTCCCGGAACGCGACACCGAGCGCCGTGGCGACCGCGGTACCGACCGTGGTCTTGCCCGACGCGGGCGGGCCGACCAGCACCAGCACCGGCCCGGTGGGCTCGCTCACGGCGCGTCGGCCGGACGGGACCGGAACGCCAGCGCGTCGAGGTAGGAGCGCACGTTGCGGCGGGTCTCGGGAACCGAGTCACCGCCGAACTTCTCCAGCACCGCGTCGGCCAGCACCAGCGCGACCATCGCCTCCATGACCACGCTGCCGCGCGGAACGGCGCACGCATCGCTGCGCTGGTTGATCGCGACGGCAGGCTCACCGGTGGCCACGTCCACGGTCGAGAGCGCCCGGGGCACCGTGCTGATCGGCTTCATCGCCGCGCGGACCCGCAGCGCCTCGCCGTTGGTCATCCCGCCCTCGATGCCGCCGGCCCGGTCGGTCACCCGGGCCACGCTCCGCTGCCCGCCCACCGGGTCGGCCGGCTGGATCTCGTCGTGGGCCACCGAGCCGCGGCGGCGGGACGTCTGCAGCCCGTCACCGACCTCGACGGCCTTCACCGACTGCACGCCCATGAGGGCACCGGCCAACCGGGAGTCCAGCCGCCGGTCCCAGTGCACGTGGCTGCCCAGGCCCGGCGGCAGCCCGTGGACGACGACCTCGATGACCCCGCCGAGGGTGTCGCCGGTCTTCCGGGCGTCGTCGACCTCGGCGACCATCAACTCGCTGGTGGCCGGGTCGGCGCAGCGCACCGGGTCGGCGTCGATCCGGTCGTTGTCCTCGGGACCCGGGAGCACGCCGTCGGGGACGGCGACCGGCCCGATGCCCACCACGTGGCTGACCACCCGCACACCGAGCACCTGGTGCAGGAACGCTCGGGCGACCGTGCCGAGGGCGACCCGGGCGGCGGTCTCGCGGGCGCTGGCCCGCTCCAGGACCGGCCGGGCGTCGTCGAAGCCGTACTTCTGCATCCCCGCGAGGTCGGCGTGCCCGGGACGGGGCCGGGTGAGCGGCGCGTTCCGCGCCTGGCCGGCCAGCACCTCGGCGTCCACGGGATCGGCGGACATCACCGTGGACCACTTCGGCCACTCGGTGTTGCCCACCTGGATCGCGATCGGGCCGCCCTGGGTGCACCCGTGCCGGACGCCGCCGGTGAGGGCGACGGCGTCCTGCTCGAAGCTCATCCGCGCACCGCGACCGTGCCCGAGCCGGCGGCGGGCCAGCTGCTCGTCGACGTCGGAGGTCTGCACCTGCACCCCGGCCGGCATTCCGTCGAGCACAGCAGTGAGCTGCTGACCGTGGGACTCACCTGCGGTCAACCAGCGCAACATGCCGGTGATTCTAGAAGGACCCCCTTTCCCCCCGTCCTTCGCAGGCTCAGGACGGGTCCCTGGAAGGGGGCCTCACGGCACGGGCAGGGGGCCGCCGACGGCCAGCGCCAGGCAGGCGCCGGCCAGCAGCGGGGGGCCGAAGGGGACGGCGGTGCGCCAGCCGGCGCGCCGGGTGGCCAGCAGCAGCAGCGAGCCGACCGCGCCGAGGACCAGGCCGGCGAGCACGCCCAGCAGCAGCACCCCCCAGCCGGCCCAGCCGAGCACCAGCCCGAGCAGCCCGAGCAGCTTCACGTCGCCGAAGCCCAGGCCCTCGGGGCTGATCGTGGCCGCTCCGGCGGCGACGGCGAAGGTGACCGCGGCCGCGGCGACGGATCGCGCCAGCGCCGGCCACGTACCGGTGACCACGGCGTCGGCCAGGAGCGCCGCGGCACAGGCGGCCGCTGCGGGGAACACCACCCGGTTCGGCAACCGGTGGCTGGCCAGGTCCACCCCGGCGAGCACGACCGCGGCCGCACCGAGCCACCCCAGCGCCACGACCGCCGGGCGGGCCCCGGCCAGCGCGGGCGCGGCCGCCAGCGCGGCGGCAGCGAGCAGGGCGGTGAGCACGATCCGCCGGCGGGACGGCACCGCGGCATCGTCCCGGCCGGCCAACCGCACGGTGACCGCGGCCAGCCACGGGCCCAGCAGCAACCCCAGCAGGGCGGCACCCACGGGGAGCGCGGTGGTCACCCGGTTCGGCTCAGCCGTCGAGCGCGGCCCGCATCGCCGCGATCGGCGCCGGACGACCGGTCATCAGCTCGACCTGGAGCGTGGCCTGCCAGAACAGCACCTCCAGGCCGCTGATCGCGGTGCCACCCACGGCCTGGACGCGCTGGGCGAGCGGGGTGGGCCAGCCGTCGTAGAGCACGTCGAGCACGGTCTGCCCGGGCCGCCAGTCCAGGGCGGCCACCGCCGGCTGCCCGTCGACCGGCACGGTGCTCACCACGACCGGCGCCTCGACCGGGCCACCCGCGGTCAGCGGGGCGACGGTGGCGGGCACATCGAGGACCTCCAGCACGCGGAGGAGATCTGCTCCCCGCGCCGGATCGCGCACCAGGACGTCGACCTGGCGGGCACCGAGCGAGGCCAGCGCGGCCGCGGCTGCGGCCGCCGTGCCCCCGGCGCCCAGGATCGCCGCGTGCTCGACCTGCTCCACCCCACCGAGCTGGAGCGCCATGCCGACGCCGGTGACGTCGGTGTTCTCCGCCCGCCAGCCGGTCGCGGTGCGGACCAGGGTGTTCGCCGCCCCCAGCAGCCGGGGCAGCGGTTCCACCTGGTCGGCCACCTGCACCGCGACCTGCTTGCACGGCATCGTCACCGAGAAGCCGCGCCACTCGGGGCCGAGGCCGGCCACCAGGTCGGGGAGCTGGTCGGCGCCGACATCGAGCGCGTCGTACGTCCAGTCGGTGAGCCCCAGCGCCGCGTAGGCGGCGCGGTGCATCAGCGGCGACAGGGAGTGGGAGACCGGGCGACCGAGGACGGCTGCGCGCCGCACCGCGGACACGTGGGCGATTGTCCCGTCCCCGGATCCGGCGACCCGCCCGTCCCCGGCCCGCTCGTCAGCCTGCCCCACAGCCGAGGCCGGCGTCCGCGCACCGCTGACGGGCGGCCTGGAACTCCGGGTAGCTGTCGGTGAAGAAGTGTGCTCCGTCCTCGGACTGGAGCACGTAGTAGAGGAGGTCCCCGGTGCTGGGCTGCAGAGCTGCCACCAGGCTGGCCTCGCCGGGGGCGCTGATCGGGGTAGGCGGGAGCCCCGTACGGGTCCGGCTGTTGTAGGGCCCGTCGGTCTGCAGGTCGGTCGTGGTGAGCTCGTTGCCGCTCTTGTCCAGCCCGTAGGCGAGGGTGGCGTCGATGCCCAGCGGAATGCCCTGCGACAGCCGGTTGTAGATCACCTGGGCCACGTCCGCCCGCTCGGCATCCAGCCGGGTCTCCGACTGCACCATCGAGGCCACCGTCAGCACCTCGTAGGGCGTGCGGCCCAGGGCAGCCGCACGCTCCTCGAGCCTCAGCTCCGCGGCCGTCCCGTTGAACGCCCCGACCATCTCCTGCAGCATCTCCACCGCCGGGGTGCCCGGCTCGAACTCGTAGGTGAGCGGATAGAGGAAGCCCTCGAGCTGCCCGTTGGACCACGCGGGCAGCCCCAGGCGACTGGTGTCGGCGGCAGCCGCCTGCAGCTCCTCGATCGGGGTGTCGGTGCCCTCGGCCAGTCGCTGCAGCGTCTCGGCGACGGTCAGCCCCTCGGGCACCGTGACCCGGGTCACCATGCGCGTGGCCGGGTCGAGCAGCAGGTCGAGGGCCGACTGTCCGGACATCTGGCTGCGCATCGCGTAGACGCCGGGCTGGATACCGGTGGCGGCCTCGTTGGCCTCGGCCGCGTCGAGGAAGGGGCCGGAGGAGGCGATCACGTCGGACTCCACCAGCGTCCCGGCGATCGTCCGCAGGCTGTCGCCGCTGTTGATCCGGATGTCCACGCTGCCGGTGCCGGCACCGGCGTAGTCCTCGGCGGCCGGGTTGATGGCGCGCAGCAGCGCCTGCCCGCCGACGACGATGCCGCCCACCAGGCCCAGCAGCACGACCAGGGACAGCACGATCGCGAGCGGACGACGGCCTCGGGGCGAACCACCACCGCCGCGCCGACCACCGCCGCGCCGCCCACCCCCGCCACCGCCGCCACCGGAGTGGTCGTCGTCGTGGTCGTCGAAGCGGTCGTCGGCGTGGTCGTCGGCCACGACGACCTCGAGGCCGCCCGTGACGTCGAAGACGCCGGGACGGGGATCGTCGTCCCGGTCGTCGGCGGGCGGGCGCGCCACGGTGGCCGACTCGTCGTCCTCGTCGTCGGTGGAGTGCCGGGCGTCGATGGCGGCCAGGGCAGCAGCGAACGGGGAGCGCGAGGGCCACGCCGGTGCGGCCGGGCCGGCCTCGGGGGTGGCGAGCGCGATGGCGGCGCCGGCGTCGGAGGACCGCCGGCCACCGAGCAGCGGACGCCGGGCGCCCGACGGGATGCCGGGGGCGGTCTCGTCGTCGGCGAAGCGCTCCAGCTCCCGGTCCGGCTCACCGGCCGGGGCGGGCGGCGCGTCGACGGTCGCCCACGGCGCCGGCGACATCCGGTCGGGCGCCGGCCGGGAGATGGCGGACCGGCCGCCGGCGGAACGGGCGCCGGCCGGCCGGTTGCCGGTGGGGCGGGCAGCGGGGCGACCGTCGGTCGGACGGTCGCTGTCCGCACGGGTGGCGGGTGACCGCGGCGGCATTCCCGGCAGGGCCCGCATCTCAGCGGTGCGCAGTTCAGCGGTACGCGGTGCGGGCACCGCGTCGGTGGCCTCGACCACGCCCTGGCCGTTCGTGCCGTCGCCGGTCGCGCCGTCGCGATCCGTGGCCCACGCGGCGAGCAGCTCGGCCGCCGAGCGGGGCATGCCGGCGTCGGTGTCGGGCGAGGAGTGCCGCCCCGGACGCCGACCTGCCGGGGCGCTCACGGCTGGGTCCCGGCGGAGCGGGGACGACTGTCGAGATAGGTCTGCAGGATGACCACGGCGGCCGCCTGGTCGATCACCGCGCGCTGCCGGCGGCTGTCGATGCCGCCTGCTCGCAGATGACTGGCTGCGGTCACGGTGGAGAGCCTTTCGTCGACGAGGTGTACCGGGACGTCCCCGATACGGCTGGTCAAGGCCGCAGCGTAGGTGCTGGCATCTCTTGCCGAGGCGCCCGACGCTCCGGACAGGTGTCTCGGCAATCCCACCACCACCTCGACCACCTCGTGTGTCACAACCAGCCCAGCCAGCCGGTCCAGGTCGCTGCCGTCCTTCGCCCGGCGGAGGGTCTCCAACGGGCTGGCGAGCATCCCCGTGGCGTCGGAGAGCGCGATCCCGACGCGCACCGTGCCGACGTCCACGCCCAGCCTGCGGCCCGGTAGCCGGACGGCGTCGCGCTCGCCCTCAGCGACCATCGTCGGTGCTCCGGTCGTCCGACGCCAGCCCGTGAGGTGGACCGGGCACCGGCCGGGAGGGCCGCCGCCCTCCCGGGCAGGGACCGTCGCGCGTCGGGGTCACGGGGATGCCGCCTCGATCGCCTGCTCGGCGGCCGCGAGGGCGGCGGGGATGCCGGCGGGGTCCGTTCCGCCACCCTGGGCCACGTCGGGCTTGCCTCCGCCACGCCCACCGACCGGGGCGGCCGCGGCCTTCAGCAGGTCGTTGGCCGACACTCCCCGCTGCTGCGCCGCGGGGTTGACCGCAGCCACCAGCGCCACCTTGCCGTCCGCGGCCGAGGCCAGCAGCACGGCGGCAGGGCGCTCGCCCAGCCGGCCGCGCACATCGAGGGCCAGGCCGCGCAGGTCACCGCCGGACAGCCCGGCCGGCGAGCCGGTCACCACCGCGATGCCACCGACATCCCGTGCCCCCGAGGCCAGGTCGCCCGCCGCGGCGAGCGTCTGCTGGGCGCGCAGCGCGGCCAGTTCCCGGTCGGCGTCGCGGAGCCGCTCGAGCATGCCGCTGACCCGGTCGACGATCCCGTCCTGCGGGGTCTTGAGCAGGTCGCCCAGCTGGCGGACGAGGTCCCGCTCGCGGGCCAGGTAGCGGAAGCCCTCCAGGCCGACGGCGGCCTCCACCCGCCGCGCGCCGGAGCCTACCGAGCTCTCGCCGGTGAGCGCGAGGGTGCCGATCTGGGCGCTGCCGCGCACGTGGGTGCCACCGCACAGCTCCCGGGACCACTCCCCGCCGATCTCGACCACGCGCACCTGCTCGCCGTAGGTCTCGCCGAACAGCGCCAGGGCGCCGAAGTCGCGCGCCTCGGGCAGCGTCATGTACAGCGCGCGCACACCGTGGTCGGTGCGGACCGCGGCGTTGGCGACGTCCTCGATGTCGGTGCGCTGCTGCCCCGTCAACGCGCCCTGCCACGCGAAGTCCAGCCGTAGGTAGCCGGGCCGGTTGTAGGACCCGGACTGCAGCGCCTGCGGGCCGAGCACCTGCCGGAGCGCAGCGTGCACGACGTGGGTGCCCGAGTGCGCCTGGCACGCGGACAGCCGCCACTCGCGGTCCACCGCGGCGGACAGCTCGGTACCGGTGCGCAGTTCGCCGTCGAGCACCCGCACCTGGTGGACGACCAGCCCCTTGACCGGCCGTTGCACGTCGATGACCTCGGCGCGACCGCCGTCCCAGCTGAGCTCACCGGCGTCGGCGACCTGCCCGCCGGACTCCGCGTAGAACGGCGTCCGGTCCAGCACGACCCGGGTGACCTGGCCGGGCCCGGCGACCGGGTCGCTCTGGTCGCCGTTCCCGGGATGGCCCTCGTCGACCACGCCCAGCACCCGGGAGTCGGTGCGCAGGGCGTCGTAGGCCCGCCAGTCGGTCGGCCCGTGCTCAGCCAGCAGCCGCCGGTAGGCCAGCACGTCGACCGCGCCGGTGCGCTTGGCCCGGGCGTCGGCCCGGGCGCGCTCGCGCTGCTCGGTCATCAGCGCCCGGAAGCCGGCCTCGTCGACGGTGACGGCCTGCTCGGCGGCCATCTCCAGGGTCACGTCGATCGGGAACCCGTAGGTGTCGTGCAGGGAGAACGCCTGGGTACCCGAGAGCGCCGGCGTCCCGGCCGCCTTGGCCTGCGCCACCGCGGTGTCGAACAGCGCCGTCCCGGCCGTGAGGGTGCGCCGGAACGCCTCCTCCTCGGCGTAGGCGATGCCGGAGATGCGGGCGAAGTCGCCGGTCAGCTCGGGATAGCTGCCGCTCATCGCGTCGCGGGACACCGGCAGCAGCTCCGGCAACGCGGCCTCCTCGACCCCGAGCAGCTTCATCGACCGCACGGCCCGGCGCAGCAACCGCCGCAGGATGTAGCCGCCACCCTCGTTGCCGGGGGTCACACCGTCACCGATGAGCATCAGCCCGCTGCGGACGTGGTCGGCGACCACCCGCAGCCGGACGTCGGACCCGTGGTCGGCGCCGTATCGGACGCCGGCGAGCTCGGCCGCCCGGCGCAGGACCGGCGACACCTCGTCGATCTCGTACATGTTGTCGACGCCCTGCAGCAGGAACGCCACCCGCTCCAGTCCCATGCCGGTGTCGATGTTCTTCTTCGGCAGCTCGCCGAGGATCGGGAAGTCCTTGCCCTCCCCCGGCCCCCGCTCGTACTGCATGAAGACCAGGTTCCAGATCTCCAGGAACCGGTCGCCGGCGCGGTCGACGGCCGGGCCGCCGTCGGGGCCGTACTCCGGACCCCGGTCGACGTAGATCTCCGAACACGGGCCCGCCGGCCCGGCGGCGCCGGTCGACCAGTAGTTGTCCTCCATGCCCAGCCGCTGGATGCGGTCCTTCGGCACGCCGGCGATCCGGTGCCAGGCATCCGCCGCCTCGTCGTCGTCGAGGTAGACGGTGACCCAGATCTTCTCCGGGTCGAATCCGAGCCCGCCGTCCTCGACGCGGCCGGTGACCAGCTCCCAGGCGTACTGGATGGCCTCGGCCTTGAAGTAGTCGCCGAAGGAGAAGTTGCCGTTCATCTGGAAGAACGTGCCGTGCCGGGTGGTCTTGCCGACCTCCTCGATGTCGAGGGTGCGCACGCACTTCTGCACGCTGGTCGCCCGCGGGTAGGGGGCCGGCTCGCGGCCGGTCAGGTACGGGATGAACGGGACCATCCCGGCGACGGTGAAGAGCAGGGAGGGGTCCGGGGACACCAGCGAGGCGCTGGGGACGACGGTGTGCCCCCGCTGCTCGAAGTGCTCCAGGAAACGGCGGCGGATCTCGGCGGTCTGCATCAGGGCTCAGTCTCGGCTCGAGCGGACGCTCCGGCAGGAGGGTGGCGGGGAGCCTCGGTCCGCTGCGTGGGGTGGGGTGGTGGGCTCAGCTGTCGGCGGCGTGGGCGCCGCGGCGACCGGGCAGTGCGTTCTCGGACCGCTCGGGCAGCGGGGCGTCCAGCCCGGTGCCGGCACGCAGCTCCTCCTCGCGGCCGGCTGCCGCGGCGCGCACGTCGGCGCCGAAGTCGCCGATCGCCTCGGCCAGGTCGCGCAGGCCGTCGGCCAGCTGGCCGGCGATGCCCTGCGGGGTCATCTTCTCCGCGGCGCGGCTCAGCTTGCGGACGACGAGGGCGCCGATGGTGATGCCCATCGCCAGCCAGAACAGCCGGCGCATCAGGCGGCCCGCCGGGCGGCGCGACGGGCGCGGCGCTCGTCCTTGGCGGCCCGGTTGGCGTCGACCACGGCCTGGCCCTCGCGCTTCTTCCTGGCCGCGCTGCGCACGCCGTAGCTGAACGCGGCGACCTTGATCAGCGGACTGCCGATGGTCGCGGCGACGACGCTGGTCAGTGCGGCGACGTTGCTCGACACGTTGGCGGCGTTGCCGGTGATGTCGTCCACCCGCTCCAGGTTGGAGTTTACGTGGGCGACCGTCGTGGACGCCTGGCCGAGGATCGGCATCGCCTGCTCCCGGGCCTGGCGGATGGTCAGCGTCGCCTCGTCCAGCGTGCGCCCGAGCTTGAGCAGCGGCACCGCCAGCAGGACGACCAGCAGCACCAAGGCGATGGCTGCGATCAGCCCGGCCCACTCTCCTGCGGACACGCGTGCACTCCTCTGGATCGGCTTGCTCTCGTTCGACTGTGCCCGGCCCCCACGTCCCGTCGGGGCCCGGCCGGTGGGGCAACACTAGTCGGGGGCACCGACCGCCGTCGTCCGCGCTGCACGCGCCGGGCTCAGCGGCGGCGGCGCACGATCGCCCGGAGCTTGGCCACCCGGGCGGACAACTGGCTCTCGACCCCCCTGGTGGTGGGCCGGTAGTAGTCCCGGCCGACCAGCGCGTCGGGCGGGTACTGCTGCGGCAGCACGCCGTCGGGGTGGTCGTGCGGATAGGCGTAGGCGCTGCCGTGCCCCAGCTTCTTCGCCCCGGCGTAGTGGGCGTCGCGCAGCCCCGGCGGGACCGGCCCGGCCAGCCCGGCGCGCACGTCGGCCATCGACTCACTGATGCCCACCGTGAGGGCGTTGGACTTCGGCGCGGTGGCCAGGTGGACGACGGCCTGGGCCAGCGGGAAGTGTCCCTCGGGCATGCCGATGAAGGCGACCGCGTCGGCCGCCGCCACCGCGGCGAGCAGCGCGGTCGGGTCTGCCATGCCGATGTCCTCGCTGGCAGAGATGACCAGCCGGCGGGCGATGAAGCGCGGGTCCTCCCCCGCCGACACCATCCGGGCCAGGTAGTGCAGCGCGGCGTCGACGTCGCTGCCGCGGATCGACTTGATCAGCGCGCTGGCCACGTCGTAGTGCTGGTCGCCCTGCCGGTCGTAGCGCACCGCCGCCTGGGCGACCGCCGTCTCCAGGGTGGCCAGGTCCAGCACGGTGCTCCCTGCCGCCCGGGCAGCGCCGGCGCCGGACTCCAGGGCAGTCAGCGCCTTGCGGGCGTCGCCGCCGGCCACCCGCAGCAGGTGCTCCTCGGCCTCGGGCGCGAGCGTGACCGCGCCGTCCAGCCCGCGGTCGCTGGCCAGAGCCCGGCGCAGCACCGCCCGGACGTCGTCGTCGCTCAACGGCTGCAACGCGAGCACGAGGCTGCGGGACAGCAGCGGGCTGACCACCGAGAAGAACGGGTTCTCCGTCGTCGCGGCGATCAGACTGACGATCCGGTCCTCCACCGCCGACAGCAGGGAGTCCTGCTGGGTCTTGGAGAACCGGTGGACCTCGTCGATGAACAGCACGGTGCGCCGGCCGGCGTGGGTCAGTTCCCGCTTGGCGTGCGCGATGACCGCACGCACCTCCTTGACCCCGGCATCCAGCGCCGACAACTGGACGAAGGAACGCTTGGTGGCCAGCGAGATGACGTGCGCGAGGGTCGTCTTGCCCGTGCCGGGCGGCCCGTAGAGCACCAGGGACATCGGCTCGTCGGCCTCGACCAGGCGGCGCAACGGGGCGCGGGGGCCGAGGAGGTGCTGCTGGCCGACCACCTCGTCCAGCGCGCGCGGGCGCATCCGTACCGCCAACGGGGCGCCGGGGTCGACCGCCGGTGCGGCCGGGTCCTCCTCCGGGGACCCGTCGAACAGGGTCGTTCCGCCCACGCTCACGGTTGCGACGCTACCCGCGGGGCACGACGGTCCCGTCCCTTCCATCCCCCGGAGGCCTCCGTGCAGCAGCGCACCATCGGCAACGACACCGTCGGCCGGATCGAGGTGGGGGCGGTCGGGCTGGGCGCGATGCCGCTGTCCACCAAGGACCCGCGCCCGTCGGCCACCGACGCGCAGGCCGTCGTCCACGCCGCCCTGGATGCCGGGGTGACCCTGATCGACACCGCCGACGCCTACGCCCGCGACGAGGCGGAGTTCGGCCACAACGAGTCGCTGGTGGCCGCGGCGCTGTCCTCCTACGGCGGCGACAGCTCCGGCGTGCTGGTGGCGACCAAGGGCGGCCACACCCGGCGCGGCACGGAGTGGGAGCTGGACGGGACGGCGGCGTACCTGCGCCGGGCGTGCGAGGCGTCGCTGCGCCGGCTCGGCGTCGAGGCGATCGGGCTCTACCAGTTCCACCGCCCCGATCCGGCCACGCCGTGGGAGGAGTCGATGGGCGCGCTGCGGGCACTGGCCGACGACGGGCTGGTGCGGATGGTCGGGATCTCCAACGCCGACGTCGGCCAGATCGACGTGGCCCGCGAGATCGTCGGCGACGCCCTGGTCAGCGTGCAGAACCAGTTCTCGCCGGGATACCGCTCGTCGGCCGGTGAACTGGCGCACTGCGCCCGGCATGGATTGGCGTTCCTGCCGTGGAGTCCGTTCGGCGGGATCTCGGCGGCCAAGTCGCTGGACGCCACCGCCGGCGGGTTCGCCGCCGTCGCCGCCGAGCTCGGCGTGTCGGTGTACCGGGTGACCGTGGCCTGGCACCTGGCCCAATCCGACGTCGTCCTGCCCATCCCGGGCGCCTCCCGGCAGGAGTCGATCACCGATTCGGCGGCCGGGGCACACCTACAGCTGACCGCCGACCAGCTCGCCCGCCTCGACGCCACCTGACCCTCCATCTCGACCTCGAGTCGAGGGTGAGGGTCAGGGGCGGGGTGCCGCCGGGCCGGCTCCGGCCGGGTGAGCAGTCGGACCCGCGCACCCAACCGTCGAGCGATGACTGCCGGTGAACTGCCACCCGTCTACACCCGCCAGGACGCTCGGGCCGCCGGGCTGACCCGCGCCCAGCTCCGGGACGGCGTCCGAGGTGTGGTCCGCGCCCGGAGGTCCCCCCCGCTGGCCGCCTCCCGGCCCCGAGAGCCTCATCCGGTACCGGCCTCGGCTACAGCCGCTGGAAGATCCTGGTCGAGTACGAGGGACGGCAGCACGCTGACCTGCGTCAGTTCGGGCGTGACCCCGATCGATACTCACTCATGGCCGCCGACGGGTGGCTCGTGCTCCGCTTTGGCGCGGTGCACCTGGGCCGCCGAACGGCCGTGGTGGACCGGGTGGCGGGCGCGCTGATCAGCCGCGGTGCCCGGTGGTGAACCCCCGGCGGAAGCCTCAGGCGGTGGGGTCGGTCGGACCGGGGGCACCCGGCTCGCCCGGGATCGGCTTCGCCTCGGGCACGACGTCGATCCCCGCTTCCTTGCGCTGCGCGTCGGTGATCGGCGTCGGCGCGCCGGTCAGCGGGTCGTAGCCGGCGCCGGTCTTCGGGAAGGCGATGACCTCGCGGATCGACTCCGCCCCGGCCAGCAGCGCGGTCAGCCGGTCCCAGCCCAGCGCGGCGCCGGCGTGCGGCGGCGGGCCGTAGGCGAAGGCCTCGAGGAAGAACCCGAACCGCTCGCGGGCTTCCTCCTTCGACATGCCCAGGGTCTCGAACACGCGTTCCTGCAGCGCGGCATCGTGGATACGCACCGAGCCGCTCATCAGCTCGTTGCCGTTGACCACCAGGTCGTAGGCGTCCGACAGCGCGGCCCCCTTGTCCTCGGCGAACCGGTCGCGCCACTCGGGGGTCGGGGAGGTGAAGGGGTGGTGCATGAAGGTCCAGTTGCCGTCCTCGGTCTCCTCGAACATCGGGAAGTCGACGACGAACAGGAACGACCAGGAGCCCTCGGGGATCAGCTCCAGCCGCTTGGCCACCTCGTTGCGCGCCGCGCCCAGCAGCTCCTGGGACGGACGCCGGGCCCCGGCGGCGAAGAACACGCAGTCACCCGGCTGCGCGCCGACCGCCTCGACCAACCCGGCCCGCTCGGACTCGGAGATGTTCTTGGCCACCGGCCCGCCGAGGGTGCCGTCCTCGGCCACGGTGACGTAGGCCAGGCCCTTGGCCCCCCGCGAGCGGGCCCAGTCCTGCCAGGCGTCGAACGCCCGCCGCGGCTGCGAGCCGCCACCGGGCATCACGATCGCGCCGACGTAGGGCGACTGGAACACCCGGAAGGGCGTCTCGGCGAAGTAGCTGGTCAGCTCGGTGAGCTCGATGCCGAACCGCAGGTCGGGCTTGTCGGAGCCGAACCGGTCCATCGCCTCGCGGTAGGTCATCCGCGGGATCTCCGGCACCTCGTAGGAGGCCAGCTCCGCCCACAGCGAGCGGACGACGTCCTCCGCGACGGCGAGCACGTCGTTCCGGTCGACGAAGCTCATCTCGAAGTCCAGCTGGGTGAACTCCGGCTGCCGGTCGGCGCGGAAGTCCTCGTCCCGGAAAGCGCGGGCGATCTGGTAGTACCGCTCGAGCCCACCGATCATCAGCAGCTGCTTGAACAGCTGCGGCGACTGCGGCAGCGCGTACCAGGAGCCGGGCTGCAGCCGCACCGGGACGACGAAGTCACGGGCGCCCTCCGGGGTCGAGCGGGTCAGCGTCGGCGTCTCCACCTCGACGAACCCGTGCCCGGCCATCACCTCACGCGCGATGCGGTTGATCTCCGAGCGCAGCCGCAGCACCTTCGCCGGCCCCTGCCGGCGCAGGTCCAGGTAGCGGTAGGTGTAGCGGACGTCGTCCCCGGCCGCCTGGGCCGTCTCGATCGGGAACGGCAGCGGCGCCGATGCCGACAGCACCTCCAACGTCGCGGCGAGCACCTCGATGTCACCGGTCGGCAGCTCCGGGTTCTCGTTCCCGGCGGGGCGGCGCTGCACGTCGCCGGTGACGAGCACGCAGTACTCGTTGCGCAGCGCATGTGCCTCCTCCTCGCGGACGACGACCTGGGCATAACCCGAGGCGTCGCGCAGGTCGAGGAAGACGACCCCGCCGTGGTCACGTCGGCGTGCGACCCAGCCGGCGAGGGTGACCGTGGAACCGGCGTCGGTCGCGCGGAGCGCGCCGGCGTCGTGGGTGCGGAGCAAGGGAGTGCCTTTCAGGAGGTGGGGTGGGTCACCAGCGGTCGTGTACATGGGCGCGGATGCGCTCGTCGTACACCCGCTCGAGGTCGGCCAGCTGGCCGGCGGTGAGGGAGGGGATGGCGGCGGCGGCCACGTTGCCCAGCGCCTGCGCGACGTTGCGGGCGCCGGGGATGACCGTGGTGACGCCGGGCTGGTCGATGACCCAGCGCAGCGCGAAGGCCGCGGTGGTCACGTCCGGGCCGGCGATCTCCGCGACCTCGCGGGCCGCGGCGACGCCGACCTCGAACGGCACCCCGGCGAACGTCTCCCCCACGTCGAAGGCCTCGCCGTGGCGGTTGAAGGTTCGGTGGTCATCGGCGGCGAACGTCGTCGACTCGTCGTACTTGCCGGTCAGCAGGCCGCTGGCCAGCGGCACCCGGGCGAGGATGCCCACCTCGGCGCGCTGGGCGGCCGGGAGCAACTGCTCCAGCGGCTTGCGCCGGAAGACGTTGAGGATCACCTGGATCGACTGCACCCCCGGGTGCTGCAGCGCGGTGAGCCCCTCGGTGACGGTCTCGACCGAGACGCCGTAGGCGGCGATCGCCTGCTCCTCCACGAGGCTGTCGAGGGTCTCGTATACGCGCTCGTCGGAGTACACGGTCGGCGGCGGGCAGTGCAGCTGCACCAGGTCCAGGGTGTCCACGCCGAGGTTGCGCCGCGACCGGTCGATCCAGGCCCGCAGGTTCGCCGGGGTGTAGGTCTCGGCGGTGAACGGGTCGGCGCGGCGGCCGGCCTTGGTGGCCACGAACGGGCGCTCGCCACGGGCGGCCAGCGCCCTGCGGATCCGCTCCTCGGAGCGGCCGTCGCCGTAGACGTCGGCGGTGTCCAGGAGCGTCACCCCGGCGTCCAGGGCGGCGTCGAGGACGGCGGCGGCGTCGTCCTCGGCCACGTCGCCCCAGTCACCGCCCAGCTGCCAGGTGCCCAGGCCGACGACGGAGACGTCGGCGCCGGTCCGGCCCAGCGGCCGGGTCTCCATCGGGGTGTTCGAGGCCTCTGCGATGCCGTCGGTCACTGTCACGCTGTTCCCCGTTCGATTCCGCACTCGTTCCGCGCCTCGGTCGCTGACGCTCCCCGCGATGCTCGCTCGCGCGTCATCCTCACGCACTCACCGTCGCACGCACCCGCTCGAACAGCTCGCCGAGGGGGACGGCCACCTGCTCGTGGGTGCGCAGGTCACGCAACTGGGCCACCCCGTCGGCCAGATCCCGGTCGCCGAGGACGACGGCGTGCGAGGCACCCGACCGGTCCGCGGCCTTCATCGCGCCCTTGAGCCCCCGGTCGCCGTAGACGGTGTCGGCGGAGATCCCGGCCGAGCGCAGCTGCCCGACCAGCCGGACGGCGAGCCGCTTGGCCTCCGCGCCCAGCGGGACCACGAACGCCTGCACCCCCGCCGACGCGACGACGTCGAGCCCCTCGGCCTGCACGGCGAGCAGCGTGCGGTCCACCCCGACGGCGTAGCCGATGCCCGACACGTCCGGCCCGCCCAGCGCCGCCGAGAGCCCGTCGTAGCGGCCGCCGCCGCCGATCGCCGACTGCGCACCCAGGCCGGAGTGCACGAACTCGAACGTCGTCTTCGTGTAGTAGTCCAGCCCGCGCACCAGCCTGGGGGCCTCGGTCCAGGGGACACCGAGGTCGGTGAGGTGCTGGCGGACGGCGTCGTAGTGCGCCTTCGTCGAGTCCGACAGGTGGTCGACCATCAGCGGCGCGCCGTCGAGCCGGGCCTGCACCTCGGGGCGCTTGTCGTCGAGCACCCGCAGCGGGTTGATCTCCGCACGGCGCCGGGTGTCCTCGTCCAGGTCCAGCCCGCCGAGGAAGCCGACCAGCAGCTCGCGGTACTGCGGCCGGCAGGTCGCGTCGCCCAGGGAGGTGAGCAGCAGCTCGAAGTCGGCCAGCCCCAGGTCGCGGAAGCCCTGCGCGGCCAACGCCACCATCTCGGCGTCCAGCGCCGGGTCGTCGACGCCCAGCGCCTCGCAGTCGACCTGGGTGAAGTGGCGGTACCGGCCGGCCTGGGGCCGCTCGTAGCGGAAGGCCGACCCGACGGTCCACACCTTCACCGGCAGCGCCCCGCTGTACAGGCGGTGCTCGATGAAGGCCCGCATCAGCCCGGCGGTCAGCTCCGGGCGGAGGGTGAGGGACCGGCCACCGCGGTCGGTGAACGTGTACATCTCCTTGGAGACGACGTCGGTAGACTCCCCCACGCCGCGCGCGAAGACCGCGGTGTCCTCGAACACGGGCGTCTCGACGTACCCGTAGCCGGCCCGCCGCATCGGCGCGGTGAGGGTGTCGCGGACGGCGAGGAACTGCGCCGAGTCGGGGGGCAGCGTGTCGAACGTGCCCTTCGGAGCCCGCATGGGCTCGCTCATCAGAGACCTCGTCCCTTGGGTGCGCTCGTCGCTTCGGCGAGGTAGGGGTTGGTGGCGCGCTCGCGGCCGATCGTCGTCGCCGGGCCGTGCCCGGGCAGCACGAGCGTCTCGTCGTCCAGCGGCAGGACGACGTCGCGCAGCGAGCTGAGCATCGACGCCCACGAGCCGCCGGGGAGATCGACCCGGCCCACCGAGCCGGCGAACAGCACGTCACCGGCCAGCAACGCCGGCGAGTCGTCGGTGGCGAAGGTGAAGACCACCGAGCCCTCGGTGTGCCCCGGCGCGTGCCGCACGGTGAGCTCGACCCCGGCCAGCGACAGGATCGCGCCGTCGTCCAGCGGCAGGACGTCGGCCGGGTCGGGCAGCGCCACCTGGCCGATCAGCGGAGCCAGCGCCGGGCCGTGCCAGCGCAGCGGGTCGGCGAGCATCCCGCTGTCGGCGGGGTGCAGGTAGGCAGGGATGTCGTAGCCGTCGCAGACCGGCAGCACGGAGAACGTGTGGTCGAGGTGGCCGTGGGTGAGGACGACGGCGACGGGCTTGAGCCCGTCATCGGCCAGCATCCGGGCCAGCGGCTCGACGGCCTCCATCCCCGGGTCGACGACGACGCACTCGGCGTTCGGCCCGCTGGCGACGGCGTAGCAGTTGGTGCCGAACGCGCCGGCGGGAAACGAGCGGATGAGCACCCGTGCAGGCTACGCGGCGGTGATCCGTGCAGGTGGCGCTCCCAGGGGCCGGCCAGGTGCCACACCTAGACTGCTTCCTCGACACCGCGGGGTGTGTGGCCGGACCGGGCTGGTGCGGTCGCCCCCGAGAGCGCGCCGACCCACAGCGCAGATGCAAGAGGAGCCCGAGAAGAGTGCCGACCAACAAGCAGCGCCGCGAGGCCGCCCAGCGCCGTCTGCAGCGCCAGCTCGAGCGGCGCGAGCAGCTCGCCCGCAGACGGCGGCGCAACCTGCTGGTCCTGGTGTCGGCGATCGCCGTGCTGGTCGTGGTGGGTGCGGCCGTGCTGATCACCGGCGTGGTGGGCGGGGACGACGACGCCGGGACGGCCGCCGGTGCCAGCCCGGTGGTCGACGGCAGCGACGGGACCTGCGACTTCACCCCGCAGCCCGCGGCCAACCCCGACGCGACCGATGTCGGCATCCCGCCGGCGGAGGTGCCGACCTCGGGCACCACCCAGCTGACGATGACCACCAACGTGGGCGACATCGGGCTGACCCTGGACCAGGCCGCGGCGCCGTGCGCCGCGGCCAGCTTCGTGTACCTCACCCAGCAGGGCTTCTTCGACGGGACGCCCTGTCATCGGCTGACCGACTCCCCGGGCCTGAAGGTGCTGCAGTGCGGCGACCCGAGCGGCACGGGAGGAGGAGGTCCCACCTACGAGTTCCCGACCCAGGTGACCGGTGACGAGACCTATCCGCGGGGCACGCTCGCCATGGCGAACGCCGGTGACGGCTTCGACGGCAGCCAGTTCTTCCTGGTCCACGGCGACAGCCAGCTGCGCCCCGACTTCACCGTCGTGGGCACCATCGACGAGGCCGGGTTGGCCACGCTGGACACCATCGCCGCCAACGGGATCGCCGACGGCGCCGCCGACGGCGCCCCGGCACAGCCGGTCACCATCGAGTCGATGGCGATCGCCCGGTGACCCCACCGGCGGGGACGTGGGTGGCGGCGTCCGCGGTCTGCCTGCTCCTCGCCGGCTGCACGTCGCTGGTGGCCGGCCAGGGCCGTCCGGCGATGACCCTGGCCGACACGCAGGTCGCGGCGTACCCGGGGGGACAGGCACACACCCGGGACACCGTCGACTACCCGGAGAGCCCGCCGGTCGGCGGCGAGCACGATGCGGCATGGGCCGACTGCACCGGGACTGTCTACGACGCCCCGATCCGCCGGGAGAACGCGGTGCACTCCCTGGAGCACGGCGCCGTCTGGGTCACCTACGACCCGGACCTGGCCGGCGCCGCGGACGTCGAGACCCTGACCGGACTGGTCACCGGCCGGCCCGGGCTGATGCTGTCGCCCTACCCGGGCCAGGGCGTGGCGGTGTCGCTGCAGGCCTGGGACCACCAGCTCCGGGTCGACGACGCCGGCGACCCGCGGGTCGCCGAGTTCGCCGAGCTGCTGGTGTTCAACCCTGAGACGACGCCGGAACCCGGCGCCACCTGCGAGAACCCGTTCTTCCTGCCGGACCGGCCGCTGCCCGCCTAGCCTCGGCCTCCTGCAGGAGCCCGCCGCGAGCTCGCGAGCGGTGGGGGCGGGCAGTCCTTCGTCATGCGGTCACGCGCTCCACGTCGAAGACGCCCTCCACGTTGCGCACCGTCTGCAGCACCGCACCCAGGTGCGCCGGGTCGGCGAGCTCGAAGGTGAACCGGCTGACCGCCACCCGGTCGCGGCTGGTCTGCACCGAGGCGGACAGGATGTTGACCCGCTCGTCGGCCAGCGCCCGGGTGACGTCGGAGAGCAGCCGGTGCCGGTCCAGTGCCTCGACCTGGATGGCCACCAGGAAGACCGCGCCCGGCTGGCTGGCCCACTCGACCTCGACCAGCCGCTCGGGCGTGCGCCGCAGGTCCGCGGCGTTGGTGCAGTCGGTGCGGTGCACGCTGACCCCACCGCCGCGGGTGACGAACCCGAGGATCTCGTCGCCGGGCACCGGCGTGCAGCACTTGGCCAGCTTGGCCCACACGTCGGTCATGCCCCGCACCAGCACGCCCGGGTCGCCGCCGGCGCTGCGGACGACGCTCCGCTTGGTCGGGATCGCCGTCTCGGCGATGTCCTCCGCGGCCCCCTCGGACCCGCCGAGCGCCGCGAGCAGCTTCTCCACCAGGGAGGTCGCCGAGACCTGGTGCTCACCCACCGCCGCGTACAGCGCGCTGACGTCGGGGTAGTGCAGGTCGGCGGCCAGCGTCGCCAGCGCCTCGCCCCCGAGCAGCCGCTGCAGCGGCAGCCCGGCCTTGCGCATCGCCTTGGTGAGCGCGTCCTTGCCGTCCTCGACGGCGTCCTCGCGGCGCTCCTTGGTGAACCACTGCCGGATCTTGGTGCGCGCCCGGGAGGAGCCGACGAAGGACAGCCAGTCCTTGGAGGGGCCGGCGGTGGGTGAGCGGGAGGTGAAGACCTCCACGACGTCACCGTTGGACAGCTTGCTCTCCAGCGAGACCAGGTTGCCGTTCACCCGGGCGCCGATGCAGCGGTGACCGACCTCGGTGTGCACGGCGTAGGCGAAGTCGACCGGCGTGGACTCCCCGGGCAGGCTGATCACGTCGCCCTTGGGCGTGAAGACGAAGACCTCCTGCGGGCCGAGGTCGTAGCGCAGCGTCTCCAGGAACTCGCCGGGCTCCTGCGCCTCCCGCTGCCAGTCCAGCAGCTGGCGCAGCCACAGCATGTCGTCGCCGGCCGGGCTGGGCGTGGCGGGCGCCCCGGCCGCGCGCGCCTTCTCCTTGTACTTCCAGTGCGCCGCGATGCCGTACTCGGCGGTGCGGTGCATGTCGTGGGTGCGGATCTGCAGCTCCACCGGTTTGCCCTGCGGGCCGATCACCGTGGTGTGCAGCGACTGGTACATGTTGAACTTCGGCATCGCCACGAAGTCCTTGAACCGCCCCGGCACGGGCTGCCAGTGGGCGTGCATGATGCCCAGCGCCGCGTAGCAGTCGCGCACCGAGTCGACCAGCACCCGGATGCCGACCAGATCCCAGATGTCGGTGAAGTCCCGGCCGCGGACGATCATCTTCTGGTAGATCGAGTAGTAGTGCTTGGGGCGGCCGGTGACGGTGGCCTCGATGTGCGCGGCCTTGAGCTGCTCGGTGACGGCCGAGGTGACCTCGGTGAGGTAGGTGTCCCGCGACGGCGCCCGTTCGGCCACCAGCCGGACGATCTCGTCGTAACGCTTGGGGTAGAGGGTGGCGAAGGCCAGGTCCTCCAGCTCCCACTTGATCGTGTTCATGCCCAGCCGGTGCGCCAGCGGAGCGAGGATCTCCAAGGTCTCGCGCGCCTTCTTCTCCTGCTTCTCCGGCGGGAGGAAACGCAGCGTGCGCATGTTGTGCAGCCGGTCGGCCAGCTTGATGACCAGCACCCGGGGGTCGCGGGCCATCGCGACGATCATCTTGCGGATCGTCTCGGCCTGGGCCGCGTCGCCGAACGTGACCTTGTCGATCTTGGTGACGCCGTCGACGAGGTAGGCCACCTCGGAGCCGAAGTCGGTGGTGATCGACTCCAGCGTCGCGCCGGTGTCCTCGACCGTGTCGTGCAGCAGCGCGGCGACCAGCGTGGTGGTGTCCATCCCCAGCCCCGCCAGCACGGTGGCCACGGCGAGCGGGTGGGTGATGTAGGGGTCGCCGCTCTTGCGCTTCTGCTCGGCGTGGGCGGCCTCGGCCACGTCGTAAGCCCGCTGCAGCAGGACCAGGTCGGCCTTCGGGTGGCTCTGCCGGTGCAGCGAGGCCAGCGGCTCGAGCACCGGACGGATGTCGGTGGCCCGCTGGCTGGCCACGATGCGGCGGGCCAGCCGGTCGCGTACCCGGCGGCGCGGCGCGATCTCCGCACCGGTCGGCGGCTCCGGCGCCACGTCGTCGGGACGACGTACGGCCGGGCGCTCGGGCAGGGCGGCCCGGGCGGCGCGGGCGGCTTCGTCCTCGGCCACGGGCGCGCCGGACGTCCGCGGGGCGACGACGTCCGAGGCCACGGGGACTCCTGCTCTGTTGAGGAGAGGTGGGACCGTCACCATGCTAACCGGGCCACTCGCCGGCGCGCTGCAGGCACTCCCCTCGTCCGGGTGGCCTAGGTGTTCCAGAGGGCGTGCACCGGGTGTGGGGCGATCCGCTGCCGGCCGCCGAGGGCGACCAGCTCGGCCACGACGGACACCCCGGTGACGACACCGCCCAGCTGCTCGACCAGCCCGATGGCGGCCAGCAGCGTCCCGCCGGTGGCCAGCACGTCGTCGACGAGCAGGACCCGCTGACCCGGCCGGACGGAGTCGGTGTGCATCTCCAGCGTCGCCGTCCCGTACTCCAGGGCGTACTCCGCCGACACCCGCTCGCGCGGCAGCTTGCCCGCCTTGCGGATGGGCACCACGCCGGTGCCCGCGTCCAGCGCCACGGCCGCGGCGAGCAGGAAGCCACGCGCCTCGACGCCGGCGACCACGTCGAAGGCACCGCCGCCCCGGCCCCCGCCGACGGCCGCGGCCCGCGGATCGACGACCGCCGGCTCGGCCAGCCCGTCGACGACCCGGCGGAACGCCTCGCCGTCGGCGAAGACCGGCGTCAGGTCGCGGAAGACCACCCCGGGCACCGGGAAGTCGGGCACGTCGACGGACAGGGCGGCGATCAGCTCGTCGACCGGCATCCCGCCGTCCCGTGCCGCAGCGGAGGTCACCGGCGCTTCTTGCCCGGACCGCGCTGCGGTCGCTGGCCCGGCCGGGGTGCCGTGGTCCGGGCCCCCGACCGGGGCGCCGGCCGGACGGAGTCCGGCGACTCGACGGGCACGTCGGCCGTCGGGCGGCCGGGCAGCGCCCCGGGTCGCTCGGCCACCGCGACCGACGTGGCGCCGCCGCCGGCACCGCGCGCGCGGCGGGCCGACGCGACCGGCGCCGCGGTGCGGACACCGCCCTGGCGTGCCTCCGCCGACCGGCGCGCGAGCACCCGCTTGCGCAGCGCCTGCTGCTCCGGGTCGCGCTCCTTGAGTGAGACCAGCACCGGCGTGGCCAGGAAGATGGAGCTGTAGGTACCGGCGGCCAGCCCGACGAAGAGCACCAGCGCGAGGTCCTTGAGCGTTCCGACCCCGAGTAGCCCGGCACCGACGAACAGCAGCCCGGCGACCGGCAGCAGTGCGATCACCGAGGTGTTGATCGACCGCATCAGCGTCTGGTTGACCGCGAGGTTCGCCGCCTCGCCGTAGGTCATCCGAGCGCTCTTGGTGAGGTCCTTGGTGTTCTCCTCGACCTTGTCGAACACCACGACGGTGTCGTAGAGCGAGAAGCCGAGGATGGTGAGCAGGCCGATCACCGTGGACGGCGAGACCTCGAAACCGATGAGCGCGTAGAGCCCCGCCGTCACCAGCAGGTCGTGGGCCAGTGCGGCGATCGCGGCGACCGCCATCTTCGGCTGGAACCGGATCGCCAGGAAGAGCATGACCGCGACCAGGAAGACCACCAGGGCGACCAGCGCCTGCTCGGTGACGTCCTGCCCCCAGTCGGCGCTCACCGACTGCGGGCTCACCTGGGTGGGGTCGACGCCGGCGGCCTCGGCGACCGCCGCGACGACGGCGGTCTCGGTCTCGTTGTCCAGCGCCGAGGTGCGCAGCAGCACCGAGTTGCCGCCCACCACCTGGGCGCTGGCCACCGCTGCCCCGGCGTCCTCCGCCGACTCGCGGATGTCGGTGAGCTGGGAGGCGGTGGCCGGTACCCGGATGCTGTTGCCGCCGGCGAAGTCGATGCCGTAGTTGAAGCCCCGGACGACCATGGACAGCAGGCACAGCAGCACCACGACGGCCGTGACCCGGTACCAGAACTGCCGCCGGCCGACGACGTCGAGCCCGGCCTCGCCGTTGTAGAGCCGGTGCGCCAGTGACGCCCGGGCCGGGCCGGGAGCGGGCTCGCCCTCGGCCGGCAGGCCGGCCTCGGCCAGCGTGGTGTCGTCGGCGGAGTCGGCCGCGTCGTCCCGGACGTCGTCGGCCGCCACGTCCTCCGCTGCCGCGTCCCCCGCCACGTCCTCCCCGGCCACGTCGTCACCGGCCGGCGCCCCGTCGGCAACCGTCCCGTGGACGCGGGCGTCGGGGGTGTCGGGGGTGTCGGGAGCGTCCGGGGTGTCGGCGGCGCCGGCCGGCCGGCCGGCGCCCTCGGATCCCGCGGGCTCGCGGGGCGTGCCGGTCATCGGGTGCTCCTGTCGGTGCTGCTGCTCGCGCTGCCGGCGGCGACCAGTTCCCGGTCGGGGGTCGCGGCACTGGCCGGTGGGCGGGGACTGTGGCCGACCTGGCCCAGCCCGCTGAACCGGTTGCTGCCGAAGCCCTTGACCCGGCTGAGCACGGCCATCAGCGGGTGGGTGAAGAGGAAGACGACGACCAGGTCGAGCACCGTGGACATGCCCAGGGTGAACGCGAAGCCCTTCACGTCGCCGATCGCCAGGACGTAGAGGATCACCGCGGCCAGGAAGCTGACCGCGTCGGCGGACAGGATCGTCCGGCGGGCCCGGACCCAGGCGCGCGGCGTCGCGCTGCGCAACGTGCGCCCCTCACGCACCTCGTCCTTGAGCCGTTCGAAGTACACGACGAAGGAGTCGGCCGTGATGCCGATCGAGACGATGAAGCCGGCGATCCCGGCCAGGCTCAGCGCGAAGCCGATCTCCCGGCCCAGCAGCACGAGGGTGGCGTAGACGACGACCGCCGACAGGATCAGGCTGACGATCATCACCAGCCCGAGCAGCCGGTAGTAGAACAACGCGTAGACGAACACCAGCAGCACGCCGAGCGCGCCGGCGATCAGCCCGGCCCGCAGCTGCTCGCTGCCGAGCTCGGTGGACACCGACTGGGCATTGGCCTGGCTGAAGGTCAGCGGCAGGGCGCCGTACTTCAGCTGGTTGGCCAGCGTGGTGGCGTCCTCCTGGGTGAAGTCGCCGGTGATCTGGGTGGTGCCGCCGGAGATCGCGTTGTTGATCGTGGGGGCGGACACGACCCGGCCGTCGAGGGTGATCGCGACCTGGTTGCCCACGTTGGCGGTGGTGTAGGTCGCCCAGGTACCCGAACCCTCGTTGTCGAAGTCGAGGTTGACCACCCACGCGCCGGTACCGGTCTCGGTGCCGGCCGAGGCGTCGGTGATCGCGGTGCCCTCGAGCACGGCCGGGCCCAGCAGGTACTTCGCCGTCCCGTCCGCGGAGCAGGCGACGATGTGGTCCTCGGACCGGTCGACGTCGTCGGAGGTCGTGTCGGCGCCGCAGGTGTACGTGGCGAACTCGGCGGTTGCCTCCTCCAACGTGACCACCGGCGCGTCGGCGTCCGGCAGCTCCGGGTCGGCGACCGGGTCGGTGGGCGCTGCCGGGTCGGTGGGCGCTGCCGGGTCGGTGGGCGCGGGCGTGGCCGCGGCGGCGTCGAGCACCGGGCGGAACCTCAGCTGCGCGGTTGCGCCGAGCTCGCGGGCGCTCTCGCCATCGTCACCGGGCACCGAGATGACGATGTTGCTGTCACCCTCGGTGACCACCTCGGCCTCGGCGACGCCGAGGCCGTTGACCCGCTGCTCGATGATCTGGCGGGCCAGCTCCAGGTCCTCGGCGTCCGGGGCCTCCCCATCGGGCGTGCGGGCGGTCAGCGTGACGGTGGTCCCGCCCTGCAGGTCCAACCCCAGCTGGGGGGTCCGCTGGTCACCGGTGAGGAAGATGAGCGCGTACATCGCGGCGACGATCACCACGAACGCCGCGAAGTAGTTGCGCGCGCGCAACTGACGGGCAGCCATCGACGGACCCCGGCTCAGCGGGAGCGGTCGGTGGGGTCGCCGTCGCCGTCGGAGTACGGCGTGGCCCCGCCGGCCGGGCCGGCCACGTCGTCCCCGACGGCGGGCCGGCGGATCTCCAGCACGGCCGCCCGGACGAAGGTGACGACGACCCCCGGGGCGATCTCGACATCCACGGTGCCCTCGCCGAGATCGGTCACGGTGCCGTACATGCCGCTGGTCAGCAGAATCGGGCTGCCGACGGTGAGCGACTCCTGCAGCGCCTGCGCCTTCGCCTGCATCGCCTTGCGCTGCCGGGCCGGGAGCACGATCAGCACGACGAGCGCGATGGCGAGCAGGATGAACGGGAAGAACTGTTCCACGACTGAGAAGCCTCTCTACCGCGGCGGACTCGCGCGGTCGGTGCGGCCCGGGAGTCGGGCCGCTCGGGGTGCATCGGCACCGGCGCACGACGGTCGGGGCGCGGGGATGCCCGGACGCCGCCGGGTTGCGCGCCAGCGCCGTGGAGTCTAGGCGTCGAACAGCGTCTGTGACGAAGGCCCGTCCGACGGCGGGTCGCCGGCCCCCCCACCGAGGGTGAGGCCGCCGCGGGGAACCGGGTGCCCCAGGTGGCGGAACGCCGCCTCGGTCGCCACCCGGCCGCGCGGGGTGCGCGCGAGCAGCCCGGCCCGGACGAGGAACGGCTCGCAGACCTCTTCGACGGTGTTGGGCTCCTCCCCCACCGAGACGGCCAGCGTGGCCACGCCGACCGGTCCCCCGCCGAACCGGACCACCAGCGCCTCGAGCACGGCCCGGTCCAGCCGGTCCAGGCCGAGGTCGTCGACGTCGTAGAGCGCCAGCGCCGCCTCGGCGACCGCGCGGGTGACCCGCCCGTCGGCCCGCACCTCGGCGAAGTCGCGCACCCGGCGCAGCAGCCGGTTGGCGATCCGCGGGGTACCCCGGGAGCGGCCGGCGATCTCCGCCGACCCGTCGGCGGTGATGTCGACGCCGAGCAGGTCGGCGCTGCGCACCAGCACCTTCTGCAGATCGGCGGTCTCGTAGAACTCCATCTGCCCGACGAAACCGAACCGGTCGCGCAACGGCCCGGTCAGCAGGCCGGCCCGCGTGGTGGCGCCCACCAGGGTGAACGGGCTGATCTCCAGCGGGATCGCGGTGGCGCCCGGCCCCTTCCCGACGACGACGTCGACCCGGAAGTCCTCCATCGCCATGTAGAGCAGCTCCTCGGCGGGGCGGGCGATGCGGTGGATCTCGTCGATGAACAGGACGTCGCCGTGGCCGAGGTTGGACAGCATGGCGGCGAGGTCGCCGGAGCGCTCGATCGCCGGCCCGCTGGTGATCTTCACCGCGGTGCCGAGCTCGGAGCCGATGATCAGCGCCAGGCTCGTCTTGCCCAGCCCGGGCGGCCCGGACAGCAGCACGTGGTCCGGCGGCCGGCCCCGCCGCTTGGCGCCCTCCAGAACGAGGTCCAGCTGGCGGGCGACCTTCGGCTGGCCGATGAACTCGGCCAGCGAGTGCGGCCGGAGCGCGGACTCGACGACCCGTTCCTCGTCACCGGCACGCGGGTCGACGGCGTCGTCGGGCAGCCGGCCAGGGCCTGCGACCTCCGCAGCGAGCCTGCTGTCGAACGGCGAGCTCACGCCCGCCCCAGCAGCTGCAGCGCCTGCCGGAGCAGGACGGCGACGTCGACGGCGCCGGCGGAGGTCTGCTGCTCCTCGGCGACCGGGTCGAGCGCGGCCAGCGCGGTCTCGGCCTCCCGGGAGGACCAGCCGAGCTGGACGATCGCCGCGGTGAGCTGGTCGCGCCACGGAGCGACCGGGGTGATCTGCCCGGCACCGGCCGGCAGCGCGCCACCGCCGTCCAGCCGGGTGTCGGTGGTGGTGACGCCGAGCCGGTCGCGCAGCTCCAGCACCAGTCGCTCGGCGCCCTTCTTCCCGATCCCGGGCACCTGCATGAGGGCCTTGAGGTCGCCCATCGAGACCGCACGGCGCACCTCGCGGGGCGGATGGATGGCCAGCACGGCCTGGGCCACCCGGGGACCGACGCCGTTGGCGGTCTGCAGCAGCTCGAACAGCTGCCGCTCGTCGTCGTCGGCGAAGCCGTACAGGGTCAGGGAGTCCTCGCGGACGACCAGGCTGGTCGACAGCCGGGCCTGCTCCCCCACCGTGAGCCGGGCGATCGTGCCCGGGGTGCACTGCACCGACAGCCCGACCCCGCCGACCTCGACCACCGCGCCGTCGGGCGAGACCGCCGCCACCCGGCCGGCGACGCTGGCGATCACCGACCCACCCCCGTCCAGCGGGTCGATGCCGGGGCGCGGTAGCCGACCACGCCGGCGCCGGTGGCCAGCGCGGCCACCCGCAACCGGTCCTGGGCCGGACCGCGCCACACGTGGCAGATGGCCAGCGCGAGGGCGTCGGCGGCATCCGCCGGCTTGGGTGGGGAGGAGAGCCCCAGGACCCGGGTGACCATCAGGGTGACCTGCTCCTTGTCCGCACGGCCGCTGCCGGAGATGGCGGCCTTGACCTCGCTCGGGGTGTGCCAGGCGACCGGCAGCCCGGCCTGCGCGGCCGCCAGCGCCGCGACCCCGGCGGCCTGGGCGGTGCCCGTCGCCGTGCCCTTGTTGTTCTGGGTGAAGACCCGTTCGATCGCCACCGCGGCGGGCCGGTGCTCGCGCACCAGCGCCGTCACCGCAGTGTGCACCTCCAGCAGCCGCAGCTCGAGGTCGAGGTCCGGCGACGTGCGGATGACGCCGACGCCGAGGGGGGTGGGCCGCGCCCCGGGCCGGCCCGCCACGACACCCCATCCGCACCGGGTGAGACCGGGGTCGATGCCGAGCACCCGCATGGACCCTCCTCCGCCGACGAACATGTGTTCGACCGACCACGCTAGCCGGGGCGTGGACCGCTCCGCCTGCGACACGCCCGTGCGGCTCAGCCGACGCCGATCGCGATGACCGGGCGCGCCGAGGGGTCCAGCCAGCGCAGTACCGCCGCCAGGCTGCCCCGGTCGATCGCCACGCACCCCGCGGTCGGTGCGCCGTTCGCGACGTGCAGGAAGAACGCCGAGCCGGCACCGGGCCGGCCGTCGCGGTTGTAGTCGATCACCACCGCGTGGTCGTAGACGGCGCCCATCGCGGCGAGGTGCTCGCTCGTCGACTCGTCGAAGTCGCAGGCCCCGGGCGCGCACTGGGCGTACTGGTTGTACCGGGGGCTACCGATGTCCGACACCCACCAGTCGTCCCCGTCGACGACCCGGTACGGCAGGGCGGTACCCGGGTCCCCGGCGCGCCCGAAGGCTTCGGTCAGCCCGAACGTACCGGCCGGGGTGCGGGTCGAGCTCTCGCTGGCCGCACCGACCCCGCTGGACCCGAGCCGGGCCGGCACCGGTCCGAGAACCGGCGTCCACCCGTGCGGCGCGAGCTCCCAGGCGGTGAGCTCGGCGACGGTCGCGCCGCGGGACGACGCGACGACGGTGACCACCTGGCCGCCCGGCGGGGCCACGTCCAGGGGCAGCCGCGGCGGCGCCGGAGGGGCGGCCGGTTCCGGAGCGATCGTGGCCGCCGGTGGCGCGGACGCGGTCGGCGGTGCGGCGGGCGGCACGTCGGCGGGCGCCGGAGCGGCCGCGGGGGCAGCGGTCACCCGGGGCACGACCCCGACACCCGGCAGGTGGGCCACCGGCTCGTCGGGGACGGCGAGCAGGCCGAGAAGCTCAGGCGCGGGGCGGTCGGGAGCCGGGACGGCCGCGGCCACCGGGACGAGGGCCGGGGCGGCCGGGCCGACCAGCCCCACGGCGGCCAGCACCAGCCCGGCCGGGACGGCCCGCCAGCGGCTGCGGGGACGCGCCGGACGGTGCCCCGCCATCGCCACCCCCGCGAGCTCCACGGACCCGCCCCGTGCGGGTTCCTCCCGCAGTGGGACAGACGCGCGGCGAGCACGCGAGGAGGCCGGCCGCGTCGCGAAACGGCCGGGGCTCGGGTGACGGACGAGGCGGCGCAGCCTCCGACACCGTCAGGCGTCGATGCCCCTCCGACGCCTTCCGGCCCCGGTCCGCTCCTCGCTCGCTGGCGCTCGCTGCGATGCTCCCGGCACCGTCAGGCGTCGATCTTCTCCATGACCTCGTCGGACACCTCGTAGTTCGCGTACACGTTCTGCACGTCGTCGCAGTCCTCGAGCGCGTCGATCAGCCGGAACACCTTGCCCGCGGTGTCCTCGTCCAGCTCCACCTGCACGCTGGGCACGAAGCCGGCGTCCGCGGAGTCGTACTCGATGCCGGACTCCTGCAGCGCGGTGCGCACGGCCACCAGGTCGGTCGGCTCGCAGACCACCTCGAAGGTGTCGTCCAGGTCCCGCACCTCCTCGGCGCCGGCGTCCAGGACGGCCATCAGCACGTCGTCCTCGGTGGTGCCGGCCTGCGGGACCACGATGACGCCCTTGCGGGAGAACAGGTAGGACACCGAGCCGGGGTCGGCCATCGACCCACCGTTGCGGGTCATCGCCGTCCGCACCTCCATCGCCGACCGGTTCTTGTTGTCGGTGAGGCATTCGATCAGCACGGCGACGCCGCCGGCGGCGTACCCCTCGTAGGTGATCGACTGGTAGTCGACGCCGCCGGCCTCCAGGCCCGCGCCGCGCTTGACCGCCCGGTCGATGTTGTCGTTGGGCACCGAGGTCTTCTTCGCCTTCTGGATGGCGTCGAACAGCGTCGGGTTGCCCGTCGGGTCACCGCCACCGGTCCGCGCGGCGACCTCGATGTTCTTGACCAGCTTGGCGAAGAGCTTGCCTCGCTTGGCATCGATGCCGGCCTTCTTGTGCTTGGTCGTCGCCCACTTGGAATGGCCGCTCACGGCTGTGTCCCTCCGTCATCGGCGCCGAGGTCGGCCCCGTCTGGGTCTGCGTCCCGGGCAGCTCGGACCAGGTCCACGAACAGCGCGTGCACCCGGGTGTCCCCGGTGAGTTCGGGGTGGAAGCTGGTGGCGACCAGCCGGCCCTGCCGGACGGCGACGATCTTACCGTCGGCCGGTCCGCCCACGACCCGGCCGAGGACCTCCACCGCGGGGCCGGCCTGCTCGACCCACGGGGCGCGGATGAACACCGCGTGCAGCGGCCCGCCCGGCACGCCGGCCAGCTCGACCCGGGACTCGAAGGAGTCGATCTGCCGGCCGAACGCGTTGCGCCGCACGGTCACGTCGAGACCACCGATGGTCTGCTGGTCGGCCGGGGCGTCCAGCACCCGGTCGGCCAGCAGGATCATCCCGGCGCAGGAGCCGTAGGCGGGCAGCCCGCGGCGCACCGCCGCGCGCAGCGGCTCCAGCAGCCCGAACCGGTCGGCCAGCTTGACCATGGTCGTCGACTCACCGCCGGGGACGACGAGTCCGTCGACCGCGGCCAGCTCCTCGGGACGGCGGACGGGAACCGGTTCGGCACCCTGGGCGCGGAGCGCGGCGAGGTGCTCGCGAACGTCGCCCTGCAGCGCCAGCACCCCGATGACGGGGGCGGTCACCAGCCGCGGGTGGCGTACCGCTCGCTGTCGGGCAGCGTGCTGACGTTGATGCCGACCATCGGCTCGCCCAGCCCGCGGGAGACCTTGGCGATCACGTCGGGGTCGTCGGAGAAGGTGGTGGCCTGCACGATCGCGGCCGCGCGCAGCGCCGGGTCGCCGGACTTGAAGATGCCCGAGCCGACGAAGACGCCCTCGGCGCCCAGCTGCATCATCATCGCCGCGTCGGCCGGGGTGGCGATGCCGCCGGCGGTGAACAGCACGACCGGGAGCTTGCCCAGCCGGGCGACCTCGCGGACCAGGTCGACCGGGGCGCGCAGCTCCTTGGCCGCCACGAACAGCTCGGTCTCGTCGAGGGTGCCCAGCGCCTTGATGCCGGCCCGGATCGACCGCATGTGCCGGGTGGCCTCCACGACGTTGCCGGTGCCCGCCTCGCCCTTGGAACGGATCATCGCGGCACCCTCGGAGATCCGGCGCAGCGCCTCACCCAGGTCGGTGGCCCCGCACACGAACGGCACGGTGAACCCGCTCTTGGCGATGTGGTGCGCCTCGTCGGCCGGGGTGAGCACCTCGGACTCGTCGATGTAGTCGACCCCCAGGGCCTGCAGCACCTGCGCCTCGACGAAATGCCCGATCCGGGCCTTGGCCATCACCGGGATGGAGACCGCGCCGATGATGCCCTCGATCATGTCGGGGTCGCTCATCCGGGCGATGCCGCCCTGCGCGCGTATGTCGGCGGGCACCCGCTCGAGGGCCATCACGGCCACCGCGCCGGCGTCCTCGGCGATCTTCGCCTGCTCGGGGGTGACGACGTCCATGATGACGCCGCCCTTGAGCTGCTCGGCCATGCCGCGCTTGACCCGGTCGGTGCCGGTGGTGGGGGTGGCGCTGGACTGTTCGGACTGCTGGGCCACGGGGTGCACTGCCTCACGGGTCGCGGGAGCGGGACGGCCCATCGTACGGCCGGTCAGCTCCCCGTCCGACCGCTGCCGGCGGCGGGGCCGGTCGTGACGGCGTCCTGACCGTCGTCGATGTCGAAATAGCGGGGCAGCGGGCGCCGGCCGTGCAGCTTCAGCACCCGGGCCAGCCGCTGCGCCCGCAGCGAGCGGCTGTCGCGGACGGCGTCGTTGTAGAACCGCCGGGCCAGCCCCACCCGCAGGTCGGCGTCGGCGCTCTCGGGCCACTGCAGCTCGGCGGGGACCCGGCGCAGCACCCGGCCCAGCGTGTTCTCGGCGGCCTCCCGGTCACCCGTCGCTGGTGACCGGGCGCCGGCCGCGGCGGCGGCGAGCTCGGCGCGCAGCTGCTCCCCCAGCTCCGGGGCGCGCTCCCGGGCGAGCGCGGCGGCCAGCTCGGCCCGTCGCAGCAGCGCCCCGTCCAGCACCTCCCCCGACCGCCGCACCCGGCCCTCCAGCCGGCGCAGCCGGGTGAGCGTCCACGCCGTCCAGCCCAGCAGGATCAGCAGCAGGACGCCGGCGACGAGCAACAGCCAGGTCCCGGGGATCACGGAATCAGGCTAGTGGCGGACCCGCCGGCGGAAGGGACCGTGGAACGTGCTGTCGCGCTCACTGCCGGCCGGTGGCCCCAGCAACGCCGCGTCGCCGTCCCGGCTGCCGTGCACGGCCGCCCCACCGGCCGGGGCGACGGTCTCGTAGACGGTGAGGATGCGGGCTGCCACCACCGACCAGTCGTAGGTGGTGGCAACCCGGCTGCCGGCCGCCGAGAGCTGCGCCCGGCGGGCCGGGTCGCCCAGCAGCGCCGAGAGCTCCCGGGCCAGGGCGTCGGGGTCGCCGCGGCGGACCAGCACGCCGGCGGCGCCGTCCTCCAGCACCCGGGCGAAGGCGTCCAGGTCCCCGGCCAGCACCGGGGCGCCGGCGGCCATCGCCTCCACGAGGACGATGCCGAAGCTCTCGCCGAGCAGGTTGGGCGCGCAGTACACGTCGACCGACCGGAGGAAGGCGGCCTTGTCGGCCTCGCGCAACTCGCCCAGCAGCTGGACGTGTGCGCGCAGGTCGTCCCCGACCAGCCGGTCCAGCTCGGCCGGGTCGCCACGGCCGGCGACCAGCAGCTGGGCGGTCGGGTGCTCGCGGACCACCGCGCGCATCGCCTGCAGCAGTACCGGCAGGCCCTTGCGGGGCTCGTCGTAGCGGCCCAGGAAGCCGACCGTGGGGACGGCGCCGCCGCGTCGGTACCCGGGTAGCGGAGGCCCGTCGGCGAAGGCACCGACGTGCACGCCGTTGGGGATGATCACTGCGTTCCCGCCGAGGTGCTCCACCTGCACCCGGCGGGCGAAGTCGGACACCGCGATCCGCCCGGTGACCCGCTCCAGCCACGGCCGGGCCCACGGGCCCAGCGCGGCCAGCACCTTGGACCGGGTGGTGGCCGCGTGGAAGGTGGCGACGATCGGCCCGTCGGCGATCATGCAGACCAGCAGGGACAACGACACCGACGCCGGTTCGTGGACGTGGACGACGTCGAAGCGGCCTTCCCGCAGCCACCGCCGCGCGCGGGCGGCGGACACCAGCCCGAACTGCACGCCGGCCATCGAGCCGTTGTAGGGCACCGGCACGGCGCGGCCGGAGAACGTGACGTGCGGCGGCAGGGACTCCTCGTGCTCCGCCGGGGTGAGGATCTCCACGTGGTGGCCCAGGCCGGCGAGGGTCTCGGCCAGGTCGCGCACGTGGTACTGGACACCGCCGGGGACGTCCCACGGGTAGGGGCAGACCAGGCCGATGCGCATCAGCCGCCCACCCCGCCGGCCGGTGACGCCGGAGGGACCGCGGAGACCGCAGCCGGCCCGACGTCGGCCCAGATGCGGCCGAGCACGTGCCAGTCCTCGGGCCGCTCGGCGATGGTGCCGGCGAAGGCGTCGGCGACCTGCTGCATCGCGCCGGTCACCCGGTCGCGGAGCCGGCCGGCGCCGTCGACGGTCACCGGCGGATGGACGACGAAGCGCCAGCCCGCTCCGTCGAACTGGCAGACCGCCGGCAGCAGCGCCGCCCCGGTCCGGGCGGCCAGCAGCGCCGGCCCGCCGGGCATGGTGGTGGCCCGGCCGAAGAAGGTGACCGGCACCCCGCCGCCGGTGAGGTCGCGGTCGACCAGCAGGCAGGTGGTCCCCCCGGCGGCCAGCCACTCGCGCAGCACCACGGAGCTCGGGCGCTCGCCGCCGGTGAGCGGGACCACCCCGAAGCCCAGGCTCTCCCGGTAGGCCACGAAACGGCGGTACAGCGACTCCGGCCGGAGCCGCTCGGCCACGGTCAGGAAAGGCCCGCCGAGCCACTGGACCAGCCACATCCCGGCGACGTCCCAGTTCCCGCTGTGCGGCAGCGCCAGCACGATGCCGCGGCCGGCGGCCCGGGCGGCGTCCAGGTGCTCCCGGCCGACCAGGTGCGCGTCGGCGAGGACCCGGACGGGGTCCATCGTGGGGAGCCGGAAGGCCTCCCGCCAGTAGCGGGCGTAGGAGCGCATCGCCCGCCGGGTGAGCCCGTCGAGCGCGGCGTCGTCCAGCTGCCCGCCGGTGACCACGCCCAGATTGGCGCGCAGCTGGCGGACGCCGCGGCCCGCTCGCCGCGCGGCGAGGTCGCCGCCGGCGGCGAAGGCGGCGCGGGCCAGCGGCTCGGGCAGCCGTTGCACCGCGCCCCAGCCCGCCGCGTAGCCGGCGTCGGCGAGCCGCTCCCGCAGGTCGCCCGCCCGGGTCACGATGCGGGAGGTCCCGACGGGGCCGGGGCTTCCGGCAGGCGGCGGCCCCGGGAGCCGCGGTGCACCGCGACGAAGCGCTGCCCGACGGTGACGGCGCTGCCCACCAGCAGGACCCACAGCGCGACGTGCAGGGCGTAGGGGATGCCCAGGCCGGTGAAGCCCGTGCCGACCAGCACCAGGATCAGCCGCTCGGTGCGCTCGACGACGCCCACGTCGCACGGGATGCCCACGCCTTCGGCGCGCGCCTTGACGTAGGAGGTCAGCACGCCGAGCACCAGGCAGAGCAGCGCGAGGAGCACGATCAGCCGGTTGTCGCCGGCCCCGGAGAACCACCAGACCAGCGCGCCGAAGATGGCCGCGTCGGCGGCCCGGTCGCCGGTGGAGTCGAGTACCGCACCGAACAACGAACCCCCGCCGCGCGCCCGGGCCAGCGCTCCGTCGAGCATGTCGAGCAGGACGAAGACGGTCACCGCGAACGCGCCCCAGAACAGCCAGCCGGTGCCGATCAGGAAGGCCGCGGAGGCGACCGCGCCGACGGTTCCGGTGAGGGTCACCGCATCCGCGGTGACCCCGAGCTTCACGAGGCCGCCGACCACGGGTGCCCAGAACCGGCCGACCGCCGGCCGCAGGTTGACACCGAGCACGTCAGGCCTCCTGTGCGGGAGCCGGGTCGACGGCCGCGCCCCAGGCGTCGGCCAGCAGCGCGCGGGTCTCCGTCAGCACCTGCGGCAGCACCCGGGTCAGCCCCAGCACGGGCATGAAGTTGGTGTCCCCACCCCACCGCGGCACCGCGTGCTGGTGCAGGTGGTCGGCGATGCCGGCACCGGCGACCGAGCCCTGGTTCATGCCGATGTTGAACCCGTGGGCGCCGCTGACGGCGCGCACGACCCGCATCGCCGTCTGGGTGAACGCCCCCAGTTCGGCGACCTCCGCCGTCGTGAGATCGGTGTAGTCGGGCACGTGGCGGTACGGGACCACCATGAGGTGGCCGGCGTTGTAGGGGTACAGGTTCAGCACCGCGAACACCGTCTCACCGCGGGCCACGACCAGGCCGTCCTCGTCGCTCATCGCGGGGATGAGGCAGAACGGGCAGTCGTGGTCGCCGGTGGGCTTGCCCGCCCCGCGGATGTAGGCCATCCGGTAGGGCGTCCACAGGTGCTCGAACGGCGAGGTGGGGCCGCCCTCGTCGGTGGACACCGGCCGGGGGTCGGAGGTCATCCGGCCTCCAGCGGGACGCCGGCCGCCGGGTCGACCGGGTGGGGCGTCTCGGCACGGGGATCGTCGTTGTGCCGGGCGGTGACCCAGGCGAGGACCTGCTCGACGGCGTCGGCGACCGGGACCCCGTTGCGCTGCGACCCGTCGCGGTAGCGGAAGGACACCGCGCCGGCCTCGGCGTCGGTGGCGCCGGCGAGCAGCACGAACGGCACCTTCTGCTTGCTGGCGGTGCGGATCTTCTTCTGCATCCGGTCGTCGGAGTCGTCGATCTCCACCCGGATGCCGCGGGTCCTCAGCTGCAGGGCCACGTCGGTCAGGTAGGGCACCTGCTCGTCGGTGATCGGGATGCCGACGACCTGCACCGGGGCGAGCCAGGCCGGGAAGGCGCCGGCGTAGTGCTCGGTGAGCACGCCGAAGAACCGTTCGATCGAACCGAACTTCGCCGAGTGGATCATCACCGGCTGCTTGCGGGTGCCGTCGGAGGCGCTGAACTCCAGGCCGAAGCGGGCGGGCTGGTTGAAGTCGTACTGGATGGTCGACATCTGCCAGGTGCGGCCGATCGCGTCGCGGGCCTGGACGGAGATCTTCGGCCCGTAGAACGCCGCCCCGCCCGGGTCGGGAACGAGCTCGAGCCCGGTCTCCCTGGCCGCGTCCTCGAGCACGGCGGTGGCCACCGCCCACTCCTCGTCCGAGCCGATGAACTTCTCCGACTCCCCGCGGGTGGACAGCTCGAGGTAGTAGTCGTCCAGTCCGAAGTCGCGCAGCAGCCCCAGCACGAAGGCCAGCAGGTGCCGGATCTCGCCGGGCGCCTGCTCGGGGGTGACGTAGCTGTGCGAGTCGTCCTGGGTCAGCCCGCGCACCCGGGTGAGCCCGTGGACGACACCGGACTTCTCGTACCGGTACACCGAGCCGAACTCGAAGAACCGCAGCGGGAGCTCCCGGTAGGACCGCCCGCGGGACCGGAAGATCAGGTTGTGCATCGGGCAGTTCATCGCCTTGAGGTAGTACGTGCTGTTCTCCAGGTCCATGCCCGGGAACATCGTCTCCTCGTAGTACGGCAGGTGCCCGGAGGTCTCGAACAGGCCGCCCTTGCTGATGTGCGGCGTCCCGACGTAGTCGAAGCCCTCCTCGATGTGCCGACGCCGGACGTAGTCCTCCATCTCCCGCTTCACCACCCCGCCCTTGGGGTGGAAGACGGCCAGCCCGGAGCCGATCTCGTCGGGGAAGCTGAACAGGTCCAGCTCGGCGCCCAGCCGGCGGTGATCGCGCCGCTCGGCCTCGGCCAGGTGCTCCAGGTACGCCTTGTGGGCGTCCTTGCTCTCCCACGCGGTGCCGTACACGCGCTGCAGCTGGGGGTTCTTCTCGCTCCCCCGCCAGTACGCCGCCGCGCTGCGGGTGAGCGAGAACGCCGGGATGCCACTCGTGCGCGGCAGGTGCGGGCCGCGGCACAGGTCGGTCCAGACCCGCTCGCCGCTGCGCGGATCGAGGTTGTCGTACATGGTCAGCTGCGCGCCGCCGACCTCCACGTCGGCGCCCTCGGCGTCGGCCGCGCCGCCCTTGAGCCCGATCAGCTCCAGCTTGTACGGCTCGTGCGCGAGCTCGGCCCGGGCCTCGTCGTCGTCGATCTCCCGGCGGGAGAAGTGCTGCCCCTGCTTGACGATCGCCTGCATGCGCTTCTCCAGCGCCTGCAGATCCTCGGGCGTGAAGGGCCGCTCGGGATCGAAGTCGTAGTAGAAACCGTTCTCCACCGGCGGGCCGATGCCCAGCCGGGTGCCCGGGAAGAGCTCCTGCACGGCCTGGGCGAGGACGTGCGCGGTGGAGTGCCGGATGACCGCCCGGCCGTCGGCGCTGGCGGCCGGGACCGGCTCCACCTCGCTGTCGACGTCGGGGGCCCAGGCCAGGTCGCGCAGGTCGCCGGAGCCGGTCTCCCGGACGACGACGGCGCCGTCGGGCCCCTTGAGCGGGACCCCGGCGTCCTTGAGCGCCTGCTGGGCCGTCGTCCCGGCCGGCACCCGGATCGGGGTGGTGGCGGTCGGCGGGGGCGCGCTGGACACGAGGTGCTCCTGGAAGGTGGCGGGGCGGCCCGGAAGCCCTCCGGCCGGATGGCCGGAGACCTCCGAGACTAGTGCGCCGGGCAGCGGGGACCGGTCAACCGGGCGAGCTCAGCGCAGCCGGACGGCATCCCCGGCCGCCACCCGGCCCGGGACCGCCACCTCGGCGTAGACGCCCAGGCAGTGCTTGGGGGTGCGGACGACGTCGAGGACCACCTCGCCCACCTGCAGCCGGTGCCCCACCCAGGAGCGCTCGTCCTGCCCCTCGGCCAGGTTCAGCAGCAGGTTGGCCCGGGGGTCCTCGGCGGAGCAGCCGTCGGGGACCTCGCCGGCCGCGGCCCGCTCGATCGCCGCGCGGGACACCAGGTGCACCGCCGCCGCCGCGTCGGCCTGCGGGCCGGCGTCGGCCGCGGCCAGGCGCACCGGGCGACCGAGCACCTCGGTGAGTGTCATCGTGTCCTGCTCGACGTCGCCGGTGGCCACGACCGTGCGCATCCGCGGCGTCGTCTTCACCGTCACCCGCTCCCCCGTCGTGGCGTCCAGGACGGAGTGGGCGCGGTCGCCGGCGAGCCCGCCCGGCCCCACCTGGACAGCCGGGACCGTGCGCCCGCCGAGGGATTTCACCGGGTAGACCGCGATCTCACCGACGGTGCCGACGACGTCCTGCGGCTCGGTGGGGGTCACGGCGGCCGACGCTACGCCCGGGCAGCCCCGCCGGCAGCGCTCAGGAGGCGGCCCTTCCGCGCCGGCGGAGCCGGCGCACCTGCGCGTCCAGGTACGGGCGCGCGCGACGCTGGCCGCCCCGCGCCTCGATGGCCCGCGCCAGGTCACCCAGCACCCGGGCCAGCCGCGGCTCGTCAGGCTGCCAGCCGCGGCCCCGGCACTCCTCCAGCCACTCCACCGGCGCGGTGTGCCCACGGGCGGCGTTGCACCGCCGGCAGGCGGCCACCTCGTTCGCCAGCCAGGAGGGCCCGCCCTTGACCCGCGGGACGACGTGCTCGGTGGTCGGCAGGACCAGGCCGGCGAACTCTCGGCCGCACCAGATGCACGTCGGTCCGTCCCGTTCGAGAGCGGCCTGCAGGCGGGCGGCCCGGTCCGGAGGCATCGCCGTCCATGGTGCGCCGGTACCGCGGCCGGCGCACGGGGCCGGCCGGGACGACGAAGGCCCGGCGCCGCTGAGCGGGCCGGGCCTGTCGGGAGTGGGCGATACTGGGATCGAACCAGTGACCTCTTCGGTGTGAACGAAGCGCTCTACCGCTGAGCCAATCGCCCGTGCCGTCGAACAGTCTGCCAGATGCTCAGCGCCACAGTGGCACCCACCCCGGCACCCAGTCCGGGACGCCGAAGAGGTGCAGGGTCAGCACGAGCACCCCGTAGACGAACACCGCCGTCAGCAACCCGACCCCGAGCCGGACGGCGAACGGCTGGTGGCCCAGCCACTCGGTCCAGCGCGCCACGTGCTTCCGGGTGAACTCAAGCAGCCGCTCGGCCCAGGTGAACTCGGTGGCCAGCACGAACAGCCCGGCGATGACGGTCAGCCAGCCGGGACCCGGGAGCGGGATGGTGACGATCCCCACGGCGAGAACCAGGCCGCCGACCACGCCGACCCCGACCCGGTACGGGGCGTCCAGGCTGCGGCGGGCCGCCAGGCGGCGGCGCCACCGCGACTCGGCCACCCGCTCACGCAGGCTGTGCACCTCGTCGGCGTCGTACCGTGCCCGACGCGCGTCGGCGGACTCCCGCGGTGGCCGGCCGCCGAGGGGGCGGCCGGGCCGTTCGAGGGGCTCGTCGGGCGCGGTCACGGTGTCCTGGTCGCTCAGCTGGTCACCTGCCCGCTCGCCACGATCTCCGTCGGTTCCGACGGAGCCTCCCGACCTGGCTCGATGCTGACGGCGAACGTCGAGTAGTCGTCCAGCCCGGTCTCGGTGGAGCCTACGGCTCGGAGGTCGATCTGCCGAGAAACCACGTCGAACGTGCCGAGCGCCACGGGCGCCCCCGACCTCGGGACGCCCCAGACCACGTAGGTGTCGCTGCTGCCGTCGTTGACCGGCAGCCCGTCGGCCACCACCTGGACCTGCTCCTCGCGGGCCACCACCGTGGCCACCTCCTCGCCGTCCGTGGCCAGCGGGGCGATCGTCGCCCGGCCCGGTTCGAGCAGCGACTCGATCATCTCGGCCCGCTCCGCGGCCATGGCCTGCGCGTCGGCCCGGTCACTGGACAGCACCACGTTCCACGCGCCGAGCGCCAGCACCGCTGCGACCGCGGCGGCCACCAGCGCGTGCGGGAGCACCCGTCGCCACGCCGGGCGGGCGTTGGGCAGCCTCGGCACGCCGGGCGGCCGCAGCCCGTCCACCGGCGCCGCCCGCATGCCGCCGGCCGGGTGCCGGGACGGGGCGCGCTCGGAAGGGCGCGCCGGCGGGGGTGGCCACGGCGCGGCCGGCCCGGGCAGCGGTGGTTCGACCGGCAACTCATCGCGAGGAGCCGGCACCTGCTCGGTTCGCTCCACCTCCGCCCGCAGCCGGTCCCGCAGCGCCGGCGACGGCTCCGCGGGCGGCAGGTCGGCGGCCAGGGCCGCCATCACCTCCGCGGTCTCCGCGACGGTCTGCGCGCACCGTCGGCAGCCGGCCAGGTGGGCGGCGAAGGCGGCCTCGTCCTCGGGCTCGAGGGCGTGCAGCGCCCAGCCGACGGCGAGCTCGTCGAAGGTCTCGTGCTCGTCCCGAGGCTCCTCGTGGGTCGGCCCGCTCATCGGACGCCTCCGTCCCGGGTGACCGCGCCGCCGGGCACGCCCGTGCCGAGTTGGTCCTTCAGCCGGCGCATGCCCGCGAGCATCCGGGTCTTGACCGTGCCCAGCGGGGCGCCGGTGAGCGCGGCCACCTCGCGCTGGGTGTAGCCGCCGTAGTAGGCGAGCGTGAGGGCCTCCCGCTGCGCCTCCGGCAGTGCGTGCAGGGCGGCCCGGACCCGGCCGGCGACCACGCCGGCCCACGCCTCGTCGGCCACGTCGGCGACCTGGTTGGGCGCGGCGAGCGCCAGGTCGTCCCCGACGCGGACCTGCCGGCGGCGGTGGGACTCCTCCCGGCGGACGGCGTCCACGGCCTTGTGGTGGACCATCGCCAACAGCCACGACGACACACTGCCGCGCGCCCCGTCGAAGCCGCCGGGGTCGCGCCAGACCGTGACGAGGACCTCCTGCACCACGTCCTCGGCCAGCGCGTCGTCGCCCAGGACCCGGCGGGCCAGGGCGAACGCCGGACGGCGGAAGCGCTCGTACAGGTCGTCGACGGCGCTGCGGTCACCCGCAGCCATCCGCCGGAGCAACTCGACGTCGGCAGCGCTGCCCTCCGGACGCCGGGCTGGTCGGGTCACGAGTCCCATGGTCACACGGTGTGTTCGCAGAACCCAGTCCTCCCGGTTCAGCACGCCGCGGGGGGCCGTGACCAGAGGCTGATGTGACATGTGTGACAGGTGAGGCGATCGGGGCGCGACACGCCGGGCCCGGGCGTCACCTACCGGCCCGCCGGTCGTTGCAGGGTCATGGCGCGCTCTCCGAGGTCGGGTTGTACGACCCGCACCACCCTCCACCTGGTCGGCCCGCAGTCCTGGACGTCGGTCTCCGCGGCCCTGGTCTACGAGGCAGCGGACCCCTACGCGGTCCAGGTGCGTTTCGGCGACGGCGGCGAGCCGGAGGAGCCGGAGTTCGACGAGCCCGACGACGGCGGGGTCGAGTGGCTGTTGTCGCGCGAACTGCTGCGCGCGGGCCTCTCGGCGCCGGTCGGCGACGGCGACGTTCGCATCTGGCCGGCCAGAGCCGCGCTGGACGTGCTGTTCCTGCAGCTGCGCGCACCCTCCGGGGAGGCCTTGTTCGAGCTGTCCGCGGCCGTCGTCGGCGAATTCCTCCGGGAGACCGAGCGGCTGGTTCCGGTGGGCGAGGAGAGCGGGCGGCTCCAGGTCGACGACGAGCTCATCGCCCTGCTCCAGGGCGGCGGCACCGACCCGACCCTGCCCTGACGTGGACGGCTTTCCGGCCCCGCTGATGCACCGCTGACCTGCACGGACGTCCCCAAACCCGGGGTGCGGACCCCCCGGGTTTGGCCCTCCGGAACGGGTCGGTTAGAGTTCAACACGCACTGCGGACGTGGCTCAGCTGGTAGAGCATCACCTTGCCAAGGTGAGGGTCGCGGGTTCGAATCCCGTCGTCCGCTCGGAACTCCGGGCGCTGGTCGCAAGACCGGCGCCCGGTGTGCGGTGGAGTGGCCGAGAGGCGAGGCAACGGCCTGCAAAGCCGTCTACACGGGTTCAAATCCCGTCTCCACCTCAGGCCCACCCCCGCGGTGAGTCGATCCGGCCGCGCGGCCGGAACGGGCGATTGGCGCAGCGGTAGCGCGCTTCCCTGACACGGAAGAGGTCACTGGTTCGATCCCAGTATCGCCCACCACACCGAAGACCCCAGGCACCCGGAGACGGGTCCTGGGGTCTTCGTCGTCCGTGGCGGTCCCGGTCAGCCGACCGGCATCCCGTCGGCGGCGGCCCGCATGACCGCGACGTCCAGCTTGCGCATCCCGAGCATGGCCTGCATGGCCCGCTGGGCACGCCCCGGGTCGGGGTGGGCGAAAAGCTCCTCCATCCCCGCCGGGATGATCTGCCAGGACAACCCGTACCTGTCCCTGAGCCAGCCGCACTGGCTCTCCGAGCCGCCGTCACCGACGAGCCGGTCCCAGTAGCGGTCCACCTCGGCCTGGTCGGCGCAGTTCACCTGGAGCGACACCGCCTCGGTGAAGCTGAACTGGGGGCCGCCGTTGATCCCGACCAGACGCATGCCGGCCACCTCGAACTCCACCGTCATCACCCCACCCGTCGGGCCGGGGGCGCCCTCTGGGTAACGGGCGACACCGAGGATGCGGCCGGAGCCGAAGACGTCGATGTAGTACTGCGCCGCCTCCTCGGCCTGGGTGTCGAACCACAGGTTGGGAACGATCTTCTGCTCGGCCATGTCGGGTCCTCCCGGTCCGTGCGCCCACGTGGCGCGTACGGGTCAGACCTCCCCCGGGGGCCGAACTGATCGGTCGCCTGCCGTGCTCCTCACCCGGCCGCCGGCGCCACGTGCTCGCTCCAGAAGCGATCGACCCCGGCGGCCAGGGCGCTCCGGTCCCCGTCGTTGCGCAGGACGACGTCGGCGACCGCCCGGCGCTGCTCGTCGGTCGCCTGGCTGGCGATCCGGGCCCGGGCGTCCTGCGCGGACAGCCCTCGCTCGACCAGCCGCCGGACCCGCACCTCCTCGTCGGTCTCGACGACCAGCACGAGGTCGTAGGACCCGGCTTGGCCGGTCTCCACCAGCAGTGGGACGTCCTGGACGACGACGGCGTCCGCGGGGGCCGCAGCAACCGCCTCAGCGGCACGGGCACGCACCAGTGGGTGGACGATGCCATCGAGCCGGGCCCGGGCCGCCGGGTCCCCGAAGACGACGGCGGCCAGCGCGGGGCGATCCAGCGACCCGTCCGGCGCCACGACGCGCTCGCCGAACTCCGCTACGACGGCGGCCAGCCCGGGGGTGCCCGGCGCGACGACCTCGCGGGCGATCCGGTCTGCGTCCACCACCCGGGCGCCACGCTCGGCCAGCAGCGCGGCCACGGTGCTCTTGCCCGATCCGATGCCGCCGGTCAGCCCGATCCTCAACACCGCACCAACCTAGGCCCGGGGCGCGGGCGGCCCCGGCGGGGCCAGATCTCAGGAAGGTCACGGCACGGCGAGGTCCCGGCGAGTCGCTGGAGTCACACGCGCCCCACGACCTACGTTCTGTCCCGGTGGACTTCCCCCGCCACAGCAGAGAGGCAGATGTCGATCATGGCCGTTACCGAGCTCGTCGACACCCCGTCGGTCCCTGGCACGCAGCGCCGCGGTCGGCACCGGATCGACCGGCCCGCCGGCGTCCGCTGCTCGGACCTCCCGGCGGTGGCCAAGCGGCTGCAGACCCGCCGCCGCGGCTTCGCGTTCCTCCGGGCGCTGCTGCCCGCGGTGCCCGCCGGCCGGCACACCTGGGACTTCCTGGCCAACGCCGGCGGGCGCCCCCGCACCGCGTTCGCCATCATCCTGAGCCTCTGATCAAGGACCCCGTCCCGCTCACCCCTCGCAAGCTCGGGGCGAGCCTCCGGACGGGGCCACTGCCCCCACCCGCTCGCCGAGCTCACGGCGGGCCCCAGCAGAAGAAGGACCCTCCTGCCCCCCACCGCTCGCAAGCTCGCGGCGGGCCCCTGCAGAAGAAGGACCCTCCTGCCCCCCACCGCTCGCAAGCTCGCGGCGGGCCCCTGCAGAAGAAGGACCCTCCTGCCCCCCACCGCTCGCAAGCTCGCGGCGGGCCCCTGCAGAAGAAGGACCCTCCTGCCCCCCACCGCTCGCAAGCTCGCGGCGGGCCCCTGCAGGAGGGCCTGACCGAGGGCGACGGCGCCACGCTCCCGCTGTCCGCCCGCTGACGGCTCACGGCTGAGCTCAAGGAACCCGACGACCCCGTCGACCTCACGGTCGGCGGGGTCGTCACCGTCCGGCCGGCCCCGTGCCCGACCCCGTGAGCTACGTGGCGTGCGTTCCGGCGAGCCGCCGGCCGGACGAGCCCTCGACAGACGACAGTGCGCCGCCCACCGGTTGCGGTGGACGGCGCACTGTCAGGTGCTGCTCAGGCGAGCTGCAGGGTCACTCGCCGCCGGCGAGCTTGGCCCGCAGAGCCGCCAGCGCCTCGTCGGAAGCCAGAGTGCCGCCGGTCGACGGGGCGTCCGGCGTCTCGACCGGCTCGCTGGAGTAGCTGCCACCGGCCGCAGCCTCGGCGTCGGCCTCCTTGGCCGCCGCGATCTGCTTGCGGTGCGCCTCGAAACGGGCCTGGGCCTCGGCGTACTGCTTCTCCCACGTCTCGCGGGCCGTGTCGTAGCCCTCGAGCCATTCGCCGGTGTCGGCGTCGAAGCCCTCGGGGTAGACGTAGTTGCCCTGCTCGTCGTACTGCGCGGCCATGCCGTACGCAGCCGGGTCGAACTGCTCCTCGTCGCCGACGACGCCCTCGTTGGCCTGCTTGAGCGACAGCGAGATGCGGCGGCGGTCCAGGTCGATGTCGATGACCTTGACCAGGATCTCGTCGCCGACCTGCACGACCTGCTCCGGGATCTCGACGTGCCGCTCGGCCAGCTCGGAGATGTGCACCAGGCCCTCGATGCCCTCGTCGACGCGCACGAACGCACCGAAGGGAACGAGCTTGGTGACCTTGCCCGGCACGACCTGACCGATCTGGTGGGTGCGGGCGAACTGACGCCACGGGTCCTCCTGCGTCGCCTTCAGCGACAGCGAGACCCGCTCGCGGTCCAGGTCGACGTCGAGAACCTCGACGGTGACCTCCTGGCCCACCTCGACGACCTCGGAAGGGTGGTCGATGTGCTTCCAGGACAGCTCGGAGACGTGCACCAGGCCATCGACGCCGCCCAGGTCCACGAAGGCACCGAAGTTGACGATCGAGGAGACGACGCCCGTGCGGACCTGGCCCTTGGCGAGCTTGTTGAGGAACTCGCTGCGCACCTCGGACTGGGTCTGCTCCAGCCACTGACGGCGGGACAGGACCACGTTGTTGCGGTTCTTGTCGAGCTCGATGATCTTAGCCTCGAGCTCGCGGCCCACGTAGGGCTGCAGGTCGCGGACGCGCCGCATCTCCACCAGCGACGCGGGGAGGAACCCGCGCAGGCCGATGTCGAGGATGAGGCCGCCCTTGACGACCTCGATGACGGTGCCGGTGACGACCTCGTCGGCTTCCTTCTTGGCCTCGATCGTGCCCCAGGCGCGCTCGTACTGTGCGCGCTTCTTGGAGAGGATCAGCCGCCCTTCCTTGTCCTCCTTCTGGAGGACCAGGGCTTCCACCTCGTCACCGACGTGGACGACCTCGGTGGGGTCGACGTCGTGCTTGATGGACAGCTCGCGCGAGGGGATGACGCCCTCGGTCTTGTAGCCGATGTCCAGCAGCACCTCGTCCCGGTCGACCTTGACGATGATGCCTTCGACGATGTCGCCGTCGTTGAAGTACTTGATCGTCTGGTCGATCGCGGCGAGGAAGTCCTCGGCGGTGCCGATGTCGTTCACCGCGATCTGGGGGGTGCTGTCGGGACGGACCTGGGTGGAGGTCATGTGGTCGAGTGCTCCGGACGGGGGGTGCGCAGGGACAGGACAGGAGCCACGACCGGACCGGTCGTGGGGAGGTGCACGGGAGAGGTGTCGGACGTCCTCCGTGCGCCACGTTCAGCGTACGGGGGACGACACCACAGACCTCTGGCGCACTCCCCATGGTACGGACGTCGACGCCGCCGGGTCCACCTGGGTTCCCGACCGCCCTCCCGGCCCGGCGTGTCACCATCGGCGCGACATGAGCCTGCCGCCCCCGCTGCCTCCCCCGCTGCCCTTGGGCGCCGACGGCTATCCGATGGCCGGCGGCGTGACCCGCCGCGGCACCGGCCCGGCGGAGTCCGCGCGGGCCAACCGGGGGTGGTGGGACGCCGCGGCACCGGCCTACCTGGCAGAGCACGGTGCCGATCTCGGCGACGTGGACTTCCTGTGGTGCCCGGAGGGGCTGCGCGAGGCCGACGCGCACCTGCTCGGTGACGTGGCGGGGCGGCGGGTGCTGGAGATCGGCTGCGGTTCGGCGCCCTGCGCCCGCTGGCTGCGCCGGGCCGGGGCCGAGGTGGCCGCCCTCGACGTCTCCGGCGGGATGCTGGCCCGGGCGGCCGAGCTGAACCGGGCCACCGGCGTGCCGGTGCCCCTGCTGCAGGCCGACGCCGGTGCGCTGCCGCTGGCCGACGGGAGCATGGACCTGGCCTGCTCGGCGTTCGGCGGGCTGCCGTTCGTCGCCGACGCACGGGCCGTGCTGACCGAGGTGCGCCGGGTGCTGCGCCCGGGCGGCCGGTTCGTGGCCTCGGTGAACCATCCGCTGCGCTGGCCGCTGCCCGACTCCCCCGACCCGGAGGACCTGCGGGTGACCGGGTCCTACTTCGACCGCCGTCCCTACGTGGAGACCGACGGCGCCGGGCGGACGGTCTACGTGGAGCACCACCGCACCGTCGGCGACTGGGTGCGCGCGGTCATCGGTGCCGGCCTGGTGCTCACCGACCTGCTCGAGCCGGAGTGGACGCCGGGCCGTACGCAGACCTGGGGTCAGTGGTCGCCCGAGCGCGGCGCCCTGGTACCCGGGACCCTCATCCTGGTCTGCGACCTCCCGGGCTGACCGGAAGGCCACGCACCTACCGACCGGTCAAGATGGACAGCGGTCCAGCACAATGGACACATGACGGACGTGCGCACCCTCGGCCGGAACGTGCGGCGCATCCGGCAGGAACGAGGGCTGAGCCTGGGCAACCTGGCCCGGGAGGCCGGCCTGGCCAAGCAGACCCTGGCCAACCTGGAGAACGGTGCGGGCAACCCGACCGTGGAGACCATGCTGGCCGTGGCGCGCGCCCTGGGGGTCGGGGTCAACTGGCTGGTGACCGAGTGGGGCAGTCCGGTGCTGGTGCAGCGTCGGGAGGAGGCCGGGTGGGCGCACGCGCCATCGGGCCGGCAGCGGGAACTGGACCGGGTGCACGGCACGGGACAGGTCACGACGACGCTGCTGGAGCTGACCGGGCAGTCCGCGGTGGTGCGGCCGGCGTTGTCCCCCGGCACCCTGCTGCACGCCTACGTCGTCTCCGGCGATGTCGTGGCCGGCCCCGTGGACGACCCCCGCAAGCTGCAGGCCGGCGACTTCATCCGCTTTCCCGGGGACGTCCCGCACGTGGCCTGGTCGCCTTCGGCCACGGCCGAGCTGCACCTGGTCACCACGGTGCCCCAGGTCCAGCAGTTCAGCCCCGGCTGACCGGCGGGCCGACCGCCGGCGGAGATCAATGGGCCGCGGCATCCCAGCTGGGGCCGGAGCCGACCGAGACCTCCAGCGCGACGGTCAGCTCGGCGGCGCCGGCCATCTCCCGCCGCACCAGCGCCTCGAGCTGCTCGCGCTCGCCGGGAGCCACTTCGAGCACGAGTTCGTCGTGCACCTGCAGCAGCATCCGGGAACGCAGCCCCTCGGCGGCGATCGCCTTCTCCACGTTGAGCATGGCGACCTTGATGACGTCGGCGGCCGAGCCCTGGATCGGGGCGTTGAGCGCCATCCGCTCCGCCATCTCCCGGCGCTGCCGGTTGTCGCTGGTGAGGTCGGGCAGGTAGCGCCGCCGGCCCAGCGTCGTCTCGGTGTAGCCGGTCTGCCGGGCGTCGTCGACGACGCCGTCAAGGTAGTCGCGGATGCCGCCGAAACGCTCGAAGTAGGCCTGCATCTGCCCGCGGGCCTCCTCCGGGGAGATGCGCAGTTGCTGGGCCAGCCCGTAGGCCGACAACCCGTAGGCCAGGCCGTAGCTCATCGCCTTGATCCGGCGGCGCATCTCCGGGTCGACGTCGGAGATCGGGATGGCGAAGGCCCGCGAGGCGACGAAGGAGTGCAGGTCCTCCCCCGACGTGAAGGCCTCGATCAGGCCGGCGTCCTCGGAGAGGTGGGCCATGATCCGCATCTCGATCTGGCTGTAGTCGGCGGTCATCAGCGACTCGTAGCCGTTGCCCACGACGAACGCCTGCCGGATCCGGCGCCCCTCGGCGCTGCGGATCGGGATGTTCTGCAGATTCGGGTCGGTGGACGACAGCCGGCCGGTGGCCGCGACCGTCTGCTGGAACGTGGTGTGGATCCTGCCCACCTCGTCGACCATCGGGATCAGCCCGTCGATCACGGTGCGCAGCCGGGTGACGTCGCGGTGCCGGAGCAGGTGCTCGAGGAACGGGTGCCCGGTGGAGGCCAGCAGTGAGGTCAGCGCCTCGGCGTCGGTGGTGTAGCCGGTCTTGTTCTTCTTGGTCTTCGGCAGGCCGAGCTCGTCGAACAGCACGGCCTGCAGCTGCTTGGGTGAGCCGAGGTTGATCTCCTTGCCGATGACCGCGTAGGCCTCCTCGGCCGCCTCGGCCACGCCGGCCGCGAACTCCTTCTGCAGCTCATGCAGGAAGTCCAGGTCGACGGCGATCCCCCGCCGCTCCATCGCGGACAGCACGTGGGTCAGCGGCAGCTCGATCTGGCCGAGCAGGTGGTCGCCGCCCTTCTGGCCGAGCACCTGCTCGAGGGCGTCGGACAGGTCGTTGACCGCGACGGCCTTGACGACGTCGGCGTGCCGGGCCTCTGCGGCCAGGTCCTCCTCGGTGGGCCCGAGTCCGTCCAGGGTCAGCTGCGCCTCGGGGGCGGCGTCGTCCTTCAGCTCGCGCTTGAGGTAGCGCACCGCCAGGTCACCGAGGTCGAAGGACCGCTGACCGGGCAACGCGAGGTAGGCAGCCAGCGCGGTGTCGCTCACCACCCCGGCCAGCTCCCACCCGCGGGCGGCGACGGCCAGCAACGGGCCCTTGACGTCGTGGACGACCTTGGCGGTGGCCGGGTCGGCCAGCCAGGCCGCGAGCGCCTGCTCATCGGCGACGTCGAGATCCGGCCCCAGGTCGACGAAGGTGGCGTGGTCGTTGGCCGCGGCCAGCGCCAGGCCGGCCAGCTCGCCGGTACCGCGTCCCCACGTGCCGCGGAACACCACGCCGGTGCGCCCCGTGCGGGCGTGGGCGGCGAGCCAATCGGCCAGCCCACCGGCACCGACGACGTCCTCGGCGACGTCGAAGCCACCCTCGACCTCCGGCTCGGCGCTGGTCAGCGTGGCGAACAGCCGGTCGCGCAGCACCCGGAACTGCAGGTTGTCGAAGAGGGTGTGCACCTCGTTGCGGTCCCAGGGCCGGACGGCGAGCTGGGTGGGCTCCATCGGCAGCGGGACGGCCCGGTCGAGCTCGGTGAGCCGCCGGTTCTGCAGCACCGAGGACAGGTGCTCGCGCAGTTTCTCCCCGACCTTGCCCTTGACCGTGTCGACCTGGTCGACGAGGGCGTCGAGCGAGCCGTACTCGCGCACCCACTTGGCCGCCGTCTTCTCCCCCACGCTGGGGATGTTCGGGAGGTTGTCGCTGGGGTCGCCCCGCAGTGCGGCGAAGTCGGGGTACTGGGCCGGGGTCAGGCCGTACTTGGCCTCGACCTCCTCCGGGGTGAAACGGGTGAGGTCGGAGACACCCTTGCGCGGATAGAGCACGGTGACGTGGGAGTTGACCAGCTGCAGCGCGTCGCGGTCGCCGGTGCAGATCAGCACGTCCATGCCGGCCTCGACGGCCTGCACGGTGAGCGTGGCGATGACGTCGTCGGCCTCGTACCCCTCGGCGGTGAGCACCGGCACGTGCAAGGCGGCCAGCACCTCCTGGATGAGGCTCACCTGGCCCCGGAAGTCGGTCGGGCTCTCGGCGCGGTTGGCCTTGTACTCGGCGTAGATCTCGCTGCGGAACGTCTTGCGCCCGACGTCGAAGGCGACGGCCAGGTGTGTGGGCTGCTCGTCCCGCAGCACGTTGATCAGCATCGACGTGAAGCCGTACACGGCGTTGGTCGGCTGCCCGGTGGTGGTCGAGAAGTTCTCAACCGGCAGCGCGAAGAACGCCCGGTAGGCCAGCGAGTGGCCGTCGAGGAGGAGCAGCCGGGGCCGCGGCCCGGCGGCTGCACCGGCGGCGGACGGGGCGGGGGCGGAGGTGCTGACCGGAGCTGACATCACCGGCGATCCTAGTGAGCGGACCCCGCGGTCCCCCGACCCTCGCCCGCCCGGGTCGGGTTCCTGCAGCGGGGCCGCCGCTGGCTACCGTGCGGCAGGTGACGACCGCTGCCCCGACCTGGTTGCCCGCCGACCTGACCAGCCCGCTGGACGACAAGCTGGGCATCGAGATCGTCGACTGGGACCCCGACCGGGTGGTCGCCCGGATGCCGGTCGAGGGGAACACGCAGCCCTTCGGCCTGCTCCACGGGGGTGCCACCTGCGCGCTGGTCGAGTCCGTCGGCTCCCACGCCGCAGCGCTGGCCGCCGGCCCGGGCGGCACCGTGGTGGGCATCGAGTTGAACGCGAGCTACCTGCGCGGGACGAGGTCCGGGGTCGTGACCGCCGTGTGCACGCCGGTGCGTCGCGGCCGGACGCTGGCCACCTTCCTGGTCGACGTGCACGACGACCACGGCCACGCCGCCGCCACCGCCCGGCTGACCTGCATGATCCGCCGCGCCCGCTGAGCCCGGGGGCCGGCCTCCGGGTGCCGGTGCCCGGCGTGTCGCAGATGCATCACGGTGTGTCCCGAAGGGGGCGTGACCTTCGCCACCGTGCGTTACTGTCCCGGCTCAACCAAACGGCTGGGAGGTCGAGTGACGCACGCGCCCCACCGTGTCCGTCGACACGGGGACCGCACGACACCCCGGGAGGTGCTCCCGGCGGGTGCCCGACGCGCCCGGTGGCGCACCGGCCGGCGTCCGCTCGTGCTCGCGCTGCTGGTCGCCGCCTTCGCGGCCGTCCTGGCCATCCTCACCCCGGGCGTCGCGCACGCCGTGGGCGAGGCGGTCTCCGGCACGCTGCGGACCAGCGTGAGCGGGCCGATCGAGGGCATCGAGGTGACCGTCTCCACCGCCGACGGCACCGAGATCGACTCGGTGGAGACCGACGAAGCCGGCCGCTGGTCGGTCGACGTCCCCGGTCCCGGGCAGTACACGGTGACCATCGACGAGAGCGACCTCCCCGACGGCGTCACCTTGAACGGGGCCAACAGCCGCACCGTCACGGTCGACACCGGCCGCGACCAGGGCGTGCTCATCGGGCTCAACGACGGCAGTCGCAACTCCGGCGGCGGAACAGTCCAGTGGGTGCAGTTGCTCGTCGACGGGTTGCGCTTCGGCCTGCTGATCGCCATGGCCGCGGTCGGCCTGTCCCTCATCTTCGGCACGACCGGGCTGGTCAACTTCGCCCACGGCGAGCTGGTCACCGTCGGCGCCATCGCCGCCTGGTTCGTCAACGTCGGGGCCGGCGTGCCGTTCATCCCGGCGGCCCTGATCGCGCTGGTCATCGGGGCGGGCTTCGGTGCGCTGAACGAGCTGGGGCTCTGGCGCCCGCTGCGCCGCCGCGGGACCGGCCTGGTCGCGGCGCTGGTCATCTCCATCGGGCTGTCGCTGCTGCTGCGCTACCTCTACCAGATCGTCTACGGCGGCCGGTCGAACCCCTTCGATGCCTACCGCGGTCAGCGCGCCGTCGACTACGGCCCGTTCACGATGACCAACAAGGATCTCGCCTCGCTGGTGATCGCGCTCGTCGTCCTGGTCCTGGTGGCGCTGATGCTGCAGCGCACCAAGATCGGGAAGGCGATGCGCGCCGTGTCGGACAACCGGGACCTCGCCGCATCGTCGGGCATCGACGTCGACCGGGTCATCCTGTTCGTCTGGATGATGGGTGGCGGGCTGGCCGCGCTCGGCGGGGTCCTGCTGGGGCTCTCCGACGAGGTGCAGTGGGACATGGGTTTCCGGCTGCTCCTGCTCATGTTCGCCGGCGTGACCCTCGGCGGGCTGGGCACCGCGTACGGCGCCCTGGTCGGCAGCATCGTCGTCGGCGTCTTCGTCCAGATGTCCACGCTGGTCATCCCGAGTGACATGAAGTACGTCGGAGGGTTGCTGCTCTTGATCGTCATCCTCGTCGTCCGCCCCCAGGGCATCCTGGGCAGCCGGGCCCGGGTGGGCTGAGCGATGACCGAGTTGATCGACGCGCTGGCCACCGCGCTGAAGGCCGGCCTCGGCTTCCAGGCCGTCCTGTTCGCCCTGCTGGCCATCGGCATCAACCTGCAGTTCGGGTACACCGGGCTGCTGAACTTCGGCCAGATCGCCTTCGCGATGCTGGGCGGGTACGGGATCGCGATCTCCGTCGCCCAGTGGGGGCTCTCCTTCTGGTGGGGGGTGCTGATCGGCATCGGCGCGGCCGTCGTGCTCGCGCTGCTGCTCGGCCTCCCGACCCTGCGCCTGCGGGCCGACTACCTGGCCATTGCCACCATCGCCGCGGCAGAAGGGCTGCGCCTGACGTTCCGGTCCGTCTCGGCCACGCCGGTCACCAACGCCACCCGCGGGCTGTCCGGGTTCAACGACGAGTTCGTCGCCCTCGCCCCGTGGGACACCGGCCGTCGGTACGAGCTGCTGGGCTCGCGGTGGAGCGGCGCCGAACTCTGGGTCACGCTGGTGGGCTGGGTCCTGGTGGCCCTGGCCTGCCTGCTGGTGTGGGCGCTGGTGCGCAGCCCGTGGGGCCGCGTGATCAAGTCGATCCGCGAGGACGAGGACGCCGTCCGCGCGCTGGGCAAGAACGTCTACGTCTACAAGATGCAGTCCCTCGTGCTCGGCGGCGTCTTCGGTGCGCTGGGCGGGATGATCTACGCCCTCGGCACCGCCTCGGCGACACCCGACCAGTACCAGAACGCCAACACCTTCCTCGCCTACGCCGCCCTCATCCTCGGCGGCGCGGCCAGGGTGCTCGGCCCCGTCATCGGGGCGATCCTGCTGTACTTCATCATCCAGTTCGCCGACACCGGTCTGCGTACGCTCATCTCCAACGGGGTCATCCCCGAGGCCCTGCTGTCGGCGACCGACGTGGCACAGATCCGCTTCGTGATCATCGGACTCGGGCTGATGTTGCTGTTGATCTTCCGCCCGCAGGGCATCTTCGGGGACCGACGAGAGGTGATGCTCGATGCCCGCTGACCCGGCAGCCCACGGCGCGCACGCCGCCCGACCCGACGAGTCCCCGGTGGCCAGGCCCACGGCGGAGTCCGCGGCGGGCCGACCACCCCAGCGGGTCGCGCAGGCAGCCCTGAAGGACCTCCCCTGGGAGATCGGCGTCGCCAAGCCCGATCCGGTCGTCGTCGTCGACGGCGTGTCCCGGTCCTTCGGGGGTCTCACCGCGGTGTCGGTCGACCACCTGGAGGTCCAGCGGGGCGGCATCACCGGCCTCATCGGGCCGAACGGTGCGGGCAAGACCACGCTGTTCAACCTGCTCACCGGCTTCGACCAGCCCGACACCGGCACGTGGTCGTTCAACGGGCGGTCACTCGGCAAGCTCTCCCCCCACCAGGTCGCGCGGCTCGGAGTGGTGCGCACCTTCCAGCTCACCAAGGCACTCTCGCGGCTGACCGTGCTGCAGAACATGCTGCTCGGCGCCCAGGGGCAGAAGGGCGAGGGCTTCTTCCGCGCCCTGGTACCCGGTATCTGGCGCGCGCAGGAACGCGCCAACACCGAGAAGGCCATGGACCTGCTCACCCGGTTCAAGCTGGACGCCAAGAAGGACGACTTCGCCGGCACCCTCTCCGGGGGCCAGCGGAAGCTGCTGGAGATGGCGCGGGCGCTGATGAGCGACCCCGAGGTCGTCATGCTCGACGAGCCGATGGCCGGGGTGAACCCGGCGCTGACCCAGAGCCTGCTCGGCCACGTGAAGGACCTCCGGGAGCAGGGCATGACGGTGATCTTCGTCGAGCACGACATGGACGTCGTCCGGGACATCAGCGACTGGGTGGTCGTCATGGCCGCCGGCAAGATCATCGCCGAGGGGCCGCCGGAGTCGATCAGCCAGAACCGCGCCGTCGTCGACGCCTATCTCGGAGCCCACCACGACGCACCGCTGACCGTCGAGGAGGAGGACCGGGTGCTGGCCGAGGCCGAGGCGTCCATCGCCCGTGAGGAGCGCCCCGGCAGCGACGTCCTGAGCTCCGACGGGCCGCACCAGGAGAGGACGGAGCGATGAGCACCCTCGACGACCCGGCCAGCGAGGACCCGATGTTCCAGGTCGGATCCGACCAGGGCCCGGCGGCCCGGGCCGGCGAGGACATCTCCCCCGCCGAGAAGGCCGCCACCCGCGAGGAGCACCAGCGGCTGGCCGAGGGCGCGCTCGTGCGCGCCGACGACCTGGTCGCCGGTTACGTCCCCGGGGTGAACATCCTCCGGGGCTGCGACTTCTACCTGCAGGACGGCGAGCTGGTGGGCATCATCGGGCCCAACGGGGCCGGGAAGTCGACCCTGCTGAAGGCGCTGTTCGGGCTGATCCCGGTCCGCTCGGGGGCGGTGACCCTGCGTGGTGAGGACATCACCTCGGCCCCCGCCCACCGCCTCGTGCAGCTGGGTGTGGGGTACGTGCCGCAGAACAACAACGTGTTCCCCTCCCTCACCATCGAGGAGAACATGCAGATGGGCGTCTACCTGCGGCCCAAGTCGTTCAAGGACCGCTTCGACTACGTCGTCGACCTGTTCCCGCTGCTCGGTGAGCGGCGCAAGGGCAAGGCCGGGTCGCTGTCCGGCGGCGAGCGGCAGATGGTGGCGATGGGCCGGGCGCTGATGATGGACCCGTCGGTGCTGCTGCTCGACGAGCCCTCGGCGGGGCTCTCCCCCGCCTACCAGGACGAGGTGTTCATCCGCTGCCGGCGGATCAACGCCACCGGCGTCTCGATCATCATGGTCGAGCAGAACGCCCGCCGCTGCCTTCAGATCTGCGACCGGGGCTACGTGCTCGACCAGGGCCGCAACGCCTACACCGACACCGGCCGGTCGTTGATGAACGACCCGAAGGTCATCGAGCTCTACCTGGGCACGCTCGCCAAGGCCCAGTAGGAGTCCAGCGACTCCCTCTTTCCAGCTACGGCGCCGGTCCCCCAGGGTCCGGCGCCGTTCGCGCTGGGGGGCGCTGGCGACCGGTCGCCCCGCCTCGCTCGCCCGGACAGCAGTGCGGCCCGGCCTCCGAGGGAGGCCGGGCCGCAGTGCCGGGGCGGGATCAGCGCTGTCGGATCACAGCGCCTGGTGCGATCAGCGCTGCGGGCCGATGCCCTGCGCGTTGAGGCCCTCGATGATCCGGGCCGACTCCTCGAAACCGATGACCACGATGGCGTCCGGGTTGAAGTCCACCATCTGCTGGATCTCGGCGTCGAAGTTCGCCGCCTGCGGGTCATAGGTCAGCGTCTCGATGCTGTCCTCCGAGAGACCACTGGCGATCAGGTTCTCGACGGTGTTCTCCATCAGGCCGGTGCCGTAGGGGTCGTTGAGCGCCATGATCCCGACCGTGTTGTTGCCGTCCTCGATGATCAGGTCGGAGAGCGCGCGGGACTGCAGGGTGTCCGGCGGGGCGGTACGGAAGTACAGCCCGTTGTCGTCGTAGGTGGTGAAGGTGTCCGACGTGTTCGCCGGCGAGAACTGCACGACACCGGCACCGGTGATGGCGTCGATGACGGTGAGGCTGACGCCGGACGCGGCCGCGCCGATGATGACGTCCACGTTCGCCTGCAGCAGCCGGTCGACCGTCTGCGTCGCGGTGTCGGTCGACGCGTCACCGGAGTCACCCTCGACCAGCTGCACCGGGGCGCCCAGGACACCGCCGGCCGCGTTGATCTCCTGCACGGCCAGCCGGGCCCCGGCGACCTCGGGCGGGCCGAGGAAGGCGAGGCTACCGGTCAGCGGCAACAGCGTGCCGATGACGAGCGGATCGGTGGACGTGGTGTCCGGCGCCGCCGGAGCAGGGCCTTCGTCACTCGCCGCATTGGCCTCATCGCCAGCGATCACGAACTCGGTGGCCGAGGCGTCGATCTGGTTGTCTTCGCCGAACTGCTGGAGACCGAAGCTGGCCTGGGCGGGCTCGCCCGGCTCAGTGAAGCTGAGCGGGCCGGAGACACCGTCGTAGTCCGGGTTGCCGCCGGAGTTGACGATCTCCATGCACGAGGCGATGTCGGTGCACTTCTCCCCACCGAACGTGACGCCATTGATGTAGGGAGCGAACTCGGTGGGCACGCTGCTGCCGGCCAGCTCGGCCGCGAGCGCGGAGACGACGATGGCGTCGTAGGTCTCACCGGCGTAGTTGTAGTCCTGGAGATTCGGGTCGATCGCCATCAGCCGGTCGCGGAACTCGGACGACAGGTCCGTGAGGGGCAGAGTTCCACTCATACCGACAAGAGCGCCTTGCTCGGTGAACGACTCCCCCAGGGCGTTGCCCATGTTGCCGTCGGTGCCGTAGACGTTGACCTGCTTCTCGCTGCTTGCGTCGCCGCCGCCGCCGGTGCTCTCCCCCGAGTCGCTGTCGCCGCCACAGGCGGTCAGCGCGAGCAGGGTGGCACCGGAGACCGCGACCGCGCGGGCGAACGTGCCTGTGCGCATCAAGTGACTCCCAGTGTGGATTCCGTTGGCACTGGCCACCCAGCAGGCAAGATCACCCGTCGGGGGACCGATCAGTGCGAGGAACCTAACCGCTGGTCCGGGCCACTGAGTCACCCCTCTGCCGACCGTGATGACGTTGTGACCTGGCTCTCGCCGCGCACCACGCCGTCCCGGCTCCCGTCACCCGGCGTCACAGGGCATGAGCGCCGGGACCGGCGACTCAGCTCCCGGCTGGCCCGGCGGCGGCCGGGTCGCCCGGGAGGCCGGCCGCGGTGTCGAGCCCCAGGATCGCCTGGGCGAGGGCCTTCATCGACGTCCGCTCGTTCATGGCAGTGCGCTGGATCCACCGGAACGCCTCGGCCTCGGTCATGCCACGCTCGGCCATCAGCCGGCCCTTGGCCTGCTCGACCACCTTGCGCGCCTCGAGCCGCTCCTTGAGGTCGCCGACCTCGGCGTCCAGCGCGGTCATCTCCAGGAAGCGCGCCCGGGCGACCTCGATGGCCGGGACCAGGTCGTTCTTGGAGAACGGTTTGACCAGGTAGGCCATGGCGCCGGCGTCACGCGCCCGCTCGACCAGCTCACGCTGGCTGAACGCGGTGAGCACGATGACCGGCGCCACCCGGGCGGCGGCGATCTGCTCAGCGGCGGAGATGCCGTCCAGGACGGGCATCTGCACGTCCAGGACGACGAGGTCGGGCCGCAGGGCGACCGCCTGGTCGACCGCGGCCTGCCCGTCGCCGACCTCGGCGACGACGACGTAGCCTTCCTCCTCCAACATCTCCTTGAGGTCGAGACGGATCAGTGCCTCGTCCTCGGCGATGAGGACCCGGGTCGGCTCGCTGCTCACGGGCAGAGCCTAGCGAGCGCAGCTGCCGCCCGGCCGCCCGATAGGCTGCGCTGCGGCAGACCGGCCGGCCCCCGTACCCCAATCGGCAGAGGGAGCGGATTCAAAACCCGCACAGTGTGCGTTCGAGTCGCACCGGGGGCACTGTGACATGGCGATCCTTCGGATCGCACCGCGGCCAGGTGCCGTCCCCGGCTCGCGTGGAGCCGCTACCGGCCCGCCATCGCTGGAGGCCTCCGGCCCCCGCTCGGCAACCCGAGCCCTTGCCACGGCGCACCCCGGCCAGGTGCCGTCCCCGGCCCGCGCGAAGCCGCTGCGCCGCTCGATCGCAGGACCGGACAACGGCCGAGCGCCATCCCGGCCTGCGTGAGCCGCTACCGGCCCGCCATCGCTGGAGGCCTCCGGCCCCCACTCCTCACGACCGGACCTGACGGTCAATACGGTGACGGGGTGACCGGACACATGACACCCGACCAGTTCCGCCAGCACGGACACGAGGTGGTCGACTGGATCGCCGACTACTGGTCGCGGATCGGGTCGTTGCCCGTCCGCTCGCAGGTCTCCCCCGGTGACGTGCGCGCCGCGCTGCCCGACGCCGCTCCGGAGCAGGGTGAGCCGTTCTCCGCCGTGCTGGCCGACCTCGACCGGGTGGTGCTGCCCGGCGTCACCCACTGGCAGCACCCCGGCTTCTTCGGCTACTTCCCGGCCAACACGTCCGGCCCCTCGGTGCTCGGCGACCTGGTGTCGGCCGGGCTCGGCGTGCAGGGCATGTCCTGGGTGACCAGTCCGGCGGCCACCGAGCTCGAGCAGCACGTGCTGGACTGGCTCGCCGACCTGCTCGGCCTGCCCGCCGCGTTCAGGTCCACGGGCAGCGGTGGTGGCGTCGTCCAGGACTCCAGCTCGGGGGCGAACCTGGTCGCCCTGCTGGCGGCCCTGCACCGGGCCAGCCGCGGCGCCACCGTGCGCGCGGGGGTGCAGCCCGACGACTACACCGTCTACGTCTCGGCGGAGACCCACTCGTCGATGGAGAAGGCCGTCCGGATCGCCGGGCTGGGCAGCGACGCGGTGCGGATCGTGGAGGTCGACGGCGACCTGGCGATGCGGCCGGCCGCGCTGGCCGCCCGGCTGGAGCGCGACGTGGCGCGCGGGCTCACCCCGGTGATGGTGTGCGCCACCGTCGGGACGACGTCCACCACGGCGATCGACCCGCTGGCCGAGCTGGGCCCGATCTGCCAGCGGTACGGCGTGTGGCTGCACGTGGACGCCGCCTACGCCGGGATCAGTGCCGTCGCCCCGGAGCTGCGGCCGCTGCAGGCCGGCGTCGAGTGGGCCGACAGCTACACGACCGACGCCCACAAGTGGCTGCTCACCGGATTCGACGCGACGCTGTTCTACGTCGCCGACCGGGCCGCACTGACCGGCGCGCTGGCGATCCTGCCGGAGTACCTGCGCAACGCCGCCACCGACGCCGGTGCCGTGGTGGACTACCGCGACTGGCAGATCGAGCTCGGCCGCCGGTTCCGCTCGCTGAAGCTGTGGTTCGTGCTGCGCTGGTACGGCGCGGAGGGGCTGCGCGAGCACGTGCGCAGCGGCGTCGCCCTGGCCCAGGAACTGGCCGGCTGGGCGGCCGCGGATGATCGCTTCGACGTCGTGGCCCCGCACCCGCTGTCCCTGGTCTGCCTCAAGCCGCGCTGGGCAGCGGGCGTCGACGGCGACGTCGCGACCATGACCCTGCTCGAGCGGCTCAATGACGGCGGCGAGGTCTTCCTCACCCACACGACCATCTCCGGCGAAGTGGTCCTGCGCGTGGCGATCGGCACCCCCACCACCACCCGCGCGCACGTCGAGCGGTTGTGGGAGCTGCTCCGCGGCGCCCACGACTGGCTGGCCAACGACTTCGAGGAGCAGGCGCAGGAGCGCCGCGCGGCGGAGCAGCGCGCGCGCGACGAGGCCGCGGCGGCAGCGGCAGCGGCACGGGCAGCGGCCGATGTCTCCGCGGAACCGGCGACCGACGACACCCCGGCCGACGACAGCCCGGGCGTCGAGATCCCGACCCTCGAGACCCCGGCGGCGCAGGACGAAACCGCCGAGCAGGCCGCGGCGCAAGCAGACCTCGAGCCGGGACCGACGCCGACACGGTCAGCCGTCGAGTGACCGGATGAGCCCCTCCTGGGCGACGGTGGCCACGTGCGTGCCGTCCGCCGCCCAGACGTTGCCCAGGCACATGGCCCGCCCGCTGGAGGCCGACGGGCTGTCGGTCTCGTAGAGGAACCACTCGTCGGCACGGACCGGCCGGTGGAACCACACGGCGTGGTCGAGGCTGGCACCGACGATCGAACCGCCCAGCCCGCCACCGACCCGGGCCACCCCGGCCGACAGCAACGTGAGGTCGCTGACGAAGGTCAGTGCGGCCGCGTGCACGGCCTCGGCCTCCGGCAGTGTCCCGGTCACCCGGAACCAGACCCGGGAGACGGTGTCCGGGGGGTGCCGGGGCGTGGGGTCGAACGGGTCGGACAGGTACCGCTGCTCGACCGCCCGGGCCAGCGCCCGCAGGCCCTGCACCATGGCCGGGTGCGCGGCCGCCACCTCCTCGAGTCCGGGCAGCGACTCGGGGCCGGGGACGTCGGGCATCGGCAGGGAGTGCTCGACCACCGGTCGCTCGCCGGCGTGGAAGTCCGCGGTCAACGCGAAGATGGCGACGTCCTCGCCCTTGCGGGTCTGCCTCGCCAGCACCCGCCGGGTGCTGAACGACCGGCCCTCGCGCAGCCGCTCCACCTCGAAGCGGATCTCCTCCTGCGTGTCACCGGGCCGCAGGAAGTAGGAGTGCAGCGAGTGCACGGGCCGGTCGGCCGGCACGGTGGCGATCGCCGCCATCAGCGCCTGCCCGGCGACCTGCCCGCCGAAGATCCGCTGCAGCGGGGTCGGCGGCGTCATGCCGACGAAGCGGTCCTCCCCCCGCGGCTGGAGCGCCAGCACCTCCATGAGATCCGACGCCGGCGTCGCCCCCGGGCGGTCGGCCGGCCGGCCCTCCCGCATCATCACGCGTCGGCCCCCACCTCGTGCACGCGCACCAGGTTGGTGGAGCCCTCGGTGTTGGGCGGGCTGCCGGCGACGATGACCACCCGGTCGCCCTCCTTCAGCCGGCCGATCGACAGCAGCGAGAAGTCGACCTGGCCCACCATGTCGTCGGTGTGGGTGACGGTGGGCACCAGGAACGTCTCGACGCCCCAGGACAGGGCCAGCCGGCTACGCACCCGGGGGTCGGTGGTGAAGGCGAGGATCGGCAGCCGGGTGTGCAGCGCCGCCAGCCGCTGGGCGGTGTTCCCGGTCAGCGTGAAGGCCGCCAGCGCGGACACGCTCATCGACTCACCGATGTCCTTGGCCGCGCGCACGATTGCGCCCGACCGGGACGAGGACACCCGCAGCAGCTGCGGAGTGCGGATGCCGTCGGACTCGACGGCGTCGATGATCCGGTCCATCGTACGCACCGCGGCGATCGGGAACTTCCCCACCGAGGTCTCCCCCGACAGCATCACCGCGTCCGCACCGTCGAGCACGGCGTTGGCGACGTCGGAGGCCTCGGCCCGGGTCGGCCGGGAGGCCTCGATCATCGACTCCAGCATCTGGGTGGCGACGATCACCGGCTTGTTGCGCTCCCGCGCGGCCTGCACGGCGCGCTTCTGCACCAGCGGGACCCGCTCCAGCGGCAGCTCCACGCCCAGGTCGCCGCGGGCGACCATGATGCCGTCGAAGGCCTCCACGATCGCGTCGAGGTTGTCCACCGCCTCGGGCTTCTCCAGCTTGGCGATGATCGGTACCTCGACGTCCTCCTGGCGCATGATCTCGCGCACCAGATCGGCGTCGCGGGGCGAGCGCACGAACGACAGCGCCACGAAGTCGACCGACAGCGACAGCGCGAAGCGGAGGTCCTCGGCGTCCTTCTCCGACAGCGCCGGGACGCTGACGGCGACCCCGGGCAGCGACAGGCCCTTGTTGTTGGACACCGGTCCGCCCTCGAGCACCAGGCACCACACGTCGGGGCCCTCGACCTCGACCACGGTGAGCGCGAGCTTGCCGTCGTCGATCAGCAGCCGGTCACCGACGCGGACGTCGTTGGCGAGGTCCTTGTAGGTGGTGGAGACCCGGTCGTGGGTGCCCTGCACGTCCTCCACGGTGATGCAGACCCGGCTGCCGGCGGCCCAGGTGACCGGGCCGTCGGCGAACGTGCCGAGCCGGATCTTCGGGCCCTGCAGGTCGGCGAGCACCGCAACGGCGCGGCCGACCTTGTCCGAGGCCTCCCGGACCATGCGGTAGGCGGCCGCGTGGTCGGCGTGCTTGCCGTGGCTGAAGTTGAGCCGGGCGACGTCCATCCCGGACTCGACCAGGGCGGTGATCTGCTCCTGGGTGCCGGTCGCCGGCCCCAACGTGCAGACGATCTTGGCGCGGCGAGACATGGTGGGAACCTATCGGTCGGGGGTCAGCGGAGCGGAACGGCGGAGGGGGTGACGGGGCGGGGCAGCGCCGAGTCGCCGGTGAGCCAGTCGTCCACCGCTCCCGCGGCGGCGCGGCCCTCGGCGATGGCCCAGACGATGAGCGACTGGCCGCGGCCCATGTCCCCAGTGACGAAGACGCCGGGCACGGTGGACATGAACTCGCTGTCGCGGACGACGTTGCCCCGCCCGTCGACGTCCACGCCCAGGGTGTCGACGAGGCCGGCCCGCTGGGCGCCGGTGAAGCCCATGGCCAGCAGCACCAGGTCGGCGGGGAGCTCCCGGTCGGTGCCCTCGACCTTCTGGAAGCGTCCGTCGACCATCTCCACGTCGTGCACCAGCAGCGCGCGGACGTTGCCGTCCTCATGACCCAGGAAGCGCTCGGTGTTGATGGAGTACAGCCGCTCCCCGCCCTCCTCGTGGGCGCTGGAGACGCGCAGGACCAGCGGGTAGGTCGGCCACGGGTTGGTCTGCCCACGGGTGCCCGGGGGCTGGGGCATGATCTCCAGCTGCGCGACCGAGGCCGCCCCCTGACGGTGCGAGGTGCCCAGGCAGTCGGCGCCGGTGTCACCGCCGCCGATGATGACGACGTGCTTGCCGGCGGCGTTGATCGGCGGCTCGTCGAGCTCGCCGAGGGCCTGCAGGTTGCCGTAGGGCAGGAACTCCATGGCCAGGTGGATGCCGCCCAGCTCCCGGCCCGGGACGGTCAGGTCGCGGCCGGTGGTCGCCCCGCCGGCGAGCACCACGGCGTCGAAGTCCGACCGCAGCTGCTCGACCGGGAGGTCGTGCTCACCGGGGCCACCGACCTCGACGCCGGAGACGAACCGGGTGCCCTCGGCGCGCATCTGGTCCAGGCGCCGGTCGACGTAGCGCTTCTCCATCTTGAACTCGGGGATGCCGTAGCGGAGCAGCCCACCGATCCGGTCGGCCCGCTCGTACACGGTCACCTCGTGCCCGGCGCGGGTCAGCTGCTGGGCGGCGGCCAGCCCGGCCGGTCCCGAGCCGACGACGGCGACCTTCTTGCCGGTCAGCTCCTGCGGGGGCTGCGGGGTGACCCAGCCCTTGGCGAACGCCTGATCGATGATCTCGAACTCGATCTGCTTGATCGTGACCGGCGACTCCTGCAGGTTCAGCACGCAGGCGCCCTCACACGGCGCCGGGCACAGCTTGCCGGTGAACTCGGGGAAGTTGTTCGTCGCGTGCAGCCGCTCGATGGCCTCGCGCCAGTCGTCCCGGCGGGCGAGGTCGTTCCACTCCGGGATGAGGTTGCCCAGCGGGCAGCCGTGGTGGCAGAACGGAATGCCGCAGTCCATGCAACGGGCGGCCTGCTCGCGCACCGCCGCGACCGGGAAGACGGCGTCCTCGCCGGTCTCCCGGTCCAGGTAGACGTCCTTCCAGTCCAGCAGGCGCAGGTCGACCGGCCGGCGCGGCGGGGACTTGCGTTCGAACTTCAGGAACCCCGTGCTGTCAGCCACGTGCTGCCTCCATGACGGCTCGGTCGACGTCGTAGCCGGCGGCCTCCGCGGCGCGCCTTGCCTCCATCGCGCGACGGTAGTCGCGCGGCATGATCACGCTGAACCGGTCGGCCCAGCGGCCCCAGTCGGCCAGCAGCGCGGCGGCCACGGTCGACCCGGTGTCGCGCTGGTAACGCACCAGCACGTCGCGCAGCCACTGCGAGGACTCCGTGTCCAGGGCCTCGATCTCCACCATGTCGCCGTTGACCCGGTGCCGGGCCAGGTCGAGCACGTAGCCGATGCCGCCGGACATGCCGGCCGCGACGTTGCGGCCGGTCGGGCCCAGGATGACCGCGGAACCACCGGTCATGTACTCCAGGGCGTGGTCGCCCACGCCCTCGACGACGGCCAGCGCGCCGGAGTTGCGCACGCAGAACCGCTCGCCGACCCGGCCGCGGAGGAAGACCTCGCCGGCGGTGGCGCCGTAGCCGATGACGTTGCCCGCGATGACGGCGTCCTCGGCGGCGAAGGTGGCCTCGCGGGCCGGGCGGACGACGATCCGGCCGCCGGACAGGCCCTTGCCGACGTAGTCGTTCGCGTCACCGAACAGCCTCATGGTGATGCCGCGCGACAGGAAGGCCCCGAACGACTGACCGGCCGACCCCTCGAAGCTGAGGTCGATGGTGCCGTCGGGGAGGCCCTCGCCGCCGAAGCGGCGGGTGACCATCGAGCCCAGCATCGTCCCCACGGTGCGGTTCACGTTGCGCACCGGCAGCTGCAGGCTGACCGGTCGGGCGTCGAGCAGCGCGCCCTCGCAGAGCTGGATCAGCGTCTGGTCCAGGGCCACGTCCAGGCCGTGGTCCTGCGCGCGCACCCGGTGCCGCGGGGCGCCCTCGGGCAGCGTGGGCACGACCAGCATCTTGGCCAGGTCCAGACCGCGGGCCTTCCAGTGGTCGACGGCGACCCGGGTCTCGAGCACCTCCGCGTGGCCGACGGCCTCGTCGATCGAGCGGAAGCCGAGCTCGGCCAGGTACTCGCGGACCTGCTCGGCCAGGAACTCGAAGAACGTCACCACGAACTCCGGCTGGCCGGTGAAGCGCTTGCGCAGCTCCGGGTTCTGCGTCGCCACGCCGACCGGGCAGGTGTCCAGGTGGCAGACGCGCATCATGACGCACCCGCTGACCACCAATGGCGCGGTGGCGAAGCCGAACTCCTCGGCGCCCAGCAGCGCGGCCACGACGACGTCCCGGCCGGTCTTGAGCTGGCCGTCGACCTGCACGGTGATCCGGTCGCGCAGCCCGTTGGCCAGCAGCGTCTGCTGGGTCTCGGCCAGGCCGAGCTCCCAGGGCGAACCGGCGTGCTTCAGCGAGGTCAGCGGCGCGGCGCCGGTGCCGCCGTCGTGCCCGGAGATCAGGACGACGTCGGCGTGGGCCTTGCTGACCCCGGCCGCGACCGTGCCCACCCCGACCTCGGCCACGAGCTTGACGTTGATCCGCGCCTCGCTGTTCGCGTTCTTGAGGTCGTGGATGAGCTGCTTGAGGTCCTCGATGGAGTAGATGTCGTGGTGCGGCGGCGGGCTGATCAGGCCGACCCCGGGCGTGGAGTGCCGGGTGCGGGCGACCCACGGGTAGACCTTGCCGCCGGGCAGCTGCCCGCCCTCACCGGGCTTGGCGCCCTGGGCCATCTTGATCTGGATGTCGTCGGCGTTGACCAGGTACTCGCTGGTGACCCCGAACCGGCCGCTGGCCACCTGCTTGATGGCCGAGCGCCGCAGATCGCCGTTCTCGTCCCGGGCGAACCGGTCGGGGTCCTCGCCGCCCTCACCGGTGTTCGACTTGCCGCCGAGCCGGTTCATCGCGATCGCGAGCGTCTCGTGCGCCTCCTGGGAGATCGAGCCGTAGCTCATCGCCCCGGTCTGGAAGCGCTTGACGATCTCGCTGACCGGCTCCACCTCGGCCAGCGGCACCGGCGGCCGGTCACCGGTCCTGAAGGAGAACAGGCCGCGCAGGGTCGCCGCGTCGGCGGACAGCGCGTCGACGGTGTCGGTGTACTTCCTGAACACGTCGTACTGCCGGGAGCGGGTGGCGTGCTGGAGCAGGAACACGGTCTCCGGGTTGAACAGGTGCACCTCGCCCTCGCGGCGCCACTGGTACTCCCCGCCGGTCTCCAGCCGGCGGTGCGCCCGCTCGGCCGGGTTCTGCGGGTAGGCCCGGCGGTGGCGCATGGCCACCTCCTCGGCGAGCACGTCGATGCCGACGCCGCCCAGGGGGGCCGAGGTACCGGTGAAGTACTCGTCGACCAGGTCCTGGGAGAGACCGACGGCCTCGAAGATCTGGGCCATCGTGTACGAGCCGACGGTGCTGATGCCCATCTTGCTCATCACCTTCAGCACGCCCTTGCCCAGCGCCTTGACCATGTTGCGCACGGCCTGGGCGGGCTGGACACCGGTGAGCGAGCCGTCCCGGATGAGGTCCTCGATGGACTCGAAGGCCAGGTAGGGGTTGACCGCGGCGGCGCCGTAGCCGAGCAGCAGCGCGACGTGGTGCACCTCCCGGCAGTCGCCGGACTCGAGCACCAGGCCGACCTGCATCCGGGTGCGCTCGCGCACCAGGTGGTGGTGGACGGCGGCGGTCATCAGCAGCGACGGGATCGGGGCGCGCTTCTCGTCGCAGTCGCGGTCGGAGAGCACGATGATCCGGGCGCCGGCCGCGATGGCCTTGCTGACCTTGGTGCGCAGCTCCTCGATCGCCCGGGCGAGCGCGGGGCCGCCGCCGGTGACGTCGAAGTGACCGGTGATCCGGACGGCGGCGAAACCGGGCAGGTCGCCGTCGTCGTCGATGTGCAGGATCTTGGCCAGCTCGTCGTTGTCGATCACCGGGTAGGGCAGGAACACCTGGCGGCAGGAGGCCGGGGTCGCCTCCAGCAGGTTCTGCTCGGGCCCGAAGGTGCGGCCCAGGCTGGTCACCAGCTCCTCGCGGATGGCGTCCAGCGGTGGGTTGGTCACCTGGGCGAACAGCTGCCCGAAGTAGTCGTAGAGCTGCCGGGAGCGGTCCGACAGCGCCGCCACCGGGGTGTCGGTGCCCATCGAGCCGATCGGCTCGGCGCCGGCCGACGCCATCGGGGTGAGCAGCACCCGCAGCTCCTCCTCGGTGTAGCCGAAGAGCATCTGCCTGCGGACGACGGACTCGTGGCTGGGCCGCGAGCGACGGCGGGCGGGGAGCGTGGGCAGGTGCACGAGCCCGGCGTGCAGCCAGTCCTCGTAGGGGTGCTCGGCGGCGAGGGCGCCCTTGACGTCCTCGTCGGAGACGATCCGGCCCTGCGCGGTGTCGACCAGGAACATCCGGCCCGGCTGCAGCCGGCCCTTCGCGACGACGTCACCCGCCGGGATGTCCAGCACGCCGGCCTCGCTGGCGAGCACGACCAGGTCGTCCTTGGTCCGCCACCAGCGGCCCGGCCGCAGGCCGTTGCGGTCGAGCACCGCGCCGATCAGGGTGCCGTCGGTGAACGCCACGCAGGCCGGGCCGTCCCAGGGCTCCATGATCGAGGAGTGGAACCGGTAGAAGGCCCGGCGGGCCGGGTCCATCTCGTCGTGGTTCTCCCAGGCCTCGGGGATCATCATCAGCACCGCGTGCGGCAGCGAGCGGCCGGACAGGTGCAGCAGCTCGAGCACCTCGTCGAAGGTCGCCGAGTCGCTGAAGTCGCTGGCGGTCACCGGGAAGATCCGGTCGATGCCGAGCTCGCTGGCCGGCCCGGCGGGACCGTCGAACAGCGTGGTGTCGATCCGCGCCTCGCGGGCCCGCATGCGGTTGCGGTTGCCCTTGATGGTGTTGATCTCGCCGTTGTGGGCGATGAACCGGAACGGGTGGGCCAGCGGCCAGCTCGGGAACGTGTTGGTCGAGAACCGGCTGTGGACCAGCGCGATGGCCGACTCGTACCGCTCGTCACGCAGGTCGGGGAAGAAGGCGGGCAGCTGGTCGGTGGTCAGCATGCCCTTGTAGGTGATCGTCCGGGAGGACAGCGACACCACGTAGCAGTTGCTGCCCACCTCGCGGGCGGCCCGCTCGGCCCGCTTGCGCAGCACGAAGGCCCGCCGCTCCAGCCGGGTGACCCCGTGGTGGGCGGCGGTCCCGCCGAAGGCCGCGGCGTCGGCGCGGGCGCCGATGGTCTCGGCGACGAACAGCTGGGCGAAGTGCGGCATCACCGCGCGGGCGGTCGGGCCGAGGTCGGCGCCGTCCGGGTCGACCGGCAGCTCCCGCCAGCCCAGGACCGTCAGCCCCTCCTCGGCCGCGACCCGGGACACGGCGTCGACGACGCCGGCCCGCTCCGCGGTGTCGGCCGGCAGGAAGGCGATGCCGACGGCGTACTCGCCCAGCGGCGGCAGGTCGAAGTCGACGCTGGCCCGCAGCAGGCCGTCGGGGACCTGGGTGAGGATGCCCGCGCCGTCACCGGAGTTGGGCTCGGAGCCGGCCGCACCGCGGTGGTCGAGGTTGTGCAGGGCGGTGAGCCCGGCTGCCACGACGGTCCGCGACCGGCGGCCCCGGGCGTCGGCGACGAAGGCCACGCCGCAGGCGTCGTGCTCCGCGGCCGGGTCGTAGAGACCGGAGGCAGCGGGCAGCGCCGAGAAGGCGGGCGCAGTGGCGGGGGCGGAGAGGTCGGACATGTCACTCCCGTCGTCGGCTGGCCGCGGCGTCTCCTGCGCACGGCACCCGGGGAGGGGCCGTGGAGGGCGCTGGTGCGGGGGGCATGAGCCCCGCCGGGTGGTCAGAGCGGTGCAGGGCGGTACGGGACCCGATGAGGTCGGACGGGTGGGGCAGGGCAGGGCCGGCGGGGACACGGTGGGTCCGCCCCGGCTGGGTCCCGCGCACCCCGGCGTTCGGGTGGCCGCGGGGCTGGTCGTGCGCGGGGCGTCACTGGCCCGGTCCGACGTCGCCGGCCGGCCCAGGATCACTGGTCGGCCGCGATGAGCGTACACAGACACATCGCTTCCGCGACATGTCCGGCGGATGTCGTGAACGTCTCTCGTCCGGCCCCCCGCGGCCCGGTGCCGCAGACCGGCCGCGGCGGGGCTGGTGGCTCAGTCCGCCGGGGGCCGCCGGTGGCCCGGATCCCGGCCGTCGTCGGAGCCGGCCGGGGGGTCGTCGCCGGCCGGGACGTCGTCGCCGGCCAGGACAGCGGTGTCCGCGGGAGCTGCGCCGGTCGACGGGCCCTGCCCCGCCCGGGCCGCCGCACCGCGGGTGATCACCTCACGGGGACGACCGCGCTGCCAGATCAGGTAGGCCACGGCCAGCAGGCCGACGACGACCGAGGTGATCACGTTGATGCGGACGCCGAGGATGCGCTCGGCCGCGTCGATGCGCAGCAGCTCGATCCACAGCCGGCCGGCGCAATAGGCGGCGACGTAGAGCGCGAAGGCCCGCCCGTGGGAGAGCCGGAAGCGCCGGTCGGCCCAGACCACGAGGACCGCGACGCCGAGGTTCCACAGCAGCTCGTACAGGAAGGTCGGGTGGTAGGTGCCCTGGACGATGGCCTGGCCGTCGCCGTCGGTGGCCGCCCGGCCGGCGGAGGGCAGCCACTCGTAGATGGTCAGCGCCCAGGGGAGGTCGGTGGCCCGGCCGTAGAGCTCGTTGTTGAACCAGTTGCCCAGCCGACCGATGGCCTGGGCGACGACGATGCCCGGGGCGATGGCGTCGGCGTAGGCGGGCAGCGGGATGCCGCGGCGGCGGCAGGCGATCCAGGCACCGACCCCGCCGAGCGCGATGGCCCCCCAGATGCCCAGGCCGCCCTCCCAGATGGCGAAGGCCTTGAGCGGGTCGCCGCCTTCGCCGAAGTACGGGTCGGGGGTGGTGAGCACGTGGTAGATCCGGCCGCCGACGATCCCGAAGGGCACCGCCCAGACCGCGATGTCGAGCATCTCGCCGGGGGCCCCGCCGCGGGCCACCCACCGGCGCTCGCCGATCCAGCACGCCACGATGATCCCGGCGATGATGCACAGCGCGTAGGCCCGCAGCGGGAAGGGGCCCAGTTCCCACACGCCCTGGGTGGGGCTCGGGATCGCCGCGAGGACCGTCATGCGGGCTTCCCCACGCGCCGCCGCACCCCGGCGGCCAGGTCGGCGGAGAGCGCGCGGACCGCGGCCGCGCCGCCGCCGTCGAGCAGGGCCCGGACGTAAGCCGAGCCGACGATGACGCCGTCGGCGAAGCCGGCGACCTCGGCGGCCTGGTCGCCGTCGGAGACGCCCAGCCCGACGCAGACCGGCAGGTCGGTCACCGTGCGCGTGCGGGCGACCAGCCGCCCGGCGGCGTCGCCGACGGCCGCCCGGGTGCCGGTCACGCCCATCGCCGAGGCGGCGTAGACGAAGCCGCGGCAGGCGGCGGTGGTCGAGGCCAGCCGGGCGTCGGTCGAGGACGGCGCGACCAGGAAGACCCGGTCCAGGCCGGTGCGGTCGGTGGCGGCCAGCCACGGGCCCGCCTCGTCGGGGATGAGGTCGGGAGTGATCGCCCCCGCTCCCCCGGCGGCGGCCAGGTCGTCGGCGAACCGGTCGACGCCGTAGCGCTCGACGGGGTTCCAGTAGCTCATGACCACCGGCACCGCACCGGCGGCGGCGACGGCCTCGACCGCGCGCAGCACGTCCCGCATGCCCACCCCGGCGCGCACGGCGACGTCCACGGCCTCCTGGATGGTGGGCCCGTCCATCCCCGGGTCGGAGTAGGGCACCCCGACCTCGACGATGTCGGCGCCGCCGTCCACGGCGGCGGTCATCGCCTCGATCGAGGCGTCCACGTCGGGGTAGCCGACCGGCAGGTAGGCGATGAGCGCCGCCCGGCCCTCGGTCCTCGCCGCAGCGATGCGGGTCTGCAGCATGCCTCGGCTCATGCGAGGTCTCCGGAGTCCTGGCCGGCGGTGGCGTCGTCGTTGCTGACCGCGCCCTCGGTGGGCTGCTGGTCGGTGTCCATCCCCGGCCCCGGGTCGACCTGCTCCCGGTCGCCCAGCCCGAACCACGCGCTGGCGGTCTCCACGTCCTTGTCGCCGCGGCCGGAGAGGTTGACCAGCAGCACCGCTGGGCCCTCCCCCACCCGCCCGGCGAGCTCACGCCCGACCTGCACCGCCCCGGCCAGGGCGTGCGCGGACTCGATGGCCGGGATGATGCCCTCGGTGCGGCACAGCAGCGCGAAGGCCTCCATGGCCTCGCTGTCGGTCACCGGCCGGTACTCGGCCCGGCCGAGGTCGTGCAGGTAGGAGTGCTCGGGCCCCACCCCGGGGTAGTCGAGGCCGGCGGAGATCGAGTGCGACTCGATGGTCTGGCCGTTGGCGTCCTGCAGCAGGTACGAGCGGGCGCCGTGCAGCACGCCCGGGTCGCCGCCGGTGATGCTGGCCGCGTGCCGCCCGGTGGCCACGCCGTCCCCGCCGGCCTCCAGGCCGACCAGCCGGACGCCGTCGTCGGGGACGAAGGCGGTGAAGATTCCGATGGCGTTCGAGCCGCCGCCGACGCAGGCCAGCACGGCGTCGGGCAGCCGGCCGGTCCGCTCGAGCACCTGCTCGCGGGCCTCGTCGCCGATCACCCGCTGGAAGTCGCGGACCATCGCCGGGAAGGGGTGCGGGCCGGCGACGGTGCCGAATACGTAGTTGGTCGTCTCCACGTTGGTGACCCAGTCGCGGAAGGCCTCGTTGATCGCGTCCTTGAGGGTGCGCGACCCGGTGGTGACCGGAACGACCTCGGCACCCAGCAACCGCATCCGGGCCACGTTGAGCGCCTGCCGGCGGGTGTCCTCCTCGCCCATGTAGACGGTGCAGGACAGACCCATCAGCGCCGCCGCGGTGGCGGTCGCGACGCCGTGCTGCCCCGCGCCGGTCTCGGCGATGACCCGGGTCTTGCCGATCCGCTGGGTGAGCAGCGCCTGGCCCAGCACATTGTTGATCTTGTGGGAGCCGGTGTGGTTGAGGTCCTCGCGCTTGAGCAGGACCCGGGCGCCGCCGCAGTGCTCGGCGAACCTCGGGACGTCGGTGAGCGGGCTCGGCCGGCCGGTGTAGTCGCGCTGCAGGCGCGCGAACTCCTCGAGGAACCCCGGGTCGACCCGCATGGCCTCGTACGCCTCGGTCAGCTCGTCGAGCGCGGCGATCAGGGCCTCGGGCACGAACCGGCCGCCGTAGGGACCGAAGTGCCCGGTCGCGTCCGGCCACGCCGGACGCGCGGGCAGGTCGCGGACGTCAGGGGCCGGAGGATGCAGCGCGGTCACCCGGTCAGTGTCTCGCGGATCGGCTGCCGGGCGGCGTCCGGGTGTCCTCAGCGGGTGGCGCGCGGCGTCGCGGGGTGCGACCCGGCCGTGACCAGGTCGGCGACCGCCTGGCGGGCGTCGCCGGCGGTGACCAGGCCCTCGCCGACGAGCACGGCGTCGGCGCCGGCCGCGGCGTAGCCGATCAGGTCGTGCGGGCCGCGGACCCCGGACTCGGCCACCTTGACCACGTCGGTGGGCAGCCCCGGCGCGATCCGCTCGAACGTGGACCGGTCGACGTCGAGGGTGGTGAGGTCGCGGGCGTTGACCCCGATGACGGCGGCACCGGCAGCCAGTGCCCGGTCGGCCTCGGCCTCGGTGTGCACCTCGACCAGGGCCGTCATGCCCAGCGACTCGACCCGCTCCAGCAGGCCGGTGAGCGCGTTCTGCTCCAGCGCAGCGACGATCAGCAGGATGACGTCGGCGCCGTGGGCGCGGGCCTCGTGCACCTGGTAGCTGCTCACCACGAAGTCCTTGCACAGCACCGGCACGTCGACGGCGGCGCGGACGGCGGCCAGGTCGGCGTGCGAGCCCCCGAAGCGGCGGCGCTCGGTGAGCACGCTGATCACCCGGGCGCCCCCGGCGGCGTACTGGGTGGCCAGCCACGCGGGGTCGGTGATCTCGGCGAGGTCGCCCTTGGACGGGCTGCGGCGCTTCACCTCGGCGATGACGCCGACGCCGGGTGCACGCAGCGCCGCCAGCCCGTCGAGCGCCGGCCGGGCATCGGCTGCGGCGGCCTGGACCTCGGCGAGGGGGGTCTGGGCCTGGCGGGCCGCGACGTCCTCCCGGACGCCGACCAGGATGTCGTCGAGGACGGTCATGAGCTCTCCCCGCTGCGGGTCGCACGGCGTACCGGCGGGACGGTGTCGACGAGGGCCGCGGGCTCGCGCAGGAGCGTGGACCCCTCAGGATGTGCCACCGGACGTCTCCTCACCAGTCGGATCGGTGGGATCACTCTAGAGACGCCGGGGCGGGCAGCCGCCGGGGGCTCGGTGCGGGCACCCCGGACGAGGGGGTCACACTGTCGCCCCGCCCCGCCCCGCCGGCCCGGGCCCGCTGTCCTCCCCCGGGCCGTCCCCGGCCGGGTCCAGCAGGGCATCCACGGGGGCATCCACGGTGGGATCCTCACCGCGGTCAAGCGCCTGCCAGGCCGCCTGGTGGCGGTCCTCCGGCGTCTGCGGGCGACCGGTGGCCGCCGCGGCGGACGCCGTCGTGGTGGCACTGCCGGCCCGCTCGTAGCGCCGGCCCATCCCCGGCCAGGCCCGCCCGCGGACCGCCACCAGCAGCCCGGCCAGCAGGGCGACCAGGCCGGCGGCGACGGCGACCGCCGGCCACCCGGCAGCGGCCGCACCGGAGATCTCCGTGCCGCCACCGATCCGGCCGGCCGCGTCGACGGCGGCCGCGTCGGTCAGGGCGCCGGTGAGGCCGCGCACGCCCGACCAGCCCAGCCCGGCGCCGGCGGCGGCCACGAGCAGCCCCACGGCCACCCGGCCGGCGCCGCGCACCGCCGGCACCGCGACCGCGGCGGCGAGCAGCAGCAGGCCGCAGGCGGTCACCAGCGGGGCGGCCTGGCCACCGGTGAGCGTCTCCACGACCGGCGGCAGCGGGCGCGGCCGGGTGATCGTGACCGTGAGCCAGCGCTGGGCGGAGGCGGACAGCGCCAGACCACCGGCGGTGGCGCAGCCGGCGAGCGCCAGGGTCATCTCCCGGCGGGCAGTCATGGCATCGGATGGTTCGCTCCCGCGGGGCCCTCCGCTCCTCGCTCGCTCTGTCACAGGTCGCCTCCGCGGTCGCTCCGCTCCTCGCTCGCTGGCGCTCGCTGCGATGCTCACGCCCTGTCGGCTCCGACGCTCGCTGAGATGCTCACGCCCCTGTCCGCTCACGGAAGCTCCCGCAGCCCCTCTGCCGCGGCGATCGCGGCCAGCACCGCCCGGGCCTTGTGCCGGGTCTCGGCCTCCTCGGCGGCCGGATCGCTGTCGGCGACGATGCCCGCGCCGGCCTGCACGTACGCCTGCCCGTCGTGCAGCACGGCGGTGCGGATGGCGATCGCCATGTCCATGTCGCCGCTGGCGTCGACGTAGCCGACCGTGCCGGCGTACAGCGCCCGCCGGGTGGGTTCCAGCGACTCGATGATCTCCATCGCCCGGGGCTTCGGCGCACCGGAGACCGTGCCGGCCGGAAAGGTGGCGTCGACGACGTCGAGGGCGTCCCGGCCGGGCAGCAGCCGGCCGGCCACGGTGGAGACCAGGTGCATCACGTGGCTGTAGCGCTCGACCCGCATGAAGTCCGCGACCTCCACGGTGCCCGGGACGCTGACCCGGCCCAGGTCGTTGCGGGCCAGGTCGACGAGCATCACGTGCTCGGCCCGCTCCTTGGGGTCGGCCAGCAGCTCCTCGGTGAGCCGCACGTCCTCCTCGGGGGTCGCGCCCCGTGGCCGGGTGCCGGCCGGGGGGTGCACGACGGCCCGGTCACCGGTGACGGTGACCAGCGCCTCGGGGCTGGATCCGACGACGTCGAAGGGTGACTCCCGGCCCTCGAAGCGCAGCAGGTACATGTACGGCGAGGGGTTGGTGGCCCGCAGCACCCGGTACAGGTCCAGCGCCTCGACGCCGGTGGGCACCTCGAACCGCTGGCTCAGCACGGCCTGGAAGACGTCGCCGGCCCGGACGTGCTCGCGGATCCGCTGCACCCCGGCCGCGAAGACGCCCGGCGCCATGTTGCTGCGGTACTGCGGCCCGGCGTCACCGGCGCCGAGCACGGCCACCCCCGGGGGCACCGCCCTGGTCAGGTCGGCGGCCATCGCGTCGAGCCGGGCCACCGCGTCGTCGTAGCCGCTGTCGTAGCCACCGGCGCCGCGCAGCGCGTTGGCGATGAGCAGCACGGTGCCGTCGGTGTGGTCGAGGACGGCCAGGTCGGTGACCAGCATCAGGGCGAGCTCGGGCATGCCCATGTCGTCGGTGCTCGTCTGCGGCAGCCGCTCCAGCCGGCGGACGACGTCGTAGCCGAGGTAGCCCACCAGCCCGCCGGTCAGCGGCGGCAGCCCGGCGGTGCGCGGTGACCGCAGCGCCCGGGCCAGCACCCGGACGGCGGCCAGCGGGTCGGCGGGCAGGTCGTCGGTGAGCCCGGGGACCGGGGCGCCCAGCCACACCGTCGTCCCGCCGCGCTCGGTGAGGACACCGGCGCTGCGCACCCCGACGAAGCTGTAGCGCGACCACTGCTTGCCCTGCTCGGCGGACTCGAGCAGCACGGTGCCCGGCCGGTTGCCGGCGAGCTTGCGGTAGATGCCGACGGCGGTCTCGCTGTCGGCCAGCAGCCGCCGGGTGACCGGGACCATGGCACCGGCTCCCGCCCCCCGCGCGGCGAACTCCTCGCGGCTCGGGGAGGTGGCGCCCAGCCGCGGGGTCACCGGGCCTTCCCGGGGACCGCGGGCAGCGCGCGGTGGAAGCAGCTGCGCTCCCCGGTGTGGCAGGCCGGGCCCTCCTGGTCGACGAGCAGCAGCAGCGCGTCGCCGTCGCAGTCGACCCGCACGTCGCGGACCCACTGGCGGTGCCCGGAGGTCTCGCCCTTGACCCAGTACTCGCCCCGGCTGCGTGACCAGTAGGTGGCCCGGCCGGTGGTGAGGGTGCGGTGCAGTGCCTCGTCGTCCATCCAGGCGACCATCAGCACCTCCCCCGTGTCGTGCTGCTGGACGACGGCGGCGACCAGGCCGGCGTCGTCCCGGCGGAGCAGTTCGGCCACAGCGGGGTCGAGGGTGGGGGCGGGCATGCCCCGATCGTCCCACCCCGCGTCGGCCGGACCTCAGCCCCTGGACGCGGCGCCGGCCCGGCGGGCCGCCTGGCTCCGCTCCCAGGCGCGGGCGGCCGGCGTGCAGGCCAGCCCGGCGGAGGCGGCGGCGAGCACGACGAAGACCACCGGCACGGTGAGCACCCCGTCGCCGAGGCCGGGGAGCGCGGCGGCGTCGAGCACGACCACCCAGTAGACCGACAGGGCGACCTCCGCACCCGCGGCGACGAACAGCCAGGCCCGCCGGCCGCCGAGCACCAGCAGACCGCCGGCCACGAGCAGCCCGACGACGCCGAGCTGGACCAGGGCGATCCACGGGCCCAGGCCGCCGGCGGAGCGGCGCGAGACGGCCAGCAGCGCGCTGAACGCCATCGCGTACACGGTGCCGAACAGGGTCAGCGCCGCCAGCACGAAGGCGAGCACGGCGGCGGCGATGGAGGCCCCGGGGCGCTGCGGACGGACGGGCCGCGGCGGCGCCCAGGCCCAGCCGGTCGGTGGCGCGTAGGGCAGTCCGTACGGGGCCGGCGGCGGCGCGTACACCGGCGGCGCCCAGCCCGGCGCCGGCCGGGAGCTCGGCGGCCCGGTGTACGGGACGACGGCGTCCCAGTCCGGTTCCTCCTCCGGCCGCTGCGTCACAGGGCGGCCGCCAGCGCCCGGCCGGCGGTGCGCCCGGAGAACAGGCAGCCGCCGAGGAAGGTGCCCTCCAGCGAGCGGTAGCCGTGCATCCCGCCGCCGCCGAAGCCGGCGATCTCCCCGGCGGCGTACAGGCCGGGGAACACGTCGCCGCCGGGCCGCACGACCCGCGCGGACAGGTCGGTCTCCAGCCCGCCGAGGGTCTTGCGGGTGAGCACGCTGAGCCGGACGGCGATCAGCGGGCCGGCGTCGGGGTCGAGCAACCGGTGCGGCGCGGCCACCCGGATCAGCTTGTCGCCGAGGAAGGTGCGGGCCTGCCGGATGGCGGTGACCTGCAGGTCCTTGCTGAAGGTGTTGGCGATCTCCCGGTCGCGGGCGACGACCTCCCGCTCGACGGTGGCCAGCTCCAGGTGGGGGGTGTCGCCGGTGACCCGATTCATCGCGGCGACCAGCTCGGGCAGCGTGCCGGCGCTGACGAAGTCCTCGCCGTAGTCGAGGAAGGCCTGCACGGGGGCGGCGGCGCCGGACCGGAGCCGGGTGAGCAGCAGCCGGATGTCCTTGCCGGTCAGGTCGGGGTTCTGCTCGGAGCCGGAGAGGGTGAACTCCTTCTCGATGATCTTCCGGGTGAGCAGGAACCAGGTGTGCTGGTGCCCCGTCGTCCCGATGTGCGCCAGGGTGCCCAGGGTGTCGAAGCCGGGGAAGAGCGGGACCGGCAGCCGGGCGCCGGTGGCATCCAGCCACAGCGAGGACGGGCCGGGCAGGATCCGGATGCCGTGCCGCGCCCAGACCGGATCCCAGTTGGTGACGCCCTCGGTGTAGTGCCACATCCGGTCGGGGTTGACCACGCTGGCCCCGGCGTCGGCGGCGATGCCGAGCATCCGGCCGTCGACGTGCGCCGGGACGCCGGACAGCAGCTTCTCCGGGACAGGGCCCAGCCGGGCCGGCCAGTTGCGGCGGACCAGGTCGTGGTTGGCGCCGATCCCGCCGGCGGTGACGACGACGGCCTGCGCGGAGAGCTCGAAGTCGCCGACCGGACTGCGGGAGCTGGCGACCCCGCGGGGCACGTCGCTGGGTTCCAGCACCGCACCCCGCACGCCGGTGACCGCGCCGTCGGTGACCACCAGCCCGTCGACCCGGTGCCGCGAGCGCACCTCGACCAGGCCCTGGTCGACGGCGTCGAGCACCCGGCCGGCGAACGGCGCGAGCAGGCCGGGGCCGGTCCCCCAGACGATGTGGAACCGGGGCACGGAGTTGCCGTGCCCCGTGGCCGTGTAGCCGCCGCGCTCGGCCCAGCCCACCACCGGGAAGAACCGGATGCCCTGACCGCGCAACCACGCCCGCTTCTCGCCGGCGGCGAACTGCAGGTAGGCCTCGGCCCACTGCCGGGGCCAGTGGTCCTCTGGCCGGTCGAACCCGGCGGTGCCCAGCCAGTCCTGCCGGGCGAGCTCCAGGGAGTCCTTGACCCGCAGCCGCCGCTGCTCGGGGGTGTCGACGAGGAAGAGCCCACCGAAGGACCAGTGCGCCTGCCCGCCGAGGGAGGCGACCGGCTCCTGGTCCAGCAGCAGCACCCGCTTCCCGGCGTCGGCCAGCTCGGCGGTGGCGACCAGCCCGGCCAGCCCCGCCCCGACCACGATGACGTCCGCGTCGATGACCACGTGAGCGACGCTATCGGGCACGGACCCGCCACGCGGGCGCCGCGCGCCGAGCGGCGCGCCGGTGCTGCTCAGGAGGCCGTGGCCAGCCAGCGCCGCACCGTCGGGGTGAGCACCAGGCCGAGCGCGAGCACCGGACCGGCCAGCAGCAGCAGTGCCAGGCCCACCGGCGGGTCCTCCCCGACGTCGGCGGTCCGCGCGACCAGCAGGGCGACGAACGCCGCCGCGAGCAGGCAGGCCACCGCGAGCACGCCCCAGCCGCGCCGGCGCAGCAGCCGGATCGCGCCGGTGCCCGCGGCCAGGCCGGCGGCGAGCGGGAGCAGCGCCCACTCCCGGTCGGCGCCGTCGGAGCCGAGCCCACCGAGGGCGAAGATGAGGAAGGCGAGGAAGAGCAGGACCAGGGCACCGACTCCGGCGAGCACGACGGCGAGGAGGGCGGCCCGGGGCGCGGGGTCGACCGGGCGGGCGTGCCGCGGGAGGGCGGCCGGTGGCGTCATGACGGCACGGTAGGACGGCGGCCGCCGCCGTGGGGCCCTTCCCCGCACCGGTCCGGGAACCTCTCCTCAGGCCGCGGGTTCCGGCTGGCGGCCGGAGGAGCGCCGCCACGAGGCGTGCAGCCGCGCGTACGCACCGGGGACCTGGACCAGCTCGTCGTGCCGGCCGCGCTGCACCACCCGCCCGGCGTCGACGACGAGCACCTCGTCGGCCCGCTCGGCGGTGGACAGCCGGTGCGCGATGGTGAGCGTCGTCCGGCCGGTGGTGAGGGTGTCCAGCGCCCGGGTCAGCCGCATCTCGGTGGCCGGGTCGACGGCGCTGGTGGCCTCGTCGAGGACGAGCAGGTCGGGGTCGGCGACGTAGGCGCGGGCGACGGCCACGAGCTGCCGCTCCCCCGCGGACAGCGACTCCCCGCGCTGGCCCACCGGGGTGGCCACGCCGTCGGAGAGGGTCCGCAGCCAGTCGCGCAGGCCCAGCTCGCCGAATGCCCGGGTGACCGCGGCGTCGGTCAGGCCGGGGCGGCCGTAGCGGACGTTGTCGGCGACCGAGGCGTCGAACAGGAAGCCGTCCTGCGGCACCATGACCACCCGCTCGCGCAGCGAGGAGAACGCGACGTCGGTCAGCGCGACGCCACCGACGAGCACCCGGCCCGCGGTGGGGTCCATCAGCCGGGTGACGAGCTTGGCGAACGTCGTCTTGCCCGATCCGGTCTCCCCGACGACGGCCACCCGGCGGCACGCCGCGATGGTCAGGTCGACGTCGTCGAGGGCCGCCCGGCCGCCCGCGGTGTAGGCGAAGGAGACGCGCTCGAACCGGACGTCCAGCGGCCCGGGCGGCAGGGCACGGGCGCGCGCCGGATCGGCGAGGGCGGGGTCGCGGACGTCGGGCTCGGTGTCGATCACGTCGAGGACCCGGCGGAACCCGGCGACGGCGTTCTGCGCCTCGTTGAGCACCTCGCTGGCGGTCTGCACCGGCGCGACGAACAGGGTGACCAGGAACAGGAAGGCGACCAGGGTGCCGGCGGAGATGTCGCCGGCGATGCCCAGCAGGACACCGACGACCACGACGGCGGCGTTGGCCACGGCGGCGACGAGCTCGCCGCTGACGTAGACGGCCGCGGTGACCTTCTGCGCGTCGACGGAGGCCCGGTAGTGCCGGTCGATGGCCGTGTCGATGCGGGCCGCCGTCCGGCCGCGGATCCCGTAGGCCCGCACGGTCGGTGCGCCGACGACGGATTCGGCGACCGCACCGAGGACGTCGCCGACCCGTTCGCGGACCACGCCGTAGACGGCGGCGAGCCGGCGGGAGAAGTACTTGACGGCGATCGCCAGCGGCACGAAGCACACGATCACGAGCAGCGTGAGCTGCCAGCTGTAGACGGCCATGACGACGGTGGCGACGACGAGCTGGCCGACGCTGACCAGACCCAGCACCCCGCCCCACTGCATGAAGACCGACAGCTGGTCGACGTCGCTGGTGACCCGGGAGACGAGCGAGCCGCGCCGCTCACCCTGCTGGTGCAGCACCGACAGGTCGTGGACGTGGCGGAACGCGCGGATCCGCAGGCCCGCCAGCGCGGTCTCCGTCGTCCGGAAGAGCCGGACGTTCATCCGGTAGACCGCGAAGCTGGTGACCACCACGACGAGCGCGCTGACCAGGACGAGGTCGCGGACCAGCGGGATGTCGGGCCCCCCGGGGGCGCCGAGGCCGCGGTCGAGGGTCTGCTGCACCGCGATGGGCACGACGACCCGGCCGGCCGTGGCCAGCAGCGCGAGCAGGAAGGTGACCGGGAGGCCCTGGCGGAACTCCGGCATCATCGCGAGGCCGCGGCGCAGGGTGGCCATCGCACCCTCGGGACGCCGGTCGGCGGCGAGGAGCGGCTCGCTCACGCGCCCACCTCCACGGACCCGGCGGCACGCTCGACGGCCTCCGGTGGCTGGTAGGCCTGCACCAGCCCGGCGTAGCCCGGGACGGTGGCCAGCAGCTCGGCGTGGCTGCCTCGAGCGACGAGCCGGCCGCCCTCGAGCCAGACGACCTCGTCGGCGAGGGCGATGGTGGCCTGCCGGTAGGCGACGACGACGACGGTGGCCGGTCGGTCGCTGGCCCGGAGGGCGTCGAGGATGCGGGCCTCCACCGAGGGATCGACGGCGCTGGTGGCGTCGTCCAGGACCAGCAGCCGGGGGCGGCGGACCACGGCCCGGGCGAGGGCGAGGCGCTGGCGCTGGCCGCCGGAGAGGGTGGCGCCGCGCTCGCCGACGCGGGTGTCGAGGCCGGCGGGCAGGCGGGCGACGAACTCGTCGGCGGCGGCGATCCGGAGCGCTTCGCCGACCTCGGCGTCGTCGAACGGGGCGCCGAGGGTCACGTTGTCGCGGACGGTGTCGTCGAAGAGGAACGTCGACTGCGGGACGAAGGCCACCTGACCGCTGACCTCGCCCTCGCGCAGGGAGCGCAGATCGATGCCGTCGAGGAGCACGGCACCGCTGTGCGGATCGACGAGCCGGACGAGGAGCCCGGCGAGGGTGGACTTCCCCGAGCCGGTGGGGCCGACGACGGCGACGGTGCGGCCGGCGACCACGTCGAAGGTGACGCCGTCCAGGGTGGGCCGCTGGGCGCCGTCGAAGCGGAAGTCGACGTCGGCGAGGCCGAGTGCGGCACCGCCGGTGCCGGCCGGGGCCGCGTCCGGGCCGTGCCGGGTCTCGCCGGTGGCCTCCAGCACGGGGGTGACCCGGTCGAAGCCGGCGAGCGCGCGCGGCAGGTCGGCGAGCACCCAGCCGATGGCGCGGATGGGCAGCGCCAGGAGCGTGAAGAGGTAGGCGACGGAGACCAGGTCGCCGGCGTCGGCGGCGCCGGCGGCGACCCGGTCGGCGCCGATGAGGAGGACGGCGAGGGTGCCCAGGTTGGGCAGCGCCTCCATGAGCGGGTCGAACAGCCCGCGGACGCGGCCGACGGCGACCAGGCCGTCACGGAGCTCGTCGGCCTTGACGGCGAAGCGGGTGGTCTCGTCGGCCTCACGGCCGAGGGTCTTGACCACCAGGGCGGCGTCGAAGCTCTCGTGGGCGATCTCGCTGACCTCGGCGCGGAGCTGCTGGGCGCGCTCCATGCGCGGCGACATGACCTGGCTGTAGACGGCGTTGAGGACGAAGACGAGCGGGAAGACGACGACGCCGACCAGGGCGAGCAGCGGGTCGGTGAGGAACAGCGCGGCGACGGTGATGGCCACCATGACCAGGGCCCCGCAGGCGAAGGGCAGCGGGGAGACGAAGAACCAGCTCGCCTCGACGTCGGAGTTGGCGTTGGAGAGGAGCTGGCCGGTGGGGTGGCGCTGGTGCCAGGACAACGGGAGGCGCAGGTACTGGCCGGTGACCCGGCGCCGGTACTCGGCCATCAGCCGGTAGCTCATGATGCCGGCGAAGAGGCGACGGCCGAGGATGCCGATGATCTTCAGGACGGCGACGGCGAGGATCGCGGTGGCCGCCAGGGTGAGGGCGGCGGTGGTGGTGGCGCCGTCGTCGAAGGCGGGCAGCAGGACGCGCTCGGTGATGCCGCCGATGACGTAGGCACTGGCGACGGTCATCCCGCCGTACAGGCTGCTGCCGAGGAAGGCGAGCACGAAGATCCGGGGCTGCTCGACGACGGCGCGTCGGATGTGGCGGAGCCCGCGCCGGACGACGGCGTCTCTGCGGCGCGGCACGGTTGCCCCCTTCGACGGTGGTGCGCTGAGCCCGGTCAGCGTACGCGCGCTCATTACCTCTCCTAACGGATTACCCGAGCGGCCGGGCACCCGTCGGCAGAGCGGGCCGCGCTGATCTAGCCTCGCCGGATGCCGACCCCCGCTGAGTCGTTGTCGCAGTCGGAGCGGGCAGCGCTCGCCGACCTGCTGGAGGTGCTCGGGCCGGACCAGCCGACGTGCTGCGAGGGATGGCGGACACGGGACCTGGCCGCGCACCTCGTGGTGCGGGACCGGCGGCCGGACTCGATGCCGGGGCTGGTGCTGGGTGGGCCGTTCGCGGCATGGACCGAACGGGTGCGGTCGCGGGCGGGACGGACCCGGTTGTGGGCGCAACTGGTGCACCAGGTGCGCTCCGGGCCCGCGGCGTGGGCACCGACGGCCTGGCCGGCGGTGGACCGGGCCATGAACGGGGTGGAGATGGTCATCCACCACGAGGATGTGCGCCGGGCGCAGCCGGACTGGGCGCCGCGGGAGCTGCCGGCGGACGTGCAGGACCGGCTGTGGTCGGCGGTGCCGCTGATGGCGCGGGGCGGGCACCTGCCGGGAACGCCGGCCGGGCTGGTGGTACGGCGGACCGACCGGCCGTCCGGCGACTCGTCGCAGCGGCGACTGCGCGACGGGTCGCCGACCACGACGGTGACCGGCGACCCGCTCGAGGTGCTGCTGTGGGTGAGCGGGCGGGACGGCGTCGCGCGGGTGACGGTGACCACCGGCTGAGCCGGGTCAGCTCCCGCCGGTGTCGATGAGCTGCCGGAGCACGCGCACGTGGGCCGCATAGGCGCGGGCTCCTTCGGGCGTGAGTGCGAGCCAGAGCCTGCTCCGGGCGTCGCGGACGGCGCGCCGCTGCTCGACGTAGCCCGCCGCCACCAGGGCGGCGAGCTGCTTACTGAGCGCGGACTTCGACAACCCCAGGTGTTCCTGCAGCAGACCGAACTCGACCTTCTCCGCGGCGCTGAGCATCGCGCAGATCCGCAGCCGCTGGGGGGCGTGAATCACCTCGTCGAAGACCGGCGCGTCAGTGGCCATCGCCGAACTCCCGACGGTAGCGGCGCCCGGTGCCCAGGACGACCCCGGCTCCCACGACCGCCCCGGCGAGCCAGCACCACCAGACCCCGGTGGTCTCCGAGACGGCCCAGCAGGCCGCGAAGGTGCCGAGCAGGGCGACGAGGAACGGGAGCATGTCGCCCAGATCGGGCGAGACCCAGGAGACGCCGTCGCGGTTGAGCCAGTACCTGTTGCCGAGCACGAGCGCCACGACGGCCACGGCGAACGTCGCCTTACTCGTGTCGGACGGCGGCAGGAGCTGGACCAGATACAGGGTGGCGACCACTGCTGCCATGGCGGGGAAGAACCACCGCGGAAGCGGCGGGTAGCGCACCGCGCTCTCGTCCTCGGCGAGCCGGCCGAGCAGCTGCGCGGCCTCTCCGGCGGACGGGTCCCGATCTCCTCCTGTTTCCATGAGGGAAACATTAGTTGGAGTTTCCTACATGGCAACACTGGGTGTCCGAATCCTCCGAGAAGGGGACGCTCCCGGCGCTTCCGACATCCTGCTCGCGGGAGACAGACCGAACGGCACTCGACGTCGGTGAAGACACCCGCAGGGCCACCGGGCCGCGGCTGACTTCCTAGAACGGCGGGGGGTCGTCGCTCGAGTCGTCCCGGGATGGTGACACGGCCGGTGGATCGCTGGTGGGCAGATCGCCGTTCGGCGCATCGCGGGCGGTGCCGTGGTCGGGCGGGTGGGTGGTGAGGGTCTGGCCGGTGGGGGTGGTCCAGTGCAGGCCGCCGTCGGGGAGGGCGCGGACCTGCCAGCCGGGGGCCTGGTGGCTGAGGCGGTGGTGGTGGCGGCACAGGCAGCAGAGGTTGTCGGCGGTGGTGTCGCCGTGTGGCCAGGGGGTGGTGTGGTCTAGGTCGCAGCGTCGGGCGCGGGCGCGACAGCCGGGGAAGCGGCAGCGGCGGTCGCGGTGCCGGACGAACCGGTCCAGGGCGTGGCTGGGCCGGTAGCCAGGTGAGGGTGGTGGTGGGCCGAGGCCGCGGCCGGCACGGGCGGCGGACCGCAGGCCGGAAGTGTCGGTGAGGCAGACCAGCGCGCCGGTGTCCTGGTCGACCAGCGCGAGGTGCGGGCGGTGGGCGAGGGCGGTGCCGACGATCGAGCGCATGTCCAGCAGCCGGGCCAGCGCGGCCCGGCGCGCGGCCGCCTGCACCGCAGCCGCAGCCGCAGAGGCAGCGGCAGCGGCAGCGGCAGCGGCAGCCTCGTCGGCGTCCGTGCCGGTGCCTCCGGTGCCGCCACCCGTGTCCTCGGTCTGGCTATCCGTGGCGGCTGCGTCGGCGGCGTCCGAGCCGTCTGTTGCGGCCTCGCCGGCGTCATCGGCCTCGCCGGCGTCATCGGCCTCGCCGGCGTCATCGGCCTCGGCTGGGCGGAGCAGTGTGCCTTCTGGTGGCATGAGGTCGAGGGCGGCGACGAGTTCGCGGACCATCGCGGCGGGCACCAGGTCACCGTCGACCTCGCCGGGTTCATCGCCGCCGGGGTGGTCGCCGCCGAGCAGGGTCCGCACGGCGGCGACGATGGTGAGCCTGGCCTGGACCGGGCCCATGCCGTGCTCGCCGGGGCGCAGGACGAGGTCGACCAGGCAGTCGGCCATCCGCTGAGCCTTGGTCCGCTCGTCCCCGGGGGTGGCCGCGGCGTCGGCGTACTGCTCCAGCACGTCGTACACCGCCCGGGCGATGGGCAGGGGCAGCACCGTGACCAGGGTTCCCATGCCGTCCTCACCTGGATACAGCCTGACTCCGCGTTCGCGGGCCGCGGCCTTCACGCGCTCGGTGATCGCCTGGGCGTCCAGCCGGGCGATCACCCGCCGGGCGGCCTCCCGCAGCTGGGTGTGGGTCTTACCGGCCACCCGGGCCAGCAGCCGACGCTCGGCCTCAGCGCGCACCCCGGGGTCCGGGAGCGGGGCGACCAGGTCGGTCATCACCCGCACGTGCGCCCACGAGATCCGACCCTCCTCCAGCGCAACCAGGGTCGCGGGCAGTGCGTCGACCAGCAGCACCGACTGGACCAGCAGCACCGACGACGCCGCACCGGTGAGGCTCAGCGCCACCGCGACCTCATCCACCGCCCACTCGCTCACCGCGGCCAGCGTCGCGGGCCGCGCCGCCCGCGACGCCGCGGCAGCCGCGCCCACCTCCGCGTCGGGCAGGTCGCCCGACACCGGCCGGGACCGGGCGAATGCCACCAGCCCGCGGGCCTGCCGCGCCTGCTCCCGCCCGATTCCCGCCTGCGCCGCCCGCACCTGGTCCAACGCCGCCGCACCCGCCGCGAACTGCGCATCCCAGGCCAGCGCACCAGGCAGGAACTCCGACTCCGGCTGCCCCGGACCGGCCGCCGAGTCGCCGGCGACCAGCGGCGGAACGGTCTCGGCGGCTGACGCCGCCGCCGGGTCATGCCGTGGCCCGGCCTCTGGTCGGGCGGTGGACGCCGGGCTCGGCCGGTGCCACCGGAAGTTCTCCGCCAGCTCGAACTCGACCGCGGGCGGCCCGACCGAAACGGGCGTCAACGATTCCAGCAACCTCCGCAGCTCGTCCTCGAATGACGGCCGTGACTGCGGGGTCAGGGCAGCGACGCCGTCATCGAACACATGTTCGATGATACGCCGGGCCCGCTGCGGCCACCAGCCGGAATACGGGCTGTGGACAGCTGGCCGGGCGGCCCTCCGCTCCATGGGTCCGAGCGGGCCGGCGGCCGAGGAGCGAGCCGACCGACGCCCACCGCACGCCTCCGTCGGGTGACCGGTCGGCGCTCGGACACACGCACGCCGGCCGCCCCGACCCCCGGGACCGCCCTCAGCCGAGCGGGTGGTCCGCCTCCCGGCGGACGGGGACGCCGGCGTCCGCCAGCCCCCGCTTGACGTCGCCCACCCGCAGCTGCCCGAAGTGGAAGACGCTGGCGGCGAGCACCGCGTCCGCCCCGGCGGCCACCGCCGGCGGGAAGTGGTCGACTGCGCCTGCTCCCCCACTGGCGATCAGCGGGACGGTGACCTCCCGGCGCACCGCGGCGATCAGCTCGGTGTCGAACCCGGCCCGGGTGCCGTCGGCGTCCATCGAGTTGAGCAGCACCTCGCCCACGCCGAGCTCGGCGGCCTGCACCACCCACTCCACGGCGTCGCGCCCGGTGCCGCGCCGTCCGCCGTGGGTGGTGACCTCGAAGCCCGAGTCGGTGGTTCCGCCGTCGCGGCAGCGCCGGGCGTCCAGCGACAGGACCAGCACCTGGTTGCCGTACCGGTGCGCGATCTCGGCGATCAGCTCCGGCCGGGTGACCGCCGCGGTGTTCACCGCGACCTTGTCGGCCCCGGCACGCAGCAGCCGGTCGACGTCCTGGACCGCCCGCACCCCGCCACCGACGGTCAGCGGGATGAACACGCTCTCCGCGGTCCGGCGCACCACGTCGTAGGTGGTCTCCCGGTTGCCGGAGCTGGCCGTGATGTCGAGGAAGGTCAGCTCGTCGGCGCCCTCGGCGTCGTACACCCGGGCCATCTCCACCGGGTCGCCGGCGTCGACCAGATCGACGAAGTTCACGCCCTTGACGACCCGGCCGGCGTCGACGTCCAGACATGGGATGACCCGCACCGCCAGGCTCATGTCGTTGCTCCCCGAACGGCGTCCGCCTCCACCTCGACCAGCATCGCGGGGTCGATCAGCCCCGCTACCTGCACCATCGACGTCGCCGGCCGGATATCGCCGAAGACCTCCCCGTGCGCCCGGCCGACCTCCTCCCAACGGCCGATGTCGGTCACGTACATCCGCGTCCGGACGACGTCGGCGAGCGTGAACCCGGCCTGCTCCAGCGCCCGGGCGATGCCGGCCAGCGCCACGCGCGTCTGGGCGCCGGCGTCGCCGGGGTGCACCACCACGCCGTCGACGGTCGCGGTCGTGCCGCTCACCCAGGCGCTGTCGCCGCTGACGACGACGCGGCTGTAGCCGACGACCTCCTCCCAGGGGGCGCCCGAGCCGATCCGCTGGGCGGTCATCCAGCCGCCTCGGCCGTGACCGCCAGCGCCTCGGGCAGCGTGAACGCCCCGGCGTAGAGCGCCTTCCCGACGATCGCCCCCTCCACCCCGACCGGCACCAGGCCGGCCAGCGCCCGGATGTCGAGCAGCGAGCTGACCCCACCGGAAGCGATGACCGGACGGGCCGTCGCCGCGCACACCTCGCGCAGCAGTTCGAGGTTCGGGCCGCGGAGCGTGCCGTCCTTGGTGATGTCGGTGACCACGTAGCGAGCACAGCCCTCGGCGTCGAGGCGGGCCAGCGTCTCGTACAGCTCGCCGCCCTCCTTGGTCCAGCCGCGGGCCGCGAGCCGGGTGCCCCGCACGTCCAGGCCGACCGCGATCCGGTCGCCGTGCTCGGCGATCGCCCGGGCACACCACTCGGGCGACTCGAGCGCGGCGGTGCCCAGGTTCACCCGTCGGCAGCCGGTGGCCAGCGCCGCGGCCAGTGACTCGTCGTCCCGGATCCCACCGGACAGCTCCACGTCGACGTCCAGCTTCCCGACGACGCGGGCCAGCAGCTCGCGGTTGGAGCCGCGGCCGAAAGCGGCGTCCAGGTCGACCAGGTGGACCCACTCGCCCCCGTCGCGCTGCCACGCGAGCGCGGCCTCCAGCGGATCGCCATAGGACGTCTCGCTCCCGGCCTCCCCCTGCACCAGGCGGACGGCGAGGCCGTCCGCGACGTCGACGGCGGGGAGCAGCTGCAGCTTCGGCACGCCGACAGCGTAGGGACCGCTCACCTGTAGCCCTCGTCACCGGCCGGTCGGCCGGCGTCCTGGACCTCCACGACGTACCGCCAGGCGTCGGGCCGGGTGCCGTCGACATCGGTGAAGCCGGACACCTGCGCGAGCTGCCCCGAGGACCGCGCTTGCCCCGACCAGCGCGACCGGTCGGGGTCGGCGGCCAGCGCCGCCACCGCCCGCCCGACGAACCGCGGGCTCTCTCGACCGCCAGCCGCAGCAGCCGGAGCCCGTCGGCCAGGTCGTGCTCCCACAGCGGCGTGCCCAGGCGAGGAGCTTCTCCCCGCCCCAGACGCCGTTGACCAGCACGTCCAGCCGGCCGGACGCCGCGTCGATCCGGGTGACCGCGACCCGGCCGGACAGGTCAGGGCCTGCGGTGTCCATGCCGGCACCGTGCCCGGCACCACCGACAGTTCGACACCGCCGATGGTCCTGTCGTACCGCTGCGGCAGGGTGGCGGTATGGAGGTGCTCCGTGGAGTTCGCTGAGGTCGTCCGCCGCCGTCGCATGGTCCGCGACTACGATCCCGACCGTCCGGTACCCCCCGACGTGCGCGAGCGGCTGCTCCAGCACGCCATCCGGGCACCCTCCGCGGGCTTCAGCCAGGGCTGGGCGTTCCTGGTGCTGGAGACGCCCGAGGAACGAGACCGCTTCTGGACGGCGACGGCGCCCTCCCCCACCCACCCGGGCGGCGCCCCCGACGGGTGGCTGACCCGGATGCGCCGGGCGCCGCTGCTCGTCGTCCCGATGTCGCACAAGGCGGACTACCTCGAGCGGTACGCCGAGGCCGACAAGGGCTGGACCGACCGCGACGAGTCCCGCTGGCCGGTCCCCTACTGGGACGTCGACACCGGCATGGCCTCGTTGCTGATGCTGTTGACCGCCGTCGACGAGGGGCTCGCCGCCTGCTTCTTCGGCGTTCCGCCCGAGCGCCTCGCCGGCTTCCGCGCCGCGTTCGGCGTCCCGGACGGGTACACGCCGGTCGGCTGCGTCTCGGTCGGCTACGCGGGCACGGAGGACAAGCGGTCACCGTCGCTGCGGCGCGGCCGGCGGGGGGTCGGGGAGGTGGTGCACCGCGGGCACTGGGAGGCGGGAATCGGTGGTTGACTCCCGGGCCGTGTCCTCTCCCTCGCAGCCCGATGAGAAGTCCCGCGCCGTCCTGGTCACCGGTGCCTCGCGTGGCATCGGCCGGGCGGTCGCCGCCGCCTTCGCCGGCCGCGGCGACCGGATCGCGGTGCACTGGAGCACCTCCCGCGACCGGGCCGAGCAGGTGCTGGCCGAGCTTCCCGGCGACGGGCATGTCCTGGTCCGGGCCGACCTCGCCGACGCCGAGGCCGTCGGCCGCATGGTCGACGACGCGGCCGAGCGGCTCGGCGGCCTCGACGTGCTGGTCAACAACGCCGGCGTCTTCACCGCCCATCCTCCGCTGGAGACCTCCTGGGCCGACTGGCAGGCGGCCTGGTCGCGCACCCTGGCCGTCAACCTGGTGGCCGCGGCCAACGCGACCTTCCGGGCGGTGCCGCACCTGATCGCCGCCGGCGGCGGCGCGGTGGTCAACGTCTCCAGCCGGGGCGCGTTCCGGGGTGAGCCGAACACCCCCGCCTACGGCGCCTCCAAGGCCGGGCTGAACGCATTCGCGCAGTCGATGGCGATCGCGCTGGCCCCGCACGACATCTCCGTCACCTGCGTGGCCCCGGGCTTCGTGCAGACCGAGATGGCCCGCGAGGTGCTCGACGGCCCCGGCGGCGACGCCGTCCGCGCGCAGTCGCCCTACGGCCGGGTGGCCCGTCCCGAGGAGGTGGCCGCCGCGGTGCTCTGGCTGGCCTCGCCGGACGCGCGCTTCTCCACCGGCACCATCGTCGACGTCAACGGCGCCTCCTACCTGCGCAGCTGAGCGCTCACGGCAGCCGCCGGCTGACCTCCACCGGGCAGGGCACCTGGCTGCGGTGCGATCCGAGAGGATCGCGATGTCACAGCCTCTCCAGCCAGTTGGTGAGCAGCTGGGCGCCGGCGTCGCCGCTCTTCTCCGGGTGGAACTGGGTCGCTGACAGCGGGCCGTTCTCCACCCCGGCGACGAACCGGTCACCGTGCTCGGCCCAGGTGACCGACGGCGGGGTCAGCCGCCCGGTCACCCCTTCCTCGGCGAGCGGGAAGCGGCGCACGCCGTAGGAGTGCACAAAGTAGAAGCGCTGGTCCTCGAGCCCGGCGAACAGCGTCGAGTCCTCCGGCGCCTGCACGGTGTTCCAGCCCATGTGCGGCAGCACCGGCGCGTGGAGCTGTTCCACGACCCCGGGCCACTCGCCGCAGCCCTCGGTGTCCTGGCCGTGTTCCACGCCGCGCTCGAACAGCACCTGCATCCCGACGCAGATGCCGAGCACCGGCCGGCCACCGGCCAGCCGGCGGCCGATCACCTTGGGGCCGTCGACGGCCCGGAGGCCGTCCATGCAGGCCGCGAAGGCGCCGACGCCGGGCACCACGAGGCCGTCGGCGTCGAGCGCCGCCTGCGGGTCGGCGGTGACCGTCACGTCGGCGCCGACCCGGGACAGGGCGCGCTCGGCGGAGCGCAGGTTGCCCGACCCGTAGTCGAGCACGACGACCTTCTTCACAGCAGCCACGCTACCCATCAGCCCGGACGGGGCCCGCCGTGTTCCCGTGGCGACGATCACGCGAACTCTCCCGTCACGTCAGGGTAGGGTCACCACGCTCCCGCGACGCAGCGGTTCCCGAGCTCCCTCCCGATCGAACGGTGCCATGACCGCTGCCCTGCGCTCTCGCCTGTCCCGCCCCGCCTGGCTGGCCCCACGGGTCGCCCGCACCGAGATCCTCGCCGGGCTCGTGGTCGCCCTGGCGCTGATCCCCGAGGCCATCTCGTTCTCCATCATCGCCGGCGTCGACCCCCGCGTCGGGCTGTTCGCCTCCTTCACCATGGCGGTCACGATCGCCTTCACCGGCGGCCGGCCGGCGATGATCTCGGCGGCCACCGGCGCGATCGCCCTGGTGATCGCGCCGCTGGTACGCGACCACGGCGTCGAGTACCTGATCGCCGCGGTGCTGATGGGCGGCCTCGTCCAGGTCACCCTGGGCCTGCTCGGCGTGGCGCGGGTGATGCGCTTCGTGCCGCGCAGCGTGATGGTCGGCTTCGTCAACGCACTGGCCATCCTGATCTTCACGGCGCAACTGCCGCAGCTCATCGACGTCCCGTGGCCGGTCTACCCGCTGACGGCGGTGGGCCTGCTCGTCATCTTCGGCCTGCCCCGGTTGATCACCGCCGTCCCGGCGCCGCTGGTGGCGATCGTGCTGCTGACGATCTTCACGGTGACCGTCGGCGTCGCCATCCCGACCGTGGGCGACGAGGGTGAACTGCCCGGCAGCCTGCCCGGTCTCGGCCTGCCCGACGTCCCGTTCTCGCTGGAGACCCTCGACATCATCGCGCCGTACGCCCTCGGCATCGCGCTGGTCGGCCTGATGGAGTCGCTGATGACGGCGAAGCTCGTCGACGACATCACCGACACCCCGTCGGGCAAGACCCGGGAGTCGATCGGCCAGGGCATCGCGAACCTGGTCACCGGCTTCTTCGGCGGCATGGGCGGCTGCGCCATGATCGGCCAGACCATGATCAACGTCCGCGCGGGCGCACGCACCCGGCTGTCGACGTTCCTCGCCGGGGTCTTCCTGCTGGTCCTGGTCGTGGTGCTCAGCCCCGTGGTCGCGGTCATCCCGATGGCCGCCCTGGTCGCCGTGATGATCTTCGTGGCGATCGCGACGTTCGACTGGCACAGTCTGCGCTCCATCCGCCGGATGCCGCGCAGCGAGACGACGGTCATGCTGACGACGGTCGCCGTGGTGCTCGCCACCGAGAACCTGGCGGTCGGCGTGGGCGTCGGCGTCCTGGTCGCCTGCGTGCTCTTCGCCCGACGGGTCGCCCACCTGGTCACCGTGACCCCGCACGACGGCCCGGAGGGATCGCGGGTCTACGTCGTCGACGGTGCGCTGTTCTTCGCCTCGACCAACGACATGGTCGGCCAGTTCGACTACGCCGGTGATCCCGATCGGGTCGTCGTCGACCTGTCCGACGCCCACATCTGGGACGCCTCGTCGGTCGCGGTCCTGGACGCGATCGAGCACAAGTACGCGCTGCGCGGGAAGTCGGTGGAGATCACCGGGCTGACCGACGTGACCGGGCACTACCACCAGCGGCTGGCCGGGCGGCTCGGCGGCGGCGAGTGAGCGGGCACGGGCGGATGCAGATCGGGCAGGTCGCCGAGCGGATCGGCCTGTCGCTGCGGACCATCCGGTACTACGAGGAGGTCGGCCTGGCCGTGCCCTCTGCCCGGTCGGAGGGCGGCTTCCGGCTCTACGTCGACGCGGACGTGGAGCGGCTGCGGGTGATCATGCAGATGAAGCCGCTGGGCTTCAGCCTCGACGAGATGCGCGAGCTGCTCGGCCTGCTCGACGCCGGGCGGGACGCCGACCCCGCCCGGCTCGCCCACTTCCGGGGCCAGGCGGCCGAGCGGGTGGAGACGCTGCGCACCCGGCTGCGGACGGCCGAGGAGTTCGCCGCCCGACTCGGCTGAAGGCCCCCTTCAGGGCACCGCCCCGAGCTTGCGAGGGGTGCGGAGAAGGGGGTCCTTCTACAGCCAGAGCACGCCGGCCGCCGTCGCGACGAGCGCGGCCAGCAGGAGGAGCACCGCGAAGGCGACCTGCGGGCCGGTGCGCCCCCGGGCGTCGGAGTCGGCGCGGAAGATGCTGTACGCCCCGCCGAGCAGGAAGCCACCGACGATGAGCAGCAGACCGCCGAAGCTCACCGGCTACAGAGCGCCCTTGGTGGAGGGCACGTCGGTCACCCGCGGGTCCAGGGCGACCGCCGTCCGCAGCGCGCGAGCCAGGGCCTTGAACTGCCCCTCGACGATGTGGTGGGCATCGCGGCCGGCGTAGAGCACCCGCACGTGCAGGCTGATCCGGGCGTTGAACGCGAAGGACTCCAGCACGTGCCTGGTCAGGCTGGTCGGGTAGTCCGGCCCGATCATCGGTGTCATGTCCGCGGGCTCGGCATGCACGAAGTACGGCCGGCCGGACAGGTCGACGGCGGCCTGCACCAGCACCTCGTCCATCGGGATGGTGGCGTCGCCGTAGCGGGTGATGCCGCGCTTGTCGCCCAGCGCCTCGGCGAACGCCTGACCCAGGGCGATCGCGACGTCCTCGACGGTGTGGTGCGCGTCGATGTGCAGGTCGCCATCGGCCCGCACGGTGAGGTCGATGCCGCTGTGCTTGGCCAACGAGGTGAGCATGTGGTCGTAGAACCCGACGCCGGTGGCGATGTCGCCGGCACCGGTGCCATCGAGGTCGACCTCGACGACGAGCTTGGTCTCGTTGGTCGCGCGCTCGACCCGTGCAGTGCGGTTCATGCCGTCGATCCTCCCAGAGAGCTGCGGTGCGCCGGTGCGATCTCACCCAGCGCGGTGAGGAACGCCTCGGTCTCCTCGGGGGTGCCCGCGGTGACGCGCAGCCAGCCGGGCAGCCCGACGTCGCGCACCAGCACGTTCCGGTCGAGCAGCGCCTGCCAGGCGGCCGGGGCGTCGGCGAACCGGCCGAAGAGCACGAAGTTCGCATCGCTGGGCACGCTGGTGAGCCCCATCCCGGGCAGCGCGGCGACGATCCGGTCGCGCTCGGCCTTGACCGCGTCGACGTTGGCCAGCAGCTCATCGGTGTGCGCCAGCGCGGTGCGGGCGGCGGCCTGGGTCAGGCTGGACAGGTGGTAGGGCAGCCGGACCAGCTGGACGGCGTCCACCACCGCCGGGTCGGCGGCCAGGTAGCCCAGCCGCAGCCCGGCCATCCCGAAGGCCTTGCTCATCGTCCGGCTGACCACCAGCCGGGGACGCCCGGGCAGCAGCGACAGCGCCGAGCGGGTGCCTGCCCGGGCGAACTCGGTGTAGGCCTCGTCGACGACCAGCACGCCCTCGGTGGCGTCGTAGAGCTCGGCGATGGTCGCCAGGTCGACCGCCGTCCCGGTGGGGTTGTTCGGGCTGGTCACGAACACCACGTCGGGCCGCGCCTCGCGCAGCTGCGCGACGGCGGCGGACGGGTCGATGGTGAAGTCCGCGCTGCGGTGCCCGTCGACCCAGCGGCTGCCGGTCGCCGCGCTGATGATCGGGTGCATCGAGTAGGACGGCGTGAAGCCCAGCGCGGTCCGACCCCCGCCGCCGAAGGTCTGCAGCAGCTGCTGCAGCACCTCGTTCGAGCCGTTGGCCGCCCATACCTGCGCCGCCGTGATCGGCTCCCCGCTGGTGCGGGCCAGGAAGGCGGCCAGGTCGGCGCGCAGCGCCAGGGCGTTGCGGTCGGGGTACCGGTTGAGCCCGCGGGAGGCCTCGGCCAGCGCCGAGCCCAGGTCGGCGAGCAGCGCCTCGGGCAGCGGGTACGGGTTCTCGTTGGTGTTCAGCTGGTGCAACACCGTCAGCTGCGGGGCGCCGTAGGCCGTGCGGCCGCGCAGCTCCGGCCGCAGCGGGAGCTCGTCCATGCTCGTCATGCCGCCGGTCAGCCCCGCTGCCGGGCCCGCACCGCGGCGGCGTGCGCCGGCAGGTCCTCCGCACCGGCGAGGGCGTCGATGTGGCCGGCGACCTCGGCGAGGGCCTGCTCGTCGTACTCGACCAGGTGGATGCCGCGCAGGAAGGACTGCACGCTCAGGCCGCTGGAGTGCCGCGCACACCCGCCGGTGGGCAGCACGTGGTTGGAGCCGGCGCAGTAGTCGCCCAGCGAGACCGGCGCCCACGGCCCGACGAAGATCGCGCCGGCGTTGCGTACCCGCATCGCCACCGCGCGGGCGTCCCGGGTCTGGATCTCCAGGTGCTCGGCGGCGTAGGCGTCGACGACGGCGAGACCGGCGTCCAGGTCGTCGACGAGCACGACCCCGGACTGGCTGCCGTCGAGGGCGGTGGTGATCCGGTCGCTGTGCTTGGTGGCCGCCACCTGACCGGGCACCAGCGCCAGCACGGCATCGGCCAGCTGCTCGCTGGTGGTCACCAGGACGGCGCCCGCCAGCGGGTCGTGCTCGGCCTGGCTGATCAGGTCGGCGGCCACGTGCACCGGGTCGGCGGTGTCATCGGCAAGTACCGCGACCTCGGTGGGGCCGGCCTCCGAATCGATCCCGATCAGGCCGCGGAGCAAGCGCTTGGCCGCCGTCGTGTAGACGTTGCCGGGGCCGGTGACCATGTCGACCGGGTCGCAGGACCCGGCGCCGTAACCCAGCACGGCGATCGCCTGGGCGCCACCGACGGCGTAGACCTCGGTGACGCCGAGGAGCGCGCATGCGGCGAGGACGCCGGGGTCGGGCAGGCCGCCGTTGTCCCGCTGCGGCGGGGTGGCGACGGCGATCGACTGCACGCCGGCGATCTGGGCCGGGACGACGTTCATCACGACCGAGGACAGCAGCGGCGCCAGGCCACCGGGCACGTAGAGCCCGACCCGGCGGACCGGGACCCAGCGCTCGGTGACCGTGCCGCCGCGGACGACGTCGGTGGTCACGTCGGTGCGCCGCTGGTCGGCGTGCACGGTGCGGACCCGGCGGACCGCCTCCTCCAGCGCGGCGCGCAGCGTCGGGTCGCAGCCGGCCAGCGCCTCGTCGAGCGCCGACTGCGGAACCGCGAAGTCCGGGGCGTCGACGCCGTCGAGCCGGGCAGTGATCTCCCGGACGGCCTCGGCGCCGCGCAGCCGGACGTCCTCGCAGATCGGGCGCACGACGGCCAGCACCGAGTCGATGTCGGTGGCGGCCCGCGGCAGCAGGGCGGCGAGCTCGCGCGGCCCGGGCAGCGCGGACCCGCGCAGGTCGATGCGGCTGAGCACGGGGACCTCCGGGAAGAGCGGTGGGAGAACACCTCACGGTAGTCGGCGCGGTGGGCAGCAGGTCACGTGGCCGCAGGAGCAGCGACCGCCCGTAGGCTGCGCGCGTGGACGGCGGTCAGGTCGAGGTCATCCCGCTGTTCCCGCTGGGCACCCCGTTGTTCCCGGGGGTGGTGCTGCCGCTGCAGGTCTTCGAGCCCCGCTACCGGCGTCTGATGGCCGACCTCACCGGGCTGCCCGCCGACAGCGAGGGGCGCCGCTTCGGCGTCGTCGCCATCCGGCAGGGCTGGGAGGTCGAGCGGGTCGCCCCCGCCGAGGCGCTCTACGACGTGGGGTGCACCGCCGTGCTCCGGGCGGTCGCGCTCCAGCCGGACGGTGGCTACCAGGTCGTCACCGTGGGCAGCGACCGCTTCCGGCTGCTCGACGTGCTGGTCACCGAGGACCCGCCCTACCTGCAGGCCCGGGTGGAGTGGCTGGACGAGGAGGAGGCCGCCGAGGAGGCGGCCGGGAACGCCGACGGGCTGGTCGGGCCCGACGGCGGGCTCGCCGCGGCGGCCGACGACGTGGCGGCCTCCGTCGCCCGGGGTTCGCTGGAGGTGCTGACCGGCAACGTGCGGGACCTCTTCGCCCGCTACGTCACCGAGGTCACCCGCCGGCAGGCCGGCGCGTCCGCGGAGGAGCTGGCCGACCTCGCCACGGCCGGGACCGAGGCCGGCTCCCCCGCCGCGATGCTGCAGGAGGTCACCGACGATCCGCGGGGGCTGTCCTACCTGGTCGCCTCCGCGGCGCTGCTGACCACCGAGGACCGGCAGGCCCTGCTGGCCGAGTCGGCCACCCGGCGGCGGCTGGCGCTGGAGTCACGCCTGCTGCGCCGCGAACTGGTCCTGCTGCGCACCGTGGGCGCCGTGCCGGTGCCGCTGCAGGAGTTCGCCGGCCCGATGACGCCGAACTAGGAGCTGCGGGCCCCTTCGGCCTGGACCGGCGCCGCCACCGGCTGCGCGGGAATCGCGCCGGTCGCGGCTTCGTCCTCGCGGCCCAGGTCGTCGCGGGCTGCCATCGTGGTGGCCACCAGGTAGGTGAGGACGGCGACGAAGGGACCGACCGCCACCGCGGCGACCGCGCCCAGCTGCAGCCCGGTGGTGACGGTCGCGCCGACCTCGGCCAGCTGCTCGTCGGTGGGGCCGGGGCCGAGCAGCTCCCCCACCTGCCAGGCGACCAGGGAGGCGGCGATCATGCCGGTCGCCAGCCCGGCGAGCGCGACCACTCCCCGGGCGCGGCGGCGCAGCCACACGGCCACCCCGGCGAGCAACCCGAGGCCGGCGAGCACCAGCAGGTAGACGCCGTCGTCGGCCATGAACAGCTCGTTGGACGGCGGCGCCCCGAGCGGGACCAGCTCACCCTCGGCGACCCGGAAGGACGCCCGGGGTGCCAGCCGGAGCCACAGCAGCGCCGCCGGCAGCCCGGTCAGCGCCAGGACGACGACCGTGCCCAGCCCGCCGCGCAGGTCGGTGCGGGCGTCCCGGAACCCGATCCAGCCGGCCGGCCGCGCCGGTGGGCGCGGCGCCCCCGGCACCGGCGGCAGGGGCCCCGGGGACGGCGTGCGCGCCGGCGGCACCGGCGGGAGCCCCGGCAGCGGCGGTCGTCCGGCCGGCCGGGAGCCGGCGGGGAACGGGTCGGTCACGGACCCAGTGTCGCTGGCCCGGCTGTGCGGCATCCGGCCGGTGGTGACGTGCTGGAACGGCCACCCTTCAGGGGCCCGCGCTGAGCCTGCGAAGCGTGGGGGGAAGGGTGGTCCTTCCTCACAGCAGCGCGACGCTCGTCGGACCGAGCAGGGCCTTGATGTCGCCCATCAGCGCGGTGCTCGGCCGCACCCGCAGCCCCTGGTCCAGCCGCAGCACGGTCTCCCGGCCGCCGTTGAGCAGCTTGAGCTGCACCTCGGTGGTGCCCGGGTGGCTGCCGAGCACCTCGCGCAGCCGCTCGACGACCGGCGGGGTGCAGCGGGCGGCCGGCATCGACACCAGCACCGGACCGCGCGGCCCCTCGGTGAGTTCGGGGATGGTGACCTCGGAGGCGAACAGCGACGGGGTGTCGTCGCGGCGGCTGACCCGGCCCTTGACCACCACGATCTGATCGCGGACCACCTTGTCCGACACCTGCGCCCAGGTCTTGGGGAAGAACAGCACCTCCAGGCCCGCCTCGAGATCCTCGACGGTGGCGATGGCCCACGGGGCGCCCTGCTTGTTGGTACGCGGCCCGACCGCGGTGAGGATCCCGGCGATCGTGACGTTGGCGCCGTCCTCGACGTTCCCGGCGATGATCTCGGCCAGCGCGGTGTCGGCGTGCGAGGTGAGCACGTGCTCCACCCCGTGCAGCGGGTGGTCGGAGACGTAGAGGCCCAGCATGTCGCGCTCGAAGACCAACTTCTCCGACTTCGACCAGTCGGCGGTGGGGATCGCGATGTCCAGCGACGAGCCGAACGGGTCCTCGGCCGTCTCACCGAAGCTGCCGAACAGGTCGAACTGACCCTCGGCCTCCTTGCGCTTGAGGCCCATCGCCTGATCCACGGCGTTGGCGTGGATGGCCGCGATCCCCTGCCGCGAGTGGCCGAGGGAGTCGAAGGCGCCGGCCTTCGCCAGCGACTCGATCACCTTCTTGTTGCAGGCGACCGTGTCGATCTTCCGCATGAAGTCGGCGAAGTCCTTGAACGCGCCCTTCTCCTCGCGGGCCCGGGAGATCGACTCCACGACGTTGTGCCCGACGTTGCGCACCGAGGCCAGCCCGAAGCGGATGTCGGTGCCGACGGCGGTGAAGTCGGCCGAGGACTCGTTGACGTCGGGCGGGAGCACCTTGATGCCCATCCGGCGGCACTCGGCCAGGTAGATGGGTCGCTTGTCCTTGTCGTCGCCGACGCTGGTGAGGAGGGCGGCCATGTACTCGGCCGGGTAGTTGGCCTTGAGGTACGCCGTCCAGTACGAGATCAGGCCGTAGGCCGCCGAGTGCGCCTTGTTGAAGGCGTAGTCGGCGAAGGGCACCAGGATGTCCCAGAGCGTCTTGACCGCCGCGGCGGAGAAGCCGTTCTCCTTCATCCCGGCCTCGAAGCCGACGTACTCGGCGTCCAGCACCGACTTCTTCTTCTTGCCCATCGCGCGGCGCAGCAGGTCGGCCTTGCCGAGGGAGTACCCCGCGACCTTCTGCGCGATCGCCATGACCTGCTCCTGGTAGACGATCAGGCCGTAGGTCTGGCCGAGGATCTCCTCCAGCGGCTCGGCCAGCTCCGGGTGGATCGGGGTGATCTCCTGCTGGCCGTTCTTGCGCAGCGCGTAGTTGGTGTGCGAGTTCGCACCCATCGGGCCCGGGCGGTAGAGCGCACCGACTGCGGAGATGTCCTCGAAGTTGTCCGGCCGCATCAACCGCAGCAGCGACCGCATCGGCCCGCCGTCGAACTGGAACACGCCCAGGGTCTCCCCGCGCGCCAGCAGGTCGTAGGTCGCCGGGTCGGTGAGGTCCTTGCTGAGCTCGTCGAGGTCGATGGCCGCCTTGCCGTTGATGACGATGTTGCGCAGCGCATCGTCGATCACGGTGAGGTTGCGCAGCCCCAGGAAGTCCATCTTGAGCAGGCCGAGCGTCTCGCAGGTCGGGTAGTCGAACTGCGTGATGACCGCGCCGTCGGCCTCGCGGCGCATGATCGGCACGCTGTCGATCAGCGGGTACCGGCCGATGATGACGCCGGCCGCGTGCACGCCCCACTGGCGCTTCAGGCCCTCGAGCTTGCGGGCCTGGTCGATGACCTCGGCCGCGCCCGGGTCGGACTCGTAGCGGGCGCGGAACTCCGTGGCCTCCTTGTAGCGCTCGTGCTTGGGGTCGAAGATCCCCGACAGCGGGATGTCCTTGCCCATCACGCCCGGCGGCATCAGCTTGGTCAGCTCGTCACCCACCGAGTAGGGGCGGTCCAGCACCCGGGCGGCGTCCTTGATCGCGGCCTTCGCCTTGATCGTGCCGTAGGTGACGATCTGGCTGACCCGCTCCTCGCCGTACTTCTCCGAGACGTACCGGATGACCTCGCCGCGGCGGCGGTCGTCGAAGTCGATGTCGACGTCGGGCATGGAGACGCGCTCGGGGTTGAGGAACCGCTCGAAGATCAGGCCGTGCGCCAGCGGGTCGAGGTCGGTGATGCCCATCGCGTAGGCGGCCAGCGAACCGGCTGCCGAGCCCCGGCCGGGACCGACCCGGATGCCCTGCTCCTTCGCCCAGTTGATGAAGTCGGCGACCACGAGGAAGTACCCGGGGAAGCCCATCTGGACGATGATCCCGACCTCGTAGTCGGCCTGCTTGCGGACGTGGTCGGGGATGCCGCCCGGCCAGCGCTTGTGCAGGCCGCGCTCGACCTCCTTGATGAACCAGGACGTCTCGTCCTCGCCCTCGGGCAGCGGGAACCGGGGCATGAGGTCGGCGCCCTCGGTGAACCCGACCTCGCACTGCTCGGCGACCAGCAGCGTGTTGTCGCACGCCTCGGGGTGCTCGGCGAACAGCGCGCGCATCTCGGCGGCGGACTTCAGGTAGTAGCCGTCGCCGTTGAACTTGAAGCGGTTGGGCTCGTTGAGCCGGGAGCCGGTCTGGATGCACAGCAGGGCGTCGTGCGCCTCGGCGTCCTCGCGGTGGGTGTAGTGCAGGTCGTTGGTGCCCAGCAGCGGGATGCCGAGGTCCTTGGCGATCTCCAGCAGCGCGGGCTTGGTCTTCTTCTCGATGGACAGCCCGTGGTCCATGATCTCGGCGTAGAAGTTCTCCCGCCCGAAGATGTCCTGGAAGTCCGCGGCGGCCTGGCGGGCGCGCTCGACCTTGCCGGCGCGCAGCCACATGTTGACCTCGCCGGAGGGACACCCGGTGGTGGCGATCAGGCCCGTGCCGTACTTCTCCAGCAGGTCGCGGTCGAAGCGCGGCTTGCGGTACTGCCCCTCCAGGCTGGCCAGCGAGGAGAGCCGGAACAGGTTGTGCATGCCCTCGGTGGTCTTGGCCAGCAGGGTCATGTGCGTGTAGGCGGCCTTGCCGCGGTTGGACCCGCCGTCGCCCTCCTCGTCGATCAGCTTGTCGCCGAACTCGAACGGGGCGCGGTCGAAGCGCGAGCCGGGGGTGTAGTAGCCCTCCATGCCGATGATCGGCTTGACGCCCGCGCCCTTGGCCGTCTTGTAGAAGTCGTAGGCGCCGAAGACGTTGCCGTGGTCGGTCATCGCGAGGGCCGGCATGCCCTCCTCGGCGGCGGCCCGGGTGACCTCACCGAGCTTGGCCGCCCCGTCGAGCATCGAGTACTCGGTGTGCACGTGCAGGTGCACGAAGTTCTGCGACGACGATGCTGACGGCGCGCTGCTCACGGTGCGGTGTGCTCCTCACGGGTCGTGCTGTCGCCCGTCCACCCGACGGGGACGGGACGCTCCTGCTGACCGGCGGGGAAGGCCGTGTCGCGTGGGATGTTCGGGCATGTGCGTGGACCGGACCCGATCCTCGCACTAGGGACGTCCTACTCCGAGGGTCTGACAGGACGTGTCTCGACCCCGGGGACCGATCCGTCACGCCGCGGCCCGCCCACCTGCGGACCGTGGCCCGGCGACCGGCTCGCGGTGGATGGTGACGTTCGCGATACCGGCCGCCCGGCGGGGCTCACCGGGCTCCCGCGGGGAGGGCCGAGGCCGGCACCAGCAGGAAGCGCAGGTCGATCACGGCGTGCAGCAGGACCGGGAGCAGCAGTGACCCGCTGGACAGGTAGACCGCGGCGAGCACCCCGCCGAGCACGCCGGTGGTGACCATCCCGGAGACGCCCTGGTAGGCGTGCGCCAGGCCGAAGGCGACCGCGGCGACACCCACCAGCGCCGGCCCGGGCAGCCCCGGGGCGACCGCGGCGACCAGGGCCAGGAAGAAGCCGCGGTAGAGCCACTCCTCGCACACCCCGGCCGTCACGCCCACCACCGCGAACAGCCGCCGTTCCGGCTGGGTCCGGGGGAGCAGCGCGAGGGTCGACGAACCCGGCGGCTCCGCGTGCCGGGCCTCGCCCGGCCGCGCCGGCGCCGGCGGACCGGAGAGCGCCCCGGAGCGCAGGGCGAGGGTGGAGTACACCACCAGGCCGAGCAGCAGCAGGCAGGCCGCCGTGGTGAGCACGCCCGGCCAGCGCTGCGGCCAGCCGAGCCCGACGTGCCCGGCCGACACCCCCGGCGCGGACAACCAGACCATCAGCGCGATGAGCGCCAGCCCCCACTCCAGCACCAGCAGCCTGCGGTACAGCGAGCGCCGGGCGACCGGGTCGGTACCCAGCCGACCCTCGAACCGCCGGTGCAGCGCGTGCCCGACGAAGGGCTCCCCGATGACCAGGTACCCGGCGATGACGACCGCGGCCAGCTGCGCCGGCCCCCAGTCCGACAGTGCGTCGGGCAGGCCCGCTGCCCCCTCGAGACCCACGGCGGCGGTCGGTCAGTTCTCGGCGCGCAGGATGGCCAGGGCGCCGGCCAGGTCGGCGGGGTACTCGCTGGTGAACTCGACCCATGACCCGTCGGCCGGGTGGGCGAAACCGAGCCGGACGGCGTGCAGCCACTGGCGCTCGACGCCCAGCCGCGCGGCCAGCGTCGGGTCGGCGCCGTAGGTCGGGTCGCCGACGCAGGGATGCCGCAGCGCGGAGAAGTGCACGCGGATCTGGTGGGTGCGGCCGGTTGCGAGGTGGATGTCGACCAGGCTGGCGGCCGGGAAGGCCTCCAGCACCTCGTAGTGGGTCACCGAGGGGCGCCCACCGGAGACGACGGCGAACCGCCAGTCGTGCTTGGGGTGCCGGTCGATGGGGGCGTCGATGGTGCCCTTCGACGGGTCGGGGTGGCCCTGGACCAGCGCGTGGTAGCCCTTGTCGACGGTGCGCTCCTTGAAGGCCGCCTTCAGCAGCGTGTACGCCCGTTCGCTCTTCGCCACCACCATCAGCCCGGTGGTGGCGGCGTCCAGGCGGTGTACCACGCCCTGCCGCTCGGCCGCACCGCTGGTGGAGATTCGGTAGCCGGCCGCGGCCAGCCCGCCGGTCACGGTGGGGCCGTCCCAGCCGGGGCTGCCGTGGGCGGCGACGCCCACCGGCTTGTCGATCACCACGATGTCGTCGTCGTCGTGCACGACGGTCATCCCGGCCACCGGCCGGGGCGGGGCCGGCTCGCCGGGCGGCGGGGGCAGCTCCACCTCCAGCCAGCTCCCGCCGCTGAGCCGGTCACCCTTGCCGCGGGCGCGCCCGTCGACCACCACCCGGCCGGCGTCGGCGAGCTCGGCGGCGACCGTGCGGGAGACCCCGAACAGCCGGGACAGCGCCTGGTCGACCCGCTGCCCCTCGAGGCCGTCGGGGACCGGCAGGGCGCGGTGCTCGCCGGGTGCCGCCGGGCTCGGGCTGCTGGTCACGCCGTCCATTGTGCAGAAGGACCCCGTCCTCCTCACCGCTCGCACGCTCGCGGCGAGCCTCTGGACGGGGCCGCGGTCAGTCGGCGGAACTGCGGTCCCCGGCCCGCCCGCCGTCGAACTCGATGCCGCGGAAGGCCAGCACCGCGCCGAGCAACCCGCCGCAGACGATCGCGGAGTCGGCGACGTTGAAGATGGGCCACACGCTGCCGTCGGGGGCGAACAGCGACAGGAAGTCGACGACCCCACCGCGCAGGAAGCCCGGGTCGCGGAAGATCCGGTCCGCGAGGTTGCCGAGCGCTCCACCGAGCACCAGGCCCAGCGCGACCGCCCAGCCGGTGGACAACAGCCGCCGGGCCACCCGCACGATGACCACCACCACGACGGCGGCGATGACGGTGAACACCACGGTGGCGCCCTCGGCCAGGGAGAAGGCCGCACCGGTGTTGCGGGCCTCGGTGAGGTACAGCGCCCCGCCCCACAGCCGCACCGGTTCCCGGTCGGAGAGGGTGGCGACGACCAGCACCTTGGTGCCCAGATCCAGGGCGAACACGACCGCGGCGAGCGCGAGGAGCAGCCGGGTGCGCGGCCGGCGTGGCACGCCCGGCGTCCCGGCCGGCCGGGTCCGGCCGGACGGGTCGGGCTGCTCGTTCACGATGGCCGCCGCCTCCTCCAGCGCAGCACCTGCGGCCACGTCGTTCCCGACGATAGCCGCGCCGCCCACCGCCGTCCCGGATCGCGGGCGGCCCGGCCCGGGCGGGCAGGGGCGTGTCGCCACCTCCGACGCCCACCTCGACGCGCAGGTCAGGGTCCCGGGGGGCGACACTGTGACAGATCTCATGGGACCAGATGGGTCTGCGCCCCTCCTTCGGGGCATGGAGGCCCGAAGCGCGGACGACGATGGGACATCGAGACGGTCCTGAGCTCCTGGAGGCACATCTTGACCACGGACGCCGCGAACCCCGACGTAGTGCTCGTCGGCGGCGGCATCATGAGCGCGACCCTGAGCGCCCTGCTCGGTGTGGTGGCGCCCGACTGGAGCGTCACGGTCTTCGAGTCCGGCGACGCGGTGGCCGAGGAGAGCTCGGGCCCCTGGAACAACGCGGGCACCGGCCATGCCGCTCTGTGCGAGCTGAACTACACCCCGGCCGGCCCGGACGGGCGGGTGAACCCGGCGAAGGCCGTCACCATCAACGAGCAGTTCCAGGTGTCCCGCCAGTTCTGGTCGCACCTGGTGCGGAAGGGCCTCACCGGCTCACCGAAGGACTTCATCACCCCGGTCCCCCACATCAGCTTCGTCACCGGCGCGGCCGGCCAGAAGTACATGCGGACCCGGTTCGAGGCCATGTCGGCCGAGCCGCTGTTCGACGGGATGGAGCACACCCAGGACCCGGCGGTGCTCGCCGAGTGGGTGCCGCTGATGATGGCCGGCCGCGACCCGGGCCAGAAGATGGCCGCCACCCGCTCGGTGGCCGGCACCGACGTCGACTTCGGGTCGCTGACCCGGCTGATGTTCGACGCGGCCACCGCCCGGGGCGTGCAGGTGCACACCTCCACCCGGGTCGACCGGGTGGAACGCGGCACCGACGGCCGCTGGACCATCGGCGCCCGCGACACCCGCACCGGTGAGCGCCGCACCGTGCGCTCCCGGTTCGTCTTCGTCGGCGCCGGCGGTGGCGCACTGCCGTTGCTGCAGAAGGCCGGCATCCCCGAGATCCGCGGCTTCGGCGGCTTCCCGGTCAGCGGCCAGTTCCTCCGCACCCGCTCCCCCGAGCTGGTCGGCCGGCACCAGGCCAAGGTCTACGGTCAGGCCGCCGTCGGCGCGCCGCCCATGTCGGTGCCGCACCTGGACCTGCGCTACATAGACAACGACCAGTCGCTGCTGTTCGGCCCCTACGCCGGTTTCTCGCCGAAGTTCCTCAAGGGCGGCTCGCTGTTCGACCTGCCGAAGTCGGTGCGCGGCAACAACCTCGGGTCGATGCTCGGCGTGGCGAAGGACAACATCCCCCTGACCAGGTACCTGATCGGGCAGGTGCTGCAGTCCCGCGGCGCCCGGCACGCCACGCTCACCGATTTCGTACCCACGGCCGAGGCGGGTGACTGGGAGCTGATCACGGCCGGACAGCGCGTGCAGGTCATCAAGCAGGACCCGGACGGGCGCGGCGTGCTGCAGTTCGGCACCGAACTGGTCGTCGGTGGTGAGGGCACGATCGCCGGCCTGCTGGGCGCCTCCCCGGGCGCCTCGACCGCGGTGGCGGCGATGCTCAACCTGCTGGAGCGCTGCTTCCCCGACCGCGTGGATTTCTGGCGTCCGCTGATCCAGGAGGCGATCCCCTCCTACGGGCACAAGCTGTCCGAGGAGCCCGCCCTGCTGGTCCAGGTGCGCGAGGACACCAAGCGCACGCTGGAACTGAACGGGTAGAGAGACACGACGGGACCACGATGCGGTCGGAGAGGACCGCTGTGGTCTGCCGGCGCGGGGGCCGGCGGCTCCCCGGCGGCAGGGCTCGCAGCGGCTTGGCCCCCTGCAGGGTCCCGCCGCGAGCTTGCGAGTGGTGGGGGCAGGGGGTCCTTCATCAGTCCAGCCCGGTCGCCCCGCCCGTCTCCCCCCGCCAGGTGGCCAGCCGGCCGGCCCGGCTGACTGCCCGCAGCCGTCGTTCGGCCTCCGGGCGGGAGGCGCGGGAGGAGACCAGCAGCGCCTGGTCCCCGCGCATCAGCCGGGTGGTCGCGTCGGGCACGAACGGCCGCCCGTCGCGGACGACGAGCACTACGGCCGCGTCCTCCGGCAGCCGTAGCTCGGGCAGGTACACCCCGTGCAGTCGCGATCCGGTGGGCACGGTGAGCTGCATGAGGTCCGCGTCCAGCTCGTCCAGGGGCGCGGACTCCACCTCCACCTCGCGCGGGGTCGTCGGGGTGGCGATCCGCAGCCACCGGGCCATCCGCGGCAGCAGGCCGCCCTGCAGCACCGTGAAGACGACGACCAGCACGAAGACGGTGTCGAAGATGACGGTCGCGCCGGGGACCTGACCGGTCAGCGGGAAGGTGGCGAGCACGATGGGCACCGCGCCCCGCAGGCCCGCCCAGGACACGAACGCCTGCTGGGCCAGCGGCCAGCGGAACCAGACCAGGCTCAGCAGCACCGACAGCGGCCTGGCCACCAGCAGCAGCACCCCGCCGATGAGCAGCGCGGGCAGCAGTGCGTCGATCAGCCGGGACGGCGAGACCAGCAGTCCGAGGAGCACGAACAGCCCGATCTGGGCCAGCGAGGCGGTCCCCTCGGCGAACCCGATGCTGGCCGAGCGGTGTGGCATGTGGGCGTTGCCCAGCACCACACCGCAGAGGTAGACCGCGACGATGCCGGAGGTCCACGCCAGCGTGGCCACGGCGAAGGCGAGCACGCAGATGGCCAGGGTCGCCAGCGGGTAGAGCCCGGCCAGCGGCAGCGCCGCCCGGCGGAGCACCCAGGCGCCGCCGAACCCGATGGCCACCCCGAGCAGGCCGCCACCGGCCAGCTGCCCCACGACGGTGAGCCCGACCAGCCACCAGGGGTCGGGCTGGCCGCCGGCCACCTGCACGATCAGGGCGCTCACCAGCAGGATCACCGGCGCGTCGTTGAGCCCGCTCTCCGCCTCGACGGCCGCGACGACGCGCCGCGGCAGGGGCATCCGGCGCAGCACCGCGAACACCGCCGCCGCGTCGGTCGAACCGATCACCGCGGCCAGCAGCAGGGCGACCCCCCACTCCAGGTCCAGCAGCCAGACCGCGAAGGCCGCGGTGACCCCCACCGACACCCCGACGCCGATGGTGGCCAGGCTGAGGCCCGGCCCCAGGGCCCGCCGCATCTCCGGCCAGCGCGTCGTCAGCCCACCCTCGGCGAGGATCACCACCAGCGCCGCGATGCCCAGCGTCTGGGCCAGGGCGAAGTCCTCGAACTGCACGCCGAGGCCGCCCTCCCCCAGCGCCACGCCCAGGGCCAGGTACAGCAGGAGGGAGGGCAGACCGAGCCGGTCGGCCAGCCGCAGCGCGACCGCGGCGACCAGCACCACGAGGGCACCGACGGCCAGCGCGACGGTGACCGTGGTGTTCACCCGCGCCCTCCCATGGGCGCAGTCTCCCGTACCGGCGTCCCGCCCCGGTGACCGGCGCCGCGCCCGCCGGCCGGGCTGGGTGGCCGGGGCGTCGGCGGGATCGGGGATGATGGCTGCCGTGAGCTCTGCCGCTGGTCCGTTCCGTGCCCTCCCACCCCAGGTCGACCTGCCCGCCCTCGAGCACGAGGTGCTCGAGCAGTGGGAGGCCGGCAAGGTCTTCGCCCGCACGCTCGAGGGCTCGGCCGACAAGCCGCAGTGGGTGTTCTACGAGGGGCCGCCGACCGCCAACGGCCGCCCCGGGACCCACCACATCGAGGCCCGGGCGTTCAAGGACGTCTTCCCCCGGTTCAAGACCATGCAGGGCTGGCACGTGCCGCGCCGGGCCGGCTGGGACTGCCACGGCCTGCCGGTGGAGATCGCCGTGGAGCAGGAGCTCGGCTTCGCCGGCAAGCCCGACATCGAGCGGTTCGGGATCGCCGAGTTCAACGCCCGCTGCCGCGAGTCGGTGGAGCGGCACGTCGGTGCCTTCGCGGAGCTGACCGATCGGATGGGCTACTGGGTCGACATGTCGACCGCGTACCGGACGATGGACTCCAGCTACGTGCAGAGCGTCTGGTGGTCGCTCAAGCAGGTGTTCGACAAGGGGCTGCTGGTGGAGGACCACCGGGTGGCGCCCTACTGCCCGCGGTGCGGAACCGGCCTGTCCGACCACGAGGTCGCCCAGGGCTACGAGACCATCACCGACCCCTCGGTGTACGTGCGGCTGCCGGTCACCAGCGGCGAGTGGGCCGGCCGCGCCGACCTGCTGGTCTGGACGACGACGCCCTGGACGCTGCCGTCCAACACCGCGGTGGCGATGAACCCCGAGGTCACCTACGTCGTCGCCCGCTCGGGTGCCGACACCCTGGTCGTGGCCGAGCCGCTGCTGGGCGCCGTCTTCGGCGACGCCGAGGTGGAGGTACTCGCGCGCACCGTGGGCCGGGAGTGGGAGTTCGTGCACTACCAGCGGCCCTTCGAGCTGGTGGAGTTCCCCGCCGGCGACGCGCACTTCGTCGTCCTCGCCGACTACGTCACCACCGACGACGGCACCGGCCTGGTGCACCAGTCCCCCGCCTTCGGCGCCGATGACCTCGTCGTCTGCCGCGGCTACGGCCTGCCGGTGGTCAACCCGGTCGACGCCTCCGGGCACTTCCTTCCCGAGGTGCCGCTGGTCGGCGGCCACTTCTTCAAGGCCGCCGACCCCGCCCTGGTCGAGGACCTCCTGGCCCGGGGGGTGCTGTACCGGGAGCTGCGGTACGAGCACAGCTACCCGCACTGCTGGCGCTGCCACACCCCGCTCATGTACTACGCGCAGCCGTCCTGGTACATCCGCACCAGCGCGATCAAGGACCAGCTGCTCGCGGAGAACGAGAAGACGTCCTGGCACCCGGAGAACATCCAGTGGGGCCGCTACGGCGACTGGCTGCGCAACAACGTCGACTGGGCGCTGTCGCGTGACCGGTACTGGGGCACCCCGCTGCCGATCTGGCGCAACGACGCCGACCCCGCCAAGCTTGTCGCCGTCGCCTCGCTCGCGGAGCTGTCCGAGCTGACCGGCCGCGACCTCGCCGACCTCGACCCGCACCGCCCGTTCATCGACGAGGTGACCTTCACCGTGCCCGGCGAGGAGGGCACCTACCGCCGGGTCCGCCAGGTCATCGACGCCTGGTACGACTCCGGGTCGATGCCGTTCGCCCAGTGGGGGGCGCCGCACCAGAACCGGGCGGAGTTCGAGGCCGCCTACCCGGCGCAGTTCATCTGCGAGGCGATCGACCAGACCCGCGGCTGGTTCTACACGCTGATGGCGGTCGGCACGCTGGTCTTCGAGCGCAGCTCCTACGAGAACGTCCTCTGCCTGGGGCACATCCTGGCCGAGGACGGCCGGAAGATGAGCAAGCACCTGGGCAACATCCTGGAGCCGATGCCGCTGATGGACCGGCACGGCGCGGACGCCGTCCGCTGGTTCATGCTGGCCGGCGGCTCACCGTGGTCGGCCCGCCGGGTGGGGCACGAGACGCTGTCCGAGGTGGTGCGCAAGGTGCTGCTGACCTACTGGAACACCGCCAGCTTCTTCACCCTCTACGCCGAGACCAACGGCTGGGACCCGGCCTCGACCCCGCCGCCGGCCCGGGCGGACCGGCCGCTGCTCGACCGCTGGGCGCTGGCCGAGCTGGCGTCGGTCACCGCCGGGGTCACCGACGCCCTCGAGGCGTTCGACACCCAGACCGCCGGGCGACTGCTCGCCGAGTTCGTCGACGACCTGTCCAACTGGTACGTGCGCCGCAGCCGGCGCCGGTTCTGGGAGGGTGACCCGGCCGCACTGGGCACGCTGCACGAGGTGCTCGACGGACTGACCCGGTTGATGGCCCCGTTCACGCCGTTCATCACCGAGCGGGTGTGGGGCACCGTGGTCGTGCCAGGGGCGGTCGGGCGGGACGGACAGGGGGCGGCCGTCGACTCGGTGCACCTGGCCAGCTGGCCCCTCGTCGACGAGGACGCCCGCGACGACACGCTGGTCGAGCAGGTCGCCCTGGTCCGCCGGCTGGTGGAGCTGGGCCGCTCGGCGCGGACCCAGGCCAAGGCCCGCACCCGGCAGCCGCTGGCGCGTGCCCTGGTGGCCGCACCGGGCTGGTCGGAACTCCCGCGGGACCTGGTCGCCGAGGTGGCCGACGAGCTGAACGTGGCGGAGTTGACCGACCTGTCGGCGGTGGGCGGCTCGCTGGTCGACATCACGGTGAAGGTCGACTTCCGGGCGGTGGGCCGGCGGCTGGGCAAGCAGGTGCAGGCGGTCGCCACGGCCGTCGCCGCCGCGGACCCGGCCGAGCTGGTCGCCGCCTACCGGGCCGGCACGGCCACCGTCGACGTGGACGGCACGGCCGTCGCGTTGCAGGACGGCGACCTGGTGGTCACCGAAACCCCGCGGGAGGGCTGGACCGTCGCATCCGCGACCGGCCTCACCGTGGCACTGGACCTCACCCTGACCCCGGAGCTGGAGCGCGCCGGCCTGGCCCGCGAGGTGGTCCGCCTGGTGCAGGACGCGCGCAAGAGCGCGGGCCTGGCGGTGAGCGACCGGATCGAGCTGTGGTGGACCGGCGAGGGTCCGGTGGCCCAGGCGCTCACCGAGCACGCCGGGCAGCTGTCCGGTGAGGTGCTGGCCACGAGCCTGCACGCCGCCACCGCCGGTTCGGGGGAAGGTGTCGAGGGCCCGCAGGGCTCCCGGGTCTGGATCGCCCGCGCCGCCGACAACTGAACGGGGCGCTGCGGGGCGCAGCGCCCGGTCGTCGGCCCCATCCCGGGTCCCGCCCCGAGCCTGCGAGGGGTGGGGAGGAGGGGGTCCTTCCTCAGCCTCGGGAGCGGCGGGCCCGCTCCACCCGGGCCAGGTTCCGATCCGGGGCGCAGGTGCCGCACGGGGTGAAGCCGTCCGTCCGGGCCTCCACCATCGGCATGCCGAAGGTCGGCTGGCCGCTCAGGTGCGGGCACCCGCCGAGGTGGTACCGGGGGTGCTCGTCGACGACCAGGACCTCGTCGGTCAGGTCGAGCACGACCAGCAGGTCGGTCACCTCGACCTCTTCCACCGGGGGCTCACCGTCGGCGTCGGTGCCCGGTGCGGACTGCTGCCCGCCCGCCGGGTGCTCCGTGTCGGGGCCGCCCCCGGCGGCTGCGCTCATCGACGTCTCGTCATCGCCCGGCGGGGTGGACGGCGGGACGTACCGCGAGGCGCCGTACGGCTCGTAGGGCTCGTCGTACCCCTGCGCCTGGTACGGGTCATCGGTCGGCGCACCGTACGGCGGCCCCGCGTACGGCTGCGGCCCGTGGTCCTGCCGGTCGTCACCGTGCCCGGCGTAGCCCTGCGGATCGGCATAACCCTGCGGATCGGCATAGCCCTGCTGGTCGGCATAGCCCTGCTGGTCGCCATAGCCCTGCTGGTCGCCATAGCCCTGCTGGTCGCCATAGCCCTGCTGGTCGGAGCGGTGCTGGTCGGAGCGGTGCGCTCCGTAGCCGTACTGGTCGTAGCCCTGGCGCTCGTGCTCCTGAGCGTCGTGGTCCTGCTGGGGCTGCCACTGCGGCTGGTTCTGGTCGCCCTCCTCGGGCTGATCCGCCCTCGGCTGGGGGCGCGAGGGCGGGCCGGTGGGTGGCGCAGCCGGGAACTGGTCCCGATCGTGCCGCCCCCGGCCGGCCGCCTGCCCGGCCGGCTGCCGGCGATGCTGCCCGTCGTGGCCGTCCGGGCCCTCCCCGCGGCGTGCCGCGATGCCCCGGCGCACCTCACCGCCGACGACGACGAGCGCGGCCAGCGCGCTGGCCCCGAAGGAGGCCCACTGGAGGATGGCGGACCCCTCGATCAGCCCGGCGGCGAGCAGGCCGACCGCAGCGACTACCAGGACGGCCGCGAGCAAGATCACGGACTGATGCTAGTGCGCCGCCACCGGGACGGCTCGGGCCCCCCGAGCGCGACCGAGCCCCGCCGGACGGTGTCCGGCGGGGCTCGGGTGCGCGGCCACCCTTCAGGGGCCCGCGCCGAGCGTGCGAGGCGTGGGGGAAGGGTGGTCCTTCTTCAGGCCCCGACGTGCTGGTTCTGCCGGTTGTTGGCCGACGGCTCGGCCGAGCCACGGCTGTCCAGGTCGCGCAGGTGCGACTCGAGGTAGGACCGCAGCCGGGTCCGGTACTCCCGCTCGAAGGTGCGCAGCTCGTCGACCTTGCGATCGAGGCTGGCGCGCTTCTCCTCCAGCGACCCCATCGCTTCCACGTGCTTGCGCTCGGCATCCTGGGCCAGGGCGGTGGCCTTGGCCCGGGCCTCGCGCTCCATCGTGTCGGCCCGGGTGCGGGAGTCGGTGATCATGGCATCGGCCCGCGACTTCGCCTCGGTGACCATCTGCTCGCTCTTCGAGCGGGCCTCGGCGAGCATCCGCTCGCTGTTGGTCTTGGCACTGCCGACCATCTGGTCGGCCTGGGCCTTCGCCTCGTTGACGTACCGCTCGGCCGTCTCGCTGGCCAGCGACAGCATCCGCGATGCCCGGACGCTGTCGTCCTCGCGGGCGGACGAGGGAGCAGCGGCGGGTGGCGGCGGTGGCGCTGCCACGGTGAGCGGCGCGGCCTCGGCCGGTCGCTCGTCGGCGCGCGAGCCGCCACCACCGGAGGCGCGGAGGTCGTTGTTCTCCTCGATCAACCGGGCGAGCTCGGCCTCCACCACGTCGAGGAAGGCATCGACCTCGTCCTCGTCGTAACCGCGCTTGCCGATCGGCGGCTTCTTGAAGACGACGTTGTGCACGTCGGCGGGCGTGAGTGGCATGGGGCTCACCTCAGGTCGGACGAGTGGGACGGGGCGGACACAGACGGGCAGCGGATCTCGGCGGACCAGCACCTCGTCCCGGGTGGGCACGAGTTCACCGGGTGGCTCATGCGAGGTTCAGAGCCAGGCCGTTGACCAGGCCGCGCAGGAGGAACACCAGGATCAATAAGACCATGAACCCGAGGTCCAGACGGATGGACCCGAGGTTCAGCGGTGGGATGACCTTGCGCACGGCCTTCAGCGGCGGGTCGGTGGTCGCGTACACGACCTCGAGCCCGGCGGCGACCAGACCGGACGGACGCCAGCTGCGCGCCAGCACCATCACCCAGTCGACGACGAAGCGCGCGAACAGCAGGATCAGGAAGACGAGCAGGACCGACGAGACGATCTGCAGGAGTAGAGCCACGGTCCTCGCTCGTTCGGGGCGCCTCGCGGGCGGACCCGGCGTGACGCGCTGTTTCAGGACTGGTTGAAGAACCCGCCCTCACGGATGCGGGCCTTGTCCTCGGCGGTCACGTCGACGTCCTGCGGACTGAGCAGGAAGACCTTCGCCGTGACCCGCTCGATACTACCGTGCAGCCCGAAGGACAGACCCGCAGCGAAGTCCACGAGTCGCTTCGCGTCGGCGTCGTTCATCTCGGTCAGGTTCATGATGACCGGCATGCCCTCGCGGAACCGCTCGCCGATGGTGCGCGCCTCGTTGTAGGTGCGCGGGTGCAGCGTGGTGATCCGGTAGGGCTGCGGCGCCTTCTTCGCCGGGGCCGGGGCCGGCGCCGGCGCCGCGACGAGGGGCTCGCGCACGGCCAGGCCGGCCGAGCCGCCGAGCGCAGCGCCCCCACCCGAGCCACCCAGGCGGGTCGCCCCGGCGCCGCCCGCGGAGGGCGCAGCGGGTGCGCCCGCCAGCCCCAGCGACCGCGCGGCCACCGGACGACGGGTCAGCGGCGTGGGCTCCGGCTCCGGGGCGGGCTCCTCCGACGGCGCGGCGCCGTACCCCGCGTCATAGCCGGCCGGGTGCTCGGTATCGGGGTAGCCGGTGTCGTAGCGCGGGTCGACCGCGTCGTACTCGCCGGCCGGGGCGTACCGGTCGTACCCACGCTCGTCGTAGTCCGACTGGCGGGCGGCGTAGCGGTCGTACCCCCCGCGCGCGTCGTCGTCCTCGACGAGGCCGAGGTAGACCCCCATCTTTCGCATGGCTCCGGCCATCGGACGTCTCCCTCTGGTCTCGTCCTCCGCGGTGCGGACCGCAGAGCTCGTGGAACGGGTGGTGCCGGCGTGACCGGTGGGGCTGGTGGTCACACGTCCGGTTCGGAAGATAGGACTCGCGGGCCGAACAACGCGGTTCCGACACGCACCACAGTGGCACCAGCAGTCACAGCAGCCTCCAGGTCGGCGCTCATGCCTGCCGATAACTCCCTGGACCCAGGATGATCGGCGCGCACCCGAGCGGCGAGCTCCGCCAGCCGGGCGAACGCCGGGGCCGGGTCCGCGTTCCGCGGCGCGACCGCCATCAGGCCCAGCAGCCGCAGGCCCGCCATCTCTGCCACGGCGTCGGCCAGGGCCGGGACGTCGTCGGGCGGCGCTCCGCCACGGGTCCCGTCCCGGCCGGGCGGGCCGCCCAGGTCCACCTGGACGAACGCGTCCAGCGGCCGCTGCGCCTGCTGGGCGGCCCGGTCCAGGGCGGCGACCAGCGGCAGCCGGTCCACCGAATGCACCACCGCGCCGATCCGGCACACCGCACCGGCCTTGTTGCGCTGCAGCTGTCCCACCAGGTGCCAGCGGAGCTCCGGGCCGCCGGGGTCGGCGGCGAGGTCTGCCACCTTGCCGGTGAGCTCCTGCACCCGGTTCTCGGCGAACTCCCGCTGCCCCAGGGCCGCCAGCGCACGGATGTCCGCAGCCGGCCTGGTCTTGCTCACCGCGAGCACCCGCACCTCGGCCGGGTCGCGCCCGGCGGCGCGGGCGGCGGCGTCGATGCGCTCGCGGACGTTCCGGAGGTTGTGCTGGAGCCGGTCCACGGACGCCATCATGCAACCCGCCGGCCGCGAGCCCTCGGGCTCCTGGAACGGCCCCGTCCCGGGCACCGCCCTGAGCTTGCGAAGGGCGGGGAGGACGGGGTCCTTACGCGAGCCAGACCACGCCGGCCTGGCGGCCGGTCACGCCGTCCCGGCGGTGGCTGAACAGCCGGGGATCCTCGACGGTGCACCGGGGGTCGTGCACGACCTGGCCGACCCCGGCGCCGCGCAGCACCTGCTCCAGCCCGACCCGCAGATCCAGACCAGGGGTGCCCCGCCGGGTGCGCACCGCGCCGGCCGGGGCGACCCGGGCCACCTCTGCCTGCATGGCCAGCGGTACCTCGTAGTCGGCGCCACACACGGCCGGGCCCAGGAGTGCCTCCACGTCGCCCGGGCGGGAACCCAGCCGGGTCATCGCCGCCAGCGTCGCGGGGACGACGCCCCGCCGGACGCCCTCCCGGCCGGCGTGCACCGCGGCGACCACCCCGGCGACCGGATCGGCCAGCAGCACGGGCACGCAGTCGGCGACCAGCACGCACAGCACGAGCCCCGGCGTCGCGGTCACCAGCGCGTCGACGTCGGCGACCGGGTTCTCCCCGGCGTCCTCGATCACGGCGACCCCGGTGCCGTGCACCTGGGTCATCCAGACGAGAGCGGTGGCGGGCACGCCGAGCCCGCCGGCCAGCCGGTCCCGGTTGGCCGCCACCGCGACCGGGTCGTCCCCGACGTGCTCGCCGAGGTTGAACGACTCGTAGGGCGGCGCAGAACGGCCGCCCCGCCGGTCGGTGACGACCCGTCGGGGTCGCACCGCCGACGAGGCGGCCGGACTGCTGCTCACGTGAGCGGCCCCCTGACGGGGGCTGGAACGGCCCTCGTGCAGGGGCCCGCCGCGAGCTCGCGAGTGGTGGGGGGCACGGGGGTCCTCTTACTGGCTGCGGAGGAACTCGGGAATGTCGAGTTCCTCCTCGAAGTCCTCCTGTGCCAGCGGACGGCGGCTGCCGTTGCCCGCACCGGGGATCGGCGGGAGCGGGGGCACGGTGATGCCGCTCCCCTGCGGTGCCGCACCGGGCTGCCCCGGCCGCGGAGCGGAGGGCACCGGCGCGGCCGGCGTGGCCGCCGCCGGACGGGCCTCCGGCTGGCCGGCCGGCCGCTCCCCCGCCTGGGCCGGCGCCGAGGTCCGGGCCGGTGCCGCCGGTGCGGCGGCGACCGACGCGGGTGGCGCCGTCGCCGTCACGGTGGTGGCTGCGCCGTCCTTGCGGGTACCCGGCTTGCTGTTGTCGAAGCCGGCGGCGATGACCGTCACCCGCACCTCGTCGCCCAAGGCGTCGTCGATGACGGCGCCGAAGATGATGTTGGCGTCGGGGTGCGCGGCGTCGGAGACCAGCGATGCCGCCTCGTTGATCTCGAACAGGCCGAGATCCGAACCACCGCTGATCGACAGCAGCACACCGTGGGCGCCTTCCATCGACGCCTCCAGCAGCGGGCTGGCGATGGCCTGCTCGGCAGCCAGCAGCGCGCGGTTGTCACCGCGCGCGCTGCCGATGCCCATCAGCGCCGACCCCGCACCGGACATGACCGACTTGACGTCGGCGAAGTCGAGGTTGATCAGGCCGGGCGTGGTGATCAGGTCGGTGATGCCCTGGACACCGGAGAGCAGCACCTGGTCGGCGGTGCGGAAGGCGTCCATCACGCTGACGTTCCGGTCGCCGAGCTGCAGCAGCCGGTCGTTCGGGATCACGATGAGCGTGTCGCACTCGTTGCGCAGCTCCTCGATGCCCGACTCGGCCTGGACGGCCCGCCGCTTGCCCTCGAAGGAGAACGGTCGGGTGACCACGCCGATGGTCAGCGCGCCGAGCTTGCGCGCGATGGAGGCGACCACCGGGGCCCCGCCGGTGCCGGTGCCACCTCCCTCGCCGGCGGTCACGAAGACCATGTCGGCGCCCTTGAGCACCTCTTCGATCTCCTCGCGGTGGTCCTCGGCCGCCTGGCGGCCCACGTCGGGCTGCGCACCGGCGCCCAGGCCGCGGGTGAGCTCACGACCGACGTCGAGCTTGACGTCGGCGTCGCTCATCAGCAGCGCCTGCGCATCGGTGTTGATCGCGATGAACTCGACCCCCTTGAGGCCGACCTCGATCATGCGGTTGACCGCGTTCACCCCGCCGCCGCCGATGCCGACGACCTTGATGACCGCGAGGTAGTTGTGCGGAGGTGTCATGCTGCGCTCCCCAACTGGACCCTCATCCTCAGGTTAAGCCTTATAGTTATGTCAACTAGTGGCGTTGTGGACGAAGTTAGGTGTGCTGGATCGGTGCAGCAAGCACCGTCATGGGCTCGGCGTGTCCAGACGGTGCCAACACACCCACCTCGGCCGACCCCACTGTCACGTACGACTCACGAGGCGTGACGACCCGCCCCCTGGGCGTCTCACGCCAGGGTCGAGCCCTGTGACGTACGCCCGACGCGCCCGGAACGGGAACTCGAAAGCGGACCTTTTGCTCGGGCGTGTCGGGCGCATGCGTGTGTCGCGGCCACCGCGCTCGACGGTCAGCTCCGCGGCACCCGGCCCATCAGGTGGAACTCCTCGTTCGGCGGCACCGCGGCCCAGTGCATCAGGCGGTTCGACAGCGCAAAGAGCGACACGATCGCGCCGACGTCCCACACGTCGTCCTCGGTGAGCCCGTGCGCGCGCAGCGCGTCCAGGTCGGCCGGGACCACGGTCACCGGCGCGACCGCGAGGCGGACGGCGACCTCCACGACGGCGTGCAAGCGCGCCGGCAGCGGCGCCTTCCGCCAGTCGACCGCCACCTGGTCGGCCAGGTAGCGGTCGCGGGCCCGGATCCGGACCAGCGCTCCGTGGGCCACCACGCAGTAGAGGCAGTCGTTCGCCGCGCTGGTGGCCACCACGACGACCTCGCGGTCGGCCTGGCTCAGCCCGGGGGTGTCCTTGTCCATGAGCGCGTCGTGCAGCGCGAAGAACGCCCGGGCCTCGGCCGGGCGCCAGGCGAGCGCGGCGAAGACGTGGGGGAGGAATCCGCTGGCGCCGGCCACCTCGGCGAACCGGTCGCGGAGGTCGGGCGGCAGGTCCTCGGCCGGCACGAGCGGGAAGCGGCTGATCGGCTGGGAGCTCATCTCGCCACTGTCCCGCACGGCCGGGCTCGTCCGGCCCCCCGCGGACCCTTCCTCAGCGCAGGGCGACGGCGTCGGGCGTGCTGACGTCCAGCGTCCCGGCCGGCTCCAGCGTCCCCGCGTCGATCTGGTCGAGCAGCCCGTCGAGCACCCGGGCCTTGCGGTCGGTCTGGTCGGCGGTGCCCCACAGCACGGTGCGGCCGTCGGTCAGGGTGAGCGTCACGTCGTCGGCCGAGGTCGCCGACACCCCGGTGACCTGGGCACGCACGTCGCGGGGCAGGGAGACGAGCGCGCCGAGGGCCGCGGTGGTGGCCGCGTCGTCCGGGCCCGGGTCGGCCACCGTCAACGGGACGACGCCGGGCGGCGGGTCGCCGGTGATGGTGTCGAACAGCACGCCCTCCCGGTCGACCAGCGCCCGGCTGCCGGCGTCCTCGACCACGGCCACCGGCACCCGCTCCACGACGGTGACCACCACGGTCTGCGGCCAGCCCCGGGTGACCTCGACGGCGGCCACCTGCGGGAGCCCGGCGACCCGGGCGGCGGCGGCGGCGGTGTCCACCCGGACCAGCGGTGTGCCCGGGCCGATACCGGCCGCCTCGACGACCAGGTCGGCGGAGAGCGTGGACACTCCGTCGACCTGCACGCTGCGGACGGCCAGCAGTGGGCTGGCCAGCACCACCCAGCCGGCCAGCGCGACGACGACGGCCAGCACGGCAGCGCGCACCAGCCAGCGCCGCCGCGGGTCGAGGCGGCGCCCGGAGCGCTGTGCGGGGCGCCGGCGACGGCTGCGCAGCGGGGTGACCTCGGACGCCCCACCGTGCGGCCGCCGGCCGCGGCCGCCCGACCGGGCGCGGTCGCGGGTGGTGGCCGCCCGGCTCACCGTGTCCCGGCCTCCCCCGGGAGGTCGAGCTCGGCGAGCGCCGCGAGGACCTCGGGGCCGACCATCGACACGTCCCCCGCACCCATGGTGACCACGAGGTCGCCGGGGCGGGCCCGCGCAGCGAGCGCCGGCGCCGCGGCCGACCAGGACGGCTCGAACAGCACCTGCCCGCCCGGTAGCGGCACCGCGTCGGCGACCAGCGCCCCGGTGACGCCGGGGACGGGGTCCTCGCGGGCCCCGTAGACGTCCATCACGACGACCTCGTCGGCCAGGCCCAGGGCCGCCCCGAACCCGTCGGCGAACTCGGCGGTCCGGCTGTACAGGTGCGGCTGGAAGGCGACCACCAGCCGGCCGGTGCCGGCGACCGCGCGGGCGGCGCGCAGCTGGGCGGTCACCTCGGTCGGGTGGTGGGCGTAGTCGTCGTAGACCCGCACCCCGGCGACGGTGCCCTTGAGCTCGAACCGGCGGTGCACCCCGCCGAACCGGGCGAGTCCGCCGATCAGCCCCGTCGCCGGCAGGCCCAGCTCGGTGCCGGCCAGCAGCGCCGCGGCGCTGTTGAGCGCCATGTGCGCGCCCGGCAGCCGGATGGTGACCTGGCCGAGGTCGGCGCCGTCCAGGGTGGCGGTGTAGCGGGTGCCCTCGGGGCCGACGTGCAGCCCGGTCAGCCGCAGGTCGGCCCCCTCGCCTTGCCCGTAGCTCCGCACCCGGGCGGGGGTGGCGACGCCGCGGAGCCGGGCGGCGCCGGGGTCGTCGGCGCACAGCACCAGGAACCCGTCGGGGTGCAGGGTGGACAGGAAGGTGTCGAAGGCGGCCTCCACCGCCGCCAGGTCGCCGTAGTTGTCCAGGTGATCGGCCTCGACGTTGGTGACGATGGCGCCGTAGGGGGCCAGCAGCAGGAAGGACCGGTCGCTCTCGTCGGCCTCGGCCACGAACACGTCGCCCTGCCCGGCGTGGGCGTTGGAGCCGGACTCGTTCAGGTTGCCGCCGATGGCGAAGGACGGGTCGACACCGCAGGCCTGCACGGCGACGGTGAGCATCGACGTCGTCGAGGTCTTGCCGTGGGTGCCGGCCACCGCCACGCTGCGCCGGCCGGCCATCACCGCGGCCAGCGCGACCGCCCGCGGCAGGACGCGCAGCCCGGCGGCGCGGGCGGCGCTGAGCTCGGGGTTGTCCGTCCGGATGGCGGTGGAGACGACGACGGTGTCGGCATCGCCGAGGTGCGCGGCATCGTGCCCGACCAGCACCCGCGCGCCCAGGGCGGCCAGGGCCAGGAGCGCCGGGGAGTCGCGGCGGTCGCTGCCGGACACCGGGACACCGCGGGCCAGCAGGATCCGGGCGATGCCGCTCATCCCGGCGCCGCCGATGCCGATGAAGTGCACCCGGCCCAGCTGCGGCAGGGATGGGATGGGGTCGCGCCAGGCGGCCACGTCGTCGGCGCTCATGCTCGCCCGCCCGCGACCTGCAGCACCATCTCCGCCAGCCGGTCGTCGGCGTCCGGCGTGCCCGCGGCCAGCGCGTGCTCGGCGTATCCGGCCAGCGCGGCCGGATCGGTGACCAGTGGGAGCACGTGGTCGACCAGCCAGGACGGCGACAGCTCGGCGTCCTCGACGAGCAGCCCGCCGCCGGCCTGGACCAGCGGCAGCACGTTGCGCCGCTGCTCCCCGTTGCCGATGGGCAGCGGGACGAACACCCCCGGCAGCCCGACCGCACTCAGCTCGGCCACGGTGACCGCACCGGACCGGCACAGCGCCAGGTCGGCGGCGGCATAGGCCAGGTCGATCCGCTCCAGGTAGTCCACGACCACGTAGGGCGCCTGCCCGACCGGCCGGGTGGCCACGGTGACGTCGGTGTTCTTGGGACCGCGGGCGTGCAGCACCTGCACTCCGGCGCCGGTGAGCGCATCGGCGGCGCCGGCCGCGGCCCGGTTCAGCGAGGCAGCGCCCTGCGAGCCGCCGAAGACGAGCAGCGTGGGACGGTCGGCGTCCAGGCCGAAGTGCGCCCGGGCCCCGGCCCGGAGCCCCGCCCGGTCCAGCGACGTCAGCTGCGGGCGCAGCGGCATGCCCACGTGTTCCGCACCGCGCAGCGGCGTGCCGGGCACCGTGACCGCGACCCGGGCGGCGATCCGGGCGCCCACCCGGTTGGCCAGACCCGGCAGGGCGTTCTGCTCGTGCACGACCACGGGCACACCGCTGCGCCAGGCGCCGAGATAGGCCGGCAGGGCGACGTAGCCACCGAAGCCGACCACCACGTCGGCGGAGAGCTCGGCCAGCAGGGCCCTGGTCTCGGCGACCGACCGGCGCACCCGGCCGGGCACCCGCAGCAGGTCGAGGGTCGGCCTGCGCGGCAGCGGAACCGGCGGGATCAGCCGCAGGTCGTAGCCGCGGGCGGGAACCAGCCGGGTCTCCATGCCGCGGCTGGTGCCCAGGCAGGTGACCCGCGGCGGGCCGCCGGGAGCGCCGGTACACCGGGTCAGGGCGTCGGCCAGGGCGAGCATCGGCTCGATGTGCCCGCCGGTGCCCCCACCGGCGAGGACGACCGAGAGCGGGCGGGCGGGTGCGGAGCCCTCGATGGGGTGGTCGGGGGCTGGCTGGGCAGAGGTCACTGCGGGCGTCCTGGCCGTTCGGTTCTCGGGGTGCGGGACCGGGGCGCCGAGCGCCCCCGCCCGCTGGTCGGGTCGGCCGTACCGGTCCGGTCGCGTGCCGGGAGGCGGTCACCGGCGGGAGGCCGGCCGCGGACAGTCTGCCGGTCCCGCCGCCCCGGTGGCTCGGCCGGGGGCAGCGGGTCGCGTCGGGGCCGGGGCGCCGCGGGCCGGGCCGCCGCGGACCGGGGAGCGTCGTCACCGGGCACCCCGCGGCCGTCGGCGGGCCGCCGGTCGGGACCGGGCACCCGGGCGACGGTCCGGCCGCCGTCACGCGGTGACGTGCGGGGACGGCTCCCCCGGCGCCGGCGCGAGGGAACCGGGTCGACGGCGCGAGCCGGCACGGGCAGCAGCAGCCGGGCCAGCCGGCCGCGCCGCTGGGCCGTCAGCGCGGCGATGGCCTCGGGTTCGGACCGGGCGAACCGGGCCAGCAGCCCCACGATGAACAGGGTGAGCACCAGGGAGGTGCCGCCGGCGGAGATCAGTGGCAGCTGGACGCCGGTGACCGGGAGCAGGCCGACGACGTAACCCATGTTCATGGCCGCCTGGCCGATCAGCCAGACCGTGATCGCGACGCTGGCCAGCTGGACGAACCGGTCGGTCGAGCGGTGGGCGATCCGGAAGCCGGCGTAGGCCAGGATGCCGTAGAGGCTGACCACCACGACGCAGCCCAGCAGCCCCAGCTCCTCGCCGATGATCGCGAAGATGTAGTCGGACTCCGCGTGCGGCAGCAGGTTCCACTTCATCGCGCTGTTGCCCAGTCCCACGCCCCCCAGCCCGCCGGTGGCCAGCGCGCGCAGCCCGCGGCAGGCCTGGTAGCCGCCGTCACCGGCGTCGGCGCACGGGTCGAGGAACGAGGTGATCCGGGCCATCCGGTAGTCGGCCGTCATCACCATCAGGAACACCGCGCCGGCCACGGCGGCGATCCCGACGGTGATCAAGCGCCAGTTCAGCCCCCCGGCCCACAGCAGGCCGGCGACCACCAGGCCCAGGCTGACCACCGCGCCCATGTCGGGCTCGAGCAGCAGGAGCACCGAGACCAACCCGAACACCGGCAGGATCGGCACCAGCAGCGACCGGGTGGTCAGGTACCGCTCGCGGAGGGCGAGGACGTGCGCGCCCCACAGCGCGAAGACGAGCTTGGCGAGCTCGGAGGGCTGGAAGTGCGTGAAGCCCAGATCGAACCAGGCCCGGGACCCGTTGAGCCGGATGCCCAGGCCGGGGATGAGCACCAGCACCAGCAGCCCGAGGACGAGGAGCATGCCGCGGCCGGACCACTGCCGCAGCCGGCCCACCGGCAAGCGCAGCGCGAAGAACATGCCGCCGAGGCCGATGGCGGCGAAGACGATCTGCCGCACCCCCGGCAGCCACGCCGGCTGGTCGGCCAGCGCGGACTCGATCGAGGAGGCGGAGAACACCATGATCAACCCGATGACCAGCAGCAGCCCGGCCGAGCCCAGCACCAGGTGCGAACTGGTCATCGGGCCGTCCAGCCATGCCGGTCCCCGGAGGCGGCGCCGGTCCGGGAGGACGTCCCGGGTGGCCGGGCGGGTGCTGCGCACGCGGGAGTCGGTGCCCCGGGTGGTGCTCACCGGCAGGTCACCCGAGCGCGCGCACCGCGTCGGCGAAGGCCCGGCCCCGGTGCGCGTAGTCGGCGAAGACGTCCATGGAGGCGGCGGCTGGGGCCAGCAGCACGGTGTCGCCGGGGCCGGCCAGGCGCGCGGCGGCCGCCACGACCTCGGCCATCACCTGCTCGGGGGTCCGGTCCACTTCGCCATCGTCGCCGCTGGGCACCACGACGCGCGGCACCGAGGGGGCGTGTCGCGAGAGTGATCGCGCCAACTCCGCACGGTCACGACCCAGTAACACCACCCCGGCCAGCCGGGGGGCGACCGCAGCGACCAGCGGATCGACGTCGGCTCCCTTGAGCAGTCCGCCGGCGATCCAGACCACCCGCGGATAGGCGGCGAGGGACGCGCCGGCCGCGTGCGGGTTGGTCGCCTTGCTGTCGTCGATGTAGTCGATGCCGTCGACGGTGCCGACCAGGACGTTGCGGTGGGCACCGCCCCGGAAGCCGGCCAGGCCGCGACCGATGGCCTCGGCGTCCACCCCGGCGGCCAGCGCGAGCGCCGCGGCGGCCAGCGCGTTCACCGTGTTGTGCGGTCCGCGGACCTGCAGCGCGGCGATGTCGACCAGCACGTCACCGGCCGGCGTCGCGGAGAACGCCCGGTCTACGAGCGCGCCCGACCGCACGCCCAGCTGCCCGCGGGCGGGCTCGTCGAGGGTCACCGGAACCGGGTGCCGGTGCGCGGCGACGAGGGCGGCCGCCTGCGGGTCACCGGCGTCGGCGACCGCGATCGGCGCCAGCCGCAGCAGCACGGCCTTGGCGTCCCGGTAGGCCTCGAAGGACCCGTGCCAGTCGACGTGGTCGTCGGCGACGTTGAGCACGCAGGCCGCCGCCGGGGCGATCGAGGACGACCAGTGCAGCTGGAAGCTGGACAGCTCGACCGCGATGGCGTCGTAGGCGGGCGCGCCGTGCTCGTCGCGGGCGGTGACCACCTCCACCAGCGGCCGCCCGACGTTGCCGGCGGCCACGGCCCGCAGCCCACCGGCCCGCAGCACGGCCTCCAGCATGGTGACCGTCGTCGTCTTGCCGTTGGTGCCGGTGACGGCGTACCAGGGCGCGGGCGGGCCGGCGCCGTCCGGGCCGGTGCCGATCCGCAGCCGCCAGGCGAGCTCGGGCTCCCCGATGACCTCGATGCCCTGGTGGGCGGCGGCGGCCAGCAGCGCGTGATCGGGTCGCCAGCCCGGGGAGGTGACCACCAGGTCGATCCCCTCGGGCGGCGTGGACACCGGCCCCAGCCAGGTCGCGCCGGCGGCGACGAGCTCGTCGAGGGCGGCCGGGACGGCGGCGTCGGTCAGCAGCACCTCGTCACCGCGGGCCAGCAGCACCCGGGCCGCCGCGGCCCCCGAGACGCCCAGGCCGGTGACCAGCACGGTGCCCATCGGCTGCTCCCCCGTCCTCGTCCTCACAGGCCCGCGAAGGAGAGCCAGTCGGCGTAGAACAGGCCGATCCCGAACGCTACCGCCATGCCCGTCACCAGCCAGAACCGGACGATGACGGTGCTCTCCGCCCAGCCGGCGAGCTCGAAGTGGTGGTGCAGCGGGGCCATCCGGAAGACCCGCCGCCGGGTGGCCCGGAAGAAGGCCACCTGGATGACCACCGACAGGGTCACCGCCACGAACAGCCCACCGAGCACCACGAGCAGCAGCTCGGTGCGGGTCACGATGGCCAGCCCGGCCATCAGGCCACCGAGGGCCAGCGACCCGGTGTCGCCCATGAAGATCCGGGCCGGGGAGGTGTTCCACCACAGGAAGCCCAGGCACGCCCCCATCGCGGCGGCCGCGATCAGGGTGACGTCGAGCGGGTCGCGCACGGTGTAGCAGCCGTCGACCAGCGCGGCGCTGCAGTCGTGGCCGAACTGCCAGAACGAGATGATCACGTAGGACGCGAAGACCATCGCCGAGCAGCCGGCTGCCAGCCCGTCCAGGCCGTCGGTGAGGTTCACCGCGTTGGAGAAGCCGGCGATGAAGAGGTAGGCCAGGACGGCGAACAGCACGGTCGGCAAGGTCAGCGGCGCGATGTCGCGCACGAAGGAGACCGCCGGCGACGCGACCGGCACCCCCTGGTCGTTCTCCTGCCACAGGGCCAGGAGGGCGAAGGTCAGCCCGATCACCAGCTGGCCGATCAACTTGGCCGTCTTGTTCAGGCCCAGGCTGCGGCGGTAGCGGATCTTCAGGTAGTCGTCGAGGAAGCCGACCGTGCCCAGCCCGATCAGCAGGAACAGCAGCAGCAGGCCGGTGGCCGTGACCCCGCGCCCTTCCTGGTTGATCAGGAAGAGGTGCGCGATCAGGTAGCCACCGACGGTGGCCAGCACCATGACGGTGCCGCCCATGGTGGGCGTGCCCTTCTTGGACAGGTGGCTCTCCGGGCCGTCGTCCCGGATCTCCTGCCCGAATCCCCGCCGGCGGAACGCCTTGATGGCCAGCGGGGTGAGCAGGATGGAGATGACCAGGCCGAAGGCGGCCGCGATCAGGACCGACTTCACGCGGTTCCCTTCCAGGCGCCGGCGGAGTCGGTGTCCGTGCCGGGGACGACGGGGTCGTCGGTGAGCAGGTCGGCGGCGAGCACCTCGAGAGCGTAGGAGCGGGAGGCCTTCACCAGGACGACGTCCCCCGGGGAGAGCTCCGCGGCGAGCAGCCGCCGGGCGGCGTCCCGGTCGGCCACGTGCACGGGCTCTCCTCCGGGTCCGCGGCCGGCGGCCGACCACTCGGCCACCGCACCGGTGTGCACGCCGATGGCATCCGGGCCGACGGAGACCAGCACGTCCACCCCGGCGCGCACCGCGTCGCGGCCGAGCCGCGCGTGGGCGGCGTCGGCGCCCGGGCCCAGCTCGCCCATCGCGCCGAGGACGGCGACCCGCCGCCGCGCGGCCAGCCCGGCCAGCGCAGCCAGGGCGGCGCGCATCGATTCGGGGTTCGCGTTGTAGGCGTCGTTGACCACGGTCACCCCGTCGGCGCGGCGGCTGACCTCCATCCGCCAGCGGCTGCGCGCCCCCGCGGCGGACAGCCCGGCGGCGACCTGCGCCGGCGACAGCCCGGCGGCCAGCGCTGCCCCGGCCGCGGAGAGCGCATTGGCGACCTGGTGGGCGCCGACCACCTGCAGCGTGACCGGGTGCTCCTCCCCCGCGGCGACCAACGTGAACCGGGCCCTGGCCTGCTCGTCCAGTTCCACGCCGGTGGCCCGCACGTCGGCCCCGGCGGCGTCGACCCCGGTGGTGACCACCCGGGCGCGGGACCGGCCGGCCATCCCGAGCACCCGGGGGTCGTCGGCGTTGAGCACGGCGGTGCCCTCGGCCGGCAGCGCCTCGACCAGCTCGCCCTTGCTGGTGGCGATGGCGTCGGCGCTGCCGAACTCACCGAGGTGGGCGGACCCGACGTTGAGGACCACGCCGATCAGAGGGCGGGCGACGCCGCACAGCCGGGCGATGTGCCCCGGTCCGCGCGAGCCCATCTCCAGCACCAGGTAGCGGGTGTCCGGGCCGGCGGTGAGCACGGTGAGCGGGAGGCCGATGTCGTTGTTGAACGAGCCCTGGGGGCTGACCGTCGGGCCGGCGGTGGCCAGCACCTGGCCGAGCAGGTCCTTGGTCGACGTCTTCCCGGACGACCCGGTGACGCCCACGGTGACCAGCCCGCCGCCGACCAGCCGCGCGTGCGCTGCGGCGGCCAGCCGGCCCAGCGCAGGCACCGGATCAGGCACGACCACGCAGGGCAGTGCCGGGTGCGGCCGGGTGCTCAGTGCGCCGGCGGCCCCGGCAGCCGCGGCCGCGGGGAGGAAGTCGGCGCCGTCGACCCGCTCGCCGGGCAGCGCGACGAACAGGTCGCCGGGTGAGATGGTGCGGGAGTCGACCGTGACGGAACCGGTGACCTCGCCCGGGAGCCCGACCAGCTCCCCGCCGACGGCCTCGGCCACCTCGGCGAGCGACAGCCGGATCACGGACGCACCCCGAGCTCGCCGAGCACCTCGCGCAGCACCTCTCGATCGTCGAAGGGCAGCACCCGGCTCCCGACCTCCTGCCCCGTCTCGTGGCCCTTGCCGGCCACGAACAGCGTGTCCCCTGGGCGGGCGCGTCGCACGGCGGCGGCCAGCGCCGCGCGCCGGTCGCCGATCTCCAGCACCTCGGCCCGCCGGTCGGTCGGAACGCCGTCGGCGCCGGCGCGCATGGCCGCCCGGATTTCGGCCGGGTCCTCGGACCGGGGGTTGTCGTCGGTGATGACCAGCAGGTCGCTGCCGGCTGCGGCCACGGCGCCCATGTCCGGCCGCTTGCCGGCGTCGCGGTCGCCGCCGCAGCCCAGCACGGTCAGCAGCCGTCCGGGGGTGCCTGCCCGCAGCGCCTCGAGCGCCGTGCGGACGGCGTCGGGGGTGTGCGCGTAGTCGACGACGGCCGCGAACGGCTGACCGGCGACGACGGGCTCCATCCGGCCGGGGACGACGGCCTCGGCCAGCCCGGCGACGGCGGCCTCGACCGGGACGCCCACGGCGTCCAGCAGGGCCACCGCCAGGACCGCGTTGGCCACGTTGAAGGCGCCGGGCAGCCGCAGCTGCACCGGCCAGCTGCCGCCGTCCCGGTGGTGCAGGGTGAAGACGGAGCCGCCCTGGGGGCCGGGGGCGACGTCGGTGGCCGACCAGTGCGCGCCGTCGGCGCCCCGGGTGGAGACGGTGATCGTCCGCGGTGCGAGCAACCGCCGGCCGGCCGGGTCGTCGACGTCGACGACCTCGACCTCGGCGCGGCCGTCGAAGAGCCGGGCCTTGGCCTGGAAGTAGCTCTCCGCGTCGCCGTGGAAGTCCAGGTGGTCGCGGGACAGGTTGGTGAAGCCGGCGGCGGCGAAGCGGACGCCGCCGACCCGGCCCTGGACGAGGGCGTGGCTGGAGACCTCCATGACCACCGCGCGCACCCCGGACTCGACCATGCTGGCCAGCAGCGCGTGCAGGTCGGGCGCCTCGGGTGTGGTGCGCACGCTGGGGAAGGTGGTGGTGACCGGCTCGCCGGTGGCGTCCCGGCCGCGGGTCCGGGTCTGCACGGTGCCCAGCAGCCCGCTGGTCCAGCCGGCGGCGGCCAGGCCTGCCTCGACCAGGTGGGCCGTCGTCGTCTTGCCGTTGGTGCCGGTGATGCCGAGCATCGTCAGCCGCTCGCTGGGCGAGCCGTACACCCGGGCCGCAACCGCACCCAGCAGGTCACGGGGATCGGCGACGACGCACACCGGCAGGCCGGTGGCGCGGGCGTCGGCCTCCCCCGCCGGGTCGGTGAGCACCGCGGCCGCGCCCCGGGCGGCCGCGTCGGCGGCGTAGCGGGCCCCGTGGGTGCGGGCGCCGGGCAGCGCGGCGTAGAGGTCACCGGGGCGGACGTCGGTCGAGGCGAGGGTGGCCCCGGAGACCGTCGTCGCCGGGTCGCCGCAGACGGGGACGCCGACGAGATCGCCGAGATCGGCGAGCGGGAGCCGGCCGGTGCCCGATGGCCGGGGCACCGAACCGGCAACGGTCGGACTCACGAGTGTCCAATCTACCGGCGGTGCCGGTGGGTGCCCGGGCCGCACCCGGGGCCGGGACACCGGCTCCCGGCGGGCGGACGCCGGTGCGGTCAGGGGGCGGTCAGGGTGAACTCGGGTCGGGGCGTGCCGGAGGGGACGACACCTCCGGCGGTCAGCGCGTAGCGCATGACGTCGGCGAAGACGGGGGCGGCGACCTGGCCGCCCTCGGCCGAGCTGGTGGGGCGTTCGAGGTCGACGGCGACCACGTACTGGGGGTCGTCGGCGGGGGCGTAGCCGACGAAGGTGGTGAAGTAGCCGCCGCCGGTGTAGCAGCTGCAGTCGGGGTTGGCGCGCTGCGCGGTGCCGGTCTTGCCGACCACCCGGAAGCCGTCGACCGCCCCCAGCGGCGCGGTACCGCCCTTGCCGACGACCGCCTCGAGCATGTGGGTCATCGCCGCGGCGGTGGGCTCACCGACCACCCGGGTGCCGGCCGGCCGCGGCGCGGCGGTCACCGTGCCGTCGGCGGCGGTCACCGAGCTCACCACCCGCGGCGGTACGCGCACGCCGCCGTTGGCCAGCGTCTGGTACACCGAGGCCATCTGCAGCGTGGTCACCGAGACGCCCTGCCCGATCGGCACGTTCGCCGCCCGGCTGGCCGTCCAGTCCGCGGAGTCCTCGAGGATGCCGGCGCTCTCCCCCGGCAGCTCGATGCCGGTCCGGGAGCCGATGCCGAAAGCCCGCAGGTACTCCTCGAGCTTGTCGTCGCCGATCTCGCGGGCCAGCATGATCGACCCGACGTTGCTGGACTTGGCCAGGATGCCGGTCACGGTGAACCCGATCGGCGCGTGGTCGTGGGCGTCGGTGACGACGGTGTCGCCGGCCTGGATGTGGCCGGGCACCTGCAGTACCCGGTCCGGGTCGGCCTTGCCCTCCTCGATGGCCGCGGCCAGGGTCACCGCCTTCATCACCGAGCCGGGCTCGTAGACCTCGGAGACGACCGGGTTGCCCAGCAGCTCGGGGTCGGTGTCGCCATAGGCGCCGGGGTCGTAGCCCGGGCAGGAGGCCATCGCGGCGACCTCGCCGGTCTGGGCGTCGAGGACGACGGCGGACGCTGCGGTGGTGGCCCCGTCGGCGCACGCGGTCGCCAGCCGTTCCTGGACGACGAACTGCAGGTCCTCGTCCAGGGTGAGCTGGACGGTGCCGCCGTCCGTGGCCGGGGTCGTGTCGTCGATGCCGGAGGGGATCGGGTTGCCGCTGCCGTCGACCTCCACCCGCTCCACGCCATCGGTGCCGGCCAGCTGGTCGGAGTAGGTCTGCTCGATGCCGGCCAGGCCCTCGCCCTCCTGGCCGACGAACCCGACGACCTGCCCGCCGACCGCGCCGGCCGGGTAGAGACGCACCGGGTCGTCCTCGAAGTAGATGCCGCCCAGTCCGAGGTCGCGGATCCGGTCGGTGACGTCGGGGGCGACCTGACCGGCCAGCACGACGTAGCGGCCGTCGCGGGAGAGGCGCTCGGTGAGCTCGGCGGCCGGCACGTCCAGCAGCGTGGTGAGCGCCAGGGCCGTGCGTGCCGGGTCGGTGACCACGGTGGGGTCGGCGACGACCCGCTCGGCGGCGACCGAGTAGGCCAGCACCTTGCCGTCGCGGTCGGTGATCTCGCCGCGGACGGCGGTGATCGGGCTGGTCCGCATCCGGGAGTCCTCGGCGGCCTGGGCGTACGCGGCGCCGTCGACGCCCTGCACCAGCACCAGCCGGCCGACCACGAGGACCAGCAGGGAGACCATGAAGGCCAGGCCGATCCGGTTGCGCCGTTCCCGCTGCACCCGCACGGGAGCCGAGCCTCGCCCGCTCCCGCCGCCGGCCGCGGGAGGCGCGCCGGGGGCGACCGGGCGGCGCGGGCGGGCAGCGCTGCCGCGGCCGGCGGGGCCGGCGGGCCGGGCGGCGGTGCCGCGGCGCGGACCCAGCGGGCGTCCGTCGTCGGGCACGGTCAGTCCCCGGGCGTCTCGGCAGGGGGCGCCGCCGGTGCGGGCGCGCCGGGCGCCGCCGGTCCGGGCGCGGCGGGCGCGGGCGGGACGGGAGCGCCGGCCGGGCGGGGCTCGGCCGGGACGGCGGTGCCGCGGACCGCGGAGGTGCCGTCCGGGCCCAGCACGAGGTGGGCGGCGGCACCGGAGGGCACCAACCCGGCGTCCGTCGCGGCCCGGGCGAGCTGGGCGGCGGTGCTGCCGGTGATGACCTGCTGCTCGAGCTGGTCGACCTGCTGGGCCTGGTCGGCGATGGCGGCCCGGCGCTGGTTGGCCTCCAAAGAGTCCACGGCGATGGCGGTGTTGAGCAGCAGCAGCGACACCGTGGTGCCGACCAGCATGGCCACGACGAGCAGGACGAACGGTGCCCGGCGTCCTGCGGACATCGTGCGCCGCACACGGACCGGGGTGGTGGCCGGCGGCACCAGGCGGAGCTGCGGCCGGCTGGGCACCGGGCCGGTGCGCCGGGGCGCCGACGGCGCGCTGCGGACCGGGCCGGTGGCGGTGCTCCCGGTACGGACGGCGGTGCTGCCGGTACGGACGGCGGTGCTGCCGGTACGGACGGCGGTGCTGCCGGTACGGACGGCGCTGCTACCGGTGCGCGGGCGGGCCGGGCCGGCCGTCGCCGCGCGGGCGGGCCGCGTCATGCCGCCCGCCGGATGCGCTCGGCCGCGCGGACCCGGGCCGAGGCGGCCCGCGGGTTGACGGCCGTCTCGGTGTCGCCGGGCGCCTCGCCGCCGCGGGTGAGCAGGCGGAACACGGGCGCGTGCTGGGGCATCGGCACGGGCATCTCCGGCGGGGTGCGGTCGGTGGCCTCGGCGACGAGCGTCTGCTTCACGATGCGGTCCTCCAACGAGTGGAAGGTGATCACCACGATCCGGCCGCCGACGGCGAGCGCGTCGAGCGCGGCAGGGAGGGCGCGGGTCAGGACACCGAGCTCGTCGTTGACCTCGATGCGCAGGGCCTGGAAGGTCCGCTTGGCCGGGTGGCCGCCGGTGCGCCGCGTGGCGGCCGGAATGGCGTTCCGGACGAGCTCGGCCAGGCGGGCCGTGCCGCTGAACGGCTCGCGGGCCCGCTCCCGTTCGATGGCGGCGGCGATCCGGCCGGCGAAGCGCTCCTCGCCGTAGACCTTGAGCACCCGGGTGAGCTCACCCCGGGAGTAGGTGTTCACCACGTCGGCGGCGGTGCGTGGCGCGCCCGGGTCCATCCGCATGTCCAGCGGGGCGTCGGTGGAGTAGCTGAAACCCCGGGAGGGCCGGTCCAGCTGCAGGGAGGAGACGCCGAGGTCGAACAGGACGCCCCGGACCTCGGCGATGCCGAGGGAGTCGAGCACGTCGGGCAGCTCGTCGAAGACGGCGGGAACCAGGGTGACCCGGTCGGTGCAGCCGGCGGCCCGGATCCGGGCGGCTGCCTCGGCGCGGGCGTCGGGGTCGCGGTCCAGGCCGATCAGGCGCAGCCCGGGGTGGGCGGCCAGCAGCGCGAGGGAGTGACCGGCCAGGCCCAGCGTCGCGTCGACGAGGACGGCACCGGGGGTGTCCAGCGCGGGGGCCAGCAGCTCGGTGACCCGATCGAGGAGGACGGGGACGTGCACCGCGGGCCCGGCGGGCTCGGCGCTCATCGTCGACTCCTCTCGGGGGGTCCGCCTGTGCTGGGCGGTGGGGACGGTGGGCCGGAGTGGAGCCGGTGGGGCGGAGTGGAGCCGGTGGGCCGGAATGGAGCCGCGGTGGGGCCCGGACCTGCGCCCGCCCCCTGCGGGGCCCGCCTGGCGCCGGGGAAGCGGTACCAGGAGGAGCCCTCGCCGGGGTGGAGGGGCGGGTGGAGCCATTGCGGTGGAGGGGCGGGTGGAGCCATTGCGGTGGTGCGGCGCGCCGAACCGGAGGGAAGCCGGCTCGGTGCGGAAGGGCTGGCGGCGCCGAGCTGGAGGGAAGCCGGCTCGGTGCCCGGGATCCGGTCGAGCCGCGGGGAAGTCGGCTCGGTCGGGTGGGGCTCGGTGCTGCGCAGGGGTCGTGCGGGCGGGAGGTGCTGGGGGCGGTCAGGAGAGGGTCGGCATCCCCTCGCTCTCCATGGCCGCGAAGACGGCCTCCTGCTCGGCGACGTAGGCCTCCCAGCTGGGGGCGTCCCAGATCTCGAAGCGGGTGTCGACGCCGACGACGGTGACGTCGCGGTCGAGTCCCGCGTACTCGCGCAGGCCGGCCGGAATGGTGATGCGACCGGTCTTGTCCGCCTCGATCTCGACCATCGAGCCGAAGCTCATCCGGGCGTGCATCCGGGCGGCGTTGGTGTCGGCCGGGGCCATGGCCTTGAGCGCGGCGCTCTGCTCGGCGACGCGCGCCATGGTGAGGCCGTAGATGCAGCGTTCCTGGCCTTTCTTGATCACCATGCCGTCGGCCACGAGCTCGCGGTAGCGGACCGGGAGGGCGAGCCGGCCCTTCTCGTCGAGGCGCAGGGCGTAGCTGCCGACGAACACCGGATCACCCCCTGCATCAGTCCTCCTGTGGTCTCGCAGGGCCGCAGGTGCGGACCCCGCCTCCCCATTGCGCGACACATTAACCCACCAGCCCCCACTGGGCACCACTCCGACCCGTGTCGCCCCCGCTGCTCCACCCGCTCCCACTCCCCTCCCCCGGGGCCCCGCGGGAGGCCCGCCCGGAACGGACGGGGCGGCCGGCCGCGCTGCGGCGCCCGGGGCGCTCCGGTGCCGTCGCCGAGGCCCCCACCAGCGGCTCCGCGCCACGTACCGTGGGGCTGGTGAGCGAGCTTGCGAGGTCACGGAGGAGCGCAGCAGCGTCGGGCACGCGGCCGCCGAGCGCCGGTGCGGAGGGCGACGCGTGAGCGAGCGGACCGCTGAGCTGGCGTCGGTGCCGGCAGCAGCGGACCGCGACCGGCCGGACGGATCCGAGGACCTCGCGCAGGTCGACGTCGCCACCGAGGGCGCCCGGATCGCCGCCGCCGTCGGCCGGGTGGTGCAGGGCAAGCCCGACGTCGTCCGGCTGGCCCTGGCCGTGCTGCTCGCCGAGGGGCACCTGCTCATCGAGGATGTCCCCGGCGTCGGCAAGACCACGCTGGCCAAGGCCCTGGCGCGCTCGATCGACGGCTCGGTCCGGCGGATCCAGTTCACCCCGGACCTGCTCCCCAGCGACGTCACCGGCGTCGCCGTCTACGACCAGGAGAGCCGGGCCTTCGAGTTCAAGCCCGGCGCGGTGTTCGCCAACATGGTCGTGGCCGACGAGATCAACCGGGCCTCCCCCAAGACCCAGTCGGCGCTGCTCGAGTGCATGGAGGAGCGGCAGGTCACGGTGGACGGCGTCACCTACGAACTGGCCCGCCCGTTCATGGTGCTGGCCACCCAGAACCCGCTGGAGATGGAGGGCACCTATCCCCTCCCCGAGGCCCAGCGCGACCGGTTCACCGCCCGGGTCTCGATGGGCTACCCCGACCGGGACGCCGAGCTGGCGATGCTCGACGAGCGCGCCACCACCGATCCGCTGACCGGGCTCACCCCGGTCGCCGATGCCGCGATGGTGCGGGCCCTGGTCGCCGCGGTGGCCCGGCTGCACGTGGCCGAGCCGCTGCGCCGCTACGTCGTCTCGCTGGTCGAGGCCACCCGGCACTCCCCCGACCTGCGGCTGGGCGCCTCCCCCCGGGCCGGGTTGCAGCTGCTGAGGGCCGCCCGCGCCGCCGCGGCCCTGGCCGGCCGGGACCACGTGCTCCCCGACGACGTCCAGGCGATGGCCGGGCCGGTGCTGGCGCACCGGCTGCTGCTCAGCCCGGAGGCGGCCCTCGCCCGGCGGGACGCCCACCGGGTGGTCGCCGACGTGCTCACCGCCGTCCCGGTTCCGCGCGGCCGCTGACCGCCGCGCACCGGAGGAAGAGATCCCGTGGCCCGGAGCCGGCTGGCCGACGCCGCCTCGTCGCTGACCCTGCGCGGGCGCTGCCTGGTCGCCGCCGGGCTCGCGCTGGTCCTGCTGGGGGCGCTGCTCGGCGAGCGCGCCCTGGTGCAGGTGGCGCTGTTCGTCCTCGCCCTGCCGGTGCTGTCGGCCGTCGGGGTGGCCCGCCAGCGTTTCCGGCTGGCCTCGCGCCGCACGGTGAGCCCGGCCCGCGTCCCGCGCGGCACCGACGCCGAGGTCCTGGTGGAGGTGACCAACACCGACCGCCGGAGCGGAGGGCTGTGGGTGCTCACCGAGCAGCTCCCCGCCGAGCTGGGCAGCCGACCCCGCTTCGTCGTCGAGCGGCTGGCCGCCGGCGCCACGGCCGCGCTGCGCTACCGGCTGCGCGGGAACCGGCGGGGCCGGTTCCCGCTGGGCCCGCTGCGGCTGCGGCTGGTCGATCCGTTCGGGCTGGTCCGGCGCACTGCGGCGGGCACCGACACCGCCGCGCTGCTCGTCGTTCCGCGGGTCCGACCGCTGACCGGCTCCGGCGGGGTGGCCGGCAGCGGCGGCGACGGCGCCCGGCGGTCGATCGCCGTCCACGGCGAGGACGACGTCAGCACCCGCGAGTACCGGCACGGGGACGACCTGCGGATGGTCCACTGGCGGGCCACCGCGCGGACCGGCGAGCTGATGGTGCGCCTGGAGGAGCGGCCGTGGCGATCGGCGGCGACCCTGCTGCTGGACACCCGCTCGGCCGCCCATCTCTCCGGCGGTACCGGGCGCCGGGGAGAACCCGGGCCGGCCGGTGATCCGGCCGCCCCGGCGGACACCTTCGAGTGGGTGGTGGAGGCGGTCGCCAGCATCGGCAGCCACCTGCTGCAGCGCGGCTCGGGGCTGCGGGTGGTGACCGGCACCGGCGACCTCGACGGGCTGGGCGCCCGGGGCGGCGCGGGCACCGGCGAGCTCCTCGACCGGCTGGCCGAGCTGTCGCCGTCCCGGATCCCCGGGCTGGACCTGGCCGTCGAGGCGCTCCGCCGGGCCGCCTCGGACGGCCCGGTGATCTGCCTGCTCGGCCTGGTCGGCCCGGACGACGTCGCCGCACTGGCCCGGGCCCGGTCCGGGCCCGGCACGGACGTCGCGGTACTGATGGACCCGGCCGGCTGGCTGGACGCCGGTGCCCGGCGGGACCGCACGGCGGTCAGCCCGACCGCCCGCGCGGAGCTCGCCCGGCGGCACGCCGACGCCGACCGACTGCTGCAGGCGGCCGGCTGGCGGACCGTCCAGGTCGGACCGGACCAGTCGGTGGAGCAGGTGTGGGCCCAGCTCGGCGCGCCGGTCGGCGCCGGGTGGACCGGCGCGCCGGGGGTGCCCGCATGAGCGCCCCCACGGCGCTGAGCCGGCCACCGGTGGAAGCGGCGCCGGCGCACCCCTCCGCCCGCCGGCCCGGCACCGCCGTCGCCGCGACCGTCGCCGTCCTGCTCGGCACGCTGGCGCTGGACCCGGTGTTCGCCTCCCGGGGCTGGCTGCCACCGGTGGCCGCGGCGGTGCTGGTCGTCGGCCTCGGCGGCGCGGTGCTGCGCGGAGCCGCGGCACGGCTGGCCGGCGCCGACCGGCCGGCGCGGGCGGCGCTGGGGATCACCGTCCCCGCCGTCCAGGCGCTGCTCGTGCTGTGCCTGCTCACCGCGGGCTTCGCCGCGGAACGGTCCTTCGCCGGGTTCCTGCCCACCTGGAGCAGCCTCGACGACCTGGGAGCGGTGCTGGCCGACGGGCGGGCGGAGATCCTGGAGCAGGCCACCCCGGCGCTCCCCCTGACCGGCCTGGTGGCCCTCACCACGGTCTTCGTGGCGTTGATCGCCCTGGCAGTCGACCTGCTGGTGGTGGCCGGCCGGCAGGCGGCGCTGGGCGGCCTGGGCCTGCTGGTCCTGTACTGCGTGCCGGTCAGCACCATCACCGGCGACCTCTCCCTCGTCTCCTTCCTGGCCCCGGCTGCCGGCTTCGCCGTCCTGCTCTGGGCCGACCAGCGCGACCGGCTGGCCACCGGGGCACGGGCGGGCTCGGGGTCACCGCTGGGCACCGGCACGCTGGCCGCCCTGCGCACCGGCGTGCTGGCGCTCGTCGCCGGGGTCCTGCTGCCGGTCGTCGTGCCGACGCTGGGCGAGGGCTCCCTGGCCGGCGGCCTGGGCTCCGGCACCGGTGGCGGTAGCAGTACCGGCAGCTCGCTGGACCCGGTCGCCGAGCTGCGCGGCGAGCTGCTGCGCCCCGAACCGATGGACCTGCTGGAGGTCGACGCCTCGGTGGACGATCCCGGTTACCTGCGCGCGGTGACCCTGGACAGGTACGACGGCGAGGGCTGGCGGCTGAGCAACCTCGACGGCGAGCAGTCCATCGCCGTGGCGGAGCCGCTGGCCCCGCTCCCCGACCGCGCGGCCGGGCGCCCGGTGACCGCGACCATCACCGCCACCGGCCACGACGACCAGTTCCTCCCGACCTTCTCCGCCCCCCAGTCGATCGACGTGCAGGGCGACGAGGACGCCGCGTGGCGGTTCGACCCGGAGAACGACACGGTCTTCGGGCGGGACGTCACGACGGAGGGCCGGTCCTGGACGGTGACCGCCGTGCAGCCCGGGCCGGGTGCCGACGACCTCGCCACCGCCGGCGAGCTGCGCCCCGGCGACCGGTTCCTGCGCCGGTACACCGAGCTGCCCCCGCTGGACCCCAGCGTGACCGCGCTGGTCGACGAGCTCACCGATCCCGGCCAGTCGCCCTACCAGCGGGTGCGCGCCATCAACGACCACCTCACCGACCGGGGCAACGGGTTCATCTACAGCCTCTCCACCGAGCCGGGCACGAGCGGCGACGACCTCGTGGACTTCCTGCAGCTGAAGCGGGGGTACTGCGAGCAGTACGCCGGCGCGATGGGCGTGCTGGTCCGGGCCGCCGGCGTGCCGGCCCGGGTCGTCCTGGGCTACACCCCCGGGGAGCGCACCGGCGACGGTCCGCGGGTCGTCACCTCCGACGACGCGCACGCCTGGGTCGAGGCCTGGTTCGCCGGGTTCGGCTGGGTGCCGTTCGACCCGACCCCGATCGGCGTCACCCGGGCGGTGCCGCTGGAGTGGGCGCCGCGCGCGGATGCCACCGTCGACGCCGCCAGTGCGCCGGTGGCGCCCGGCGCGCCCGCACCGCCGCCCACCGTGCCCGGGGCCGAGCTCGACCGCGACGACCAGTTCACCCCGCTGGCCCTGCCGGAGAACCGGTCCGGCGACCTGGTCAGCTGGGCGACGGGGGCCGGCGGGACGCTGCTGGTCCTGCTGCTGGCCGCCGCCCCCTGGGCCGTCCGCCGGCGGCAGCGTGCCGTCCGGCTGGCCGACGGCAGCCCGGGGGCGCTGTGGGACGAGCTGCTGGCCACCACCACCGACCTGGGCATCGCGGTGCCCAGCACGCGCACGCCCAGGGCACTGGCCCGGCAGCTGGCCGAGCTGGTGTCCGGCGTTGACCCTGCCGCTGTTCCTGCGGTCCGGGAGCTGGCCCTGGCCGAGGAGCGTTCGGTGTACGGCCCGCCCGGCGCCACGCCGACGCCACCGCCGCGGGAGGCGCTCGGCATCGTCCGGCGCGGCCTGCTGGGGACCGTGTCCCGGCGGCAGCGGATCGCGGCGGCGCTGTGGCCGGCGTCCACGGTGGGTGCGGCGGCGCAGTGGGTGGTCGCCCGCCTGCCGGGCCGGCCACGCTCGGCCTGAGGAAGGACCCCCTCGCCCCCGGCCCACTCCAGGGGCCCGGCCCGAGCTTGCGAGGGTTGGGGAGGAGCGGGTCCTTCCCCTCGCGATGGGCCCCTGCGAGGGGGCCGTCCAGCCCTTCCTTCTCCCGGAGAGGGGGCGAACGACGGCAGCCGCCGCCCCCGGGGGGACGACGGCTGCCGTCGGAGACCGCTGCGCGGCTGCCGGGCCCGCGGCTACTGGTCGTAGCGGCGGCGGAAACGCTCCTCGAGCCGGTCCTTGAGCGGCTGGCGGCGGACCTTGCCGCCACCGGGGCGGCTGGGCCGGCCGGCGGTGCGGTTCGGCGCTCCGGGGCCGGAGACGACCTCGACGGCGCCGGTGGCGCTCTTGTAGTTGAGGACCCCGAGGGTGAGCCCGCCGAACATCAGCAGGAACCCGACGACGCCCAGCGGGACGTTCGGGACCGCCACCCCGCCGATCAGTCCGGCCAGGCCCACGACGATGAGCAGGGCGCCCAGTTGCATCGCCCGGCGGGCCTTCTGCCGGCGGTCGCCGGTGCGTACGGTCGAGGCGAACTTGGGATCGTCGTCGACGAGGGCGCGCTCGATCTGCTCCAGCAGACGCTGCTCGTGCTCTGAGAGCGGCACGTCGACCTCCAGGTGCACAGTGCAGGGGCCACCGGCGGCTGTCCGCCCGTGGGGACTCCGAGGATACGAGCCGTTGGCGGGGTGCGAAAGGCGAGTGCGCGCCGACACGCCCCTGTGAGCGTTCCGTCACCTCATTCCGGGGGCCGCCGGGGCCTTCCGGGCCGGTCGGCGGGGGCTCCGCGACCCGTTCCGGGAGCCCGGGTGCGGCTCAGCAGGGTGGCCGGGCGGACCGCGCCGGCCCCGAACCGCCGGGCCGCCCGGTCGGCGGCGAGCTCGGCGTCCCGGCGACCGTGCTCGCGCGCCCCGAGCTCGAGCTGCCGCGCCGTGCCGTCGGCCTCGACCAGCCCCTCCGCCCGGACGCCGACCAGCCGGATGCGGGCGCGGTCCAGCCCGAGGGCGTCGAACAGCGCGCGGGCGGTGTCGTAGAGCTCCTGGCCGACGTCGGTGGGCACCTTCAGGGTGCGGGACCGGGTGATCGTGGTGAAGTCGGCGAACCGCACCTTGATGCTCACCGTCCGGGTCAGGGAACCGGTGGAGCGCAGCCGACCCGCCGTCCGCTCGGCCAGGTGCAGCAGCTCCCGGTGGATGACCGCAGGGTCGTCGACGTCGGTGCCGAAGGTCTCCTCGGCGCCGGTCGACCGGTCGGGCTCGTCGGGCACCACCCGGCGCGGGTCACGACCCCAGGCCAGCTCGTGCAGGTGCGCACCGGCCGCCTGCCCGACCGCCCGCTGCAGGGTGCGCGCCGGCACGTGCGCGAGGTCGCCGACGGTGCGCAGGCCCAGCCGGAGCAGCACCTCCTCGGTCTTGGCGCCGACGCCCCACAGCGCGCCCACCGGCAGCGGGTGCAGGAAGTCCATGACCTCCGCCGGCCGGACGACCAGCAGACCGTCGGGCTTGGACCGGGTGGAGGCGAGCTTGGCGACGAACTTGGTGCCGGCCACCCCCACCGAGCAGGTGATGCCCTGCTCGTCGAAGACCCGGCCCCGGATGTACTCGGCGATCGAGACCGCGTCCCCCAACCGCCGGCCGGTGCCGGCCACGTCGAGGAACGCCTCGTCCAGCGACAGCGGCTCGACCAGCGGGGTGATCGACCGGAACAGCGCCATCACCGACCGGGAGACCTCGGAGTAGAGGGCCAGGTCGCCGGGGAGCACGGTCGCGGTCGGGCAGAGCCGCAGCGCACGGGCCGTGGGCATCGCACTGTGCACCCCGTAGCGACGCGCCTCGTAGGTGGCCGAGGTGACCACGCCGCGGTTGCCCGTCCCGCCGACGATCACCGGCGTGCCCGCCAGCTCCGGGTGCCGGCGCACTTCGACGCTGGCGAAGAAGGCGTCCATGTCGACGTGCAGCAACGTGCAGCCGGCCGCCCGGTCCCTGGTCACCACACCCCTCCCGACGTCCTCATGGATCGAACGCCTGTTCGATTCATGGGGACGATAGCCGGTCGGGACGCCGGACCGGAGCGCAACGGCGCGTGTCCCGGAGGGGTCAGCGGGCGGCGGCGGCCCGGTGCTCCTCGGTGTCCTTCTTGCTCGGCCACATCTTGGCGCCGAGCACGCCGCCGAGCGCCGAGGCCGCGATCGACAGGCCCAGGCCGAGGACGGCCCAGCTGGCACCCGAGCGGACGGTCTCCAGCGCACTGGCCGCCTGGACATCCGGGAGGTTGGCCTGCTGGAGCGAACCGGCCTGGCTGATCACGTTGGCCAGCGAGCCGAAGAGCGCGCCACCACCGAACAGGGTCAAAAAGACGATCGTCACCACGCCCAGCGCCCAGACCAGGATGCCGTGCAGCAGCCCGTCACTGACGCCACGCCACAACGCCGAGGCGCCCGCGGTGAGCCCACCGAGGAAGAACGCGAACAGCCCGATGAGGCCGCTGATCCAGTTGGCGTCGTTCGAGCCTCCCCCGCCGACGTCCCACCAGCCGAGGGCGAAGGTGGCCAGTTCCAGGAGCAGGAAGGTGGGGACCGCGACGATCAGGCCCGCCCACACCGGCCCCCAGCGGACCCGGTCCCGCCGGGGCGGGGCGATCGAGAGCTGCGTCGGGCCGTCGTGCCGTTCGACCTCGCGGACCATCGGCTCGGCCCGCACGTCGCGGGTCGCGCCGGCTGCCAACTCCTCGGTCCCCTTCGGTACCACGTTGCCCTGGGAGCTGACGTCAGTGTGCGTACGACTCTCGGTCATGACCTGTCCCTTCTCGTGCGTCGTCGTGTCTGACAGGTCATGAGGTGCCCGGCCGGGCCCAGCCCTCCACGACACGGCCTGGACCGTGACCGGATCGTCATAGAGCCGCAGCCGGGCTCCGGAAAGGCCGGCCTCCCGCCCTATGTGCGGGAAGTCGATCATCGCGGTAGAACTGGGCCAGGTGGTCGCCGGCCGGCGGCCGCGAGGACGACGATCGGAGGAGCCATGGCGCTCGACGACGACGACATGACCAGCACGGAAGGCCCGGCCGATTCCGGTGCCGCCGAGAGCACGCCCGGTCAGCACGACGGCGGCGCGGACGGCGGTGCCGATGGTGGTGCCGACAGCGGTGCCAACAGCGGTGCCGATGGCGGCGCGGACGGCGGCGCGGACGGCGGTGCCGACGGCGGTGCCGACGGTGGTGCCGACGGTGGTGCCGATGGCGGCGCCGACGGTGGCGCGGACGGTTCGGCCTGACCACCAGCACGACCACGCAGGACCGGGCGTCGTCCTCCTCCGAGGGCGACGCCCGCCCGGCCCTGCGTCGCTGTATCCGCGTCGACCCGCAGGTCTTCGCCGCGGAGCACTGGTCGCGCCGGCCCCTGCTCTCCAGCGCTGCGGAGCTGGGTGGCACGTTCACCGACCTGCTGACCCTCGCCGACGTCGACGAGCTGCTCAGCGTCCGTGGGCTGCGCACGCCCTTCCTGCGGATCGCCAAGGACGGCGCCGTCGTCGACCCCAAGCGCTTCACCAGCCCCCAGGGCGCCGGCGCCGAGGTGGCCGACCAGGTCTCCTCCGACGCGGTGCTGCGGCTGTTCGCCGACGGCAGCACCGTCGTCCTGCAGGGGCTGCACCGGCTGTGGCCGCCGCTGATCGGGTTCGCCGGCCAGCTGGCCGCCGACCTCGGGCACCCCACCCAGGTCAACGCCTACGTCACCCCGCCGTCCGCGCGGGGCTTCTCGCCGCACTACGACGTGCACGACGTCTTCGTGCTGCAGGTCGCCGGGGAGAAGCACTGGACCATCCACGAGCCGGTGCTCGACGACCCGCTGCGCACCCACCCGTGGACCGACCGGGCCGCCCAGGTCGCCGCCGCCGCGGAACACGATCCGGTGATCGACACCGTGCTGCGTCCCGGCGACGCGCTCTACCTGCCCCGCGGCTACATCCACTCGGCGGTCGCGCTGGGCGAGATCAGCGCGCACCTGACGGTCGGGGTGCACCCGGTGACCCGGTGGGGCGCGGTCGAGTCGGCGCTGGACCTGGTGCGCACCCTGGCCGCCGACGACCCGGAGCTGCGCGGTTCGCTGCCGCTGGGTGTCGACCTCGCCGACCCCGCTGCCACCGCTGACGACGTCGCCGCGGTGCTGGCCGGCCTGCACCGGTGGCTGGACCGGGTCGACCCGGCCGAGGTGTCCGACCGGCTGCGCGCCCGCAGCTGGGGGCAGGTGCGCCCGGCCCCGGTGGCCCCGCTGGCCCAGTCGGCCGCGGCCAGCGCGCTGACCGGCGACACCGTGTTGCGACTGCGCCCGCTGCTGCGGCTGGCGCTGCGCGAGCCCGTCGGCGGCCGGGTCACCGTGGAGGCCGGGCGGCGGTCGCTGGAGCTGCCCGCCGAGACCCGCCCGGCGCTCGCCGCGCTGCTGGGCGCCGGGGAGCTGAAGGTCGCCGACCTGCCCGGCCTCGACGCCGACGGGCAGCTCACGCTGGCCCGCCGGCTGGTGACCGAGTCGGTGGCGGTCGTGCCCGGGGCGGGGACATGACCCGCGGGCCACGGTGAGCGCCGCCCCCGGCCCCGCCCGGCCGGGCGGGGCCCGCCGAGCCCGGCCGGCCGGCCGGCTGGACCACGACCGCTGCTCGGTGCAGGCCCTGCTGCGCGGCGACTCCCCCAGCGCGACCGCGCCACCGGCCCAGCAGTGGCTGCTCGTCGAGCAGCCCGGTCCGTGGGGCCGGGACGCCCTGCTGGAGTCCCGGTTCGACCACCGGGTCGCCTCCCGGCTGGCCGCCCGGGCGCGGGAGGCCGGCGTGCGCGTCCAGCTGGTCCGCCGCCCCGGTCGCCGGGCTACCGACGCCGCCCTGCGCTGGGCCCTGGCCGACGTCCGCCCGGGCCGGGAGACCGTGCGCTGGGCGACCCGGGCCACCGACGCCGAGCTGCTCCACGTCCCCTGGGACGACACGGTGGGCGAGCCGGCGGACACCCCCACCTACCTGGTGTGCACGCACGGCGCGCACGACACCTGCTGCGCGGTGCGTGGGCGGCCGCTGGCCCAAGGGCTGCCGGTCGACCCGGCCGACGTCTGGGAGACCAGCCACCTGGGCGGCGACCGGTTCGCCGCCAACGTCCTCGTGCTGCCGCACGGGTTCGTCTACGGGCAGGTGCCCGGGGACGGCGCGGACCTGGTCCGGGCACACACCGCCGGGCGGGTGGCCCTGCCGTGGCTGCGGGGCCGCGCCGGGCTGGGCGCTCCGGCGCAGGCCGGCCAGCAGCATGCACGCACCGAGCTGGGCCTGCTGGGAGTGGGCGACCTGGTGCCCCGCGCGGTGCGGTCGCTGCCCTCCCCCGCGCCCGGGGCCGAGCGGTGGTCGGTCACGCTGGCCGGGCCGGCGGGCGACGTCGTGGTGACCGTGGAGAGCCGGGTGTCCGCCGAGGCGCACCGGCTCACCTGCGGGGCGCTGCAGCCGGGCCACTGGCGCACCTGGCATCCGCTGGACCTGCGCGTCGTCGCGCCGGCCTGACGCCCGGGCCCGCGCAGTCAGCCCAGCGCGGTGCCCCGGGCGGCGAGCAGCGGGATCGCCAGCTCGGTCGCGGTGAGCGACCCGTGGTACGCGACGAGGGTGGAGGGGAACGGCTCCCGTTCGGTGGCGGTCAGCGCCCAGCTGCCCCGGGCCAGCGCGACGACGTCCCCGATCCGGGCCGCCACCGCGGAGTCGACCGGACCGAAGACGCCGCTGGCGATCGCCTCGTCCCGGCCGACCACCCAGGCGCGGTGGGCGAGCACCGCCTGCCAGGTGGCCAGCACGTCGGCCTCCGCCCCGGGGACGGCGTGCACGTACCGGGCACGGGGCTCACCGGCGACCACCCGGACGCCGCCGGCCAGCTCGGGCACCTGGTCGAGGTCGAACCGGGCGTGCTCGGGAACGTCGAGCATGCCGTGGTCGGCGGTGACGAGCAGCGCCGCGTCATCGGGGAGCCCGGCGACCAGTTGCTCGACCAGCCGGTCGACCACGCCCAGCTGGTTCCGCCAGCTCGCCGAGTCGACGCCGCGGACGTGGCCGGTGAGGTCGAGGTCGGCGTGGTAGCCGTAGACCAGCGACCGCGACCCCGCGGCGAGCGACTCGTGCACGCCCGCGACGAGATCGCCGGCGCTGACGGCGGCGGCGTAGCGGGCACCCCGGTAGGCGGCCCGGGTGAGGCCGGAACGGGCGAAGGTGTGCGGCCCGACCACCGCGCAGGCCACTCCGGCGGCCGCGGCCTGCTCGAAGACGGTCGGGCGGGCCTGCCACTGCAGCGGGTCGGGGTCGTCGGTCCACTGGACGTGGTTGAGCGTCCGGTCCTCGCCCGGCACGTCGGTGACGAAGCCGAGGACGCCGTGGCTGCCCGGGGGCAGGCCGGTTCCGAAGGTGGCCAGGCTGACCGGGGTGGTGCTCGGGCACGGCGCGCTGAGGTCGCCGACCGGGCTGGCGAGCGCGGTGAGCGCCGGGGCGATCCCGGGATGTGCCCGGACCAGGTCCGCCCCGAGGCCGTCGACCAGCAGCACGGCCACCCGGCGCGCGCCGGCCAGGACGTCGGTGAGCCCCAGCGGGTCGACGGGGAGGCCGGCACGGTGCACGGGGGCGCCCAGGGCGGCGGTGACGCCGGGCAGGACGTCGGCGAGGGTGGCGGCGCCGTAGGCCGGTCGAACCAGGTCGTCGGCGAGCAGGACGGGCGGGAACGTCATGGTCGGGTGGCGAGCACGTGCAGGCCGGTGGCGACGTCCCGGTAGGGCGAGCTGCCGGCCAGCGCGAGCTCGAGGTCGCGGATGGCGGTCGGGTCGGCGCCGGAGGAGGCTCCGAGCAGGTCGGCGACGACGGAGACCCCGCGCCACTCGCCGGGCAGCAGCCCCGCCCCGGTGACGAGGTCGAGCAGCTCGGGAGGGCCGAACCGGCGGCGGGCCGGGCGGGCGCGGCCGGGGGCGGGGTCCTGGTCGGCCAGCAGCGCCCGGGCCTCCCTGGGGTGGCCGCTGACGGCGCGGGCCAGCACCGCACCGGCGCGGTTGGCGGTGGCGATGGACAGCTGCCCGCCGGGGCGGAGCACGCCGGCGATCTCGCGCAGCGTGCTCACCGGGTCGTCGACCACCTCGAGCACCGAGTGGCAGAGCACCAGGTCGAACTGGCGACCGGGAACGGCGCCACCGGTTGCCGCCGCGCCCTCGAGGACGGCGTGCATCCGGTCGCCGTCGCCCTGCAGCCCACGGACCCGCATGCCCACGCCGACGGCGTCGGCCCGCCGGTGCAGCGTGGCCAGCGCGTCGGCGCTGGGGTCGATGACGGTGACGTCGTGCCCGAGCTGGGCCAGCGGCACGGCGAACATGCCGCTGCCGCCCCCCACGTCTAGCACCCGGAGGGGAGCGCCGGCCTCGATCACCGGGGAGAGCGCCGCCCAGATCGCGACGGTCCGGGCGGGGGGCTGCGCTCCGGTGGCGGGCTCAGTCGACGGCACCCGGCCGAGCCTAGTGGCGCGGTGCCGGGTGCACCGCTCCGCGCAGCGGTGGCGGCCGGGGTGGGGCGGGCCCCGGCGACCGGTGCGCGAGGGCACCGAGTGACCGGACGGACGGGTGGGGCTGCGGACATGCGCGCCTCCTTCCGTGCGCGCCGTCACAGTTCCTACCGTCCCGCCATGCCGAGCTACCGACTGCTGGACGGGCGGGGGTCCCCGACCGACACCTTCACCGCGACCTGTGACAACGAGGCCATGGCCCACGCCACCGTGCGCGCCCGACACCTCCCCCGGCCCGAGCCCCGGTTCGGGGACCGGCGGGACTTCCAGGTGCACCGCCGGGACGGCGACCGGTGGACGTTCCTGCTCGCCTGGGCACCCGCCTGAGGACGGACTCCCAGGCCCCGCCGCAGGGGCCCGCCGCGAGCGTGCGAGTGGCGGGGGGCGGGTTGGTCCTTCTTCAGTGCCCCGGACTGCCCGGGCTGGAGTGCCACAGTTTCCGCGGCGCGACCTTGGCGTCGTCCCCCGCCGGCCGGATGTCGGCGTAGGGCGACATCCGGAAGCCCGTCGGGTGCACCAGCACCGGCCGGACCACCACCGGGCGGGGACCGTGCGAGGCGGCCGCCCCGGCGATCGCCTGCTCGGTGTACGCGCCCGGCGCAGCCATCAGGTCGGACACCGCGGCCGGCCCACCGGCCTCCCACGCCTCGTGCAGCGCCGGCAGCTCCCAGGCCCCGGTCGCCCGCATCGAGACCCCGCGGGGCCCGGTGCGGCGCAGCACCCCGCGCACCACCAGCAGCCAGGAGTGGAAGACGGTGGCGGCGTAGGGACCCTGCACATCCTCGAAGAAGGTCGAGTCGGCGCAGCCGGTACCGTCGTCCAGGGTCACGAAGACGACCCGGCGGCCGGACCGGATCGGCGGGGTCTGGGTGGCCACCTTGACCCCGGCCACCAGCACCTCCACGCCGCTACGGCACTGGAGCAGCTCCCCCGCCGGCACCGCCCCGAGTGCGGCGAGAAACGGCCGGTAGAACTCCACGACGTGCTGGCTGGCGTCCAGGCCCAGCACCTCCAGCTCGGCGCGCACCCGCTCGGCGTCGGTGAACTCCGGCAGGCCGCTGGGGACGAACCCGGCCGGCCCGCTGCCGTCGGTGCCGTCGGTGCCGTCCCCGCCGGCTCCCTCGGCGCCGAACAGGTCGGCCCCGAACAGGTCGAGCCCGAGCTGGCCACCGCTGCTCGCCCGCGCGCCGCTGCGGCGCAGGCGGTCCAGCTCGCCGATCTGCAGCAGCAGGTCACGCCGGGTCAGCTGCTGCCGGTGCCGGGTGGGCCGGCCGCCCTCGCTGTCGCGCACCTCGAACCCGTACACGGAGTCGAAGCCGCCGGCGAGGACCAGCCGCTCCACCACCGGCCGGGACACTCCCGCCCGCTGCCAGAAGTCGGCGAGCGACCGGTAGGGCCGGCCCGCCTGGATGCGGGCCACCTCGTCGTCGGAGATGCCCTTGACGTCGGCCAGGGACAGCCGGATGCCGTACCGGCCCGGGTCGGGCATCGCCGCGGGCATCCACGCCGGCCGGCGGGCACCGCCACCGCCGTCCCGGTGCCGGCCGCCGTCCCCGTCGTCCCCCACCCGTTCCACCCGGTACGTGCCGGCCGAGGCGTTGACGTCCAGCCCCAGGACCCGCACCCCGAAGTTGCGGGCGTCGTCCAGGATCAGCCGCTTGGGGTACATCCCCGGGTCATGGGTGAGGACACCGGCCAGGAACGCGGCCGTGTGGTGGGTCTTCAGCCATGCCGACTGGTAGGTGGGCAGCGCGAAGGCCGCCGCGTGGGCCTTGCAGAAGCCGAACGAGCCGAAGGCGACCAGCACCTCCCACACCTGCTCGGCCACCACGACCGGGAAGCCCTCCTCCAGCGCCCGGGGCAGGAACCAGGCCCGGACCTCGGGATGGGCGTCCTTCTCCCCCAGCGCGCGGCGCACCTCGTCGGCCTCGGCCAGGGAACAGCCGGTCATCGCCGCCACGATCATCAGCACCTGCTCGTGAAAGACCACCACCCCGGCGGTCTGCTCCAGCGCCTCCCGCAGCGCCGGGTGCGGGTAGACCGGCTCCCGCCAGCCGTTCCGGGCCATCAGGAACGGGGTGACCATGTCGCTCTTGACCGGGCCGGGCCGGAACAGCGAGATGTCGACGATGAGGTCCTCGAACGTCTGCGGCCCGAACTTGCCGACCAGCTCGCGCTGACCGGGTGACTCGATCTGGAACATCCCCAGCGTGCGGGTGCTGCGGATCAGCTCGAAGGTGGCCGGGTCGTCGCGCGGCACGGCATCGATGTCGAGCTGCTCGCCGTCGACCCGGGCCACCTCGTCCATCGCGTGGGCGATCGCCGACTGCATCCGGATGCCGAGCAGGTCGAGCTTGAGCAACCCGAGTTCCTCGACGTCGTCCTTGTCGAACTGGCTCATCGGGTAGCCGAGGTAGCTGTTCTCCACCGGGGTGCGGTCGAGCAGCGTGGCATCGGAGAGCAGCACCCCGCACGGGTGCAGGGCGATGTGCCGGGGCAGCCCGTCGAGCCGGGCGACCAGGTCGAAGAGCAGGTCCAGATCACCGCTGCCGCCGGATCGCTTCGAGCCCAGCCGACTGGCCCGCAGCTCGGGCAGGTCGCGCAGCGCGGCGTGCACCTGGTCGGCCCGGATGTGCGGAAAGGCCTTGGCCACCGTGTCGATCTCCCCGGGGGGCAGGCCGAGCGCGGCACCGACGTCGCGGATGGCGTGCCGCACCCGGTAGGTGTCCATCATCGAGATGCAGCTGACCCGGTGTGCACCGAACCGGGCGATCACCGCGTCGTAGACCTCCATCCGGCGGGCGGACTCCACGTCGATGTCGATGTCGGGCAGCTGGTGACGCAGCGGGGAGAGGAACCGCTCCATCAACAGCCCGTAGCGGATCGGGTCGACGTCGGAGATGCCCAGCAGGTAGGTGACCAGGCTGCCGGCCCCCGAACCACGGGCCGCCGCGCGCACCCGCAGTTCCTTGATCAGACCGACCACGTCCGCGACGGTGAGGAAGTAGGACGGGTAGCCCAGCTGCTCGATGACCGCCAGCTCGTCCTCGAGCCGTTCGCGGACCGCGGCCGAGGGCGTCATCCCGCGCCGGCCGAACCCGGCCTCGCAACGGGCCCGCAGCACCTGCGCCGGGCCCATCCCCCGCTCCGCCCCGGTGGTGACCACGTCCAGCTCTGGATAGCGGACCGTGCCGATGCCCAGGTCGGCCCGGATATCGACGGCGCACTGCTCGGCGACCCGGGCGGTGGTGGCCAGCAGCTCCAGCGCGGCGTCGCGGTCGGGGCCGGTGAGCTCCTCGGCGAGCGCGGCCATCTCCTTGCCCGACTTCAGGTACCCCTCCGCGGTGCGCCGGTCGACGTGCTGCTGCCCCAGCGGAACCAGCCGGCGGGCGGCGTCCAGGACGTCGGCGGTGGGCGCGTCGAGGGCGTCGACGTAGCGCACCGCGTTGGTCAGCACCGCCGGGACGCCGGACTCGGCGGCGAGCCGCAGCATCGCCTGGGCCCGGGACCGGTCGCCCCGCCCCCGGTGGTGGACGACCTCGAGCACCAGCCCACCCGGGCCGAACACCTCGCGCCAGGCAGCCAGCCGGGCGTGCGCCAGGTCCGTCCGCCCGGCGGTCAGCGCCCGGCCGACCGAGGACTCCGGGCCCAGCACCGCCAGCAGCCCGGGAGCGTGTTCCGCGGTGCGGGGAAGCGAGCTGACCGGCTCACCCCGGGTACCGCCCAGGTGGGTGGCGCTGGTCAGCCGGCACAGCGACGCCCAGCCGGCGCCGTCGCGGGCCAGGAAGGTGGCCCGGGGGAACCGGGGATCGACGCCGGCCCCGCCGCGGGCCGGGGACCGGCGCCCGGAGGGATGGGTGGCTCGGCGCAGTTCGACCGAGGAGATCCGGCCCGGCCGCCCCGATCCCGACCGGTCCTGGTCCCCGGGCTCGCCGCCGGCGGCCGGGTCGACGGCGAGGTCGACGCCGAACAGCGGCCGGATGCCCGCTGCCCGGCAGGCCAGCGCGAACTTGACCGTGCCGTAGAGGCCGTCGCGGTCGGTGAGGGCCAGGGCCCCCATGCCGTGCTCGGCCGCGCGGGCGACCAGGTCGGCGGGGTGGTTGGCGCCGTAGCGCATCGAGTAGCCGGAGGCGACATGGAGGTGGACGAAGGGATCGGTCATGCCCGGCTGGTCCCGGGCGGGCGCTGACCGGCGCGCTGCCCCGGGCGCTGGCCGGCGCTGCCCGACCGGCCGCTGGCGCGCGGCCGCCCGGCCGGCGCCCCGGCCGGCGGCTCGGCCACCGGCCGGCTGATCGTGGCCTCGACCACCGCCAGGAAGGTGCCGGCGTCGCGCACCAGGTCGTCGGCCTCCCGCTCGGTGACCGCGGAGGAGAGCCCGGCCTCGGCCGCGGCCCGCTTGGCCGCCCCCGCGGCGAAGAACGTCGCCCACTCACCCAGCTCGGGGGCGACCTGGGCGATGAGCACCCAGGCGCTGCGCGGCCGGCGGCGGCCCTGCTCGGGGCGGGTGCGGGTGGCCAGCACGGCGGCCGCGCCGCGCAGCGCCGCGAGGTGGGCGGTGGCGTAGCGCCACCCCGGATCGGGGCAGCAGGCGGCCTCGGCCAGGCCGCGGTGGGCCTGACCGAGCAGCTGGGCGGCCGCCGTGGACAACGGCGGCAGCAGCGGCAGCTGCTCGGGGCCGGCCGCGCGGATCGCCGCGGGACGGTGGGCGGTGGCGTGCAGGGCGGCCATCAGTCGTGCACCCGCACGAGCAGCCACTGGTTGGCCGTGGGCTCCCACGAGAGGTCGAACACCCCGGCGAAGCTCGTCCGGGACCGGCCGGCCCGGACCGCCTCCACCCGCCACACCTGGCGGGTGGCCACCAGCTCCGCCGATGCCCCACCCCGCCCGACAGCCGGGTCGGGCTGCCACCAGGGGGCGGTCTCCACCCAGGAGTCGAGCACCTCCCCGACGACGTAGCGGCCCTGCCCGCGCCAGAACCGGGCCGGCCCCTGTTCCCCCTGCTCCACCTGGACCTCTTCACCGACGTGTCCACCAGCTCCGACGAGCACCCGGCTCATGACAGACTCCGCAACTCTCGCCCCCCACCGGCGTCCCGTCCGACCCGGCAGGGGGAAGCGCCACGCGGGCGGCCCGGGCCGATGGACGGTCCATCGGTGTTCGAACAGATGTTCGAACACCGATGAGTAGACCCGACCCCGTCGAGGGCGTCAAGCGCAACGCGGCGTGTTCCGGACATGCCGGTACAGCCACTGCACCGACCGCGCCGCAGCGCGATAACGGCTTGCCCGGACGTCCGGGGGAAGGATCAACTGACTTCCCCGCTGCCGCCCTCCACCCCCGCGGGCGGGCAGCGGCCACCCCGACCACCACGGATCCGACCCGTCCGGAGGAGCGTCCCGTGCCGGCTCTCCCCCGCGCGCTGTTCCCGCTGCAGCACCCCGGGTACCGGCGGCTGGCCGTCGCCCTCGTCCTGTCGCTCAGCTCCGCGGGGCTCTACCTGCTGGCCGTGGTCTGGCAGGTGATCGAACTCGGCGGCGGTCCGGCGGCGCTGTCGCTGGTCAGCACCGGCCTGGCCGTCGGCATGCTGCTCACCGCGCTGCTCGGCGGCGCGCTGGCCGATCGGATCCCGCAGCGGCGCATCCTGCTCGCCGTCGCCGTCGCCGAGCTCGTCGCGACGTCGACGGTGGCCGCCCTGTCGCTGACCGGCCTCCTGCAGCTGTGGCACCTGACCGCCGCGTCCCTGCTCGTCGGGCTGGCCCAGGGGCTGTACTTCCCGGCGTACTCGGCGCTGGTCCCGGCGCTGCTGCCCGCCGAGCAGCTGCTGGCGGCCAACGGGCTGGAGGGGTTCCTCCGCCCTCTGCTGCTGCAGGCCGCCGGGCCGGCGGCAGCCGGGGCGATCGTCGCGGCCACCTCCCCGGGCGTGGCCCTGCTCGCGACCGCGGTGGCCGCTCTGGGCGCCGTCCTCGCGCTGCTCCGCCTGCCGGCGACCCCACTGCGTCGCGACCTCGCCGCGGAGGCCGCAGCGGCCGAGGCCGCCGGCGGGACGGCACGGCACCCTGCCATCGCGGTGCTCGTCGACGTCCGGGCGGGCTTCGCCTACATGGTCAGGACGCCCTGGCTGCTCGCCACGTTGCTGTTCGCCTCGGTGCTCGTGCTGCTGGTGATGGGCCCGCTGGAGGTGCTCACCCCGTTCGCCATCCGCGACCAGACCGGGGGCGGGCCGGCCGACCACGCGCTGGTGCTGACCGCGTTCGGCATCGCCGGGGCCGTGGGCTCCCTCGTCGTCGCCTCGCGCCGACTGCCCCGTCGCTACCTCACCGTGATGATCATGCTGTGGGGCGCGGGCTGCCTGCCGCTGGCGGTGTTCGGGGTGGCGACGCAGCTGTGGGTGATGGTGGCTGCGGCGGCCGTGGTCGGCGCCACCTTCCAGGGCGCCACCGTCATCTGGGGCACCCTGCTGCAGCGCCGCGTTCCCCCGGCCATGCTGGGCCGCGTCTCCAGCCTGGACTTCTTCGTCTCCCTGGCGTTCATGCCGGTGTCCATGGCGCTCGCCGGGCCGGTGAGCGCGCTGATCGGCATGCCGGCCACCTTCCTGCTGGCCGGCCTGGTGCCCACGGCCCTGGCCGTCCTCGCGATCGCCGCCGCCCGGTTGCGCACCGACGAGATCGTCCACCCGCTCGACGCCCTTCCCGGCGACCTCACCACGACAGCACCACCCGACGGGGCTGCGGGCCGGGCTCTGGCTGCCGGTGACCACGCCACCACGGAGGGCTCCGGCATCGGAACCGGCACGGGGATCGGCTCCCCGCTCGCCACCGCGCCCCCCGGCCGACGTCCGAACGCGTAGGGCGATCTGCCGCAGCCAGTGGTTCCGCACCACCTCGGCGGCCCACCCCGGGCCTGGCCGCCATTCCAGACCTCCCACATCCGCGCACTGGCCGCCGTCCCGGGTGACCCCCGACCAGGAGACCGATGGGAGGATCGCCGGCATGACCCCGCCGGAACGCCCCCGGGTGGCCGAGGTCGCGCGGCTGCTGCGCGCGGCCGGCGCCGTCGGCGAGGTGCGCACCCTTCCCGACAGCGCCCGGACCGCCGCCGCGGCCGCCGCGCAGCTCGGCGTCGACGTGGGCGCGATCGCCAACAGCCTGGTCTTCGACGTCGACGGCAACCCGCTGCTCGTGCTCACCAGCGGTGCCCACCGGGTCGACGAGGCCGGAGTTGCCGGCCTGCTCGGCGTCCCGTGCATCGCCCGGGCCACGCCCGAGTTCGTCCGCCGGCACACCGGCCAGGCCATCGGCGGGGTCGCCCCGATCGGCCACCCCGAGCCGATCGGCACCCTCGTGGACGTCGAGCTCGCCCGGCACGCCCAGGTGTGGGCCGCGGCCGGGCACCCGCACACGGTCTTCCCCACCACCTACGACGAGCTGCTCGCGCTCACCGGCGGCACCCCGGCCGAGGTCGGCCCCGGCCCGGCCGCGGCACCGGCCGCTGCCGAGACGGGCGCCCGATGACCGGCACCACACCGGCCGCCCGGGTCACCGAGCTGCCCACCGCGTGGGTGCGGGAGCACCTGCACGAGGTGCTGGCCATCTACGGAGCGGCGATGGGCTACGGCGACTCGGTGGTCGCCGGCCGTTACGGCTACGCCGTCCAGCACACCGAGCGCGAGGGTTTCCGCGCCGTCGGGGCGTTCGCCGAGGCCCCCCGGGGGGACGGCACAGCCGGCGAGCGGCTGGTCGGCTTCGGCTACGGCTACCAGGTCGCGCCCGGCCAATGGTGGCACGACCAGGTCCGCCAGGCGCTGGACCGGCGCACCGCCAAGCAGTGGCTGCCGGGCGCCTTCGAGGTCTGCGAGCTGCACGTGCTGCCCGACCAGCAGAGCCGGGGCCTCGGCCGCCGGCTCCTGCACGCGCTGCTCGCCGACCTCCCGCAGTCGGCGGCGCTGCTGAGCACCCCCGACTCCGACACCAAGGCGTTCCGGCTCTACCGCGCCGACGGCTTCGTCGACCTGGCCCGCGACTACCACTTCCCCGGTGACGCCCGGCCGTTCGCCATCCTCGGCGTCCGGCTGCCGATTCCCCCGGCGGCCCGGCGGACGTGATCAGCACCCCCGACGTCAGCGTGGACGCGGTCGTCATCGGCGCCGGGCACAACGGGCTGGTCGCCGCCTGCCACCTGGCCCGGGCCGGGCTGAGCGTGGAGGTCGTCGAGGCCGACGACGTGCTCGGTGGTGCCGTCTCCACCGTCGAGCGCTGGCCCGGCGTCCGGGTCGACCGCGGGTCCAGCGCGCACGTGATCATCCGGCACAGCGGAGTGGCCGAGGAACTGGACCTGGCGCGGTACGGCCTGCGCTACATCGACTGCGACCCGTGGGGGTTCGCCCCGGCGCCCTCGCCCGGCGATCCCGGCCCGGCCGGCCGGCCGCTGGTCTTCTCCGTCGACCTGGCCGCCACCTGCGCCTCCATCGAGGCCGCCTGCGGCGCGGCCGACGCCGCCGCCTACCGGCACTTCGTCGAGGTGTGGGGGCCGCGCAGCGCCGCCGTCGTCCGGGCCTTCGGCGACCGGCCCAGCCCCGGCAGGCTGGCCCGGCACCTGTGGCCGCTGGGCGCCCCGACCGGTGGCCGGCCGCGCACCCCGGGCGGCGAACTGGCCACCGACTTCCTCGGCTCCGGCGACGCCCTGCTCGACCGGTGGTTCACCAGCGAGCGGCTCAAGGCCGCCCTCGCCTGGTTCGGCGCCCAGTCGGGCCCGCCGATGTCCGAGCCCGGAACGGCGGCCATGGTGGCCTGGGTCGCGCTGCTGCACGACGTGCCGCCGGGACACCCGGTGGGCGGCTCCGGCGGTCTCACCTCGGCGCTCGCCGCCCGGCTGGCCGCCGACGGCGGCCGGATCACCCTGGGCGACGGCGCGGCCCGGCTGCTGGTCGACGGCCCACCCGGGGACCGGCGGGTCACCGGTGTGCAGACCGCATCCGGCCGGCGGGTCACCGCGCCGGTCGTGGTGGCCGCCTGCCACGTGCTGGCCACCAGGGAGCTCGCCGGGGACGACGCGCCCCCGGCGCTGGCCGCGGCAGCGCCGGCGGTGGGCAACGGCTTCGGTCTGGTGGTCCGGGCCCTGACCGACGCCCTGCCCAGCTACCCCGGCACCAGCGCGGACGAGGCCTTGCAGGGACTGCAACTGCTGTGCACCGACCGGGCGCAGCTGGCCCGGGCGCACGGTGACTGGCTGGCCGGTGAGCTGCCGCGCGAGCCGGTGCCGCTGGCGATGTCGTTCAGCGCGAGCGACCCGACGCTGGCGCCGGCCGGTCAGCACGTCGTCACCGTCTGGGGGCAGTGGTACCCGTACACGCTGGCCGACGGCGGCGACTGGGACGCCCTCGCCGAGCCGGCCGCCCGGCAGTTGATCGCGGCGGTCGACCGGTACGCCCCCGGTTTCGCCGACTCGGTACAGCGGATGTACGTGCAGACGCCGCTGGAGCTGGAACGGGAACTGTCGCTGCCGCGTGGCAACGTCATGCACGTGGAGATGAGCCTGGCCAGCATGTTCACCTTCCGGCCCACGCCGGCCCTGTCCCAGCACCGGGTGCCGGGGCTCGGCGGGCTGTACCTCAGCGGCGCCTCCACGCACCCCGGTGGCGGGGTGTCGGGCAACTCCGGGCGCACCGCCGCCCGGCTGGTCCTCGCCGACCGCCGGCCGGCCGCCCGGGCGCGTGCCCGGGCCGGCGGTACCATCGCTGGCGCGATCCGGGCGGTGCGGCAGGTTCGCGGCGGACGACGGTGACCGGGGCGGTCGCCGCATCGCACACGTCCGCGCCGTCCCCGACGGTGCGCTGGGCGCCGCTGGCGCTGGCCGGCGCGCTGGTGCTGACCGCGATCGCCTACCCGCTCACCGACGGCGCCGGCCGCGACGCGGTGAGCTGGACGATCGTGCTGCTGGGCGCCGGCGTCTCGGTGCTCTCGTCCACGGCGAGCCGCGGGTGGCGCACCGGGCTGGGCGTGCTCGTCCTGGTTCTCGTCGCCGCCGTGCTGATCGAGTCGCTCGGGCTGTCGACGGGGTTCCCGTACGGCGAGTACGCCTACAGCGACACGCTGGGGGCCACGCTGCTCGGCGTTCCGTTCCTGGTCCCGCTGGCCTGGCTGATGATGGCCTGGCCCAGCTGGGTGCTGGCCGCCTTCCTCACCGCCCGGGTGCGGCCGGGGCGGAGGACCGCGGCCCGGGTGCTCGCCGCTGCCTACCTCTTCGCCGCCTGGGACGTCGTCCTCGACCCACAGCTGGTGCAGGCCGGCTACTGGCGCTGGGCGCACCCCGCCCCCGGCCTGCCCGGCATCGACACCGTGCCGCTGACCAACCTGGGCGGGTGGCTGCTCGCCGGGCTGGTGCTCATGACCCTGCTCGACCGGCTGGTCGCCCGCACCGCCCGGCCTTCCGGGGTCCCGTTCGCGGATGCTGCGCCGCTGCTGGTCCTGGGCTGGATGACCCTCGGCGGCGCGGTCGCGCACGCCGGCTGGCTGGGCCTGCCCGGGTCCGCCGTCTGGGGGGCGGTCCTCGCGTTGCCGGTGCTGGCCGCGGTCGCCGTCGTGCTGCGCGCCCGCCGGGCGGGCACCCGGTGAACCGGTGGCGGCGGCTGGCGCGGGCGGTGGTCCGCGGCGGGGCCGCCGCCTCGGTGCTGGCCGCACTGCACGCCGCGGTCAACACCGGACTGCTGCGCCGCCCGCCGGTTCCGGCGCCGGCGGTGACCGTTCCGGTGACCGTGGTGCTGCCGGTCCGCGACGAGGCCGGGCAGGTGGCCGACTGCCTGGCGGCCGTGCTCGACCAACGGGGCGTGCCCCGGCTGCGGATCGTCGTGGTCGACGACGGCTCGACCGACGGCACCGCCGGCCGGGTCGCGGCGGTGCCCGACGACCGGGTGCGGCTGCTGCCCGCCACCCCGCCCGGTGCCGGCTGGCTGGGCAAGCCCAACGCGTGCGCCCAGGGCGCCGCCGCGGCCGGGAACGCCGAGGTGCTGGTGTTCGTCGACGCCGACGTCCGGCTGATGCCCGACGCGATCGCCTCGGCCGTCGCGCTGCTCGACGCGCACCGCCTCGACCTGGTCTCGCCCTGGCCCCGGCAACTGGCCGGCAGCGCCGCTGAGCGGCTGGTGCAACCGCTGCAGCAGTGGCTGTGGGCCACCTTCCTGCCGCTGCGGCTGGCCGAACGGTCACCCCGGCCGTCGCTGGCCGCCGCCAACGGCCAGTTCCTGGTCGTCCGGCGACCGGCCTACGACCGGGCCGGCGGGCACGCGGCGGTGCGCGGCGCGGTGATCGAGGACATCGCCCTGCTGCGCGCGGTGAAGGCCGCCGGTGGGCGGGGCGTCGTCGTGGACGGCTCCACGCTGGCCGCCTGCCGGATGTACTCGGGGTGGCCCGAGCTGCGCGAGGGCTACGCGAAGTCGCTGTGGTCGGCCGTCGGCGGACGGCCGGCGGCAGCCGTGGCGGCCACCGCGGGGCTCAGCGCAGTCTGGCTGGTGCCGCCGCTGGCCGCGCTGGCCGGCTCGCGTGCGGGGCTGGCCGGGTATGCCGCCGGCGTCGCCGGTCGGGCCGTGGTCGCCGCGCGCACCGGCGGCCGGGTCTGGCCCGACTCGCTGGCCCATCCGATCTCGATCGCCCTGCTCGACGTGCTGGTCGCCCGCTCGCTGGCCGGCCACCGGCGGGGCGGTCTGCAGTGGCGGGGCCGCGCGCTGCCCGGCACGCGCGTCCCCCCGGTCTCGCCGGGTGGCGCGGCGTCCCCGACGATGGGCGGGTGACCGAGCAGAGCAGCCCGCCGCGCGTCTCCTTCGACCCGGCAGAGATGGCGGCCCCGGCGTTCTACCGGGTGCTGAACTCGGTGGTGGTGCCCCGGCCCATCGCCTGGGTGGTCACCCGGTCGCCCGGCGGCGTGCACAACCTGGCGCCGCACTCGTTCTACACGGTCGCCTGCGTCGACCCGCCGATCGTGCAGTTCACCTCGGTGGGCCGCAAGGACTCGCTGGTCAACGCCGAGGCGACCGGAGAGTTCACGATCAACCTCACCCCGGTGTCGCTCTTCGAGCAGGTCAACGCCACCGGCACGGATTTCCCGCCCGACCAGAGCGAGGCCGAGCACGCCGGCGTGCGACTGGAGCCCAGCGAGCGGATCAGCGTGCCGCGGGTGGCCCAGTCACCCGTCGCGCTGGAGTGCACGCTGCACTCGACGCTGCGGCTGGGCGACAGCACCGTCGTCCTCGGCCGGGTGGTGCACGTCGCCGTCCACGAGCACGCCGTGCGCGAGGGCCGCCCGCGGATCGAGCACCTGCAGCCGCTGGCCCGGCTGGGTGGCAACGAGTGGGCGGCCCTCGGCGAGATCAAGGAGATCCGCCGGATCCCCTACGGCACGTGGTCCGCCGACCCGACGATCGGCGAACGCGTCCGCGGCGACTGATCGGACCTGCGTGCGACAGCGCGCTCAGCGGACCGGCTGCGGGGCCGGAGGCTCCCGGCCGGGGCGCTGGCAACGGCTCACCGCCGACCGGGTACGGCTCCTGGCCGCGGTGTCGTCCGGAGGACGACGATGTGCTCAGCCGGGCAGGTGCGGGGCCACCTCGTCGGCGGCGGCGGTGCCGAACGCGGCGGCGAAGCGGTCCAGGAACGGCCCCGTGGGCAGGCTGTACTCCTGGGTGCCGATGACCTCGATCGCCGCGGTCGCCACCGCGGAGCCCACCTGGGTGGCCCGCTCCAGCCCGAGCCCCCACTGCCGGGCGGCCACGAAACCGGCGCGCAGCGCGTCGCCGCCGCCGGTGGGCTCGACCGGCTTGGTCTCCGGGACGGCGATCACCTCGATCGGCGTCTGCCCCGCCTGCTCGACGATCACGCCCTTGGCCGACCGCGTGGTCACCCAGGTGCCGACCCGGGAGAGCACCTCGCCCTCGCTCCAGCCGGTCTTCTGCAGCAGCAGCGCGTGCTCGTACTCGTTGGTGAACAGCAGGTCGGCGCCGTCGACCAGGGTGCGGATCATCTCCCCGTCGGCCCAGGCCAGCTGCTGGGACGGGTCGGCCATGAACGGGTAGCCGCGGTCCCGGCATTCCTGGGTGTGCTGGACCATCGCCTGCGGATCGTTGGGCCCCACGATCACCAGGTCGGGGCCGCCGACCCGCCGGGCCACCGGTGCCAGCTCGATCAACGAGGCCTCGGACATGGCGCCGGAGTAGAACGAGGCGATCTGGTTGTTCGCGGTGTCGGTCGTGCAGACGAAGCGGGCGGTGTGCTTGAGCTCCGACCAGCGCACGCTGCCGGTGTCCACGCCGTGCCGGGTCAGCCAGGCGTCGTAGTCGTCGAAGTCGCTGCCCACAGAGCCGACCAGCACCGGGCCCAGCCCCAGCAGCCCGAGGCCGTAGGCCATGTTGGCCCCGGCCCCGCCGCGGTGCTGGACCAGGTCGTCGACCAGGAAGGAGAGCGAGACGTTCTCCATCTTGCCCTCGACGAACTGGTCGGTGAACCTCCCGGGGAAGGTCATCAGGTGGTCGGTGGCGATCGAACCGGTCACGACGACGGGCATCGGAACACCTCTCGCGTGCAGGTGGGAGCCACCGGGGGGCCTCTGGACCCCGGACCGGTGGCGAGCACCGGGGCTGCACCAGCCTAGGAGCAGCCGCCGTCCCTCGCTCAGTCGGCCAGGGCCCGGCGCACCTGACGGCCCAGCTGCGCGGTGCCGACCACCCCCAGCAGGCAGCCGACCGCCGCACCGGTGGTCACCACCCACGCACCGGGATCGAGCGCCGCGACGACGCCGGCACCGACCAGGGTCATCCCGGCCATCGCCACCCGGGTCGGGCGCTCCCACACCGAGACGACCCCGGTCTCGGCCACCCCGGCCTGGCCGGCGCGGGCCCGCACGTAGTCGGGGAGCCAGCACAGCGCGCCGAAGGCCGCGGCCAGCCAACCCGGCGCCCCCGCCGCCCACAGCGCTCCGGCGTAAGCCACCTCGGTCAACCGGTCGACCACGGAGTCCAGCACGAAGCCGCGCCGGGACGCCGTTCCCCCGGCGATGGCCAGCGCGCCGTCCAGGGAGTCGAGCAACCCGGACAGCCCGACGAGCACCCCGGCCAGCACCAGCCAGCCCCCGCCGGCCAGCGCCGGCGGTACGGCACCGGCAGCCACGCCCAGGCCCAGCGCGGTGGCCAGCAGCGGTGACCGGCCGGCGAACGGCCGGGCCAGCGTGTAGGCCAGCGTGAGCCAGCCGCGGACCAGCCGGCTGGCCGCCGGGTCGGTACCGCCGTGCCAGGTGGCCCAGGCAGCGAGGTACTCGTCCCGGCTCAGCACCGGGGCCCCACGTTCCGCTGCACCGGTGCAGTCCACCAGGCAGCGCCCCACTCAGCCAGGGCAGGGACAGTGGGGCGCGTGCTCGCCGGTTACTCTCCCGCCCGCCGCCGCCTGGCCGTACTGTTCGCGGTCGCCGTCGTCGCGGTGCTGGCGCTCACCGCCGCGCTGCTCCTCCCCCGGCTGACCGCCGACGAGCCGGCACCGGTGGCCCGGGAGGTGCCCGGCCCGGTGCTGCTGGTCCCCGGCTACGGCGGCTCCACCCGCTCGCTCGAGCCGCTGGCCGCGCGGCTGACCGCCGCCGGGCGGGACGCCACGGTCGTGCCGGTGCCCGGCGACGGCACCGGGGACCTGGCGGCGTCGGCGGACGCCCTCGCCGCGGCGGTGGCCGACGCCCTGGCCCGCACCGGCGCGGACAGCGTCGACGTGGTCGGCTACTCGGCCGGCGGGGTCATCGCCCGGCTGTGGGCCGCCGACGGCGGAGCCGCCGCGGTCCGCCGGGTGGTGACCCTGGGCGCGCCGCACCACGGCACCACCCTCGCCGACCTGGCCACCGCGATCGCACCGGGGCAGTGCCCGGCCGGCTGCCGGCAGCTGACCACCGACAGCCCGCTGCTCGACCGGCTCAATGCCGGCGACGAGACGCCGGCGGGCCCCACCTGGGTGTCGGTGTGGACGACGGCCGACCGGACGGTGACCCCGCCGGAGTCCGCCCGGCTCGAGGGCGCGCTGGATCTGCCGGTGCAGTCGGTCTGCGCCGACTCCCAGGTGGGCCACGGGCAGCTCCCCGCCGACCCCGTCGTCCAGGGCATCGTGCTGGCCCAGCTGGCCACCGGCCCGCCGGCGGAGCTCGGTCCGGCCGACTGCGCCCGGCTGCGCCGGGGCTGACGCCGGGCCGGCCCAGTCAGCGCCGGGCGAGGCGCAGCCGCGCCGCCCGGTACCCGGCGCCGGCGGCGAGGACGGCCAACCCGATGGTCACCGCCGGCCAGGGCAGGGTCGCGACCAGCAGCAGGCAGCCGGCGGCGCCGAGCACCGGCAGCCACCGCGGATGGCGGCGTCGCCCGGCCGGCTGGGTGACGGCAGCGACGTTGGCGACGAAGTAGTAGAGCAGCACGCCGAAGGAGGAGAAGCCGATCGCACCGCGCAGGTCGATGGCGAACACCAGGACGCAGACGACCGCGGCCAGCGCGACCTCGGCGTGGTGCGGCACCCGGTGGCGCGGATGGACCGCGGCGAGCCACCGCGGCAGGTCGGACTGCCGGGCCATGGCCAGGCTGGTCCGCCCGATGCCGGCGATGAGCGCCAGCAACGCCCCGAGCGCGGCCGCCGCGGCACCGAAGCGCACCACCGGCACGGCCCAGTCCCAGCTCCCCGCGCCGACCGCGGCGGCCAGCGGCGCACTGGACCCGGCGACCTGCGCCGGGTCCAGGACGGTCAGCACGGTGACGGCGACGACGCCGTACACGACCACGACGATGCCGAGGGCCAACGGGATGGCGCGCGGGATGGTCCGCTCCGGATCGCGGACCTCCTCGCCCATGGTGGCGATGCGGGCGTACCCGGCGAAGGCGAAGAACAGCAGCCCGGCGGACTGCAGCGCGCCGTACCAGCCACCCGTCGGAGAGCTCCAGCCGGCCAGCCGGGACGGATCTGCCTGGCCACCGGCGAGACCGGCGACCACGGCGACGGCCAGGGCCAGCAGGACCACGGCGACGATCCCGCGGGTCAGCCGCGCGGTGCGGGTCACGCCGCGGTAGTTCACCGCCGCCAGTGCGATCACCGCCGCGGCCGCCACCGGTCGCTGCCACGCGGCCGGGACGGCGTAGGCGGCGAAGGTCAGCGCCATCGCCGCACAGCTCGCGGTCTTGCCGACCACGAACCCCCAGCCGGCCAGGAAGCCCCACCAGGGCCCCAGCCGCTCCCGCCCGTACACGTACGTGCCGCCCGAGGTGGGGTACTGCGCGGCCAGCTGTGCGGAGGAGGTGGCGTTGCAGTACGCCACCACGGCCGCGACCGCCAGCCCGATCAGCAGGCCGGCGCCGGCCGCGCGGGCGGCGGGGCCGAATGCGGCGAAGACGCCCGCGCCGATCATCGACCCCAGGCCGATCACCACGGCGTCGGTGGTCCCCAGCCGGCGGGCCAGCTGCGGGCCGGTGCTCACCGTCCGCCCCCGCTCTGCACCCGCTCATCCTGCCGGGCCGGCCCCGGCCGGCGTCAGCAGCCGGTAGCGGGTGGGCCGGGAGGGCGCGATCGCCGATCCGGTGTCCAGGGTGACGCCGGGTCGGTCCAGCTAGTGCGTCGTGGCCCCGCTCGCGGGCTCGGCTTTCCGGCGGTGGAACGTGAGGCTCATGACGACCACGACCAGTGCGCCGACGATGAGCCCGAGAATCGCGCTGGCCAGCGTGTTGACCAGCCAGCCCACGACCGACCCGAGGGCTCCGGTGGCCGCCGCTGCCGCCTCCTCCAGGTGGTGCACGACGTCGTACAGGACGGTGAGGCCCAGCTCGTCGGTGCCGACCAGCAGGATGTGACCGCCGACCCACAGCATCGCGGCCGTCCCGACCACGGTGAGCGCGGCGAGCAGGCGTGGCATCGCCTTCACCAGTCCGCGGCCGATTCGGGCCACACCCTTCCTGGGGCGTTCGGCCAGGCGCAGTCCCAGGTCGTCCATCTTCACGATCAGGCCGACGACGCCGTACACCAGGACGGTGATGCCGAGCGCGACGACCGCGAGGATCACCGCCCGGGAGAAGAACGGCTCGTCGACCACCTCGTTCAGCGAGATCACCATGATCTCCGCCGACAGGATGAAGTCGGTGCGCACGGCGCCGGACACGACGGTGTCCTCGTCCGGGAGCGTCTCCTCGCCCGCAGCGTGGGCGTCGTGATGGGGGCGGAGCTTGTGCCAGACCTTCTCCGCGCCCTCGTAGCACAGGTAGGCGCCGCCGAGCATGAGGATCGGGGTGAGCAGGAACGGCAGGAACTGGCTGAGCAGCAGCACCGCGGGCAGGATGATGAGCAGCTTGTTGCGCAACGACCCCTTGGCGATGCGCCGGATGATCGGCAGCTCGCGCTCGGCAGCCAGGCCACGGACGTACTGCGGCGTGACGGCGGCATCGTCGACGACGACGCCGGCGGCCTTGGCGCTGGCCCGGCCAGCAGCGAGCCCGATGTCGTCGACGGATGCGGCGGCAGTGCGCGCCAGCACCGCCACGTCGTCGAACAGGGCTACGAGTCCACCCGCCAAGGGAAGTCCTTCCGGTCGGTCAGCACTCGTGTGCTGTCCCAGTGATGGTGATCCATCCGGCCGCAACGCGCGCGGGCGCCGCGCGGTCACCCGCCCGGCGTTCCCCGGCGGCGGTACCCGGCCGGGGCCGGGGAACGCCCCGTCCGGCGGGAACGGGGACGTTCGCCTCACAGGCGCCCGACACGATCGTGCTCACGGTCAGCCGAGGGCGACGACCAGACAGCAGATGGCGAGCACCAGGGCGACCGGCGTCATCGCCAGCCGCTCCGGGCGGCTCCGGCTGATCGCGTTGAGCCCGACGCCGAGCAGGAAGTAGCCGGCGAGCACCCAGATCGCCACGTCGGGCACGCCCGTCGACGGCCGCGCCGCCGCCACGAGTACCACCGCGAACAGCGCGTAGAGGGCGATCGAGACGACACTGCCGATCCGCAGGCCGGTGGGCAGCACCCGGTGCTGCCCACCCCAGGCGAATCGCCCCAGCGGCGCACCGGCGACGAGTGCGCCCTGGAAGACGGCCAGCCCGGCCAGCAGCACACACGCCAGGACGGCGGCGGTCATGATCACCGGGGCACCGTAGCCAGCCGGGACGGTTCCGCGGAACCGCCGCCGCCGCCGAGATCGGGGATCTGGGGCACTCGAGCGGCGTGGCAGTGCCTCAGAAGCCCGATCTCGACGCGACCGGCGTCCCCGCGGGAACGTCGGCCGCCTCGCCCGCCTCATGCGCCCGGGTGGCCACTCCCGCTGGGTCGCTGCCCGCACCGGAGCGGGGCGTCAGGTAGACCCTTGGGCGTCGGCTACCGAACGGGCAGCGCCGGCGGTCGATCGAACGGGGCAGCACGTGGACGGTTTCGAGGGCAAGGTCCAGTTCGTCTGGCAGGTCGCCGACCTGTTGCGCGGTGACTACAAGCCGGCCGAGTACCGCGGCGTGATCCTGCCGCTGCTGGTGCTGCGCCGGCTGGACGCGGTGCTGGAGGAGACCAAGCCGGCCGTGCTGGCCCGCGCCGAGCAGTTGAAGGGCGTCACCGACACCCCCGACCTGCTGCTGAAGCAGGCCGCCGGGGTGCCGTTCTACAACACCAGCCCGCTGACCTTTCCCAAGCTGCTCGACTCCCCCAACAACCTGGCCGCGCAGCTGCGCGCCTACATCGGGCAGTTCTCCCCTGGTGCGGCCCTGGTGCTGGAGAAGTACCGGTTCGACGAGCAGATCAGCCGGCTGGACGACGCCGGCCTGCTGTACCTGGTGCTCGGCAAGTTCGCCGACCTGGACCTGCGCCCGCAGGCCGTCTCCAACCACGCGATGGGTTACCTGTTCGAGGAGCTGCTGCGCCGGTTCTCCGAGCTCTCCAACGAGACGGCGGGTGAGCACTTCACCCCGCGCGAGGTCATCCGGCTCATCGTCAACCTGCTGTTCGGCGAGGACTCCGACGTGCTCACCGGCACCGCGCCGGTGCGGTCGATCTACGACCCGGCCTGCGGCACCGGCGGCATGCTGAACATCTCCGACCAGCACCTGACCCGGCTGAACCCGAAGGCCCGGCTGGAGATGTTCGGCCAGGAGCTCAACCCCGAGACCTGGGCCATCGCCCGGTCGGACCTGCTGATCCAGGGGCAGGACCCGGAGCGGATCGTGCTGGGCAACACGCTCACCGCCGACGGCCACGCCGACAAGCGTTTCGACTACCTGCTGGCCAACCCGCCCTTCGGCGTCGACTGGAACAAGTCCAAGGACGTCATCGCCGCCGAGGCCAAGCAGCCCGGCGGCCGGTTCAGCGCCGGGCTGCCCCGGGTTTCCGACGGCAGCCTGCTGTTCCTGCAGCAGATGATCGCCCGGATGAAGCCGGCCGAGGACGGCGGCAGCCGGGTGGCGATCGTCTTCTCCGGCAGCCCGCTGTTCGCCGGCGCCGCCGAGTCGGGCGAGAGCAACATCCGCCGCTGGATCATCGAGAACGATTGGCTCGAGGGCATCGTCGCGCTGCCCGACCAGCTCTTCTACAACACCGGGATCAGCACCTACGTCTGGATCGTCACCAACCGCAAGCGCCCCGAGCGGCAGGGCACGGTCGCGCTGATCGACGCCCGCGGCGAGTGGTCGAAGATGCGCAAGTCGCTGGGTGACAAGCGCAAGTACCTGGACGACGACCACATCGCCGCGATCACCCGCCTCTATGCCGACGCCCCGTCCCTGGCGGACACCGACGAGCGGGTGAAGGTGTTCGACAACGACACCTTCGGCTTCCGGCGGATCACCGTGGAGCGGCCGCTGCGCCGCCGCTGGACGGTCACCGCGGAGACGATCGAGGCCGTTCGCGCGGCCAAGCCGGTGGTCGCCCTCTCCGTCGGGGACGACGACGCCCGCCGCACCCACGACGCACTGCTCGGCGCGCTGGCCGACCTGGTCGGGACGACGGAGGACACCGAGGCCGCGTTCACGAAGTTGCTGCTCAACGCCTGCACCGCCCGTCGACAGATAGGTTTGTCGGCACCGCTGAAGAAGGCGGTGCTCGCCGCAGCCGCGGTGGCTGATCCGGACGCGCCGGTGGTGACCGACCGGAAGGGGGAGCCGCTGCCCGATCCGGACCTGCGCGACAACGAGAACGTGCCCTTGGTCGACGACGTCGATGAGTACGTCGAGCGGGAGGTGCTGCCACACGTGCCGGATGCGTGGGTCGATTACACGAAGACGAAGATCGGCTACGAGGTTCCGTTCACGCGGTTCTTCTACAAGTACGTGCCGCCGCGGCCGCTGGCCGAGATCGACGCGGAACTGGAAGCCGTGGCGACGGACATTCAGCAGCTGTTGGCAGGGCTCAAGCGATGACGCTGCGCATCCGGCACCTGGCACATGTGAATCCGGGCACACTCGCCTTCGACGCACTGGCTCCCTCTGCTGAACTGACCTTCATGCCGCTGGAGACGGTCTGGGCAGATGCCCGGCTGGACACGAGTCGATTCGCCATCAAGGCAGATGTCAGCTCCGGATACGTCCGTTTCCAGGACGGTGACGTGCTTGTCCCTAAGACAGCGCCGACGTTCCAGCACGCCCGGGCAACGGTCATCAGAGGCCTCACCAACGGCCTCGGCGCCGGGAGTAGCGAACTCCACCTTCTCCGTCCGCGGTCTGGCTCCGACGCGCGGTTTCTCGCCTACGTCACTCGATCAGCGACCTTCGTCGCCCAAGGAGTGGCCTCCTATCAGGGCGTCGCAGGCCTTCAGCGCGTACCCGCGGACTTCGTCGCAAACTGGCCGATCACCTCGTTCACGCGCGAAGAGCAGCAACGAATCGCTGACTTCCTCGACGACCAGGTCGACCGGATCGACCGCGCCGTCGCCCTTCGCCACCGGCAGTCAGAGTTGCTTACGAACGCACTTTCCTCTGCCGCCGAACGTCTTCTCGTCGGCGGCGGGGCCACCGATCAACGTCAAGTTCCGCTGCGCAGGCTTGTCCGATCCATCAAGACCGGCGCCACTCCCACTCCGGAGCAGCAATGGGTCTGGGTAGAGGGCGAAGACGCTTCATCGGGTCTCGCGTGGCTTTCCCCTGCGAGCTTCTCCGGCTCGACGCTCAGCCTCGGTCCAGCCACCAAGTACATCGACCGCCAGGCAGCATCATTGTTTCCCCGATTCGGCGCGAATTCGACCGTGGTGATCGGGATAGGCGCGACCGCTGGCCGTGTTGCTCACCTTGACGAGGATGCGACTGGCAACCAGCAGCTAACCTGCCTGGAGCCCTCCGAAGCCGTAGTCCCTCGCTATCTCACTTGGTCGCTCTGGTGTCGTCAAACAACCATGAGGGCGACCGCTCCGTTCACGACGCTGCCGATCATCAACAACGAGACGCTCCGCGCCCTGGAGATATCGCATCCGTCACGTGCAGACCAGGAACGAATGATCGAGGAACTTGACGAGCGTGCCGACCATGTGGGACTCGCACGACGGCACATGGACCGCTGGATTAGTGTCGCGCAGGAACGGAAGCAGGCGCTGATCACCGCCGCCGTGACCGGCCAGTTCGACGTCACGACGGCTCGGGCGGTGGCGTGATGGCCGACCGCGACGCCGTGGCGCGCGGCACAGGACGTCGCCAAGATCGGTATCCAGATAGGTATCAGATAGGTATCATCCGGTTATGGCGATGACGTTGCGACTGACCGACGAGGAGACCGCCGCGCTTCGCGCCCAGGCCGAGGCCGAGCAGCGGTCCATGCAGGATGTTGCGCGGGAGGCGGTGCGCGAGTACGTCGAGCGTCGAGCCCACCGGGCAGCGGTCACCCGGGAAACCGCGTGGGTGAACGAGACCTATGCCGAGGCGCTCGACGAGCTCGGCCGCCGGTGACCGTCTACCTCGACATCGACGACGTGCTGGCCCTGGCCGGGCAGGCAGCCATCCGCGACGTCGGGCTGCTCGCCTCGGCAGTCGCCCGGCCGCAGGCAACGGTGTTCGGGGAAGACGCCTACCCGGATTTGTACACCAAGGCGGCGGCGTTGCTGCACTCCCTGGCCGGCAACCATGCACTGGTGGACGGAAACAAGCGGCTGGCCTGGCGCGCCTGCGCGGTGTTCCTCGGCCTCAACGGGCATCGGCCGCACGCCACCCAGGCCGAAGTGGTGGAGCTTGTCGTCGCAGTCGCAGACGGATCTCTCAACGACGTCGCCACGATCGCGGAGCGGCTGACGGGAATGACCAGCTGATGGCGGGGCACACCGAATCCGACTTCGAGGCCGCGATCGAGGCTCATCTCCTCGCACACGGCTGGCAGCACGGCTCCCCCACCGACTACGACGTCCCGCTCGGGCTCGACCCGGTCCAGCTGGTCGGGTTCGTGATGGACACCCAGCCGCAGGCGTGGGCGAAGCTGGCGCAGCTGCACGGGGCGGCCGTCGTCCCCAAGGTCGTCAAGCGGATCGCGGACGAGATCGACGCGCGCGGCGTCGTCCACGTCCTGCGGCGGGGGGTGAAGGAATCCGGCCAGCGGCTCCAGCTGGCCTACTTCCGGCCCACCTCCGGGCTCACCCTGGAACTGGTCGAGAAGTATTCGGCGAACCGGCTGCTCGTCTACCGGCAGCTGCACCACAGCGAGTCCTCACCGCACCAGTCGCTGGACCTGATGCTGGCGGTCAACGGCATCCCGGTGGCCACTGCGGAGCTGAAGAACCAGTTCACCGGCCAAACCGTCCGGCACGCCAAGGCGCAGTACCGCGACCCCGCCCAGCGCAACCCGGCCGACCGGATCTTCGCCCGCCGCTGCCTCGCCCACTTCGCCGTCGACCCCGACCTGGTCTTCCTGACCACCAGGCTCGCCGGCCCGAAGACCGCCTTTCTGCCGTTCAACCAGGGCTCCGCGGGCGCCGGCCGCAAGGGCGGCGAGGGCAACCCGCCCAACCCGTCCGGGCACCGCACCGCCTACCTGTGGGAGCAGGTGTGGTCCCGCGACACCTGGCTGGACCTGCTGCACCGCTACGTGCAGGAGGAGGTGCCGAAGTCCGGCCCGCGCACGGTGCTCTTCCCCCGCTACCACCAGTGGGACGTCGTCGAGCGGCTCACCGCGCACGCCGCCACGCACGGGGCCGGGCAGAGCTACCTGCTGCAGCACTCGGCCGGCTCGGGGAAGTCCAACTCCATCGCCTGGCTGGCCCACCGGCTCGCCGACCTGCACTCCCCCAGCGACCCGGCCGCGCTGGCCGCCGGCGCCGGCATCGGCACCGACGAGCTGGTGTTCGACAAGGTCGTCGTCATCACCGACCGGCGCGTGCTCGACGCCCAGCTGCAGGCCACGCTGTCCGGCTTCGAGCACGTCCAGGGGCTGCTGCAGCGCATCGACCAGGACAGCCAGCAGCTGCGGGCCGCGCTGACCGATACCAAGACGAAGATCATCGTCACCACGCTGCAGAAGTTCCCGGTCATCGCCGCCGACGCCGCCGACGCCGCCGTGGAAGGCAAGCGCGTCGCGGTGATCGTCGACGAGGCGCACTCCTCCCAATCCGGTGACTCGGCGCAGAGCGTGAAGAAGGTGCTCGGCGGCACCGACCCACTGGCCGCCGCCGAGGCCGACGCCGCCGGTGCCGAGGCGGCTCAGGCCGATGCGCAGGACGCGCTGGTCGCCGCCGTCACCGCCTCGGCGATGTCGCGGGGGCGCAGCCCCAACCTGTCGTTCTTCGCCTTCACCGCCACCCCCAAGGGCAAGACGCTGCAGCTGTTCGGCACCGCCCGGGACGACGCGGGCACCACCGTCTACGAGCCGTTCCACCTCTACTCGATGCGCCAGGCCATCGAGGAGGGGTTCATCCTCGACGTGCTGGTCAACTACGTCACCTACAAGCGCTACTACCGGCTCGCCAACGGCCTCACGAGCGAGGATCCGGAGGTGGAGAAGGGCAAGGCGGCAGCCGCGCTGGCCCGCTTCGTCGACCTGCACCCCTCCAACCTCGACCACCGCGCCGAGATCATCGTCGAGCACTTCCGCAGCGTCACCGCCGGCAAGATCGGCGGCGCCGGCAAGGCGATGGTGGTGACCAAGAGCCGGCTGCACGCGGTGCGGTACCTGGCCGCCGTCCAGCGGTACCTGGCGAAGAAGCAGCTGACCGACGTCCGGGCGATGGTGGCCTTCTCCGGCGGCGTCACCGACCCCGACGTCCCCGGGAACCCGGTCACCGAGACCGGGCTCAACGGGTTCCCCGAAGTCCAGACCCAGGCCCGCTTCTCCGACGAGGGGCACCTGCTGATCGTCGCGGAGAAGTACCAGACCGGGTTCGACCAACCCCTGCTGCACACCATGTACGTGGACAAGAAGCTCGAGGGCGTCAAGGCCGTGCAGACGCTGTCCCGGCTCAACCGCATCCACCCCGGCAAGGAGGACACGTTCATCCTCGACTTCGTCAACACCGCCGAGGAGATGCGCGAGCAGTTCGCGCCGTTTTACGAGTCGAGCTGGACGGAGGAGACCGACCCGAACCTGCTCTACAACCTGGCCACCCGGATCGAGGACCACCACGTCCTCGACCCCGACGAGCAGCGACGCGCGGTGGCCGCGTTCCTGCTCGGGAACAGCAGCAGCCACGCGACGGTGACGGCCAACGTCGATCCCGCGGTCGCCCGGGCAGCCAACCTGCCCGACCACGAGCTCACCGACCTGCGCGATGCCCTCAAGGCCTTCGTCCGCGCCTACGCGTTCCTGGGCCAGGTTCTGCGGTTCACCGACGAGGAGCTGGAGAGCCTCTACATCTACGGAAAGCTGGTGCTCGCCAAGCTCAAGGGCCCGGTGAGCGAGCCCGGCGTCATCGACCTCGGCGACACCGACCTGGCCTTTGTCGGGCACAAGTCCGGCGCCGAGGGCAGCGGCAGCAACACCCCGGGCGAGCGCGACGGTGAGATCGAGAGCTTCACCGGCGCGGGGCGCGGTGGGATCCAGGAAGCGCTGATGATCAAGCTGTCCGAGCTGATCAACACCTTCAACTCGACCTTCGGCATCGACCTGTCCGAGGCCGAGACCCTGCAGATCTACTACGGCGTGCCCAGCACGCTGTCCGATGACGCCGACGTCCAGCAGCGCGCCGCCGACAACACCGAGGAACAGTTCTCCCTCACCATCAAGAAGGACGACATCGCCGGCGCCCTGTTCCAGAGCCAGGAGGGCTCCAACAAGCTGCTCAAGGCACTCCTGGAGGACGAGGGCTTCGCCGACGCCGTCCTACGGATGGTGACTTCCGAGACGTACCGGGCGGCCCGCCGCAAGCACGCGGACAGCGCGGCGTGAGCGATCAGCGCGTACGCACGGACGCCCGCTCCGGGCCGAAGATGACGTAGTGGAGATGGCGGATGGCAGGTGTCATCGCGAAGTGCGGCCCAGATGCCTGCTAACCCCCCGCACCCGACAAGCGGCCGGCTACAGCTGCTCGGTAACCCACGGAACTCGGAGAGCGAGGCCCCGACCCGCAACCAAGTCAGGCCGAGCCGTCACATCCTCCGGTCTAGTCACCCACTCGCGGGCGGAAGGCTGATGAAGCCCTCCCGGTGCGCCCGCGAGCACAGTTCCGTGCGGGACTCTGCACCCGCTTTGTCCAAGATGTGTTCCATGTGCTTGGCCACGGTTCGGACTGACACCCCCAGATCGGATGCCAGCTGCTTGTTGCTCTTGCCCTCGGCGACCCTGGCGACGATGACCATCTCCTGGTACGTCAGGGAGCAAGGGGGGCCGTCGGAGTTCTCCTCCACCGCTACCAGCACTCTCGTCCCGACTCCATAGATCCGCAGTTGCAGCCAGTCACCGGAGGGCGAGCGCCACATCCGCCGGTGAGTGCCCGACGACAGCGTCGCCCACTCCAGCATGAGGGACGATCGCAAGGCGTCGCGGTTGTCCGACGAGGTCGCCCACCGGCGATCCGGCAGGTCTTGCACGATCCCGGACTGGTCGAGCACCATCGCACTTGAGGATGGGGAAAGTCGCTCCACGAGCCGCGACCACGTCGCGAGCTCGTCGACGATCGGCGACAGCAGGCTCTGGAGCCACGTCACCGAACCCACCGCCTCGTCCGTGATGTCTTCTCGGCCGCCCACGCTGATGTGCAGCACACCCGTGTACCGGTGGCCTCCGCTCAGCAGTAGGGCCGACATCCCCTCGTCGAATCCGGCCGGGATGAAGACCGACCGCGCCGAGTGGAGGTCACGGTAGTTGTCAGGGAAGTCCTGCCAGCGCAGTGGTAGCGGGTTCTTCGTACGCATCGACCGGTACATCTCGTCCTCTTCGACGAAGTCGCCGTTGAGATAAGAAGAGACCCTCTCGGAATACCCGTCGCTGGCCAAGGTCTGGTGCACGCCGGTGAGTGGGTCCCAGACGGAAATGCCCGCTGCCTCGTAGGGGATTATCGAGCGAATTGCCCGGAGTGCCTCGCAAGCCTTCTCTTTACGGTCGGCGTCGCTCATCGCCATGCGACTGATTTCGAGCAGGGGCACCATGTGACCAGGCGGCAGACTGCTCGCCGTCCACGGAGCCACGCCAGCGGCGCTGGTCATAAGCAGCCCCTCCTCCACATCCCCGTGAGATCCTCAGATGGGATTTCGGGAATGCTAGACCGGGTCCCGAGGGCAACTCAACCCACGCGTCCGGACCGTCGCAGGCTGGCCTGCGACGGTCCGGACGGCGTAGGTCACTCGGCGGTGGCACCCAAGGGCGCGGGACCGTCCGCGGCAAACCGATCCAGCACGTTCTTGGTCAACTTCGAGATGTTGTTGTCGTAGCCGTTGTGCGACAACGACCCGCAGTAGGCGATCGAGCTGACCGACCAGACGCCACCTCCCTCGGGCGTCGGGAAGTACACGATGTCCCCGCGAACCAGAGAACTGTGGGTGCCGGTGGTTCCGGGAACGTTGAAGAACAGCTCCTCGGCGACGATGGCGTACGCCTCCGTGTGCCCGGCGGACGCCGCCACGAGCATGGCCTCTGGCGGCGACCCGAGGTCCGCGTCGTAGACATCGAGTTCCAGGCCGGCGGCGCCGTCCCCAACGAGGCCGAAGTCGCCCAACCACTCGTCCTCGATGCCGTCGAACATCCAGGCGGTGCGCGAGTCGTAGGAGTCCGGGGTGCGGCGATAGGGCTCGCTCACGTCGAACCCCTCCGACCCGAAACCCACGCCCAGGAGTCGCTGGGGAGCCCTACCCCGGTGCCGCCACAGGGATCCGTACTCGCCGGTGAAGGACAGGTGGTACTCGCCGGGCTTCGCCTTCCAGGCGTTATTGCCGTGCCCCTTGCGTACCTCGATGACCTCTCCCTCGTCCCCGTCGTAGTTGATGACCCAATAAAAGCCGTTGGCACCGAGGTACATGATCCGTCCGCCCTGCTCGGCGTACTCGTGGAGTCCGTCGAGCATGGCCTCGCTGTAGTACTCCGGGTGAGTTCCCGTGAGCACCACGTTGTAAGGCTCGAGTACCTTAGGACCCACTTGATGGAGGTCGAAGTCGGTCAGAACGTCGAACTCGTACCCCATCTCGATCATCCAGTCGATGAGATGGAGGTCCGCGTTGAACTGCCACAGCGAAGGCGAGAGCCAGTGGCGGAAGCCCGGTCGCATATTGAGAATCGGGCGCAGTCGCGAGGAGTAGGCCACCCCAGATCCGTCCGAGTGAGTGTCGTACGTCGAAAGACCGAACTCCCGTTCCCGAGAGAGCGTGATGTTGGCCTCCTGCATGACGGGGACGCGGGCAACCATCAGTTGGGCGAGTGGGACGTCCAGCGCCACGTGGTCGTTGGCGTACGCCATGTAGCTGGCGGTGGGCGCCAAGAAGAGAATCTTCTTGTGGTTCCCTGGCCGGGGCCGGACGTAGACGGGCACGTAGTCGGTGTCATCTTCGGCCTGTAGCCGCACGGCGTAAAGCGAAGAGGGCAGGTCCTCGGGAACCTCCAGCAGGAAATCGGTCTGCCACCGCGCATCGTCCAAGTCGTCATCGTGGAAGTGGATCGCTCCGTACTCACCGGGTGCGTGGATGAAGTTCTGCTCCTTGGCACGCCAGTTGTATCCGGTGACGGCACGCGTCGGCATGTTGACCGTTCGCCCGTGCAGGCGGTTGGGTGACACGTCCGTGACCCCTCTGGGGTCGGAGAGCCCGTTCGCGGTGATCTCCGCCTCGAATTCCCACCCCCCCAGCAGGCCGTCGAAGTTCTTGGGTGACTCCACCGCGCGGCGGATTTCTTCGCCGCCGAGCCTGCGGGAGTAGATGCGCGGGCTGTCCAGCTTGCCGTTGAACAGTCCTGCCGGAACCTGCCCGATTAGTTCGTGCGTGTCCGCGGCGACGTGCGCCGCGAACTGCAGCGGCGCCCCATTGCGGAAGTCTGGGACCACATTGACGTCGACGCCGGCTCGTCCGGTGGTGCTCTCCAAAGAGCTGGCGATGGCGAACCGGCTGTTGGTCCGGGTCACCCACGGTTCCTGGACGATCTCCAGTCGGCCCTCGGACAGCGTCGCGGCGACGAGATACCAAACCCCGTCGAGCATCGGCGCGCCGGTCGCGACGCTTACCTCCCCGCCACGGCCATCACCGATGGTGACCGATGCGCAGCCGTTGTCATCGATGCCGACGACGGCACCAGCACGACGTTCGTCGTGCCACGTGCCCATGAGCGTCTGGGCGCCAGCGGCCAGTCTCGTGGGACTGGCCATCACCATCATGGTGAATGTCTCGAGCCCGTCTAGCTGACCTTGGTGGTCGACCACACCGTACGAGCCGGTGTGGATCCTTTGGACGCGCCCGGTGTGAGTGGTGGCGTCAGGACCTACTTCCCGGATCTTGAATCCAGGGCCGTCGGGATTGGTGTCACCGTGGATCAGCTGCACAAGGTCGGCCCGGTACTCGGGCGCGTCGCAGCTGACCTTGATTTCCAGCGAACCCCCTGGGGAGACCGAAAAGTTGTCTGCGTAACCGATGACCTTCATTTCTCCACCTCCCAAAGCCCGGCGTCCTGCAGTCTGCGCAGGAACACCCCATGTTCTGCGGAGTCACGATCGCTGAAGGCCTCCTCCGTAAGCACCGGAGGCTCGTTCCTGCGACCGGTTAGCACGGCGATCCGCCACTCCTCGTGGGGCTTGGTGCACACGAGGATGTACTTGCCCTTCATCGTCAAGTGATGGCTGCGCAGGTAGAGCAGGACCCGTTCTAGGTCGTCAGAGTGGTGACCGATGGGTTTTGCGGCGTGCTCGTCCACGATGGCGGCATTAACGCGCGGTTTGATCTGGCGTTCGAAGATGACGTTCTCCACGACAGACGCTGCCGCGGCTGCCCTCTCGCGCTGCTGCACGAGATCCGGAAGTCGAGCCATTGTTGGCCTCCTGACGCTCGGCACACCAACGTTGATGTGTGTGCTTGACGACCGTAGGCAACCGCCTCGGAGCCGTCGATACGTCAAAATGCGTAGCCGATCGGGAGCCCCACCAGGAGGCTCGGACGAGACCTCCCAAGCTAAACGGGATGGGGAGGCAGTGCGTGGGCCGAATCAGGACATGTCAGTTTTTGCACCTCGCACTTCACCCGGCTAGCCGACCCGCAGTGGGACTACTGGCGAGGGCCGATTGGCCGGATCGCGGCTACGCCCCGCTGGGCGGTGGGCTTTGAGGTGATTCTTGGCGCCTATTCGCCGCTGCCGATCGCGGCAACTTTTTCCAGTATCGCTGGTGCCGTAGAGCCACTACGTGGCGCGCGTCGACGATCACACCGGCAGTCCGGCCTCGTCGTACCGCAGGTCGCCGTGGTCTCGCTCCGGGAACTCACCGGTCAAGCGTGGGCGATGTCCTGCGAGCATCGCCAACGGCTCGATCCGCTCCTCGTGGGTGCTTCCGCGCTTGCCACCGCGGAGCTGGTCCAGGCGCTCCCGGACGGCCACGGTCACCGCCGCAGTGACCGTCTCTCCGGTCAGCTCGACCAGTTGCCGGGCGAGCTGCTGGGTCTCCGGATTCTTGATGTTCAGGGCCGCGGCTTCCTCCATCGACGGTTCGCCGCCCTCCACCATGGTAAATAGTCGCGCCACCATTCCACCCCGCTGAGACGAGTGTGCAGTGGATGCATCCCCGGCTTGCACCAGCAGGGACGCGGCAGTCGCTCGGACGGTCCGCGGAACCGCCGACGAGGTCGCACCCTGACCACGCTCCCGCGGGAACGTGCGGGCACCGGGCGCGCGGCCTAGCGTCCTCCCTCGTGGCCCCTCCGATCAGCGACGCCGTCGTGGTGGACGTGTTCCGCCGGGTCGACCGCGCGTGCACGCCCCTGCTGCAGAAGCTCGGCCGGCCGCCGCAGCTCCCGGCGGCGGAGCGGGCCCGGTGGTGGTCCGAGCAGGTCGGCCGGGTGGTTGCCGGCGTATCGGCGGCCCCGCGGTTCGCCGGCAAGCTCGCCGACCTGCTGCCGCTGCAGAACACCGTCGGTTCCGCGGTGCAGGCGGTCGTCGTCCTCGGGGTGGCCGGCGAGCACGGCGTGACCGAGCCGGCCGAGCGGGTGTCGCTGCTGGCCCGCGTGCTGCTCGACCGCGACCTCCCGGCCGCCCGGGCCGAACCGCTGCTGCAGCGCGCGAAGGGCAGCTACGCCGAGGAGGCCTTCGGCGCCCGGGACGAGCGGACGGGCCTGCGTGGCAACGCCCGCGCGCTGTGGCGGGTGGCCCGGCTGCTCGGCCGGATCGACGACGCGCTCGACGAGCGCCCCAAGGGCAAGCTGCGGCACCGGGCCCTGAGCAACCTGCCGGTGGTCGGCGTCCTGGGCGGCTACGCCGCCGAACGGGAAGGCCTGCGCCGGGCCGCAGCACGCGCGGAGGCGGTGCTCACCGACACTCCCGTACCCGACTGAACCGCCGGGCGGTCAGGACGCCGGCACCCCCGCCAGCGCGGCGTGCACCTCCCGCGTCGCCGTGGAGCGGTTCATGGTGATGAAGTGGATGCCCGGGACACCCTCCGCCAGCAGGCGCGCGCAGAGGTCGGTGGCCACCTCGACGCCGAGTGCCCGCACCGCGGCCCTGTCCTCCGGGCGGTCGCCGTCCAGGGCGGTGAACCGGTCCATCAGGTCGGCCGGGAAGGCCTGGCCGGACAGCTGGACGATCCGGCTGATCTGCCGGACGCCGGTCACCGGCATCACCCCGGCGATGATCGGCACGTCGCAGCCGCGGGCCGCCACCCGGTCGCGCAGCCGCAGGTAGTCCTCGACCCGGAAGAACATCTGCGTGATCGCGAAGTCCGCCCCCGCCCGGCACTTGGCGATGAACATCGCGGTGTCGGTCTCGGCGTCCACCGAGCGCGGGTGCTGCTCCGGAAAGGCCGCGACCCCCACCGAGAAGTCGCCGATCGACTTGATCAGCCCGACCAGCTCCGCTGCGTAGCGCAACCCGGCGGGGTGGGCCACCCAGTCGGCCTGCGGGTCGGCGCCCGGCGGGTCGCCGCGCAGCGCCAGCAGGTTGCGCACCCCGGCGGCGGCCAGCCTGCTCACCACGTGCCGCAGCTCGGCCACGCTGTGGTCGACGGCGGTCAGGTGGGCCAGCGGCAGCATGGTGGTCTCCGCCGCGATGCGCTCGGTCACCGCCACCGTGCCCTCCCGGGTCGACCCGCCGGCGCCGTAGGTCACGGAGACGAACGAGGGGTGCAGCCGCTCGAGCTCGCGCAGCGCCGTCCACAGCTGCGCACCGGCCGCCGCGTCGCGGGGTGGGAAGAACTCGAAGGACCACGTCGGCTGCTGCTGGTCCAGGAGCTCGCGCACGGTGCCGGTCACGGGACCGAAGAGTACGGAACGGATTCCGTCCTCGGGAATCGCACCCTCGGTGCATCCGGTCGGCCCCGTTCCGGCGAAGCAGACCTGACCGCACGACCATGCCGCGCGCGACGCCGGGTCCTCCCCCGGCGCGAGAGGAGCTCTCATGCCCCGGAGGCCGATGACATCCGTGGTGGGCAGACCGCCGACGATCCGGTTGGGCGATACTGGCCCGGTGACCGCCGGGACGCAGCACCGCGACTGGTCCACCGGACCCTCCACGACGCCCTCGCCCGACGCCGCCGACCTGGACCGCGTGCGCGGCTCGGTGGGCGCCGCACTCACCGACTTCCTCGAGCGCCAGCGGCAGACCCTGGCCGCGATGGACCCGACCCTCGCGCCGGTCGTCGACGAGGTGTGCGCGCTGGCCGACGGGGGCAAGCGGCTGCGCCCGCTGTTCGCCTACTGGGGCTGGCGCGGCGTGGCCGCCGATGCCCACGGGCCGGCCGAGGACGACGCGGCCGTGCTGCGGGCCGTCTCCGCCCTGGAGTTCGTGCACGCCAGCGCCCTGGTCCACGACGACGTCATGGACGGCGCGCTCACCCGCCGCGGCCGCCCGGCCACCCACATCGGCTTCGCCGCCCGGCACGGCGACGGCGCCCTCACCGGGAACGGCGACACCTTCGGCGTCGGCGCGGCGATCCTGGTCGGCGACCTGGCACTGGTCTGGTCCGACGAGCTGCTGCGCCGGTCGGGCATCTCCGCCGCCGCGCTGGAGCGGGCCCGCGGCGTCTGGGACACCATGCGCACCGAGGTCACCGCCGGCCAGTACCTCGACCTGCTGCGCGCCGTCGGCGGACTACCCGGCCCGGACGGCGCACTGACCGTCGCCCGCTACAAGAGCGCCGGCTACACGGTGCAGCGGCCGCTGCAGCTCGGCGCCGCCATCGCCGGCGCCGGCCCCCGCGCCGCGGAGGCCTACACGGCGATCGGTCTGCCGCTGGGCGAGGCCTTCCAGCTGCGGGACGACGTCCTCGGCGTGTTCGGCGACCCCGCCGTCACCGGCAAGTCCGCCGACGACGACCTCCGCGAGGGCAAGCAGACGCTGCTCATCGCGCTCACCGAGGAGGCGACCGACGCGGCCGGCCGGCAGCTGCTCACCGACTGCCTCGGCGACCCGGACGCCGGCCCCGACGAGCTGCAGGCGCTGCGGACGCTGATCGAGGACTCCGGCGCCCGCGCCCGGGTCGAGGAGCGGATCACCGGGCGCACCGCGCGCGCCCGCGCCGCCATCGCCGAGGCCCCGATCGCCGCCGACGCCCGCGCGGCGCTCGACGCGCTGGCGGTCGCCGCCACCACCCGCACCGCATGAGCCGACCGCGCCGCACGAGGCGGGCACTGCGGACCGTTCCGGGCCGCACCGACCGGATCGTCGTCGTCGGCGCCGGGCTGGCCGGGCTGTCCGCGGCACTGCGGTTGCGGGGCGCCGGCCGCGAGGTCACCGTCGTCGAGCGCGCGGCCGGGCCCGGCGGCCGCGCGGGTCGGGTGGAGCGCGGCGGCTACGTCCTGGACACCGGCCCGTCGGTGTTCACCGCCCCCGAGCTGGTCGACGACGCCCTCGCCGCGGTCGGCGAGCGGCTCGCCGACCGGGTCGCTCTCACCCCGCTGGCCACCACCTACCGGGCCCGGTTCGCCGACGGGTCCGCGCTCGACGTGCACGCCGACCGCGAGGCCTTCGCGGCCGAGGTGGCGCAGGTGTGCGGCCCCGGGTCGGCGACCGAGCTCCGCCGCTACCTCGACCACCTGGTCGAGCTGCACCGCATCCAGCTGCCGGTGTTCATCGACCGCAACTTCGATTCCCCGCTCGACCTGGCCGGCCCCGAGCTGCTCGCGCTGGCCCGGATGGGCGGGTTCCGGACGCTGTCCCGGCACGTCGACCGGTACTTCAGCGACGACCGGCTGCGCCGGCTGTTCAGCTTCCAGGCGCTCTACGCCGGTGTGTCGCCGTTCCGCGCCATCGCCGCCTACGCGGTCATCGCCCAGCTGGACATCGGCGCGGGCGTCTGGCACCCGGCGGGCGGGATCGCCGCGGTCCCGGCCGCGATGGCCGCCGCGGCGGCCGACGCCGGCGTCGTCTTCCGCTACGGCACGGGCGTGGCGGAACTGCAGCTGACCGGCTCCCGGGTCACCGGGGTCCGCCTGGACGGCGGTGAGCGGCTGCCCGCCGACGCCGTCGTCGTCACCGTCGACCAACCGTCCGCCCTGGTGCCCGGCCTGCGCAGCCGGCGCCGGCCGGTGTACTCGCCGTCCTGCGTGGCCCTGCACCTGGGCGTGCGGGCCCGACTGCCCGGTCAGGCGCACCACACGATCAGCTTCGGCGACTCGTGGCGGCAGGTGTTCCGCGAGCTGACCCGCGACGGGCGGCCGATGAGCGACCCGAGCCTGCTGGTCAGCATGCCCTCGGTCACCGACCGGTCGCTGGCCCCCGAGGGCGGCCAGGTGCTCAGCGTCGTCGCCCCCACGCCCAACCTCGACCGGCGCAGCGGCGGCAACCCCGACCTCGACTGGCCCACCCTCGGGCCCCGCTACCGGGACGAGGTGCTGGCCACGATGGAGACGCGCGGCTGGACCGGGCTGACCGGCGCGGTCGAGGTCGAGGAGCTGCGCACCCCGCTGGACTGGGCGGCCCAGGGGATGGCGGCTGGCACGCCCTTCGCCCTCGCGCACACCTTCGGCCAGACCGGCCCGTTCCGGCCCGGCACGCTGCCGCGCAGCGGCCCGGACAACGTGGTGCTGGCCGGCTCGTCGGTGCAGCCGGGCGTCGGCGTCCCGATGGTGGTGATCAGCGGCCGGCTGGCCGCCGAGCGGATCACCGGGCCGGTGCCGGCGTGACGCCGCCCGTGCCGCCGGCCTCGCGGGCGGCGCAGCAGGCCGCCCTGGACGCCGCCTACCGGCACTGCGCGGCGATCAACGCCGAGCACGGCAAGAGCTACCACCTGGCCACCCGGCTGCTCACCCCCGACCGGCGTCCGGCCGTGCACGCGCTCTACGCCGCCGCCCGTACCGCCGACGACCTGGTCGACGTCCCCGGCGCCGACCCGCGCGGCGACCTGGCCGCCTGGTCCCGGGCGGCGCTGGCCGAACTCGACGCCGGCTGGTCCGCCGACCCGGTGCGGCTGGCGCTGGTGCACACCGTCCGCCGCTACGCGATCCCGGTCGAGCACCTGATCGACTTCCTGGCCGCGATGAGCAGCGACCTCGACGTCGCGGGCTACCCCGACCTCGCCGCCCTGGACCGCTACATGTGGGGCTCCGCGTCGGTCATCGGCCTGCAGGTACTGCCCGTGCTGGGCACCGCGCGCGGGGTGACCCGGGAGGAGGCCGCCCCGCACGCGATCGCGCTGGGCGAGGCCTTCCAGCTGACCAACTTCCTCCGCGACGTCGGCGAGGACGTCGACCGTGGCCGGGTCTACCTGCCCGAGGACCTGATGGCCGCGCACGGGGTGACCCGCGAGCAGCTCGCGGCCAAGCGCTTCGACGCCGGGTTCCGCGAGCTGATGCGGGAGATGGTGGCCATCACCCGCCGCCGCTACGACGACGCCGCCCCCGGCACCCCGATGCTGGCCCCGGAGTCGCGCGACTGCGTGCGAGCGGCCACCGCGCTGTACGGCGGGATCCTCACCGAGATCGAGCGCGCCGGCTACCGGGTGCTCGACCGCCGGGTGCGGGTGCCCGGGTCGCGCCGCCTGGCGGTGTTCGCCCGCCGGTTGACCGCCGCCCAGCTGGCCAGGGTCAGGGTCACCATGGCGAAGCCGAACAGCAGGTCCTCCACCGGCGCGTAGGCGATCCGCGGGCCCCAGATCGCGGCCGGGTCGTAGGTGACCACGTCCAGACCGGCGAGCACACCGTTCATCAGCAACTGGAACGTGATGACGATGGCGTAGGCGACCCAGAACACCGCCCGGGTGACCAGCCGGGTGCGCAGCACTGCCAGGTCGACCACCAGGACGGCGATCACCGCGGCGACCGCCAGCGCCGAGTAGCTCACCGTTCAGCCTCTTCGCTCGGATAACCCGCGTCCCAGCCGGTCACCTTTCGCACCGCCTCCAGCGCCAGCACCGCGCACACCGGGACGACGACGAAGAACAGCACCTCCTCCACCGGCATCCCCCCGGGCAGCCGGACGCCGATCGTGAGCTCGTCGCTGTACGCCCAGTGGCCTGCGGAAATGGCGTACAGCACCCACACCACGAAGACGACGAACTCGGGGAGCACGGCGAGCACCAGCCGCCGCCAGCGGGCGTACACCCGCACGCCCAGCAGCAGCTCCAGCGGCGCGGTGACCACCAGGCAGCCCACCAGCAGCGCCGCGTAGGTCAGGTGCCCCATGGGCTCATCGGGTCAGTGCGCCCATGGGATCAGAGCGCCAGGGCCTGCGCGCGCCGGGTGACCTCGGTGTGCCGGTCGTCGCGCAGCGCCTGCACGGGGGTGCCCGGCAGGGAGTCGTCGGGCTGGAAGAGCCAGTCGAAGGCCTCCTCCTCGGAGAAGCCGCCGTCGGCCAGCACGGTGAGCAGACCCGGCAGATGCCGCAGCACCTCGCCGTTCTGCAGGAAGTCGGCGGGAATCTTGCCGTTGCCGCTGCCGGGCACCGCCATGAGCCGACGGTCGCGGATCAGCTGACGAACCCGGTTGCTGGAGACCCCGAGCTGCGCGGCGACCTCCGCGGGAGTGAGCGTGTCCATAGGCTGTCAGCCTATGGCCAGCCCGACGGACCCACCGGCCCGGGGACGCGGCGGCCGCTGCGGTGACGCCCTGCGACGCCGTCGTGCGGGTCCGGTGAGCCCCTCTGGTGCCAGTGTGGCGACTCCGTCACCAGGGCCCCGCGCACCCCGCGTCGTTGGGTTCGTCTCCGCGCCGACGCTCCTAGACTCGTCCACGTGGAGACCGTCGTGACCGACCCCGTGGTCGGCCTCGTGCTCGAGGGGCGATACCGCCTCGAGGAGCACCTGGCACGTGGCGGCATGTCCACCGTCTACGCCGCCACCGATCTCCGGCTGAACCGCACGGTCGCGGTCAAGGTGATGGCCGAGCATCTCGCCCACGACCCGGCGTTCGTCGACCGGTTCACCCGTGAGGCCCGCGCCGCGGCCATGCTCAACCACCCCAACGTCGTCGGCGTCAGCGACCAGGGCAGCGACCAGGGGCTGGTGTACCTGGTCATGGACCTCGTCCGCGGCCGCACGCTGCGCGACCTGCTGCAGGCCCGCGGCCGGCTCACCGTGGGCGAGGCCTTCGCCGTCCTGGAGCCGGTGCTGGGCGGGCTGACCGCGGCCCACCGGGCCGGGATCGTGCACCGCGACGTCAAGCCCGAGAACGTGCTCATCTCCGTCGACGGTCAGGTCAAGGTGGCCGACTTCGGCCTGGCCCGGGCGGTCACCGGCACCGGGCAGACCAGCCACACCGCCACCGGCGGCGTGCTCATCGGCACGGTCGCCTACCTCTCCCCCGAGCAGCTCGAGCGCGGCCGCGGCGACGCCCGCAGCGACGTCTACGCCGCCGGGGTGATGCTGTTCGAGCTGCTGACCGGCCACCCGCCCTACGGCGGCGACAGCGCCCTGGCGGTGGCCTACCAGCACGTGCACCACGACGTCCCGGCCCCCTCGACCGAGGTGGCGACGGTTCCGTGGCAGGTCGACGAGCTGGTCACCCGGGCCACCCGCCGCGAGCCCTCGGCCCGCCCGCTGGACGCCGGAGCGCTGCTCGCCGAGATCGCCGACGTCCGCGCCGACCTGGGCCTCGCCCGGGTGCCGGTGCCCACCGGCCAGGCGGCCGGCGGCCCCGGGACGCTGCGCCCGACGAACCGGCCGACCACGCCGCGCCCGCGGCACCCCAGCAGCCCCGGTCGGGACGGCGAGCCGCACACCCAGGTGCTGGGCGGGCCCGACCGCGCCCGCGGCACCTCCATGCTGCCGGGGATGGGCCCCGGGCCGACCACCTCGGTCTCCGGGGCACGCCCCGGGATCTCCGCCCGCTCGGCCGCGATCCGGCCCGGGGTGCCGCCGCACATCCGGCGGCGCCGCGCCCGGCTGGGCGTCGCCCTGGTCCTCCTCCTCGCGATCACCATCGGGGCGGTCGGCTGGTGGCTGGGCGAGGGACGCTGGACCGACGTGCCGTCCCTGGTCGGCCAGCCGGAGCAGACCGCGGTCGGCCTGGTCCAGGAGGCCGGGCTGGACCCGGTCCTCGCCGACGAGCAGTTCAGCGAGGACGTCCCCGAGGGGAACGTGATCTCCGCCGACCCCACCGAGGGCCGGCTCATCCGCGGCTCGGACGTGGACATCGTGGTCTCCAAGGGCCCCGAGCGGTTCAGCATCCCCGTCGACCTGGTGGGCCAGCCGCTGGAGGAGGTGCAGGCCGCCCTCGTCGAGCAGCCCATCCCGCTGGTGCCGGCGTCCGGGTTCAGCGACACCGTGCCCGAGGGCGGCGTCATCTCCTTCGACCCGCCCGCCGGCACCGACCTGCGCCGCGACCAGTCGGTGATCGTCGTCGTCAGCTCCGGCCGGGCGCCGGTCCAGGTACCCGACGTGGTGGGCCAGAGCCCCGAGGCCGCCACGGCGAACCTCGAGGCGGACGGCTTCACCGTCGAGCGCACCGAGGGCCGCAGCGCCGACGTGCCGGCCGGCGCGGTCATGGCGGTGGACCCGGGGCCCGGCGACGATCCCCAGCCCTACGGCAGCACCGTCACCATCCAGGTGTCCGTCGGCGTGCCGCAGGTGACGGTGCCCGACGTGCGCTCGATGTCCGAGGACGAGGCGGTCGCCGCGCTGGCGGCCGTCGGTCTCGAGGCCGACCCGGAGACGTTCATCGCCGGCGATCGCGTGTTCCAGCAGAGCCCCCGGGCCGGCGAGGTCGTCGACCAGGGCAGCACCGTCCGCATCCTCATCAGCTTCGGGTGACCTCTTCCTCGTGACCTCCCTTCGTTCCACCGTGCCCCCGATCGGCGCCCACATCCAGATCAAGGGCGGGCTCGCCACGGGCGGGCTGGCCTACACCGACGCCGTCGGCGCCCGCGCCGTCCAGGTCTTCGTCGGCAACCCGCGCGGCTGGAAGCCCAGCGCCGGCAACCCCCGGCAGGACGCGGCCTTCACCGCCGGCTGCGCCGAGCGCGGCGTGCCGTCGTTCATCCACACGCCGTTCCTGGTCAACGTCGGCTCCCCCAGCGAGGCCACCGTCGCCCAGTCGGTCGCCACCATCGCGCACAACCTCGCCCGGGGGGCGCAGCTGGGTTGTGCGGGGGTCGTGGTGCACGCCGGGTCCGCCGTCGGAGCGGACCGGTACGAGGCGGCGCTGGGGCAGCTGCACGAGCGGCTGCTGCCGCTGCTGGCGGACCTGCCCGACGGCGGGCCGCGGCTGCTGATCGAGCCCACCGCCGGTGGCGGGAAGTCGCTGGCCGCGACGGTGGAGGACCTCGGCCCCTACTTCGCCGCCCTCGAGCACCACCCGGCGGTCGGGGTCTGCTTCGACACCTGTCACGCCTGGGCGGCCGGCCACGACTTCTCCGTCCCCGGAGGGATGACCGCCACCCTGGACGCGCTGGTGGCCACCGTCGGCCCGGGCCGGTTGGGGCTGGTGCACGCCAACGACTCGCTGGACGCCTGCGGCTCCACCCGCGACCGGCACACCACGATCGGCGCCGGCTCGATCGGCTCCGGTCCGTACGGCACCGCGCCGTTCGCCGAACTGCTCGCCCACCGGGCGTTGGCCGGCGTCCCGGTGGTCGTGGAGACGCCCAGCGCGGACGACGGGCACGCGAAGGACATCGCGCTGCTGACCAGCCTGCGGGACGGCGCCCTGGTGGACGCCATCCCGCTGGCCGGCTGATCGGCTGATCGGCTCTCTAGACCACCAGGCTGAGCAGCCAGGCGATCGCGAACCCGACCACGCCGATCAGCGTCTCCATCACCGTCCAGGTCTTCAGCGTCGTCTTCACGTCCATCTCCAGGAACCGGCCGACCAGCCAGAACCCCGAGTCGTTGACGTGGCTGAGCACGGTGGCGCCGCAGGCGATCGCGATCACCACCAGCGCGGCGTCCAGCCGGGACAGGTCGTTCTCCGCCACCGCCGGGGCGATGAGCGCGGCGGTGGTCAGCAGGGAGACGGTGGCCGACCCCTGGGCGACCCGCAGGCAGGTCGCGATCACGAAGGCGGCGACGATGACCGGCAGCCCGATGGACTCCAGGCTGTTCGCCAGCGCCGTGCCAATCCCGCTCGCCCGCAGCACGCCGCCGAACATCCCGCCCGCGCCGGTGATCAGGATGATCGCGGCGACCGGGCCGATCGAGGAGTTGAGCAGGTCCTCGGTCTCTGCCCGGCTGAAGCGCTCCCGGCTCAGCACGACCGCCGCCACCAGCAGGGTGATCAGCAGGGCGATCGGGGTCTGGCCGAGGAGGACCAGGGCCTGCAGCCAGGTGGCCTCGCCGTCGACCGCACCAGCGGTGGCCAGGGTGCTGAACCCGGTGTTGAGCAGGATCAGCACGAGGGGCAGCAGCAGCAGCGCCAGCACGGTGCTGAACCGGGGCGGGGTGGTGCGGGTGGCCGTCCCGGTCGCGGTGGCGCCCGCGGTGCCGGCGGCGGGCCCGGCGCCGTCCTCGACGTCGGTGGCCTCGACCCGGGGATCGTCCGCCTCCGAGCGACGGCCGGCCAGGGTGCTGGGCACCGGCACGTCGACGCGCCGGCCGATCCACTGGCTGAACAGGTAGGAGGCGATGAACCAGGTGGGCACCCCGATGACGAGCCCGACGACGACCAGCAGGCCGATGTCGGCGCCGAGGATGTCACCGGCACCCACCGGCCCCGGGTGCGGCGGCACGAAGGCGTGCATGACCGCGAAGGCGCCGGCCGCCGGCAGCGCGTAGAGCAGCACCGACCCGCCGAAGCGCCGGGCGACGCTGAAGATGATTGGCAGGAAGACGACCAGGCCGGCATCGAAGAAGATCGGGAAGCCGAACAGCAGCGAGGCCACCCCGAGGGCGAGCGGTGCGCGGCGTTCGCCGAACCGGTTGATCAGCGAGTCGGCCAGGACGGTGGCGCCGCCGGTGACCTCCAGCAGCTTCCCGATCATCGCGCCCAGGCCGACGAGCAGCGCGACGCTGGCCAGGGTGGAGCCGAAGCCGGCCAGCATGGTGTCGATGACCTCACCGACCGGGATCCGGGTGGCCAGCGCGGTGAGCAGGCTGACCAGGACCAGGGCCACAAAGGCGTGGACCTTGAACTTCATGATCAAGACGAGCAGGACGGCGACCGCCGCCACCGCGATCAGCAGCAGCGGGGCGGTACCCAGGGCGGGGACGACTTCCTCCACGGCGAGCCTCTTTCCGTCGACGGGCTCAGGTACCGCACAGCATGTCGGCTGCGCCGTGGCCATGGGAGGCCGGGCACCGGAAAAGCGCCCACGGCCGCGCCGGCAGGCGCTGCCGGGACCGGTCGCGGGGGGCGGAGGCTCCCCGACCGGGACCGGCGCAGCGGCTCAGCCCAGACCGGGGGACGGCACCTGGCCGCGGTGCGGCCCGAAGGGTCGCGATGTCACAGCAGCTCGCCGACCACCTTCGCCGCGTGCTCGACGCCGGCCCGGTCGACGCCGAGGTGGGTGACCAGCCGGATCCGGGTGGGGCTGACCTGGCCGACCAGCACGCCCTGGGCCTTGGCGACCTCGGCGACCAGCGGGGCCTGGACGCCCTCGACGACGACGATGTTCGTCTCCACCGTCGCCGGGTCGACCCCGAGCCGCTCGGCGAGCAGCCGGGCGTGCTCGTGGTCCTCGGCCAGCCGCTCGAGGTGGTGGTCGAGGGCGTACTGGGCGGCCGCGGCCAGCACGCCGACCTGGCGCATGCCGCCGCCGAGCCGCTTGCGCCACAGCCGGGCGGCGGCGATCCGCTCGGCCCCGGCCACCAGGACCGAGCCGATCGGCGCGCCCAGGCCCTTGGACAGGCAGACCGACGCCGTATCGGCCAGCCCCCCGTAGGTGGACAGGGCCACGCCGGAGGCCACGTGCGCGTTGAAGATGCGCGCGCCGTCCAGGTGCACGTTGACCCCGGCCCCGCGCGACCACTCGAACAGCTTCTCCAGCTCGGCCAGCGGCTGGACCAGGCCACCGCCCCGGTTGTGCGTGTTCTCCACGGCGATGGCGGCGGTGGCGGTGAGGTGCCAGTCGCCGTGCGGGCGCACCTGGGCGATCAGCTGGTCGGCCGACAACCGCCCGCCATCGGACACGACGGTGCGGCTGGACAACCCGAACAGCGCGGCCGCGGCGCCCATCTCGTAGGTGAGCACGTGGCAGTCGGCGTCGCCCAGCACCTCCTGGCCGGGCTCGCAGACCAGCCGCAGGCCGATCTGGTTGCCCATCGTCCCGGAGGGGACGAAGAGGGCCGCCTCGTGGCCGAACAGGTCGGCGACCCGCTCCTCCAGCGCGTTGACCGTGGGGTCCTCGCGGTAGACGTCGTCGCCCACCTCGGCTTCGGCCATCGCGCGGCGCATGGCCGCCGTGGGGCGGGTCAGGGTGTCCGAGCGGAGGTCGACGGCACCGCTGTGGGTGGCCGGATCGTCGGTGTTGATCCCGTACATCAGTTGCGCAGCATCTCCGTGACGAGGAACGCCAGTTCCAGGGACTGGCCGGTGTTGAGCCGCGGGTCGCACGCGGTCTCGTACCGGCTGTTGAGGTCGTCGTCGCTGATCTCCATCGCGCCACCGAGGCACTCGGTGACGTCCTCACCGGTCAGCTCCACGTGGATGCCGCCGGGCCAGGTGCCCAGCCCGCGGTGCACGTCGAAGAAGCCGAGCACCTCGTCGACGACCCGGTCGAAGTGCCGGGTCTTGTAGCCGCTGGGCGACTCGTGGGTGTTGCCGTGCATCGGGTCGCACTGCCACACGACCTGGTGGCCGCTGGCGGTCACCTTCTCCACGATCCCGGGCAGGACGTCGCGGATCCTGCCGTTGCCCATCCGGCTGATCAGGGTCAGCCGGCCGGGCACGCCCTCGGGGTCGAGCCGCTCGACCAGCTCGGTGGCCTGCTCCGGGGTGGTGGTCGGGCCGATCTTGACGCCGATCGGATTGGCCAGCCTGGAGACGAACTCGATGTGCGCGCCGTCCAGCTGGCGGGTGCGCTCCCCCACCCACACGAAGTGCGCGCTCAGCGCGTACGGGCGGCCCTCGTACATGCGGAGCAGGGCCCGCTCGTAGTCGAGGATCAGCGCCTCGTGGCTGCTGTAGAGCTCCACCCCGCGCAGCGCGGCGTCGTCGATGCCGCAGGCCTTCATGAACGCCAGCGCACGGTCGATCTCGCGGGCGATCACCTCGTAGCGCACGCCGGCCGGCGAGGTGGACACGAAGTCCTTGTTCCAGTCGTGCACGGCGTGCAGGTCGGCCAGCCCGCCGCGGGCGTAGGCCCGGATCATGTTCATCGCCGCCGCGGAGTTGGCGTAGGCCCGCACCAGCCGGTGCGGGTCGGGAATCCGCTCCTCGGGCACCGGGTTGAGCGAGTTCACCATGTCGCCGCGGTAGGAGGGCAGCCCGAGGGCGTCGATGTTCGACGAGCGGGGCTTGGCGTACTGGCCGGCCACCCGGCCGACCTTCACCACCGGCACGCTGGCGCCGTAGGTGAGGACGACGGCCATCTGCAGCAGCGTGCGGGTGGTGGCCTGCAGGTGCGGCTCGGTGTTCAGGTCGAAGGTCTCCGCGCAGTCACCGCCCTGCAGCAGGAACGCCTTGCCCTGCGCGACGTCGGCGAGCTGCTCGCGCAGGGTGTCCACCTCGGGCGGCGCGACGATCGGCGGCACCGTGGTCAGGGTGGACAGCACGGCGTCCAGCGCCGCCCGGTCCGGCCACTCCGGCTGCTGGGCGGCGGGCAGCGACCGCCACCGGTCCAGGTCGGGGACCAGCTCGGCGGGCTCGGGAAGACTCACGGGCCCAGAGTACGGCTTGCCAGGCCCCGTCCCGCGGCTCGCCCCGGCCTCGGTGGCCCCGCCCGGAGGCTCGTGCCGAGCCTGCGAGGCATGCGGGGGGACCGGGTCCGTCACGAGGAGGACGGGGCCGTTCCTAGCCGAAGAACACCTCGGCCTCGGCGTACCGCTCGACCGGGACCAGCTTCAGCTGGGCGATGGCCACCGTGAGCGGCACCCGCACGATGTCGGTGCCGCGCAGCGCCACCATCACCCCGGTGGCGCCGTCGTGCACCGCGTCGACCGCGGCCAGCCCGAAGCGGGTGGCCAGCACCCGGTCGAACGGCGTGGGGGTGCCGCCGCGCTGGATGTGCCCCAGCACCACGGCGCGGGACTCCCGCCCGGTGCGCTCCTCGATCACCCGGGCCAGCGCCTCGCCGATGCCACCCAGCCGCACGTGCCCGAAGGCGTCCCGCTGGCCGGTGGCCGTGGTCAGCGGGGCGCCGAGCGGGGTGGCGCCCTCGGACACCACGACGATCGGCGAGAACCCGGAGTCGAAGCGGTGCTGGCAGTGCGCGGCCACCGCGTCGACGTCGAAGGGCCGCTCGGGCACCAGCACGACCGTCGCCCCGCCGGCCATCCCGGCGTGCAGCGCGATCCAGCCGGCGTGCCGGCCCATCACCTCCACGACGAGCGTGCGGTGGTGGCTGTCGCCGGTGGTGTGCAGCCGGTCGATGGCCTCGGTGGCCACGCCCACGGCGGTGTCGAAGCCGAAGGTGTAGTCGGTGGCGTCCAGGTCGTTGTCGATGGTCTTGGGCACACCGACGCAGCGCAGCCCGGCCGCCGCCAGCCGGCTCGCCACCCCCAGGGTGTCCTCGCCGCCGACCGGCACCAGCGCGTCGATGCCCAGCCGGTCGAGGGTGTCCAGCACCCGCTCGGGGCCGCCGTCGAGCGCGTAGGGGTTGGTGCGCGAGGTGCCGAGCACCGTGCCGCCCCGGGGCAGCAGCCCGCGGACCGCGGCGACGTCCAGCGGCACGGTCTCGCCGTCCAGCACCCCCCGCCAGCCGTCGCGGAAGCCGATCACCTCGTCACCGTGCTCGGCGATCCCCTTGCGCACCACCGCCCGGATGACCGCGTTGAGGCCGGGGCAGTCTCCCCCGCCGGTCAGGATGCCGATGCGCATGACGCCTCCGGGAAGCAGTGCCCGTGGTCGGGTGGTTGTCGGAGCACATGATGGCCCAACGGACGCGAATCCAGTCATGACCCGCGTGCTCGCGCTCACCGGCGTGACCGGCGCACTCGGCGGGCGGGTCGCCGCCGGGCTGGCCCGCACCGCCGCCGACGACGACATCACCCTCCGGCTGGTGGTGCGCGACGCCGACCGGGCGCCGGCCCTGCCCGCCACCGAAGTGGTCGAGGTGCCGGCCGGCTACGCCGACGGGCCCGGCCTGACCGCCGCCCTGGCGGGGGTGGACGGCCTGTTCCTGGTGTCGGCCGCCGAGGCCGAGGACCGGCTGGCCCAGCACTTCACCGCCGTCGACGCGGCGGCCGCCGCCGGGGTGGCGCGGATCGTCTACACCTCGTTCCTCGGCGCGTCGCCCGACGCCACGTTCACCCTCGCCCGGCAGCACGCCGCGACCGAGGAGCGGCTGACGGCGGCCGGGGTCCGCTGGACGGCGCTGCGCAACGCGATGTACGCCGACTTCGTGCCGTTCTTCGCCACGGTCGAGGACGGCGCCGCGGTGATCGCCGCCCCGGCGGGAGACGGCGCCGCAGCGTTCGTCGGCCGGGACGATGCCGGCGACGTGGCCGCTGCCGTGCTGCGTTCGGACGACCCGGGGCTCGACGGCCGCGCCCTGGACGTCACCGGCCCGCAGGCCCTGACCCTCGCCGAGGCCGCCGCCGTGCTGGGCGAGGTGTGCGGGCGGCCGGTCCGGTACCGGCCGCAGACGGTGGCGCAGGCATGGGCCACCCGCCGTCCCTCCGGGCACCCCGACTGGGAGGTGGAGGGGTGGGTGACCAGCTACACCGCGATCGCCGCCGGCGAGCTGGCCGCGGTGAGCGACGTCGTCCCCGCCCTGACCGGGCACCCGGCCCGGTCGCTGGCGACCGTGCTGCGCGAGCATCCCGAGCTCTGGGAGGCGCTGCGCGCCTGAGCCGGGTCAGCCCCGGGCCGGCCCCATCGCGTTCCAGCGGAGCAGGTTGTAGCGGGCGTCGACCAGGGCGTCGTGGGTGCCGCTGGGCTTGGGGGGCAGTTCCGGGCGGCCGACGTCGTCCCAGCGCTGGCGCAGCTCGCGGGTGAAACGCGGGATGGGTCGCGGCAGCGCGGGCATCGCTCCCCACAGCTGGGCCAGCGCCACGTGGTCGTAGGCGGCGAACCAGGCCCACAGCTCGATCTCCAGGCCGGGCGCGGTGAGGAAGGACAGCAGCTCCTCGCGGATCCGCTGCCGGCTGCGCCAGGCCGCGTCCGCCGGCGGCGGCAGCTGGTCGAGCACGTTGCGGCGCACCCACGGGATGGCCCGGTCGGGGTCGAACTCGGTGCTGACGGCGTAGAACTCCCGGCCGGTCTCGTCCACCACCCCGATGGAGACCAGGTCGATCGTGGTCCCGTCCTCGATGAACTCGGTGTCGTAGAAGAACCGCCGCACAGCCACGTGGATCACCGTACGCACGCCGGGCAGCCGGACGACGCCGTCCGCGCCGCGGTGGCGGCCGAGCGGCTGCCAGCATGGGGCGCCATCCGGCACCGGCCCGTCTGCGGAGGAGCAGCCCGTGACCACCCCGCTCGAGGACGCCGACCGCACCGCCCGCCCGGCGGTCGAGGTGGGTGTGGCGGTGATCGGTGCCGGGTTCGCCGGGCTGGGGCTGGCGATCCGGCTGCGGCAACGGGGCGAGCGGAGCTTCGTCGTCCTGGAGCGGGGCCCGGACGTCGGGGGGACCTGGCGGGACAACACCTATCCCGGCGCGGCCTGCGACGTGCAGTCCAACCTCTACTCCTTCTCCTTCGCGCCCAACCCCGACTGGCCGCGCACCTACTCCGGCCAGCCGGAGATCCAGGCATACCTGCGCGACACCGCCGACCGGTTCGGCGTCCGGGAGCACTGCGTGTTCGGCGCCGCCGTCACCGGCGCCCGCTGGGACGACGCCGCCGCACGGTGGCACGTGCAGACCACCGCCGGCGCGTTCCGCGCGCGGGTCCTGGTGTCGGCGGCCGGCGCCCTGGCCGACCCGGCGTACCCCGACCTCCCGGGGCTGGCCGACTTCGCCGGCACGGTGATGCACTCCGCCCGCTGGAACGGCGGCCACGACCTGACCGGCGAGCGGGTGGCCGTCGTCGGCACCGGCGCCTCGGCCGTCCAGATCGTGCCGGCAATCCAGCCGCAGGTGGCGAGCGTGACGGTGTACCAGCGCACACCCGCCTGGGTCGTCCCGCGCCGGGACCGGCCGGTGAACCCGGTCGCCCGGCGGCTGTACCGCCGGCTACCCGCCGTCCAGCGCGCGGTCCGCGGCGCGGTGTACGCCGCCCGCGAGGTGCTCGTCCTCGGCATGGCCAAGCAGCGGCGGTTCCTGCGGCCGGTCGCGAAGCTCGCCCGCGCCCACCTCGAGCGGCAGGTCCGCGACCCGCAGCTGCGCGCCGCACTGACCCCCGACTACACGATCGGCTGCAAGCGCATCCTGATCAGCAACGACTGGTACCTGGCGCTCGGCGCGCCCAACGCCGAGCTGGTTCCCGCCGGGATCGCCGAGGTGCGGCCGCACTCGATCGTCACCGCCGACGGCGTGGAGCGGCCCACCGACACGATCGTGCTGGCCACCGGGTTCGCCGTCACCGACCTGCCCATCGCGCACCGCATCGCCGGCCGGGACGGCCGCACCCTCGCCGAGGTGTGGGACGCGGGCATGGTCACCAACCGCGGCTGCACCGTGGCCGACTTCCCCAACCTGTTCCTGCTGGTCGGTCCCAACGTCGGGGTCGGGCACACCTCGATGGTCTACATGATCGAGTCGCAACTGGCCTACGTCCTGGATGCGCTGCAGACCATGGGCGACGAGGGGCTGGCGGTGCTGGAGACCACGCCGACGGCCATGGCCGCCTATCGCGACCTGATCGCCCGCCGCTCCCGCGGCACGGTCTGGACGTCGGGCGGATGCCGGAGCTGGTACCTCGACCGGCACGGGCACAACACCACGCTGTGGCCGGACTTCACCTTCCGCTTCCGGGCGCTGACCCGGCGGCTGGACCGGGAGAACTACGTCGGGACGCCGGCGTGAGGCCGGCCGCGGACCGACCGAGCGGGTCAGCCGGCCAGCGAGCTGGGCAACCGGTCGGCGGACTCCTGCGGCGGGGGCTGCAGCTGACCGATCACCTCGACCGCGCTGGCGCCGGTGGCGTCCATCGACTTCTTCACCATGGCGCCGTACAGGTCGACGTACTCCTGACCGGACAGCGTCATGATCTCGTACATGATCTCGTCGGTGATCGACCGCTCGACGAACCGGTCACCGGACAGTCCGTCGTAGCGGGAGAAGTCCAGCGGCTCGCCGAAGCGCACCGTGACCCGCAGCAGCCGCCCGCCCAGGTCACCCACCAGCGGGAGCGACCGCGGCGTGTAGACCATCGCGACCGGGACGACGGGGGCGCCGGTCTCCAGTGTCATCCGGGCCACCCCGGTCTTGCCGCGGAACAGCCGGCCGTCCGGGGAGCGGGTGCCCTCCGGGTAGATGCCCAGCAGCTTGCCCTCGCGCAGGATGCGCATGCCGGTGCGGATGGCGTCCTCGGCGGCGGTGCCGCTGGTGCGGTCGATGGGCACCTGGCCGCTGCCGGCGAAGAACAGCCGCTGCAGGGAACCCTTGACGCCCGCACCGGTGAAGTACTCGGACTTGGCCAGGAAGGTGACCCGCCGGCGCAGCGACAACGGCATGAACACCCAGTCGGCGGCGGACAGGTGGTTGCTCGCCAGGATGGCGGCACCGCCGGCCGGCACGTGCTCCCGGCCGTGGGCCTGCGGCCGGAACACGAGCCTGGCGATCGGCCCCACGGCCACGAACTTGAGGAACCAGTAGAACAACATGCCTCCCTCAGGGACTGTCAGACTAGGGAAGGGCGCGCCCGCAGGACAATCGCGGTCCCCGACCGCGCCGCTGCACCACCCCGAGCACCACCCCGAGCACCGACCCCCGGAGGACCGATGACGCAGGCCACGCCGGTGATGGCGGGGGCGGAGCCCTTCGCGCTGGGCGACGGTCCGGTCGGCGTCCTGCTGTGCCACGGCTTCACCGGCACGCCGCAGAGCATGCGCCCCTGGGGTGAGCACCTGGCCGCTGCCGGGTTCACCGTGCGCTGCCCGCTGCTGCCCGGCCACGGCACGCGCTGGCAGGAGTGCAACGCCAGCACCGAGGAGGACTGGTACGGGGAGCTGTCGGCCGCCCTCGACGAGCTGACCGCGCAGTGTGCCGCTGTGGTGGTGGCCGGGCTGTCGATGGGCGGCACGCTGGCGCTGCGGCTGGCCGAGCAGCGCCCGGCCGACGTGGCCGCCCTGGTGCTGGTGAACACCTCGCTGCTCACCGAGCGCCGCGACGCGAGGCTGCTGCCACTGATCGCCCGGCTGACCCCGTCCTGGGCGCCGATCGCCAGCGACATCAAGAAGCCGGGCACCACGGAGCTGGCCTACGACCGGCTGCCGACCCGGGCGGCGCTGGCGCTGCGCCGGCTGTGGGCCGCGGTCCGCGCCGACCTGCACCGCGTGCGGGCGCCGCTGCTGGTGTTCCGGAGCACCGTCGACCACGTGGTGGAGCCGGTCTCGGGCCGGGCGCTGCTGGCCGGCGTCTCGAGCACCGACGTCACCGAGATGCTGCTGCCCGACAGTTTCCACGTCGCGACCCTGGACAACGACGCCCCGCAGATCTTCGCCGGCTCGGTGCGCTGGATCCGCGAGCGGGTGCCGGCCGCCGCCCCGTCGGTCGAGGGATCATGACGCGCCCGGGCGGCCGCGGCCGCCGCGACAACGGACTGGACGCCACGCTGTGGTCACCGTTGCGGGACGTCGACCCGCGGGTCGGGGAGCACCTGCTGGACCTGCTCGCCACCCAGGGCATCGCCGCCTACCTCGAGCCGGCCGCGGACGTGGGCCCGTACACGCGCACCGTCTTCCTCCCCAGCCCGCCGTCGGACCGGCTCTACGTCGACCGCACCCGGCGCGGCGACGCCCGGACGCTGCTCGCGCAGCACGCCGACACACTCGCCGAGCCGGTGGCGCCGCCGCCGGCCGCGCCACCGCTGACCGACGAGGACGCCGAGTTCGCCCGGATCGTGGCCGCCTTCGAGGCCGAGCACGGGGCGACGGCGGTCTCCCCGGCCGAGGAACCGCGCAACGACCCGCCGCCCCCGCCGGCGGAGCGCTCCGTGCTCGACACCCTGGACGCCCTCGACCACTACGAGCCCCCACCGCCCCCGCCGCTGCCGGTGCTGGCCCCCAGCACCCTCTACTCACTCGTGCTCGTCATCGCCGGGCTGGTGCTGTTCTTCCGGCCGGGCACGCTGGGCCTGCCGGGCGACGTCGGGCTGGTCCTGGGCGCGGCCGCCGTGATCGGCGGCGTCGTGCTGCTGGTGTCGCGGATGCGGGAGCGCTCGGACGACGACGACGACGGTGCCGTCGTCTAGAGAGCTGCACTGACCCGCACCGAGCAGGCGAGGGGCGGGGCGGCGGGGAGCCCTGCTACTAACGTCTGCGGGGTGAGCGCCCTTCCGCACCGCACCATGGTCACCGTGACCGGGCACCTGATGGACACCGGCATCCTGGCCCGGGTGCTCGACGACGTCCTGGAGTACGGCGGCGACTACCGGATCGACCGCCTCGACCTCGGCCGCCAGCACGAGGACGCGTCGCGGGCGCTCATCGAGGTCAGCGCCGACGAGGCCGAGCAGCTGGAGCGCATCCTCATGCGGGTCCAGGTGCACGGCGCCAACGCCGTCGACCCGGGAACGGCGACCACCCGCCCGGCGCCGGCCGACGGCGTCTTCCCCGACGACTTCTACTCGACCACCAATCTGGAGACGCTGGTCCGGCTGGCCGGCGACTGGCTCCGGGTCGAACGACCGGAGATGGACTGCGGGCTCGTGGTGGTCGAGGAGGGCGGCGCTGGGGCGGGCGGGCGAGTCGTCGTCCGCACCGTCCCGGTCAGCGACGTGCGGGCCGGCGAGGCGGTCGTCTGCGGCGCCGCGGGGGTTCGGGTGGAACTGCCCCTGCAGGCGCCGCGCGGCGAGGAGGACGACTTCGGCTTCATGTCCTCGTCGGTGTCCAGCGAGAAGCCACAGGCGCTGCTGGTGCGCCAGATCGCCGAGCGCATGCGGGATGTCAAGGCCGCCGGGAAGCGGATCCTGTGGGTCGGCGGTCCGGCGGTCGTGCACACCGGGGCGGCCCCGGCGATGGTCCGCCTGGTCCGTGCCGGCTACGTCGACGTGCTGTTCGCCGGGAACGCGCTGGCCACCCACGACATCGAGTCCTCGCTGTTCGGCACCTCGCTGGGCGTCGACCTGGCCAAGGGCTCCGGGGTCCCGCACGGGCACGAGCACCACATCCGGGCGATCAACACCATCCGGGCGTCCGGGTCGATCGCCGAGGCCGTGGCGTCCGGCGTGCTGACCGGCGGGGTGATGCACGCGATGGTGCAGGAGGACAAGCCGTTCGTGCTGGTCGGCTCGGTCCGCGACGACGGCCCGCTGCCCGACGTGTACACCGACGTGATCGAGGGTCAGCGGGCGATGCGCGCCCAGCTGCCCGACGTGGGCTTCGCGATCATGGTGGCCACCATGCTGCACTCGATCGCGACCGGGAACATCCTGCCGGCGTCGGTGCCGCTGGTCTCGGTGGACATCAACCCGGCGACGGTGACCAAGCTCGCCGACCGCGGCAGCGCCCAGGCGATGGGGATCATCACCGACATCGGGCTGTTCCTGGAGCAGCTGGCCCGCGAGCTCTGCTGATCGTCGGCCTACCGGCCGACACCGCGACCAGCTGCCGTCCCCGGCGATCCACTCGAACGGCCCTCCTGCAGGGGCCCGGAGCGAGCTTGCGAGGTCCGGGGGACAGGAGGGTCCTTCTTCACGCCGAGCCCTCGCCGACGGCCGACCGCACCAGGTCCGCCGCACCGACGAGCCCCGCCTGCGCACCCAGCTGCGCGACCACCACCCGCGGGCCGGGCCGGAACCCCCGCCCCGGCAGCGCCCGCTCCAGCCGCTCGCGCGCCGGGGCGAGCACCATCTCACCGAGCACGCTGACCCCGCCGCCGATGACGACGACCTCCGGGTCCAGGACGGCGGCCAGATCGGCGATGCCCTGCCCCAGCCACGCACCCACCTCGCACAGCAGCTCCACCGCCAGCGGGTCGCCGGCCGCCGCGGCGGTGGCCACGTGCTCACCGGTCAACCGGTCGGCCTCACCGTCCACCCGGTCCAGCAGGAGCGCCGCCGCGGCCGGGGACGAGCGGGCGACCTCCCGGGCGGTCTGCCCCAGCGCGTTCCCGCTGGCGTACTGCTCCCAGCAGCCGCGGTTGCCGCACGCGCACAGCCGGCCGTCGGGCACCACCCGCATGTGCCCCCACTCGCCGGCCACGCCGTGCGCGCCGCGCTGCAGCCGGCCGCCGAGGACGATGCCCCCGCCGATGCCCGTGCCCAGGGTGATCACCAGGGCCAGGTCGCTGCCCCGCGCGGCCCCGTAGCGGTACTCGGCCCAGGCGGCCGCGTCGGCGTCGTTGCCGACCCAGAGCGGGCGCTGCAGCCGCCCCTCGAGGTCCTTGCGCAGCGAGTGGTTGCGCCACGCCAGGTGCGGGCTGAACAGCACCGTGTCACCGGTGCGGTCGAACCAGCCGGCCGCACCCACGCCGACGCCGACCAGCTGCTCCCCGGAGCGACCGGCCAGCTCCTGGACCACGGCGACGATCGCGTCCTCGGTGGCCTCCACCGAGCGGCCCGGCGTCGCCCGGCGGGCGGTGTCGAGGATGGTCCCGTCGGGGGCGACGATGCCGCCGGCGACCTTCGTGCCGCCGATGTCGATGCCCAGCGCCGGCAGCGTGGCGGCACCGGCGTCGGGCACCGGCGGGATCAGCGCGTCCCTCACGCGACGTCGATCCGCTGGACCGGGGCCGGGGCCGGGGGTGCGGGCTCGGCGCGGTCGGCCGGCGGCGGGCCGGTGCGGTCGGGAGCGTCGCCGGCCGGGGCGCCCGCGTGCGTGCGCAGGACGGTGGCCGCCGTGCCCAGCAGGTCGGCGAGCCCCTCGACCAGGTCGGGACGGCGGCCGCGCACCGCCGCGAGCCCGGCGCAGACCGGGCACCACCGGCACTCCGCAGCATGGTCGGCAGGGTGCTCGCCGGTCGGCCCCGCGCCGTCGGGGCGACCGGAGCCGAGCGCTTCCGCCAGCCCGGAGCTGACCACGAACCGGCGGGCCTGCTCGACCCAGTCGGGTTCCGGGCTGGTCATGCGGTGCTCTCCTCGGTGTCGAGCAGCCCGGCCGGCCACTGGGCCGGGTCGGGGGTGAAGCGGATGTCCAGGGTGGCGGCGGCGGTGCCGGGCCCGACGAGCCGGCCACCGGCCACGGTGCAGCGGCGCAGCAGCGGGTCCAGCGGCAGGGACCGGCGTCGTCCGGCGGCGGTGACCACCAGGTCGTCACCCCACCGGGTCAGCTCGACCTCGCCGCGGCGGGCGAACGGCAGTGGCAGGGCCAGCAGCCAGCCACCGCCGTCGCGGTGCGGCACCGGCGCGGCGGCCGCCGGCCCGGACGCCGCCGTGGACGCCGCCGGAACCGCGGCGTCCAGGGCCCGGAGACCGGCGACGTCGGCCGGTGGCACCGCGGCCTCGACGACCTCACGGACCGTTCCCGTCCCGTCCAGCAGACCGCGGACGCCGGCCACGGCGGCACGCTGCACGGCGGCCCGCCGGGCGGCCCACTCCCCCGCTCCCGCCGGCAGCAGCCGGCCGACCGTCACCGACGCCACCCGCTGACCGAGCACCGCCAGCCCGGTGCCGGCCGCGCGCAGGTCCTCGACGGCGGACGGCTCGGGCCGCAGCACCAGGTGCACCGCCGTCCGATCGGGGTCGGCGAGGTGCACCCGGTCCAGCAGGGCCTCCAGGCCGGCAACGCCGGCCAGGGCGGTGGCGACGCCCCCCGGGCGCCCGGGCACCACGGCCGCGCGCAAGGTGGCGAGCACCCGCAGCCGCTGCGGCACCGCCTGCGCCAGCCACCAGCGCAGCGTGCCGGGGAGGGCCAGCAGTGCCACGGCCACGGGGAGGGGGCCGGCGTCGAGCACGACGACGTCGGACTCGCCCGACGCGGCGTGTCCGGCGAGAGCGGCCAGCAGCGCGAGTTCCGGCACCCCGGGGACGGCGACCACCGAGCTGGCCGGCGGGACGGTGAGCACCGGCAGTGCCGCGGCGAGCGCGTCGGCGTGCCGTCCCCACACGTCCTCGAGCGCACGCTGCGGCTCGACGACCTCCACCCGGACCGCGGCGTCGAGCCCGGCGACGGCCGGCCCGCGGGCGGTGAGCAGGACGCAGCGCGCCCCGGAGGCGGCCACCTGCAGCGCGGTCGCCGCGGCCACCGTGGACGAGCCGGCGCCCCCCGGCCCGGTGACGAGGAGGATCTGCACGATCAGCCCTCGACGCGCTTCTTGAGCTCCTTGAGCGCGGTGTCGAGGATGACCTTCTCCGCCCGGCGCTTGATCAGCCCCAGCATCGGGATGGCCAGGTCGATGGTGATGGCGTAGGTGACCTCGGTGGCGCCGCCGACGTCGCGCAGGACGTAGGAGCCCTCCTGCGACTTCTGCATCTGGCCCTGCACGAGGGTCCAGCTCACCCGGGAGTCGCCGTCCCAGGTGTACTCGAGGACGTAGTCGTCCTTGATCGCGGCCTGCTCGATGACGAAGTGCACGCGGCGGGCGCGCCCGCCGGGCCCGGTCTCGACGACCTCGACGGTCCGGGCCGCGGCGACCCACTGCGGATAGGCCGGGAAGTCGGCGATCACGGCCATCACGTCGGCCGCAGGAGCGTCGATCACGATCGACTGGGTGGACTGGTCGGCCATGGGCGGGAGGGTAGTCGCTGGGCCCGGCGCGCCCGGTGCCCTGCGGAACCGGCTGCCCCTCGCGGGGGGAGTTCGCCTCCTGTCGGGGGCCCGCCGGGCTAGATTCGGTGCTGGACCCCGCGCCCGGGTCTGCGGGGCGACGGCGCTCCGGACCGGGCAGGACAGAGAGGACCGGCGTGCGCGAGCTGAGCGTTCCCCCCACCGCCACCGTAGGACCCGACGAGGCCCTGACGGACATGGTCACCCGCAACGCGACGGAGCACCCCGGCGACGTCGGGCTGCGCGTGCAGCGCGGCGGCCGCTGGACCGACGTCACCCACGCCGCGTTCGCCGCGCAGGTCGCCGGGGCGGCCAAGGGCCTGATCGCCGGTGGCGTCCAGGCCGGCGACCGCGTCGCCCTGCTGGCCAATACCCGCTACGAGTGGACCGTCCTGGACTACGCGATCTGGACCGCCGGCGCCGTCGTCGTGCCCATCTACGAGACGTCCAGCGCCGATCAGATCGCCTGGATCCTCGCCGACTCCGGCGCGCGCGCCATCGTGGTGGAGCGCCCCGAGCACGCGGCGTCCGTCGACTCCGTCCGTGACCAAGCCCCTGACCTGGCGTCGGTCTGGACGATCGAGGACGGGGCCCTGGAGCAGCTCACCACCGCCGGGGCCGACGTCCCCGACAGCGAGCTGACCGCCCGCCGCGCCACCCTGAACGCCGACAGCCTGGCCACGCTGATCTACACCAGCGGCACCACCGGTCGGCCCAAGGGCTGCGAGCTGACCCACGCCAACTTCCTGCTCGAGATCCGCAACGGGATGAGCCTGCTCACCCGGTTCATGAACCCCGACGGCTCGCTGCTGCTGTTCATCCCGCTGGCGCACGTGCTGGCCCGGGTGCTGCAGGTGGGGGCGATCTACACCCGCACCGTCATCGGCCACACCGCCGACGTGAAGGACCTGGTCGCCGACCTCGGCCGGTTCCAGCCCACGTTCGTACTGGCCGTCCCGCGGGTGTTCGAGAAGGTCTACAACGGCGCCAAGGCCAAGGCGGAGGCCGACGGCAAGGGCAAGATCTTCGACCGGGCCGCCCAGGTGGCCATCGACTGGTCCCGCGCGCAGGACACCGGCGGCCCGGGGATCGCGCTGCGCCTGCAGCACGCCCTGTTCGACAAGCTGGTCTACGGCAAGCTACGGGCCGCCCTCGGCGGGCGCTGCGGTGGCGCCATCTCCGGTGGCGCCCCGCTGGGCGAGCGGCTGGGCCACTTCTTCCGCGGCCTGGGCGTGACGATCTTCGAGGGCTACGGCCTCACCGAGACCACCGCCGCGGCCGCGGTCAACCACGACGCCGCGCTGCGCATCGGCACCGTCGGCCGTCCACTGCCCGGGGTGGACGCCGCCATCGCCGACGACGGCGAGGTCCTGCTGCGCGGCGGGATCGTGATGCGCGGCTACTGGCGCAACGAGCAGGCCACCCGCGAGGCGATCGACGAGCACGGCTGGTTCCACACCGGCGACCTCGGCGAGCTCGACACCCAGGGCTTCCTGTCGATCACCGGGCGGAAGAAGGAGATCCTGGTGACCGCCGCCGGCAAGAACGTCGCCCCCGCGGTGCTCGAGGATCGGCTGCGCGCGCACAAGCTGGTCAGCCAGTGCATCGTCGTCGGCGACCAGCGGCCGTTCATCGCGGCGCTGGTCACCCTGGACGCCGAGGCCCTCCCCGCCTGGCTGAAGGCCACCGGCAAGAGCGAGTCGCTCACCGCCGCCGGGCTCCGCGACGACCCCGACCTGATCGCCGAGCTCGACGCCGCGGTGGCCGACGCGAACAAGGCCGTCTCGCACGCCGAGGCGATCAAGAAGTTCCGGGTGCTGGCCGACGACTTCACCGAGGAGAACGGCACCCTCACCCCGAGCCTGAAGCTCAAGCGGGCCGTGGTGATGAAGGAGTTCGGCGACGAGGTGGAAGCCCTCTACCAACCGTAGGAGAAGGGCCCTAGGGGTCGAGGAGCCGGTCGAAGGTCGCCGCGACGGTGGCCCACGACCAGCGCTCCTCGACCCACCGGCGGCCGGCCGCACCCATGGCGCGGGCCCGTTGCGGGTCGTCGAGCAGGCCGGTGAGCACCCGGGCCACCGCGGCCGGCGAGCGCGGGTCCACCACGTGCCCGGTCACGCCCTCCTGCACGGTTTCCGGCGCGCCCCCGGAGGTGCCGGCCACCACCGGTTTCCCGCAGGCGGCGGCCTCCAGGAACACCATGCCCAGCCCCTCGACGTCCAGGCCGCCCCGGCGGGTCCGGCAGGGCATCGCGAAGACGTCGCCGGCCGCGTAGTGCGCCGGCAGGTCCGGCGCGGCCACCCCGCCGGTCAGGACGACGGACTCCCCCAGCCCCCGGGCGGCCACCGCCCGGCGCAGCGCGGCCTCCGACGGGCCACCGCCGACCAGCAGCAGCCGCGCCGACGGGTGCCGGTCCACCACCCGCGGCCACGCCTCGACCAGGACGTCCTGCCCCTTGCGCGGCACCAGCCGGGAGACGCAGACGACGACCGGGGCGTCGCCCAGCCCGTAGCGGGCCCGGACGGCGGCGCCGTCGGCGCGCGGCGTGAAGGCCTCGACGTCGACGCCCGGGGACAGCTGGGCCATCGCCACCCGGTCGGCCAGCGCCGGCGCCAGCCGCCCGTGCGTGTACTCGCTGATGTAGGTCAGCACGTCCAGGCCAGCGGCGATGCGGCGCATCATCGACCGAGCTCCCGGCAGCGCCACCCAGCCGGTCTCGTGCCCGTGGGTGGCGCCCACCAGGTGCTCCACGCCGGCCCGCCGCAGAGCCGGGGCGAGCAGGCCCAGCGGGGCGGCGGCGCCGAAGAACGCCGTCCGGCAGCCGTGGTCACCGGCCAGCCGCGCCGCGGTGCGCGCCACGGCCGGCGTCGGCAGCAGCATCCCGGTGGGCGCCCGGACCACCGGGTAGGGCAGCCCCGCGTCGTGCTCGGCCGAGCCGGGGTGGTCGGAGGCGAGGACGACGAGGGACTCCGGCGGCCGGCGGGCGAGCAGCGCGGCGACGAAGGTCTGGATGCCGCCCTGCCGGGGCGGGAAGTCGTTGGTGACGACGAGCGTGCGGTTCACCGGCCGTGGACCCGGGTCCAGTCGGTGGCGAAGGCGACCCGCTGCGCGGTCGTGGGATGGGTCCCGAAGAACCACTGCCATGCCGCCGGCGGGTCGGGATCGGAGAGGTTGGCCACGCCCAGCTCGCGCTGCACCCCCGCGAACCCCGCGGGGTCCCCGGTCAGGTCCAGCGCGTGGAGGTCGGCCCGGGCCTCGACCCGCCGGGAGACGCCGTCCTGCACCGGGGTGGACAGCAACGTCCCCGCGGCGACCAGGAACAGCAGCAGTCCGATGATCCGGGGGTCGCCGGGCCCGTCGGCGCCGGCCCGGCGGAGCAGCGGCGTCCAGCCGAGCAGCCAGCCCAGCAGCGCGACCGCGGCCGCCGACCCGAGCGCGCCGATGAGCGTGCCGGTGAGCACGTCGCGGTTGGCGACGTGACCGAGCTCGTGGGCGACGATCGACTCGATCTGCGCGTCGGGCAGCCGGTCCAGCAGCGTGTCGTAGACGACGATGCGCCGCGAGGAGCCGAAGCCGGAGACGTAGGCGTTCAGCGCGGTGGTGCGCCGGCTGGCGTCGGCCACCAGGACGTCGTCCACCGGGGTGCCGCTGCGCTCGGCGAGGGCGAACAGCTCACTGCGCAGCGCACTGGGCGGCATCGGCTCGAAGCGGTTGAACGCCGGCTCGATCACCAGCGGGTAGAGGAACGACCCGGCCACCACGAGGCCGGCGGTGCCGGCCGCCGCCCAGGCCCACCAGGTCCGCGGAGCCCACCGGGCCAGGGCGACGACGGCCAGCACGACCAGCGCGGTGACACCGGCGGAGATGGCCGTGGACGTGGCGACGTCCCGCACCCACAGGCCCCAGCTGCGGGTGGACAGGCCGTAGCGGTGCCGGACCACCTCGCCGTAGGCCGACAGCGGCAGCGTGGCCAGCCGGCCGATCACCACCAGGGCCACCGTGCCCAGCAGCGCCTGCCAGGCCCAGCCGCCGCCGAGCGGCCGCGCCACCGCCCGGATGACGGCTGCGCCGGCCCGGGTGAGACCGAACACGGCCGAGACCAGCAGGCTGAGCAGCAGCGCGGCCAGGGATGCCGGTCGCCGTGCGGCGGCGAAGGAGTTCGCGCGCTCCATCTCGGCCGGGGAGAAGGTGGCCGACGGGTCGACCGGGGTGCGGCCGCCCGGCGGGGTGGGGATCAGCTCGCCCGGCGTGACCACGACGATCACGGCGAGGACGGCGACCCCCAGGACCAGCGCCACGAGCAGGGCGAGGCGTCGGGCACTCACGCGCAGGAGCTTAGGCCGACCGGCTGGCAGGTCCCTGGGCCCGTGCGGTCAGCCGGCGTAGCGGCGGGCACCGGCGTAGCCGGCCATGTCCACGCTGGTGATCTGCACCGGGACACCGAAGGTGGCGGCGTGCACCATCCGGCCACCACCGATGTACATGCCCACATGGCTCACCGGGCTGCGGAAGAAGACCAGGTCACCGGGCTGCAGGTCGCCGCGGGACACCGCGGTGCCCATCGTGGACTGCGCCTTGCTGGAGTGCGGCAGGCGCACCCCGGCGGCGGCGTAGGCGTACTGGGTCAGACCCGAGCAGTCGAACGCGTCGGGGCCGCCGGCAGCCCAGACGTAGGGATCGCCGAGCTGGGCCAGCGCCGTGTCGACGGCCACCTGCGCGGCCGCGCTGGGCGCCAGCACCGCGCCGGCCGACGGGGCGACGTTCCGCGACGCGCCGGCGCCGGGCGCGGGGAGCGCGGGGCCGGCGTGGGTCCGGTTGACCTGCTCCTGCTGGGCGGCGGTCAGCGCCGCGTACTGGGCCTGGTAATCGGAGATCTGCCCCGTGAGGACGGCCTGCCGGGCGGTGACCGCGTCGAGGGTCTGCTGGGCGGTGGCGGCGGCCGCGTCCGCGGTCGCCTTGGCCTCCTGCGCTGCCGCGGACGCGGCGGCCACCTGGGCGAGGACGTCGTTGGTGTGGCCGGCGATGGCGTCGAGCATGTTCACCTGGGCGAGGAACTCGTCGGCCGAGCCGCTGGTCATCAGGGCGTTGAAGTGGGAGAGGTTCTCCCCGGTGAAGGCGCTGCGCGCCACCTGGCGCATCTGCCCGTCCAGCGCGGCCAACTGGGCCTGGGCCGCGGCGACGGCTTCACCGGCGGTGGCGGCGGCAGCCTGCTGCTCCGTCAACTGCACACGCGCGTCGTTCACCTCTTCGGTGACCGCCTCGAGCTCGTGATCGGCCTGGGCGACCAGCTCCGTGGCCTCCTGCGGCGAGGCGGCCTGGGGCGCCGGTGCGGCGCTCGCGGCACCGGGCAGCACGGTCACGGCGAGGCCGGCGGCCGCGGCCAGCAGGACGGCGGTACCGAGCCGGCCGACCAGCCGGGGTCGGCGGACAGCCGTCGCCGGGGCCGACGGGGTTTCGGGCCGGGTCGCGGACCCGGTGCGGGCAGGACGGACGGACAGGTGAGGGCTCGCCACGGTCGGCGCGGCTCCATTTCCTCCACATCGACCGCCTACCGAGTTAGCTGACGGGTTCGGGCGAGGAAGAAGATCGCCCTATCTCTGCGCGCCGTCGCCGGCGCGTGCGGTCCGGTTGCCCGGCCGCGTGAGAACTCACCCCAGTGCTGCGGTGGGTCCCCGGTTCACCCGGCCAGGGAAGTGGCCGGCTGATTCGGCGGTGTTCGGAACGAGGTCACCCTCTGTGCGGTGACGACCACTCTCCCGAACGAGGGAAACAGTAGGGCCGTGATCAGACCGAGACAAAGCCCTGTCGGACGCCCAGAGCGCGACAGCAGCTGACGAATCACAGTGCTGGAATTCGTCAACTCACGTGGCGGTCGCCGTCCGCCTGACGCGGGGGAGCCGGCAGCGACGCATCCTGATGACGCAACGGCGGAACCAGTCCGAAGTCTGCCAAGGCCCGGACGGCCCTCCGCTCGACATCGTCGAGCTCGACTACCGGCCGGGCGGCCACCCCGTCACTGTCAAGGTGCGGCACATCACAGAACGCAACCTCCTGCCCGGGCGCGTCCGGCGCGTCGGCACGGACGGTTGCCGGCTGCACCTCGCCGGTGGCTGAGCGGACGCGCCGGGTGAGGGGCACGACCGTCGGTCCGGTCTCCTGCCAGCCCGGTGGGGCGCCGAGCAGGACCGTGACGACGCAATCGGCGCAGCCGTCCCCGCGGACGGTGCAGGTGTCGCAATCGATGAGCACGCCGGCTCTCCTCTCTCCTGTGGTCCAACGCCTGCGGACCGTAGGAGGGGCCACCGACAGTTCCGTCCCCCGTGGCCGCGGAGGATCCCGGCAGGGCCCCCGGGTCGGCGGCGGTCGGGCCCGACCCGGGGCGGCGTGGCCTCCCCGGGACTGTCGGAGGTCCGACCTAGCGTCCGACCCGTGCCACCCCCTCCCCTCCCGCCGTCCGCGCCGATGCCTTCCGCGGGGTTCCCCGCGCTGCCGCCCGGCACCGCCTCCCCCGGCGCGCTGGTGCGGTTCGAGCAGGCCACGATCGACGACCTGGGCACCCCGCTGGCCGACATCACGTTCGTGGTGGTCGACCTGGAGACCACCGGCGGCTCCCCCAAGGACAGCGCGATCACCGAGATCGGTGCGGTCAAGGTCCGGGCCGGTGAGGTGCTCGGCGAGTTCCAGACCCTCGTCGACCCCGGCCAGGAGATCCCGCCCTACATCAGCGTGCTGACCGGCATCACCTCGATGATGGTCGCGGCCGCCCCCCGGATCGACTCGGTGCTGCCGGCCTTCCTCGAGTTCGCCCGCGGCGCGGTGCTGGTGGCCCACAACGCGCCGTTCGACCTCGGCTTCCTCAGGGCGGCGTGCGAGGCCTCGGGGGTCGCCTGGCCGGCGTTCGCCGCGGTCGACACCGCCGTCCTGGCCCGCCGGCTGCTCACCCGGGACGAGGTGCCCAACTGCAAGCTCGGCACCCTCGCCCCCTTCTTCTCCACCACCACCCAGCCCTGCCACCGCGCACTGGACGACGCCCGCGCCACCGTCGACGTCCTCCACGGCCTGTTCGAGCGCCTCGGCCCGCTCGGAGTGACCTCGCTGGAGGAGCTCAGCGGTCTCACCAGCCAGGTCGACCCGCAGCGTCGGCGCAAACGGCACCTGGCGGCCTCCGTCCCGCGCGGACCGGGCGTCTACGTCTTCCGCGGCGCTCGGGACGAGCCTCTCTACGTGGGCACCTCCACCGACCTCCGCAGCCGGGTGCGGAGCTACTTCACCGCCGGCGAGCAGCGCAGCCGGATGACCGAGATGGTCCGGCTCGCCGAGCGGGTCGATGCCCTGCCGTGCGCACACGACCTGGAGGCGGCGGTGCGCGAGCTGCGGCTGATCGCCGAGCACAAGCCGCGCTACAACCGGCGTTCCCGCTTCCCCGAGCGCGCCCTGTGGGTGCGCCTCACCGACGAGCCCTTCCCCCGCCTGTCGGTGGTGCGCCGCGTCCGGCCCGGCGCCGGGGTGTTCCTCGGCCCGTTCCCCGACCGCCGGGCCGCGGATGCCGCGATGGCCGCGGTGCACGAGTCGCTGCCGCTGCGCCAGTGCACGACCCGGTTGACGCTCAGCGCCTCCGGCAGCGCCTGCGCGCTGGCCGACATGGGCCGCTGCGGAGCACCCTGCACCGGCGCGCAGAGCCGAGAGGAGTACGCCGCCGTGGCCGCGGTGTTCCGCGCCCTGGTCGAACGCGACCCTCGCGCCGTGGTCGCACCCCTGCTCGGGCGGGTCGAGAGACTGGCCACCGAGGGGCGCTACGAGGACGCTGCGGTCCTGCGCGACCGCACCGCGGTACTGGTGCGCGCGATCCGGCGACGACAGCGGCTGGAATCGCTGGCCGCCGTGCCCGAACTGGTGCTCGCCCGGCCCGACGGTGCGGGCGGCTGGCAGCTGTCCGTGGTGCGACGGGGCCGGCTGGTGGCTGCCGGGGTCGCCGAGCGCGGCCGTTCGGTCCGGGCCCACCTCGCCGACCTCAGGACGACGGCTGAGACGACCAGCGGCCCGGACGGCGAGCTCGCGGCGTCGGTGGACGAGACCGAGCTGGTGCTGCGCTGGATGGAGAAGCCGGGTACGCGGCTCGTCGAGCTCACCGGCACGCTGGCCAGCCGCACCCCTGGCACCGGCGGGTACAGCGACTTCCTCGCCCGGGTGGAGGCCGGCCGGGCCGGCCGCGACCCGTTCGCCGACAACCGGGCGCTGAGCACCCGCAGCCAGCCCGAGCGGGTGGCGCCGGGCCGGCCGGAGCGCGCGGCGGACCGGCGCGGCCGGCCGCCGACCCGACTAGCATCGCCCGCGTGATCACCGCCATCGTGATGATCGACGCCGCCACCGACTCGATCGGTGAGGTCGCCGAGGCCGTGGCCGACCTCCCCGGGGTCAGCGAGGTCTATTCCGTCGCCGGCGACGTCGACCTGGTCGCGCTCGTGCGGGTGCACGAGTTCGACGACATCGCCGCCGTCGTCGCCGGGCGCATCAACAAGGTCCCCGGCGTACTCGACACGGCCACCCACGTCGCCTTCCGCGCGTACTCCCGGCACGACCTGGAGGCGGCCTTCTCGATCGGCTTCGAGTCCGGCGCCTAGCGGCCTTTCGGCCCCCTGCAGGGGTCCGACGCGAGCTTGCGAGCGTTGGGGGGCAGTGGGTCCTTCACCGGTCGCGCGCCGCCTGGCTGACCCGCACCCACTGCTCGAGCTTCGCGGCGGCCCGACCGTCGTCGACGGCCGCGGCCGCTCGTTCCAGCCCGGCGGCCAGCCCGTCGTGCAGCCGGGCACCGTGCTCGTCGAACGCCATCAGCGCCCCGGCGGCGTTGAGCAGCACGGCATCGCGCACCGGGCCCCGCTCGCCGGCGAGCAGCCGGCGGACCACCTCGGCGTTGACCTGCGGACCGCCCCCGCGCAGCGCACCCGGTGCGGACACCGGGATGCCCAGCGCGGTGGGGTCCAGGTGATCTGCGACGACCTCGCCGGCACGCACGATCCACACCGACGAGGTCGTGGCGGTGGTCAGCTCGTCCAGTCCGTCGTCGCCCCGGAAGACCAGCGCCCGCGTGCCGCGCGCGGCGAGCACCGCCGCCATGACCGGTGCCATCCGGCTGTCGGCGCACCCGATGGCTCCGGCGACCGGGCGGGCCGGGTTGGTCAGCGGCCCCAGGAAGTTGAAGACCGTGCCGATCCCGAGCTCCCGGCGCGGAACCGCGGCGTGCCGGAACCCGGGGTGGAAGACCGGGGCGAAGAAGAAACCGATGCCCGCCTCCCGGACGCACCGGGCGACGGCCGGGGCCGGCAGGTCGATCACGACGCCGAGGGCCTCCAGGACGTCCGCGGTGCCGGACGCCGACGACGCCGCCCGGTTGCCGTGCTTGGCGATGGGCACGCCGGCAGCGGCCGTGACGATTGCGGCCATCGTGGAGATGTTGACCGTCTGGGCGCCGTCACCACCGGTGCCGACGATGTCCACGCAGTCGACCGGCAGGCTCACCGGCGTGGCGAGGTCGACCATGGTGGCCGCCAGCCCGGCCACCTCCTCCGGTGACTCGCCCTTCGCCCGCAACGCCACGAGGAAGCCCGCCACCTGGGCCGGGGACGCCTCCCCGGTCATCACCTGGCGCATCGCCCACCGGGTGTCGTCGGCGCTGAGGTCCTCGCGACGGATCAGGCGGGAGATCAGCCCGGACCACGTCGGGGTGGCGGTGGCCACCGGTCAGCGCCGGGCGGGGCGGCGGGAGGCGCGGTCGCGCAACAGCCCGGCCACCACGTCGGCTGCGGTCAGCGGATCGATCGGGTAACCGAGCGAGGCGTCGGCGAGCGACCAGTGGGCGAGCCAGCGATCGGCCTGGCGCGCGATGAGCAGCACCAGGGCGGGACGATCGGCGATCTCGTCCGTGAGCTGCCGGCTGATCCCCATCCCACCGGTCGGCTGCGCCTCGCCGTCCAGGACGCACAGGTCGATGCCGCCGGCGTCGACCGCAGCCACGACCTCGTCGCCGGTGGCGCACTCGACGTAGGTCAACGGACCGACGTCGGCCGCCGGCGAGCGCCCCAGGGCGGTGCGGACGGCGGCGCGGACCTCGGCCCGATGGCTGAAGACCAGCACGGTGGCCGGTACGGCGGCGTCGCTCACCCGGGCGAGCCTAGTGGCACGACGCGACGCCCACGTCGCCGCGCCGCGCCGCCCACACCGGGCCGCGCCACGCCCACCCACCCCACGTCGTGGCAGGGCCGTCCCGATGCCATGATGACCAGGTGACAACGGCCCCCGTGGCGAGCAGCACCTTCGACACCTCGCGGGTGCACTCCCTGACCCGACCGAACATGGTCAGCGTCGGCACGATCGTCTGGCTCGCCAGCGAGCTGATGTTCTTCGCCGGACTCTTCGCCATGTACTTCACCGCGCGCGCCCGGGCCACCGATGGCTGGCCGCCGGAGCCAACCGAGCTGAACCTGCCGTACGCGACCTTCTTCACGCTGATCCTGGTCGCGTCATCGGTCACCTGCCAGATCGGCGTCTTCGCCGCCGAGACGGGCAACGTGTACGGGCTGCGGCGCTGGTTCACGATCACGTTCGCGATGGGCCTGATCTTCACCGTGGCCCAGTTCAACGAGTACCGGGTCCTGGTCACCGAGCACGGGACGACGATCGCCTCGTCGGCCTACGGCTCGGTGTTCTACCTCACGACCGGCTTCCACGCGCTGCACGTCATCGGCGGCCTGGTGGCCTTCGTGTTCGTGCTCATCCGGTCCACCATGGGCCGGTTCACGCCAGCACAGGCGACCTCGGCGATCGTGGTCTCCTACTACTGGCACTTCGTCGACGTCGTGTGGGTCGGGCTCTTCGCCACGATCTACCTGATCCGCTAGGGAACCGGTGTCCACCACGAACCCCGAATCCGCTGCTCCCCTCGAGAGCGGCCGTCGCAGGCTGCTGCGCCGGCGCCCGGTCGCCGGCTCGCCGGCCGCCGCCGCCCTCGACCGGCGACGCTCCAAGCAACGCCGTCGGGTGGCGAACGTCGCCGGTCTGATGGCCGCGCTGGTGCTCACCGGTGTGGGCTACTCGACGCTCGCGCCGGGCGCCAATGCCGCCGAGGATCCGCCGGGCGTCGTCTCGTCGGCCGTCGAGGCCGGCGAGGAGCTCTACACGCGCAGCTGCATCACCTGCCACGGTTCGAACCTGCAGGGCGTCGAGGACCGCGGTCCCTCGCTCATCGGGGTCGGCGCGGCCTCGGTCTACTTCCAGGTGTCCACCGGCCGCATGCCGCTGGTGCGCCAGGAGGCCCAGGCCCCCGAGCATCCGGTGTTGTTCTCCGACGAGGAGATCGACCAGCTCATGGCCTACGTCCAGGCGAACGGCGGCGGGCCGACCCTGCCGTCGGGCGACCTGCGGGACGGTGACCTGGCCGAGGGCGGTGAGCTGTTCCGGCTCAACTGCGCCTCCTGCCACAACTTCGTCGGGGAGGGGGGCGCCCTCTCGTCCGGCAAGCGCGCTCCCTCGCTGGGCGACTCGAACGACCTGCAGATCTACACCGCGATGCTCACCGGCCCGGAGAACATGCCGGTGTTCGGTGACAACCAGCTCACCCCGGACGAGAAGCGCGCGATCATCAACTACGTGCAGACGATCGACGCACAGGCCGATCCCGGCGGCGCCGCCATCGGCCGGGCCGGTCCGGTGGCCGAGGGTCTGGTCATCTGGGTGGCCGGCATGGGCGCTCTGCTGTTCGGGATCTTCTGGATGGGGACGAAGGCGTGAGCACGACTGACCACCAGCGCCCCGGCTCGGCCGGTGGCTCCGACGAGGCGGGCCCCGCGCACGGCGGGCCGGACGAGGACCACACGCCCGAGCAGCTGGCCGCGATGGACCGCGTCGAGCGGGACCGGCTGGGTGCCCGCTACGACGGTGTCGAGGTCCTGCACGTGGAGCCCGGCCCCACGCCCGGCTCGAAGCTGGAGAAGCAGGCCACCCGCCTGGTGACCTTCTGGTTCTTGCTGGCCGCTCTGCTGTCGTTGGCCTTCCTGGTCGTCTACGTCGGGTCCGGCTGGTTCCTGCCGGACTGGCAGTGGACGGTGGGCGGTAGCGCCTGGAGCGCCGCCTTCACCCCTCTCACCGGCCTGTTCATGGGCCTTGCCCTCACCTCGGTCGGCATCGGACTGGTGGTGTTCGTCAAGAAGCTCATGCCTCACGAGACCGCGGTGCAGGACAAGCACGACGGCTCGCACTTCGACCGCGTGACCACCTCCGCCACCCTGCTCGGCGGCCTGGACAACTCCGGGCTCCGCCGTCGCAAGCTCCTCACCGGCACGCTGGGCTTCATGGCTTTGGCTTTCGGGGCGATGCTCATCGCCCCGCTCGGTGGACTGATCAAGAACCCGAACAAGGGCAACCCGCTCGGCACGACCCCGTGGGCCGAGGGCATTCGCCTCGTGCGGAACGACGGCACCCCGATCCGCCCCGGTGACCAGCAGCCGGGCTCCCTGGAGACCGTCTTCCCCGCGGTGACCGGCGGGAACCGTGCCGCCGATGCCGCCACCATGCTGATCCGGCTGCGTCCGGCGCAGCTCCAGAATCTCCAGACGCCCACCGGCCAGGAGGACTTCGGCTACGGCGACTACGTCGCCTACTCCAAGATCTGCACGCACGCCGGTTGCCCGGTCTCGCTCTACGAGCAGGAGACCGGCCGGATTCTCTGCCCGTGCCATCAGTCCCAGTTCCAGGTGACGGAAGGTGCGAAGCCGGTCTTCGGCCCGGCCACCCGGCCGCTGCCCCAGCTGCCGATCACTGTGGACGACGAGGGTTACTTCGTCGCACGCAGTGACTACATTGAGCCGGTCGGCCCCACCTACTGGAACCGGGAAAGCATCTGATGGCCACCTCCACGGCTGCGCCGGCCGCACCGGCGACCCGCATCGGCCGAGCAGCTTTCGAGGTCGACGACCGACTCATCGTCGCCGGCCCCCTGCGCCGGACGCTGAACAAGGTCTTTCCCGACCACTGGTCGTTCCTGCTCGGCGAGATCGCGCTCTACTGCTTCGTCATCCTGCTGCTCTCGGGCACCTACCTGACGTTCTTCTTCGACGCGACCATGCAGGAGGTCATCTACGAGGGCGGCTACGCACCGCTGCGCGGCGTGGAGATGTCCGCGGCGTACGAGTCCACGCTGGCGCTGTCCTTCGACGTGCGCGGCGGGCTGCTGATCCGGCAGATCCACCACTGGGCCGCCCTGCTGTTCGTGGCCGCGATCGTCGTGCACCTGCTGCGGATCTTCTTCACCGGTGCCTTCCGCCGGCCGCGCGAGAGCAACTGGCTGATCGGGGTGGGGCTCCTGGTCCTCGCCCTGCTCATGGGCGTGACCGGCTACACCCTGCCCGACGACCTGCTCTCCGGAACGGGCCTGCGGATCATCAGCGCGATCCTGCTCTCCATCCCGGTCGTCGGCACCTGGGTGCACTGGGCGGTCTTCAACGGTGACTTCGTCGGCATGGACATCATCGGACGCTTCTACATCGTCCACGTGCTGATCCTGCCGGCGATCGTCCTCGGCCTGATCGCCGTGCACCTGCTGGTCCTGGTCAAGCAGAAGCACACCCAGTTCCCCGGCGCGGGTCGGACCGAGCACAACGTGGTCGGCAACCGGCTGTTCCCGACGTTCGCCGGCAAGGCGACGGCGCTGTTCTTCATCGTCTTCGGGGTCTGCGCCGCGCTCGGTGGCCTCGTGCAGATCAACCCCGTCTGGCTGTGGGGGCCGTACAACCCGGCGCAGGTTTCCGCCGGCTCGCAGCCGGACTGGTACATCGGATTCCTGGACGGGTCGACACGGCTGTTCCCCGCCTGGGACATCAACCTGCCCGGTGGCTACGTCATCCCGGCGCTCTTCTGGCCGACCGTGGTCATCGCCGGTGCGATGTTCACGGTGCTCGCGCTGTACCCGATGATCGAGCGGAAGCTGACCGGCGACACCGCCTCGCACCACCTGCTGCAGCGGCCGCGCGACGTGCCCGTGCGCACGTCGATCGGTGCCATGGCGCTGTCGTTCTACATCGTGCTGTGGATCTCCGGCGGCAACGACCTCATCGCGGACAAGTTCGACATCAGCCTCAACGCGATGACCTGGTTCGGCCGGATCGGGATGATCCTCATCCCGCCGATCGTGTACGTGCTGACGTACCGGATCTGCCTGGGCCTCGAGCGGCACGACCGTGAGGTGCTCGAGCACGGCATCGAGACCGGCGTCATCCGGCGGCTGCCCAGCGGCGAGTTCATCGAGGTGCACCAGCCCCTCGGTCCCGTCGATGAGCACGGCCACGGCCAGCTCGCCTACGGCGGCGCCTCGGTACCGAAGAAGATGAACCAGGTCGGTGGTGCGCGCCGCGCGATCAAGGGCTTCTTCTCCCCCGTGGAGGAGCCCGCCGCGGTGCAGGCCGAGGCCGAGCACGAGGCGCGCGGGCTGGAGGCCACCGAGGCCGCCCGCCGCGAGCTCACCGGATCGGGACGCCCCTCCGAGGGCGGGCGCCCCTCCGAGGGCGGGCGACCCCAGGAGCCGCGCGACTGATCGGCACGACACGACAGAGGGGCCCTGGCGGACATCCGTCAGGGCCCCTCTGTCGTATCCGCCCCGGTGCAGCCAGGTGCCCGGGCGATCAGCAGCACCGCGTCCTCGCATCCTGCTGTCCGCCGGTCCGACCGGTCAGTGAGCGAGCTCAAGTCCGATGACGCAGCCGACGATGCCGGCCAGCAGGAGGCCCCGGACCGTCGACACCGGCTCCTGCCCTGACCACATCGCGTAGCCGGCCGTCATGACGGCGCCGATGTCCACCCAGACGGCATACGCAGTACCGAGCGGCCGCCCGCCGCGCATCGCGTAGTAGGCCAGCCCGGCCATGCTGGCGGCGGGGGCGGCGCTGAAGACGGCGGCGGGTGCCACCGGTTGTCACAACCGGCGCCGGGTGGGTGGTGACGGTCACCACCAGGCGGCAGGTCGCGTTCACCCGGTGTGGTCGCGCCGGCACCGGGAACGCCCGGGGTTCCTGCCCCGCGGACTCCACACGCAAGCAGGGTCCCTCCCGCCGGAGCGGAAGAGACCCTGTCGCGTCGTGGAGCGCGTCGTCAGCTGTGCGCGTTCTGCCCGACGTAGTACTCGAAGAGCAACCCGCCGATGGTCAGGATCAGGGCCGCACCGGCGATGAGCACCAGCCACGGGTACCAGAAGGCCAGCGCCAGGCCCATCAGCCCGGCAGCGAAGGCGAGTCCGAACGGCCAGTAGCTGCCCGGGCTGAAGAACCCCAGCTCCCCTGCGCCGTCCGCGATCTCGGCGTCCTTGCTGTCCTCCGGCCGGTCGTCGATGCGCCGGCTGACGAACCAGAAGAACCCACCGATGAGCAGGGTCAGGCCGCCGGAGAGGGCGAGGGCGGTGGTGCCGATGGGCTCCCGCGCCCAGAACCCGTAGATGATCGCGGTCACGATGCAGAACACCGTGAGCAAGTTGAAGATGAGTGCTTCGACCTTCACGGCCGCTCCTCCTGGTGCTGGTGCTGGGGCGTGGTCGGGTCAGTCACCTTGCAGTGCCGATTGCTGCTGCCGGTCGAGCAGGAAGGGGCGGGTCGTGGTCGCCGTGCCCTCCTGGCCGATGCTCTCCAGCGCCTCGAAGGTCGTCAGGCCGTCCTCGCGGGCATCGATGTAGTCCTCGTAGTCGGCCGCGGAGACCGAGCGGACCTCGAAGTTCATGAACGCGTGGTAGGTACCGCACAGCTCGGCGCACCGGCCCACGTAGGAACCCTCCTCGCGGACGGTCACCTCGAAGACGTTGTCCCGGCCGTTCTCGTTGCCCGGGATGATGTCGAGCTTGAAGAGGAACTCCGGCACCCAGAAGGAGTGGATGACGTCGGCCGAGGCCAGCTCGAAGCGGATCGTCTGGTCGACCGGCAGCACCAGGATCGGGATCTCGGTGCTCGTTCCGACCGTGGACACCGGCTCGCCGCCGTTGGCGTCGGTGGTGTCGGGGTAGACGAACTGCCAGTTCCACTTGAATGCGTTGACCGCGACGGTCACGTCCGGGTCGTCGCTGCGCTGCTGCACCCGGTTCTGCACCGTCACGGTGTAGAAGAACAGCCCCGCGATGATGATGAACGGGATGATCGTGTAGACGATCTCCAACGGCAGGTTGTAGGCCGTCTGGCGCGGGAGCTCGTTGCCGCGCTTGCGGTACCGGATCGCCGCCCAGGCGATCAGCACCCACACCGCCACACCGACGACCATCGCGGTGATGCCGGACCCGATCCAGAGGTCGCGCATCAGCTCTGCCTCGTCGGTGATGCCGTCCGGCCAGCCGATGGCGAACAGTTGGTCCACCGAACACCCGCTGAGCGTGAGCGCCCCCAGGAGACCGAGCGCGGCCACCCGCGCGAGCTTGCTGCGTCGAGCCACTGCCCGCTGCCTCCTCATCCCCCACGTGGCGGCACCACGCGGTCTCACCTGCAGGCTCGTCCAGCCCTCTCGGGAGAACCGGTCACGCCCACCACAGTCTGGCCGAGACTAGCCGACCCCGCCCGGCATCCCGGCCCCGGGAGCGGGTGCGCGGCGGCGCGCCCCGGATATCCGCGCCCACCCGCGCGACGATCCACACCGCCCGCAGTGCGGGCGTCCACCGCCAGCTCGTGGTCCCAACATCACACCCCGCCCCCAGCACCTCGCCGGTTACAGTCGGGGGCGTGTACCGACGGCTGTTGACCCGCAACTGGGTGCTGCTCCACCTGGTGGTCGCGGCCCTGTTCGTGGGCACCTTCTACCTGGGCAGCTGGCAGCTCGCCAAGGCCGAGGACGGCGGCGGCCCGGTCAACTGGAGCTACGCCCTGCAGTGGCCGCTCTACGGCTTCATGGGCCTGTGGTTCTACGTCCGCATGTGCCGCGACGAGCTGGCTCGCGACCCCGACGCCGACGAACCGGGCAACGCCGTGGTGCTGTACCAGCGGCCGCGGATCGACACCACGGGCGACCCGGAGCTGGCCGCGTACAACGCCTACCTGGCCGAGCTCAACGCCAAGGCCCTCGGCCAGCGGACCGGCAATGGTGGCTGACCGCACCGCAGCCTCCTCGGGGCTGCCGCGCGCCCTGGCCCGCCGGGTCGGTCAGGACGTACCCGCTGCGCTGGTGCGCTACCGGGTGATGGCCTGGGTCGTCGGCGTCCTGCTGGCCGCCCTGGTCCTGGTCGCCGTCCCCCTGAAGTACCTCGCCGGCGAGGGCGGGCCGGTGGCCGTCATCGGCACCGCGCACGGCTGGCTGTACTTCATCTTCTTCCTCACCGCCTGCGACCTGGCACTGCGCGCCCGGTGGACCCTCAAGGGCACAGTGCTCGTGCTGGTCGGAGGAACCATCCCGATCGTGTCGTTCGTGGCCGAGCGGATCGCCACCCGCAGGACCCGCGCCGGCGAGCGCGTCTGACCTGGGGCGCGCCGCCCCACCCCGTCCCCCACCGCTTGGAGACCCACGCATGTGCGGCCTGCTGGCCTACCTGTCCACCGATGCCGACCGGGTCGAGGAGAAGACGGTGGACGAGGTGCGGCAGGCGCTGCACTGCCTGCACCACCGCGGCCCCGACGACACCGCCGTGTGGTCCGATGCCCGGGTCGTGCTCGGGTTCAACCGGCTGTCGATCATCGACGTCGAGGGCAGCCCGCAACCCCTGGCCTACGCCGGCGACCGCTACCGGATCCTGTTCAACGGTGAGATCTACAACTACCTGGAGCTCCGCGAGGAGCTGAAGGCCGCGGGTGCCACTTTCGCCACCGGGGGCGACACCGAGGCGATCGTCGCCGGCTACCACCTGTGGGGCGAGGCCATCGTGCCGAAGCTGCGCGGGATGTTCTCCTTCGTGATCTGGGACACCCGGACCAACACGGCCTTCGGCGCCCGCGATCCGTTCGGGATCAAGCCACTGTTCACCGCCCGGCTGGCCGACGGCGGACTGGTCTTCAGCTCGGAGAAGAAGGCCGTCCTGGAGCTGCTCGGCGGCAGCGCCGGCGCCGGCGGCGTGGACCCGGCGTCCCTGCAGCACTATCTGACCCTGCAGTACGTTCCCGAGCCGGCCACCCTGCACCGCGGTATCCGCCGGATCGAGAGCGGGACGACGTTCACCGTCGTCGACGGCGAGCTGCACACCACCCGGTACTTCCATCCGACCTTCCGGCCGCAGCCGGTGCCGGCCGGGCGCGAACAGGAGCTCTACGACCGGATCGCCGCCGCTCTCGACGACTCGGTCGCCAAGCACATGCGCGCCGACGTCACCGTGGGCTCCTTCCTCTCCAGCGGGATCGACTCGACCGCGATCGCCGCACTGGCCAAGCGGTACAACCCCGACCTGATGACCTTCACGGTCGGTTTCGAGCGGGAGTCGACCTCGGAGGTCGACATCGCCGCGGAGTCCGCGGCCGAGCTGGGGGTCGCCCACGTCCCGGTGGTCATCACCGCCGAACAGTTCGCCGCCGCGATCCCCGAGGTGGTCTGGTATCTCGATGACCCGGTCGCCGACCCGGCGCTCGTGCCGCTGTACTTCGTGGCCCGCGAAGCGCGTAAGCACGTCAAGGTGGTGCTCTCCGGCGAGGGCGCCGACGAGCTGTTCGGCGGCTACACGATCTACCGGGAGCCGATCAGCCTGGCCTGGGCGCAGCGCGTGCCGAAGGTGGGACGCCGCGCGATGGGCGCCCTGTCGGCGCTGCTGCCCGACGGGCTGCGCGGCAAGGACCTGCTCCGCCGGGCCGCGATCCCCCTCGAGGAGCGGTACTACGGCAACGCCCGGAACTTCTCCGGGTCCGAGCTGGCCCGGTTGCTGCGTGGCCACGACCCGGACATGTCCCACGTCACCGTGACCGAGGACCTGTACCGGCAGACCCGCGAGGCCGGCTACGACGACGTCACCGCCATGCAGTACGTCGACCTGTTCACCTGGCTGCGCGGCGACATCCTGGTCAAGGCCGACAAGGTCACGATGGCCAACTCGCTGGAACTGCGCGTCCCGTTCCTCGACCCCGAGGTGTTCGCCCTGGCCAGCACCATCCCCCTCGAGCAGCGGGTCCCCCGCGGCAGCGACGCCACCAAGTACGCGCTGCGGCGGGCGATGGAGCAGATCGTCCCGGCGCCGATCCTGCACCGGCGCAAGCTCGGCTTCCCGGTGCCGACGGCGGAGTTCCTGGCGGGCCCGCTGCACGAGTGGGCCCGCGACATCGTCGCCGAGAGCCAGACCGACGAATGGCTGGATCGTGGCCGGGTGAACGACCTGCTGTCGTCCATGCGCACAGCCGAGCAGCCCAGCAAGCGCACCGCGCGCCAGCTGTGGGAGGTGCTGATCTTCATGGTGTGGCACGGCATCTTCGTCGAGGAGCGGATCACGCCGGTCATCCCGGAGACCCACTACCCCGTGCGGCTCTGACCTCGGAGCCGGACCACCCCGGGAACGCGAAACGGCGCCCGGCACCCTCTCGGGTGCCGGGCGCCGTCCGTGTACTCGGTCAGCCTCCGGTCAGGAGAACGAATCCCCGCAGGCGCAGGAGCCGCCTGCGTTCGGGTTGTCGATCGTGAAGCCCTGCTTCTCGATGGTGTCGACGAAGTCGATCGTCGCGCCCCCGAGGTAGGGACCGCTCATCCGGTCGACGATGACCTCGACCCCACCGAACTCGTGGGTCTGGTCGCCGTCCAGGAATCGCTCGTCGAAGAAGAGCTGGTAGCGGAGGCCCGAGCATCCGCCCGGCTGCACGGCGATCCGCAGCCGCAGGTCGTCACGCCCCTCCTGGTCCAGCAGCGTCTTCACCTTGAGGGCGGCGGCGTCGCTGAGGATGACGCCGGTGGTACCGGGGGCCTGCGTGTCCTGCACGGTCATGTCTGTGGTCCTCCCACACTCGAGGAACGTCCCTGCGGTGTCCTGACTGGACCCGTACGACGGGCCATCGCAAGGACCAACACCGCCGTGGCGGAGCTGCTTCCCACTGTACGGCGAACCACCGCGCGGCGGGTCCCGGTGCACCCCGGGATGGGGGGCGCGTCCCGCGATCGGGCCGGGGAGGCGTTCGGCCCACGTAGACTGCCCAGCCGTGAAGCTCCGTCTGCCCGGCCGCCGCAGCCAGCCCGAGACGACGCCGGCCCCGTCCGCCGACCTCAGTGCCCCATTCGCCACCGGCGTGGGCAAGGGGCGGCCGACGCCGAGGCGGGCCGAGGCGCAGGGCCGCCGGCAGGGGCCTCCCCCGCCGCCGCCCACCACGCGCAGGGAGGCCTACAAGCGCAGCCGTGAGCAGCAGCTCGCCGCGCGGGGCAGCCAGCGCGCCGCGGTGCTGTCCGGCGACGAGAGCGCCCTCCCCGTCCGCGACCGAGGCCCCGCGCGCCGCCTGGTCCGCGACATCGTCGACACCCGCCGCAACGCGGGCAGCGCCTTCCTGATCGTGGCCGCGCTGGTCCTGCTCGGCTACTTCATCCCCTCGCCGACCGTGCAGAGCTACACGGTGTTCGTCTGGTTCGCCTTCTTCATCGTCATCCTGGCCGACTCCTTCGTGCTGGGCCGCAAGATCTCGCGGGTGCTCGCCGAGCGGCAGCCCGACCACAAGGAGAAGACCCGCACGCTGGTCTGGTACGGCGTCAGCCGGGCCACCATGGTCCGCCGTTGGCGGTTCCCCAAGCCGCAGCTCGGGCCCAACGACCAGTACTGAAGAAGGCCCCTCCTGCGCCCCACCACTCGCCCGCTCGCGGCGGGCCCCTGCAGGAGGGCCGCGAGAGGTCATTAGCGATGCTGAGGACTAGCGTCTGCTCGTGCAGACTCGACGCCTCGGCCGTTCCGGCCTGACCATCTCCGAGATCGCCTACGGCAACTGGCTCACCCACGGCAGCCAGGTCGAGGAGGACGCCGCGCACGCCTGCGTGCAGGCCGCGCTCGACGCCGGGATCACCACCTTCGACACCGCCGACGTCTACGCCGCCACCGTGGCCGAGTCGGTCCTGGGACGCGCGCTGGCCGGTCAGCGCCGCGAGGGGCTGGAAATCTTCACCAAGGTCTACTGGCCCACCGGCCCCGGTGCGAACGACCGCGGGTTGTCCCGCAAGCACATCACCGAGAGCTGCCATGCCTCGCTCAGGCGGCTGCAGACCGACTACGTCGACCTCTACCAGGCCCACCGCTACGACGCGACGGTCCCGCTCGAGGAGACGATGACCGCCTTCGCCGACCTGGTCCGGGCCGGCAAGGTGCTCTACATCGGGGTCTCGGAGTGGCGCGCCGAGGAGATCGCCGCGGCCGCCGAGCTGGCCCGCGAGCTCAAGGTGCAGCTGATCAGCAACCAGCCGCAGTACTCGATGTTGTGGCGGGTCATCGAGGCCGAGGTGGTGCCGACCAGCGAGCAGGAGGGCCTCGCCCAGATCGTCTGGTCACCGATGGCGCAGGGCGTCCTGTCCGGCAAGTACCTGCCCGGCCAGCAGCCGGCGGCCGGCACCCGCGCCGGGACCGACGCGGTGTCCGGCTCCATCCAGGGCTTCCTGCGCGACGACGTCCTGACCCGGGTCCAGCAGCTGCGCCCGGTCGCCGACGAGGTCGGCCTGTCGATGGCCCAGCTGTCCATCGCCTGGGTGCTGCAGAACCCCAACGTGGCGGCGGCCATCATCGGCGCCAGCCGGCCCGAGCAGGTCACCGAGAACGTCGCGGCAGCCGGCGTCCAGCTGCCCGCCGAGGTGATGACCCGGATCGACGAGGTCCTCGGTGACGTGGTCGAGCGCGACCCGGCGAAGACCTCGCGCGGCTGAGCGGCGGGTGCGCCGCATGCGGCGCGCCCCGGCTAGTTCGGGGCCAGCCCCATCGGTCCGTAGACGCGATCCTGCCCCGAGAACAGCGTCACGCCGGCGATGCCCTGCTCCAGCAGGTCGCGCCAGGTCTCCCCGAGCCACGACTCCGCGTCGCCCTGGTTCTCCGACTCCGGCACCTCCACCCCCAGCGTGGCCGGGTCGACGACGGCACCCGAGGGGTCTTCCAGCTGCCAGGTCCAGCTCATGACGGCGAGGCTAACGCCCGGCCCGGGGGTCGGGGGCGCACCGCCCCCACCCGGTGATCTTGGTTTACCCGCTGCCGGCGTGGGGGCATGTAGAGGGCCCACTGCCCGCACCCGAGCCGGAGGTCCGATGAGCGGGTCACGAGCCCCCGATCCAGCCGCCATCCAGGCCGACATCGACCGCACCCGCGAGCACCTCGGCCGCACCATCGACGAGATCGGCACCCGACTCGACCTGCGCGGCAAGGCCCGTGAGCACCTCTTCCGCGTCCGGGACACCGTCGTCGAGACCTATCGGGAGAGCCCGCCCCTGGTCCTCGGGGCTGCAGCTCTCGTCTCGGCCGCCGCCGGCCTGGTCATCTGGAGGAGGAGACGATGAGCAAGGGCGCCACGCTCGCCTACCGGCCGATCGGACTACTGGGCGGCGTCCTCGCCGGCATGGTGTCCGGGGCGGTGTTCAAGCAGGTCTGGAAGCGCCTCGCCGACGAGGACGACGCCCCCGGGGCTCTGCAGAGCGAGTACTCGATGCGCGAGGTCGTGCTCGCCGCGGCGATCCAGGGGGCCATCTTCGCGGCCACCAAGGCGGCCATCGACCGAGCCGGCGCGCGGGGCTTCACCAAGCTGACCGGCAACTGGCCCGGCGACTGACACCACCATCCATCAGCGATACGAGGAGCCCCATGGCCGACACCAAGCGGCCCGAGAGCGCCGTGGAGCGGATCCGGCAGCGTGTGCAGGAGAAGGCCGAACGGCGGGCCGCCGCCCGGGTGGCCGGGCAGCGCGCCGGCGACACCCCGCGCACCGGGGCGACGTCGGCGACCGTCGTGGCGACCGAACGGCGGGAGGCCGCCCGACCGGCGCCGGAGGTGCCCAGCGAGTCGGTGATGCCAGGGGTGCACGCCGAGAAGCCCACGGACATCCCGGCGCGCGGTTGGCTGCAGATCGTCAAGCGCTCGTGGGCCGAGCACAACGCCGATCAGATGCCGATCATCGGCGCCGGAGTCGCCTTCTTCGCGTTCCTGGCGGTCTTTCCGGCGCTGATCGCCACCATTTCGATCTACGGCCTGGTCGCGTCCCCGGAGCAGGTGGCCGCCCAGATCGAGTCGCTGTCCGCCCAGCTGCCCGAGGACGCCCAGTCACTCCTCCAGACGCAGCTGACCAACATCACCGAGAACAGCGGCGGGGCGCTGACCCTCAGCCTGATCATCTCGATCCTCGCTGCCCTGTGGAGCGCGGCGGGCGGCACCGGAAACCTGATCAGCGCCGTGAACATCGCCTACGACGAGGTGGAGACGCGCAGCTTCCTCAAGCGCAAGGCGCTCGCCCTGGGCCTCACCCTCGGCGCCATCCTCTTCGTGCTGATCACCTTCGGTCTGATCGCCGTCGTGCCGGTGGTCCTCGAGGCGCTGCCGTTGGGGATCTTCGGCACGGTCCTCGCCCAGGTGGTGCGCTGGGCGCTGCTGCTCGGGGTGGTCGCCGGCTCTCTCGCCGTGCTGTACCGGCTGGCTCCGGACCGGGACGCCCCGAAGATGCGGTGGGTCAGCCTCGGCTCGGTCGTCGTCACCGTGATCTGGGCGGGGGTCAGCCTGCTGTTCAGCTTCTACGTCGACAACTTCGGGTCCTACGACAAGACCTACGGTGCGATCGCCGGGGTCATCGTGTTGATGCTGTGGCTGTACCTGACCTGCTACCTGGTGCTGCTCGGCGCGGAGATCAACTCCGAGACCGAGCATCAGACGTCCACCGACACCACTGAGGGCGATCCGCAGCCGATGGGCCGGCGCGACGCCATGGTCGCCGACGAGCTGCCCGACCCGCCGGCACCCACCAAGGAGAGCAAGCAGAAGCCCTGAGCCGAAGGGGCGTCCTCCTGCTACTTCACCTGGGACTCGACGAACGGGGGACGGCGGACCGTCACCGGCTGGGGGCGGCCCCGGACATCGACGGCGACCTCGTCCCCCTCCGCCACCGCGGCCGCGGTGTCCAGCAGCGCGAGCGCGACGCCCGTGCGCAGGGTCGGGGAGAACGTCCCGCTGGTGACCTCCCCGATCCGCGCACCGTCGGCGCCCAGCACGGCCATGCCCGGCCGCGGGATCCCGCGGCCGAGCGCCTGCAGCCCCCACAGCAGCCGGGCGGGCCGGGCCTCCTTCTCGGCCAGCAGGGCCGCCCGCCCCCAGAACGCCGGTTTCCGCCAGCCCACCGCCCAGCCCGCGCGCGCCTGGTTGGGGGTGATCTCCCGAGACAGCTCGTGGCCGTGCAGCGGGTATCCCATCTCGGTGCGCAGCGTGTCGCGGGCGCCCAGCCCGCAGGGCCGGATCTGCTCCCGCTGCCCCGCGACGAGCACGGCGTCCCAGAGCTCACCGGCCTGCTCGGCGGCGACGAGGAGCTCGTAGCCGTGCTCGCCGGTGTAACCCGTGCGGCAGACGGTGACCTCGGCCCCGTCGCGGTCCCGGATCCCCGCGAAGGACATGTACGGCAACTCGCCGGGCAGCCCGGCGGCGGCGAGCACCTCCGCGGAGCGGGGACCCTGCACCGCCAGGACCGCCACCTCGGTGTGCCGGTCGGTGACGGTGACCCCGGCCGGGGCCGCGGCGGACAGCCGGGCCAGCACCTCCGCGGCGTTCGCCGCGTTCGGCACCAGCAGCACGTCGTCGGGGCCGCGCAGATAGACGATCAGGTCGTCGACCACGCCGCCGGCGCCGTCCTCGCCGTCCGGCAGGCAGCACAGCGTGTACTGCGCCTGGCCGGCGCCGATCCGGGACAGGTCGTTGGTCAGGCAGGAGTCGACGAACGCCGCCGCCCCGGGGCCGCGGACGGTCGCCGTCCCCAGGTGCGAGACGTCGAACAGGCCGACCCTGTCGCGGACGGCGGCGTGCTCGGCGAGCACGCCACCGCCGGCGTACTCGACGGGCATGGACCAGCCACCGAAGTCGGCGAACTTGGCGCCCGCGGCGACGTGCCGGTCGTGCAGCGGGGAGGTCAGCGCGGTCACCCCGAGGACGCTAGCGTGGCCGCGCTGCCGGGGCCCGCGCGGAGCGTGCGAGGCGCGGGGGCAGCGCGGCCCTTGACTAGGATCGGACCGTGCCGCCGACGATCTCCGCCACCGACCGCCCGCTCGAGAAGCTCTCCGCCGATGCCGTGGTCGTCGGCGTGGGCACAGGCCCCGACGGGCTGCTGAGCACCCCCGGCGCCGATGCGCTCGATCGCCTCCTGGGCGGCCGGTTGATGACCGCACTGGCCGACCTGGGCGCCCGCGGTGCCGATGACGAGGTCACCCGGCTGCCCACGTTCGGGCAGGGCCCGTTCCCGGTCGTCGCCGTCGCCGGCCTCGGCGCCCCCTCCCACGGCGGCGGGTACAGCCCGGAGGCGGTGCGCCGGGCCGCCGGCGCCGCGAGCCGTGCCCTGACCGGCCGCGACGCCGTGGTCAGCCTGCTCGCCGCCGTCGGTGGCGCCCCGGACGCCGACCGGCTGCACGCCGTCGGCGAGGGCGCCCTGCTGGGCTCCTACGAGTTCACCGCCTACAAGTCCGACCTGCCGGCCGACCGGTCGGCGCCACCGCGGTCCTTCCAGGTCATCGTCCCTGACGCCGGGGCGGCCAAGGCGCCGCTGATCCGGGTGCGCGCGGTGGCCGATGCCGTCGCCCTGGTGCGCGACCTCGTCAACGCACCGCCCAACGACCTCTTCCCCGCTTCCTTCGCCGAGCGCGGGGCGGCCGCGGGCAAGAAGGCGGGTCTGTCTGTCGAGGTCCTCGACGAGCAGGCCCTGGCGGCCGGCGGGTACGGCGGGATCCTGGCCGTCGGTGGGGGTTCGGTGCGCCCGCCACGGCTGCTGCGGCTGACCTACCGCGGGAAGAAGACCGGCAAGGGGACGCCGAGCATCGCGCTGGTCGGCAAGGGGATCACCTTCGACAGCGGCGGCATCTCGATCAAGCCCGCCGCGAAGATGGAGGACATGAAGAGCGACATGGCCGGCGCCGCGGCCGTGATCGCGACCGTCTGCCTGGTCGCCGAGCTCGGCCTGCCGGTCGACGTCACCGCCACCGTGCCGATGGCGGAGAACCTGCCCAGCGGCACCGCCTACCGCCCGGCCGACGTGGTCACCTTCCGCAACGGGAAGAAGGCCGAGATCACCAACACCGACGCCGAGGGCCGCGTCGTGCTCGCCGATGCGATCGCCCGCGCGGTCGAGGACTCCCCCACGCACCTGCTCGAGACGTCCACGCTGACCGGGGCGCAGCTGGTGGCCCTGGGCACCCGTACCTCCGGGGTCATGGGCAGCGACGACCTGCGGGAGGCCGTGGTCGCCGCCAGCCGCCGCAGCGGCGAGCCGATGTGGGGCATGCCCCTGCCGCCGGAGCTGCGCCGCGGGCTGGACTCCCCCGTCGCCGACCTCGTCAACGCCAATGCAGATCGGATGGGCGGCATGCTCGTGGGCGGGCACTTCCTGGCCGAGTTCGTCCCCGCCGGGCTGCCCTGGGCGCACATCGACGTGGCCGGGCCGGCCTACAACACCGGTGCGCCGTGGGGCTACACGCCCAGGGGCGGCACCGGCGTCCCGGTCCGCACCCTGCTGGCGACCATCGAGGACCTCATCGCCGGGTGACACCTGGAACGGCCCCCGTCAGCAGAAGGGCCCGCCCCGGACGGTCAATCGAGCCGGTTGGTCCGCTGTCGGGCGCTCCAGTCGCGCATCCGTTGCGGGTAGCCGGTGACCTGGGCGTCGTAGACGGGCACGCTCAGGTCGCGGGACAGCTTGCGGGCGGTGTCCGGGCCGTCGATGCGTCGCCGGGTCCATTCCCCGTCCGCGGCGACCAGCAGGATCGTCGTCTCGGTGACCGCTGTCCGCGGCTCCACGTACCCCTCGACGCCCCGCCGGGTCGCCACGAACTGCTCGAGATGGCTCAGGTCGGCCTTGCCCGAGGCGCGGTCCAGCGTGCCCCGGGGCGCACCTCTGGACGGCGCCGCGGACCGTCGGCCGCGCAACCGGTCGAACAGGCCCATACCGCGCTCCCGTCGCTGGTCGTCCCGGTGATCACCGGGAGGTTCTCCGCACCCCAACGTGCCGTCCCGACGCGCTGTTCCCGGGAGTGGCAGGATGAGCGGGCGCCCGATCACCGAGCCCGGCCGACATCCGGGCGACCCAGCACGTGAGGAGCACCCGTGAGCCAGCTCGCGAGCGAACGCAGGAGCACAGCAGCGCGGCGAACGCGGCTGACGAGCCTCGGCGAGGTGGCCAGGTGAGCGCCCCGACGAACCCCGCTGACCTGGTCATCCTCGGTGGCGGCTCCGGTGGCTACGCCGCCGCGCTGCGCGCCGCGGAACTCGGCCTGTCCGTCGTCCTGATCGAGAAGGACAAGGTCGGCGGAACGTGCCTGCACCGCGGGTGCATCCCCACCAAGGCCCTGCTGCACAGCGGCGAGGTCGCCGACAGCGCACGCGAGGGCGAGCAGTTCGGCGTCAAGACGTCCCTGGCCGGGATCGACATGGACGGCGTCAACGCCTACAAGGACGGCGTGATCAGCAAGCTCTACAAGGGCCTGCAGGGCCTGATCAAGAGCCGCAAGATCACCTATGTCGAGGGCGCCGGGAAGCTCGTCTCGCCCACCACCGTCGAGGTCGGCGGCGAACGGTACGAGGGCAAGCACGTGCTGCTGGCCACCGGCTCGTACGCCCGTTCGCTGCCCGGCATCGAGATCGACGGCACCAAGGTCATCACCAGCGACCACGCGCTGCAGCTCGACCGCGTCCCGACGTCGGCGATCGTCCTCGGCGGTGGGGTGATCGGGTGCGAGTTCGCCAGCGCCTGGAAGTCCTTCGGCGTGGACGTCACCGTCGTCGAGGGCCTTCCGCACCTGGTGCCACTGGAGGACGAGTCGTCCTCCAAGCTGCTGGAGCGGGCGTTCCGCCGTCGCAAGATCGACTTCTCGCTGGGCAGCCGGGTCGCCTCCGTCACCACCACCACCGACGGTGTCAAGGTGAGCCTGGAGAACGGCAAGGAGTACGAGGCCGAGCTCGTCCTGGTGGCGGTGGGCCGGGGCCCGACGAGCCAGGGCCTGGGCTACGAGGAGGCGGGCGTGGCCATGGACCGCGGCTACGTCCTGGTCGACGAGTACTGCCAGACGAACGTGCCGACCGTCTCGGCCGTCGGAGACCTTATCCCCACCTTGCAGCTGGCCCACGTGGGCTTCGGCGAGGGCATCCTGGTCGCCGAGCGGCTCGCCGGCCTGCCGGTGGTCCCGATCGACTACGCCGGGGTTCCCCGGATCACCTACTCCGACCCGGAGGTCGCCTCGGTCGGCCTCACCGAGGCCCAGGCCAAGGAGAAGTACGGCGACGGCGTCGAGGTGCTCACCTACGACCTGGGTGGCAACGGCCGCAGCCAGATCCTCAAGACCGCCGGTGCGGTGAAGCTGGTCCGCGCCGTCGACGGCCCGGTGGTCGGCGTGCACATGGTCGGCAGTCGCGTCGGTGAGCTCATCGCCGAGGCCCAGCTGATCTACAACTGGGAGGCGCTGCCCGACGAGGTCGCCCAGCTGATCCACCCGCACCCGACGCAGAGCGAGGCCCTCGGCGAGGCGCACCTGGCGCTGGCCGGCAAGCCGCTGCACTCCCACAGCTGATCATCGGGCCGACCGGCCCGGTCGACCCCCACCATCCCGTACCGCCACGACCTGAGGAGACCTGTCTTCGATGCCGACGTCCGTCACCATGCCCGCCCTGGGCGAGAGCGTCACCGAGGGCACGGTCACCCGCTGGTTGAAGCAGGAGGGTGACCAGGTCGAGGTCGACGAGCCCCTCCTGGAGGTGTCGACCGACAAGGTCGACACCGAGATCCCCTCCCCCGCGGCCGGCGTGCTCACCAAGATCGTCGTCGCCGAGGACGAAACCGTCGACGTCGGCGCCGAGCTCGCGGTGATCGGCGGCGAGGGCGACGGGGACGGCGGTGGCGCCGCCGGGCAGGCCCCCGCGGAGGAGGCGCCCGCCGAGACTGAACCGGCTGCGGAGGCGCCCGCCCCGGAGTCTCCGACCGAGCAGTCCGAGCCCGCTGCCGAGCAGCCGGCGGCCCAGGACGGTGGCTCCGGTGGTGGCGAGGGCACCTCGGTGACCATGCCGGCGCTCGGCGAGAGCGTCACCGAGGGCACCGTCACCCGGTGGCTGAAGGCCGTGGGCGACGAGGTCGCCGCCGACGAGCCGCTGCTGGAGGTGTCCACCGACAAGGTCGACACCGAGATCCCCGCACCTGTCGCCGGCACGCTGCTGTCGATCAGCGTGCAGGAGGACGAGACCGTCGACGTCGGCGCCGAGCTGGCCGTGATCGGCGCCGCCGGTGGCGCCCCGTCGTCTGCGCCGGCCGCCCCGGCCGAGGCCCCCGCTGAGGCCCCTGCTGAGGCTCCTGCCCCCAAGGATGAACCCGCGCCGAAGAAGCAGCCGGCCCCCGAGCAGGCCCGGCCCACCCCTGCCGAGGCGAACACCGACACCGGCCAGCCCGGCGCCGACTACGGATCGGGTGGCGCCATGCCCACCCAGTCGCCGACGTCGCGGCCGTCCCCTGCCGAGGCCGTCGGACCGCAGTCGTCCCCCGCACCGGCCAGCGCACCTCAGGGTGCGGCCGCCTACGTCACCCCCCTGGTCCGCCGGCTTGCCGCGGAGTCCGGCGTCGACCTGTCCAGCGTGCAGGGCACCGGTGTCGGTGGCCGGATCCGCAAGCAGGACGTGCAGGCCGCCGCCGCCAAGGCCGCGCCGGCGGCTGCATCCGGTGGGGCGCCGGCCGCGGCCCGCACCCCGTCGCCGGCCGCGAGCTCGGCGCTGCGCGGGCGCACCGAGAAGCTGTCCCGGCTGCGCACCGTCATCGCCAAGCGCATGGTGGAGTCGCTGGAGATCAGCGCCCAGCTCACCACCGTCGTCGAGGCCGACGTCACCCGGATCGCGAACCTGCGCAACCAGGTGAAGAACGACTTCGCCGCCCGGGAGGGCGTCAAGCTCTCGTTCCTGCCCTTCTTCGCCAAGGCCTCGGTCGAGGCGCTGAAGGCCCATCCGATGGTGAACTCCTCGGTCGACCTCCAGGGCGGGACGGTCACCTACCACGACAGCGAGAACCTGGGCGTCGCCGTCGACACCGAGCGCGGCCTGCTCGTCCCGGTGATCCAGGGCGCCGGCGACCTCAGCCTCGCCGGGATCGCCCGCAAGATCGCCGACCTGGCGGAGCGGACCCGGTCGAACAAGGTCACCCCCGATGAGCTCGGTGGCGGCACGTTCACGCTGACCAACACCGGCAGCCGGGGTGCGCTGTTCGACACCCCGATCATCAACCAGCCGCAGGTGGCGATCCTCGGCGTCGGGTCGGTGGTCAAGCGCCCGGTCGTGGTCCAGGACCCGGAGCTCGGCGAGGTCATCGCCGTCCGGTCGATGGTCTACCTGGCCCTGACCTACGACCACCGCATCGTCGACGGCGCCGACGCCGCCCGGTTCCTGACCACGGTCCGGGAGCGGCTGGAAGCCGGGCAGTTCCAGGGTGAGCTCGGCCTCTCCTGAGCAACGACCCCGTCCTCATCGTTCCTCGCAAGCTCGGGGACGATCCGCTGGACGGGGCCACCGAAGGGCCCCGGCACCCGTGCCGGGGCCCTTCGCCGTTCGTCCGACCCCGGCAACCGCCCGGCCGACAGGAGCGCAGCACATGAAGGTCGCCATCACCGGGTCCTCGGGACTGATCGGCACCGCACTGGTTCCCGCGCTCCGCTCGGACGGCCACGAGGTGCTGCGGCTGGTCCGGCGTACCCCGCGGACCGCCGACGAGCACCGCTGGGCTCCCGACCATCGACGGATCGACGTCTCGGTCCTCGCGGACGTCGATGCGGTGGTCAACCTGGCCGGCGTGGGCATCGGGGACCGCCGGTGGACCGCGGCCTATCAGCGGCAGGTCGTGGCCAGCCGGGTGGACAGCACCGCCACGGTCAGCGAGGCCCTGGCCGACGCTGCCGCGGCCGACCCCGGCCGCCCCCGGGTGCTGCTGTCCGCCTCGGGGGTCGGGTACTACGGCGACACCGGCGACCGCCCGGTCGACGAGTCCGCGCCCGCCGGTGCGGACTTCCTCGCCGACGTATGCCGGCAGTGGGAGGCGGCCACCGCGCCCGCAGCCGATGCGGGTGTGCGGGTGGTGCTGCTGCGCACCGGGCTGGTGCTGGCCGAGGGCGGCATGATGAGCCGGATCCGGCCGCTGTTCCGGCTCGGGCTGGGCGGCAAGCTCGGCTCGGGAAAGCAGTACTGGCCGTGGATCAGCCTGCGTGACGAGGTCGACGCCATCCGCTTCCTGCTGACCGGTGACGTCTCCGGTCCGGTGAACCTGACCGGCCCCGACCCGGTGACCAATGCCGAGTTCACCCGGACGCTGAGCCGGCTGGTGCATCGCCCCGCGGTGCTGCCGGTGCCGGGCACCGCGCTGTCGGTCGCGCTCGGGGGCTTCGCCCGGGTGGGCGTGCTGGCCGGTCAGCGGGCAGTGCCCACGGCCCTCACGGCGGCGGGGTTCCAGCACACCGACCAGGACCTCGAGTCGGCCCTCCGGATCGCCCTGTCCACCGGCTGACGCCCACGCTCAGCGGCCCCTGCCCGCCGGTCGGCTCCTCCGGGACGCTCACCGGGCACGGGAGGCGTCGCCGATCCGCCAGCCGTCGGCCGTCCGCTCCAAGGTCATCTGCACCTCCGTCGGTCCTCGACCGGCCACCAGCTGTGCCGCCGACGGCGGAGATCCGACGGCACCGACCCGGTGGTCCGGGATCTCGTCGACGAGGTCGACCACCACGCGTTCGGCGTCGCCGGTCACCGAGGTCACCCGGAGCACCGTCGGCTCGAAGCCGGCCACCGACCGTCCGGCCCGGGCCAGCTGCGCGATCTGTTCGGCGTCCCGCTCCAGTAGCGCGCTACCCGGGGTGTAGACGGCGGCCAGGAGGGCGCCGTCCCCGGCCGCATAGGCCCGGGCCCGCTGCGTGTACAGCTGCCGGACCACGGCGGCCCATCCGTCGGCGTCTCCTGCAGGAGGACCGGAGACGGGGACCGGCCCGGGCTCGGGTTCGGCTGTCGGCGTCGGCACTGGTGGTTCCGGGTCCGCCGGGACGCGCTGCGGTGCGACCGGCGCCGAGCTCCCCTCCCCCACCTCGCCGGGTACCTCACCCACTGCGACGCTGCCGGAGTCCGCCATCGGAACCGCCCCGTCACCCCCCTCGCTCCCCCAGTTCGCCCCCACCCAGGCGGCTCCCACCAGCCCACCGGCCAGCGCGAGCAGGGCGGCGACCGACACCGCCCAGCGGCGCAGCAGGTTCCCCGCCGCCCCGGCGCCCGCCGGAACGAGCTCCTCCCGGCGGCGTGCCAGGGCTGCCCACGCCCGGGCCAGCCGGCTCTCCGCCGCCGGCGCCGCATGCGCGGCACGGGCTCGCCGCTCGGCGACCTGGTGGGTGAGCTCGGTCCGCGGGCCCCGGCCGGTCTCACCGAGGACCTCGTCCGGCACCCCGGAAGCCGGCAACCGGACCGGTTCAGGCCGGCAGGCATGGCGCAGATCGAGGGCGAACGCAGCGGCGGAGCCGCGCAGGTGGGGTTCGGCGGACAGCCCCCGTCGCACCACCCGGACCAGTTCCTCGGAGGCGTCCGGCGCCAGCAGGGCGAGGTCGGGCAGGTGTCCCCCGGCGGCCACCCCCAGCGCACCGCCCGGCTCGGCGGCGTTCCACGGCGCGATCCCGGTGAGCGCGTGGAACGCGGCCGCCGCCACCCCGAAGACGTCGGAGGCGGGACCGGGCGCCCCACCGCGCGCGACCACCGGGTCGACGTAGGCGGGCGTGACCTCGGCGCGGCCCGCTTCCCCCACCAGCCGGGCGGTACCGAGGTCGGTGAGCACCGGCCGCCCCTCGGCGGTGAACACGATGTTGCCCGGGGACAGGTCTCCGTGCACGATGCCGTGCTCGTGCGCCTGGGCCAGCGCGGCGGCGACCGGGGCGATCGCGGTGACCACCTCACCCGGCCGCAGCCGGCCGCGGCGGGACAGCAACGCGGCCAGACTGCCGCCGGCCAGCAGGTCGAGCACGAGCGACACCTCGGCCGGCCCACCGCGGACCTCCCGGCGCACCACCCGGTGCAACCGGACCAGGTGCGGATGATCCAGCTCGGCCAGCAGTGCGGCCTCGCGGACCTGGCGGGCCGGATCGCCGCGGACCAGCACCTTCACCGCCACCGGGTCGCCACCGCCCCGCGGACGGGCCCGCCACACCTGCCCGGACCCGCCGCGGCCGAGCAACTCCTCCAGGACGTAGCCGGGCACCACGGGTGCGGCCGGACGGGGTGGATCGACGGGCATACCCGGACGGTAGAGCGATCCGTCGTCCCCGTCCGGCGTTGTCCACAGCCCGGCCGGAGCAACCGCGACCGGGTCGCGGCGCGGAACCGCCGGACCCGGCGCACAGGCATGGCCGGTGCCGCCTGATGCGGGGGTGGCCCGGCATAGGCTCAGGGCCATGAACGAGCTGGTGGTGGTCCGCGCGGGTCTGGTGCCCTACGAGCAGGCCTGGGCGCAGCAACGCGAGGTCCACGAGGCCCGGGTGGCCGGCACCGGCCCCGACACGCTGCTGCTGCTCGAGCACCCGCCGGTGTACACCGCGGGCAAGCGGACCGAGCCACACGAGCGGCCCTTCGACGGCACCCCCGTGGTCGACGTCGACCGCGGTGGGAAGATCACCTGGCACGGACCGGGGCAGCTGGTCGGCTATCCGATCGTGGCGCTGCCCGACCCGGTCGACGTCGTCGCGCACGTCCGCCGGATGGAGACCGCGCTCATCGGAGTCTGCGCCGGCTTCGGCCTGACCACCGAGCAGGTGGAGGGCCGCAGCGGCGTGTGGGTACGGGCCGATGAGCGCGGTCCCGACCGGAAGGTCGCCGCCATCGGCGTCCGGGTGGCCCGGGGGGTGACGATGCACGGCTTCGCACTCAACTGCGACCCCGACATGTCGGCGTTCGCCAACATGGTCCCCTGCGGCATCGTCGATGCCGGGGCGACCTCGCTCAGCGCCGAGCTCGACCGCGACGTGACCGTCGCCGAGGCCATCGACCCGGTCGAGAAGGCGATGCGCGCGGTGCTCACAGGAACGCAGGCCGTCCCGGCCTAAGCCGGGACGGCCCGGCCCCCTCGCAGGGCCCCGCCGCGAGCCTGCGAGCGGTGGGGGGCGAGGGGGTCCTTCATCACCCCAGGACGAAGTTGACCAGCCGGCCGGGCACGGCCACGACCCGGCGCACGGTCGCATCCAGCAGGTATCCCGCGATCCGCTCGTCGGCGCGCGCGGCGGCCTCCAGCGCAGCGGCGTCCGCGCCGGCCGGCACCGACACCTGGGCGCGCACCTTGCCGTTGACCTGGACCGCCACCTGCACGGTCTCGTCGACCAGCCAGCGCTGCTCGGCCACCGGGAAGGGGTGCCATGCCAGCGAGTCCGGGTGACCCAGCCGTGACCACATCTCCTCGGCCACGTGGGGGGCCAGCGGCGCCAGCAACAGGACCAGGGTCTCGGCGACCGGGCGGGGCACCGCCGTCCCGGGCGGATACGCCGTGGTCAGGTGGTTGGTCAGCTCGGTGATCCGGGCGATCGCGATGTTGAACCGCAGCGTCGCCATGCCGTCCCGGACGGCCTCGATCGCCCGGTGCAGCGCCCGCGAGGTGGCGTCGTCCGGCTCGACGTCGGCGGCCCGCACGGCACCGGACTCCTCGTCGACCACCACCCGCCAGATCCGCTGCAGCAGCCGCTGCGCACCGACCACCGCCTTGGTCTCCCACGGGCGGGACTGGTCGAGCGGGCCGGTGGACATCTCGTAGACCCGGAAGGTGTCCGCGCCGAACGCCGCGACCATCTCGTCCGGCGTCACCACGTTCTTCAGGCTCTTGCCCATCTTCCCGTACTCGCGGTCGACCGATTCCCCGTCGTGGACGAACCGTCCGTCGCGCTCCTCCACCTCGGCCGCCGGCACGTAGAAGCCGCGGGCGTCGGTGTAGGCGTAGGCAGAGATGTAGCCCTGGTTGACCAGCCGGCGGAACGGCTCCTCGCTGGAGACGTACCCCAGGTCGAACAGCACCTTGTGCCAGAACCGGGCGTACAGCAGGTGCAGCACCGCATGCTCGACACCGCCGACGTACAGGTCGACGCCGCCGGTGTCGCCGTCCCGGCGCGGGCCCATCCAGTAGCGCTCCAGCTCCGGGTCGACGAAGCGTTCGTCGTCGGAGGGATCGAGGTAGCGCAGGTAGTACCAGCACGATCCGGCCCAGTTGGGCATCGTGTTGGTCTCCCGCCGGTACTCCCGGGGGCCGTCGCCCAGGTCCAGGGTCACCGTCGTCCACTCCGTGGCGCGCGACAGCGGCGGCTCCGGGGCGGAGGTGTCGTCGTCGTCGGCGAAGGTCTTGGGCGAGTAGTCGTCCACCTCCGGCAGCAGCACCGGCAGCATCGAGTCCGGAACGGCGACCGGCAGGTCGTCGGCGTCGTAGACAATCGGGAACGGCTCACCCCAGTACCGCTGCCGGCTGAACAGCCAGTCGCGCAGCTTGAAGGTCGTCGTCGCCTCGCCGTGCCCGTGCCCGACCAGCCACTGCGTCACCGTCGCGATGGCCGCGGCCTTGTCCAGCCCGTCCAGCGACAGGTGCTCGTTCGAGGAGTTGATCATCGGCCCGGAGCCGGTGTACGCGCCGCCGTCGAAACCGGCCGGTGGCTGCACGGTACGGACGACGGGCAGGCCGAAGGTCTGGGCAAACTCCCAGTCGCGGGCGTCCTCGCCGGGCACGGCCATGATCGCGCCGGTTCCGTAGCCGGTCAGCACGTAGTCGGCGACGAAGACCGGCAGGTCACCACCGGTCAGCGGGTTGACCGCCGTCGTCCCCAGCCAGACGCCGGTCTTCTCCCGGCCCTCGGCCTGCCGGTCGAGCTCCGAGCGGCGGGAGGCCTGCTTCTGGTACGCCGCCACCGCCGCGGCCGGGGTGGCCGCGCCGTTGGTCCACCGCGGGTCGGCGCCGTCGGGCCAGCCGGCCGCGGTCAGCGTCCCGACCAGCGGGTGCTCCGGGGCCAGCACCAGGTAGGTGGCGCCGAACAGGGTGTCGGGGCGGGTGGTGAAGACCTCGATGTCCCGGCTGCGGCCGGCCGCGAACCGGATCCGGGCGCCGGTCGAACGGCCGATCCAGTTGCGCTGCATGTGCTTGAGCGAATCCGACCAGTCCAACCGGTCCAGGTCGTCGAGCAACCGCTCCGCGTAGGCCGTGATCCGCATCATCCACTGGGTCAGCGGGCGCCGGAACACGGGGAAGTTGCCCCGCTCGGAACGCCCGTCGGCGGTGACCTCCTCGTTGGACAGCACAGTTCCCAGGCCCGGGCACCAGTTGACCGGGGCCTGGTGGCGGTAGGCCAGCCGGTGCGCGTCGACGACCCGGCGGCGCTCGATCCCGGTCAGCTCGCCCCAGGGGCGACCGGTGTCGTTGGTGCCCGGCACGGGCTCGCGGGTACCGGCATCGAGTTCGGCGACCAGCTCGGCGATCCGCCGGGCCCGGCCGCGGCCACCGTCGGCGGAGGTGTCGAACCAGGCCTCGAAGACCTGCCGGAAGATCCACTGGGTCCACCGGTAGTAGCCCGGGTCGATGGTGGCGAAGGTGCGCCGGGTGTCGTGGTCGACACCCAGCCGGCGCAGCTGGGCGGAGATCGCGGCGATGTTCGCCTCGGTGGTGACCCGAGGGTGCTGACCGGTCTGGACGGCGTACTGCTCCGCGGGCAGCCCGAAGGCGTCGTAGCCCATCGGATGCAGCACGTTGTGCCCGTCCATCCGCAGGAACCGGCTGGTCACGTCGGTACCCAGGTAGCCCAGCGGGTGCCCGACGTGCAGCCCGGCACCCGAGGGGTACGGGAACATGTCCATCACGAACGCCTTCGGGCGGTCGGCGACCCGCTCGAAGCCCGCGCTCAGCGCGCCGACCGGGTTGGGCGTGTGGAAGGTGCCCTCGGCGTCCCAGCGGTCCTGCCAGGCGAGCTCCATCGACTGCGCCAACGCCGGCGTGTACCGGTGCGGTGGCACCCCGTCCGCGGTCGTCTCGGGGTTCGGCTGGCTGGCCGGCTGGCTCATCGTGGGCACTCCTGGGTGTTCGTCCGGCGGCGGGCAGAAAAAAACCCCTCACGCAGGAGGGGTCGCCGTGCTGTCCTTGTCGATCAGGTCAGCACGGCTGGTGGAGCAGGAGCCCGCCGGTCACGGGGCGAGCTTAGCGCGCGGGGGAACGCTCCCCCGTCGACCTCGACCCCCTCCTGCCCGTACGCTGCGGGAGCGTGGCCGCCGACCTTCGGCAGCCGTGCGTGGTACCCGTCACCTCTCGGGCCGGGTTTGCGCTGGTGGAGGCGGGGGAAGCACAGCCGTCCGGCGTTCAACAGCAGCGCCGACCCGCTGCCGGAGCGGACCGGCAGCGCGGCCGGGATGCACGACGCCGGTGGAGCACCTGGGCCGTCGCCGCGTAGGCGGCCGGCCCGGTCGGCACCTCGTTTCTGGTGGAGCTGGCACCGCGGTCGCGCCCGCGATCGACGACGTGCCGCCCGGGGACGACGTCGTGGTGCACCGCCGCGCGACCGTGCCCGCCGAGCTGTCGGCCGACGTGTGGAGGATCTGACATGAACGACCACGCCCGACCCGGGCAACACGTTCCCGCACGCCCCGGCACGTCCGCCATGACCCGAGAGGCCCTTCTGGACACCACCGCGCGTTCCGTCCCTGCCCGCAACACCGCTGCCCTCTCGCCCGAACCGCTGTCCGAGCAGACCCTGGCCCGGCACGCCGAACGGGTCCGGGTGCCCGGTTACGACCGGGCCGCGCTGACCCCGGCGGTCGTCCACTTCAGTGTGGGCGGGTTCCACCGCGCGCACCAGTTGGTCTACTTCGACGACCTGGCCGAGCAGGGCGAGACCGGCTGGGGCGTCATTGGGGTGGGCCTGCGGTCACCGGCGATGCGCGACGCCCTGCGGCCGCAGGACTACCTGTACACGGTGGTCGAGCGCAGCCGGGACGGCGAGCGCGCCCGCGTGGTCGGCTCGATGGTCGACTACCACTTCGCCCCGGAAGCCCCCGACGCCGTGCTCGCCGCGCTCACCGACCCGCGGACCCGGCTGGTGACCATGACGGTGACCGGTACGGCGTACCGGATCGACCCCCGCACCGGCGAGTTCGACCCCGACGACGACGACGTCCGCGCTGACCTCGACGACCCGCACCACCCGCGGTCGCTGTTCGGGTACATCGTCGAGGGCCTCGACCGCCGGCGCCGGGCCGGGCAGCCCCCGTTCACCGTGCTGTCCTGCGACAACATGCAGCAGAACGGCGAGACCACCCGGGCCGCGGTGGTGGGCTTCGCCGGGCTGCGCGACGAGGTGCTGGCCCGCTGGATCGTCGACTCGGTCTCGTTCCCCGGCAGCATGGTCGACCGGATCACGCCATCGACCAGCCTCGAGGACCGCGACGACGTCGCACGCCGGTTCGGCGTCGACGACCGCTGGCCGGTCATCACCGAGCCGTTCTCCCAGTGGGTCATGGAGGACGAGTTCTGCAACGGCCGTCCCCCGCTGGAGGACGTCGGTGTGCAGTTCGTGCCCGACGTCGGCGGCTACGAGTTGATGAAGACCCGGCTGCTCAACGCCGGCCACAGCGCGCTGGGGCACCTCGGTCGCCTCGCCGGGCACGTCCGGATGGACGAGGTGATGGCCGACCCCGACCTGAGCGAGTACGTCACCCGGTTGATGGCCGAGGAGATCGCCCCGCTCCTGCCCGCCCCGGCGGGCATCGACCTGGACCGGTACCAGCGCACCCTGCTGGCGCGGTTCGCCGATCCGGCGATCGCCGACCGGCTGGAGCGGCTGTGCCGGCGCGGTTCGTCGAAGATGCCGCTGTACGTGCTGCCCTCGTTGCGCGCGGCTCTGGACGCCGGCCGGCGCGCGGACCTGTTGACCCTGGCGGTCGCCGGCTTCTGCCGGTACCTGCGCGGCACCGATCTGCAGGGCCGCCCCTTCCCGCTGCACGACGAGCGGGCCGAGGAGCTGCGCGCGCTGGCCGTCGCCGGGGGCACCGACCCCCGGCCCCTGCTGGGCGTCCGGGCCGTCTTCGGGGACCTCGGCGATCGGCCCGAGTTCGTCGAGGCGCTCACCGGCGTCCTGCACCAGCTCGACCGGGACGGCGTGCGGGCCACCCTCGCCGCCAGGCTGGACGCCGCCGACCCGGTCCGCCACGATGCCGCCAACCCGGCACCGAGCCGCCGGGGCCGCCCGCCGTCCGCCCGGCGCCGCACTCCGGACCCCACCGGGACGACTCTGGCGGCGACGGTCGCCGGCAGCTCACTGATGCCGGCATGACACCTCCCCGTCCCATCGACCCCCCGAGGAGGGTGCCCCCCATGCCCGAGATCCCCATCGAGCTCGTCGACCGACTCCAGGCCCTGCTCTGCGACGCCGACGGGAACCTCTTTCCCTCGGAGGAGCCCGCCTTCGTCGCCTCCGCCGAGGTCACCAACCGGTACCTGGCCGCACTGGGCAGCGACCGGCGGTTCACCGCCGAGGAACTGCGCCTGGCCACGACGGGCAAGAACTTCCGGACGACGGCGGCCGACCTGGCCACCGCCGCCGGCGTCCCCGCCCCCGACCTCGATCCGTGGGTCGCGGAGGAGAAGCAGCAGGTGACCGCCCATCTGAGCCGGGTGCTCGTGCCCGACGACGAGGTGACCGTCGCGCTGAGCACGCTGGGCCGGCACCTCACGCTGGCCGTCGTCAGCTCCAGCGCGCTCACCCGACTCGACGGCTGCTTCACCGCCACCGGGGTGGCCGAGCTGCTCCCGGCGGTCCGCCGGTTCAGCGCCGAGGACTCGCTGGGCACCCCCACCAGCAAGCCCGACCCGGCGGTCTACCTGCACGCCTGCGCAGCGCTCGGCATCGCCCCGGAGCAGGGGCTGGCCGTGGAGGACTCCCTGCCCGGCGCGCTGTCCGCCGTCCGGGCCGGTTGCCCGACCGTGGGCAATCTGCGCTTCGTCGCCCCGGCCGAGCGCGCCGAGCGCGCGGCGCAGCTGCGCGAGGCCGGCGTGCTCGCCGTCGTCTCGTCCTGGCAGGAGCTCACCGCCCTGCTGCTGCCGGGGCTGGAGCGCCGCGCCGCCGGGGCCCCGCTGGCCGCCGCCGGGGCCGGTGAGGCCCGGTGAGGATCGTCTACAACAGCTTCATCGGTCGGTACTCCGACAGCCCCCGGGCGATCTTCGAGGCGCTCCGCCGCCGCGGGGACGACGTGGAGCACGTCTGGCTGGCTCGTGCCGACCGGGTCGGCGACTTCCCGGCCGGAACCGCGACGGTCGAGCACGGCACGCCCGAGGGCCGCGCCGCCCTGGAGTCCGCCGACGTCGTCGTCTCCAACGACCACCTGGCCCTGGACTGGGACAAGTCGCCGGGCACCACCTACCTGCAGACCTGGCACGGCACCCCGCTCAAGCGGATCCACAACGACGTCATGTGGGCGCCGGAAGGGCGGCTGGCGTACCTCGAGCACGACATCGCCCGCTGGGACCACCTGCTGTCACCCAACGCGGCGAGCACGCCCCGGTTCCGCAAGGCGTTCGGCTTCACCGGCCCGGTGCACGAGACCGGGTACCCGCGCAACGACGTGCTCAGCTCCCCGGACCGGGAGCGGCTGCGCGCGGAGGTGCGGGCCGAGCTCGGCATCGCCGACGGGGCGACGGCGGTGCTCTACACGCCCACCTGGCGGGACGACCTGGTGTTCGGTGCCGACCGGAAGGACTTCGCCTTCCCGCTGGACCTCCACGACTTCGCCACCGGTCTGGGCGAGGACCACGTCCTGCTGCTCCGGCTGCACTCGATGGTCTCCGACCGGCTGGAGGTCGCCGAGGGGGCGCCGATCCGCGACGTGTCGCGGTACCCGGACATCAGCCACCTCTACCTGGCCGCCGACGTCCTGGTCACCGACTACTCGTCGACGATGTTCGACTTCGCCGTCACCGGGAACCCGATCATCAACTTCACGTACGACCTGGAGTACTACCGCGACGAGCTGCGCGGCTTCTACTTCGACCTGGCCGAGGCCGCGCCCGGCCCGCTGCTCATGACCAGCGACGAGGTGGTGGACGCGATCCGTGCACTGGGGGACGCCGGCCCTGCACCGACCGACCGGTACACGGCCTTCCGGCAGACGTTCTGCTCGCTGGAGGACGGCCACGCCACCGACCGGGTGCTCGACCTGTTCTTCCCCCGTACCACCCCGACCGAACCGAGGAGATGAGCATGCGCACAGCTGACCCGATCCTGACCGGGGGACGTGATCGGCGGTCGCGCACGGCCGCCGGCCGCCGCCCCGCCGACACCCGCGCCCCGCAGGTGGTCATCCTCGCCGCGGGGATGGGCACCCGCCTGGGCCGCAAGCTGCCCAAGCCGCTGACGCCCCTGATGGACGGGCGCAGCATCATGGGGCAGCAGCTGGACGGCGTCCGGGCCGTCTTCGGTGGGAGCACCGCCGTGACCGCGGTGGTGGGCTACCGGGCGAAGGCGGTCATGCGGGCCCAGCCTGACCTGCTGTTCGCATTCAACCCGGACTTCGCGACCACGAACACTTCGCAGAGCCTGCTGCGGGCGCTGCGGTCCTCCCAGCCGGGGGGCGTGCTGTGGATGAACGGCGACGTGGTCTTCGACCCGGCCGTCCTCGACCACGCCGCCCCGCTGGTCCAGGCCGACGAGAGCTTCGTCTGCGTGGACACCTCCACCGTCGCCGACGAAGAGGTGAAGTACACCCTCGACGCCGACGGGTTCGTGCGGGAGCTGTCCAAGACCGTCGTCGGTGGGCTGGGCGAGGCGGTGGGCATCAACTACGTGGCCGCCGCGGACAAGCCGGTGCTGATCGAGCACCTCGCGGCGTGCGCGGACAGCGACTACTTCGAGCGGGGCATGGAGACGGCGATCCAGCAGGCCGGCCTGCGGTTCCGGCCGCTGGACATCTCCCGCTTCTCCGCGGTGGAGATCGACTTCGCCGACGACCTCGCCCGGGCGAACACCTGGCTGGGCTCCCGCGCCGCTCTCGAGCCGCTGGACGAGCTGGCCTGACCACCGCTGCCCTGGTCCGGCGGGCTCCCCGACGGACCGGGGCGGGTGGGCGCCGGCGCGGTGCGGGCCTGCTCCCTGCCCCGGGCTCGGGGTGTGTTCGCGGCTGTTGACGGGCAGGATGATCGCGACGCGATCAACTCGGAGGTGCTGCAGTGTTCCGCAAGAAGAGCCATGCCGAGGTCATCGGTGCCGAGTTGCAGGAGGGCCTCGCGCACATCGGCGCCGCGGTCACCGAGGCGAGACGGGCCACGTCGGAGCAGCTGAAGCCGCAGGTGGACGCCGCGGTCAAGGCCGCCCAGCTGGCCTTCGCGGCCGAGGTGGCGCCCCGTGTGGGGGCGGCTACCGTCGCGCTCGCCCCGCACCTGGCGGCCGCCCGCGATGCACTCGAACCCCGCCTGGAGCTGGCGCAGAAGACGCTCGCCCCGCGACTGGAGGCGGCGCAGAAGGTCTACGAGGCCGACGTCGTCCCGCGGATCGACGCCGCCACGAGGTCAGCGCTGGCCAACCTGGAGACCGCCGTCGCGGCCGCCACCCCGAAACTGGAGGCCGCCGTCGCCGCCGCCGCGCCCCGGCTGGAGGCGGCCCGCGAGGCCGCCACCCAGGCGGCCGCCGCGGCCGCCACCACCGCCGCGACGGCAGCCACGACCGCTGCCGCCACCTACGGCCCCAGGGTGACCGCCGCCCGCGACGCCACCGGCCCGCTGCTGGAGAACGCCCGGGAGTCGCTGGCCTCCGGCGTCGAGGCGGCCCGGGCCCAGCTGGACGCCCGTGGTGCCGAGCTGGCGGCCAGTGCCGCCGCCCTGGGCGCCACCGCCGCGCAGCAGACGGAGAAGGTCCGCAGGGACGCCGCCGTGGCCGCCGAGGTGGCCCGTGACCAGGCTGCCCTCCGCGTCGCCGCGCTCCGCACGGCGGCCGAGGCCAACCGCAGGGCCGCGGGCAAGCAGGCCGAGAAGCTGGCCGCGAAGGCGGAGATGTTGTCGAAGCAGGCAGCCAAGCGGCGGGCGGAGCTGGACAAGGCCGCCGCCCGCGCGCGCAAGCAGGCGGCGAAGCGCACCGCGGAGGCGGTGACCACGGTCAGGCGCGGTGCGGGGCTGGAGAAGAAGCCCCGTCGCTGGCCGTGGGTGCTCGCCGTCCTGGCCGTCGTCGCGGCCGGTGTGGCCGTGCTGCTCCGCAAGAAGAACGCCGACGATCCGTGGACGCCCGCGCCGACCGGCGACGGCCCCGTGCCCAGCTACCGAGAGGACCCCGTGCCCAGCGCACCGAGCAGCCCCGCCGCCCCCGCGGGCGGAACCGAGAGCGCCCAGTCCCAGAGCGGCAAGACCGTCTCCTCCGCCCAGTCCGCCCCCGGCGACGCCACGCCGCCCAGCAGCGACCTGGGCACCCAGGAGGCGCAGCTGACCCGCGGCTCCGAGGACCGCAGCTACGGCAACCGGCCGGACACCGCCACCGGGTCGAGCAACGAGTTCGACGCCCCGGTCACCACCGCCGGCGGTACCGCCGCCGCCACGGAGGGCGCCGGCGCCGTGGACCCGGAGACCGACGCGACCAACGCCACCGGCACTCCCCGCGGCGCGGCCGGCACCCCGGTGGCCGACCGGGGAGTCGAGCCGGGGAACGGCGGCAGCAAGGCCTGAGCACCCGCTCCGGACCCCGGCGGGCCCGGCGTCGCTTCCGCACGTGGAGGCGGCGCCGGGCCCGTTCGCAGTTCCGGGCCGGGACGGCCGTGCGGTCGTGAGCCCGGCGGCTCCTCCGCCCGTCGGGGGTACCGTGCTGACCATGAGCGAGGCGCCGACGACCATTCCCGGGGCCGCGTCCGGCATCGAGCCGGCCGGCCGGAAACTGCTCCGCCTCGAGGTGCGCAACAGCCAGACCCCGATCGAGCGCAAGCCCGAGTGGATCAAGACCAAGCTGAAGACCGGCCCGGAGTACACCGAGCTGAAGTCACTGGTCCGCCGCGAGGGCCTGCACACGGTGTGCGAGGAGGCCGGCTGCCCCAACATCTACGAGTGCTGGGAGGACCGCGAGGCCACCTTCCTCATCGGCGGTGACCAGTGCACCCGGCGCTGCGACTTCTGCCAGATCGACACCGGCAAGCCCGCCGACTTCGACGCCGACGAGCCGCGGCGGGTGGCGGAGAGCGTGGCCACCATGGGCCTGCGCTACGCCACCATCACCGGCGTCGCCCGTGACGACCTGCCCGACGGCGGCGCCTGGCTGTACGCCGAGACGGTGCGCCAGATCCACGAGCAGATCCCCGGCTGCGGCGTCGAGCTGCTCATCCCGGACTTCAACGCCGAGCCCGACCAGCTCGCCGAGGTGTTCTCGTCCCGGCCCGAGGTGCTCGCGCACAACGTCGAGACGGTCCCCCGCATCTTCAAGCGGATCCGGCCCGGCTTCCGGTTCGAGCGCTCGCTGTCGGTCATCACCGCCGCCCGCGAGGCCGGCCTCGTCACCAAGTCCAACCTCATCCTGGGCATGGGCGAGGAGCCGCACGAGGTCGTCGAGACCATGCAGGCCCTGCACGAGGCCGGCTGCGACCTGCTCACCATCACCCAGTACCTGCGGCCCAGCGTCCGGCACCACCCCGTCGTCCGGTGGGTGAAGCCGGAGGAGTTCGTGGAGTTCTCCGCCGAGGCGGAGCGGATCGGCTTCCCCGGCGTGCTGGCCGGTCCGCTGGTGCGCAGCTCCTACCGCGCCGGGCGGCTCTACCAGCAGGCCGCCGAGGCCCGCGGTCTGACTACGACACGGTGATGTAGCCCCTCGGCCGGCTGCCGGGGCCCGCCGCGAGCTTGTGCGTGGCGGGGAGTAGCGGGTCCTTTGACTATCCTCGTGGACATGGCACGCAGCAGGTCCACCGACAGCTCCGCCCCCGCCGGCGCCAAGGAGCCGAAGGGCGCCACGGCAGCCAAGGCGGCGAAGGCCCCGAAGCTCGGCAAGGACGGCAAGCCCAAGGTCTCCCGGCTGAGCAAGGTCAAGGCCCAGGCCCGGATGATCCGGCAGGCCTACTCGCTCACCTACCGCAACGACCGCAAGCTGCCGTGGGTGATGCTCATCGCCTTCGTCTCGGTCTTCGCCGTCGTCGAGGTGCTCGGCATCGTCTTCGACGCACCGTTCATGGTCCTGCCCATCGCGATCCTGCTCGGTCTCCTCGCGGCTCTGGTCATCTTCGGCCGGCGTGCGCAGGGTTCGGCCTACCGGCAGGTGGAGGGGCAGCCGGGCGCCGCGGCCTGGGTGCTGGAGGGCATGCGAGGTGACTGGCGGGTCAGCACGGCGGTGGCCGGCACCCGCGAACTCGACGCGCTGCACCGGGTGCTGGGCCGGCCCGGCGTGATCCTGGTCGGTGAGGGCTCACCTCAGCGGGTGCGCGGGCTGATCGCCGCGGAGAAGCGGCGGATCGCCAAGGTCGTCGGCGACACCCCGATCTACGACGTCAGCGTGGGCGACGGCGAGGGCCAGGTGCCGCTGAAGAAGCTCAACACCCATGTGGTGAAGCTGCCCCGCAACCTCTCCGCCGGCGAGGTCAACGCACTGGCGAAGCGGATGTCCGCGCTCGGCGGGGCCCGGCCGCCGGTGCCCGGGGGCCCGATGCCCGGCGGCCGGCAGATGTCGGTCAGCCAGCGGCAGGTGCGGCGGCGGTGACATGGCGATCCTCCGGATCGCACCGCGGCCAGGTGCCGTCCCGGCTGCCGCTGAGCCGTTGCCCGCGTTCCCGGCGGGAGCCTGCGGCCCCGCGCCGGGCCCACGGAGCCGAGCACGCTCGGCGTAGATGAAAGCAGCCGCTCCGTCGAGAGCCGGTGTTCCCTCGCGGGACACCGGCTTTCCGCTTCTCAGTCCCGGATGACGGCCGTGGCGGTGAGCCGGTCGTGCAGGCCACGGCCGTCGACGTCGACCACCAGGGCGGGCACCAGCAGCGCCAGGAGCGCGGTGCGGACGACGGCCCGCCACAGCGCCAGCCGCCGGCCGGCCTGCGGGTGGGCCAGCCGCAGGCCCAGCAGCCGCATCCCCGGGGTCTGGCCGGTGGCGGCCAGGAAGCCGATGGTGATCAGCACGAACGACAGCAGGCTCCAGTTGCCGGGGAGCTCCGGGGCGGTGAACAGCCCGGCCACCAGGGCGGCCGCGATGGCATCGACGGCGAAGGCCCCGATGCGCTGACCGAAGCCGGCCAGCGACCCCGGGCCGCTGGCCGGAAGCCCCAGCGCTGCGCCCCGGGCCCGCTCCTGGAATGGTGGTGCCGGCTCGGTTGCCATGCGAGTCAGCGTAGGACGCGGACCGCCGGCCCCCGGCGGACGTCCCTGCTCCACCCGACGACACGCCGGCCGCGACGTTACGACGACGAAACACAGGGGTCACTCCCGGGCAACTCCCCGCTCGTAGCTTCGAGTCCGAGCCTGGCCGTCCACTCCCGGAGGATCGATGTTCAACAGTCCCGACGAGGTCACCGCGTACATCCGCGACAACGACGTGAAGTTCGTCGACGTCCGGTTCTGCGACCTGCCCGGCGTCATGCAGCACTTCACCATCCCGGCGCAGACCTTCGGTCCGGACACCTTCGCCGACGGCCTGGGGTTCGACGGGTCGTCGATCCGGGGTTTCCAGACGATCAACGAGTCCGACATGCTGCTGCTGCCCGATGCCAGCAGCGCGTACGTGGACCCGTTCCGCGCCTACAAGACGCTGAACATCAACTTCTTCATCCACGACCCGATCACGCGTGAGGCCTACAGCCGCGACCCGCGCAACGTGGCGAAGAAGGCCGAGGCCTACCTGGCCAGCTCGGGAATCGCCGACACCGCCTACTTCGGGCCGGAAGCGGAGTTCTACGTCTTCGACTCGGTGCGGCACAGCACCTCGATCAACGAGGGCTACTACCACATCGACGCCGTCGAGGGTTCCTGGAACAGCGGGTCGGTGACCGGGGAGAACGGTGGCCCCAACCTGGGCTACAAGACGCAGACCAAGGGCGGGTACTTCCCGGTCGAGCCGATCGACCACCAGAGCGACCTGCGTGCGTCGATGATGGTCAACCTGGCCAACGCCGGGCTGGAGCTCGAGCGCGGCCACCACGAGGTGGGCACCGGCGGTCAGGCCGAGATCAACTACAAGTTCGACACGCTGCTGCGCTCGGCCGACAGCCTGATGCTGTTCAAGTACATCATCAAGAACACCGCCTGGGCGGCCGGCAAGAGCGCCACCTTCATGCCCAAGCCGCTGTTCGGTGACAACGGCTCGGGCATGCACTGCCACCAGAGCCTCTGGAAGGACGGCGAGCCGCTGTTCCACGCCGAGACCGGCTACGCGGGCCTGTCCGACATGGCCCGCCACTACATCGGTGGCCTGCTCAAGCACGCGCCGTCGCTGCTGGCCTTCACCAACCCCACGGTGAACAGCTACCACCGGCTGGTGCCCGGCTACGAGGCCCCGATCAACCTGGTCTACTCCGCGCGCAACCGGTCGGCGTGCACGCGCATCCCGATCTCGGGCGACAACCCGAAGGCCAAGCGCATCGAGTTCCGGGTGCCCGACCCGTCGGCCAACCCCTACCTCGCCTTCTCGGCGATGCTGATGGCCGGCCTGGACGGCGTCCGCAACAAGATCGAGCCCCCCGCCCCGGTCGACAAGGACCTCTACGAGCTGCCGCCCGAGGAGGCCCTGGGCATCGAGAAGGTGCCCGCGTCGCTGGACGCCGTCCTCGACCGGCTCGAGGTGGACCACGACTACCTGCTCGACGGTGGCGTGTTCACCCCCGACCTGATCGAGACCTGGATCGAGTACAAGCGCGAGAACGAGATCGACCCGATCCGGCTCCGCCCGCACCCGCACGAGTTCGCGATGTACTACGACATCTGAGCTGCGGGCCGCACGGCCCCGCAGCTGCGCGTCCGCACAGCCCCCGCCCCGGTCGCCCGGGCGGGGGCTGTTCGCTCGGTGCCGGGCACCCGCGGTCAGGGCAGCGAGTACCCGGACGGGCGGACCTGCAGGTCACCGCTGCCGGGATCCTCGGAGAACAGCAGGGCCCCGCTGCGCCGGCTGCCGGGCGGCACGTAGTCCACCGTCGCACTGGACTCCTCGACCTCGGTGCCGTCGCGGGACAGCACGCCGGTGACCTGCACCTGCACGGCCGTCTGTCCACCGGTGTTCGCGATCCGGTAGTGGACCGACCAGCCATTGCCGGCGGTCTCCACGCCGGTCACGGTGACCGACAGCTCCGGTCCGGTGTCGCGTACGACGGCGGCCTGGTAGATCAGGAAGCCGAGCAGCAGCAGCACGAGCAGGCCGCCCAGGCCGCCCAGGACGTACTCGCCCGTGCTCGTCCGCTCCGGCTCCGGCTCCGGCTCGCCGCCCTGCCGGTCGCTCTCACTCATCCGGTCTCCCTCTCACAGGATCAGCCGTGCGGCAGCGGCGCCGACACTGGCCGGCAACGCCAGCACCACCGTCTGTCCCACCACGACGGGCAGGCCGACACCGTCGAACCGGCCGAAGGTCCACAACAGGAAGGCGGACACGGCGAAGGCTGCGACGTAGCCGACCACGGTCAGGTTCCGGAACGAGCGCAGGAACCCGGTGGCCTCCTCCTGCCCACCGAAACCCACCCAGTACACGAAGCCGTGCATCAGGACGAGGCTCAGGACGACGAGGACGGCGGCGTTGCGTTCGCCCAGCTTCGCGGCCAGCAGCACGACCTCCTCCGTGGGCGCGATGTTCGCCGCGAAGACGACCGCCCCGGCGGCCATCAGGAACACCTCGTGGCCGTACCGCGGCGCCTGCGGCCGTCGGCTGCCCGCACCGAGCTGGCTGCGGGCGTACGACGCGCCGATCGCGGCGGGCAGGATCTCGATCACGACCACCGAGAGTGCGCTCTGCCGGTCCTGCACCGGGTCGATGACCGCCAGGACCACGAGCACCACCGAGGCGGTCAGCAGCGCCACCACCAGGGCGACCCCGGCGTCGGCCAGGTAACCGGCCCGGCTCACCCCGCCGGGGCCGGCACCGAAGTAGTGGGCGAGCCCGATCACCAGGACCACCGTGGCCAGCACCAGCAACGCGAGCCGGTACCGCTCCACGGTGTGGCCGAGGCGCCACACCTCCATGGTCATGAACAGCGGCAGCGCGAAGAGCAGCGCGCCTCCCACGGCGCGCCCCACCCCCGTGGCCAGGTGCTCCGTGTCGGTGGTGGCGCTCATCCGGTCGACGCAGGGATCAGCCGGCGCCCCGCGCCCCGGCCGGCCTCGGACGGTCGCAGCGCTCGGTGACCCTGGCCGGGCACGTGGGCATCGCTGTCGCTGGGCGCATCCATCGGCCCAGCTTCCTCCTGGGCGCGACGGTCCGCGGGCCGGGTGATCACCGCGGCGCGTCCCCTACAGCTCGCCGCGACGGGCCACCGGCAGCAGCCGCACGGTGAGCAGCGCGGTCAGCCCCGCGGCCACCGTCAGGGGCACCGCGGCCGAGGTCGCCCGCGCCGCCTCGGCCACCAGGTACGGCGCGGCGAAGCCGACGTAGGCACAGGCGAGGAACAGCGACGTGAGCGCGCCACGGCGGGAGGGCGCAGCGAGCCGGGCGGTGAGCGTCAGGCCCGCCGCGAGGCACAACCCCCCACCCGCGCCCAGCAGCAGGGAGGCCGCGACCAGCCACGGCAGGGCCGTGGTGACGGCGAAGGCCGCGGCCGCAGCGAAGCCGGCGACCCCGAGCACGGTTCCGGCGACAGCGGTCCACGGCCCGAGCCGGCGCTGCAGGCCCGCGACCAGCGTGCCGGCGCCCAGCGTGGCGCCGGCCACCACCCCGGTGACCAGGACGCCGGCGCCCGGGAGCTCGACGAGCAGCGGGACCGCCGAGACCACCGTGGTCGGCAGCGCGTAGACGCACACGGCCACCGGCGCCAGGACGGTCAGCACCACGAGGCCGTCACCCCGCCCGATCAGCGGTGCAGCCGGCCCGCCGGCCGGATGCCGCGGGCCGGGGGCGACCTCGACGGTCTCCGGGAGCCGCCTGGCGAGCGTCAGGCCGATGACGACGAGCACCGTGTGCAGCAGGTAGGGCAGCACCGTGGGGGCCGGAGCGTACTGACCGAGCACCCCGCTGACGAACGGGCCGATCGAGAAGCCGGCGGTCATCGCGACCGCGGCCCGCCGTCCGCCGGCCCCCTCCCCGGCCGTCAGCGACAGCTCACCGACCCAGGCGCTGACCACGCTGAACACGACACCGCTGACGACACCCTGGAGGAACCGCGCCCCGAACAGCAGCGTCACCGAGTCGCCGGCCAGGGCGAAGGCCACGGAGGCGAGCGCCGACAGGGCGATACCGGGGAAGGCGACCCGACGGCGGCCGAGCCGGTCGGACAGCGGACCACCCAGGAACAGCGCCGGCACCAGACCGGCGGCGTAGAAGCCGAACAGCGCGGTGAGCAGTTCGGGCGACAGGTCGAGCCGCTCCTGGTAGACGAGCAGCAGCGGGGTCGGGACGTTGGTGCCCGCCGCCACGGCGAACAACGCGAACACGGCCCGCTTCCACGTCACCGGCGCACCCTACGGACCCGGGCAACCGAGGCACCCGGCCGGCTGCTCCCAGCAGCCGGCCGATCGGCCTGCGCGAGGCTCAGCCGGCAGCCGGCGGCTCTCCTGCCCAGGCCGCCCGCAGCAGGGCGGTGACGCCCTCCAGGGTGACCGGTCGCGGGTTGGCGTAGGGGTTGGCGACAGCCAGCTCGGCGATCCGTGGGACATCGTCCTCGGCCATGCCGAGCTCGCGCAGCGACCGGGGTGCACCCAACCGCCCGGCGAGGGTCCACAGCTCCCCGGCGGGGTCGTCGACCCCACCCAGGGCCCGGCTCAGCGCCGCGACCGCGTCCGGTGCCGCTGGCTGGTTGAACGCCAGCGCATGCGGCAGCACAACCGTGTGGGTCTGGGCGTGCGGCAGGTCCAGCGTGCCGCCCAGGGCGTGGCACAGCTTGTGGTGCAGCGACATCGTGGTCGCGGCCAGCACCCCGCCGCACAGCCAGGCCGCGTACTGGGCGTCGCTGCGGGCATCGAGGTCGGCGCCGTCGGCGACCACCCGGGGCAGCGCCCCGGCCATCGCCCGCACCCCCTCCTCGGCCATCAGCGAGATGATCGGCGTCGCGTCGGGCGCGTAGAGCCCTTCCACCGCGTGCGCCATCGCGTTCATTCCGCTGGTCACCGACATCCCCGCGGGCAGGGTGCAGGTGAGCTCGGCGTCGTAGAGCACGCTGCGCGGCAGCACCCGCTCGTCCCGCCCGGTGCGCTTCGCACCCGCCTCGGTCAGCCCCCACACCGGGGTCATCTCCGAGCCGGCGTACGTGGTCGGGACGGCGATCACCGGCAGCCCGTGCTCCAGGGCGATCGCCTTGCCCAGCCCGATCGCCGACCCCCCGCCGACGGCCACGCAACCATCGGCACCGAGCTCGGCGGCCAGGGCGCGGGCCTGGGTCGCCACCTCGATCGGCACGTGCATCCGGGCCTCCGCCAGTACGCCGGCGGCCCGGTCCCCGAGCGCCTCGGCCACCAGCTTGCCGGTGTCGGCCTGCTCGGGCGAGCACAGCACGAGCACCCGGTCGAGGCCGAGCGCGGCGACCTCCTCGGGCAGCCTCGCCAGGGCCCCGGCGCCGAACACCACCCGCATCGGCAGCGCCTGGTAGGTGAAGCCGCGGATCATGCCGGCGCCTCGGCCCGGTCCAGCACCGTGCGCAGGGCCGACTCGAGGGCGGCCTCGGCTTCGGCGTCGGGCAGCGGCCCGACGAACCGGGCGGCGACGTAGCCGTCCGGGCGGACCAGCAGCGCCCCGCCGTCGGCGATGCCGCGCACGCGCGCCCAGTCGCCGTAGAGGTCCTCGAAGCGACGCCCGGGGCCGATCACGACCGCCTCGACCTCGACGCCGAGCCGCTCCCCCACCACCGTCGCGGCCCGCTGCCAGCTGTCGCCACCGATCCCGGTGAGCACGGTGAACCGGCCGGAGCCGGCCAGGTCGAGGGTGGAGACCTGGCGGCGGTGGTCGGTGGTCACCCACGCATGCGGCAGCTTCGCACCGGGGCGCGAGGTGGCCTGCGAGTACAACTGCGGGTCGCGGGCCGGCTCCTCCGGTGCCGTCCCGTCGGGGACGACCGCGGTCGACTCGTAGCGCTGGTCCAGCTCGACCCCGTGGGCGTTGAACTCGTAGTCCTTGAACGCGATGGCCTCGCGCAGCGCGGTGCGCTGCTCCTCGGCCGCCACCGTGTCGTCCTTGCGGGCCGCCATGTGCTCGACCATCAGCTCGGGGTCCTCGGTGTCGAGCAGCCCGAGGGCGTCGAAGATGCGGGCGGTGTCGGCGATGCTCTGGTTGGCCCGGTCGACCACCTGCCTGCCGACCGGGGCGCGCTCGGCGGAGTAGGTCTCCAGCAGCCCGGGGCCGGCCTGGCCCCGCACGACCGCGGCCAGCTTCCAGGCCAGGTTGTAGGAGTCCTGGATGGAGGTGTTGGACCCCAGCCCGTTCGATGGCGGGTGCCGGTGGACGGCGTCCCCGGCGCAGAACACCCGGCCGGCGGAGTACCGCTCGGCATACACGTGGTTGACCGTCCAGGCAGAGCTGGAGCTGATCGTCACCGGGACCGAGTCGTCGCCCACCAGCTTCCGCACGATGGACAGCGCGTACTCCTCGGTCAGGTCGGGAGCCGGGCCGTTGATGTCGTAACCCCACACGATCAACCACTTGTGCCAGGGGCGGACCATCCGGACCAGCCCGGCACCGATGCCCCCCACGTCGGCACCGGGCTGCAGCACCCAGTACAGGACCGAGGGCCGGTCGGCGACCAGGTGGGACAGGTCGGCCTCGAACACGATGTTGATGCTGCCGCCCACACCCATCTGGCCCTGCAGCGGCAGCCCCAGGTGCTCGGCGACCAGGCTCCGGCCACCGTCGGCGCCGACCACGTACTTCGCCCGGATGTCGTACTCGTCGCCCCGGATGCGGTCGCGCACGTGCACCGTGACGCCGTCGTCGTCCTGGTCCAGGGACAGGTACTCGGTGTCGAAGCGGACCGTCGCCCCGCGGGACTGCGCGTTGTGCAGCAGCACCGGCTCCATCAGGTCCTGCGGCATGTCACAGATCCGGGTCGGGCTGGCCGCCGTGTAGTCGGCCAGCCGGTCGGGGCGGGTGCCCCAGGCATGCAGCCGGCCCAGCTCCTCGCCGGCGATCGAGGTGCAGTACACGAGGTTGCCCATCAGGTGCTGCGGGGTGGCCTCGGCCATCACCTCCTCCTCCACGCCCAGATCGCGGAGGACCTCCATCGTCCGCTGGTTGGTGATGTGCGCCCGCGGGGTGTCGGCCAGCCGGCCGTACTTGGTGATCACCGTGGTGCGCACCCCGTAGGTGGCCAGCGCGAGCGCGGCGGTCGAGCCGGCCGGACCGCTCCCGATGACGAGGACGTCGGTGTCGACGGTGGGCATGCGCGGGTGCCTCCACGGCGGCGTAGGAGCTTCGGCAGGCGAACGCTGCTTCGGTGTGCGGTGCAGTCAACGTCGTGCCGTGCGTCACGTCAACCACTGGCGTTCCGCGGCACGGTGCGGCGCACCCGTCGACCGTAGGACGGAACCGGCCCGCCGCACGAGATCACGTCTCCGTACCGGAGGCGCTGTGACCGTTGACACAGCAACCATCCGAGCAGTTCACTCCGCCCGCCAGCCGGATTCCCCTTCGGCTGACGAACGCTGCGAACTCGACGAGGAGATCACCGTGCGCACACCCGCCTCCCGCTTCCCGGTCCGCGGGCTGGCCGCCCTCGGCGCCGGTCTGCTCACCCTCACCGCCTGCGGTGGCGGGCTCGGCGACGACGACGGGGGTGGCGGCGGCGGTGACGACGCCACGCTGACCATCGGCTACGTGACCCCGCAGAGCGGCGCACTGGCTCCCTTCGGCGAGGCCGATGCCTTCGTCGTCGACCAGATGGCGGCCTACTTCGCCGACAATCCGCTGGAGCTGGGCGGCACCTCCTACGACGTCGAGATCGAGGTCCGGGACACCCAGTCGGACTCCGTGCGGGCCGGCGAGGTGACCGCCGAGCTGATCAACGACGTCGGCGCCGACCTGATCCTGGCCGCCTCCACGCCGGACACCGTCAACCCGGTCGCCGACCAGTGCGAGGCCAACGGGGTGCCCTGCATCACCACCGCGGCGCCCTGGCAGCCGTTCTTCTTCGGCCGCGGCGCGGAGGAGGGCGACTCCTTCGACTGGACGTACCACTTCTTCTGGGGCCTGGAGGACGTCGAGGCCGTCTACCAGGACATGTGGGGCCAGGTCGAGACCAACAAGGTCGTCGGCGCCCTGTGGCCCAACGACCCCGACGGCAACGCCTGGAGCGCGGACTTCCCGACCGCGGTGCAGCCCAACGGATACACCATCGTCGACCCGGGCCTCTACGAGAACGGCACCCAGGACTTCAGTGCGCAGATCTCGGCCTTCCAGGCCGCCGACGCCCAGATCCTGGCCGGTGTGCCCATCCCGCCGGACTTCACCACGTTCTGGCAGCAGGCCCAGCAGCAGGGCTACACCCCCCGGATCGCCACGATCGCCAAGGCGCTGCTCTTCCCCTCCGCCGTCGAGGCGATCGGAGCCTCGGCCGACGGGCTGAGCTCGGAGGTGTGGTGGAGCCCGCAGCACCCGTTCTCCTCCTCGCTGACCGGGCAGTCCGCCCAGGAGCTGGCCGACGCCTACGAGGCCGAGACCGGCCGGCAGTGGACCCAGCCGGTCGGCATCGTGCACGCACTGTTCGAGGTCGCCGTCGCGGCACTCACCGAGGCCGACAGCACCGAGGCGCAGGCCATCGCCGACGCCGTCGCCACGCTGTCGACACCGACCATCGCCGGCGACGTCGACTGGACCTCGGGCCCGGTGCCCAACGTCGCCAAGACCCCGCTGGTCGGCGGCCAGTGGCGGGCCACCGAGGGCGGCGAGCACCCCTTCGAGCTCGTCATCGTGAGCAACAGCGAAGCCCCCCAGATCCCCACCGCCGGCACGGTCGAGCCGCTGAACTGATGGCGGCACCGCTCCTGGAGGTCGCCGGGGTCGGCAAGCGGTTCGGCCGCCTGACCGTCCTCGACGACGTCTCCTTCTCCCTCGCCCCGGGTGAGGCGTTCGGGATCGTCGGTCCGAACGGGGCCGGGAAGTCCACCCTGCTCAACGTGGTCAACGGGGTGCTGCGCCCCGACGCCGGATCGGTCACTTTCGACGGCGCCGACGTCACCCGGGCCGGCGCGGCGGCCCGCTGCCGCGCCGGGATGGGGCGCAGCTACCAGATCCCCCGCCCCTTCGGCGGGATGACGGTGCTGGAGAACGCGCTGGTGGCCGCCTCCTTCGGCGGCGGCCACAGCGGCCGGGCGGCCACCGACTGCGCCTGGGGGGCGCTGGAGACCGCGGGCCTCGGGAACCAGGCCGACGTCCCGGCCGGATCGCTGCGGCTGCTGGACCGCAAGCGGCTGGAGCTGGCCCGGGCCCTGGCCACCGAGCCGCGGCTGGTGCTGCTGGACGAGATCGCCGGCGGCCTCACCGAGGCCGAGGTCCCCGCCCTGGTGGAGACGGTGCGGGGCCTGGTCGCCCAGGGCGTCGCCGTGGTGTGGATCGAGCACGTCGTGCACGCGCTGGTCGCGGTGGTGACCCGGCTGCTGTGCCTCACCTACGGCCGGGTGCTCGCCGTGGGCGACCCGCACGCCGTGCTCGCCGATCCCCAGGTGGTCGAGGTCTACCTGGGGTCGACGATCGGCGGCGACGACCCGGTGGTGGAGGCCACGTGAGCGAGCTCACGAACGAGCACAGCAGGTCCGCGAACGCGACCGACGAGCGCCAGCGAGGAGGCCACGTGAGTTCCGCGCCGCTGCTGCACGTCGACGACGTCGATGCCGGGTACGGCGACGTCCCGGCGCTGCGCGGGCTCACCGTGACCGTCGCCGAGGGCGAGACACTGGCCGTCATCGGCGCCAACGGGGCCGGCAAGTCGACGCTGCTCAAGACGATCGCCGGGGTGCTGCGGCCGACCCGGGGCGAGGTCCGGTTCGACGGCCGGGTGGTGACGGCGCTGTCGGCCCACCAGCGCGTCGGCAGCGGCATCTCGCTGTGCCCGGAAGGCCGGCGGCTGTTCCCCAGCCTGACCGTCGAGGAGAACCTCCAGGTGGGCGCCTATGCGCGGCGTCCCGGGCCGTGGGACCTACCGGCGGTCTACGAGCTGTTCCCCCTGGTCGCCGAGCGGCGGGCCCGGCCGGCGGCCAACCTGTCCGGCGGCGAGCAGCAGGCGGTCGCGATCGGCCGCTCGCTGATGGCGAACCCCCGCCTGTTGCTGCTCGACGAGGTCTCCCTCGGACTGGCGCCGGTGATCGTCCGCCAGCTGTACGCCGCCCTCCCCCGGATCACCGAGCAGGGCACCACCGTGCTCGTCGTGGAACAGGACGTGCACCAGGCGATCTCCGTCGCCGACCGGGTGCAGTGCCTGCTGGAGGGACGCACCGTCCTCGAGGGGGCCGCCGACCGGATCGACCCGGCCGAGCTCGCCGCCGCCTATTTCGGGGTGCGCCGGTGAGCCGCCCCGTCCCCGCACCCCAGGGAGCGCCGTGAACACCGTCAACGCCGTCGTGCAGGGGGTGCTGCTCGGCGGGCTGTACGCCCTGGTCGCCGCCGGGCTCTCGCTCGTGTTCGGCGTGATGCGCATCGTCAACCTCGCCCACGGCGTGCTCGCGGTGCTGGCCGCCTACGGCTCGCTGCTGCTGGGTGAACACCTGGGCTGGAACCCGTTCCTGTCGCTGCTGGTGGTGGTGCCGGCCATGGCCGCCCTCGGCTACGCGCTGCAGCGGGCCCTGCTGGACCGGGCCCTGCGCGGTGGTGAGCTCGCTCCCCTGCTGGTCACCTTCGGCCTGGCCATCGTCATCCAGAACCTCCTGCTGGAGACCTTCTCCGCCGACACCCAGCGGCTGGACGTCGGCGCGTTCGGCGGTGCCAGCATCGAGCTGACCGACGGGCTCGCCATCGGCTGGTTCCCGCTGCTCGCCGCCGCGGCCGGGGTGCTGGTCATCGCCGGGCTGGGCCAGTTCCTCGCCCGTACCCGAACCGGCCGGGCGATGCGGGCCACCAGTGACGACCAGGAGGCCGCCCAGCTGATGGGCATCGACAACCGCCGCCTCTACGCGGTGGCCACGGCGATCGCGCTGGGCACGGTGGCCATCGCCGGGGTCTTCCTCGGCAGCCGCAGCACCTTCGACCCCAGCGCGGGAGCGACCACGCTGATCTTCGCCTTCGAGGCGGTGGTCATCGGCGGTCTCGGCTCGCTGTGGGGCACCCTCCTCGGCGGCGTGGTGCTCGGGGTGGCCCAGGGGCTCGGCGCGGCCATCGACCCGGCGTACGGCGTCCTCGCCGGGCACCTCGTCTTCCTCGCCGTCCTCGCGGTCCGCCCGCGCGGCCTGCTGCCCTCGGCGGTGACCGCGTGACCGGCGTCCAGCCGGCCGCCGGGGCCACCCGCCCCGCGGGGACGACGCCGCCGAAGGTCCGTCGCGGCGGGCGGTCCGCCCGGATCGGGGCGGTCGCGATGGTCGCCGTCGTCGCGGTGCTGGTCTACCTCCCCTTCATGTCCTCCCGGGGCACCCAGATCGACCTCGTCGGCCTGTTCTCCCTGGTGGTGCTGGGCACCATGTGGAACCTGCTGGCCGGCTACGGCGGGATGATCTCGATCGGCCAGCAGGCTTTCATCGGCATCGGTGGGTACGGGCTGGTGTACCTCGCCACCAACCTGGGCCTCGATCCGTTCCTGGCGGTGCCGGTCGCCGCCGTCGTCTGCGGCCTGGTCGCCTGGCCGACGTCCTACCTGGCCTTCCGGCTGACCGGTGGCTACTTCGCGATCGGCACCTGGGTCATCGCCGAAGTGGTCCGGTTGCTGGTCACCCAGGTCGACGCGGTGGGCGCCGGGTCCGGCGCCTCGCTCACTGCGTTCTCCGGCCTGGACCCGGTGTTCCGGATCGCCTACGTCTACTGGATGTCGCTGACCATCGCCGTCGTGGTGGTGCTGGGCGTCTACCTGCTGATGCGCTCCCGCACCGGGCTGGCCCTGACCGCCATCCGCGACGACCCCACCGCGGCCGCCTCCTCCGGCGTGGCGGTCGACCGGGCCAAGCGACTGGTCTACGTGGTGGCCGCCGCCGGGTGCGGGCTGGCCGGCGCGATGATCGTGGCCAACACCCTGCGGGTGCAGCCGGGGTCGATCTTCAGCGTCGACTACTCGGCGATGATGATCTTCATCGTGGTGATCGGCGGGATCGGCACCATCGAGGGGCCCCTCGTGGGGGCCATCGTGTTCTATCTGCTGCAGGACACCCTGGCCGAGCTGGGCAACTGGTACCTGGTCGTCGTCGGGGTCGTCGCCGTGGTGATCACGCTGGTCGCGCCGAAGGGCCTCTGGGGCCTCACCCGAGGTCGGGTCGAACTGTTCCCGGTGGGGTACCGGGTGGGCCCGCGCGGCTGACCGACCGGCCACCGCCGACGGTCAGCCGCGGCGGCGGAGGTCCTCGTCGATGTCCGCGGCGGCCTCGAGCAGCGCCGGCAGCAGCCGATCGCGGAGCTCACCGGGCCGCACCCGGGTGGTGTGCGTGGAGACGGTGACCGCGGCGACGACCCGACCGGAGGCGTCGTGCACCGGGGCAGCGACGCACTGGATGCCCGCCTCCAGTTCCTGCTCCATCAGGCACCAGCCCTGCTCGCGCACCTCGGTGACCAGATCACGGAGGGCGGTCACCGAGGAGACGGTGTGCGGGGTGATCGGCCGCAGGTCGGCCCGGGCGAGGGTCGCCTCCAGGGCGTCGGCATCCAGCGCGGCCAGCAGCACCCGGCCCATGGAGGAGGCGAAGGCGGGGATACGGGTGCCCACCTCGACGTTCATCGACATGATCCGGCGGTAGGGCACCCGGACGACGTAGAGCACGTCGTCGCCCTCCAGGACGCCCGCGGACGACGTCTCGCGCACGTCACCGGCCAGCCGGGTCAGCCGCTCGCGGACGACGTCCCAGACCGTGGTGGTGGCCAGGTATGCCTGCCCGAGCTCCAGCAGGCGGGGCCGCAGCCACCAGACCAGCCCGTCGGTGCGCACGTAGTCCAGTGCCTGCAGCGTGTGCAGCAGCCGGCGGGCGGTCGCGGGGGCCAACCCGACCGCGCGGGCGACCTCGGACAGGCTGCGGCGCGGGTGCTGGGCGTCGAAGGCGCGGACCACCGCCAGCCCCCGGTCGAGCGCGCGGACGTACTCGGTGGCCGGGGCATCGGACCCGGGCCCGGGCAGCACCGACCGGGTGCCCTCGTCCCACCGGCCGGCGGCTTCGGCGACGCTCATCGGGTCCTCCACGGGGCGGTGATCTGCTGCTGCAACGGGTTCGCCAGGCGAACGCTAGTGGACCGGCGCCCTCCTGGCGAGCGGTCTTCCGTCCCGGCTCCGTCCGTACTCCGGCGGGGCCCGGCTCAACACCGCCGGTCCGCTGCCGAAGTCCTTCCCGGACGCGGTTGCGCAGCAACCGGACGGGGAGCAGCGCGGCGGCCCGGCAGGGCGCCCCGCAGGGTTCTTGGCGAGATGGAGATGGCGATGCGGCGGCGCAACAGCAACCCGGTGAAGGCGGCCCCGGTGGAGATGCCCCGCGACGTCGAGGCGCTGGAGACCGTGATCGCCGTCCTCGACCGCGGCGTCGCCGACGAGGTGGACGCCTACCGGAAGAGCACCGAGTCGCTGGTCGGCTCGCTGGGGCTGGCCTACGGCGCGGTCTGGTTGCCCGACGCGAACGGTGCGTTCCGTCTCCGGGGCGAGTACGGCGATCTCGTTCCGGGGATGGCGACCTCCCCCGGCGGCCGGGTGGACCGGCTGACGGCGACCGACGGGTACGGCGGCCAGGCGATCCGGACGAAGGAGGCGGTCCTGACCGACTCCACCAGCGACCCGGGCGTCTGCCTGCGCTGGCAGGGCGCCCTGTCGGCAGGTGCGCGGCGTGGGTGCGTCCTCCCCGTCGTCGAGGGCCACCGGGTCGTGGCGCTCACCGAGTACTACAGCCGCGACGAGCTGCCCTTCTTCGGCGGCCGGGAGGAGAAGTGGAACTCGCTGGGGCGGCTGCTCGCGCACGCGCGCCGGGCGGCGCTGGCCACTGCCCAGCTGAGCCAGAGCCTCAACGACCGGCTGGCCGTGACCAGTGTCGTCGCGGAGATGGGCGCCGCCCGGGACCAGCAGGCGGCGCTGAGGATCGCGCTGGACACGGTGCGCGAGTCGTTCGGCTGGGCCTACGGCTCCTACTGGGCGCTGGACCCGGTGGCCAACGTGCTGCGTTTCCAGCAGGAGTCCGGTTCGGCGGGCGAGGAGTTCCGCAAGGTCACGCTGAACGCCAGCTTCTCCGAGGGCGTGGGGCTGTCCGGCCGCACCTGGCGGTCCCGCGACCTGTACTTCGTCCGGGACATCGGCGAGATGACCGACTGCGTGCGGGCTCCGGCCGCGCAGCGCGCCGGCGTCCGGTCCGGCGTCTGCTTCCCGCTGATCGTCGGCGGCCGGGTGGTCGGCACGATGGACTTCTTCGTCACCGAGACCATCGACCTGTCGGAGTCCCGCGCCTCGGCGCTGCGCAACGTGCAGCAGCTGGTCTCCCAGCGGCTGGACGTGCTGCGCCGCTCGGAGGAGGACTCGGCCAACGCCCTGGCGCTGCTGGACACCGTCGAGCGGCTGCGCGAGGCCGCCGGGGACGCCGGCCGGGTGGCGGAGCACGCGGTCGGCCAGGCGTCGACGATGACCGCCGAGGTGGAGGCGCTCGGCCAGGCGTCGGCCGCCGTCGGCGAGGTCATCAGGATCATCTCCGGGATCGCCGACCAGACGAACCTGCTGGCGCTGAACGCCACCATCGAGGCCGCCCGCGCCGGCGAGCTGGGCAAGGGCTTCGCCGTCGTCGCCAGCGAGGTGAAGGACCTGGCGCGGGAGACCGCCAACGCCACCCAGCGGGTCTCCGAGCAGATCGCCGGCATCCAGGCCAGCAGCCGGTCGGTGGCCGAGGGCATCCACGCCACCAGCGAGATCATCGGCGAGCTCGACACCGTGCAGGCCCGGATCGGTGCGGCGCTGGAGGAGCAGGCGACGATGGCGACCGCCTTCGAGCGACGCGACTAGGAAGTTGGCAGGATCCCGTAGCGGGCCGGGGAGCCGGAACCGTCAGCTGGGTCACCCCGGGCCGAGGTTCGTGGTCCTGCCCCGCTGGGCATGATCGTCACCATGCGACTGCCCAAGCCACGGGGGCCCCTGAGCGCGGCACTGCGTGCCGACCTGCGCGCCGGCCGGTCCCTGACCACCCGGACGCGGTCGGCCGCGGAGACGCTGGCCGCACAGACCACCGACCCGCTCGCTGACGAGGACCTCCAGCTCGCTCTGGCGATCTGCTACGAGCTGCATTACCACGGCTTCGACGGCGTCGACGACGGGTGGGAGTGGGACCCGGGGCTGCTCGGTGTGCGGGCGCTGCTGGAGGAGCGGCACACCGCGGCCCTGCACGACCTGGTGGGCGACGTCGAGGTCACCGACGCCCCGGTCGACCAGCAGCTCACGGCGGCGATCGCCGCCGACGACGGGCCCTCGCTGTCGGGGTACCTGGCCAGGCGCGGCACGCTCGAGCAGTGGCGCGAGTACCTCACTCTCCGCTCCGTCTACCACCTCAAGGAGGGCGACCCGCACACCTGGGCCATCCCCCGGATCTCGGGGCGGGCCAAGGCCGCGATGGTCGAAATCCAGGCCGACGAGTACGGCGGCGGGTCGGCCGAGCGCATGCACAGCCGGCTGTTCGCCGGGCTGCTGCGCGATCTGGGCCTGGACGACGGGTACGGCGCCCTCTGGGACGACGCCCCGGCGGTCACCTTCGCCTCGGTGAACACCATGTCGTTGTTCGGTCTGCACCGGCGTTGGCGGGCGGCCTGCCTCGGGCACCTGACGGCGGTGGAGATGACCTCGTCCGAGCCCAGCCGTCGGTACTCCCTGGGCCTGCGCCGGCTGGGGTTCTCCCCCGGCACCTCGGTCTTCTACGACGAGCACGTCGAGGCCGACGCGGTGCACGAGCAGATCGCCTCGGTCGACATGTGCGGCTCGCTGGTCGCCGATGACCCCTCGCTCACCGCTGACGTGCTGTTCGGCGCCCGCTGCGCGCTGGCCGTCGACGGGCTGACCGCCGTGCACCTGCTGGGCGCCTGGGAGGCCGGCCGGTCGGGCCTGCGCCGGGACGAGCCGCTGGCCGCCTAGCGGCCCCCTGCAGGGTCCCGCTCGCGAGCTCGCGAGCGGTGGGGGGCAGTGGGTCCTTCTTCAGCTGTCGCGGTCGATCCGGGCGGCCGGCCGCGGCCGCGCGGGGGCGCTCTCCGCGGTGAAGCCGGTCAGCTTGTGGGTGCCGTCGCAGAACGGCTTGATACCCGACTTCCCGCACCGGCACAGCGCCACCGTGCGACGGCCCGGGTCGATCTCGTTGCCGTCGGTGTCGACCAGCCGGAACTCGCCCCGCACCAGCAGCGGGCCGTCACGGTAGGGCGTGATCGTGGTGCGTCCGCCCGCAGGGGCGGCGGGCAGGCCGGCGGCGACCTCGTCGGTCAGCTCGCCGGTCAGCTCGTCGGTCGGGTCGTCGGTCGGGTCGGGCACGGGCGGGGTGGGCACGAGGCCATGGTCCCCGGTCACGAGCCGGCCGGCCGCCGCGCCCGCTCGACCGCGGCGGCGGCAACCGGCTGCCCGTCGGCCAGCAGCCCCCGCACCACCCCGTCGACGTCGGCCGCCGAACGGTTCTGCGACAGCTTCCACTTCGCCTCGACCCGGGAGATGCGCACCTCCACCCCCACGATGGCCCGCAGCTGGCCGGTCACGAAGTGGTCCGGGGCGTCGTCGACCGACCACGGCTCGGCGCGGGCGACCTCGTGGACGTCGGTGAGCCGCCGCACGTGGGCGCTCAGCCAGGCGGCGTCCTCGTGCCGGACCAGCGCGCCGTGGACGTGGGCGACCACGTAGTCCCAGGTCGGCACCACCCGTCCGTGCTCGGCCTTGCCGGCGTACCAGGACGGCGACACGTAGGCGTCCGGGCCCCGGACGATGACCAGCACCTCGCCGACGGTGTCCCGCCACTGGGTGTTCGTGCGCGCCAGGTGCCCGCAGAGGGTGCCGGCGTCGGGGTCGTGCAGCATCGGCAGGGTCGTGGCCACCAGGCCGCCGGCGGTGGCGCTCACCAGGTCGACCGCCCCGGGGGCGGCCATCAGCTGGGCCAGGGCGTCGTCGGGCGCGGCGAAGTGCTCGGGTACGTACACCGGTCAGCTCTCCTCGGGTCGGTCGTAGAAGACGTGGTCGACCACCGCGTGGGCGTGCCGGGTCACCCGCCGGTAGTCGTCGAGGAACTGGCCGGGGTCGACGTCCGCGTCGTACCCGCAGGCCCGGGCCACGCCGCTGAGCTCCAGGCCCTGCCGGGGCAGCTGGTCCCCGGGGCGCCCGCGGACCAGGAACACGGCGTTGCGCGCCCGGCTGGCGAGCTCCCAGGCCGTCTGCAGGGCGGCGGCCTGCCCGATGTCCAGCAGACCGGCGTCCGTGAGCGCGCCCAGCGCCTGGATGGTGGGAGTCACCCGCAGGCCGGGGTGGCGGTGGGCGTGCTGGAGCTGGAGCAGCTGCACCGTCCACTCCACGTCGGCCAGGCCACCGCGGCCCAGCTTGGTGTGGGTCGCCGGATCCGCGCCGCGTGGGAGCCGCTCGCTATCCACCCGGGCCTTGATCCGGCGGATCTCGGCGACCTGCTCGGGCGTCAGCCCGTCGGCCGGGTAGCGCAACGGGTCGATCAGGTCGACGAAGGCCCGGCCCAGCTCCTCGTCGCCGGCCACCGGCTCGGCCCGCAGCAGGGCCTGCACCTCCCAGGTGGAGACCCACCGTTCGTAGTACTCGCCGAAGGCGGTCAGGCTCCGGGACATCGCACCCTGCCGGCCCTCGGGCCGCAGGTTGGCGTCCACCTCGAAGGCGGGGTCGGGGGCCGGCTCGGCCAGCAGGCGGCGCAGGGCGTGCACGATGGAGTTGGCCGCGGCGGCCGCCTTGCCCTCTTCGGCCCCCGCCCGCGCGCGGTGCACGAACAGGACGTCGGCGTCCGAGCCGTAGCCCATCTCCGCGCCGCCGAGCCGGCCCATGCCGATGACCGCCAGGTCGACCGGCACCTCGTCGGCGGGCACGCCGGCCTCCGCGGCCCAGCTGCGCACCGCGGCGTCCAGCCCGGCCCGCAGGGTGGCGACGGCGACGGCGTGCAGCGCCCGCCCGACCTGCCGGACGTCCAGCCGGCCGAGCAGGTCAGCGCACGCGATCCGGAGCAGCTCGGTGCGGCGCAACGAGCGCAGCACCCGCACCCCCGCCGCCGGGTCACCGGCGCGGGCTACCGCCTGCCGCCACGCCGATGCCAGCGCGTTCCCGCTGCGCGGCTCCAGCTGGGCGTCGTCGGCGAGGATGCGCAGCGCCTCCGGGGTGCGGGTCAGCAGGCCGGCGACGTACTGGCTGGACCCCAGCAGCACGGCCAGCCGCTCCGCGACCTGCCCCTCGTCACGCAGCAGCCGGAGGAACCACTGGTCACTGCCCAGCGCCTCGCTCACCCGCCGGTAGGCCAGCAGCCCGGCGTCGGGGTCCGCGCAGGAGGCGAAGGTCTGCAGCAGCACCGGCAGCAGGTAGCGCTGCATCTTCGCCGAGCGGGACAGCCCGCCGGTCAGCGCGGTCAGGTGCCGGAGCGCGCTGTCGGCGTCCAGGAAGCCCAGGGCCCGCAGCCATTCGCCGGCGGCCTGCGAACCCAGGTAGAGCTGCTCCCCCGGCGCCCGGGCCACCGCGGAGAGCAGCGGCCGGTAGAAGAGCTTCTCGTGCAGGCGGCGCACCTCGCGGGTGTGCAGCGCCAGCTCGGCCCGCAGCACCGCGACCGCGTCACCGCGCTGGTCGGGCTTGTAGCCCAGTGACCGGGCCAGCCAGCGCAGCTGGTCGGCGTCGGTGGGCAGCAGGTGCGTGCGCCGCATCCGCAGCAGCTGCAGCCGGTGCTCGACGGTGCGCAGGAACCGGTAGGAGGCCACCAGCGTCGCGACGTCGTCCCGGCCGACGTAGCCACCGGAGCCGAGCACGGTCAGCGCCGGCACCGTGCCGCCGACCCGCAGCGAGACGTCGACCCGACCGTGCACCAGCTGCAGCAGCTGCACGCTGAACTCGACGTCGCGCAGCCCACCACGGCCCAGCTTCAGCTCCCGGCCGGCCTGGGCCGGCGGAACGTGCTGCTCGACCCGGCGGCGCATGGCCTGGATGTCGGCGACGAAGCCGGGGCGCTCGCCCGCCTGCCACACCAGCGGCCAGACCGCGTCGACGTACTCGCGGCCCAGGGCCGGGTCGCCGGCCACCGGCCGCATCTTCAGCAATGCCTGAAACTCCCAGGTGCTGGCCCACTGCTCGTAGTAGGCGCGGTGGCCGGCGGTGGTGCGCACCAGGCTGCCCGCCTTGCCCTCCGGACGCAGCGCGGCGTCGACCTCCCACGCGGCCTCCCCGCAGATCCGCATCAGCGCCCCCGCGACCCGGGTTGCGACGGTCAGCGCCGCCGCGTCGTCGTCGCCCGGCTCGACCGGTTCGGCGACGAAGACCACGTCGACGTCGCTGACGTAGTTCAGCTCCCGACCGCCGCACTTGCCCAGCCCGATGACGGCCAGCCGGCAGGGCGCGGCGTCGGCGGGCTGCTCGGCGACGGCGATGGCCAGCCCGGCGGTCAGCACGGCGCCGGCGATGTCGGCCAGCTCGCCGGCCACGTCATCGGCCTGCAGCCCGTCCCCGAGGTCGCGCCCGGCCAGCGAGAGCACCGCGCGCAGGTAGGCCAGCCGCAGCGCCCGCACCCGGGCCGGCGAGGCGTCCGGCGTGGGACGGCCCAGCCGGACGCCCCACGGTGGGTCGTCGGGGTCGGCGCCGACGGCGACCAGCATCGTTCGTTCCAGGGCCTGCGGGGTGGGTCGGGCCGCCCCGCGCCCGTCGCCGTCCAGCACCGTCCAGTCGCCGGGGTGGACGGCCAGGTGGTCGGCCAGCCCCGAGCTGGCACCCAGGACCGCGAGCAGCCGGGCGCGCAGCGGCGCCGAGCCGCGCAGCCGGGCCAGCAGCTGGGCGGCCGAGCCGCCGGCCGGGTCGGCGGCGTCGAGAGCCTCCACCAGCCGGCGGAGGGAGAATACGGCGAGGTCGGGGTCGCCGGCCCGGGCCAGCGCGGAGACCACCGGCGCGGCCTCCGGGTCGGCCGGCTCGTTGCGCTCGAGGTCCCAGAGGCCGAGGGCGGGGGACGACAGCAGCCGGGCGGCGCGGGCCCCGTCGTCGAACCCGAAGCGGGCCAGCCGGACGACCGCGCGCCGGGGGACGTCGTCCTCGGTGCCCGGACCGGCGGGGGCGATCGCCACGTCAGCCGCCGACGGCCGCAGCGCCCGCGGCGTCGCGGACCAGGCCGGCGAACCGGACAGCGAACGGTGCCCAGATCTCGGCCAGGTCGGGGTGCACCGCGGCGGCCCGCGCGCACACCTCCTCGGCGTCCAGCCCGCTGCTGGCCACCCCGACCGGGTCGCTGGCCGCCCAGACCCGCACGAGCGCCTCGTCGGTCTCGATGTGGAACTGCAGCCCGTATACGTGCCGCCCCACCCGGTAGGCCTGGTTCGGGTAGACGGGGTTGCTGGCCAGCAGGGTCGCTCCCGGTGGCAGCCGGTCGATCTCGTCGTGGTGCCACGCGATCACGTCGGGGGTGAGCGGCAGCGGGCCGAACACCGGGTCACGGTCGGCGGCGTCGCGCTTGGCGACCAGCACGGCACCCACCTCGGGGCCGTCCACCCCGATCCGCGTGCTGCCGCCGGCCACCTGGGCGAGCAGCTGGGCGCCCAGGCAGACCGCCAGCGTCGGGACGTCGCCGGCGACCGCCTGGCCCAGCAGCCGTCGCACGCCGACGAGCTCCGGGGCGACGTCCTCGGGGTCCAGCGACGACTGCGGCCCGCCGAGCACCACCAGCCCGTCGTGCCCGCTCAGATCGGCCGGCAGCGGCTCGCCGGCCGCCGGCCGCCGCTCGTCGAGCTCCAGCCCGGCCTCGCGCAGCCACTCCCCCAGCCGGGTCGGCGGGTCGGTGTCAGAGGGGACGACGACGAGCAGGCGGGCCACCCCCAGAGGTTAACCGCGACCGCCCTCCGGACTTTCGGTACCGAAAGCCCGGTTAGAGGCCGGGGAGGTAGCGCTGGAGCTCGAACGGGGTCACGTTGCGGCGGTAGGTGTTGAACTCCTCCCACTTGTTGCGCAGGAAGAAGTCGAAGACGTGCTCGCCCAGGGTCTCGGCGACCAGCTCGCTGCCCTGCATCGCGCTGAGCGCCTCGCCCAGGGACACCGGCAGGTCCTGGTAGCCGGCCGCCCGCCGCTCGGTGTCGGTCAGCGACCAGACGTCGTCCTCGGCCTCGGCCGGCAGCTCGTAGCCCTTCTCGATCCCGCGCAGCCCGGCGGCCAGGAGCACCGCGAAGGTCAGGTAGGGGTTGCAGGCGGAGTCCGGCGACCGGACCTCGACCCGGGCCGAGTTGCCCTTGTTCGGCTTGTACTCGGGCAGCCGCACCAGCGCGGAGCGGTTGGCCCGGCCCCACGTCGCCGCGGTCGGCGCCTCGGTGCCGGCCAGCAGGCGGCGGTAGGAGTTGACGGTCTGGTTGGTCACCGCCGTCACCTCCCGGGCGTGCACCAGCAGCCCGGCGATGAACTGCTTGGCCGTGGTGGACAGCCGCATCGGGTCGGCCGGGTCGTGGAAGGCGTTCCGGTCGCCCTCGAACAGCGACAGGTGGGTGTGCATCGCCGAGCCGGCCAGGTCGGTGAACGGCTTGGGCATGAAGGTGGCGTGCACCCCCTGGGCGAGCGCGACCTCACGCACGACGTGGCGCAACGTCATGATGTTGTCGGCCATCGACAGTGCGTCGGCGTAGCGCAGGTCGATCTCCTGCTGGCCGGGCGCGACCTCGTGGTGGCTGAACTCCACCGAGATGCCCATCGCCTCGAGGGCGAAGACTGCCTCGCGCCGGAAGTCGTGCGCCACGTTGTGCGTGGACAGGTCGAAGTAGCCGCCGTTGTCGGCCGGCTCGGGCGGGCTGCCGTCGGTGGGGAGATCCTTGAGCAGGAAGAACTCGATCTCGGGGTGGGTGTAGAAGGTGAAGCCCATGTCGGCGGCCTTGGCCAGCGCCCGGCGCAGCACGTGCCGCGGGTCGGCCCAGGCCGGGGACCCGTCGGGCAGCGTGATGTCGCAGAACATCCGCGCGGTCTCGCTGACCTGGCCACGGGTGGCCGGGAGCACCTGGAAGGTGCCCGGGTCGGGCTTGGCGAGCATGTCGGACTCGTAGACCCGGGCGAAGCCCTCGATCGCCGAGCCGTCGAAGCCGATGCCCTCCGCGAAGGCCGCCTCGATCTCGGCCGGGGCCACCGCGACGGCCTTGAGATAGCCCGAGACGTCGGTGAACCAGAGCCGCACGAACCGGATGTCGCGCTCTTCGAGGGTGCGCAGGACGAACTCCTGCTGTCGGTCCATGCTCGCCATGATCGGGTCCACCTGTTTCGCGTGTGTGTCGGCGGCCCCAAGCCTGCCTCCTCCGGGTACCGGGTGGCCAACGCGACCGGAGAAGGTCCCCGCGTGTCGCGGGCGCTCGGCAGCGGCGGGGGCCGGTGCGACGGGCGCCACCGGCAGCCGGCGTCCCCGCCTGGCCACGCCCGCACGGTGCCGACCAGACTGGCCCGGTGAGCGACGAGCAGCGAACGCGCCAGTTGCGGGTGGCCCTGGCCCAGGTCGACACCCGGGTCGGCGACCTGGCCGGCAACGTGGACCTCGTCCACCGGTGGGCCGCCCGGGCCGCCGGGGCCGGCGCCCACCTAGTGGTGTTCCCCGAGATGACGCTGACCGGGTACCCGCCGGAGGACCTCGTCCTGCGCGAGTCGTTCGCCCGGGCGAGCGAGCAGGCGCTGGTCGGCCTGGCCGCCGACCTGGCCGACCAGGGGCTGGGCGGCACCGCGGTGGTGGTCGGGTACCTGGCGCACACGCCGGGCAGCGGGCCGGCTCCGGTCGACCGCGCGCCGACCGGCGACGAGGACGCACCCGGCGACGCCAACCCGCGCCGCGGTGCCCCGCGCAACGCCGCGGCCCTGCTGTACGGCGGGGAGGTCGTCGTCCGCTACTACAAGCGGCACCTGCCCAACTACGGCGTCTTCGACGAGGCCCGCTACTTCGTGCCGGGCACCGAGCTCCCGGTGGTGCGGCTGCACGGCGTCGACGTGGCCCTCACCATCTGCGAGGACCTGTGGGTCGAGGGCGGCCCCTGCGGGATCGCCGGCCGGGCCGGCGTCGACGTCGTCGTCTCCCCCAACGCCTCCCCCTACGAGCGGGCCAAGGACGACCTGCGGCTGCCGCTGGTCCGCCGCCGCGCCGCCGAGGCCCGCGCCACGGTCGTCTACTGCAACCAGGTGGGCGGGCAGGACGAGCTGGTCTTCGACGGCGACTCGCTGGCCGTCGCCCCCGACGGGCAGCTGCTGGCCCGCGCGCCGCAGTTCGTCGAGCACCTGGCGACCGTCGACCTGGCCATCGACCCGGCCGCCGTCCCCGGGCGCCGGGAGGGCCGGATCGGCCCGATGACCGTCACCCGCCACCTGCTGTCGGAAGAGCCGCTGCCCGCCTTCGACCCGCGGCCGGGCAGCATCGCCGAGCCGCTCGGCGACTGCGAGGAGGTGTGGCGGGCGCTGGTGCTGGGGCTGCGCGACTTCATCGACAAGAACGGCATGCCGTCGGTGGTGTTCGGCCTGTCCGGGGGCATCGACTCCGCGATGGTCGCCGCGCTCGCCGTCGACGCCCTCGGGGCCGACCGGGTGCACGGGGTGGCGCTGCCCAGCGAGTACTCCAGCGAGCACTCACTGAGCGACGCGGCCGACTCGGCGCAGCGGCTCGGGCTGCACTACTCCGTCGTCCCGATCGCGCCCATGGTGGCGGCCTTCCGCGGCTCGGTGGAGCTCACCGGCGTCGCGGCGGAGAACCTGCAGGCGCGGGTGCGCGGCACCCTGCTGATGGGGCTGTCCAACCAGCACGGCCACCTGCTGCTGGCCACCAGCAACAAGAGCGAGGTCGCCGTCGGGTACTCCACGCTCTACGGCGACGCCGCCGGGGGGTTCGCCCCGATCAAGGACGTGCCCAAGACGCTGGTCTGGGAGCTGTCCCGCTGGCGCAACGCCCGCGCCCGTGAGCTGGGGGAGACCGAGCCGATCCCGCAGAACTCCATCGACAAGCCGCCGTCGGCCGAGCTGGCACCCGGCCAGCAGGACTCCGACTCGCTGCCCTCCTACGAGGAGCTCGACGCCGTCGTCGCCGACTACGTCGACCGCGACCTGGGCATGGCCGAGCTGCTGGAGCGGGGCCACGACCCGGCGGTGGTAGCCCGGGTGCTGCGGCTGGTCGACATGTCGGAGTTCAAGCGCCGCCAGTCCGCACCGGGTACCAAGATCTCGCTGAAGGCGTTCGGCCGTGACCGGCGCCTGCCGATCACCAACCGCTGGCGGGAGTCCCTGCCCAGCGTCCGCGAAGGGGCTGTGCCATGACGGAATCCGTGCTCTACGGCGGGGGCTCCTCCGCGCGGGTGCGCGTGCACCACCTGCAGCAGGCCAAGGCCCGGGGTGAGCGGTGGGCGATGCTCACCGCCTACGACACCTACGCCGCGGCGGTGTTCGAGGAGGCGGGCATCCCGGTCCTGCTGGTCGGCGATTCGGCGGGCAACGTCGTCCTCGGGCACAGCTCCACCGTGCCGGTCACCGTCGAGGACCTGCTGCTGATGACCAGGGCGGTCACCCGCTCCACCACGCGGGCGCTAGTCGTGGCCGACCTGCCCTTCGGCAGCTACGAGCTGTCGGCGGAGCAGGCGTTCGGCACCGCCGTCCGGATGATGAAGGAGGGCGGGGCGCAGGCGGTCAAGCTCGAGGGCGGCCTGCGGGTCGCGCCGCAGATCCGGAAGCTGGCCGAGAACGGCGTCCCGGTCATGGCGCACATCGGTTTCACCCCGCAGAGCGAGCACGCGCTGGGCGGGTTCCGGGTGCAGGGCCGGGGCGCCGGGGCCGACCAGTTGCTGGCCGACGCGCACGCGGTACAGGAGGCCGGGGCCTTCGCCGTCGTCCTGGAGATGGTGCCCGCTGCGATCGCCGGCCAGGTGACCAGGGAGCTGGCCATCCCGACGATCGGCATCGGCGCCGGCGTCGACTGCGACGCCCAGGTGCTGGTCTGGCCGGACATGGCCGGCCTCACCTCCGGTCGGGTACCGAAATTCGTGAAGAAGTACGCCGACCTGCGCGGCCAGCTGCTCGCGGCGGCCCAGGAGTACGCCACCGAGGTCCGCGAGGGCTCTTTTCCGGGCAAGGAACATTCGTTCGACTGAGCACATCGCGACCCTTCGGGCCGCACCGCGGCCAGGATCCGTCCCGACGTGCGTTGAGCCGCTGGGTCCGTTCTCGGTCAACCGGGTCACGTCACCAGTCGGTGGTCACGTCCCCTTCCCTTGCTTACCTCAGACGTCGGTGACCCGGATGCCGGCGTGGGCCTTGTAGCGGCGGTTGACCGAGACCAGGTTGATCGTCAGCGCCTCCACCTGGCGCGCGTTGCGCAGCCGGCCGGCGTAGACGCCCCGCATGCCGGGCAGCCGACCGGCCAGGGCCTGCACCAGGTCGGTGGCCTCGCGAACGTCGCCGACCACGAGCACGTCGCCGTCGAGGGTGGGCAGCGAGAGGTCCTCGAGGGTGACCGCGGACAGATGGTGGAAGGCGCCGACGACGAAGCTGTCGGGCAGCAGCGCGGCGGCCTGCTGGCACACGCTGCCATCCGGGACGTCGAGCACGTAGGCGCCCAGCTCGTCCCAGCCCATCGGCACCACGCAGTCGACGACGACCTTCCCGGCCAGCGGTGAGGCCAGCTCGGCGAGGGTGTCGGCGTGGCCGGCGTAGGGGACGGCCACGATCACCAGGTCCGCGGCGCCGGCGACGTCGGTGTTCGAGCCACCCTGCACCGAGGTCTCGACTCCGCCGGCGGCCGCCGACGAGCGTTCGGTGACGGTGGCGGCCACCTCGGCCGCCCGGTCGGCGTCGCGCGAACCGAGCAGCACCCGCTGCCCGGCAGCGGCCAGCCGGACGGCGAGCCCCCGGCCCTGCGCCCCGGTGCCGCCGAGCACGCCGACCACCAGGTCCCCGACCGCGCGTCCCTCGCTCATGACGTCTCCCGTCCCCCGGCGGCCCGGGAGTCCGGGCCGTCCTCCCCAGATCATGCCCGCGCGGCTCCGCGCGGGGTCGGCGCCTCGGTCAGCTGCTCACTCGGGCCGCTTCCCGTCCTTCCAGGCGCGGTCCTCGGCGTCGGCCTTCTCGTTGCGCTCGGCGACGATCTGCAGCGCCTGCTCGGCCTCCGCCCGGGTGTCGTACGGCCCGAGCCGGTGGCGCTCGGCGCAGCCGTCGCGCGTCTCCACCGCGTCGTGCTTCAGACAGTAGAACCAGGAACCCTCGTCCACGGCCGACTCCTCTCCTCGGGTGCGTGCGGTCCACGCCCGGCCCCCCACCCTGGCATCGTGGTCGCTCGGCCGCTGTCCGGACCCTCGTCCGGATCGTCGTCCGGATCGCCACCCCGCCATGCCCTGTACGGGTGAGACCGCTGGTGTCGCGCGCACCGGACCCACGTGTTCCGGGGCCGGAGCGGGCATCCTGCTGCCATGACACGCGGGGGCGTGCCCAGGCTGTGGCGCGGGCGACGAACGACGGACCGGGTGTATCGGGAACCGGCGCCGGCCGGCCGGTCCGGTGACCAGCGCCTGGCGGCCTGGTGCCTGGCCGCGCTGCTGGCGGCCGGGGCGTCGCTGGGGTCGATGAACCTGTTCATCGACGGTGTCCTGCGCGACGACGGGGTCAGCCGCCCGGTGTACGCCACGACGATGGCCCTGCTGCTCGTGCTGGGCGCGGCGCTGGCGGTCTGGCAGTCGGTGGGCCCCCGGGTGACCGCCGCACTCGTCGTGGTGGGCGACGCCGTCTACGTCGTCGTGGCCCGGACGACGACCGACCCGCTGCTGTACGCGCCGCCGCTGATGATGCTGTTCGCCTGCTTCGCCGCGGCCTGGTTCCTCGGCCCGCGGGCGCTGGCGCTGCACATGGTGCTGGTCGTCGTCGCCTGTGCGGCGGCGCTGTCGGGCCACTACGCCGACCCCGCGGCGCTGGCGGTCCAGGTCGTCGTGAACTCCGCCGTCCTGAACCTGGTCACCCTGGTGGTGTTCCTGCTCCGTCGCCGCGTGCAGCGGCTGCTCGCCGCGACGGAGGCGTTGTCGTCCACCGACCCGCTCACCGGCCTGGCCAACCGCCGCTGGCTGATCGCGCAGGCACCGCGGATCTGGCGGCAGGCGCGCCGCGACGGGCAGCGGGTCGCCGCCCTGGTGCTCGATCTGGACCACTTCAAGCGGCTCAACGACGACTTCGGGCACGCCGCCGGCGACGCGGTGCTGCGTGCGGTCGCGGCCGCGCTGTCGACGACCGTCCGGCCGGCCGACGTGCTGGCCCGCACCGGGGGCGAGGAACTCGTGGTGCTGGGGCTGGTGAGCGATCCGTCGGAGGCCCGCCGGCTCGCCGAGCGGCTCCGGCAGGCGGTGTCCCGGGGCGCCGCCGGGGCCGGCCGGGCGGTGACGGTGTCGATCGGCGTGGCGCTGGCCGCCCCGACGCCCGTCGGCGAGGTCACCGACGCGCTGTGGCGGCTGATCGACCGCGCCGATGCGGCGATGTACGAGGCCAAGCGCGCCGGGCGCGACCGGGTCACGGTGGCCCGCGGCGCGGCGCCGCCCCGCCCGCGCGACCCCGCCGACGAGACCGCGTGACCGCGGCTCCGTCCGGTGCCACGGGCACCGGTCTGCTTTCCTGCCCTGCATGACCACGTCCACCGAGCGCACCCCCAGCGGGCGCACCCTGCCGGACCCGACGCGCACCGTGCCGCTGTCCCTGCGCCAGCAGGCCGAGGTGCGCGACCGGTGGCTGACCCAGCGGCTGCTGGACCTCATGCCGGCGCTGATGGACCGGGCGGGGATCGACCTGTGGGTGGTCGTCGGACGGGAGTACAACGAGGACCCGGTCCTGCCCACGCTGCTGCCGGCGAGCTGGCTGTCGGCGCGGCGGCGCACCATCCTGCTGTTCCACCGCAGCGACGACGGAGTGACGGCGGCGGCAGTCTCCCGCTACCCGGTCGGGCAGTTCCTCCCCGCCTGGGAGCCGGACGAGGTTCCGGGGCTGCCCGCCGAGCAGTCGCAGTGGGCCGCACTGCGCCGCTTCGTCGACCAGGCGGCACCCGCGACGATCGGCGTCGACGTCTCCCCCGTCTTCGCGCACGCCGACGGGTTGTCGGTGACCGAGCACCGGTTGCTGATGGCCGCGCTCGGCCCGCACGCCGAGCGCGTGGTGCCGGCCGAGACGCTGGCGGTGGGCTGGCTGGAGACGCGGCTGCCGGAGGAGATCGCGGCGATGCACGCGATGAATCGGCTGGTGCACCAGGTCATCGACGAGGCCTACTCCCCCGCGGTGGTCACCGTCGGCCGGACCACCGCGCTGGACGTCGCCTGGTGGATCCGGCAGCGCTTCGCCGACCTGGGCGTCGACGGCTGGTTCCAGCCGACCGTGGGGCTGCAGCGGGCGGGTACGCCACTGGTCGACGAGCGCGGCGCCGTGCTGCCCGGCGTCCCGTTCGACGCGGTGATCGAGCCCGGCGACCTGGTGCACTGCGACGTCGGCCTCTCGACGCTGGGCCTCACCACCGACACCCAGCGCAACGGGTACGTGCTGCGCGCCGGGGAGACCGCCGCCCCCGCCGGGCTGGTCGCGGCGCTCGCCGTCGGCAACCGGCTGCAGGACCTCACGACGGCGGAGCTGCGGCCCGGCCGCACCGGCAACCAGGTGCTCGCCGCGGCCCGGGCGGCGGCGGCCGTCGAGGGCATCGACGGGGACGTCTACTCCCATCCGGTCGGTGTGCACGGACACGGTGCCGGCCCGGCGATCGGGATGTGGGACCAGCAGGACGGCGTACCCGGCGCCGGCGACGTAGCACTGCAGCCGAACACCGTCTACGCCCTGGAGCTGTGCACGCGGGTGCCGGTGCCCGAGTGGGGCGGCCAGCTGGTGCGGATGGCGCTGGAGCAGGGCATCGCGCTCACCGACCGCGGGGTGGAGTACCTCGACGGGCGGCAGACCGGATTCGTCCTCATTCCGGGCTGACCGGTCCGGCTGACCGGCGGTCAGCCCTCGCGGGCCTTGCGGGTCTCCTTGTCGTTCGCCTTCTGGATGGCGTCGACGAGCTCGTCCTTGTCCATGGTCGAGCGGCCTCCGATGTCGAGTTCCTGGGCCACTTCGTAGAGGTGGGACTTGGAGGCGTTGGCGTCCACCCCGCCCTTGGTCTCCCGGTCGGTGCCGCGGCCACCCTCGGCCTGGGCGTCGCTGGGGCCCTTGGCGTCCTTGGGCTCCCAGTGGTCGCCGACCTTCTCGTGCGTGTGCTTGACCGCCGCCCAGGCCACCTGGTTGGCCCGCTGCTCGTCGCCGTATTCCTCGGCAGCGGAGTCGTGGGCCTTGGCGAACGTGCGCTGCGCCTTCTCGTCGGACCGCTGCAGAGTGCTCGGGATCTCGTCCTGCTTCGCCTCGCCGCTCTTCGTCGTCTTCGGCATGACTCCTCCTTCGTCGGGGATGCGCCTACCCCGCTCCACCCGGGTCCACTCCCCTAGGGTGTGGGCCCCGACCTGGAGGTGATCCGTGCCGGACCCACCGCCCCGCGCGGTCACGATCGCCGACATCGCGGCCGAGGCCGGCGTCTCGGTGCCCACCGTCTCGCGGGTCCTCAACGGCCGCTCCGACGTCGCGCCGGGCACCCGCGAGCGGGTCGAGCAGCTGCTGCGCGACCACGGGTACCGGCGCCGCGGGGTACGGCCGCACACCGAGGCCCGGCTGATCGAGCTGGTCTTCAACGACCTGGACAGCCCGTGGGCGGTGGAGATCATCCGCGGGGTGGAGGCGACCGCGCACGCCGCCGGGGTCGGCACCGTGGTCTGCGCCATCCACCGCAAGGCCAGCGAGGCCCGCTCGTGGCTGATCGCGCTGCGCGCCCGGGAGAGCGACGGCGCCATCCTGGTGACCAGCGCCGTCGATCCGGTCCTGCACTCGGAGCTGCAGCGCCTGCACGTGCCCGCAGTCGTCATCGACCCCGCGGGGGTGCCCGCCCTGGACGTGCCGACGATCGGCGCGGCGAACTGGGCCGGCGGCCTCAGCGCCACCCGCCACCTCATCGAGCTCGGCCACCGCCGCATCGGCTTCATCGAGGGGGCCCCGGCCCTGCTCTGCAGCCGCGCCCGCCTCGACGGCCACCGGGCGGCGCTGGAGTCGGCCGGGCTGCTGGTCGACCCCGACCTCGTGGTCGCCGGCGACTTCGAGCACGAGTCCGGTTTCCGGGGCGCGGCCGCGATGCTCGCCCTGCCCGACCCGCCGACCGCCGTCTTCGCGGCCAACGACCAGATGGCGCTGGGCGCCTACGAGGCGGTGCGCCGGCGGGGGATGCGGGTACCCGAGGACGTCAGCATCGTCGGGTTCGACGACCTGCCGGGCTCGCGGTGGGCCTCGCCGCCGCTGACCACGGTGCACCAGCCGCTCGCCCAGATGGGGATGCTCGCCACCCGCACCGTGCTGCGGATGGTGCGCGGCGAGGCGATCGAGAGCCCCCGGCTGGAGCTGGCCACCGACCTGGTGACCCGGGACAGCACCGCCCCGCCCCGGCCGGCCGGCTGAGCGCCGGCGGTCAGAGGCTGTCGTCGGACTGGCGGTGCCCACCCTGAGCATCGTCGGGATCGGGGTGCACGGTGCGCTCCTCGGACTCGGCCAGGATCACCGCGGCCTGCACCTCCGGGTCCAGGTCGCCCCGGTCGGGGTCGAGGTCGCCCTCGACCGAGTGCTCCTCGGGCAGCAGGTTCGCCCGGGTCGTGACGTTCTGCTCGGTGACGTTGGCCAGGGCCTCGGGGGACGGGTCCTTCATGCTGGGCATGGCAATCCTTCTTGTCATGGCCCGGGACGGCCCCCCTGCAGGGGCCCGCCGCGAGCTTGCGAGCGGTGGGGGCAGGGGGGTCCTTCCTCAGAAGCGCTGCTGCTCCGTGCCCAGCCCGAGGGCGGAAGCGACCTCCTGCACGTTGTCGAACCTCTGGTCGGCCGGCAGCCGCTGCAGCGCCGAGACGACGCTGTCGAGCGCGTTGGACTCCCGGGCCTTGGCGACCAGGGCGTCCCGGTCGGCCGGCCAGACCTCCTTGCCGAGGGCCTCGGCGAGCTGGGAGCGGCGCTCGACGTCGGCGTTGTCCATGCCGGCCGGGGTGCCTTCCTGGTGCGGGTCGCTCATGCTGCTCCGATCTCAGGGTCAGCCGGTCGGTCCGGCTGGGGCTGGGGCTGGGGCTGGGGCTGACGGGAGGTCAGCCGGGGGTCGAGGCATCGGTGTAGCGGAGGACGGCGGCCACCGGGATGCCACCGGGCATCGCCGCCCGGGGTACGACGACGACCGCCGCGTCGCTGCCGAACGCGGCCCGCAGCAGTGCCCGGTCGGCGGGCACCTGGGCCGCACCCTCGACCCCGAGCGCGGTCATGTCCTGGGCACCGACCCCGATCTCCAGCGGGGCGCCGCCGACGTAGAGCTGCTCGTCGTCGGGCTGGTCGGCCAGCACCAGGGTCTCGACCTGGGCCTTGCGCAACGCCTCCACGACCGCCGCCGTCCCGGTCACGGCCAGGCCGTGCGCCGAGGCGGCCTCGACCTGCTCGACCGCCTGTGCCTCGTCGTGCGCCTCGTGCTCGGCGACGAGCTCGGCGGCCCGCAGCTCCACCGGCGCCCGGTCGGCGCCGGCCGCCCGGCCACCCTCCTCCATGGAGACCAGCACGTCGGCGACCTCCTTGCCGACCGTGTCGGCGAGGATCTGCCGGGCCCGGACGTCGCCGGCGACCAGCACGAACCGCGCCCCGGCACCGGCGACCAGCTTGTTCACCCGGTCGGCCACCCGGCCGGCGTTCTCCTCCCATTGGTTCTCCGCGGTGTGCATGTAGGTGTTGTGCGCCCAGCCGCCGACCTTCACCTTGCGGGCGTGGAAGTCGTCGCCCTCGACCGACTGCTCGTGCACCGGTCGGCCGGGGTTGGTGGCCACCGAGACGTCGGCGCCGAGGCGGTCGGCGACCACGACGACGTGCGGCACCCGGCCGGCCAGCTGGCGCAGCACCGGCAGCAGGTACGGGTGCGGTGACCACTCGGCGACCGCCTCCCGGGGGGCGTCGGCCAGCGCCTCGTCGAGCACCACCGACCCGTCGGCGGCCACGACGAGCGCGCGGCCGCGCAGGGTGGCGAGCTGCCCGCCGTCGTTGGCCTGCAGGAGCTGGCTGCGCACCGCGTCGACGACCACCTCCGGCGCGCCCTGCGCGGACAGCTCCTCGCAGACGGCCCGGACCCGCAGGTCGAGCTCGGTGTCGGCGTTCTCGGTGGTGTGCGTGACGTCGGCGCAGACCGTGGCGTACGGGCCGGCTGCACTGAAGACCGGTTCCAGGAAGGACACGTCCATGGGACGGCAGCTCCTCGTTCGCAGTCGGGCAGGGGGCCGTGGCTCAGCCCCGCGAGGTGTGTCACCGCGGCCTACCCACCGTCCCGGACCTCACACCCGGCGTGTCAGCGGGCCCGGGCCGGGTAGCAGAAGGGCCGTCTGCCCCCCACCACTCGCCAGCTCGCGGCGGGACCCTGCAGGGGGCCGAGAAGCCAACCGGAAGGAACCGGATGACCGAGCGCGACGACCTCCCGTTGCCCGACTACGACCACCTGCCCGTGGGCAGCCTGATCTCCCGCGTCCGCACGCTGGACGCCGACGACCTGCAGACCGTGCTGACCTACGAGAAGGCGCACGCCAACCGGATCCAGGTGGTCCAGGCCCTCACCCACCGGCTCGACGACGTGAAGGCCGGCACGCAGCCCTCGGGCGGCTCGCCGGACGCGGCCCAGCCGGAGGCCGCCCCGGCCCCCTCCGGCGGCTCCGCGGTGTCGCAGGCGACCACCGGGCCGCCGGTGAACCCGCCGTCGCACGGCGACCCGACCAACCCGGCGCAGCCCCGCAGCTGACGCTCCGGGTGAGCCGGCCATCCGCTGACGGGGTGGCCGGCTCAGCCGCTGAAGGCCGCCACGATGTCCATCACGGCCGGCCCGAGCAGCACGATGAACAGTGTGGGGAGGATGCACAGGATCAGCGGGAAGATCACCTTCACCGGGATCTGCATCGCCTTCTCCTCGGCCCGCTGACGCCGCTTGAGCCGCATCTCCTGCGCCTGGGTGCGCAGCACGTCGGCGATGGAGACGCCGTACTGGTCGGCCTGGACGACGGCGCGGATGAACCGGCGCAGGTCGGGGACGGCAGTGCGCTCGGCCAGGGCGAGGTAGGCGTCCCGCCGCGGCTGGCCGACCGCGATGTCCTGCAGGGTGCGCACCAGCTCCTCGGCGAGCGGGCCGGTGCCGTTCTTCCCGGCCCGGGCCATCGCCGACTCGAAGCCCAGGCCCGCCTCGACGGCGATGGTCATCTGGTCCAGCGTGTCGGCCAGCTCGAGGCTGATCGCCTGCTGCCGCTCCTGCCCGCGGCTGTAGAGCAGCAGCTCGGGCAGGAAGTAGGCCACGCCGGTGACGGCCGCCGCGAGCAGGCCGGGCAGCAGCCCAGGGTTCGAGGAGAACACCAGCAGCCCCAGTCCCGCGGCGACGGCCGCCAGCACCAGCTTGGCCGCGACCAGCCGGGACAGCGGCCAGGCCGCGGGGCGGCCGGCGGTGCCGGCCAGCCGGTTGAGTCGGGCGACAGTGCCCCGGGGGGTGAGCGCCCGGACCAGGCCGGCCCCCGGGCGGGAACCGGTCCGCGCCCGGCCGGGCGAGCCCAGGTCCAGACCGCGGGTGAGGTTCTCCCGGGCCTGGACGACGGCCGGGGCCGGGCGGCTGACCAGCGCCCAGCCCAGGAGCGGCAGCGCGAGGGCCATCGCGACGGCGGCGGTGAGCACGGGGAGCGGGATGTCGGTCATCAGAATTTGATCGCCACGGTCTTCTTGAGCCAGAACCCGCCGGCGGCCATCATCAGCGCGGCCACGCCGAGCATCGCGTAGCCGGCGAGGCTCTGGGTGAACTTGGCCAGGTACGCGGGGTTGGTCACCGAGAGGAAGGCAAGGATGCCGAACGGCAGCGCCATCAGCACCGTCGCCGACAGCTTCCCTTCCGCCGACAGCGCCTTCACCTGTCGGCGAATCGCGTTGCGCTCCCGGATGGTGTGGCCCACCGCGTCGAGGACCTCGGCGAGGTTCCCGCCCACCTCCCGGTGAATGGCGATGGCCTGGGCGACCCAGACGAAGTCGTCGCTGCCCATCCGCTCGGCCACCTCGTCGAGGGCGTCGGACAGGTCGCGGCCCACCCGGGTCTCGTTGACGATCCGGGCGAACTCCTCCGACGTCGGCGCCTCGGCCTCGTGGGAGACCGAGTCGACCGACCGCAGCAGGCTGTGCCCGGCCCGGAGGCTGCTGGCCATCAGCTGCAGCGAGTCGTCGAGCTGGTCGGCGAACGCCGCCCGCCGCCGTCCCGCCTTGACCTTCAGCAGCAGCTTGGCGCCGAGTGGCCCGGCCACGGTGGCCAGCACGCCGAGCAGCGGCCCGCCGAGCAGGGTTCCGGTGACGCCGAGGCCGAGCGTGGCCAGGCCGATCAGCAGGACGACGTCCGGCAGGGGCGTCCTGACGCCGGCCCGCTCCAGCGCCGCCGTGCCCGAGGCCGCCAGCCCCCGCTTCTCCAGCACGCGGCCGACCGCGGCACCGGCCGCGGCGCCCGCGCCGGAGAGCGCCGAGGAGGGTGGGGCGGTGGCCGGGTCCAGTCGGCTGAGCGGCACCCGGGCGAGGCCGGCGGGCAGGACGATGAGCGTCACCAGCAGCAGCGCGGCCAGCACGGCGGCCACCCCGACGAGCAGGAGCGCCGAGCCCGTCATGACCAGCTCCGCTGGCGTGGCACGTCGGGGGCGCCGAAGATCCGCGGCGAGAGCCGGATGCCGAGCTCGTCGAACCGATCGGTGAACCGCGGCCGCACGCCGGTGGGCACCGGCTTGCCGAGGAACCTCCCGGCAGCGTCCACGCCGGCGGAGTAGTCGAAGAGGAAGGCATCCTGCAGCGTCACCGTCTCGCCCTCCATGCCCTGCACCTCGGTCACGTGGGTGACCCGACGGGTGCCGTCCCGCAGCCTGGTGATCTGGACGACGACATCGACGGCGGAGGCGATCTGCTCCCGGATGGCCCGCAGCGGCAGGTCCATGCCCGCCATCAGCACGAGGGTCTCCAGCCGGGCGATCGCATCCCGCGGCGAGTTGGCGTGCACCGTGGACAGCGACCCGTCGTGCCCGGTGTTCATCGCCTGCAGCATGTCCAGGCTCTCGCCGCCACGGCACTCCCCCACCACGATCCGGTCGGGTCGCATGCGCAACGAGTTGCGCACCAGATCCCGGATGGTGACCGCGCCCTTGCCCTCGATGTTCGGCGGGCGGGATTCCAGCCGGACGACGTGGTCCTGCTGCAGCTGCAGCTCGACGGCGTCCTCGATGGTGACGATCCGCTCCCCGTCGGGGATGAACGAGGACAGCACGTTGAGCAGCGTCGTCTTTCCGGTGCCCGTGCCCCCGGAGACGATCACGTTGAGCCGCGCCTCCACGCAGGCGTGCAGCAGCTCGGCCATCTCCGGCGACAGGGTGCCGAACCCGATCAGGTCGTCGACCCCGAACGGGTCCTTGGCGAACTTGCGGATGGTCAGCGTCGAACCGCTGAACGCCAGCGGCGGGATGATCGCGTTGACCCGCGACCCGTCGGCCAGGCGCGCGTCGACCAGCGGCGAGGACTCGTCGATGCGCCGGCCCACCCGGGACACGATCCGGTCGATGACCCGGCGCAGGTGCTCCTCGGAGGTGAACCGGGATGCGGTGCGGGTCAGCTTGCCGTTCTGCTCGACGTAGATCGAGTCCGGGCCGTTGGCCATGATCTCGGTGACGGTCGGGTCGTCGAGCAGCCGCTGGAGGGGACCGAACCCGAGCACGTCGTCGGCCAGCTCCGCGGTGAGCCGCAGCCGCTCGTCGCTGCTGAGCGGGACGTTCTCCGCCTCCACCACGGCGTCGAGCTCGCCGAGGACGATGGTGCGCAGGGCGTCCTCGCTCAGGCTCGGGTCGTTCATCCGGCTGCCCATGCGCTCGAACAGCGCCTTGCCGACCCGGTCCTTGAGCCGGCTCAGCGCGTCGGGGACCGGTGTGCCGGTGAAGCCGCCGGCGGGTGCGCCGGTCACCGGCGGCGCCGGCGCAGGCACGACGGGCAGGACGGCGACACCCCGCGCGGCGTCCAGTCGGGAGGCGAGGTTCATCAGGACGCCGCCCGGTGCTTGGCCCGGTACCGGCTCGGGCTGACCAGCGGCGTGGCGGCGAAGCGGGACACCAGCCGGCGCAGCTCCTTGGTCATCGGGTCCCGGCCGCCGCTCTGCAGCAGAGGCACACCCTGGTTGGTCGACGCCGGCACGGCCGACGACCGGGGAAGGACGACGTCCACACCGGTGCCGATCGTCGTCTCCACGTCACGCACCGACAGCCCGCCCTTGGGGTCGGCGAAGTTCATCACCACGTGCCGGCCGGCCGGGATCATGCACAGCTCGCGGAGGACGTCGAGCTCCTTGCGCAGCCCCCGCACCCCGGGCACGTCCATGCTGCTGAGCATCACCACGTCGGTGGCCCGGTCCAGTGCGGCCAGCGTCTGCTCGGACAGGCCGGGGGCGGTGTCGACCACGACGTAGCGGAACTCGCGGGCCAGCGAGGTGAGCAGCCGGGTGACGTCGGCGGCGGAGACGGTGTCGCCCTGGGCCGGTGATTCCGAGCCGCACACGGCGTACAGGCCGCTGGGGTGCCCGGTGAGGAAGGTCTTGAGCACCATGGTGTCCTGGCTCGCCGGGCCGTGGACGGCGTCGGGCAACGTGTGCTCGGGGACCAGGCTCAGTGCGGAGGCCACGTCGCCGAACTGCACGTCCAGGTCGACCAGCACCGTGGACTGCGGCGCGGAGGAGGTCAGCCCGATCGCCAGGTTGGTCGCGACCGTCGTCTTGCCGACCCCGCCCTTGGGGGACGCCACGGTGATGACCCGACCGGTGTAGCGCGCCGTGTCCTCCAGCGGGCGCAGCGCGCGCCGCCGTCCCGCCGCGGCCAGCGCCGCCCGCTCGATCGCCGCCCGGAACTCCTCGACGTCCGCGCCGGGTTCGAGCAGGTCCCGGATGCCGGCCCGCATGGCGGCCTGCCAGAGCTCGGGCTCCGGCCGGGCGATCAGCACCACGCTGATCCCGGGGCACTGCACGTCGAGCCGGGCGGCCAGCGTGAGCACGTCCGACGCCGGCGCCCCCGGGCCGATCAGGAGCACCTCCGGGATCTCGCCGTCGGTGAGCTGCTCGAACAGCCGGGCCGGGTCGCCGGGCAACCGGCCGTCGGGCAGCACGTGCACATCGCCGTCGGCCGCGGCGGAGATCCGCCGGGCAAGGTCGTCGTCGGATGCGGCGAGGACGACGCGGCTCATGAACCCGCCTCCGGTGCCGGAGCGGAACGGCTGCGCCGCGTTGTCAGGCGCTGCTCATTCACGAGTAGTCCTTTCCGTACACGTTGTCCGGCGTGATGACCTCGGTGCCGTCGATGTCGGCGCCCTCCGGCTCGAGGGAGAGCCAGAGGGTGCCGTGCTCGGCGCCGAACACGACGCCCTCGGCCTGTTCGGCGGTGACCGCGAGGGTCACCATCAGGCTGGCCGACGGCGCCGCCGACCCGGCGGACGCGGTCTCGACGTCCTCGGTTCCCCCGGCCGGCGCGGGCGCGCCCTGCACCTGGGTGACCAGCACGCGGTGCAGAACCACGTGCGTCGAGGGCGGCTCCGGCAGGGACACGAAGACACCGACCGTGTCGCCGGCGGTCAGCCGGCCGCCAACGGCCCGCTGCGGCTCCAGCAGGACGCTGACCTCCTGCGCGCCGGCCGGGACGGCGACCGTCCCGGGGGCCTGCAGGTCGTCCGGGCCGGCGAAGCGGGCCGCGAGCAGCTGCTCCCCCGGCCGGAGGTCGACGGTGGCGACCTGCCCGGCCAGCTCCTCGAGGTCGGTGACCCGGCCCTCCACGGCGGCCTTGGCCGGCACCTGCTCTGCGCCGACCAGGCCGGCCAGCTCGGTGACCGGCGTCCCCGCGGGTACGGGCTGCTGGACCACCAGCACGTCCACGGTTCGCACGCCGGCCAGGGCACGAGCATCCGCGCCGCGCACGTAGGCCACCAGGACCACCGTGCCGACGAGGGCGAGGACCAGGGCCGCGACGGCGGCCAGGAGTCGTCGTCTCACAGGAGTGCCCCTATCGGATCAGTCGGAGGATGGCGGTGCCGAGCGCGGGTGCGTCGGAGCTGTAGCTGAAGGCCTCGGACAGGTCGACGAAGCGGGTGAAGTAGCCGGTTACGCACCGGTCACTGCCGTTGCCGAGGCACGTGTTCTTGCCGGTGTGGTACTGGCCGCCGAAGTCGTAGCCGGTGAGCCGGAAGGCTGCGTAGCCGTAGACCCGGTACCAGGCGTTGTTCCCGGTGCCGCCGTACTCGTCGAAGATCGGCAGCAAGACGGTCCGGTCCAGCCAGCTCGACGCGTCGGCCTGCGAGCAGGATGACGGGACGGCGTTGCCGGTGGAGGAGTGCGAGCGGGTGTTGATGGCGCTGGCGGCCCGACAGTTCCCGGGCTCGGTGTCCAGGTAGCCGAACCCGCCGGGGACGAAGTTCCCCGACGGGCCGGTGCAGGACTTCTCGGCCGGCGTCGACTTGGTCAGGTTGATCGTGTGCACCGTGGTGGCCGAGGGCAGCCCGCCGCCGGTCTGCCGTTCGAACTCGCACCAGGAGAAGGTCAGCGGCAGCACCGCCGTGCCGGCGTCCGGGCTGCCCCAGCCGACGGTGGCCGTGGCGGTGACCCCGGTGGCGTCGTGGCCGATGACCGGCGCGAACCAGTGCTGCACCGGCGTGCTCCCGGTGACCTGCACGCTGAGCGGGGCCGAGCTGAGCACGGGCGGGGCGGTGGTGGCGTCCCCGTCGTTGGCCTGGACGACGTCCGACGCGGTGGCGAACATGTCCCCGCACGCGCCCCGGGCGCAGTCCTGGGCCACGGCGAAGGCGGCCGCGTCGGCGGCGATCTGCAACCGGGCCCGCTCCGCGTAGAGCGCGCCGACGTCGACGGCGATCGCGGCGAAACCGAGCATCGGGACCATGAGCAGCGACAGCACGACGGCGGCGGCGCCGCGTTCGTCGCCGAGCCGGCGCGCAGTCCGACCCGTGAGCCGGGAGGTCAGCCGTTGCATCGCATGACCCCTGTGGCGGTCAGGCCCAGCCCCGAGCCGAAGAAGCCGGTCAGGTAGGGCTTCGGGTAGCTGATGGTCACCGTCACGTAGGTGGTGGCGGCCGTGCCGCCGGTGAGCGGGCAGGAGGCGGGCGTGATGGCGACCTGGGCGTCGGTGATGCCCGGACTCAGGGTGGAGGCGGCGGTTCGGACGGCGGCCTTGGCGGCGGCCTGGTCGTTCTGCAGGGCCATCGCCCGGGCGCCCTCCCGGGCAGCGGACGACAGGGTCCCCTGCACCGAGAAGGCGTGGCCGAACTCGGCGATGCCGAGCACGAGCACGATCAGCAGCGGGACGATCAGCGCGAACTCCACCGCGCTCGCTCCGCGCTCGCCGTGCAGTCGGCGTCCGACCATGTCCCACCTCCTCGGGTACAGCAGTGCTGGATGTGTGCGGAGCCGCGGCCGGGTGCGCAGCGGCGCGGCGGCCCCCGTGGGGGCCGCCGCGCCGGGCAGCCGCTACCGGACTCGGACGTGCGCGGTCGTCAGGGCGTGACGGTCCCGCCGAGCGAGGTGGTGATGTTGGTGAACAGGGTGTTCAGCTGACCGCCGAGGGCGGTGACGGCGACGATGATCACGACGGCGATCAGCCCGACCATCAGGCCGTACTCGACGGCGGTGGCGCCCTTCTCCTCCTTCTTCAGCCGGTCGCCGGCGAAGGAGACGAGGGTGAACAGGGTGGTGTAGAGCTGGGTCACGACAGGCTCCCGAGGGTCGTCGCCGAGCTGGTCCGGATCGGTCGACCCGGCCGTGCGGCTGCACTGGGACCATCGGGCCGCGACCCGCCGGACCTGAGCGAATTCACCCGTCCGGGAAGATCCGACCCCCGATGGAGGGCTGAACGTGTCCGTGTGTTCACGCTGAGTCGCGGGATCGTGATAAGGGTCCGCGTCGCTCACGACAACGGCAGAGCCATCACCAGTGCCGCGCCCACCAGCATCGCGGGCCCGAACGGCAGTTCCGTGTCCCGCCGCACGCGCCGGACGGCCAGCAGGGCCACGGCAACCGCGGCCTGCACGAGGAAGCCCGCGACCCCGCCGGCCAGCACCGCTCCCCAGCCGAGCCACCCCAGATACAGGCCGAGCAGTCCGGCGAGCTTCACGTCGCCCAATCCGAGACCGCCGGGCGAGACCAGCGCCAGGGCCAGGAAGACGGCGAAGAGCCCGACGGCGCCGAGCACCGCCCGGACCAGCTCACCCCAGGCTCCGGTCGCCGCCGCGGCACCCAGCAGCAGCACCGCGCCACCGGCGAACGCGGGCAGCAGGATCCGGTTCGGCAGCAGCTGGTGCCGCAGGTCGATGACCGCCAGCAGGACGGCGACCACGGCCAGCACGAGGAAGGCTGGGAGCTGCCAGGTGAGGCCGAAGCGGACCACGACGAGGGCCAGCAGCAGCGCCGTCCCGGCTTCGACGACCGGCCGGCGGACCGCGCCGTCCCCGTGTCCGGTCCCCAGCCGCAGCACCCCCCGCAGGCCGGACCCGGTCGGCCACGGGAAGCTCCCTGCCGCCCGGTTGACCCACGACCCGGCCACCGCACCGGTCACCGCGGCAAGCACCGCAGCGACCGCGGTCAGCACGGGGTCAGCCGTCGGGAGGCGCACACGGCGGTCACCCTGGCACGTCACGCCAGGACCGTCCGGCAGGACGCCTACCATCGGAGGGTCTCGGCGCAGGTTCCTCCTCGGCTCGCCGCACGGGTTCGACGAGAGAGAAAGTAGGACGGGCGTGGACACGGAGCGCGGTGCAACGGCGGTACGGGCGCAGGGCGGCGCGGTGCTGGCCCAGGCGCGGCGGCGACGCACGTTCGCCGTCATCAGCCACCCCGACGCCGGCAAGTCGACCCTGACCGAGGCCCTGGCGCTGCACGCCCGGGTGATCGGCCAGGCCGGCGCGGTGCACGGCAAGGCCGGGCGTCGCGGCACGGTGAGCGACTGGATGGAGATGGAGAAGGACCGCGGCATCTCCATCACCTCCGCCGCGCTGCAGTTCTCCTACCGCGACGCGGTGGTGAACCTGCTGGACACCCCCGGCCACGCCGACTTCTCCGAGGACACCTACCGCGTCCTCACCGCCGTCGACGCCGCGGTGATGCTGGTCGACGCCGCCAAGGGCCTCGAGACGCAGACCATGAAGCTGTTCAGCGTCTGCAAGCACCGCGGCATCCCGATCATCACGGTGGTCAACAAGTGGGACAGGCCGGGCCTGGACGCGCTCGCGCTGATGGACGAGATCACCGAGCGCACCGGCCTCACCCCGACGCCGCTGACCTGGCCGGTCGGCATCGCCGGCGACTTCCGCGGCGTGCTCGACCGACGGGACGGCAGCTACCGGCACTTCACCCGCACCGCCGGCGGCGCCACCATCGCCCCGGAGGAGATCTTCTCCGCCGAGGCCGCGGCCGCTCGCGAGGGCGACGCCTGGACCTCCGCGGTCGAGGAGTCGGAGCTGCTCGCCGAGACCGGCGCGCAGCACGACCAGGAGCTGTTCCTCGCCGGGGCCACCACGCCGGTGCTGTTCGCCTCCGCCGTCTCCAACTTCGGCGTCGGCCAGCTGCTGGACACCCTGGTCGACCTGGCCCCCCCGCCCGCCGACCGGCCGGACGAGGAAGGCAAGCCGCACCCGCTGGACGCGCCGTTCAGCGCCTTCGTCTTCAAGGTGCAGGCCGGGATGGACACCGGGCACCGTGACCGGCTGGCCTACATCCGGGTCTGCTCCGGGGTGTTCGAGCGCGGCATGGTCGTCACCAACGCCGGCACCGGCCGGCCCTTCGCCACCAAGTACGCCCAGCAGGTCTTCGGCCGCGACCGGGAGACCATCGAGACCGCCTACCCCGGGGACGTCGTCGGCCTGGTCAACGCCGCCGCGCTCAGCGTCGGCGACACCCTCTACGCCGAGCAGCCGGTCAGCTATCCCCCGGTGACGACCTTCGCGCCGGAGCACTTCGCGGTCGCCCGGGTCGCCGACACCAGCAAGTACAAGCAGTTCCGCAAGGGCATCGACACCCTGGCCGGCGAGGGCGTGGTCCAGGTGCTGCTCTCCGAGCGCCGCGGCGACGGCGCCCCGGTGTTCGCCGTCGTCGGGCCGATGCAGTTCGAGGTGGCCAGCCACCGGATGGAGCACGAGTTCGGCGCCCGGATCAGCCTCGAGCCGCTGCCCTACCGCCTGGCCCGGATCACCGACGCCGCGTCCGCCTCCGAGCTGGCCGCCGCCCGCGGCGCCGAGGTGATGCAGCGCGCCAACGGAGAGCTGCTGGCGCTGTTCACCGACAAGTGGTCGCTGGGCGTGCTGGCGCAGAACAAGCCACACCTGACCCTGACGCCGATGGTGGCCGCCGAGCTCGGCTGACCACCGCCCTGTCGCCGGGTCCAGGACAGCGGCACACCCCGGCATCCCCCCAACGGGTGATCCACAGCGGACCGGCTTCACCGTGGGCCTGCCGCCGCCGATCGAATCCGCATGCGGCAGAAGCGCAAGAACGGGCGGGCCAGGGGGCGGCATCGCGCGCCCCACCGGCGTCCGGCCCCGGGGCCGACCCCCCGTCTCGTCCCGGTTCCCGCCGCCCCGCCGGCCGGGACGACCGACGTCGCCGCACGCCGAGGGCCGCGACCCCGCGCTGAGCTGCCCGACACCGAGGGTCCGCTGCGCCGGCTCCTGCTGCACGCCGTCGCCGTCGGCGCCGTGCTCGCCACGATGGTCTACCTGATCTGGCGGGTCGGCTGGTCCATGCCCTCGGGCGCGGCCCTGTGGATCGGCATCCCGTTCCTCCTCCTGGAGCTGCACGGGTTCGTCGCCCTCGTCCTGTTCGTCATCACCACCTGGGACGTGTCGCCCGAGCGGGCCCGCACGCGGGCGCCGATGAGGGCCGGGACCGAGCCGACGGTCACCGTGCTCATCGCCACCTACAACGAACGCCTCGAGGTGCTGTTGCCCACGGTCGCCGCGGTGCTGGCGATGGAGGGCGACCACGAGACCTGGGTGCTCGACGACGGCGACCGGCTGGAAGTGGCCGAGATGGCCAACGCACTGGGCGCCCGCTACGTCACCCGGCCCGTGCACGACCACGCCAAAGCCGGCAACCTCAACCACGCCCTGGCGATGGTGACCACCGATCTGATCGCGGTCTTCGACGCCGACCACGTGCCGGAGGAGGACTTCCTCACCCGGACGCTGCCCTACTTCGCCGACCCGGGCATCGCCCTGGTCCAGACTCCCCAGGACTTCTACAACACCGAGTCCTTCGAGCACATGCACCCCGGCTCGTCCCTCCACGAGGAGTCGTTGTTCTACCGGGTGATCCAGGCGGGCAAGCACAACGCGGGGGCCGCCTTCTGGTGCGGCACCAACGCGGTGCTGCGCGTCTCCGCGCTCCGCGGCGTCGGCGGGGTGGCCACCGAGTCCCTCACCGAGGATTTCCACACCACGATGCGGCTGCACCAGGCCGGCTGGCGCACGGCCTACCACAACCAGGTGCTGGCCAGCGGCCTGGCCGCCGGGAGCCCCGCCGCCTTCTACGCGCAGCGACTGCGGTGGGGACGCGGCGCCATGCAGGTACTTCGGTACGACAACCCGCTCACCAGCCGCGGTCTGACGTGGTCGCAGCGGATCAGCTATGCGTACTCGTTGTCCGCCTGGTTCGACTCCTGGCGCACCCTGGGCCTGGCGCTCCTGCCGGTCGCGGTGCTGGCCACCGGCCTCTTCCCGGTCACCGCCTCGCCACGCGACTTCCTGCTGTACGCCGGATCGTCGTTCGTGCTGCAGCAGGTCACGATCACGCTGCTCGGCCGGGGCTTCGCCCGGGCGGACTTCTCGCTGCTGTTCGACATGGTCCGACTCCCCTCCAATCTGGCCGCGACCCTGTCGCTGCTGCGGTCGGGGACCGGCACCTTCGCCGTCACCGCCAAGGGCCGCACCGGCAGCGACCGCACCCGGGCGAGGGTGCCCGTCGTGCTCACCGCCCTGGGGTTGGTGCTCACTGCGGCGGTGGCTTATGCGGCTCTCACGCTCGCGGGCCTCACCCCCACTCGCTACCAGGTCAGCGGTACCGCGCTGGTGCCGCTCCTGTGGCTGCTCGTGACCGCCGGGTTCGTCTGGACCGCGATCGCTCGTATCCGCAGCCCCCGGTTCAGTTCCGAACGACGGGAGGGACACCGCTTCCCCGTGTCGTTCCCGGCCACCCTCGACGGCCTGCCCGGGACGTTGCTGGACGTCTCCCTGGGCGGCGCCCAGGTGACGTTGGCCGACGGCACCGGTCCTGGTCTGCCCGTCGGCGCCGACACCCTGCTCGCCATGCACGTCCCCGACCGCACCGAGCCGATCATCATGGAGGTCACCGTGCGCTCTCGTCAGGGTGACCGGCACCGCGTGCAGTTCCTCGACCGGGACTGGCGTGCGCTCGCGGCTCTGTCGGCGACGACCATGGGCGTCGGCGCCCTCCGCTGGGCCTCGGTGGAGGAGGACGTGCCGGCGCTCGAGCCGGCCATGGTGTCGGCGTGAGGGCCGCACCGGCCCTGGTGGCCGCCGTCGCCGTCGCCGCCCTCACCGGCTGCGCGGTGCCCGCGATCGACTCGTCGTCGGCGTCGTGCGCGACGACCACGGTCGCCGGCCTGGTTCCCACGAACGGCGTCCACGTCGGGGTCAACCTCGACTGGGGGCAGCAGCTGCTCGCCGACTACAGCGTGCAGCTCGGCCGGCGCCCCGCCGTCACGGTGTCCTTCACCGACTTCCCCCTCGCCCCGGACGACGAGCGCAACATGGACGACGCCGTCGACCAGATCGCCGCCGAGGGCGGGATGCTGTTGCTCACGCTGGAGCCGCGAGAGGGGCTCGCCACGGTCACCGACGGGGTCGCGGCCGCGCTGGCTTCCCGGCTCGACGGCTACAACTGCCGGGGCGTCCCGGTGATCGTGCGCTTCGCCCACGAAATGAACGGCTCCTGGTACCCGTGGGGACAGCAGCCGGACGACTACGTGGCAGCCTTCCGCCGGCTCGCCGCCGCGGTGCACGCGGGAGCGCCCGGCTCGGCGATGATGTGGGCGCCCAACTATGGCGGGGGGTACCCGTTCACCGGCGGCCGCCACGGGGCCGTACCGGGGAGCATCGACGCCGCCGCCATCGACACCGACGGGGACGGCGTCCCCACCGGCGCGGACGACCCGTACGCCCCCTACTGGCCGGGGGACGACGCGGTCGACTGGGTCGGCATGTCCCTCTACCACTGGGGCGACGCCCACCCCTGGGGAGAGAACGAGGTCCCCGAGCCCGGCAAGTTCGTCGCACAGCTGACCGGGGAGTACGGCGGACTCGGCGGCGACGACCGCGCCGTCCCGGACTTCTACGGCATCTACGGGGAGCAGCACGGCAAGCCGGTGGCCATCCCGGAGACCGCTGCCCTCTTCGCCCCCGGGCACGGCGGGGCCGACGAGCTCACGGTCAAGCAGGCGTGGTGGCGACAGGTGTTCGCCGCGGACGTGCCCGGGCAGTTGCCCCGGCTGGCGATGATCAATTGGTTCGAGTGGGACAAGGAAGAGCCGGAGATCGGCGGGCACATCGACTGGACCGCCACCTCGGACCCGGCCATCCGGGCTGCCTACCGATCCGATCTGCCGGAGTGGGCACTGTGGGCCACGCCGCCCCGGACCGCCCCGCCGGCGTGATCCACCCCCCGACGGGGTGGACCGCTCCAGCGGCCCTCAGGCCGGACGCCGCGCCCGCCGATGTCCGACGCATGTCAGTTCCCGCGCGCCTCCGGCCGCTGCCGGGCGCCCCGCGGTGGGCGCTGGTGCTGGTGGCCGTGCTGGCGACGGCGGAGGTCGTCGCAGCGACGGTGCCGGCGCTGCGGCCGCGCGAGGACGCGCTCGGGCTGACCCTCGGCCACCTGGGCCTGGTGCTGGCCCTGCACGTGTGCCTGTGCGTCGTCCTGCTGTGGCGGGCGCGGTCGGTCGCCCACGAGCGATTCCTGTGGCACCGGTTGGCCCTGGCCGCGGTGCTGACCGCCGTCTGCTTCGCCGTGGCGACCCTGATGTACCTGTCGCCTGCGACCAGCTGGCTGGGGTTCCTGCCGGTGGCGTGGGCCCCGTTGCTGGCGTTCCCGCTGGTCTACGGCGGGCTGGTGCGCTGGAACCGGTACAGCACCAACCTGGCCGACCCCAACGACGTGCTGAACGGGCTGTCGGCGGTGCTCGCCGTCGTCGCGGTGATGGCGCTGGCCATGGCCCACGCCGGCGCCGGCCTCGCCGACCTGCCGTGGTGGCAGCTGCAGCCGCTGCTGCTGCAGTGCGCCGCGGGGTTCGTCATCGCCGGGACCGCCGCCTCGGTGCCGTTCATCGGCGGGATGGGGCGCGACCCGCGCTCCTGGCTGCTCGCCGTGGCGTTCACCGCCCAGCTGGCGGCCGGCGCGGTGAAGCTGACCGACCCGGCCCACCCGGTGGGCTGGGTCGGTGCGGCCCAGGCGGTCGGCGTGGTCGCGATGTGCCTGGCCGCCACGCTGCGGCCCACGCCCGCCACGCCCCAGCCCACCGACCCGACGGCGTCCACGATCGGGGCCTTCGTCGTCATCGTCGCCTCGACGGTCGTGCTGGTGGGCAGCGCCGTCGCGACGTCCTCCCCCACCGCCGTCTGGTGCGCCGCGCTGGCCGCGACCGGCGCGAGCCTCCGGCTGTTGTTCAACGTCCGCGACCTCGCCCAGCTCGCCGTCTCCCGCCGGGAGGCGCTGACCGACGAGCTCACCGGGCTGGCCAACCGGCGGGCCGTGCTCCGCCGGCTGGAGGAGTCGTGCACCGACGGGGTGCCGCTCGTGCTGGCGCTGCTGGACCTGGACAAGTTCAAGGAGGTCAACGATGGCCTGGGGCACGCGGCCGGCGACGACCTGCTCCGGCTGGTCGCCCGGCGGCTGGAGGACGCGCTCTCCCCCGGTGACCTGGTCGGCCGGCTCGGTGGCGACGAGTTCGCCGTCGTGGCCGGGGTCGGCGCCGGCGGCACGTCCGAGGGGCGGGCGGCCGAGCTGCGGCAGCGGCTGACCACCTGGCTGGCCGAACCCTTCGAGGTGGGCGGTCTGCAGCTGCACACCGGAGTGAGCATCGGCATGACCTCCCGCGACCGCGCCGGCATCACCGAGGCCCCGCCGGCGCCGGCGCAGCTGCTGCGCGAGGCCGACGCCGCGATGTACGACGCCAAGCGCTCAGGCACCGGGGTCGCGGTCTACGACAGCACCCGGCACACCGACAGCAGCGGCCGCCTGGCCCTGGTCGAGGAGCTGCGCACCGCGCTGGCCACCGGGCAGCTGGTGCTGCACCACCAGCCGCAGGTCGACGTCGGCACCGGGCGGACGCTGGGCGTCGAGGCGCTGGTCCGCTGGGAGCACCCCGTGCGCGGGCTGCTCGGCCCGGTGGACTTCCTCCCCCTGGCGGAGGTGCACGGCCTGATGGGCGCGGTGACCGAGGAGGTGCTCACCCAGGCGGTCGCCCAGGCAGCCGCCTGGCGCCGCAGCGGGCTGGCGTTGCGGGTCTCGGTGAACCTGTCGGCGTCCAACCTGCTCGACACCGGCCTGCCGCAGCGGGTGGCCGAGCTGCTGCGCCGGCACGACGTGCCCCCGTCGGTGCTGGTGCTGGAGGTGACCGAGAGCGTGCTGCTCAGCGATCCCGAGCGCAGCCTCGCCGTGGTGGCCGCACTGCACGAGCTGGGCACCACCGTGAGCATCGATGACTTCGGCACCGGCTGGTCGTCGCTGACCTACCTGCGGGAACTGCCGCTGGGCGAGCTGAAGCTGGACCGCTCCTTCACCGCCGACCTGCTCACCGACCCACGCACCGCAGCGATCGTGGCCAGCACCATCGCCCTGGCCCACGACCTCGGGCTGCGGGTGGTCGCGGAGGGGGTGGAGCAGGAGGCGACCCTGGCCCGCCTGCAGCTGCTGGGCTGCGACGAGAGCCAGGGCTATCTGCACTCCCGGCCGCTGCCGGCCGCCGAGCTGTGCGACTGGCTGCTGCGGCACAGCGCCCGCCGGGAGGTGCCGGTCCTCCGCTGAGCGCGGCGACCGGACCCGGACGGCCGACGCCCGGGCCCGCAACTCGCGGACCCGGGCGCCGGCGCTGCCCCTGCTGCTGTTCAGGCGCGGTACACCCAGCCGGCCACCCCCTCGTCGCGGTAGCCGTAGTGCTTCATCGCGTAGTTCCGCTCGTGCTTGTCGGTGGTGTAGAAGTGGTCACCGGTCGTGCCGTTCCAGAGGCGGTAGAACGGCACGGTGCCCTTCCGCTCGCGGTCGTACACGTAGCCGGCGACGCCTTCCTTGGAGTAGCCGTAGTGGCGGGCGGCGTAGTCGCGCTCGTGCCTGTTGGTCGTGTAGAAGTGGTCGCCGGACTGCCCGTTCCACATGCGGTACAACGGCACGCTGCCGCGCTTCTGCTCCTTGAGCACGTAGCAGGCGACGCCCTCCTCGTGGTAGCCGTAGTGCCGCTCGGCGTAGTCCCGCTCCCGCCGGTCGGTCGTGTAGAAGTGGTCGGTCGCGCCGGGGCTCCACATCCGGTAGAGCTCGGTCACCCCGTGCGGCGTGCCGCGCGGCGGCCCGGCGTTGGCCGTCGCCTGCCCGACCGCCACCACCGTCAACGGCGATATGAGCACGGTTGCGATCAAGAGCAGGAAGATGCGTCGTACCTGAAGGACGTGCATGTCGGTTCCCCCTGGAAGCACGGACGGCGAGTCCATGGCCCGTTTCTGACCGCGCTCACGGTCCTCGGGAGCCGGTGTGCCTGCCAGGGTCGATGGCCCCTTTTGTTACGAACGTGTGACGGACGACGATGGCTCTGAGTGCTCACCGGACGGTCCCTCGCCGGCCGGTGAGCTGCGGAACCAGCACACGGTCAGCGCAGACGGCCCCGAGCCGGTGCACGCGACGACTCGGGCGCACCGACGGCGCGGGTCGTCGGCTGCCGCTCGATCGGCGTTCCCCGCGTTGTCACATTCCTGGTCCGACCGGTGCTGTAGGGGCATGGACCTGGTTCGGTACGGAGGCGCGGTGCCCGCGGCCGTTCTGGCGGCCCCTGGAACGGTCGCGGGTACCGCGGAGCGGGACGAGAAGGGGAGACGCGTGACGGTCTCGGGTCCGGCCCGCGGTGCCGTGCGCGCCGACCTGGGGGAGATCTTCCGCCGCGACTACCAACGGGTCGTCGGCGTGGCCGCCCGGGTGCTGGGCTCGCGGGACCAGGCCGAGGACGTCGCACAGGAGGTCTTCCTCTCCTTCGGTCGCTCGTCGGTGCCCGCCGAGGAGGCCCGCGGCTGGCTGTCCGTCGCCGCCGCCCACACCGCACTGAACCTGCTCCGCTCGGGGCGCCGACGCGTGTCGCGGGAGGGGATCGCCGCCGCGGCGGCGGACGCGGTCGTGTCCGACGTGGCCGACGCGGTGGTGACCCTCGAGGAGCGCAGCAGCGTGCGCGCGGCGCTCGCGCTCCTGCCACGCAAACAGGCCGTGGCCCTCGTGCTGCGGCACAGCGGCCTCAGCTACGCCGAGGTCGCCTCGGCGCTCGACTTGTCCCCCGGCAGCGTCGGCACCACCGTCCGGCGCGCCGAATCCGCACTGCGCAAGGAGTTGACCCGTCATGCGTCATCCGACTGAAGGCGTGCTGCGCCGGCTGCTCGACGAGCCGGCCGGAGTGTCCGATCCCGACCGCCGGCACGTCGCCGGCTGCCCGCAGTGTCTCGTGGTGGTGGCCGCCGCCCGCCGGGACGCCGAGCTCGTCGGCGCCGCGCTGACCACCGAGGGCACCTCCGACATGGACGCCGGGTGGCGGCGGCTCACCGCCGCGCTGCCCGCCGGTGCACCCGAGCGCGCCCCGGCGCGCACCGGGACGAGCCGGTCGCGCGGGTTCCTGCGCCGGCCGGTTGCCGCGGTGCTCGCGTTCGGCGTCGTCCTGGCCGGCGCCGGGACGGCCGCCGCCAACGACTGGCTGCAGGTCTTCCGCACCGAGGAGATCGCGCCGGTCAGCTTCAGCACCAGCGACCTGGTCGCGCTGCCCGACCTGAGCGCGTACGGCGACGTGGAGCTCACCGGCGAGCCGGCCGTGCACGAGGTCCCCGACGCGGCGACCGCCGCAGCGGAGACCGGTCTGGACGTGCCCGAGGTGACCAGCCTGCCCCGCGGGGTCAGCGGCGAGCCGAGCATCTCGGTGGGCGGCCAGCTCAGCGCCACCTTCACCTTCTCGGCCGACCGGGCCGCGCAGGCGGCTGCCGCGGCCGGGGAGACGCTGCCACCTCCGCCGCCCGGCCTGGACGGCAGCCAGGTGCGCCTGGTCGCCGGCCCGGGCGTGGCCCAGGTCTGGTCGTCCGATACCGGGCTGCCCGCCCTCGTCGTGGGTCGCGCCGTCGCCCCGTCGGCGTTCTCCTCCGGCGTGCCGTTCGAGACGCTGCGTGACCACCTGCTGTCGCTGCCCGGCCTGCCCGACGAGATCGCGGCGCAGCTGCGCACCTTCACCGCCGACGGCTCGACCCTTCCGCTCCCCGTGCCCGCCGACCTGGCGACCACCTCGCCGGCGGACGTGGACGGGACGGAGGCCACCGTGCTGGCCAGCCGTGACCGGACGATGGCGGCCGTCGTGTGGGTGCAGGACGGCGTGGTGACCGCGGTGGCCGGCTCGCTGGACACCGACGAGCTGCTCTCCGTCGCCCGGGGCCTGCGCTGACCGTGGGCACCGGCGTGGACGGCGGAGCCGGTATCCGCGCGGCGGCGGACCTGGTGGCCGGTCTTCCCCCGGCACCCGCCGCCTGGTGCACCGGGCTGCGCAAGCGGTACCGCAGGCGGACGGCGGTCGAGGACGTGTCCCTGCAGGTGGGCCGCGGTGAGATCGTCGGGCTGCTCGGGCCGAACGGAGCGGGCAAGACCACGGTGATCAAGATGCTCCTCGGCCTGGTCCGCCCCGATGCCGGCGAGGCGATGCTGCTCGGGCGGCAGGTAGCCGACCCGGCCGCGCGCGCCCGGGTCGGCTACCTGCCGGAACTGTTCCGCTACCAGCCGTGGCTGACCGCGGCCGAGGTGCTGGCCCTGCACGGCCGACTGTCCGGCGCCGGCGTGCCCGCTGCCGAGCAGCAGGCGTGCCTGTCCCTCGTGGGCCTGTCCGGACGCGACGGCGACCGCGTGGGGGGCTTCTCCAAGGGCATGCAGCAGCGCCTCGGCCTCGCGGTCGCGCTGGTGGCCCGGCCGGAGTTCGTGGTCCTGGACGAGCCGACCAGCGCCCTGGACCCGCTCGGCCGCGCCGACGTGCGCGACATCGTGCTGGAGCTGCGGTCCAGAAATGTCGCGGTGCTGCTCAACTCGCACCTGATCGGCGAGGTCGAGCGGGTGTGCGACCGGGTGGTCGTCCTCGACCGCGGCCGGGTCGCCGCCTCCGGGACCCTCGCCGAGCTGCTCGGCCAGCGGGAGCTCCGGCTGCAGCTGACCGAGCTCTCCCCGGCAGCTCGGGCCCGGCTGGAGGCGACCGGGCACGTCGAGCGGGAAGGGGACTGGCTCACCGTGGCCGTCCCGGCCGACGACGACGGGACCGTCGCGCCGGACCTGGTGCGTGACCTGGTCGCCCTGGGGGTCCGGGTGCACGCGGTCGAGCCCGTGCGGATCAGCCTGGAGGAGCGGCTGCTCGGCATCCTGCGGGACGGCGCCGCGAGCCGGTCAGCAGGCGAGCGATGACGACGGCCAGGACGGTGCTGACCATCGCCGCGGTCACGCTGCGCGAGGCCTCGCGCCGGCGCGTGCTGCTCGCACTGGCGGTGCTCACCGTCGCTCTGCTCGGGCTGAGCGGCTGGGGGTTCTCCCGCCTGGCCGCGGAGTCGCTCACCAGCGGCGAGGCCCGCCTGACGGCGTCCATCCTGCTCAACCTGGTGATGTTCGGCTACAGCCTCGTCGCCGCGCTGGGCACCGCGTTCCTCGCCGGCCCCACGCTGTCGGGCGAGACGGAGTCGGGCATCGCGCTGTCGATGCTCGCAAGGCCGATCCGCCGGTCGGCCTTCCTGCTGGGCAAGTGGCTGGGGCTGGTGGCGTTCGGGAGCGGCTTCGTCGTCATCGCCGGGCTCGCCCAGATCCTCGTCGTCCGGGCGACGGTGGACTACTGGCCCCCGGAACCGGCGACCGCGCTGGCCCTGCTCGCCGCCCAGACGACCGTGCTGCTCACCCTCACGGTGCTGCTCGCGACGGTGATCTCGCCGATGGCGTCCGGCGTGGTCGCGGTCGGCCTGTTCTGCACCACCTGGGTGGCCGGCGTGGTGGGTGCGATCGGTGAGTCCCTGGGCAACGACGCCGTCGCCCGCGTCGGCAGCGTGTCGCGGATGCTGCTGCCCACCGACGGGCTGTGGCGTGGGGCGATGAACGCCTTCCAGGACCCGTCGGCGATCGTCGAGTTCGGCGGGGCCGACCAGGGGGCCGGGGCCTTCCCCTTCCTGAGCATGGCGCCGCTGACGCTCACCTACCTGGCGTGGGCCGCGGTGTGGGTGGCGATGGTCTGGGGGCTGGCGGCGACGTCCTTCGTGCGCAAGGACCTGTGACCGCGCGGTCGCGTCAGGAGCTACTCCTGCTCCGGATCCTCCTCGGGCTCGAACGTGCCGCCGGATTCCTCCGACATGCCGAGCTCCACGCCGGGTGCGCCGTCGGGCTGCGACGAGCCCGCGCCAGGAGGACTGCCCGTGGCGTCGTCGTCATCGTGCGGGATCGGCTCGCCTGACGTCGTCGTCATGGAAACTCCTCGGTGTCTCGCTCGGCTGGTAGCGAGAAGGTACCCACCGGGCACCGGAGCACGCCGCTCGTGGCGCAGTCACCGGCTGCCTCCCCGAACTCCGCGGCGCGGCTCAGTCGTCGTCCTCGTCGTCCTCCTGCTCGCCCTCCTCACCCCCGTCCTCGATGTTCTGCTGGACACCCTCGTCGACGGCCTCGGCGCCGCAGGCGACCGTCGTGAGGGACGCCGCGGTGATCGCGAGCGCGGCGGCCGTCGTGCGGAGCAGGCGTGGGCGGGCGGACCTGGACATGCGGGACTCCTCCGTCGGTGGCAGTGCTGACCTGTGCGGTGTGCCCCGGGACCACGGATCCGTAACCGGCCGCTCGCGGTGCGAGCCCGGGGTCAGCTGAGCTGCTCGGCCAACGCGACGATGATCCCCTCCGGGCCGCGGACGTAGCAGAGCCGGTGGCTGTCCTGGAACTGCGCCACCTCGCCGACGAGTTCCGCGCCGTGCGCTCGCAGGCCGGCGACAGCGGCGTCGATGTCGTCGACGGCGAACATGATGCTGCGTAGGCCCAGCGTGTTCCCCAGTGCGTTCGCCGGCTCGGCGCTGACCGCCGTCGGAAAATGGAACTTCGTCAGCTCGACCCGACCGTGGCCGTCCGGCGTCCGCATCATCGCGATGTCGACCCGGACGCCGTCGAGCCCGTTGACGCGGTCCACCCAGCGTCCCTCGATCGGCGCCTCGCCCTCCAGCTGCATGCCGAGTGCGAGAAAGAACGCCTTGGCGGCCTCGAGGTCGTCGACGACGACGCTGACGTGGTCCATCCGCTGAATCGCCATGGTGGCTCTCCTCTTCATCGCGCTGCCTGTCGTGGCCACTGCTGTCCCCAGGAGGGAGCCAGCGCCACATTCTCGACATGCCGGACGCTGCCGAGTTCCAGCCGGGAGCCCCTGCGTGCTGGCTCGGCGCACGAGCGGGTGTGGCGCCCCACGGTGCAGCGGGCCGGGCCGGACGGGGTGACCTTGCACCCGCTGCGGTACCTCGACGCCGGCCTGCTGGACCGGCGGAGCCCGTTGACCCGAGAGCGCAGGGTGAACGGGGGCGACGGACGAGTCGGCCTGTACGCCGGGTTCTGTCCCCGGGCGCCTCGCGGCGTCCCGATGGGCGGTCATCCATCTAGGCCTGCCGTTGCCGGCAGGCTCGAGCGGTCCACCCGCAGGCTCGGGCGGGCAGCCCTCGAACGCCTGCGCAGGACGACGGCGGACCGCCGTCCCTTCTCGACCTTGCTCCGGGTGGGGTTTACCGAGCCACACCGGTCACCCGGTGTGCGGTGGTCTCTTACACCGCCGTTTCACCCTTACCAGCGGCGAACCGCTGGCGGTCTGTTCTCTGTGGCACTGTCCCGCGGGTCACCCCGGGTCGCTGTTGGCGACCACCCTGCCCTGTGGAGCCCGGACGTTCCTCGGCGACGGGGATCTCCCCCGCCGACGCGACCGCCCAGCCGACTCGTCCGTCGTGCCGGCCACCCTACCGGCCGGTCGCCACCGCCCGGACGGGGCGGCGGCGTCAGCCCCAGTACAGCCGGAACCCCACCCGCCGGCCGCCGTCCTCGGTGAGGGTCGCCATGTCGACTTGTCGCCGTGCCTGTTCGTCGACCGGATCGTCCGACAGCGCTGCCAGGTACCGGCGGTGCTCGGTCAGTGAGGCGACGGCGGCCTCCACCCCGGAAACGACGTCGATGGCGTGCGGCGGCTCACCGCCCACCGACTGGACGGCGATGTACTGCACGCCGGTCCACGTCGGCCCGGGCAGTTCCGGGAAGATCCACTCGTTGGCCGCGTCGGCGACGGCGTCGAGCACGCTGCGGGTCAGCGCCCGGTGGTCCGGGGAGTTGAGCGCGCCGGGCGTCACCTCCGGCGGCGTCCAGGTGTCCCCGCCGTGCATGGTCACGACGAGCTCGGGCCGGTGCCGGCGGATGGCCCCGGCCAGGTCGCGCCGCAGCGGAAGGCCCGCCTCGAGCACCCCGTCCCGGTGGTCGAGGAACTCCACCTCGGTCACCCCGACCGCGGCGGCCGACCGCCGCTCCTCGTCCTCCCGCAGCGGCCCGGCCTCTGCCGGCGACAGCCCGGCGATGCCCGCCTCGCCGCGGGTGGCCAGCACGTAGTGCACGTCCTTGCCGGCGGCGGTCCACACCGCGACGGCCGCGGCCAGTCCGTACTCGATGTCGTCGGGGTGGGCGGCGACGACGAGGGCGCGCTGCCAGTCGTCGGGCATGGGGGCGGTCGGCATGGCCCCGAGTCTGGCCCTCAGCGCTCGGCGACCGCCAGCAGCACCCGGGCGAGCTCCTCGGGTGCGCTGACCATCGGGTCGTGCCCGGTCGCCAGCGCCACGATCTCCCAGCCGGGCTGCGTCCGGGCCCGCTCCCGGGAGGGCTCGATGGTGGCCAGCGGCGGGCTCGTGCAGTCGACGAACGTCCGCGGGCGGGCCGCCCAGCGCTCGGCGTCGAAGTCCAGCGGGTCGTCGTAGATGCCGCCCGGCTGCGGCGTCTGCCGGCGGTCGACCCAGGCGGCGTCGTCCCCGGCCAGCCCGAACGCCGACGCCGGTGGCGGCGGCAGGTGACCGTGCCGGGCGATCGCTGCGCGGCGGTCCGCCTGCACCTCAGCGGTGTTGCGGGTACCCCACGCCTCACCGGGCGCCGGGACGATGCCGTCCACGTAGACCAGCGCGCCGACCTCGTCGCCCAGCCGGTCGGCCGCGCCCGTCACCACCATCCCGGCGTAGCTGTGCCCGACCAGCATCGCGCCCCGGCACTCCTCGGCCCGGACGGCGGTCACCACGTCCGCGACGTGCGTGCCCAGCGTGATCGCCGGCGACAGCTGGTGCGCCCGCTCCCCCAGCCCGCTCAGCGTCACCGGGACGGGGCGGTGTCCGGCCGCCCACAGCAGGGGCAGCACGCGCCGCCAGGACCAGGCGCCGTGCCAGGCCCCGTGCACCAGGACGATGTCGGTCATCGGGACGCCGGCTCCGCCTGCCGTGCGGGCGCCGCGGCGCCCGGGCGCTGCCCACCGCCGGGGGCGTCGGCGCGGACCAGCCAGAACACCAGCACCCCGCCGAGGATGCCAGCCGCGCCGCAGGCAAGGAAGACGTCGCGCAGCCCGTCGGCATAGGCGGTGGCGAGGAGGTCGGCGAGCCCGGCGCGGGCCTCCGGCGGCGCCTGGTCGACGATCTCCGCCGTCTGCCCACCGGTCAGCGCCGTCGCGGTGCCCGACGGGTCCGGCACGCCGGCGGCGCGCAGCGTCGACGCCGTCCGGGCGGTGAACACGCTGCCCAGCACGGCGACCCCGATCGCGAAACCCAGCTGCCGGGCGGTGTTCACCGCGCCGGAGGCCATCCCGCTGCGCTCCCGGGGCGCCGCGGCCAGCGCGGCGGAGGCCAGGGTGGGATTCGCTGCGCCGACGCCGATGCCGAGGACGGCGAGCCCCGGCACGAGCACCTGCCAGCTCGAGTCGCCGTCGACCCGGGCCAGCAGCAGGGAGCCGATCCCGATGATCACCAGCCCGGTGCCGACGACCCACCGCGGCGGCAGGGTCTGCAGCCGGCCCCCGGCGAAGGCGGCCACCGAGAAGCTCAGCAGCGAGAGCGGGATGAACACCAGGCCGCCCTGCAGCGGGGAGAGCCCGAGGACCGACTGCAGCCAGAGCGAGATGAACAGGCTGCTGGCGAAGGCGGCGGCGTTGAGCAGCAGCGCGCCGAGCATGATGCCGGTGAACGACCCGGAGCGGAACAACCGGATGTCGAGCATCGGCGCCTCCCGGCGCAGCTCCACGAGCACCCACACCGCCAGCAGCAGCACCCCGGCGACGATCGGCGCCCAGGCCACCGGCCGCCCCCAGCCGTCGGCGGCGGCCCGCACCAGACCGAAGACGACCCCGCCGGCCCCCAGGGTGAACAGCGCGATGCCCGGGACGTCGGGGCGCGGCGCCCCCGGCCGCCGGGCCTCCTGGATGACGGCGACGGTGAGGGCGACGGCCAGCACGCTGATCGGCAGGTTCACGAAGAAGATCCAGCGCCAGGACAGCTCGGTGAGCGCGCCACCCAGGATCGGGCCCAGCGCGGCGGCCGCGCCGACGACGGCACCCCAGATGCCGAAGGCGGTGCCGCGCTCACGCCCCTCGTAGCTGGTGTTGATCAGCGCGATGGTGGTGGCGAGCATCGCCGCCCCACCCATCCCCTGGACGGCGCGGGCGACGATCAGCAGCTCGGCGTCCGGAGCCAGCCCGCAGGCGAGCGAGGCCAGCGCGAACAGCACCAGGCCGATCAGGTAGAGCCGCCGCCGTCCGTACAGGTCGGCCAGCGAGCCGGCGCCGAGCACCAGCGCAGCCAGGGCCAGCGCGTAGACGTCGACCACCCACTGCAGCTGGCCGAACGACGTGCCCAGGTCCAGGGCCATGTCCGGCAGCGCGACGTTCACGATCGTGACGTCGATCAGCAGCATGAACGTGCCGGTACAGATCGCCACCAGCGGCAACCACTTCTTCACCACGCGTGCATGCCCCGGCGGTGCACCGCGCAACCAACGGCCCGGGGGAACGCCGACCGTGTGCGCCTCACCGGCCGCGCGCCACCCGGAGGGCCGCCAGCAGCATCGGTACCTGGAGCGGCAACCGGGCGACGGCCACGGCCGTCGGCACCGGCCCGCGCACCACCCGGAACGTGTGCAGATGCGCGGGGACGAACGCGGCCAGCAGCGCGGCCGCCGCCCAACCGCCCGCCCGGCGGGTGGCCGGCGCGGCCAGCAGCGCGGCGGTGCCCAGCTCGGCGACGCCGCTGCCGGTCACCCAGGGCCGCGCCGGGCCGAGCTCCGGGGGCACCAGCCAGTCGTAGGTGCGGGGCCGCACCAGGTGCAGCACGCCGGACCCGCCCAGCAGGACCAGCAGCGCCCGCGCCCGAGCCGTCGTCGACATGGGGGCCACCGTAGGCTCCGCGCCCGTGTCCGCTGTCGACCTGCTCATCGCCGCCGGGGTCGCGCTGCTCGCCGGGGTGATCAACTCGATCGCCGGTGGCGGGTCGCTGATCCTCTTCCCCGTCCTGGTGGCCCTGGGCCTGGGCACGGTCGCGGCCAACGTCACCAACTCGATCGCCCAGTGGCCGGGCTACATCGGCGGGGTGCTCGGTTTCCGCAAGGAGTACGGCGGTCAGCGCTCCCGGCTGATCCGGTTCTCCGTGGTCGGCGTGCTCGGCGGTGCCACCGGGTCGGTGCTGCTGCTCACCACGCCGTCGGAGGCGTTCAACACCGTCGTCCCGATCCTGGTGCTGCTGGCCAGCCTGCTGCTGGCGGTCCAGCCGCTGCTGACCAAGCGGCTGAAGCGGGCCGAGGACGGCGCACGACGGCAGGACCCGGTCTGGCTCTACGTCGCGCTGTTCCTGGCCACCGTCTACGGCGGCTACTTCGGCGGCGCCCTGGGCGTGATCCTGGTCGGGGTGCTGGGCGTGGGGCTGCACCGGCTCAAGCTCGCCAACGCGATGAAGAGCGCGATCTCGATGGTGACCGCGACCGTCACCCTCGTCGTCTTCGGGATCTTCGGGCCGGTGGCGTGGGAGTACGTGGCGGTCTGCGCGCCGGCCAGCCTGGTCGGCGGATTCCTCGGCGCGAAGCTCGCCACCCGGATCCCGACCACCCCGCTGCGGGTGATGATCGTGGTCTTCGGTGTGGCCGTCTCGATCTACCTGTGGTTCAGCGTCTGAGCCGCCCGACCCCCGGCTCTTCGTTCATTCCCCGCCGCGGCCGGGCTCCCCGATGGCGATCATCGCCTCCACGGCGCGCCGCGCGCGGGCAGCCGTCCCGGCATCGACGTCGATCGCGCCCTCGCCGGTGCGCAGCGTGTGCAGCAGCTTCGCCGGGGTGATCATCTTCATGTAACGGCAGGCCGCCCGGGCATTCATCGGGATGAACTCGGTGGCGTCGTTCAGCGAGCGCAGCTGGTGCAGGATGCCGATCTCGGTGGCCACCAGAACCTGCGCGGCCGTGCTCGCGGCGGCGGCGTCGGCCATGCCGCCGGTGGACAGCACCCGGGTGCGCTCGGCGGGCAGGTCGCCGGAGCTGACCAGGTCGAGCACGGAGGTGGTGCAGCCGCACTCGGGGTGCACCAGGATCTCCGCGTCGGGGTGCGCGGCGATCTGCGCGCGGACGTCGGCCGGGCTGATGCCGGCGTGCACGTGGCACTCCCCCGCCCAGATCGAGATGTTCTGCCGGCCGGTGACCCGCTTGACGTGCGCCCCGAGGAACTGGTCGGGGCAGAACAGGATCTCCCGGTCGGCGGGGATCGACCGGATCACGTCCGCGGCGTTGGACGACGTGCAGCAGATGTCGGTCTCGGCCTTCACCGCGGCGGTGGTGTTCACGTAGCTGACCACGACGGCGCCAGGGTGCTCGGCCTTCCACTCGCGCAGCTGCTCGGCGGTGATGCTGTCGGCCAGCGAGCACCCGGCGGCGTGGTCGGGCAGCAGCACGGTCTTGTCCGGGGAGAGGATCTTCGCCGTCTCGGCCATGAAGTGGACGCCGCAGAAGACGATCTCGCGGGCATCGGTCTGCGCCGCGACCCGGGACAGGTACAGCGAGTCGCCGGTGACGTGGGCGACGTCCTGGATCTCGGGCACCTGGTAGTTGTGCGCCAGGACGACGGCGCCGCGCTCGTCGGCGAGCCGGCGGACCTCGGCCGCCCACGACCCGTACTCGGCCGGGCTCATGGTCCGGTTCCCGACGGCGGCAGCGGGCGGGACGGCGATCGCGGTCAACGGCTCTCCTCGGGAGGGCGGGCTTGGTGTACCGAAAGCACGCAACGGCGGGGGCGGGGCGCAGCTTCCCTGGGCGGGGTCAGGCCAGGTGAGAGGTGTCGTTGACCAGCCGCACCGAGGAGCGCCCGTCCGACAACCAGGTGACGGTGGACAGCGACGCCGCCTCCAGGAACACCCGGTGCACGATCTCCTCGCCGACGTCCAGGCCGGCGGCCAGCAGCAGCTTGATCGGCGTGACGTGGCTGACCACCAGCACCGTATTCCCGGCCTGCTGGTCGAGGATCCGGCGGCGGGCCCGGGCGACCCGGGTGGCGACCTCCGCGATCGACTCCCCGCCCGGCGGCTTGACCTCGATCGACGCCGACCAGCGGCGGAAGGCCAGCGGGCTCTTCGCCTTGGCCTCGGCGGCGGTCAGGCCCTCCCAATCGCCGAAGTCGAGCTCGCGGAGGTCGGCGTCCGTGGTCACCGGGACACCGAGCACCTCCGCCGCGGCCTCGGCGGTCTGCCGGGTGCGCAGCAGCGGTGAGGCGACGATGACGTCGATGCCCCGGCCGGCCAGATGCTTCGCGGCTGCGGCGGCGTCCGCGCGCCCGACCTGCGACAACGGCAGGTCGCTACTGCCACTGAACCGACGCTCCGGGGTGTGCTCGGTGCGCCCGTGCCGCAGCAGGTGGGTGACGGTGGTGACCACCGGCGCGGGTTCGGTGACCGGCTGGGTCTCGTCCTCCACGGTGACCGGCTCGGTCGCCAGGTCGCGGCGTACCGGCTTGCCGTCCATCGCGCTGTTGGCCAGCGCGTCGGCCGCGCCGTTCTGCGCGCGCGGCACCCAGGTGTAGCGCACCGAACCGAGCTGCCGGGAGATGTCCCGGGCCTGGACGGCGAGCTTCTTCATGTCCGGGTGCTTGATCTGCCAGCGCCCGGACATCTGCTCCACCACGAGCTTGGAGTCCATCCGCACCTCGACCGTCGAGCTCGGGTCGAGGTCGAGGGCTGCCTGCAGACCGGCCACCAGCCCGCCGTACTCGGCGACGTTGTTGGTCGCCCGGCCGATCGACTCCGCCCGCTCGGCGAGCACCCGCCCGGTCTCGGCGTCCCGGACCAGCGCGCCGTAGCCGGCCGGGCCGGGATTGCCCCGCGAGCCGCCGTCCGCCTCGACGATCAGCTGTCGAGTCATTGCTCGACTCCGGACTCGTTCCGCTCCTCGGTCCGCGCCTCGGGTCGCCTCCGCGGTTGTTCCGCTCCTCGCTCGCTGGCGCTCGCTGCGATGCTCGCTCCCTGTCGGCTCCGGGCCGCTCCCTGCGATGCTCGCTCGCCCGTCGCCTTCGTGGCACTCACAGCCCGGAGTCCGCCGTGCGGACCAGGATCCGCCCGCAGTTCTCGCACCGCAGCACGGTGTGCGGGTCGGCGTTGCGGAAGGCGGACAGCTCGTTGCCGTACAGCTCGATCCGGCAGCCCTCGCAGCGCCGGGCGTGCAGGTGCGCGGCGCCGGTGCTGCCGGTCTGCTTCGCGACCCGGTCGTACAGCGCCAGCAACGGCGCGGACACCGACGCGGCGACGTCATCGCGCTTGGCCTGGTGGACGGTCGTCTGGTCGGCGATGTCGGCCAGGGCGTCGTCGCGCAGCCGGGTGGCGCGCTCACCGTCGGTCTGCGCCGCGGCCAGGCCCTCCTGGGCGGCGGCCAGCGCGGCGTCGGCGGCCTCCCGACGCTCCATCAGCTCGAGCACCTGGTCCTCCAGATCGAGCTGCCGCCGCTTCAGCGACTCCAGCTCGTGCTGCAGCCCGGTGATCTCCTTGGGCGTCGCCGACCCGGAGTCGATCCGCGACTGGTCGCGGGCGGCGCGCTGGGTGACGGTGTCGACATCCGCCTCGAGCCGCTTCTGTTCACGGTCGAGGTCACGCACCGCCGTCTGGGCACGGACGACGTCGCCCGACAGCTCGCGCTGCGCCTCCTCGGCGGCCTCGACGGCGGCGTTCTCGGGGAGGGTGCGCTTGCGGTGGGCGAGTTGCCCGAGGGCGACGTCCTCCGCAGCGAGTGCCAGCAGCTTCTGCTGGTCGAAGTGGTCGGCCTGCACGCGGTCAACCTACCCGCGCGCAGCCGCTCCACCGACCATGCCCGTCGACGGCGGGGCCGCTGCGTCGCCGCCGCTGGCGACGTGCGCCGTCCACGGGTCGGTGCGGCAGGCCGACACCGCCGTCCGCACCCGCCCGCCGAGGTCGCGGTGCAGCAGATCGGCGGCGACCGGGAGCCAGGGCCACTCGGACGCGTAGTGCGCCACGTCGCACAGCGCCGGACCGCCGGACTCTCCGGCATCGGAGGCCGGGTGGTGCTTGAGGTCGCTGGTGAGCAGCACGTCGGCGCCGGCCGCGGCCGCGGCGCCGAGCAGCGAGCCGCCGCTGCCGCCGCAGACCGCGACGGTGCGCACCAGCCGGTCGGGGTCGCCGGCGACCCGGACCCCACCGGTGGTCGCCGGCAGGGCGGCGGCAACCTGCTCGGCGAACTCCCGCAGGGTGACCGGCCCGGCCAGCTCGCCGACCCGGCCGAGCCCGGCCCGGGAGGGCGTGGCCGCGTTCTCGAAGAACGTGTAGCCCGGGTCCTGGTAGGGGTGGCACTCGTGCAGCGCCCGCAGCACCTCGGCCCGGCGGCCGCTCGGCGCGACCATCTCCAGCCGGACCTCGGGAACCCGCTCGAGGCTGCCCGAGGTGCCGATCGCCGGGTGCGCCTCACCGCCGGGGATGAAGGTGCCGGTGCCGGTGGTCTGCCATGCGCAGCGGGTGTAGTCGCCGATCACGCCCGCACCGGCCCGGGAGAGCACGTCGACCAGCCGGTCGGCGTGCGCGACCGGGGCGAAGACGACGAGCGTGTCGGTGTGCGGGGCGGGGACGGTTTCCAGCGGGGTGGGGTCGACCAGCCCCAGGACGGCGGCCAGCGCGTCGTTGACCCCGTGGTCGGCCGCCCGGTCGGCGTTGGTGTGCGCGGTGAACAGCGCGACTCCGGCCCGGATCAGGCGGTGCACCACCCGGCCCCTGGGGTCGGTCGCCGGCACGCCGTGCACCGGGGTGAGCAGCAGTGGGTGGTGGGTGACGACCAGGTCGGCGCCGGTGGCGATCGCCTCGTCGACGACGGCGGCCGTCGGATCGACGGCGAACAGCACCGAGCGGACCGTCTCCTCCGGATCGCCGCACACCAGGCCGACTGCGTCCCAGCTCTCGGCGAGGGCCGGGTCGTAACGGGCCTCGAGCGCGGCGATGACCTCGGCGAGCGACGCCCCGGGCAGCGGCAGGCCACTGACCGTGGCGACCGGCTCGGAGTGTGCGTCGTCTGCCGTGAGTGCCACGCCTTCGGACTGTAGGTCAGGCGCCGCCCGGCGGCCCGTTGTGTGCGAGGTTTCCGCGCCCGGCTCGGCGGGTGCCGGGGTCACCAGGACCGCCTTTGTCATCACCCGGTCGCCGGCATGGGCGGCGTCCCCGGTCGACCTGCGTCAGAACGGTGGCGGGTCGTCGTCGGCTGCGGGTGGTCCGCCGGTCCGGATCAGGACGAGATCGTCGGGCAACCGGTGGCCCGGTGGCCGGGTGGTGCGGGTGACCCCGGAGGGGGTGGTGACCGACAGGATTCCGTCGGGAGTCATGGTGAACCGCCAGCCGGGTGCGTGGGTCTTGAGCCGGTGATGGCGGCGGCACAGGCAGCAGAGATTCGCGCAGTCGGTCGGCCCGCCCGCCCCGTGGGGCACGACGTGGTCCAGGTCGGTGCGCGCGGCCGGTCGGCGGCAGCCGGGATGGCGGCAGGTGCGGTCCCGGGCCCGCACGTACCGGCGCTGCGCCGGCGTCGGCGTGTACCGATCCACCCTGGGTGGCCGGTCCAGCACCGGGCACGAACAGCCCGCGCCAGGGGCGTGCCGCGGGCAGCCGCGGCGGGCTCGCCGGGCCAGCTCACCCCGGGTCACCGTCGCGCGCAACGCCCCGGTGAGCGGGTCGGTCAGCGCGATGTCCAGGATGCCGCCGGCCGGGGCCTGCAGCCCGCCGGAGCACAGCGCGTCCAGCTGCCCGAGCAGCTCCCGCAGCTGCCCGCCGGTGATCGGTGCCCCGTCGACCGACGCGGCGTCGGCGTCGGTCGGCACAGCAGCGTCGGCCCGCACCGGGGCCGGCCCCCCGGCAGGATCGGGGCCGTTGCGGAACACCGGCAGCGGGGCCAGCACGGTCACCTGCGCGGTCACCGGCGGGCGGGAGACATCCCACGGGCGCAGCACCAGATCGGTGAGCACCAGCGCCCGCAGCTGACCGATCGGCCGCGCGTCACCGTCGTCCTTCAGCATCCGGGCATACACGTCAACGGTTTCCCGGCACGCCGCCGCCATCGGCGCCGGCAGCTCGGCCACCAGCTGCGCCAGACCGTCCGGCAACGACCGCACCGTCACATCCGCCAGCCGCTCCGCCCGCTTGCGCCGCCGGTCCGCGGCGCCCTCGTCGACCGCGATCAGCGCCGCCGCCACCCGCTCCTGCAGCCGTCTCGGCGACTCCCCCGCCACCGCCCAGCCCAGCGCCTGCGCCTCCACCTCGGCGATGACGCCCGGGTCCACCGGACCACCCGCCGCCGTCGACTGCCCGGCCAGCGCCCGCACGATCGCGTTCGCCCGCGACAGGTCGACCAACCCGTCCGCCAGCGCGCCCCAGGTGGCCGGCAACTCGTGCACCAACGCCACCGACCGCTCCGCCAACGTCACCGCCGCCGCCCGCGACGACCGCGTCACCAGTGCCAGCTCGTCGGCGAGGAACTCACTCACCCCCACCGGCGCCCGATCCGGCAGCCAGCCCTCCACCCCGGCACCCGGCTCGCCCTCGGCCAGATCCGACTGCGCCGGCCGGCGGGCCGCCAGCTCCGCCACCAGCCCCGCCTCGTACGCCGCCAACTGCGCCCGCAGATCCGCGACCGACCCCAGCTCCCCCACCAGCCCGGCATCATCGAACCCCGCCGGATCCAGCACATCGACCAACCGCGCCCGCCGCCGCGACGCAGGCACCGGCTCAGGCAGTGCCACCGTCACCGCCACCCCGAACCCACCGGCCTCGAACACACCCCGAACCTAGCCAGGGGGTACGACGAAAACGGCAAATCAGCAGCACCGGCCCCGCTGCAGGGCCCGCCGCTCCACGGCCGCGTCCAGAGGCTCGCCCTGAGCCTGCGAAGGGTGAGGAGGACGGGGTCCTGCCAGGAGCGGTGGGGGGCAGCGAGGTCCTTACGCCATCAGCGGATCGGCGTCCTCGTCGGCGGTGTAGGCCGCCCACAGGGCGGCGTACGCCCCGCCGGCGCGCAGCAGCTCCTGGTGGGTGCCGGTCTCCACGATCCGGCCGCCGTCGAGCACGACCACCCGGTCGGCGCGCGCGGCGGTGGTCAGCCGGTGCGCGACCACCAGCGTCGTCCGCCGGTGGGCGATCGCATCCGCGGCCCGGGTGACGGCCGCCTCGGTGGCCAGGTCCAGCGATGCGGTCGCCTCGTCGAACAGCAGCACGTCGGGGTCGACGAGCTCGGCGCGGGCCAGCGCCAGCAACTGCCGCTGGCCGGCCGACAGCGCCCGGCCGCGCTCCCCGACCCGGGTCCGGTAACCCTGCGGCAGCGCCGCGACCATGTCGTGCGCGCCGACGGCGCGGGCGGCGGCCTCCACCTCGGAGTCCGACGCAGCAGGCCGGCCGTAGGCGATGGCATCGCGCACCGTGCCCTGGAACAGGAACGCCTCCTGCGGGACGACGCCGAGCCGGCCGCGGTACTGCAGCAGGTCGAGGGAGCGCAGATCGGCGCCGTCCACCCGGACCGTGCCGGCCGTCGGGTCGTAGAACCGGGCGACCAGCTTGACCACGGTCGACTTGCCTGCGCCGGTCTCCCCCACCAGCGCGACCGTCTCCCCCGGCGCGACGGTCAGCGAGACGTCGTGCAGCGCCGGGGCCGGCGCCCCGGTGTAGGTGAACGTGACGGCGGCCAACCGCACCTCCCCACGCAGCCGGCCCACGGGGCGGGGTGCGGCGGCGGCCGGGGTGGACGTGGGCAGGCGCAGCAGGTCGCGCAGCCGGCGGAGCCCCACCGAGGCCTGCTGGTAGCTGTCGAACACCTGCGAGAGCTGCTGCACCGGGGCGAAGAAGGTGTCGACGTACAGCAGGAAGGCGATCAGGACACCGGCGGTCAGCGTGCCCCCCGACAGCCGCGCGGCGCCGACGGCGAGCACCGCGGCGGCCGCCACCTCGGAGAGGAACTCGACGAAGGGGAAGTAGGTGGCGATGTAGCGCTGGGCCCGCAGCCGGACGTCGCGGTAGGTCCGGGCGTACCCGCGGAACACCTCGGTGGAGTGCTGCGACCGGTCGAACGCCTGGGTGACCCGCAGGCCGGCGACGTCCTCCTGCAGCCGGGCGTTGACCGCGCTGACCCGCTCGCGGGCCTCGGTGTACGCCGGCACCGAACGCGACCGGAACCACACCGTGGCGACGACGAGCACCGGCAGCATGGCGATCAGGACCAGAGCGAGGGATGCATCCAGCAGCAGCAGTGCCACCAGCACGCCGACCAGGGTCAGCAGGCTGACCACGGCCGTGGTGAGCCCGGTCTGCAGGAACGCCGACAGCGCGTCGACGTCCGTCGTCATCCGGGTCATGATCCTTCCCGCCAGCTCGCGCTCGTAGTAGTCCAGGCCCAGCCGCTGCAGCTGGGCGAACGTCTTGACCCGCAGCGTGTACAGCAGCCGCTCGCCGGTGCGGCCGGTCAGCCAGGTCGACCCGGTGGTGACCAGCCAGTCGGCGACGACCACGGCCAGCGCGATCCCGGAGACGCCGAGCAGCACCCCCAGCGAGCCCGACGCGATACCGCCGTCGACACCTCGACGGACCAGCGCCGGAATGGCCAGCGCGGCCATCGCCGACAGCGCGACGAGGACGAGCGCGGCGGCGAGCGGCCGGCGGAACGGCCGGATCAGCCGCCGCAGCGTGAAGTCGCGGTCGGCCGCGCGGGCCCGCCCGGCGGGAACGTGGGGCTCGTCGACGGTCGGGGGCAGCCGGTCGACCAGCTCGCGCAGGGCGGCCGTCGGCGCGGCCGCGGCCAGCGCCGTCCCCCGCCCGCCGATGCTTGCCGCGGCGTCGGGCTGCGGGTGGTCGCCGTCCTCGGCCGGCGGCCCGACCTCGGGCCAGGCCGCCGGGGTCACGCCACCGGCCGGGGCCGGCGCGGCCAGGGCAGCGTCGTCGGCGTCGGCCGGGGGAAGCCCGGACAGCAGCAGCCGGTACAGCGGGCTGCGCGCCTCCAGCTCGGCGGCGGTGCCGACGTCGACCACCCGGCCGGCGTCCAGCACGGCGACCCGGTCGGCCAGCGCCAGGGTGGAGCGTCGGTGCGCCACCAGCAACGTCGTCCGGCTGCGCCCACCGGCACCCAGCAGCTCGGTGCGCAGTGCCGCGTGGATCCGTGCCTCGACCGCGGTGTCCACCGCCGAGGTGGCGTCGTCCAGCACCAGCACCCGGGGGTCGAGGAGCAGCGCGCGGGCCAGCGCGACCCGCTGCCGCTGGCCGCCGGAGAGAGTGAGCCCCTGCTCCCCGACGACGGAGTCGTAGCCCTGCGGCAGCGCCCTGATGAATCCGTCGGCCTGTGCCGCCCGCGCCGCGGCCCGCACCTCGGCGTCGGTGGCGTCCGGGCGGCCGAAGGCGATGTTGGCCCGCACCGTGTCCGAGAACAGGAAGCTGTCCTCGAACACCACGCCCATCGCCGACCGCAGCGACCCGGTGCGCAGCGTGCGGACGTCGCGCCCACCGACCCGCACCACCCCGGACACCGGGTCGTAGAAGCGTGGCAGCAGCGTCACCACGCTGGACTTCCCCGCCCCGGCCGTGCCGATCAGCGCCAGCGTCTCCCCCGGCTCGACCCGCAGCGAGACCCCGCGCAGCACCGGCCGGTCGGCGGAGTGGCCGAAGGTCACGTCGTCCAGCTCGACGGTCAGCGGCCCCTCGGGCAGCTCGTCCGCGCCGTCGGCCAGCGTGGGCCGGGCGTCGATGACCTCCAGCACCCGCTCGATGCCGGCCCGGGCCTGCTGCCCGATGGTGAGCAGCGCGGCCAGCTGCCGCACCGGGGAGACGAGTGCGGCCAGGTAGGTGGCGAACGCCAGGAAGGTGCCCAGCGAGATCGAGCCGCGCAGCGCCAGCCATCCGCCCAGGGCGAGCACGCCCACCTGCCCCAGCGCAGGAACGGCCTGCAGCGCCGGGTTGTACCGGGCGGTGAAGCGGACGACCCGCATCCGCGCCCCGAAGAGCGACCGGGCGCCGCGGTCGATCCGGTCGAGCTCGCGGTCCTCCTGGCCGAAGCCCTTGACAACCCGTACGCCGGTGACGGCGGCCTCCACGTCGCCGACCACCACGCCGGCCTGCTGCTGTGCCGCCCAGTTCGCCGGGAACAGGTCACGGCGGGACCGCAGGGCCAGCCACCACAGCGCCGGCCCGACCGCGAGCGCCACCACGGTCAGCAGCGGCGACAGCCAGGCCATCACCGCCACCGAGACGACGAACAGCAGCGCGTTGCCGGTGAGGTTGGGGACGAAGGCCAGCAGGCCCTGCACCAGCGTGACGTCGCTGATCGACCGGCTGACCGCCTGGCCGGTCTGCAGCCGGTCCTGACCGGGGCCGTCGAGCCGGGACAGCGCCGCGGCGACGTCGTTGCGCATGTCCATCTGCACGTCCAGCGACAGCCGGCCGGCGAGGTACCGGCGGACGAAGCCGGCGCCGAAGCGCAGCACCCCCGCGGCGACCAGTGCGATGACGAACGGCGTGACCGTCGCGGTGGTGTCGGCCGCGTCGGCGGCGACCACCCGGTCGACGACGGCGCGGGTGAGCAGCGGCACCGATGCGGCGATCACCGACCCGACCAGGGCGGCCCCGAACGCACCGAACAGGTCGAACCGGTGGCGCAGGCAGTAGCCGGCCAGCCGCCGCAGCCAGCCCCCGTCGGGCACGGGTGCCTCGGCGACCGGGGCGGACGGGCGAGCGACCTGCTCGGCGGTGGCGGTCACCCGCGGCGGACGACGGGCAGGCTGGCAGACCGGCCTGACTCCGCGCCCCGGTCCGCTCCTCCCTCGCAGGCCTCGGTCGATGCTCCCGAGGCTGTCGTCAGGCACGGCACGCCGTCCAGTGTGCGTCGCCACCGGCGGCCGCGCCGCCACCGGGTCGCCGACGTGCCACCGCCGCGGGGGCGCCCGAGCCCCCGTGAGGATGGGAGGCTGCGCCCGTGGCGGATCGGGGGTTGCGGGCGCCGGCCTGGCTCGAGGAGCTGGTCCGCACCAGCCCGCCGGCGGTGCCCTGGCGGGACGTCGCCCGCTTCGCCGTCGTCGTCCCGGCGCCGTTGGCCGTGGCCATCGGCGCGGCCGGTGGGGTGGCCACCGGGCCCGTGCTCGGCGCCGGCATCTTCGCCACCACGGGCGCGCTGGCCGCGACGTTGGCTCCCCAGTCGGGACCGCTGCGCGCCCGGCTCCGGCGGGTCGCCGCCGCGGTCTCGCTGGGCGCCGTCGGGCTGGCCGCCGGCCAGGTGGTCAGCGGCGAGGGATGGCTGCCGGTGCTGGTGATCGCCGTGCTGTCGGCGTGCGCGGCGCTGATCAGCTCGATCAGCGCCGCGCTGTCGCTGGGCGGGCTGCAGCTGCTCATCTACACCGCGCTGGCCGCCGGGCTGGCGACGCCGTTGCCGCTCGTCCAGGAGGTGGGCTTCTTCGCTGCCGGTGCGCTCTGGGCGTGCCTGGCGGTGCTGGTCCAGTCCCGCGCCGAGCCGCTGGATCCCGACCGCCTCGCCGTCGGCACGGTGTTCGCGCGGATCGGCGACCTGCTCGCCGCGATCGGCACCGAACGGGTCGAGGACGCCCGCCGGAAGCTGACCGAGGCGCTCAACACCGGCTACGACCGGGTGATCCACACGCGCAGCCGGTCGGCCGGGCGGAGCAAGGAGCTCGCCGAGCTGGCCGGCGTGCTCAACGCCGCGGCCCCCCTGGTGGAGGCCGCCGTCGCCGGCGCCCGCAGGGGGGCGGCCGTCGGCACCCGGGACCTCGCCGCGACCGCGGCGCTGACCATCGCGATCACCACGGGACAGCCGCTGCGGGGCGAGCGCCCGCCGCCGGTGGACGACGGACCCGCGCCGCGCCGGGCGGTGCGGCACGGCATCCGGCTGGTGTGGAACGTGGTCGGTGACCCGGAGGAGCTGGCCGGTGCCGCGGTGCCCCGGGCCGAGACCGACTGGCGGGTGCGGGCCCGCGACCTGGTGGACCGGACCGTGGGCAACGCCGACTCCCGCGCGTTCGTCGTCCGCCTGGTGCTGTGCATGACCGCCGCGGAGGTGGCCCGCCAGACGCTTCCCCTCGACCGCCCCTACTGGGTGCTGCTCACCGTCGCCATCGTGCTCAAGCCCGACTTCGGGTCGGTGTTCACCCGCGCCGTCCAGCGGGGTGCCGGCACGCTGCTGGGCGTCCTGCTCGGCTCGCTGCTGCTGTCGTTCCTGCCCCGCGACGACGGCTGGTGGGTGCTGCTGACGATGGCCCTGGCAGCCGGGGCGCTGCCGTGGGCGCGGGCGGCCAACTTCGGCCTGTTCTCGGTCTTCCAGACGCCGCTGATCATCCTGCTGCTCGAGCTCGCCGAACCCGGCGGTGTCGGCCTGGTCACCGCCCGGCTGGTCGACACCCTGATCGGCTGCGGGATCGTGCTGGTCATCGGCTACCTGCTGTGGCCGCAGACCTGGCGCGCTCCCCTCGACGACGCGCTGCGGGCCGCGACGCTGGCCCTCGACCGGTTCGTCGACGTGGCCTTCACCGGCTCGCCGGAGGACATCCGGCGGGCCCGGCGGGCCAGCTACCGCGCCCTGACCGAGCTGCAGACCCAACTGCAGCGCCGGCTGGCGGAGCCGCCGCCGATCAGCACCCGGGCGGCGGCCTGGTACCCGGTGATCGTGCAACTGGAGCGCACCTCGGACGCGGTGACCGAGGCGGTGATCGCCATGCGCTCCGGCGAGCCCGCCCCCGACCCGGCCCACGTGAGAGTGCTGCGCAAGGCGGTCCGGCAACTGGAGGAGGACCTGCGGGCGCACCGGGCGCCCGACGACGCGGAGATCTACGCCGACGGGGTGCTGGCGCCGGTGGCCCGCGAGGTGGACACCGCCCGGCGGCTGGTCCGGCAGACCACACCGGCCCGCCGGGCCGGCACCGAGGAGACCGACCAGCGTTGAACGGGTGGGCGCGGCAGGGTGGGCGCGGCAGGGATCGAACCTGCGACCGCTCGCTTGTAAGGCGAGAGCTCTCCCGCTGAGCTACGCGCCCGTGGCCCCCTCCGGACGTGGCCTGGGCCTGCCGAGGGGGTCCTTCCTCAGGCGGCGAGCCGGCCGACTGCATCCTTCCAGCCGGCTTGGGCCCGGGCGTCACCGGGCTGGTTGACCTCGGTGAAGACGATCGTCCCACCGGCGTCGACCAGGAAGGTGCCCCGCAGCGCCATGCCGGCCTTGTCGTTGAACACGCCGTAGGTCTGGGCGGTGGCGCCGTGCGGCCAGAAGTCCGACAGCAGCGGGAAGTCGAAGCCCTCCTGCGCCCGGAAGGCCTTGAGGCTGAACACCGGGTCGGTGGAGATCGCGACCACCTGCACACCGGCCTCGGTGTAGGTGGCCAGCTCGTCGCGGAGCTGGCACAGCTCACCGGTACAGATGCCGGAGAAGGCGAAGGGGTAGAAGACGACCAGCACGGGGGCGCCCCGCAGACCCTCGAGGGATACGACCTGCTTGTCCTGGTCGGGAAGGCTGAACTCGGGCGCGGTGTCGCCGACGGAGAGACTCATGATCCCGATCGTGCCGCACGTGCCGCGAGCCGATCCAGGTGGCCCTCCGCTGTCAGCGCCGGGACCGGGCCGCCTTCGGCGTGACCAGCCGGATGCCCGACCAGTCCTTGGCCGCCGAGATGCTCGAGGTCTGCTGCAGCCCCGCCGTCGGCGCGGCCTCGGTGACCTCGCCCGGCTCGACGTGGCCCGGCCGCCCGGACTTGGGGACCAGCAGCCACACCACCCCGTCCTCGGCCAGGGAGGCGATCGAGTCGACGAGGGCGTCGATCAAGTCGCCGTCCTCCTCGCGCCACCACAGCAGGACGACGTCGGCGACCTCGTCGGAGTCCTCGTCGACCATCTCACCGCCGGAGAGCTCCACGACGGAGTCGCGCAGGTCCTCGTCGGCGTCCTCGTCCCAGCCGAGCTCCTGCACGACCATGCCCGGCTTGATCCCCAGCCGGGCAGCCATGCTGGTGCTGCCCGAGTCGACGCTCATCCCTGCTGTTCCTCCATGGAGTCGGTGCCCTGCTGTTCGACACGTGATCGGTACGGATGGTGCCCTGTCCCTGGCGGGGTCGCTTGCTCCAACACCGTCACAGGATCCCGCACGAGGTGCAGGAGCTGCACGCCGGTCGACCTGGCGGACTCGTCGGGCCCGGTTGCCGGGGACCCGCGCGGGCGCCTGGCCGGGCCGCCGTAGGTGCGGAGCGTAGGGCATCACGGGCGTGGCGCAAGGCCGGCCCAGCCGCCGCGGACGCCGGGGAACCGGCCGCCCGGCCGCGGTCCCACCGCCCCGGGAACGCCTGATCACCACGGTCCTCGGGGCGGGACGGCGGGGTCAGGTGACGGACGGGGCCTGTTCGCGAGACGATGTGGTCATGAGCGCAACGCAGCAGTCGGACGGCGACCCCGCCCGCAACACAGGCACCCCCCGCGCGGTCATCACCGACGGCCTGCCGAGTCAACTGCCCGACATCGACCCCGACGAGACCCACGAGTGGCTCGAATCGCTCGACGCGGTCGTCGATCACGCCGGCCGGGACCGGGCGCGCTACCTGATGCTGCGGATGCTGGAGCGCAGCCGGGAGCAGCAGGTCGGCGTCCCCGCGCTGCGCAGCACCGACTACCTCAACACGATCCCGCCGGAGCGGGAGCCGTGGTTCCCCGGTGACGAGGACGTCGAGCGCCGGATCCGGGCCTACATCCGCTGGAACGCCGCGATCATGGTCCACCGGGCGCAGCGCCCGGGCATCGCGGTCGGCGGCCACATCTCCTCCTACGCGTCCTCCGCCTCCCTCTACGAGGTCGGCTTCAACCACTTCTTCCGCGGCAAGGACCACCCCGGCGGCGGCGACCAGATCTACTTCCAGGGGCACGCCTCCCCCGGCATCTACGCCCGCGCCTACCTCGAGGGCCGGCTCGACGAGCACCAGCTCGACGGGTTCCGCCAGGAGGTCAGCCACCCCGGTGGCGGGCTGTCGTCCTACCCCCACCCCCGGCTGATGCCGGACTTCTGGGAGTTCCCGACCGTCTCCATGGGCCTGGGCCCGATGAACGCGATCTACCAGGCGCGGTTCAACCGCTACCTGCACGCCCGTGGCATCGCCGACACCTCCGACCAGCACGTCTGGGCGTTCCTCGGCGACGGCGAGATGGACGAGCCCGAGTCGATCGGGCCGATCGGTCTGGCGGCCCGCGAGGAGCTGGACAACCTCACCTTCGTCATCAACTGCAACCTGCAGCGCCTCGACGGCCCGGTCCGGGGCAACGGCAAGATCATCCAGGAGATGGAGTCGATCTTCCGCGGCGCGGGCTGGAACGTCATCAAGGTCGTCTGGGGCCGCGGCTGGGACAGGCTGCTGGCCGCCGACCGGGACGGCGCCCTGGTCAACCTGATGAACCAGACCCCCGACGGGGACTACCAGACCTACAAGGCCGAGGACGGCGCCTACGTCCGCGAGCACTTCTTCGGCCGCGATCCGCGCACCCGCAAGCTCGTCGAGGGGATGAGCGACAAGGAGGTCTGGGACCTCCAGCGCGGCGGGCACGACTACCGCAAGGTCTACGCGGCGTTCAAGGCCGCCCAGGAGCACAAGGGTCAGCCGACGGTCATCCTCGCCAAGACCATCAAGGGCTGGACGTTGGGCAGCCACTTCGAGGGCCGCAACTCCACGCACCAGATGAAGAAGCTGACCGCCGAGGACCTGGCGACGTTCCGCGACCGGCTCTACATCCCGATCCCGGACGAGGAGCTGGACAAGACCCTCCCGCCGTACTACAAGCCCGCCCAGGACTCCGACGAGATGCAGTACATGCTCGAGCGGCGGCGTCAGCTGGGTGGCCCCATCCCCCGGCGGCGGGTGGCGGCCAAGCCGCTCAAGACCCCCGACGACAAGGCGTTCGAGGTGCTGCGCCGGGGCTCGGGCAAGCAGGAGGTCGCCACCACGATGGCGTTCGTCCGGCTGCTCAAGGAGCTGATGAAGGACGAGGAGCTCAGCCCGCGCTTCGTACCGATCATTCCGGACGAGGCCCGCACCTTCGGGCTGGACTCCCTCTTCCCGACGAAGAAGATCTACAACCCGGCCGGCCAGAAGTACACGTCGGTCGACCGCGAGCTGATGCTCACCTACAAGGAGTCCGAGAGCGGCCAGATCCTGCACGAGGGGATCAACGAGGCCGGCTCCGCGGCGTCGTTCATCGCGGCGGGCACGTCCTACGCCACCCACGGCGAGGCCATGATCCCGATCTACATCTTCTACTCGATGTTCGGCTTCCAGCGGACCGGTGACTCCTTCTGGGCCGCCGCCGACCAGATGACCCGCGGGTTCCTGCTGGGGGCGACCGCCGGCCGCACCACCCTCAACGGCGAAGGGCTGCAGCACGAGGACGGCCACTCGCTGCTGCTGGCCGCGACCAACCCGGCCGTGGTGGCCTACGACCCGGCGTTCTCCTTCGAGGTCGGGCACATCACCAAGGACGCCCTGCGCCGGATGTACGGCGAGGACCCGGGTGCCCCGCTCGGCGGGCACCGGAGCGCCGACGTCATGTACTACCTGACGATCTACAACGAGCCCTACGTGCAGCCGGCCGAGCCCGAGGGCCTCGACGTGGCCGGGCTGCTCGCCGGGATGTACCGCTACGCCCAGGGCCCCGCGGTCGAGGGTGGCCACAAGGCGCAGGTGCTGGCGTCGGGTGTCGCGGTGCCGTGGGCGCTGCGGGCGCAGGAGCTGCTCGCCCAGGACTGGGGGGTGTCGGCGGACGTCTGGTCGGTGACCTCGTGGACCGAGCTGCGCCGGGAGGCCGTCGAGGCCGACGAGTGGAACCTGCTGAACCCGGCAGAGGAGCAGAAGGTGCCCTACGTCACCCAGTCGCTCCAGGACGCTCCCGGCCCGGTGGTCGCCGTGTCGGACTGGATGAAGGCGGTCCCCGACCTGCTCGCGCCCTACGTCCCCGGCGGCCTCGCGTCGCTGGGCACCGACGGGTTCGGCCTGTCCGACACCCGCCCTGCGCTGCGGCGGCACTTCCGGATCGACGCCGAGTCGATCGTCGTCAAGACGCTGGCGCAGCTGGCCAACCGCGGGGAGGTCGAGCGCTCCGTCGTCCGCGACGCCGTGGAGAAGTACCAGATCGCGAGCGTCCAGGCGGCCCCGGAGGACACCACCACCGACCCGGACCAGCAGCCGGCGGCCTAGCCGTCCGGAACCAGCGGCCCGTCTCCCCTCGGGGAGACGGGCCGTTCCGCGTTCAGCCGGCGAGGGCCTGCAGCGCCATCCGGGTGTAGAGGGCCACTCCGGCCGGCAGCGCGGCCTCGTCGAACACGACGAGGTTGGAGTGGTTGCCCGGCGCGGCCCCTGGGTCCAGGTCCGGCGGGCAGGCGCCCAGGAACGCCATCGCCCCGGGCACCCGCTCCAGCACGTAGGAGAAGTCCTCGGCGCCCATCAGCGGCTCGGGCATCACGGCACTGGCCTCCTCGCCCAGCAGCGTCGCCGCGGTCGCGGACACCTGGGCCGCGACCGCCGGGTCGTTGACCGTCACCGGGTAGCCCTCCTCGCGGGTGAACTCGACGGTGAGCTCGTGCGCGGCGGCGACATGGGTCGCCACCCGCTCGACGGAATCCATGGTCGCGGCCCGCTGCTGCGCCGACAGGGTGCGGATGGTGCCCTCCAGGACGGCGGTCTCCGGGATGATGTTGTTCGTCGTCCCCGCGGTGATGTGCCCGACCGTGACCACCGCCGGGTCGAAGACGCCCACCCGGCGGGTCACCATCGACTGCAGGGCCAGCACGATCTCGGCGGCGACCGGCACCGGGTCCGCGGCCAGGTGCGGCGTGGAGGCGTGCCCGCCCCGGCCGCGCAGCGTGATCCGGAAGATGTCACCCGCGGCCATCATCGGCCCGGGCCGGACGTTGATCGTGCCGGTGCGCCACATCGTGGAGATGTGCAGCGCGAACGCGCCGCTCACCGGGGCCTCCGGGACGGCGTCGAGCAGCCCCTCCTCGAGCATGTAGCGGGCGCCGTGGAAGCCCTCCTCACCCGGCTGCAGCATGAACACGACCTGGCCCGCCAGGGAGTCGCGGCGCTCGGCGAGCAGTCGGGCGGCGCCGACGAGCATGGCCACGTGGGTGTCGTGCCCACAGGCGTGCATCGCGCCGGGGACCTCCGAGGCGAACGGCAGCCCGGTGTCCTCGTGCACCGGCAGGCCGTCCATGTCGGCGCGCAGCAGGTACGTCGGCCCGGGGCGGCCACCGCGCAGCACACCGACCACCGAGGTCGTGCTCGTGCCGGTGGCCACCTCGATCGGCAGCTCGGCCAGGGCCTCCAGCACGGTGGCCTGCGTACGCGGCAGCTGCAGCCCGATCTCCGGGAAGCGGTGCAGCCGGCGCCGCAGGTCGACGGTCCGATCAGCATCGGCACGGGCAGCGGCGAGAAGCTCAGCGACAGCGTTCGGCATGCGACCAGTCTGTAGCAGTGCTCAGCACCGCGACAGGAGCCGGTCAGTCTGCCCAGGCCGGGCGGGCCGGGTCGAGCTGCCACACGCAGACCGTGGCCGGCCCGGTGACCGACCCGTCGCCGGGTCCGGCGGTGACCGCACCCTCGCGGCAGACCACCCACAGCCCCGGCGGCGGGGTGACCTCCTCCGCCGCGCCCAGGACGGCCAGCCACAGCCGCGCGTCGGCCCGGCCGAGGTCCACCCAGCCCGCCGGGGCCGCGCGGACGTCGTATGCCGGCGGCGCGCCGGGATCGGCGGCCCGCAGGTACGCCTGGACGACGTGCGCCCCGTCGTCCCCGGCGACCTCGTCGTGGGCCAGCCCGGCCCCGGCACGCAGCACGCCCACGTCGCCGGCCCCCAGCACCGCGCCCCGCTGCCAGCGGTGGGTGAGCGAGCCGCGCAGCACGAGGGCGACGACATCGACGTCGCGGTGGGCGTGCCCGCCGTAGCCCTGACCCGGGGTCAGCCGGTCGTCGGCCAGTCTCAGCAGCGGGCCCGCCGAGCCGTCGACGGGCTCGAGCAGGAGCCGGGAGTCGGGAGGTATCACTGCGTCACCTCCTGCGCCGGTGCGGCGGCGGGTCGGGGTGCGGACACCGCTCCACCATCCCCGACCCCGGCCCGCGTGACACGCTGGGCGCGTGGAGACCGCGGGAGACGGCCGGTGAGGGCACAGCCCTCGGCGGCCACGCTGAGCCGGCTCGAGCGCGCCTCCAGCGCACTGGCCACCCAGGCGGTCGCCCGGATGGACGAGGAGCTGCCGTGGTTCCGCGCCATGCCCGCCGCGCAGCGCTCGTGGGTGACGCTCGTGGCGCAGGCCGGCGTCGCCTCGATGGTCGAGTGGTGCCGCAACCCCGGCCGCCCGCCGCGGCTCACCGGCGAGGTGTTCGGCGCAGCCCCCCGCGAGCTGGTGCGCGCCGTTCCGCTCAAGCAGACCGTCGACCTCATCAAGGTCACCGTCGAGGTGGTCGAGGACCGGGTGGAGCAGGTCGCCGAACCCGGCGACGCCGAGCAGCTGCGGCTGGCGGTGCTGCAGTACAGCCGAGAGGTCGCGTTCGCCACCGCGCACGTCTACGCCAGCTTCGCCGAGAGCCGGGGCGCCTGGGACGCCCGACTGGAGGCCCTCGTCGTCGACGCGCTCGTCCGTGGTGAGCGGTCCGACGAGCTCCCCGGGCGGGCCGCGGCGCTGGGCTGGGCGACCACCGGCCCGGTACTCGTGCTGGTCGGCGCGGCCCCGGCCGGGGTGGACGACCAGCGCGCCGCCGTCCGCCGTGCCGCCCGGTCGCAGCGCAGCGAGGTGCTCGTCGGGGTGCACGCCGACAAGCTCGTCGTCGTCCTGGGCGGGGTGACCGGGCTGGAGGAGGTCGCCGACCGGGTGAGCCGCGAGTTCGGCCCGGGCCCGGTGGTGCGCGGTCCCCGGGTGGAGTCGCTCGCCCAGGCCGGCGAGTCGGCGACCGCCGCCCTGGCCGGCCTGCGCGCGGCCGCCGCCTGGCCCGAGGCGCCCCGCCCGGTCGCCGCCGACGACCTGCTGCCCGAGCGCGCCCTGGCCGGCGACCCGGCGGCGCGCACCGCGCTCACCGAGCGCGTCGCCGTGCCACTGCAGTCGGCGGGGGCCGAGGTGCTGGAGACGGTGCGGGTGGTGCTGGGCAACGGCGGCAACCTCGAGGCCAGCGCCCGGGCGCTGTTCGTGCACACCAACACCGTTCGGTACCGGCTCAAGCGCGTCACCGAGCTGACCGGCTACTCCCTGACCGACCCTCGCGGCAGCTGGACCCTGCAGCTCGCGCTGGCCCTCACCGAACTGGAGGTCGACCGGTCGCTGTGGCACTGACCGGCACCCGGCGGGCCCGCAACGGCCGGGTGCCATGTGTGGGTGTCATTGTGGGTTCCCACGCCCGGTCGTTGTGGGCTCCGCCACCGACACGCGGCCGGATCTCCGGTTGACTGGCCTCGCTTTAGAGGGATCCTCCAAAAAGGTGTGCTGATCTTTCGTTCCCGTCTGCGGCGCGGAACCCGGCCGGGACTGGCACGGTGAACGAGTGCTGGCCGTCCTCGCCCCCGGACAGGGTGCCCAGAAGCCCGGAATGCTGACCCCCTGGCTGGAGCTGCCCGGCGCCGAGCCCTTCTTCCGCTGGGCCGGCGCCATCGCCGACGCCGATCTCCTCGAACTCGGCACGGCCGGTGACGCGGAGGCCATCAAGGACACCGCGGTCACCCAGCCACTCGTCGTCGCGATGAGCCTGTTCATCGCGCGGGAGCTGGGTGGCCTACCCGGCCCCGTCGCGCACAGCCCGCACGCCGGCCGCGACGTCGTCATCGCCGGCCACAGCGTCGGCGAGCTCACCGCCGCTGCGCTGGCCGGGGTGCTGTCGGTGGAGGCGGCGATCGCGCTCACCGCCGTCCGCGGCCGGGCGATGGCCCGCTCCTGCGAACGGACGCCTACCGGGATGTCCGCCGTCCTGGGCGGTGACCCCGACGAGGTGCTGGCCGCGATCGAGCGCCACGGGCTGGTCCCGGCCAACCGGAACGGCGGCGGGCAGGTCGTCGCCGCCGGGGCACTCGACGCGCTGGCCGCGCTCAAGGCCGACCCGCCGGCCAAGGCACGGATCATGCCGCTGTCGGTGGCCGGCGCCTTCCACACCGAGTACATGGCCACCGCCCGGGCCGAGCTGGAAGCCCTGGTCGACGGGTTGCACCCGGCCGACCCCAGCCGGCTGCTGCTGTCCAACGCCGACGGCGCCGCGGTCGACACCGGCACCGAGGTGCTGTCCCGGCTGGTCAGCCAGGTCACCAACCCGGTCCGCTTCGACGCCTGCCTGGCCACCCTGCGCGACCTCGGCGTGACCGCAGTGCTCGAGCTGCCGCCGGCCGGCGCGCTGGCCGGGCTGGCCAAGCGCGAGTGGAAGGGCTCCGACATCGAACTGCTGGCCCTGGCCGGCCCCGCCGACCTCGACCGTGCCCGCGAGCTCATCACCGCCGAGCGCAGCCGGTCGGAGGCCGAGCACCAGCCCGACTGGCGCGTGGTCGTCTCTCCCGTGCGCGGCACCGTCAGCCCCGCCGAGGTCGCCGAGGGCACCCACCTGCCCGCCGGCACCCCGCTGGGCTGCGTCCGCAGCCGCCGCGAGGAGGTCAACGTCTCCGCCGGCTACGACGGCGTGCTCGCCGAGTGGCTGGTGCACGAGGGCGATCTCGTCGATGCCGGTGATCCACTGGCCCGTCTCTACCCGGAGGTCTCCGCGTGACTTCGCTACGCATCCAGCAGGGCGCCGCGGGCGCCCGTGTCCTCGGCCTGGGGGCATACCGCCCGCGCCGGCGGGTCACCAACGACGAGCTGGCCCAGACGATGGACACCAACGACGAATGGATCCAGAGCCGGGTCGGCATCGCCGAGCGCCGCTGGGCCGAGCCCGACGAGACGCTCGTCGAGATGGCCGTGGCCGCCGGTGGCAAGGCGCTGGCCGCCAGCGGGCTGGCCCCCGACGCCGTCGACCTGGTGATCGTGGCCAGCGCCAGCCTGCGCAAGCCGATCCCCGGCATGGGTCCGCTGGTCGCCCACCGGCTCGGCGTGAACCGCCCCGGCGCCTTCGACCTCAACGCCGGGTGCGCCGGCTTCTGCTACGCCCTCGGGGTGGCCGTCGACGCCATCCGGGCCGGCTCCGCGGTCAACGCGTTGATCATCGGCGTCGAGCGGCTCACCGACGTCACCGACCTGACCGATCGCGGCACCGCCGTGATCTTCGCCGACGGAGCCGGGGCGATGGTCATCGGCGCCTCCGACGAGCCGGGCATCGGCCCGGTGGTGTGGGGCAGCGACGGCGACCAGCACACCGCCATCTCCATCCCCGAGGGTCTGCCGCACATGACCATGGCCGGCCAGGCGGTCTACCGCTGGGCGACCACGAAGCTCACCGAGACGCTGTTCGCCGCGATGGAACGGGCCGGCGTCGGACCGCAGGACATCGACGTCTTCGCCCCGCACCAGGCCAACCTCCGGATCATCGAGTCGATGGCCAAGAAGCTCGGTCTCCCCGAATCGACGGTCATCGCCCGGGACATCGTCCAGTCCGGCAACACGTCGGCGGCCTCCGTACCGCTGGCGCTGACCGCGCTGATCGAGTCCGGCGAAGCGAAGAGCGGCGACACCGCACTGGTGCTCGGCTACGGCGCCGGGCTCACCTTCGCCGGCCAGGTCCTGCAACTGCCCTGACCGCACCACCGCACGACCCATACCGCCGGGACGAACGTCCCGGACGACGCGGTGGGCCGACCCGGCCCGCTGCATCGCCTTCGAGAGAGGACCGCCCGTGAGCAGCACCCAGGAGATCCAGACCGGCGTGGCCGAGATCCTCGAGGAGGTCGCCGGGGTCGCCCCCGCCGACGTCTCCCCCGAGAAGTCCTTCACCGACGACCTCGACGTCGACTCGCTGTCGATGGTCGAGATCGCCACCGCCGTCGAGGACAAGTTCGGTGTCGCCATCCCCGACGACGAGCTCGGCAACATCAAGACCGTCGGTGACGCCATCTCCTACATCGAGAAGAACCAGTAACAGTAGAAGGACCCCACTGCTCCCCACCGCTCGCAAGCTCGCAGCGGGACCCTGCAGCGGGGCCGTTCCGGTAAGTCCCCCCGGCCGTCCGGCCAGTCAATCCCAGGAGGAACGTCCATGAGCACGTCCACCGCCGACGTCGTCGTCACCGGGATGGGCGCCACCACGCCCCTCGGTGGCGACGTCGCCTCCACCTGGGAGGCGCTGCTGGCCGGCCGGTCCGGGGTGAGCCGCCTCACCGACGACTGGGCCCAGGAATTCCCGGCCCAGCTGGTCGCCCGGTTGGCCGTCGACCCGGCCGAGCAGATCGACCGGGTGCGAGCCCGCCGGCTGGACCGCAGCCAGCAGGTCGCGGTGATCGCCGCGGAGGAGGCCTGGCGGGACGCCGGGGGTGCCGATGCGGGGGTCGACCCCGAGCGTGTCGCCGTCGTCGTCGGCACCGGCATCGGCGGGGCGCTCACCCTGCTCGACCAGGACGACATCCTCGAGGCCAAGGGGCCCCGGCGGGTCTCCCCGCACACCATCCCGATGCTCATGCCGAACGGTCCGGCCGCCGCGGTCGGGCTGGCCGTCGGCGCCCGTGCCGGCGTCCACGCCCCGGTCAGCGCCTGCGCGTCGGGCGCCGAGGCGATCCGCTGGGGCCTGGATCTGCTCCGCCTCGACCGCGCCGACATGGTGCTGGTCGGGGGCACCGAGGCCTGCGTCCACCCGCTGCCGATGGCCGGTTTCGCCGCGATGCGTGCGATGAGCACCCGTAACGACGAGCCCCAGCGCGCCTCCCGCCCGTTCGACAAGGGCCGGGACGGGTTCGTGCTGGCCGAGGGGGCGGCCTGTCTGGTGCTGGAACGCGCCGACTCCGCGCGGGCCCGGGGTGCGAAGGTCCACGCCCGGCTCGCCGGCGCCGGGGCCACCGCCGACGGCTACGACCTGGTCGCCCCGCACCCCGAGGGTGCCGGCGGTGCCCGGGCGATGGTCGCCGCGATCCGCGACGCCGGGCTCACCCCCGCCGACATCGGCCACGTCAATGCGCACGCCACCTCCACCCCGATCGGTGACACCGCCGAGGCCATGGCCATCCACGGCACCATCGGCGAGCACACCCTGGTCACCGCCACCAAGGGGTCGACCGGGCACCTGCTCGGCGCCGCCGGCGCCCTCGAGTCGGTCTTCACCATCCTGGCGCTGCGCGACCAGCTGGTGCCGGCCACCGCCAACCTCGACGACCCCGACGACCATGCCGCCGTCCAGGCCCTCGACATCGTCCGCCGCGAACCGCGGAAGGCGTCCTTCTCCGCCGCGCTGAACGACTCCTTCGGCTTCGGCGGCCACAACATGGCCCTGGTGTTCACCACTGCTTGAGGCAGCCGGCTCCCGCATCCCGCCGGAGCCCCGAAGACGGAGATGCCCGTGACGACGCTCCATGCCGCGCCCCCCACCACGCCGACGGCCGACCCCCGGGACCCCGAGGCCCGGCTGGCGGCGTTCTTCGACCCCGGCTCGCTGCAGCTGCTGGCCGCCCGGGACACCTCCGGCGTGCTCGCCGGGCGGGGCACGGTCGCCGGCTCGTCCGCGGTGGCCTTCTGCACCGACGCCACGGTCATGGGTGGTGCGATGGGGGTCGACGGCTGCCGGCACATCGTCGACGCCATGGACGTCGCGCTGCGCGAGCGGGTCCCCGTCGTGGGCATCTGGCACTCCGGCGGCGCCCGGCTCGCCGAGGGCGTCACCGCCCTGCACGCGGTCGGCGAGGTCTTCGCCGCGATGGTGCGCGCCTCCGGGCGGATCCCGCAGATCTCCGTCGTCCTGGGCCCGGCCGCCGGCGGCGCGGCCTACGGCCCGGCGCTCACCGACCTGGTGATCATGAGCCCGGCCGGCCGGGTCTTCGTCACCGGTCCCGACGTCGTCCGGTCGGTGACCGGTGAGAACGTCGACATGGAGAGCCTCGGCGGCCCCGACACCCACGGCCGCCGCTCCGGCGTCGTCCACGTGGTCACCGACAGCGAGGCCGATGCGCTCGCCACCGCTCGCCAGGCGGTCGACCTGCTCGCCGCGCAGGGCACCCTCGCCGCACCGGACGACACCCCGGACGTCGACCTCGAGGCGCTGATGCCCGAGCGGCCGAACCGGGCCTACGACGTCAAGCCGCTGGTCGCCGCCCTGCTCGACCAGCCGGGCCTGGAGATGCACCCGCGTTTCGCGCCGAACGTGGTCACCACGCTGGGGCGGCTCTCCGGCCGCACCGTCGGGGTGGTCGCCAACAACCCGCTGCGGCTGGGGGGCTGCCTGGACTCCGCGTCGGCGGAGAAGGCGGCCCGGTTCGTGCGCATGTGCGACGCCTTCGGGGTGCCGCTGGTCGTGCTGGTCGACGTGCCCGGATACCTTCCCGGCGTCGGGCAGGAGTGGGACGGCGTGGTGCGGCGCGGCGCCAAACTCCTGCACGCCTTCGCGGAGGCCGTCGTGCCGCGAGTGACGCTGGTGACCCGCAAGTCCTACGGCGGGGCCTACATCGCGATGAACTCCCGTTCACTGGGCGCCACGGCGGTGTTCGCCTGGCCCGGCGCCGAGGTCGCGGTCATGGGCGCCAAGGCCGCCGTCGGCATCCTGCACCGCAAGAAGCTGGCCGCCGCCCCGCCCGGTGAGCGGGAGGCGCTGCACGCGGAGCTGGCCGCGGAACACGAGCGGATCGCCGGCGGGGTGAACCGGGCGCGGGAGATCGGCGTCGTCGACGACGTCGTGACCCCGCAGGAGACCAAGCGGCGGCTGGTGGCCGCCCTGGCCGAGGCGCCGTCCGGACGGGGAGCGCACGGCAACATCCCGCTCTAGGGAGACACCCAGCGGCCCGGCACCCTCTCGGGATGCCGGGCCGTTGGAGAACCCCGTCCTGGGGCTCACACCACCTGGTGCAGCCAGGTGGCCGGCGTGCTGTCGCCGGCGTACCGGTAGGCCTCGAGGTCGGCGTCCCAGGGCGCCCCGAGCAGGACGTCGACGCCGTGCCGGAACGCCTCCGGCGAGGTGGCCGTGGCCGCCAGGTGCCGCAACTGCTGCTCGGTGACGATGAGGTCGCCGTTCGCGCTCGTGGCAGCACGGAAGACGCCGTGGCCGGGAACGTAGGCCATGCGCTCGCCGTCGGCGCCCTGGCTGGGCTCCTCGGTGACCTCGAAGCGCAGCATCGGCCACGCCTTGAGGGCAGCAACGAGCTTGGCACCGGTACCGGGAACACCGGTCCACGCCACCTCCGCACGGTAGGAACCGTGCGCTGCGGACTGTTCCGTCCACGTCAAAGAAACCGGCCCGCCGACGACGCGCTCGAGCGCCCATTCGACGTGCTGGCAGAGGGCCTTCGGGCATGCGTGCACGAAGACCACACCCTGGGTAGACCGTCGCTGCACGGGGCACCTCCATCGACTCGACTGGTCTCGTCTTCCCCAACGGACCTGTCGTGCGGTGGCGTGTCTCGCTTGCTCTGGTACCGCGCACCAGTCTGCCCGACCGGTCCGGCGTCGCGCCAGTGCGGAACGGTGCAGATGGGACGCCTGGGACCCGAGTCGTCCAGCGATGCCGGATGATCTCGCAGGTCCGCCGCCCGCGTTGGTCATCGCCCACCCGGAACGTCCAATCTTCGGGTCCCTGCAGGTCGGTGCACCGTTCCGAAGCCGCCGGCACCGACCCTCCCGACGCCGACGGCCCCCGGCCGGCGGGACGCTCCCCGAAGGGAGCGCCCGCCGACCGGGGGCCGTTCTCGCGGGTTCCGTGTCCGCCCGGGTCAGCGGGCGGACACGGGCCCTGGTTCAGTTCGCCGGGACGCTGCCGGTGAAGGCGGCCGGGAAGCGGAGGCCGTCGACGTCCACCGACAGGCTCACCTCTCCCAGCTCGTCGGCGGGGATGGCGAAGGAGTAGACGGCGGTGGCGGTGGCACCGGGCTCGAGGGTGCCGCTGAAGTCCGTCGTCCCGCCGTCGTAGAGCGGGCTGGCCTGCGTCGTCCCCGCGCCGTAGGTCGCCTGCACCACCACGCCGTTGAGGTCCAGCGGCGCCGTGGAACCGTTGGTGACCTCCAGCGTGAACACCGTCTGCGGCTGCCCGGCCAGGGCGCCCGGGCCCTGCCCGCCGCTGACCTGCTGGCGGGCCTCGGTGACCCGGACCGAGGCACCGTCGGACCACGCGGCCGGAGCGGTGAACGCCGCCGGGGCGACCGACACCGTGCGCGCCGAGGAGGGCACGCCTTCCCGCACCACCACCGGCGCCGCGAGCAGCTCGGTGGCCGGCGCGGGCGGCTCGGTCGGTGTGGCCTCCGCCTCCCCCGCCCCCGAGGGGTCCTCGGCCGGTGCGGTGGCGGGTGCCGTCGCGGTGGCCGGGGCGGCCGTCGCACCGCGCTCGCCGTCGTCCCCGCCCAGGTCGAGGACCAGGACCAGCAGGGCGGCCAGCAGCAGCGCGACCAGCGCCGGGACCCCCCGGCGGAGCAGCGTCGAGCGGCTCCGCCGGGGCCCCTCCGGGCGGCTCACGCGCCGGTCCGGACGTCGAAGGCGGTGAACCGGACGGCGGTGGCGACGGTGTTGCTGCCCGGCCGGTAGGCCGCCAGCCCCACGCCACCGGCTGCCTGCAGGCCGGCGGTGGTGTCGGTGCGGACCAGCTGCGGGTCGGCCGGCTCGGCGTCCCCGGTCCACACCTTCCCGGTGATCTCGGTGGTGCCCTCGCCGGAGACCTGCACCCGGACGTTGAGCGTGCCGCCCGCCGTGTAGGTCAGTCCGGGCACGATCAGCTCACCCCCGGGCCAGGCCTCCGCCCCGTCCGCCAGGCGGGACAGCGTCAGGGCGACCTGGCCGTCGGCCAGCACCCGGACCCGCACCCGGTACTCGTTGCCGTCGCTCACCCGGCGGCCGGAGACGTACACGTAGGTGCCCGCACCGGTCGGCATCTCGCTCAGCGAGAACGACGTCCGCACGTCGGTGTTGCTCGAGGACACCCCGGCCAGGTACGAGCCGGTGTTGTTCCCCGTCCGCGGCAGGGCCAGCTCGGCCACGCCCGAGGTCACCGACTGCCGGCTCGCACCGGCGGCCACGCTCCACTCACCGCCGACGTCGGCGACGCCCAGCCCGTCGGTCACCGTCCGGTCGAAGGCGTCCCGGGCCAGCTGGCCCTCCTCGGCCGGCGGCTGCTCGGCCGGGGGCTCCTCCACCTGAGGCTCCTCGACCGGCGGCTCCTCGACCGGGGGCTCCTCGACCGGGGGCTCCTCGACCGGGGGCTCCTCGACCGGCGGCTCCTCGCCGGCCGCCACCTCGGCGACGGTGAAGCCGCCGATCCGGACGACGTTGGCCGTGGTGACGCTGCTGGGACGGTAGGCGGACAGGCCCACCGCACCCGGCGCCTGCAGCCCTTCGGTGGTGTCGGTGCGGACCAGCTGCGGGTCGGCCGGCTCGGCGTCCCCGGTCCACACCTTCCCGGTGATCTCGGTGGTGCCCTCGCCGGAGACCTGCACCCGCACGTTGAGCGTGTCACCCGCCGTGTAGGTCAGCCCGGGCACGAACACCTCACCGCCCGGCCAGGCCTCCGCCCCGCCCGACAGCCGCTCGAAGGCCAGTGCCACCTGGCCGTCGGCCAACACCCGGACGCGCACCTTGTACTCGTCGCCGGCGCCGACGCGGCGACCGTTCACGTAGACGTAGGTGCCGTTGCCGTCGGGCATCGCGCTGAGCGCGAAGGACGTCCGGATGTCGGTGCTGGTGGAGGCCACCCCGGCCAGGTACGAGCCGGTGTTGTTTCCGCTGCGCGGCAGGGCCAGCTCGGCCACGCCCGAGGTCACCGACTGCCGGCTCGCACCGGCGGTCACGCTCCACTCACCGCCGACGTCGGCGACCCCCAGCCCGTCGGTCACCGTCCGGTCGAAGGCGTCCCGGGCCAGCTGGCCCGCCTCCGCCGGCGGCTCCTCCACCGGCGGCTCCTCCACCGGCGGCTCCTCCACCGGCGGCTCCTCGACCGGCGGCTCCGGCTCGGTCGCCATCACCGCGGCGACGCTGACGGCGTCGAACCGGACGGCGGTCGCCTCCGTGGCGCTGCCGGGCCGGTAGGCCGCCAGGCCCACGCTGCCGGCCACCTGCAGGCCGGCGGTGGTGTCGGTGCGGACCAGCTGCGGGTCGGCCGGCTCGGCGTCCCCGGCCCAGACCTTCCCGGTGATCTCGGTGGTGCCCTCGCCGGAGACCTGCACCCGCATGTTCAGCGTGCTCCCCGGCGTGTAGGTCAGCCCGGGCACGAACACCTCACCGCCCGGCCAGGCCTCCGCCCCGCCCGACAGCCGCTCGAGGGCCAGGGCGACCTGACCGTCGGCCAGCACCCGGACACGCACCTTGTACTCGTCGCCGGCGCCGACGCGGCGACCGTTCACGTAGACGTAGGTGCCGGCGCCAGTAGGCATCGAGCTCAGCGAGAACGACGTCCGGATGTCGGCGCTGGTCGACGAGACGTCGGCCAGGTAGGACCCGGTGTTGTTCCCGCTCCGCGGCAGGGACAGCTCGGCCACGCCCGAGGTCACCGACTGGCGCGACCCACCGGCGGCCACCGTCCAGCTGCCGCCCACGTCGGCGGCGCCCAGCCCGCCGGCGACCGTGCGGTCGAAGGCGTCGCTGGCCAGCACGCCGGTCGGCGGGGCGGTCACGGTGACCTCCTGCTCGGTGGTCGCCGTCGTCCCGTCGTCGTCGGTGACCGTCAGCTCGACGGTGTAGGTGCCGGCCTCGGCGTAGGTGTGCGTGGCGGTCGCCCCGGTCGCCGCGGGCGAGCCGTCACCCCAGTTCCAGGAGTGGGCGGCCACGGTGCCGTCGGGGTCGGCCGAGGAGGCCCCGTCGACGGTGACGTCCAGCCCGCTGGCCGCGGCGGTGAAGGCGGCGGTGGGCGCCACGTTCACCGGCGGCGGTGCCACCTCGTTCGCGGCGGCGTGGTGCGCGGCCACCTGCTCCGCGGTGAGCGTCGCCGGGTAGACGGCGACCTCGTCGATCGCACCGGCCAGCGACGAGCTCGCCGGGGCGTCGGGGACGCCGGCCAGGGTGCCGCTGCCCACCATCCAGTAGGCCGGACCCACCCGGGTGTTGGCCCGCGTCATCGTGGCGTCGGTGGCGACCTGGGCGCCGTCCACGTAGAGGGTGGTGCCCCCCTCACCGACGGTGGCCACCAGGTGGTGCCACTCCCCGTCGTTGACCGGTGCAGCACTGCGCACGGTCGTGTAGCGGGTCGCCCGGTCCGCGCCGCGGGCGGAGAGGCCGAAAGAGACCTGCCCGGCGGCGTCGACGTAGAGCGCCCGGTCGGTGTTCGCGACGTTGTCCGCGGCCAGTGACTCCCCGTACTGGGCGATCACGCCACCCGCCGTGGACGCCGTCCGCACCCAAGCCTCGACGGAGAAAGCGGTGCCGGAGGTCGACAGGGTGGCGCTGGTCGCCGCCAGCCCTGCGGCGGTGCCGTCGGCGGTGACGGCGGCATCCCCGGTGACCGCACCGGCGGTGCCCCGGGAGATGCCGGCGCCCTCGGTGAGGTTCGTCGTCCCGACGTGGTCGTAGGCGGTGGCGCCCGAGGTCTCCCCCAGCCGCCAGTACTGCGACGGGCCGTCGGTGAGCACCCGGTCGGCGTAGGCGCTGGTCTCGGCTGCGACGGTGACCGCGCCGGACGCGGAACTGGTGACCTTGTTCCCGTGCGGGTCGCTGACCTCGACGCGGTAGGTGGCGGTGGAGCCGCCGGGACGGGTGTCGGTGAAGCCCAGCAGCGGGCGGTCCCACCACTGCGACTTGGCCGTGACCGTGTGGACGGCGGTGGTCTCGTTGCCGCGGAAGACCCGGTAGGTCAGGTTCTCGTTGTCCATGTCCCAGGACGACTGCCAGCGAACGGTGACCTGGCCGGCCACGGTGGAGGTGGCGTTGGGCCGCATCTCGCCCGCCGACGACTCCGGGCCGCGCTTGTTGGGGGCGATCGCGGGGTTGGCGAAGCGGACGAGGCCCTGCTGCGCGCCACCGTTGACCGAGTTGAACTCACCGCCGTAGACGACGTAGTCACCACCCCCGGTGACCGACCAGGAGCCCTGGTACTGCCCGGTGACGTTGCCGGTCGGGATGGTCGGCCACCAGTTCAGCACCGACGGGTGCGGCCGCCCCTCCCAGCTGCCGTAGCGCGGCACGTCCGTGGTCGCCTTGAGCAGGCCGGTGGTCTCCACGGTCATGGCGATCGCACGCTTCCACGTGCGCGGGTTGGGGTCCGGGAAGTTGCCGGAGGTCTCGCAGTCGTGCGCGTGCCCGGCCTGGTAGACGATCCCGCCGGTGGTGAACGTGTCGTACGGGTCGCCGTGGCAGTCGTTCATCCAGACGAGGTCGAGGTTCGTCGGGTTGAGCGCGACCGTGCCCTCGATGTTGCCGACGGCGAAGCCGTAGACGTTCGCGTAGGCGTTCACGCCGTCGGTCTTGAGGCTGTAGACGCCACCGTTGTCACCGGCGTTGGTGATGCCGTAGTCCCAGGTGTCCATGTTCCCGCCGGACAGGTCGACCGACGCCAGGGCGATCGCCGTCGCGCCGTTGACCTGGTCGAACTGGCCGCCGAAGACGACGCGGGTCCCGGTCGGGTCGATCACCATGCCGCGGACGGTGTTGTTGGCGGTGGGCGCCCAGGGGGTGACCGACCCGTTGCCGGCGTCGAAGGCGGCCAGCCGGGTTCGGCTCTGGCCGCCGGCGCTGGTGAAGTTGCCGCCCGCGTAGACCAGGGAGTCCGTGGCCGTCAGCGAGTAGACGGCGCGGTTCAGGGTCGGGGCGAAGCCGGGCACCAGCGCGCCGGTGGCGACGTCGAAGGCGGCGACGTGCCCGCGGGCGACGCCGTCGACGGTGGTGAAGTCGCCGCCGACGTAGATGCGGGTGCCGTCGGGCGAGGCGGTGATCGTGCGGCCCTGCCCGTTGAGGGTGTGGTCGAAGCCGGTCACCAGCTCACCGGTGCGGATGTCGAAGGCGACCAGGTTGGCGCGGGGCGTGGTCTGCGTGCCCGCGGGAGCGCCGGCCGGGCGGGCGTTGGTGAAGCTGCCGGTCGCGTAGACCGTGTTGCCGACGGTGACCATCGACCAGACGACGCCGTTGACCTGGACGGTGCCCAGGGCGTCGGCGGAGACGGTCGCGGGGGTGCCGGCGTCCGGCCGGGTATCGGCGGCCGCCGTCCCCGGGGCGGCCACGCCGAAGGCGATGACCCCCACGGTCAGGAGCCCGGCCATGGAGGCCGAGCCGGCCTTCCGGCACGCGCTCTTCCGAGTAGTTGAGTTCTGGTCCATGCCGTGGTCTCCCGATGACGTGACGCCGCTGTCGAATGCCGACGTCACGGCGGCTCCGACGCGTGGCGTCGGCTCCGTCCGGCAGGTCGGTCGGCGCAGAACGTCTACGGAACGTGAGGAGGAGTCAAGACGCAGGGTGACCAAACGGCGTCTGTGAGCTGAGATTCACCCGTTGGAGGCCGGTCCGGGAGTGACCGTGTCACCCACACGGTCGCAGAGAGCGACGACCGAGCGTCGGCATGCCGGGGCCCGTCCGGAGGGTCGGCCCACCCTCCTGACCGGACCGTCCGGGACCCCGCATGGCAGGCTGTGCGGGCACGCCGGGAGCACCCGGGGTGGCCTCGGGACCGGGCGCGCCGACGCCCGGTCGGAGGCGTTCGGGGCGGTAGCTCAGCCGGTCAGAGCATGGGACTCATAATCCCTGGGTCGTGGGTTCGAGCCCCACCCGCCCCACCACCAGGCCATATGCCGGAAGGGGCCCGCACGAGGAGTTTGGCACAGCTCTCGTACAGGGTGGGACTGATATCGGTCGTACCGACCTGCCCGGCCATCAAGCGACCGCCGAGGCGGCGCGGGTCGCCCGCCGCGAGGAGCGCCGTGGCGCTTGTCCGCCGAGTTGGCCGGTGAGCAGCGCCGCCACGAGCCGGCCGGCCTCGCTGTCCGGAGACGGCCATTGGCCACTTCGCGGCGCCCTATGCGCATCTCGTCCTGCAGTGCCCGACCAGCACAGAGCCTGCCGAGTCGCTGCCCTGGACGACCCAGCTGCGGATCTCGACAAGAGCGGTGCCGCGCGGCTCTCGTACCCTTGAGCTATGGGGAGCGAGCCGACCGCCGCGACGCTGCGGCTTCGTGCTGTCCTTACGGGGCAGCGGAGTCGCGTTGCGGAGATGCTGGGGCGGTACGGCGCCAGCAACCCACGCCTGTTTGGATCAGTGGCCCGAGGCGACGCTCACGAAGACAGCGATCTGGATCTTCTGGTCGACTTGGCTCCAGGAGCCGGGAACGAGCTTCTGCGTGTAGCCGGGCTCGCCGAGGAACTGAGCGCGCTCCTGGGCGTCCGAGTCGATGTCGTGGCGGCAACGCTCATGCGCGACGAGGTCTCGGCCACCGCCTTCGCAGACGCGGTGGCAGTGTGAGCCGCTCGGACGCGGAGCGCCTGGCGGACATCCGGATCGCCATCGGGCGTTGTATCGCCTACCGCGACTATCTCGACTCGGCGGAACTCGGCTCGATGGCCTATGACGCCGTACTTCGCAACCTTGCGGTTGTCGGTGAGGCAGTGAAGTCCCTGCCCGAAGACTTCAAGCGGAAGCACGCGGACACGCCTTGGAACTCGATCGCTGGTCTCCGCAACGTAGTTGTCCACGAATACTTTCGCGTCAACGCGGACATGATCCGCGACATCGTCAATAACCAGTTGGCGCCGCTATTGGACGACATCGGCTGAGTCGAGGGTGAGCGCCATACAGCGGCGGTCTGGAACGAGATAAGGGCCGGACGACAACCGGATGGTCGATTCGTACATCGCGGCGAGCGGGCACGGGGCGGAGCTCCGAGCCATACATCGATGTCGGTACACCAATGGAACCCCGCAGGGGACGCAACAGCCGGGCGGTCTCCTGGTCGCTTCACACCTGAGTTTGGTCACTGCCTCGCGGATCGGTGAGTGGCAGCGCGCTGACCTGGGGTGATGGGTTCGGGGCAGGCGCTTCTGAGGCACTAATCGGGGCCTACGGTTGACGGGTGGCCTGGATTCGGCGGGTGCGGACGGCGTCGGGGGCGACGGCCGTACAGATCGCCGAGTCGGTGAAGGGCCGGCGGCGGATCGTCGCGCATGTGGGCTCGGCGCACACCGAGGCCGAGCTCGGCCTGCTGATGGAACGGGCGCGCGAACTGTTGGCCGATCCTGGGCAGGGTGAGCTCGACCTCGGCGTCGAGCCGATGACTGTGCAGGCGTCGCTGATCGGCCCAGCCGTCGAGGCGGCCCTCTTCGAGGAGCCAGCTCTCCCGACGCGGGAGCGCCCGGTGGTCGCTGCGCCGCGAGTCGTGGCGACGGCCTCGCGAGTGCTCTACGACGTGCTCGCCGGAGTGTTCACCAGCCTGGGATTCGACGCGCTGGCCGACGAGGTCTTCCAGGACCTGATGATCGCCCGGCTGGTGGAGCCGACCTCGATCCTGGACACCGGCCGGGTGCTCACCGATCTCGGGGGCAAGCCGGCGAGTGAGAGGACGATGCGCCGCACCCTGACCCGCGCGCACCAGGGCACCTACCGCGACAAGGTCGCCGCCTTGTGCTTCGACCACGCGTCGAGCAGCGGAGACGTCTCGCTGTGCCTCTACGACGTGACCACGTTGTACTTCGAGGCCGAGAAGGAAGACGACCTGCGCAAGGTCGGCTACTCCAAGGAACGCCGGGTCGACCCGCAGATCGTCGTCGGCCTACTGGTGGACCGCCATGGCTTTCCGCTGGAGATCGGCTGCTTCGAAGGAAACCAGGCCGAAACGGCCACCATCGTCCCGATCGTGAAGCAGTTCCAGACCCGTCACGGTCTGGCCGACATGGTCATCGTCGCCGACGCCGGCATGCTCTCGGCGAAGAACCTGCGCGAGCTGGACGAGGCGAACCTGCGCTTCATCGTCGGGTCCCGGGTGACGAAAGCCCCGATCGACCTGGAATCCCACTTCCATTGGCACGGGGACGCCTTCGCCGACGGACAGATCATCGACACCCTCACCCCCAGAACCGGACGCAACCGCGACAACGACCAGGCGCTGCGCGCCGAACCGGTCTGGAACCCTGACCAGCACACGGGCTCGTGGCGGGCGGTGTGGGCCTACTCGGCCAAGCGAGCGGCGCGGGACAACCGGACGCTCACCGCCCAGGAGGACCGGGCCCGTGCGGTCATCGACGGCCAGAAGGCCGCGCGGACCCCGCGGTTCGTCAAGGCCACAGGCGACGGGCATCGCATGGACCAGGCGGCCCTGGACCGCGCCCGGCGACTGGTCGGGCTCAAGGGCTACGTCACCAACATCCCGGCCTCGATCATGGCCCGGAGCGAGGTCATCAGCTCCTACCACGACCTGTGGCACGTGGAGCAGTCCTTCCGGATGAGCAAGACCGACCTGGCCGCCCGGCCCATGTTCGTGCGCACCAGGGACGCGATCGAAGCGCACCTGACCATCGTGTTCACCGCTCTTGCCGTGGCCCGCACCGTGCAGAACCGCACCGGTCTGGCGGTCCGCAACGTGATCCGTCAGCTCCGGCCCCTGCGCTCAGCGACCATCGCGATCAACGGCACCACCGCCACGCTCCCGCCCCAGATCGATCGCGACCGCCAGGCGATCATCGACGCACTCACCGGCCCGGAACCTCAGGCACTAACGAAATGACCGAACTCAGGAGGGCCGGACGACAACCGGATGGTCGATTCGTACATCGCGGCGAGCGGGCACGGGGCGGAGCTCCGAGCCATACATCGATGTCGGTACACCAATGGAACCCCGCAGGGGACGCAACAGCCGGGCGGTCTCCTGGTCGCTTCACAGGCTGGTACTGGCTGCCGCACGCTCGATCACGGGGCGCTCGGGAGTCGGGTCGGGCGGGTCAAACGCTCCGGTGATCGCTCAACTGACCGCTTCTACTGCGGTAAGCGGCGTAACCGAGTACACACTCTGCCCCATCTGCATACCTAGATAGCCGATGTCCGCAAAGTAGCCATTGAGCTGCCAGCCCCGACTATCACGAGACATCCCCGGCCGCTCTGGACCAACATTGTCCAGACGCAACTGCACCATGCCTGGGCAATCGACCGGACCCGTAAAGAACGTTCGAGACAGCTCCGCCAAGGAGGCGTCGCCACACTCGTCCACGGGCGTCCAGAAGCCCGTTTCCTCTGTCTCGAAAGCCGCCCCTTCGTTGGCGGTATCAAAGTACGGGCCAAGAAACGCCTGTATGCGCACCTTGCGGCCAGCGTTCGCTTCGATCCACCCGATGAAATCCATTGCATCCTTGGGTCCGTCAATAGTCCGCTCCTCCTCATCGGAGAAGCCCCAAGTTGGGATCTGCGTCGGATCCGTCGGATAGGGCCGCTTCCAGGCGGCCCACGCCAAAACCAGCGCCACGAGAGCAATGACGAGTGACGCGCTTGCCGACTGCCTTCCCGTGGCCCGCCAGGCCTGTCTGACGAGCTTGCCCGCCCGATGAGATGCGCTCTCAGCAACCCGGCTACTTCCACTCACCGAGCACTTCCCTTCGCGGCGATTTGGAGCCCCTTCCCATACCTACACGAACGAAGCAGCACATGCCCTCAGCTCCGCACCAAGCTCGCTGACGAGATGGCCGGTCAGGAGGCCCGAAGGATCTCCGCCGAGGGCCGCCCTCGCCGCTTCGGCTGGGCCGACGGCGTCGCCGCCCGTGCCCGCTACCCGAAGGGCACCGGCACCGGCGGCGCCCCGGCCGCCGCCCGTGACAACGCCGAGGAAGCCCGCCCCGGCCTCCTCCGCTGCCGCTGGCCGCGAGGAGGCTCCCCGGAGGGCTGCCCGCCGGGCCTGACTCATCGGCCCCCTGACCGGTCCTCCGCGTCTCATGGTCTCCCTGTGACTGACGAGACGACCCGCTCATGAACACGCCGAAGAACCTGAGCGAGCGGTCTGCGGCTGGTCGGTAGACAGGTCCGGGCCCAACCAACGACTCGCGGGGACTTCATGCGCAAGACGACCTTCGCACTACTCGCCGCCGCCTCACTGGCGCTGACCGCCTGCGGGGACTCGGGGACCGAGGATGCGGCCTCGTCCCCGCCTACGTCTACGTCGGCCGACGCCGCCGCTCCTGCCGACGTCTTCACTACTGATGCTCAGGCCGTTGTGGATGCGTTCGCGGCGGCCGGGCTTCCGGTGACCGACTCCCGCGATACCACCGGCGGGAGCTGCACGAGCCTGCCCGGATGTGGACAGCAGGTGACGACCGAGCACATCACGGTCATCCGCTTCGCTACGGAGGCAGAATCACAGACCGTCGCTGAGGAGTACACCGGCGCCTACCGCCGGGGCCTTGTCGTGCTGTCCTACACGGCGGCCCGGACGCCGGAGCAGGCCCGGCCGCAGTACGAGCAGGTCCTCAACGGGCTGTAAGCGCCCGAGCGACAAGAAGGCCCCGTCCTCCCCCTTCGGAGAGGGCGGGGCCTTCTGTCGTTTCGCGGGCCGCTCAGCTACCCGAGGGCATCCCCGCAGGACACGCCCACCGTGCCCGCACCATGCCCGCAAGACGCCCACCCGGAACGGAAACGGCGAGGTGACGCGGACGAGCGGAGAAAACTCATAGTCCCTGGGTCGTGGGTTCGAGCCCCACCCGCCCCACCCGCCCCACCGCGAATCACCAGGCCAGCGGCTTGCCGGGCCGGCGAACGCCCGATCTCAGGAGCCGAGCACGTGCGCTACGGCGCCGCGGGCACCGTAGCGGGCCAGCAGCCCGGCGGCCCGCCGGTAGGCGGCGCGGAAGCGCTCGTCGCCGACGAGGTCGCCGAACACCTCCCCGACCGACAGCACGGCGAGCGGGTCCTCGGCCCAGCGGGCGAGCAGCGGGGCCAGCCGGTCCTGCCGGGCGTCCACCACCGGGATCGGCTCGCCGGCCTCGTCGGTACCGATGGCGTACCGCGCCCAGGCGGCCACGGCGAGCACCGCCAGGTCGACCGCGCCGCCGGAGGCCAGCTGCTCGCGGATCACCGGCAGCACGAACGTGGCGATCCGCTCCGATCCCTCCGCGCAGTTGCGGGCCAGCGTGTCGCTGACGGCGGGATTCGCGAAGCGCTCGAGCAGGGTGCGCCGGTACGCCGCGAGATCGGTGCCCGGCACCGGCGGCAGCGTGGGCGTGGCCTCGTCCCGCATGTACCGCTCGATCAGCTCGGCGAAGATCGGGTCGGCCAGCACCTCGTCGACCCGCCGGTGCCCGGCCAGGTACCCCAGGTAGGACATCACCTGGTGGCTGGCGTTGAGCAGCCGCAGCTTCATCAGCTCGTACGGGCGCACGTCATCCACCAGCTGGACACCGACCTCCGCCAGCGGCGGGCGCGCATCGCTGAACCGGTCCTCCAGCACCCACTGCAGGTACGGCTCGGCGACCACCGGCCACCGGTCGGCCACGCCGGTCTCGGCCGTCAGCCGCCGGCGGTCCCCGTCGGTGGTGGCCGGGGTGATCCGGTCGACCATCGAGTTCGGAAAGGCGACGGAGGCGGCGATCCAGCCGGCCAGCCCGTCACCAGTGCGCGCCTCCTGCAGCCGGGCGAACTCCAGCAGCGTCTGGCGCGCGAGGTCACCGTTGCTCTCCACGTTGTCGCAGGAGACGACGGTGAACGGCGGCGTCCCGGCCGCGCGCCGCCGGCGCAGCGCCTCGGTGAGCAGCCCGAACGCGGTGCGGGGACGCGGGCCGGTGAGGTCGGCGGCCAGCGCGTCGTCCAGCCGGAAGCGGCCGGTGGACTTGTCGGTGCTGTAACCGCCCTCGGTGATGGTCAGCGTGATCAGCCGGGTCGCCGGCGCGGCCATCGCCGCCAGCACCGCCTCGGGGTCGTCGTCCAGCAGCAGGAGCTCCAGCAGCGAGCCGATCACGGACGGCTCGATCGACCCGTCCGGGGCCTTCAGCACCAGCGTGTAGAGCCCGTCCTGGGCCCGCAGCGCGGCGTGCAGCGGGCGGTCGGCGGCGAGCACCCCGACGCCGGTGATCCCCCAGCCCGCGTGCCCGCGGGCCAGCAGCCGGTCGAAGTAGACCGCCTGGTGCGACCGGTGGAAGCTCCCGACGCCCAGGTGGACGACGCCGCTGCCGGCCGCGGTGCGGTCGTAGGCCGGCCGCCGCACCGCCTCGGGCAGCACGGCCAGGGTCGTCTCGCTCAGCGGGGTGGCGGTCACGGCGGAGGCTCCTCTGCGAGTGGCGGTGGGCTGGCCGCGACGACGGCCCGCGGGCACGAGGACGGGAACAGGGCCGACGCGTCCGCCGGCGACCAGCAGGACCGGCGCTCCACGAGGCGGACCGGGAGGACCGTGTGCCGGCGGAACCGGCGCTCGGGCGCCCCCAGCCGCTCGACCACCCGCTCGGCGGCCAGCCGCCCGAGGGCGGCCGGGTCCTGGTCGACGACGGTCACCGCCGGCGAGAGCATGTGCGCCATCGGGAAGTCACCGAAGCCGACGACGGCCCAGCTGCTGCCGGCCAGCGCCGGGACGAGCGTCATCGTCGTCCGGGCGTCGCCGCTGACCAGCGCCGTCGGTGGCGGAACAGCCGACCGGAGCCGGCCCACCACCCGCTCGGCGCTCCCCCGGTCGCCGGCACCGAACGCGACCAGTTCGTCCCTCGGCCGCAGCCCGGCGTCGGCCAGCGCCGACCGGTGGCCGGCGAGACGCTCGCCGGTGGTGGTCATCGCCGGGCTGTCCCCGACGAAGGCGATGTCCCGGTGGCCGTGCGCGATCAGGTGCGCGGTGGCGAGCCGGCCACCTTCGTGGTCGTCGCCGGTGAAGGCGTCGGCGGTCAGCCCGCGGGGCGGGCGGTCGACGAAGACGACGGGCAGCCGGGCGGCCCAGGTGCCCAGGTGGCCCTGGTCCTGTGACGTCGGCGCGACCACCAGCCCGCTGAGCGAGCGGCGCAGCAGCGACTCCAGCGCTACCGCCTCCCGGGCCGGGTCGTAGCCGAGGCTGCTGACCACGACGGCCATGTCGGCCCGGGCGGCCACCTGCTCCACCGCTGTGGCGAGCACGGCGAAGAAGGGGTCGGCGAGATCGGGCACGGCCACGCCCAGCACCGGCGGCCGACCGGTGCGGAAGGTGCGGGCCAGCGAGTTGGGGAGGTACCCGAGTTCGCGCAGCGCCTCGGTCACCCGCGCCCGGGTCTCCGGCAGCACGTGCGGGTCGTCGTTGAACACCCGGGAGACCGTCTTGGCGCTGACCCGGGCGCGGGCGGCGACGTCCCGCATCGTCGTCATCGCTGTCGCCTGGTGGCCGGGAAGGCGGCCGTCAGCGGGCGGTGTAGCCGCCGTCGATGGGCAGCGACACCCCGGAGATCATCGATGCGCCGTCGCTGAGCAGGAACACGATCGGCGCGGCGATCTCGTCCTCGGTCGCCCACCGGCCCAGCGGCATCTGGTCGAGGAAGGGCCCCTCGATCTCCGGGCGCCCCCAGTAGAACGCCGACATCTCGGTCATCACCACGGTCGGGTTCACGCTGTTGACCCGGATGCCGTACCTGCCCAGCTCGAGGGACGAGACCCGGGTGATGTTGTCCAGCGCCGCCTTCGACGAGCCGTAGGAGATGTGGCCGGACAACGCCACCAGGCTCGCCTGGCTGGAGACGTTCACGATCGATCCGCCCTGACCGAGCCGGATCATCGAGGCGGAGGCGTACTTCGTCACCAGCAGCGCGCCGCGGGCGTTGATGCTGATGACCTTGTCGAAGACGGCGATGTCGGTGTCCATCGGGGTGGCGATCTCGCCGCCGAACCCGCCGCAGTTCACCACGCCCCACAGGTCCAGCCCCTCCAGCGCGGAGCGGACGCTGTCCTCGGCGGTCAGGTCGAACGCCAGCGTGCGACAGCCCGTCTCGGCGGCGATCGCCGCCAGCCCCTCGGCCGACCGGCCGCTGGCGAGAACGTCGGCGCCGGCGGCGACGAGGTGGCGGACCGTGGCCCCGCCGATGCCCCCGGTGGCCCCGGTGACCAGCACGGTGCGGCCGTTGAAGTCCGTCATGCGAGCGCATCTCCTCAGCAGGTCCAGCGTGGTCGCGCACCGCCGGTGGACGGTGGGTACGCAGGCGATGCAACCACACGACCGGCACCCATGTCACCGGTGACATGGGTAGCCTGTCGCCGACCCGGACATCGCGGTCGGACGCCAGCCGGGCCCCGGCGCACCCGGCCGCAGGTGCCGGCCCGGCCCGCCAGGAAGGACGTGCACCCGTGCCCCGACCAACCTCCGGCGATCCTCCGGTGGTCCGTGCCACGCCGGCGGAACTCGCCGAGCGGGCGGCCGGCCTCGCCCGGTCCGGCGCCCGGCGCATCCTCGGCATCACCGGTGCCCCGGGAGCGGGCAAGTCGACGCTGTGCGCGGCGCTGCTCGGCTCGCTCGGCGAGCAGGCGGCCCTGGTGGGGATGGACGGGTTCCACTTCGCCGACGTCGAGCTGCGACGCCTGCAGCGCCGGGACCGCAAGGGCGCGCCGGACACCTTCGACGTCGACGGCTACGTCGCCCTGCTCACCCGGTTGCGGACGCCGCCCGCGGTGCCGGTCTACGCGCCGGTGTTCGACCGTGCCCTCGAGGAGCCCATCGGCAGCGCCGTCCCGGTCGCCCCGGCCACGCCCCTGGTCCTCACCGAGGGGAACTACCTGCTGCTGGAGGAGCACGGCTGGTCGGCGGTGCGCGCCTGCCTGGACGAGGTCTGGTACCTCGACGTCCCGCCGGGGGTGCGCGAGCAGCGCCTGCTCCGCCGGCGGCGGTCCTACGGCCACGAGGCGGAGGCGGCCGAGGACTGGGTCCGCCGCGTCGACGGCCGCAACGCCCGCACGGTGGAGCCCTCGCGGTCGCGCGCCGACCTCGTCGTCCACCTGGACGTCCCGGAGGCGCCCGGGAACGGCGTCCCCGGCTGACGCCCGGCCCGGACGCACGACGCCCCGCCCCTCGCGAGAGGGACGGGGCGCCGTGCATCGCCGGTGGATCAGCAGTCGGAGCGGTACACCGCGTCCTGGTTGTCGGCCAGGTTCTCCTGGGTGAGGATCGTGAACCCGGTCTGGATCTCGGCCTCGGGCTCCTCACCGTTCAGCGCGGCGACGACCTGCTCCAGGCCCTGCTTGCCGATCTCGGCCGGCTGCTGGGCGACGAGGGCCTGCACGGTGCCGTTCTCCAGCGCCTCCACCTGGGCCGGGCCGGCGTCGAAGCCGACGACGGTGACCCGGTCGGCGGCATTGGCCTGGCGCAGCCCGGTCGCGGCGCCCTCCGCGGCGAACAGGTTCGTGCCGAAGATCCCGATCAGGTCGGGGTGGGCCTGCAGCGTGGAAGTGACGATGCGGGCCCCCTCGGCGACCTCGTTCTGCGCGTACTGCGTGGGCAGCGCGGTGAACTTCGGGTCCTCGGCCAGGGCGTCCAGGAAGCCCTTGATCCGCAACTCGTTGGTGCTGATGCCGGGCTCGTGCCCGACGACGAGCACCTTGCCGCCGTCGGGGTTGGCCTCCTGGATCGCCTGGAACGCCGCGGCCCCACCACCCTCGTTGTCCGAGGCGACCTGGGTGACGGCCATCGACGGGTCTTCCAGGGTGGTGTCGACCAGGCCGACGGTGATGCCGGCGTCCGCGGCCGCCTTGATCGGGCGGTACATCGCGCTCACGTCGGTCGGGGCGATGAGCAGCCCGTCCGGCGAGCTGGCCACGACGCTGTCGACGATCGGGGTCTGCAGCGCGGGGTCGAACTGCTGCGCGCCCTGGGTGGTGACCTCGACGCCGAGCTCCTCGGCCGCCTCCTCGATGCCGCACTGCATCGTGATGTAGAACTCGTCGCCGGCGACGCCCTGCACGAAAGCCACCTCGTAGGCCTCCTCGCCGCCTGCAGCGGCCCCGCCGCCGCCGGCGTCGTCACCGCCGCACGCGGTGAGGCCGAGGGCCAGCGCCGAGATGGCGGCCATCTTCGCAGTGGTGCTTCTGTTCACTGTGATTCCTTTCGACGTGCCCCTGATGGGCGGGAGAACCGGGAGGACAAGGACCGGCGGCTGCTCGCTCCGCGGGTGGCCGCGGCGCGGCGGACCTGGTCGACGTAGACCGCGGCGATGAGGAACGCCCCGACGACGACCTGCTGCCAGAAGGGCTGGACACCCATGATCACGAAGCCGTTCTGCAGCACCGCGGGAATGAAGAGGCCGATCACCGTGCCGGCGACCGTGCCGATGCCACCGAAGAGGCTGGTGCCGCCGATGACGACGCCGGCGATGACGTTGAGGGCGGTGTTCGACTGCCCGGCGATCGTGGTCGACGCGTAGAACGCGAGGTTCAGGATCCCGGCCAGGCCGGCGCAGAAGCCGGCCAGCGTGTACACGAGGATCAGGTGCCGGTCGACCTTCACGCCGACCCGCCGCGCGGCCTCGTCGTTGGAGCCGACGGCGTAGGTGTAGCGCCCGAAGCGGGTGCGGTGCAGGATCACCGCGCCGAGCGCCACGACCACCAGCGCGATGATCGCCAGGTAGGGGATCTGGCCGAACAGCCGCCCGAAGCCGATCGTGTCGGTCAGCACCGTGGGGGCGCCGCGCAGGTCGATGCCGCCGGTGATGATCTGCGCACCGCCCAGCGCCATGCCCAGGGTGCCCAGCGTGACGATCAGCGGCGGCACCTTCGCCCGGGCGACGAGCACGCCGTTGAACAGGCCCCACAACGTGCCCGAGGCGCAGGCGGCCAGGGCGCCGACGACCGAGACGCCGACGCCCTCCCCGCCCAGGGCGTCCATGACCTTGGCCGCGACCACGCCACTGAAGACGAGCACGCTGCCGACGGACAGGTCGATACCGCCGGTGATGATAATGAACGTCATCCCGACGCCGAGGATCGCCAGGATCGAGACGTTGACGACGACGTTGCGGAAGTTGTTCACCGACAGGAACGCGTCGGTCTCGGCGATGCTGAACAGCACGATGAGGATGAGCAGCACGCCCAGGATCTGGAACGCCTGGGCGCCGAGCAGCCGCTGCAGCGGGGTCTTCGGCTGCTCCTCGTCGGCGGGCGCGGCGGCCTGCTGCTGCCCCGTCGCGGTGCTCACGCGTCCTCCTCGCTGGCGCTCGTCAACCGCGTTCGCGGAGCTGCTGTGCTCATGCGTGAACTCGCAAGCTCGCTCACGTCGCCCCCTGGCTAATCGCGCCGGTCATGGCCCCCACCAGTTCCTCCATCGAGGTCTTCTTCGCGTCGTAGGTCGCCACCCGCCGGCCCAGCCGCAGCACCTGGATGCGGTCGGCCACCTCGATGACGTGGGGCATCGAGTGGCTGATGAGCACCACGGCGATGCCGCGGTCGCGTACCCGCCGGATCAGGTCGAGCACGTTGCGGGTCTGCACGACGCCGAGGGCCGCGGTGGGCTCGTCGAGGAAGATCACCCGGCTGGCCCACGCGGCGGCGCGCGCGACGGCGATCTGCTGCCGCTGACCGCCGGACATCGAGCCCACGGGTGCGGCGAAGTCGCGCACCGTCGCTCCGAGGTCGGCGAACGCCCGGCGGGTGTTCTCCTTCATCTCGACGTGGTCCATGAACCCCAGGTGACCGAGCAGGCCGGACCGCATGACCTCCCGGCCCAGGTACATGTTCTGCACCGGGTCGAGGTGCGGGGCGAGCGCGAGGTCCTGGTAGACGGTCTCGATGCCCAGCGAGCGCGCGGCGGCCGGGGTGTCGATCGCGACCCGCTGACCGTCGCTGTACAGCTCGCCGGAGTCGACCGCGAGCGAGCCCGACAACGCCTTGACCAGGGTACTCTTCCCGGCACCGTTGTCGCCGATGAGGGCGACCACCTCACCGGGGTCGACGTCGAAGTCGGCACCGTCGAGGGCACGCACGTGCCCGAACTCGCGACGGAGGCCCCGTGCCTCGAGGGCGGGGGTCACCGTGCCCCCTCCTGTGCGTGCGGCGACGTCATGGTCGACGCCCTCCCTTCTCCTGCGTGGTGCACCATGTCCTGCTCCCTGTCCTGCTCGAAGCGACGGTCCTGGGCTTGGTGCCGGGTCTGGACGTGCCCCGCCGGCGGCGGCAGCTCGCCGGAGCCCCGCGGCACCAGGCGAAACGGCACCAGAACCGTCTGCGCGGGGGCGTCCAGGTCCTCGAGCCGGCGGAACAGCCGCTCCGCGGCGGCGCGGCCGATGACCTCGGGGTCGTGGTCGATGACCGTGACCGCCGGCACGAGCGAGTCGGCCATCGGGAAGTCGTCGAAGCTGACCACCGCCACGTCGGTGCGCCCGCGGCCGTGCAGCAGCGGCACCAGCCCCAGCGAGCAGCGCATGTTCGAGGAGAAGATCGCCGTGGGGGGCCGGGAGCCGGCGAGCAGCTCCTCGGCCGCCGCGCCGGCCTCGCGGGCCGATCCGGCACCCACGGCCACCAGCGACCCGTCGTCGGGTAGCCCGCGCGCGGCCAGCGCCCGGCGGTAGCCGGCCAGCCGCAGCCGCGTCGTCGGGTTGCGCAGCTCGGAGCCCAGGAAGGCGATCCGGCGGTGGCCGTGGTCGAGGAGGTGGCGGGTCGCCATCTCCCCGGCGGCGAGGTCGTCGACCAGGACGGCGTCGCTGACGATCCCCTCGGGGAGCCGGTCCACGAACACGATCGGCGTCCGCCGGCCCGCGCCGGCGAGGTAGGCCGAGTTCTGCGCCATCGGGGCGACGATGAGGCCGGCGACCTGGCGGACGAGCAGGCTCTCCACGATCACCGACTCCCGCTCCGGCGCCCGGTTGCCGACGCTGGAGACCATCACCGCCAGCCCCCGCTCGTGGGCCGCCTGCTCGACGGCGCTGGTGAGCCGGGCGAAGAACGGGTCGGCGAGGCTCTCGACCACGAGACCGACCACGTCGGTGCGGCCCACGCGCAGCGACCGGGCCACCAGGTTGGGCTGGAAGCCGAGGTCGGCGATCGCCTGCTGCACCCGGGCCCGGGTGCTGGGGGTGACGTGCGCGTCGCCGTTGACCACCCGGGAGACGGTCTTCGCGCTCACCGCCGCGATGCGCGCAACGTCACGCAGCGTGACGCGCTCAGGCACGACCGCCGCCCTCCGGCACCGCCGCAGGACCGCCGCCGTCCAGCGGACGGGCAGCCGGAGCGGGAACGGGCACGGCACGCACCTTTGCGGGTCGATGAGCGGTCACCGGGTGACCTGGGTCATCGAACAACCGCGTTGTCATCGATGTCAAGCAACCGATATCTGGCTGAGACACAGCCGTCGCAGACAGCTAATGTCCCTGCACCGACCGCTCCGGCCGGCCCCGGACGGCCACCCCCCGAGGAGGACCCATGCCCACGACCGGTGACTCCCCGCAGTCCGGCTCCTGGACCACGCTGCCGGGCCACCGCGCCTGGCTGGAGCGTGAGGGACAGCGGCTGCTCGCCTTCGCCGAGGCCGCCGGCGGCGGCACGACGGGCTTCGCCTGGCTCGACGACGACGGCCGCCCCGACCCGGGTCAGGCACCCCAGCTGTGGATCACCGCCCGGATGACCCACGTCTTCGCCCTGGCCCACCTGCGCGGGCGGCCCGGCGCCGGGCCGCTGGTCGACTCCGGGCTGGCCGCGCTGACCGGCCCCTTCCGGGACGCCGAGCACGGCGGCTGGTACTCGTCGCTGACCGCCGAGGGTGCGCCTGCCGCCACGGGCAAGTCCGCCTACGACCACGCCTTCGTCGTGCTGGCCGCCGCCAGCGCGACCGCGGCAGGGCGACCGGGCGCCGCGGAGCTGCTGCAGGAGGCGCTCGCCGTGGTCGAGGAGCACTTCTGGTCGGCCGAGGAGGGCCGCAGCGTGGAGAGCTGGGACCGGACCTGGACGGAGCTGGAGCCCTACCGCGGCGCGAACAGCAACATGCACACGGTCGAGGCCTTCCTCACCGCAGCGGCCGTCACCGGCGAGGACCGGTGGCTCACCCGGGCCCTGAGCATCGCCGAGCGGCTGGTGCACCATGCGACCCGGGCGAACGGCTGGCGCATGCCCGAGCATTTCGATCCGCAGTGGCAGCCGCTTCCCGACTACAACGCCGACCGCAAGAACGACAAGTTCCGCCCCTATGGCTCCACCCCCGGGCACTGGCTGGAGTGGTCGCGGCTGCTGCTCCACCTGGAAGCCGCGCTGGGTGCCGACGCCCCCGGTTGGCTGCTGCCCGACGCCCGCAGCCTGTTCGACGCCGCCGTGGAGGTCGGCTGGGCACCCGACGGCGAGCCCGGCTTCGTCTACACCCTGGACTGGGCGGACCGGCCCGTCGTCGCCTCCCGGTTGCACTGGGTGCTCACCGAGGCCATCGGCGCGGCGGCCGCGCTCGTCCGGCGGACCGGCGATGCCGGCTACGAGCGCTGGTACCGCACCTTCTGGGACGAGGCCGCCACCCGCTTCCTCGACCGGGAGCGCGGCAGCTGGGTGCACGAGCTGCCGGTCGGCGACGCGGAGTCCGTCTGGTCGGGCAAGCCGGACGTCTACCACGCCTACCAGGCGACGCTGCTCCCCCAGCTCCCGCTGGCCCCGGTGCTCGCCGCCGCCCTCCGCCAGGAGCTGGGCGGCGCCTGACCCGACCGGTCAGTCCGCGAGGAGGCGGACCAGCCGCTCGACCTCCTGCGCGGTCGCCGTCCGCGCCGCGCCCAGGTACTTGCGCGGGTCCACCAGCGCCGGGTCGGCGGCCAGCACCTGCCGCACCCGGTCGGTGAAGGTGCCGTTCAGGTGCGTGGAGATGTTGATCTTCGTCATGCCGGCCGCGACCGCCTCCCGCAGGTGGTCGTCCGGGACACCGGAGGAACCGTGCAGCACCAGCGGCACCGGCACGGCATCCCGGATGGCGCTGATCAGGTCCAGGTCGAGCTGCGCCGTGCGCGTCGTCATGGCATGGGAGCTGCCCACCGCCACCGCGACCGCGTCGATGCCCGTCGCCGCCACGAACCGTGCGGCATCCTCCGGCCGGGTGCGCACACCGGGGGCGTGCACGCCGTCCTTGCCGCCGATCTCGCCGATCTCGGCCTCCACCGAGACGCCGAGGGCATGCGCCCGCTCGACGACGCCGCGGGTGGCGGCCAGGTTCTCCTCGACCGCCAGGGTGGAGCCGTCGAACATCACCGAGGTGAACCCCAGCGCCAGCGCCTGCGCCACCAGCTCGACGTCGGTGGCGTGGTCCAGGTGCACCACCACCGGCACGTCGGCCGCGTCGGCGATCTCGAGCATCGCCCGCCCGACCGGCGCCAGCGCGCCGTGGTAGCGGACGGCGTTCTCGCTCAGCTGCAGCACGGTGGGCCGGCCGGCGGCCTCGGCCCCGGCGACGATCGCCTCGGCGTGCTCGAGCTGGATGACGTTGAAGGCGCCCAGCCCGGCGCGCCCCCGCTGCGCCCCGGACAGGACGTCGGTCAGTGCTGTGCGTGGCACGGCGTGCTCCTCGGGTCGGCATGTCGCCGGGACCGTCCGGGGATCAGGGTCGACCCCGGCCCGGCGGCGAAAGTAGCAGCAGCATCCCTCTAGCCTGCGGAGCGAGCACCGGCCGGACCAGGAGGACACGTGCACGCACCCCCCGCAGGCCCGACGGTCCACGTCGTCGGACCGAACCCCGCCCAGGACCGGTTGCAGGTGGTGCCCCGGCTGCTGGTCGGCGAGGTCAACCGCGCGACCGAGGTGGTGAGCCGGCCCGGTGGCAAGGGCATGATCGTCGTCCGCGGCGTGGTCCGGCTGGGCGGCCGGGCAGCGCTGCACGGCTTCGTCGGCGGATCGGTGGGCGCGCAGATCTCGGCCGGCTGCCGGGAGCTCGGAGTCGAGGACCGGCACGTCCCCATCGCCGGGGAGACCCGGGTGAGCACGGTCGTCGTCGACAGCGCCACGGGCGCGTCCACCGTGGTCAACGAGCCCGGGCCCGAGGTGCGCCCCGCGGACGTGGACGCCCTGGTCGACGGGCTGCTGGCGGCGGTACGCCCGGGCGACCTGGTCGTGTGCACCGGCAGCCTGCCGCGCGGCGCCCAGCCGGACCTGTACGCCCGGTGCGTCACCGCGCTGCGCGGGCGCGGGGTGCTCACCGTGGTCGACACCTCCGGGCCCGGGCTGGCGCCGGCCATCCGGTCCGGCCCGGACGTGCTCAAGGTCAACGAGGACGAGCTGCGTGCCGACGCCGGGCTCACCGACCCGGCCGAGGGCGACGCGGACCTCCCGATCCTCATGGCGCGGGCGCTGGCGGCCGGGGTCGGAGCGGTCGTCGTCACCCGCGGCGCGGCCGGCCTGTCCTACCGGTCGGCGACCGAGGGGTGGGAGGTGGCGAGCCCCGCCGTGTCCGTCGTCAACGCCACCGGGTCCGGCGACATGATGCTGGCCGGCTTCGTCACGGCCCTGGCGCACGGCGAGGACCGGGAGACGGCGCTGCGCACCGGCGCCGCCGCCGGCGCTGCCAACGCCGCCCGGCTCGAACCGGACCTCAGCGGCCCCGCCGAGGTCGCCGAGCTCCGGGCCCGGGCGATCGCCACCGCCGTCCCGGGGGTGGGCGAGTGACCGCCACCTTCCTCGGGATCGACGTCGGCACGACGCGCACCAAGGCGGTGCTGCTCGCGCCGGACGGCTCCACCGTCCTCGCCGCGGCCGCCGCCCCCACGCCGCAGGGCGACGCCGACGGCGTCGCCGTCCACTCCCCCGCGGCGGTCCGGGACGTCGCGGTGGATGCGGCCCGGCGCGCCCTCGCCGAGGCCGGCCCCGAGGCGCGCGCGGCGCTGGGCGGCATCGCCGTGACGTCGGTCGGTGAGGAGGCCGTGCTGCTCGACGCCGCGGCCCGCCCGGTCGGGGACGTGCCCACCTGGTTCTCCGGCGTCGGGCACGGCCCGGCCCGGCAGCACGCCGCCGACCTCGACCGTCGCGCCCCGGTCACCGGGTTGCGGCACCCGGAGTACACCGTCCACACCCTCGCCTGGTGGGCCCGGACCCGTCCGGCGCAGGCGCAGGCGGCCACGACGCTCACCGACCTGGGCAGCTGGCTGCTGTCCTCGCTGGGCCCCGGCGACCTGGTCATGGACCACTCGCACGCCTCCCGGACCGGCCTGTTCGACGCCCCGACCCGGTCCTGGCGTCCCGAGGGTCTGGCCGTGGTCGGCACCGGTCACCTGACCCTGCCCCGGCTGGTGCCCTCGGGCACCGTCGTCGGCGAGCTGGGCGCCGGGCCGGCCGCCGAGCTCGGCATCGCGTCCGGCGTTCCGCTGGTGACCGGCGGGCACGACCACTTCTGCGGCGCGCTGGCCGCCGGCGCCCGCTCCCCCGGCGACCTGTTCGTCTCGGCCGGTACCTCCGAGGCGCACCTCCTGGTCACCGACTCGCTCGACGCCGCGGCGACCGCCGGCAGCGAGGTCGGCTGCTTCGTCACCGACGGGCTGTTCTACCTGCACGCAGCGCTTCCCTCCGGAGGGCTGTACCTCTCCTGGACCCGCCTGCTGGGCCTCGACCCCGCCACTCCGCTGGACACCCTGCTCGCCGGGGAGCCGGTCGGCAGCCGCGGCGTGCGCGGGCAGATCTCCGCCGACCGGCGGCTCACCCTGGCGGGCCTGCCGCTCGACGTCCTCCCGGCGACGCTGCTGCGCGCCCTCATGGAGACCACCGCGGTGGCGTCCCGGGACATGACCCGCGACCTGAGCCGCACCGCCGGCCGGGCCATCGTCCAGCGCCTGCTTGCGGGCACGCCCGCGAGCTCACCGGCCTGGCGGGAGATCCGCACGGCCATCGGTGAGGGCGCCGCGGCCTTCGTCGACGCCCAGGAGGCCACGGCGCTGGGCGCCGCGCAGCTGGCCGTGCGCGGGGTCACCGGTGTCCTGCCGCCCCCGGTCCCGCGACGCAGCGCCGACCCGGAGATCCCGCCGGCGCGCCGCGAGGAGTACGCCCGCGCGTTCGGCTGACTGCCGAGCGCCCCGGTGGCGCTCGAGCGACCTCGCCGGCGCCGGTGCCGGCGCAACCGTCGGTACCGACGGCGACAATGCGGGCATGGTGGCCTTCTTCGTTCCGCGCGCCGGCGACGACGACCAGGCCGAGCGCCTCTACGAGGCGTTCGCCGAGTTCGCCGGAGGCGCCCCGGCGCCGCGCGGGGAGCGCGTGCGCTCGATCGCCTTTTCCCAGGACGGCGCGGAGTGGGTGGCCGAGGTCGGGGAGGAGCTGCGGGGCGAGCGGACGACGCGGCAGCTGCGGCGCGGTGAGCTGATCGAGCGCATCGAGACGCTGACCTCCACCTCCCGGGTGCTCGCCATCTACCCCGGGTCGCCCTTCACAGTGGTCACCGACGCCCAGCCGATCACCGGCGCCGCCTCGGAGTGGGCCAACCCGTTCACCGTCGAGCCCGCCCGGGTCGTCCTCTTCGACCGGCACTGACCTCCGGCGCCCCGCCCGGTGGGGCGCCGGTCATGGATGCCGCCGGCCCGGACCGAGCGCGCCGCGACGCCGGCTCCGGTGGCCTGGCCTGCCGGAGGGGCGCACAGTGGCCCGCAGGCGCTGCGGGTGTCCCGGGAGGTCGGAGCGCCCAGGCCTCGCCGGTCCAGCACCGGGCCGGTGGGGCCGCCCCGCGGTCTCAGCCCCGGGTACGGGTGGCCCGCAGCCGCTGCAGGCGCCGCACCACGACCGGGCGCGCGGCCTCTGCCTCGGGCCGGTTCACCAGGGTGTTGAGCCGCTGGTAGTACCTGGTCGGCGCCAGCCCGAACTGGCCGCGGATCGAGTTCTCCTTGGCAGCCGGATGGCGCCACCACTGGTCCTCGAAGTCCAGCAGGGCGAGTTCGTCGTCGGTCAGCTCGGGCACGGGCCGGACGTTAGGCCGGGGCACCGACAGAACGGCCCCCGCAGTCGGCGCGGCTCGCGCGGCGTTCCGCGGGCCCCCGTGCGCGGCGCCCGGCGACGCAGCAGCACAGCCGTGTGACTCCTGTGACGGATGTGGCGATGCCTCTATCGGCACCGAACCAGCCCGGCTAGTTTCGTCCCGCCCGGCGGCGTGTCGACTGCATTGCGTGGTCCCTCCCGTGCGCGAACCGGACGTCTCAGCACCGGGCACGATCAGCAAACCAAAGGACCACCACATGCGCGGCACCCCATCGGCCCGGACGACCTCGACGCGGACCACTGCGACACGGACCACCTCGCTGCGGCACCGGCATGCCGTCGGGGGCCGGCCCCGGAACGCCGGCATCCTCGGCGCCCTGTCCGTCGTGGTGATGGCTGCCGCCCTGGGCACGCTGGTGCTGGAGGACGGCGACACCGCCGCCACCTCGGTGGAGGTCGCCGCGACGGCCGACCAGGCCGCCGGCCGGAACAGCCTCGCCGGCACCGACCGGGCCTCCCGGGTGCACCGCGTCCCCGCCCTCCCTTCGCCGAGCCCCACCACGATGCCGGAGGCCAGCACCGCGGCCCCCTCGACGACGATCGGCGAGACCACCCGGGCACCGGGCCCGGTTCCCACGCAGACCACGCAGGCCCTGGAGCCGCCGGCCCCCGCGCCCGAACCGGCCCCCGCGCCCGCCCCGGAACCCGCGCCCGAGCCAAAGCCCGCCCCGAAGCCCGCCCCCGCCCCGAAACCCGCCCCGAAGCCGGCCGCAGTGCCCGCCCAGGTCGCGGCAGGCTCCGGGCAGACGATCCAGGCCTACCTCACCGGGTACACCTGGCACGACAACACCCCCGCCGGCAGCCCGCAGATCTCCCACCCGCAGATCCACGAGACGGCCGGCGGCACCGGCACGTTCGAGGACCCGATCACCCTGGCCGTCGGCCACGACAAGTCCAGCGGCCGGAGCGTGCTCGACTGGCCGGCCGGCACCCGCTTCTACGTGCCCGCGTTCAGCCGCTACCTGATCGTGGAGGACACCTGCGGCGACGGCGGCGCACCCCAGCACGGCGCCTGCCACACCGGCTACCCGTCCAACGCCTCGACGTGGCTCGACGTCTGGGTCGACGGCCGGGACAGCGGCTCCTCGGAGTCCGGCCGCTGCGCGGGTGCGATCACCGGCGTCACCGAGGTGATCGTCGACCCCGGTCCCGGCCTCCCGGTCCAGGCCGGCGCCCTGTCCTCCGGTGGCCGCTGCGCGGCCTGACCTCCGCCGCCCCGCCGCGCGCAGGAGCGCCGGTCCGGTCGAGGATGGGACGTGCCCTTCGACCACAGCGCGACCTACCCGGCCGGCCCGGACGAGGTGCTCGCCGTCCTCCTCGACGAGACGTTCCTCCGGGAGCGGGCCGACGCGCTCGGCACCCGCGTGCAGGACGTGCAGAGCGTCCCGGTCGACGGTGGGCACCGGACCACCGTCCGCCTGACCACCCCCACGGCGGGCATCCCGCCGGTCTTCGCCCGCTTCGTCGGGGCGGAGGTGGCCGTCGTCGACCGGCAGACCTGGTCCACCGACGGCGGCACCGGCCACCGCGCGGTCGTCGAGGTGCACGCCCGGGTGTTCGGGCGGCTGGCCGGCGTCACCGGGGAACGCCGGCTCGTCCCCTCCGGGGGCGGCACCCGCTCGACCGTCACGGGCGAGGCCACGGTCGATGCACCGCTGATCGGCCGGCAGGCCGAGGCCGCCGTCCGGGAGCTGGCGATGGTGGTCGCTCGCCGCGACCACGATCTCCTGCGGCGCTGGCTCGGCCGGTAGCCGTCCACCCACGCAGTGCGCCCGTCGGATCGCGAGCGGCCCGGCGACGCTTCGGCCACGGGGCGCCCCTTCGTGTTGACTCCCGGCCCCTACCGGCATAAGGAAACGGCATGGTTCCGTCCGCAGTGGACGACGTGGTCCCCTTCGAGGACTGGCCGTCGGCCGCCCGCAGCGCCCTCGCCTTCCTGCACCGCACGGTGGGCCTGGACGTGTGGATGCTCACCCGCGTGCAGGGCGACCAGCAGATCGTGCTGCACGCCCACCCGTTCGAGGCGGTGCCGGTGGGCACCGCCATGCCCTGGGACCAGAGTTTCTGTCGCAAGATGGTCAGCGGCACCGGCCCGCGCGTCTCCACCGTCACCGCCGCCACCCCCGCCTACGCCCAGCCGCTCAACGCGCGTGCCGAGCGGGTCGCCGCCTACGTCGGCGTGCCGCTGGTGGACCGGGACGGAACGGTCTTCGGCACGTTGTGCGGCGTCTCCGCCCGGGCCCAACCGCGCAGCCTGGCCCGCAACCTGCCGGTCGTCGAGATGACCGCGCGGATGCTCAGCACGCTGATCGCGCTGGTCGGGCCGCAGCTCCGGGCGACCCCGGCCCAGCCCGGGGAGTGACGGCGGTCAGCGGGCAGGGGCCAGCTCCCGGGCCTCGATCCGGCGGCCGGCGACGTAGTAGAGCGTCGTCCCGACCGGCATCGGGCGGTCCCACGGCGGGCTGACGGTCAGGCCGTCGGCGTCGCGCACTGCCAGGACGGTGGCTCCGAAGGTTTCCCCCAGGTGCACCTGGCAGGCGCCGAACGTGGCGAAGCGGTGGCCGGCGGGCAGGCGCAGGGAGTAGGTGTTGCCGTGCCCGCCGCTGGTCATCAGGTCGCTGTAGACCTCGGTCAGCCCCGGGTCGCACGCCTCCTCGGTGATGAGGCTGGGCATGTGCCACTGCACGCAGGCGATCCCCGGATTGACGTAGCGGAGGCTCTCCCGGCGGCCGAGGTCCCGCAGCGCGGCGACCATGTGGACGCCGGGGTTGGCGTGGTCGACCGCCACGGCCATCGCGAGCGTCTCGTTGTCGTCCCGGCCGTCGACGATGACCGTCCGGGCGCGCGCGACCGACGCCCGGGTCATGACGTCGACGTTGGTGAGGTCGCCGCGCACGAAGGAGACCGCCTGCTGCTCGGGCACCGGGTTCTGGGGGACGTCGCCGTCCCAGGCGCACAACGCGATGCTGGCGCGGCCCTCGGCCGCGAGCTCGGCCAGCATCCGCTCGGTGCGCCCGGGGGTGTACCCCAGGACGACGACGTGATCTGCCAGGTCCAGTCCGACCACACCCCTCAGGCGCTTGCCACGGACCGACTGCAGGTAGTCGGCCAGCCGCGTGAACAGCAGCGTCAGCGTGACGATGCCACCGACGATCACGTAGGTGCCGACCACGTGGCCGGCCGTCGACACCGGGAAGAAGTCGCCGTAGCCGACCGTGGCGGCGGTGACGACGAAGTACCACCAGTAGTTGCCCGGCGCGGCGATCCCGCTGTCGGCCGGCTCGACCAGGGCCATGGCCAGCCAGCTGGTGAGGAACACCCCCACGATGACGGCGAGCGGCAGCCGCCAGCCCATGAGCCGGCCGCCCAGCAGGCGGGTCAGCCGGGTGAGGAAGAACAGCACGGGCCTCCTGCCGGGGACGACGGTCGGGGCAACCTACCGTCTCCGGGCCGCAGGAACGCTCAGCCGACCGGCGGGTCCGCCTGCCCAGCCTCCTCGTGGTGGCTACGGCGCAGGTGCAGTCGATGGTGATGGGCTTCCGGCGAGTGCACGACGGTGACCGGACACGTCGCGTGCTGCACGCACTGCATGCTCACCGAGCCCAGCAGCATGCTGGCGAACCCGCCGTGCCCCCGGCTGCCCACCACCAGCAGGTCCGCATCGTGCGACGCCCGGACGAGCGCGTCCGCCGCGGAACCCTGCTCCACCCGCAGGTGCACCTGCGGTGGCGGCTGCGGCCCCTCCGGCAGCACGTCGGCGACGCAGCCGCGCACGCGGTCGACCGCTGCGGCCCCGACCTGGTCCGCCGCGTGGTCGCCGAGCACGTACAGGTCCATCCAGCGGTCGGGATCGGCGTAGGCGCCCACCGCCTCCACCGGCACCCCGCGTCGCGCCGCATCGTGCAGCGCGAACAGCAGTGCGGTCCGGCCGCCCGCCGAGCCGTCGACACCGACGACCACGCGCGGGCCGTGCAGCTGCTCGACCTCGGCCTCGTCCTCGTCCTCGACCAGCGGAGTCTGGTCGGTCATGACGCCACCTCCTCGATCGGTACCCCGCTGACTCCAGGGTCCTCGCCCGCACGCAGAAGATCCAGGGTTCGCCGTCGGTGCCGGCCCGCCGCCCGGCGGTTGGCTGCCGGCCGGCCCGGGGTAGCGCCGTCCCATGGAGAGTCACGAGCTGCTGCTGAACGCCTTCGACAACGTCGAGGAAGCCGTCCGGGGCGCGGTGGAGGGGATCGATACCGACCTGCTCACCGCCCGGGTGGCCCCGGAGGCCAACACGATCGCCTGGCTGGTCTGGCACCTGACCCGGGTGCAGGACGACCACGTCGCCGAGGTCGCCGGGCAGGAGCAGGCCTGGACGGCGGCCGGCTGGACCGGGCGGTTCGCGCTGCCCTTCGACGCGGGCGCCACCGGCTACGGCGCCAGCAGCGCCGACGTCGCCGCCGTCCGGGTCGACGATCCGCAGCTGCTCGTCGAGTACCACGCCGACGTGCACCGGCGCACGGCGGAGTTCCTCGCCGCGGTCACCACCGACGACCTCGACCGCGTCGTCGACACCCGCTGGGACCCGCCGGTCACCCTGGGCGTCCGACTGGTCAGCGTGGTCACCGATGACCTGCAGCACGCCGGTCAGGCGGCCTTCCTGCGCGGGGTGCTCGAACAGCGCTGACCCCGGTGCCTACCCGCAGGTAACGTCGCCCGGGTGAGCGCTGCTGGCACCCATCCCACCGCCCCGGCCGTCGACTTCTACGCCCTCGAGGACCTGCTGGAACCGGCCGAGATCGAGGTCCGGGACCGGGTGCGCGACTTCTGCGCCCGCGAGGTCACCCCGGTGATCAACGGCTACTGGGAGCGGGCCGAGTTCCCGTTCCCGCTGCTGCCGGGGATCGCCGGGCTGGGCATCGCCGGTGGCACGGTGCAGGGGTACGGCTCACCGGGCATGAGCGCGGTCGCGGCCGGGCTGGTGGCCGCGGAGTGGGCGCGCGCCGACGGCAGCCTGGGCACCTTCTACGGAGTGCACAGCTTCCTGGCGATGCAGTCGATCGCCATGCTGGGCAGCGAGGAGCAGCGCGAGCGCTGGCTGCCGGCGATGGCCCGGATGGAGACCATCGGCGCCTTCGGGCTGACCGAGCCCCAGCACGGGTCGGACGCCGTCGCGCTGGAGACCCGGGCCCGCCGGGACGGCGACGAGTGGGTGCTCACCGGCGCCAAGAAGTGGATCGGCAACGGCACGATCGCCGACCTCGTGCTCATCTGGGCGCGCGACGAGGACGGGAACGTCGGCGGCTACGTCGTCCCGCGGGGCTCGGCCGGCTGGACGGCGACCCGGATGACCGGCAAGACCGCGCTGCGCGCGGTGTGGCAGGCCGAGATCACCCTCGACGGGGTCCGGGTGCCGGCGGAGAACAAGCTCGCCCACTGCCGTTCCTTCACCGACGTCTCCCTCGTGCTGGACCGCACCCGGTACACCGTCGCCTGGCGGGCGCTGGGGGTCGCGGAGGCCGCCTACGAGCTCGCGCTGGCCCACACGCTGCAGCGCGAGCAGTTCGGCCAGCCGATCGCCGGCTACCAGCTCGTGCAGGACAAGCTCGCCCGGATGCTCGCCGAGATCACCAGCATGCAGCTGCTGAGCTGGCGGTTGTCCAAGCTGGCCGACCAGGGGCGGATGACCGCGGCGATGGCGTCGTTGGCGAAGATGAACAACTGCCGGAAGGCCCGGCAGATCGTGGCCGACGCCCGCGATCTGTTCGGCGGCGACGGGATCCTGCTGGAGCACCACATCGCCCGGCATCACGCCGACATCGAGGCGATCTACACCTTCGAGGGCACCGACCACGTGCAGTCGCTCATCGTCGGCCGGGAGGTCACCGGGATCTCGGCGATCACCGGCCGGCGGAAGGTCCGGGCGGCGGAGCCGGCACCGGAGCCGCCGCAGTCGCTCTGAGCGGCGGGTCGATCCGAGCGTTCAGCCCGCGCGCTGGAGCTGCGCCGCGGTGACCCGGCGACAGTCGGCGCAGGCGGTGCGACCGGCGCCGAGCCGGTTCCAGCGCAGCGATCCCCACACCTGGACGATGGCGCCGCAGACGGCGAGCTCCACCTCCCCGTCCAGCTCGTCGGCCGGACGGTGCGCCTCGACGGCGTGCCAGGAGGCCGGCTGGTCGACGGGCTGAGCCCAGGACCGACGGTCTGGTCGGGCGAACCCGACGACGTAATTGCCCACGACTCCATTGTGCCCCGGAACACATCCCGCGACCACCGGAAGCGGCAACGATCCGTCGGCGCGGGGCGACCCCACGGCCCCCGCCCGCCGCGCTACCGTCGGACGTGACGCGGAGGAGGCGCCGGTGGATCCCCTGAGCCTGGTGGTGGGTGGCGTGCTGCTCGCCGCCGGTTACCTGGGTGGCCGGCTCGGCGCCCGCCGCGCCTCCCGCACCCGGGCGCCGCAGCTGCCCGTCGCCACGTGCGGTTGCGGGCACTCGCTCAGCCAGCACGACCCGAAGGACCACACCTGCCACGCGGAGGTGCCGCGGGACGCCTTCAACTGGGCCGGTCACCGGGCCGGGCAGACCTGGGTGGACTGCCGCTGCCGGCAGTACGTCGGGCCCCGGCCGATCGACGAGGTCTTCGCGCCGCGACTGCTGGCGCCGCCGGACTGACGGGCAGCGGCCGCGCAGTGGTCGACGCGCCGTCCTGCCCGCCGCTGGCTACCGTCGCCCCGTGATCACCGTCTGCGGCGAGCTCGTGATCGACCTGATCCCCGTCCCCTCCGGGGACACTCCGGTCGACGACGCTCCCGGGCCGCCGACGTACGCCGCGTTCCCGGGCGGCAACGCGCTGAACGTGGCCGTCGCCGCCGCGCGGCTGGGCAACGTGGTGCACCTGATGTCGCGGGTCGGGCCGGGGCCCTTCGGCGTCCTGCTCCGCGACCACGCCGCCCGGGCGGGGGTCGCGACCGACGCGATGCTGGCCGCACCGGAGCCGGTGAGCCTGGCCGTCGTCGAGCTCGCCACGGACGGATCGGCGAGCTACTCCTTCCACACCCGGGGCGCGGCGGACTGGCAGTGGACCCCCGCCGAGCTCGAGCAGGCGTGGCCGGCCGGCACCCGGATCGTGCACGTGGGCTCGATCTCCAGCTGGACGCCGCCGGGGTCCCGGCACATCGCCGACCTCGTGCGCCGGGTGCGCGCCGACGGCAGCGCCCTGGTCAGCTTCGACCCCAACGTCCGGGCCGGCCTGGTCGAGGACCCCGATGCCGTCCGGGCGCAGGTGGACGACCTGCGGCGCACGGCCGACGTCGTCAAGGTCAGCTCGGAGGACCTGGAGTGGCTGGAGCCGGGTGCCGACCTGGACGAGGCGGCCGCCCGCTGGGCCGCGGAGGGTCCGGCCCTGGTGGTGCTGACCGACGGCGGCGAGCCGCTGCGCGCGGCCCGCCCCGACGGCACCCTGCTGCGCCGGCAACCGCCGCGGGTGACGGTGGTCGACACGGTCGGCGCGGGTGACAGCCTGGCGGCCGGGTTGTTCTCCGGGCTGGTCCGCACCGGCACGCTCAGCCGCGCGGCGCTGCTCGACCTGACCGACGACGACCTGGCCGCCCTGCTGGACGACGCTGCCCTGGTCGCCGCGCTGGCCTGCACCCGGGCCGGGGCCAACCCCCCGACGCGGGCCGAATTCGAGGCCGCCCGCGGCTAACCGGTGCCGCCCCGGGGCTCAGCCGGCCGAGGGGCGGGGCTCAGCCGGCCGAGGGGCGGGCGCGCACGTGCATCCTCTCGCCCTGCGGGCCGAACAGGCAGAGGACCTCGGCCGGCTCCGGCCCGGGATTGCCCATCCAGTGCGGCACGTGCGTGTCGAACTCGGCGACCTCACCGGGGACCAGCACCACGTCGTGCTCCCCGAGCCGCAGGCGCAGCCGGCCGGACAGCACGTACAGCCACTCGTAGCCCTCGTGCACCGCGAGCTCCGGCTCGCCTCCGGGCGGACCGGGCGGGAACACCTGCTTGTAGGCGCGCAGCCCGCCGGGGCGGCGGGTCAGCGGCACGAAGGTGATGCCGTGCCGCTGGAACGCGCGCGCGTGGACCCGGGGGTCGCCGGTGGGCGGGGCGTCGACGAGCTCGTCGAGCGGCACCTGGTGCGCCCGGGCCAGCGGCAGGAGCAGCTCCAGGGTGGGCCGGCGCTGCCCGGACTCCAGCCGGGAGAGGGTGCTCACCGAGATGCCGGTGCGCGCCGAAAGCTGCGCCAGCGTCGCGCCGCGCTGCTGGCGCAGGCCACGCAGCCGCGGTCCCACTGCGTCCAGCACGCCGTCCAGGTCGCCGCCCTCGTCGTCCACGACGGTCAGCTTGCCATTCCGGCAACGGATGTTGTCAACACCTCCGGCCCGGGTCCAGGGTCTTCCCGAGGCACCACTCCCCGGTGGCCCGGACGGGAGACTCCGATGGACGAGCAGTACGACGTGGTGGTCATCGGCGGCGGGGCCGCCGGCCTGAGCGGCGCCCTCGCCCTGTCGCGGGCGCGCCGGTCGGTCCTGGTGGTCGACGCCGGCGCACCGCGCAACGCACCGGCCGGGCACGTGCACAACTACCTGACCCGCGAGGGCACCCCGCCGGCCGAGCTGCTGGCGGCCGGGCAGGCCGAGGTCACCGGCTACGGCGGCGCGGTGCGTGCGGGCACCGTGGTCGCCGCCCGCCGGGTGGACGACGCTGGCTTCCGGGTGGAGCTCGCCGACGGCCCGGCCGTGCGGGCCCGGCGGCTGCTGGTGACGACCGGGCTGGTCGACGAGCTGCCCGACCTGCCCGGCCTGGCCGCGCTGTGGGGCTCCGACGTCCTGCACTGCCCGTACTGCCACGGCTGGGAGGTGCGCGACCAGCCGCTCGGCGTGCTGGGCACCGGCCCGTTCGCCGTCTTCCAGTCGCTGCTCTGGCGGCAGTGGAGCGCGGATGTCGTCCTCTTCCAGCACACCTCCCCCGCCCCGTCGGGCGACGAGTTCGAGCAGCTGGCCGCCCGGGGCATCGTCGTCGTTCCGGGGCCCGTCGCCGGGCTGGAGACCACCGGCGGTCGGCTGTCCGGCGTCCGGCTGGCCGACGGCGAGGTGGTCCGGCGCTCGGCCCTGGTGGTCGCCCCCCGGTTCACCGCCCGGTCCGACGTGCTCGTCTCCCTCGGGCTTCAGGCGGTGCCGCAGGAGATGCACGGTGCCGTCATCGGCAGCGCCGTGCCCGCCGACCCGACCGGGGCGACCGCCGTTCCCGGCGTGTGGGTGGCCGGGAACGTGACCACGCTGCAGGCCCAGGTGATCAGTGCGGCCGCGGCCGGGCTGGGTGCCGGCGCGGCGATCAATGCCGACCTCACCGCCGAGGACACCCGCCTCGCCGTGATCGCCGCCCGCGCGGGGCGTGCAGCATGACCCACCATCCGTCGGCCGGCGAGCGATCCGATGGCCGGGTTCGGCCGGCCGGGCTGCGGGTCTGCTGGCCGGCACCGACGACGAGGCGGACCTCGCCGTCACCATGACGGCGCCCGAGCTCAGTCGTCGTCCTCCGCACCGTCGTCGTCCTGGCTGTCGTCGTCCGCACCGTCGTCGTCCTCGCTGTCGTCGTCCTGGCTGTCGTCGTCCTCGCGCTCGGTGCTCAGCACGCCGGCATCGCCGGCATCCACCGTGACCTCGTGGACCGAGCCGTCGGTCGCCCGGACGGTGACCTCCCAGACGACGAACCCGTCCTCCTCCTCCAACTCGCTCCCGGCCACGTCCCCGCCGCCGACCGACTCGACCGCCGCGGTTCCGGCGGCGGCCTCGTCGACGGCCGCCAGGTCGGCCAACGCCGTCTGCTCGGCCGCGTCGTCCTCGGGCAGGGTCGACTCGTCCACGGGAACCGTGCCCGGCCGGCCCAGCTCGTCGCCGCCATTGCCGTCGGCTGCGACGGCGATACCGCCGGCGGCCGCGAGTCCGACGGCGGTGGCGGCGGTGACGACGACAACTCGCTTGCGAAGGCCCATCAGACGTTCCTCTCCACAGGGCCCGGCCGGGTGCCGGTTCCTCTTCCTCCACGATCCCGACCGTCGATGAGAGATCGATGAGCTGGGATTGGGAGTTCGTCTCATCGACCCGCCGCCGCGCAGCAGCGGCGCGACCACGCCGTGCGGTCGAGCGCCGCATCGCCCCCTCATCGGGGCGTGCGAGGCTCACCGGATGCGCGTGCTGGTCGTCGAGGACCACGACAAGATGCGCGACGTCCTGCGGCGGGGGCTGACCGAGGCCGGATACGCCGTCGATGCCGTCGCCGACGGCCCGGCCGGCCTGGCCCGTGCCACGTCGACGACGTACGACGCGATCGTGCTCGACGTCATGCTGCCGGGCCTGGACGGGTTCGAGGTGTGCCGCACGCTGCGGAACCGGGCGGTCTGGACGCCGGTGATCATGCTCACCGCCCGGGACGCGGTCGCCGACCGGGTCCGTGGGCTCGACCACGGCGCGGACGACTACCTGGTCAAGCCCTTCGCCTTCACCGAGCTCCTCGGGCGGCTCCGCGCGCTGCTGCGGCGCGGCCGCCCGCCGCGGCCCGCCGTGCTGCAGTGCGGGCCGCTGTCGTTGGATCCGGCGACCCGCGTGGTCCTGTGCCGCGGGGAGCTCGTCGAGCTGTCCGCACGCGAGCTCGCGCTGCTGGAGTTCCTGCTCCGCAACCCGGATCGGGTGCTGTCCCGGACCGAGCTCGTGGAGCACGTGTGGGGCCACGACTACGACGGCTTCTCCAACGTCGTCGACGTCTACGTGAAGTACCTGCGCGACAAGATCGACCGGCGGTTCGACGTCGACCTGCTGCAGACGGTCCGCGGGGCCGGCTACCGGCTCGCCTGTCCGCATCAGGCCCGGTGATTCGCGATGCGCCGGTTGCCGATCAGCGTGCGGCTCGCCTTCCTGACGGCCGCATCGCTGAGCGCGCTGCTCGCCCTGGTGGGCATCGTGGTCCACCACCAGCTCGGTGCCGGGCTGCGCGCGGGCATCGACCAGCAGCTCGCCGCCCTCGCCGCGGCGCTGCCGCCGCGCCTGCCGGAGGAGGGATTCGCCGAGGCGGCGGACGAGTTCGACCAGCTGGAGCTCGGTGACCGCCTGGTCCAGCTCGTGGACGGGCGAGGCGAGCTGGTGGTGACCAGCGACGACGTCGATGCCGCTCGCCCGCTCCTCGGTCGGGCCGACCTGGAGAGAGCCCGCGACGGCGCTGCCGTGCTGCGGACCCTCCCCGAGAGCCCGGCTGACGACGACCCGCTGCGCGTGCTGGCCGTCCCGTACGGCGACGGGGAACTGGTCGCGGTCCTCGCCGCGGAGCTCGACGACGTGCGGGACGCGCAGCAGGCGCTGGTCGCCGTCTACGGCCCGGTGGCGCTGCTCGGCGTCGCCGTGGCCGGCCTGCTCGGCTTCGGCATCGCCCGGCGGGGCCTGGCGCCGGTCCGCCGGATGACCGACGAGGCGGAGGTGATCGGCGGGTCGGACCTGTCCCGCCGGCTGTCCGCTCCTGCCCGCCTCGACGAGGTCGGCCGCCTCGCGCGCACGCTGAACGGGATGCTGGCCCGCCTGGACGCGGCGATCGGCCGGGAACGCGCGTTCACCGCCGACGCCAGCCATGAGCTGCGCACCCCCCTGGCCATCCTCCGGGCCGAGATCGAGCTGGCCCTCGACCGGGCCGACGACCCCGCCGTTCGATCGGCGCTCGACACCGCCCTGCAGGAAGCCGCCCGGCTGTCCGGGCTGGTCGACGACCTGCTCGTGCTCGCCCGGGCCGACTCCGGTGATCTCGGGACCCACCGCCCGCTCGACGTCGGCGAGCTCGTCGACGTGGTGATCACCCGGTTCGCCACCCTCGCCGGCCGGCGTGGCGTGCGGCTGGAGTCCGCCGGAGCGGCTGTCGTCCGAGGCGACTCCGCCGGCCTGGAACGAGCCGTGGCGAACCTCGTCGACAACGCGCTCCGGCACGCACCCGACGGCGGCCTCGTCACGGTCGAGGTCCGCGCGACCGGCCCGGCGGGAGTGACCATCGCCGTGAGCGATACCGGTCCCGGGGTGCCGCCCGAACAGCTGGGCAGTCTCTTCGACCGCTTCAGCCGGGTCGACGACGCGCGACACGAACCCGGCGGAGCGGGGCTCGGACTGGCGATCGTCTCCGCCGTCGCGACCGCGCACTCCGGCAGGGTCACCGCGGCCAACCTCGCCGACGGCGGCCTGCGCGTCACCCTGTCGCTGGGTGGGTAGTGGGGCTCGCCGTGGTGGTGGTGGTCATCGCCGCCCGCTTCATCGTTCCGCTGGGCATCCCGCGGCGGCCGGTGCCCGCTCTGCTCGCGGCGCTGGTGCTCGACGCCGTCGACCAGACGGTCTTCCAGTCGGTGGGCGCGGACTTCGACGGCTACCAGAGCTACGACAAGGCCCTCGACGTCTACTACCTGGCCATCGCGTACGCGTCGACGCTGCGCAACTGGCCCCCCGGGCTGGCCTTCACGACCGCGCGGTTCCTCTGGTACTACCGGCTCGTCGGGGTGGCCGCGTTCGAGCTGACCGGCGCCCGCCCGCTGCTGCTGGTGTTCCCCAACACCTTCGAGTACTACTTCCTCGCCTACGAGGTGATCCGCACCGGTCGGGACCCGCGGCGACTGTCGCGCCGGTGCATCCTCGCCCTGGCCGGTGGCATCTGGGTGTTCGTGAAGCTGCCGCAGGAGTGGTGGATCCACATCGCCCGGCTGGACGTCACCGAGCAGCTGGCGGACCACCCGCAGCTGGCGTCCTGGCTCGCCGCCGCCGCGGCGGCGACCCTCGCGGGCTGCACCTGGTGGCTCCATCGCGGGCGGCCGCGCGACTGGCCGTCGACCACCCGGGTGGATGCGCACCTGCCCTCGGTGGCGGTGGGCCCGGCACGGGCGGTGCCGCTGCGCAGCCGGATCTTCCTGGGCATGGTCGGCGAGAAGGCCCTGCTCGTCTCGCTCGTGGTGGTGATCTTCGCCCAGGTGCTGCCGACCATGGAGGCCACGGCCACCCAGATCGTGCTGTCCACCAGCACCTTCATCACCGCCAACGCGGTGGTGAGCCAGCTCCTGGCCCGCCATGGCACCAGCTGGACGAGCACCCTGTCCCAGTTCCTGGCGATGGCCGCGGTGAACGCCGGCATCACCGTCACCCTCCGGCTGCTGCCGGGTGAGCGCGGAGCGTCGTTCGACGTCGCCAGCAGCCTCTTCTTCCTGCTGCTGCTGACCCTGCTCGTGACCTTCCACGACCGCTACCGCACGGTTCGCCGCGAGCGCGCGGCACTGCTCGGCCCGGCAGGCCACCCGGTGAGCGGCCGGCACACCCTGCCGCCGCCGTCCGGCCGCCGCTGACGGCGCTCCGGTCCTGTCGGAAATCGCCAGACATCCCGGGACGATTGGTGATCTGGAACACACCCGCAGCGGACGTCGGCTGCCGATGAATCCACCATGGCACGCCGCCTCGCCGCTGCAGGGTCCCCGACCGATCGTTCGGTCGCGATCGAGCGATCACCGTCGCCCTGGTGGCAGACCGCCGTCGTCTACCAGGTCTACCTGCGCTCGTTCGCCGACGGCAACGGCGACGGCGTCGGCGACCTGGCCGGGCTGCGCTCCCGGCTGCCCTACCTCGCCTGGCTCGGCGTCGACGCGCTGTGGATCAATCCGCACTACCCCTCCGGCGGCGCGGACGGCGGCTACGACATCGTCGACTACCGCGCGGTCGACCCCGAGTACGGCGACGTCGGAGACCTCGAGGACCTGGTGGCCGACGCCCGCCGGCTCGGGCTGCGCGTCGTCCTGGACGTCGTGCCCAACCACACCTCCGACCGCCACCGGTGGTTCCAGGCGGCGCTCGCCGACGCCGATTCCCCGGAGGCCGCCCGCTACCACTTCGCCCCGCCGTCCGACGAGCCGCCGAACAACTGGCAGTCGCTGTTCGGCGGCCCGGCGTGGTCGCGCACCCCGGACGGCCGCTGGTACCTGCACCTGTTCGCCCCGGAGCAGCCCGACCTGAACTGGCGGGATCCCGCGGTCGCAGCCGACTTCGAGCAGACCCTGCGGTTCTGGCTGGACCGCGGCGTCAGCGGCTTCCGGGTGGACGTCGCCTACGGCTTGTTCAAGGACGCCGGGCTCCGCGACAACCCCGGCTCCTACTCCCCCACCCTGTTCGGCCACGGCCCGGAGCAGGCGATGACCTGGAACCAGCCCGAGGTGCACGACGTCTGGCGCCAGTGGCGGGCGATCTGCGACGAGTACCCGGACACCATGCTGGTCGGCGAGGTCTGCCTGGCCGACCTGGAGCAGGTGGCGTTGTACTCACGGCCCGACGAGATGCACCAGTCGTTCTCCTTCCGGCTGCTGAAGTCGCCGTGGGACACCGCGGCCTTCGCCGACGGCGTGCAGAGCGCGCTCGACGCCTTCGGCCGGGTCGGTGCACCGGTGTCCTGGGTGCTGGGCAACCACGACAAGGACCGTCAGGTCACCCGGTTCGGCGGCGGGGCCCTGGGCACCGCCCGCGCCCGTGCCGCGGCGCTGCTGATGCTCGCGCTGCCCGGCTCGCCCTACGTCTACGCCGGCGACGAGCTCGGCCTGCCGCAGGCCACGGTGCCCGACGAGGTCAAGCGCGACCCGATCTTCTTCCGCAGCGGCGGCGCCCGAGCCGGCCGGGACGGCTGCCGCGTCCCGATGCCGTGGAACGACACCCCCGGGGTCGGCTTCTCCCCGGAGGAGTCCGCCGACCCGTGGCTGCCGGTCCCGTCCGGATGGGACCGGTACGCGGTCTCCCGGCAGGCCCGGGACGGCGGATCGGTGCTGACCCTCTACCGGCGGGCGCTCGCCCTGCGTGCGGCGCACCCGGCGCTCGGGTCCGGCCAGGCGACCGTCTGCACGCAGGACGACGTCCTGACCGTGACCTGCGTCAGCGGTGCCGAGACCGTGCGGTGCGTGCTGAACATGGGCTCCGGGACCGTGCTGGTCGGCTCGCCGGGGTCGGTGCTCCTGGCTTCCACCACGCGCGTGCGCCAGTCGGCCGGCAGCGTCGCCCTGCCGGCGGACAGCGCGGTCTGGCTCGTGGAGAGCTGACCGGCGGGCACCTGGCCGGTGGACGGCCGCCCGCCACCGGCCATCGGACGCCATGGCCGGCCATCGGACACCATGTGACCGTGGAGACCGCACAGCAGCCCCTGCGCCGGGCCCTCACCGGCCCGGCGGCCCGGGCCGTGCTGACGGTCCTCGTGGTGGTGGCGGTCTTCGCCTTCGTGCTGCCGCGGATCGCCGACTACGCCCAGGTCTGGGAGCTGGTCACGGCCATGACCTGGCTGGAGACGGCCCTGCTGGCCGGCCTGGCGGCGGTGCACGTCGTCTCCTACGCGCCGGTCTGGGCCGTCGCCCTGCCCGGCCTCGGCTGGCGGCGGGCGGTGCTCACCGACCTCGCGTCCACCGCCGTGTCGAACGCGGTCCCGGTCGGCTTCGCCTTCGGCGTCGGGACGACGGCGGCCATGCACCGCTCCTTCGGCTTCGCCCCGGCCCCCATCACCCGGGCCGTGGTGCTCACCGGCGTCTGGAACAACTTCGTCAAGCTGGGGATGCCCGTCGTGGCCCTGCTCAGCCTGGCGCTCACCGGCGACGCCGACCGTGCGCTCGCCGTCGCCGCCGTCTCGGGCACCGTCGTGCTCGTGCTCGCGCTCGGCGCGCTGGTGGCGGTGCTGGTCCACCGGGGCGCGGCGATCACGCTGGCCCGGGCGGCCGAACGACTGGTCGGCCGGCTCGCCCGGCGGCTGCGCCGCCGGCAGCCGAGCGGCTGGGAGGCCCGGGTCGACCGCTTCCGGGCCGACTCGCTGGCACTGCTGCGCCGGCGCTGGCCGGCGCTGACCGTCGCTGCGGTGGTCAACCACACCCTCCTCTTCATCCTGCTGATCGCCACGCTGCGCAGCATCGGCGGGCAGGGGGCCGACGTCGGCTGGCCGTGGGTGCTGGCCGTGTTCGCGCTGACCCGGCTGGTGACCCTGGTGCCGATCACCCCGGGCGCGGTGGGCGTGGCCGAGCTCAGCTACGTCGCCGGGCTGACCGCCGTGGGCGTCGGCGCGGTCACGGCGTCCGGAGCCGTCCTGCTGTTCCGGGCCCTGACCTGGTTGCTGCCGATCCCGCTGGGGCTGGCGGCACTGGTGCTGTGGCAGCGCGGCGCGGGGCAGGAACCGGCCGCCGGGCCGGTGCCCGGTGCGCCGCAGGCCCGGCCTCAGGCAGCCTGGAAGGAGCGTTTGGACAGGCCGAGGGCGTAGCCGTCGATCGTGGTGGTCACCGGCGCGGTGGGATCGGCCGCGGCACCGAGCGTGACGAACAGCGGCGTGTAGTGCTCCACCGTCGGGTGCGCGTAGGGCATGCCGGGCGCGGCGCTGCGGAACCGGGCGAGCTCGTCGACGTCGCCGCGGGCCAGCGCGTCGGCGGCCCAGGCGTCGAAGTCCGCGGACCAGCCGGGCGTGGTCGCGCCGGTCCAGTCCGAGCGGGTGAGGAACGGCAGGCCGTGGGTCATGTAGCCCGAGCCGATCACCAGCACGCCCTGCTCACGGAGAGCCCGGAGCCGCTCGCCGAGGGCCAGCAGCCGGGTGCTGTCGTGGGTGGGCATGCTCAGCTGGAGCACCGGGACGTCGGCCTCCGGGTACATGATCTTCAGCGGCACCCAGGCACCGTGGTCGAGACCGCGGCTGCGGTGCTCGTGCACCGGCTCGCTGTCGGGCATCAGCGCAGCGACCTGCCGCGCCAGGTCGGCGGCGTCCGGGGTGTCGTAGCGCATCGCGCTGTACATCGGGTCGAACCCGCCGAAGTCGTAGACCAGCTCGGCCGGCCGGGTGCTGCTGATGCTCAGCGGCGCGGACTCCCAGTGCGCGCTGACGATCAGGATCGCCTTCGGCGTCGGCAGCGCCCGGGCCCAGTCGTGCAGCTCGGTCATCCAGTCGGCCATCTCGAACAGCATCGGCGCGCCGTGGCTGAGGAAGAGGCTGGGCAGCGCGCCGTCCGCCGGCGTCCACCGCGGCCGGGCCACCGTGCCCGCGGCGGCCACCCGGCGCAGGTGGGCGGCGAACGGGTGCGCGGCGGGGATGCGGGCGTCGGCCGCGGCGGTGCTGCTGAGCGGGATGGACGGGGTCATGGCTGGCTCCCTGCATGAAGTTTCACGTTCCTGCTGAGAACAAGGTACTTGAGCCGTCAATCATTCCGGTTCGGGTGTCATCGCACTCCGCCGTGGGCAGGGTCTCCGGATGACCGCTCCCACCGACCCGCCTCCACCCCTGCGCGCCCTCGCCCTGGTCTGCACGCTGACCCCGTCGCCGGCGGAGTCGAGCAGCGCCCTGATGGCCGAGCAGGTGCTCGGCGCCCTGGCCCCGCACGGGGTCACCGGCGAGCTCGTCCGGGTGGTCGATCACGACGTGCGGCCCGGCGTCCAGCTCGACATGGGCGCGGGCGACGCCTGGCCCACGATCCGCGCCAAGCTCATGGACGCCGACATCCTGGTGTTCGCCACGCCGACCTGGATGGGCCAGCACTCCAGCGTGGCCCAGCGCGTTCTCGAACGGCTCGACGCCGAGCTCGCCGAGACCGACGACGAGGGCCGGCTGCAGACCTTCGGCAAGGTCGCCGTCGCCGCGGTCGTCGGCAACGAGGACGGCGCCCACCACATCAGCGGGATCCTCTTCCAGGGGCTCAACGACGTCGGCTTCACCCTCGCGGCGAACGCGGTCACGTACTGGAACGACGAGGCGCAGAGTTCGGCCCGCGACTACAAGGATCTCCCCGAGCAGCCCGACGGCGTCGCCGCGACGATGGCCACCGTCGCCGCGAACGCCGCACACCTGGCCCGGCTGCTCACGTCCTCCGGCTACCCGCCCGCCTGATCCCGGAGGAGCCCCGTGGCCGCACCCATCCTGGTCGACCCGGCCACCTACGAGCAGGGGCCGCCGTTCGCGCTGCTGCGCCAGCTGCGGGCCGAGGCGGCGGTGACGTGGGTGGCGGAGCCGGCGCTGCACGGCCAGCCCGCGGGGCCGGGGTTCTGGCTGGTCCTCCGGCACGGCGAGGTGGAGCGGGTGCTGCGCGACCCGGCGACCTTTTCCTCCTGGTTGGGCGCCACCCAGGTCCGCGACGCCGCGGACCTGCCGTGGGTGCGCCGGATGATGCTCAACATGGATCCGCCGGACCATTCCCGGCTGCGGCGGCTGCTCACCCGGTCGTTCACCCCGCGGGCGGTGGCCGCGCTGACCGCCTCGATCGAGGCGACGGCGGCCGGCCTGGTCGACCGGATGATCGGCGGAGCTGCCGGCGGACGCGGCGACTTCGCCAAGGACGTCGCCGCCGACCTGCCGCTGCACACCCTCGCCGACGTCCTCGGCGTGCCGGCCGAGGACCGCTGGCTGATGTTCGACTGGTCGAACCGGGTGATCGGCTGGCAGGATCCGGACTACGCCTCGTCGGCGGCCTTCGACGGCAGCACCGGGACGTCGATGGCCCGGGCGGCGCTGGCCCTGCGGCCGGCGCCCGGCCCGGACGGGCGGATGCCGGACCCGCGGACCCGCGCCGGCATGCCCGACCTCTACGCCTACGCCCGCCTGCTGGCCGAGGAGAAGCGCCGCTCCCCCGGCACCGACGTCATGTCGGTGCTGCTCGCGCAGGTCGACGAGGGCGGCGGCCGGGTCACCGACGCGGAGTTCGAGAACATGTTCTGGTTGTTCGCCGTCGCCGGGAACGAGACGCTGCGCAACGGGCTGCCCGGTGGACTCATCGCCCTGCTGCAGCACCCGAATCAGCTGGCCGCCGTGCGCGCTGATCCCGCTCTGCTGCCCGGGGCGGTCGAGGAGATGCTGCGCTGGTGGACCCCGGTGATGGTCTTCCGCCGCACCGCCACAGCCGATGTCGACCTCGCCGGTGTCCGGGTCCGGGCCGGGGACAAGGTGGTCGTCTCCTTCACGTCGGCCAACCGCGACGAGTCGGTGTTCGCCGACCCCGACCGGTTCGACGTCGCCCGCTCCCCGAACCCGCAGCTGTCCTTCGGGCACGGCCCGCACTTCTGCCTCGGCGCCCAGCTGGCCCGAGTGCAGATGCGCGCCCTGTTCGCCGAACTGCTGCGCCGCACCGGCACGGTCGAGCTCGACGGCCCACCGGCGCTGCTGCGTTCGAACTTCCAGCGCGGCGTCAAGCGGCTCCCGATCCGCTGGACCGCCGCCTGAGCCGGATGGCGGGTCACGACCTGGCGCGCAGCCCCTGGAACGTCGTGGTGACCAGTGCGTCGGCGAGGTCGTCCGCCGAGAGGCCGCCGCCGGGCCGGTACCACTCGGTCAGCGAGTTGACCGTGCCGAACAGCAGCCGGCTGGTGACGGCGGGGTCGACGTCGGGCCGGACGTCGCCGTCGTCCTCGGCGGCGCGCACCAGGTCGGTGACGATCCGGTCGAACTCCCGCCGCCGGCGCAGGGCGTCCTGCTCGACCGGGGAGTTGCCCCGGACCCGCAGCAGCAGCGTCACGAAGGGCAGCTCTGCGGTGAGCACCCGGACCGAGCCCCGGACGACGTGCTCCAGCCGGTCGATCGCCCGGCCGGTGGTCGCCCCCGGCTCGCCGGTGACGGCGAACAGCCCGTCGAGCGCCCGGTCCAGCGCGAGACGCAGCAGCTCCACCTTGCTCGGCACGTGGTGGTAGATCGCCGACTTGGTGATGCCGAGGCGCGTCGCCAGCTCCTCCATGCTGGTGGCCTCGTACCCCCGCTCGTTGAAGGCGGCGACGGCGACGCCCAGCAGCGAGTCCAGCGAGTGGCCCGGCCGGCCCCGCCGCCCGGCCGTCGTCGTCACGCCCCGCCCCCAGGGGCCAAAATCGCGACTTTGGCCCTCGAGGGGTTCACGCGCGATTCCGGAGGTCGGCCAGCCGCTGCAGCTTGCCCATCGACCGGGCGAGCGTCTCCGGGTCGACCACCAGGACGTCCACGCTGATCCCGACCGTGTCCCGCACCGCCTGCCGGACCTCCTGACCGGCCGGGTCGCGGCGCTCGGCCGGGCAGTCGGGGCGGGCCTCGATCCGCACGGTGAGGTGGTCCAGCCGCCCGCGCGTGGTCAGCTCCAGCGCGAAGTGCGGGGAGAGCCCCGGGGTGCGGAGCACGATCTCCTCGATCTGGGTCGGGAAGAGGTTCACCCCGCGCAGGATGATCATGTCATCGGTGCGACCGGTGATCTTCTCCATCCGGCGCATCCCCGGGCGGGCGGTGCCCGGCAGCAGGCGGGTGAGGTCGCGGGTGCGGTAGCGGATGACCGGCATGGCCTCCTTCGTGAGCGAGGTGAGCACCAGCTCCCCCTGCTCGCCCTCGGGCAGGACGTCGCCGGTGTCCGGGTCGATGACCTCCGGGTAGAAGTGGTCCTCCCAGACGTGCAGGCCGTCCTTGGTCTCCACGCACTCCTGGGCGACCCCCGGGCCCAGCACCTCGGACAAGCCGTAGATGTCGACCGCCTGGATGTCCAGGCGCTGCTCCATCTCCCGGCGCATCTCCTCGGTCCACGGCTCGGCGCCGAAGATGCCGATCTCCAGGGAGGACGAGCGCGGGTCGATGCCCTGCTTGTCGAACTCGTCGATGACGGTGAGCATGTAGGAGGGCGTCACCATGATCACCCGCGGTCGGAAGTCCTGGATGAGCTGCACCTGCCGCGGGGTCATCCCGCCCGACACCGGGATGACGGTGCAGCCGAGCTTCTCCGCGCCGTAGTGGGCACCGAGCCCCCCGGTGAACAGCCCGTAGCCGTAGGCGTTGTGCACCGTGTCGCCGGCGCGCCCACCCGCCGCGCGGATCGACCGGGCCATCACGGTGGCCCACGTGTCGATGTCCCGCTCGGTGTAGCCGACGACGGTGGGCCGGCCGGTGGTGCCGGAGGAGGCGTGCACCCGGCGCACCTCGGCCTGCGGGACGGCGAACATCCCGAACGGGTAGTTGTCGCGCAGGTCGGCCTTGCCCGTGGTCGGGAACCGCGCCAGGTCGGCGAGCTCCGTGCAGTCCTCGGGGTGCACGCCGGCCGCGTCGAACGCCTGCCGGTAGTGCGGCACGTTGTCGTAGGCGTGCCGCAGGGTCCACCGCAGCCGGCCGAGCTGGAGGGCGCGGAGCTCGTCGGTTCCTGCCCGTTCGGCCGGATCGAGGGTCGCGGGGTCGGCCGGGCTCCCCAGTCGCCGTGCTCCATCGATCGTCGTCATCGCCGGGCCGTCCCCTCGGTCAGCTGCGCCCGCCCCAAGGCTTGTGGACGAGCGGCGTTCCGGGTCACACTATTCCTGACCGGGCGGTCGGTAAATGGCCCCGCCGCTTGATCCACCAGAGGAGCTGCGATGTCCGCACCCGCACTCGACCGCACGCTCGACGAGGCTTCCCTTCAGGCGCACTTCGACGGCGTCATCGCTGCCGGCCACCGGATCGAGCCGCGCGACTGGATGCCGGAGGGCTACCGGAAGACGCTGATCCGGCAGATCGCCCAGCACGCGCACTCGGAGATCATCGGGATGCAGCCCGAGGGTGACTGGCTGCTGGCCGCCCCCAGCCTGCGACGCAAGGCGATCCTGCTGGCGAAGGTGCAGGACGAGGCCGGGCACGGGATGTACCTGTACTCGGCCGCCGAGACCCTCGGCGCCGACCGGGCCGACCTCACCGACAAGCTCATCGAGTCCAGGCAGAAGTACAGCTCAATCTTCAACTACCCGACGCCGACCTACGCCGATGTCGGGGTGATCGGCTGGCTGGTCGACGGCGCGGCGATCTGCAACCAGGTGCCGCTGTGCCGCAGCTCGTACGGGCCCTACGCCCGGGCGATGATCCGGGTCTGCAAGGAGGAGTCCTTCCACCAGCGGCAGGGCTACGAGCTGCTGATGACGATGATGCGCGGCACGCCGGAGCAGCGGGCCATGGTGCAGGACGCCGTCGACCGGTGGTGGTGGCCCTCGCTGATGATGTTCGGGCCGCCCGACGACGACAGCCCCAACTCGGCGCAGTCGATGGCGTGGGGGATCAAACGGCACACCAACGACGAGCTGCGGCAGCGGTACGTCGACATGAGCGTGCCGCAGGCCGAGGCGCTCGGGGTGACCCTGCCCGACCCGGAGCTCGCCCCGGATCCGCAGACCGGCCGCTACCGGTTCGGCGCCATCGACTGGGACGAGTTCAAGCAGGTCATCAGCGGCAACGGCCCGGCCAACGCCGAGCGCATCCGCCGTCGGCGGGCCGCCCGGGACGACAACGCGTGGGTGACCGAGGCGGCCACGGTGTACGCCCACAAGCACGCGGCGGTCTCGGCGTGAGCGACGTGACGGCGGAGGGCGGGCACGGCGCCGTCCCGACCGGGTCGGAGGTGCCCGTCGCACCGAAGGCGGCGACGGCCCGGCGCGACTGGCCGCTGTACGAGGTGTTCGTGCGCGGCAAGCGGGGGCTCAACCATGTGCACGTCGGGTCGCTGCACGCACCGGACGACGAGATGGCGGTGCACGCCGCGCGCGACCTGTACACCCGGCGCAACGAGGGCGTGAGCATCTGGGTGGTGCGCGCGGCCGACATCACCGCGTCCAGCCCGGACGAGAAGGACCCGATGTTCGCCCCGAGCGGCGACAAGGTCTACCGCCATCCCACGTTCTACGAGATCCCCGAGAACGTCCCCCACATGTGAAGGACCGATGGCTGGTTGCCCACCGAGGAGAGGACCGTTGGGATGGGACACGAGGAGACCGTGTACGACGCCCTGGACCACGCCCACGGCGGCGAGGGGCAGTGGGCGTTCGGCACCGGCTTCGACGAGCCGCTGGCCGGCGTCGACACCACCGTTCCGGACGGCGTGGACCCCGCCGACCTGGGTGCCTACTGCCTCATGCTCGGCGACGATGCCCTGGTGCTGGCCCAGCGGCTGACCGAGTGGGTCACCGCCTCCCCGGAGCTGGAGGAGGAGGTCGCCGTCGCGAACATCGCCCTGGACCTGCTCGGCCAGGCCCGGCTGCTGCTGGCCCGGGCGGGCTCGGTCGGCGTGCTGGGCCGCAGCCGTGCGCGGGCGACGGCGAGCATTCCCGACGAGGATGCGCTGGCCTACTTCCGCGACCCCGACGAGTTCCGCAACACCGGCCTGGTCGCGGCGCCGAACGGTGACTTCGGTCGGACGATGGTCCGGCTCCTGGTGGCCGCCACGGTCCGGCTGGCCGTCCTCGCCGAGCTCCGCCGGTCCCGCGACCCGGTCCTGGCCGCGATCGCCGCCAAGGGCGTCAACGAGGTCGCCTACCACCGTGACCACGCCGCCCGCTGGGTGCTGCGACTCGGTGACGGCACCCCCGAGTCGCACCGCCGGGTGCAGGCCGGCGCGGTCGAGGTCTGGCCGCTGCTGGCCGACGTCTTCAGCCCGACGGACGTCGAGCACCGGCTCACCGCCGCCGGTGTCGCCGTCGACCCCTCGACCGTGCGCGGGGAGGTGGTCGAGGTGCTCACCGCCGTGCTCGGGCAGGCCACGCTGCAGGTGCCGGAGTGGCCCGCCGGGACCGTCCCCCGCGGCCGGCTCGGGGAGCACGGTCCCGAGCTCACCGAACTGCTGGGCACGCTGCAGGGGTTGGCCCGGCAGCACCCGGCCGCGACCTGGTGAGGGCCCCCGCACGGGGCCAAAGTCGCGACTTTGGCCCCGGGAGGGCGCGGGTGGTGGCCGAGACGGTCACCGACCCCGAGCTGCCGACGCTCACCCTCGCCGACCTCGGGGTGCTGCGGAACGTTCGGGTCGAGGACGGCACCGTCGTCGTCGAGATCACCCCGACCTACTCCGGCTGCCCGGCGATGGGCGTCATGCGCGCCGACCTGGTCCGTGCGCTACACCGCGCGGGATTCCCCGAGGTCGACGTCCGCACCGTCCTCGCCCCCGCCTGGAGCACCGACTGGATCAGCGAGGAGGGCCGCCGGAAGCTCGCGGCCAGCGGCATCGCCCCGCCCGGCCGGGCTCCGGTGCGCACGCCGGGCCCGGTCCCGCTGCAGCTGGGCCCCTCCCGGCGCACCGCCGCCTGCCCGCTGTGCGGCTCGCCCGACACGGTGGAGCAGAGCGAGTTCGGTGCCACCGCCTGCAAGGCCCTGCGCCGGTGCCGCGCCTGCGGCGAGCCGTTCGAGCACGTCAAGGAGATCTGACCCCGTGACCAGCGCCGAGGCCCCACCCGTCGCTCCCCGGCGCCGGCCGCAGTTCCACCCGCTGCGGGTGGCCAGCGTCGAGCACCTGACCGACGACGCCGTCGCCGTCACCTTCGACGTCCCCGCGGAGCTCACCGAGGACTACCGGTTCCAGCCCGGCCAGGCACTCACCCTGCGGCGGGTGGACGGCGACCGCGACGAGCGCCGCTCCTACTCCATCTGCGCACCCATGGGGGACCCGCCCCGCGTCGGCGTCCGGGAGGTCCCCGGCGGGTTCTTCTCCTCCTACCTGGTGCACGACGTGCGGCCCGGCGACACCATCGACGTGCTGCCGCCCTCGGGCACCTTCACCGCCGACCTGGGCAGCCCCGGCGACCACGTCTTCGTCGTCGCCGGCTCGGGCATCACGCCGGCGCTGTCGCTGGCCGGCACCGTGCTGCGCGACGGGACGTCCACCGTCACCGTCTTCTACGGCAACCGGCGCACCAACACGGTCATGTTCGCCGACGAGCTGGCCGACCTGAAGGACCGCCACGGCCCCCGTCTGCAACTGGTCCACGTGCTCTCCCGTGAGCCCCGCGACACCGAGCTGACCTCCGGCCGGCTGGACGGCGCCCGGCTGCGCACCCTGGTCGGCAACCTGGTCGACGTCGAGCAGGTCGACCACTGGTGGCTGTGCGGCCCGCACGGCATGGTCGACGACGCCCGCGCGCTGCTGGCCGAGCTCGACGTCCCCGCCGGGCGGGTGCACCAGGAGCTGTTCTACGTCGACGACGTCCCCCCGGAGCCGGTCCGCGGCGACGAGGAGACCGTCGCGGGCCCGAGCAGCCAGGTGACCGTCGTCCTCGACGGGCGCTCGACCACCCTGTCCCTGGCCCGGGACGTGCCGGTCCTGGACTCGGCGCAGCAGGTCCGCGGCGACCTGCCGTTCGCCTGCAAGGGCGGGGTCTGCGGCACCTGCCGGGCCCGGGTCACCGAGGGCGAGGTGCGGATGCGCCGCAACTACGCCCTCGAGGCCGCGGAGGTCGAGGCGGGGTACGTGCTCACCTGCCAGAGCCTCCCGGTGTCCGACGCCCTCACCGTCGACTACGACGCCTGACGGCGCGGCTGCCGTCGTGATCCCCGTCCCGGTCGGAGCGGCCGCGGCGCTGGACGTCGTGGTGACGCCGGAGATGACCGTCCGGTTCGACGAGCTCGGGCCCGTGCACCCGGTGTACGCGACGTACTCGATGGCCAAGCACTTCGAGGAGGCCGGGCGGAAGCTGCTGCTGCGGCACCTCGAGCCGGGTGAGGCCGGTATCGGGCGGTCGGTGTCGGTCGAGCACCTGGCGCCGAGCCGGGTGGGCGACGCCGTCCGGGTGACGGCCCGGTGCGTGGAGCTGCGCGGGAACCGGCTCACCTGCGCGTGCCGCGCCGTCGATGCCGGGGGCCGGGAGCTCGGCCGCGGCACGACCGTCCAGACCGTCCTGGCCGAGGAGGCGCTGCAGGCCCGGATCGGCGGGCCGGCGCGCGCGAGCACCCCCCGGGTCGGGTCCGCGACACCCTTGTCCGACCGCCCCGCCGGCCAGGACACTGCCGCCATGGCCTACGAACCCCTCGTCATCGGCAACGGCCCGCGGAAGGTCCTGGCGTTGCCCGGCTGGTTCGGGTCCGCGACCGGCTGGGGACCGTTCGCGGACCTCGTCGACGAGGACCGGTACAGCTACCTCTTCCTGGACTACCGCGGGTACGGCGCGCGCCGCGGCGAGGCCGGCGAGCACACCCTCGCCGAGATCTCGGCGGACGCCCTGGGCGCCGTCGACGCGCTGGGCTGGACCTCCTTCGCCGTGCTGGGCCACTCGATGGGTGGCACGGCAATGCAGCGCGTCCTGCTCGACGCCGGCGACCGGGTGCGCGGACTGATCGGGATCAGCCCGGTCCCGTCCACCGGGGTGCCCCTCGACGAGCAGGCGGACCAGCTCTTCAGCGGCGCCGCGGAGAAGCGGGAAGCCCGCTACGCGATCATCGACATGACCACCGGTGGGCGGCTCAGCAGCACGTGGCTCGACCGCATGGTGCAGTTCTCCTTCGACCAGTCCGATCCGGTCGCGTTCGGCGCCTACCTGGACGCGTGGGCCAGGACCGACTTCTCCGACCAGGTGCAGGGCAACCCCGTCCCGGTCCGGGTGCTCGTGGGCGAGCACGACCCGGCGCTGGGCGCGGCGGTGATGGAGCAGACGTTCCTCCGGCAGTACCCGAACGCCGCGCTGGAGGTGCTGGCCAACGCCGGGCACTACGCCATGTTCGAGACACCGGTGGCGCTGCTGACCGCCGTCGAGCGGTTCCTCGACGAGCTCTGACGGCCGCGGACGTCGGAGCCGCGGCGGTTCCCGCGCTGCGCCCTTGTGACGGCCGGCACACCACCGTAGGGTCGATCCGGTAGGTGAGCGCCCACTCCGCTTATCGAACAGCGCTGGTCGGGCGCAGCTGACGGGAGATCTCGCATGGCAGCCAAGCCCTTCGCGTCGTCGGCCGACCTGGGGCCCAAGGAGCAGACCCTCGAGGTCCTGGCCGACGGCGTGTACGCCCTGACCGCGGAGGGCGACCCGAACCTCGGGGCGATCGAGGGCGAGGACTTCCTGGTCTGCTTCGAGGCCCTGGCCACCCCGGTCGCCGCCCGCCGCTGGCTCGCCCGGCTCCGCGAGCACACCGACAAGCCGGTCCGCTACCTGGTGCTCAGCCACTACCACGCCGTCCGGGTGCTGGGTGCGAGCGCCTTCGACGCCGAGGTGATCGTCAGCTCGGCGCAGACCAGGCACCTCATCGAGGAACGCGGCCAGCAGGACTGGGAGAGCGAGTACGGCCGCATGCCGCGGCTGTTCGAGGAGCCCGACTCCATCCCCGGTCTCACCTGGCCGACGGTGACCTTCCGGGACGAGCTGACCATCTCGCTCGGCGGGAACCGGGGCGAGCTCGTGCTGCAGTTCCTCGGCCGCGGGCACACCGAGGGCGACATCGTGGCCTGGCTGCCCGAGCCGAAGGTGCTGTTCGCCGGTGACCTGGTCGAGTCCCAGGCCGCGCTCTACACCGGCGACGCCTTCCACTTCGACTGGGCCACCGGCACCCTGGACCGGATCAAGGCCCTCGGCGCGGAGCAGCTCATCGGTGGCCGCGGTGCGATCGCCCGCGGCCGCGCGGAGGTGGACGCCGCCATCGAGCAGACCCGCGCCTTCCTGACGACCATGCAGGACACCGTCGGCACCGCGCACCGCGCCGGCGGCACGCTGAAGGAGGCCTTCGAGGCCACCCACGCGGCGCTCGCCCCGAAGTTCGGCTCCTGGCCGATCTTCGAGCACTGCCTGCCCTTCGACGTCCAGCGGCTGTGGGACGAGTTCAGCGGCATCGAACGCCCGGTGATCTGGACCGCTGCCCGGGATCGCCAGGTCTGGGACGAGCTGCAGGGCTGAGCCGGCGATGGCCACCTCCGACAGCCCGGTGGTCGTGCTGGGCTGCGGCCCGGTCGGTCAGACCGCGGCCCTGCTGCTGGCCCGCTGGGGGCTGCGGGTCGTCGTCCTCGACGGCCGGCCGGTCCGGGATCCGGTCGGCAGCAAGGCGATCTGCCAGCAACGTGACGTCCTCGACGTCTGGGACTCCGTCGGGGTGGGTGCCGAGGTGGCCCGCCGGGGCGTCACCTGGACCACCGCCCGGACCTTCCACCGCGACTCCGAGGTCTTCAGCTTCTCCTTCGCCGACCGCGGCCGGTCACCCTTCCCGCCGTTCGTGAACATCTCCCAGTGCGTGACCGAGGAACTGCTGGACCAGCGGATCGCCGGGCAGCCGCTCATCGACGTGCGCTGGGGCCACCGGGTGACCGGTATCGAGCAGGACGACGCCGGCGTCCGCGTGCGCTGCACGACCGCCACCGGCGACGTCGTCGTCCAGGCGTCGTACGTGGTGGCCGCGCCCGGCGCCCGCGCCGACGCCCTGCGGACCGCGTTCGGGCTGACCTTCGAGGGCCAGACCTTCGGCGACCAGTTCCTGATCTGCGACATCCGCACCGACCTCCCGGGCTGGGAGACCGAGCGGCGCTTCTACTTCGACCCGGAGTGGAACCCGGGCCGGCAGGTGCTCATCCATCCGTGCCCCGACTCCACCTTCCGCATCGACTGGCAGGTCCCGCCGGACTTCGACCTCGCCGCCGAGGAGTCCTCGGGTGGGCTGGACCGGCGGATCCGGCAGGTGATCGGCGACCGCCACTACGAGGTCGCCTGGAGGTCGGTGTACCGGTTCTCCTCCCGGATCGTGGACCGGATGCGCGTGGGTCGAGTGCTCGTCGCCGGCGACGCCGCCCACCTGGTCTCCCCGTTCGGCGCCCGGGGGCTGAACTCCGGTGTCCTGGACGCGGAGAACGCTGCCTGGAAGATCGCCTTCGTGCTGCACGGCTGGGCACCGGAAGCGCTGCTGGACAGCTACTCCGACGAGCGGCACGCCGCGGCGGTCGAGAACCTCGAGGTGACCGCGGCGACCATGCGTTTCCTCGTCCCGGGCACCGACGAGGAGGCCCGCCACCGCCGCGACGTCCTGGCGCGGGCCGCCACCGACCCCGACGCCCGGGCGCAGGTCGACTCCGGGCGGCTGGCCGAGCCGTTCTGGTACGTGGACTCCCCGCTGACCACGCCCGACGGGCGCCGCCCCTTCCCCGGGCGACCGCCCCGGGGCGACGTGCCGGCCCCCGCGCCGGGCGTGCTCGTGCCCGACTGCCCGGTCACCGTGCCCGGCCGGCCGGACGTCGTCCGGCTCCGGCAGCTGGCCCGCGAGGGGATCACCGTGCTGGTCGGGGACGACGCCGCGCTCCCGGCGCTGCCCGGGCCGCTCGGCGCTCCGGTCGCCGTCCACCGGATCAGCGACCTCGACGACGGTCCCACCCTGCGCGAGGCGCTGGGCGCCCGCCCCGACGAGCTGTGGGTGCTCCGCCCCGACGCCCACATCGCCGCCGTGCTCACCCGGGCCGATGACGTGGCACCCGCGGTCGCCCGGGCGCTCGCCCGCCCCGTCCCAGCCCCCGTCCCCGCGCTTTAGCCCGAAAAAGCACGGTGCTTGAGCCCGAAGAAGCACGGTGCTTGAGCCCGAAAGGCCCCGAGGAGGAGTTCCGATGGCGTTCTACCGACAGGTGGGCAGCATCCCGCCGAAGCGGCACACCCAGCACCGCCGTTCCGACGGCGGCCTGTACTCGGAGGAGTTGATGGGCGAGGAGGGCTTCTCCTCGGACTCCTCGCTGCTCTACCACGCCGGCATCCCCTCGTCGCTGGTCGACGCCCGCCCCTGGGACCTGCCCGACCAGACCGTCCGGGCGAACACCCCGCTGGTGCCCCGGCACCTGAAGCTGCACGACCTGTTCCCCGGCGAGGAGCCCAAGGCCGTCGACCCGGTGTGCGGCCGGCGGCTGGTGCTGGGCAACGCCGACGTGCGGATCTCCTACGCCGTCTCGGCCCTGACCAGCCCGTACTACCGCAACGCCACCGGCGACGAGTGCGTCTACGTCGAGCGCGGGACGGCGACGGTGGAGACCGTGTTCGGCGTGCTCGAGGTCGGGCAGGGTGACTACGTGGTCATCCCGCGGGCCACCACCCACCGCTGGGTGCCCACCGGCGGCGAGCCGCTGCGCACCTACGTGATCGAGGCCGGCTCCCACATCGCGCCACCCAAGCGATACCTGTCCAGGTACGGCCAGTTCCTCGAGCACGCCCCGTACTGCGAGCGGGACCTGCGGGGGCCGGTCGAGCCGCTGACCGTCGAGGGCAGCGACGTCGAGGTCTACGTCAAGCACCGCGGCGACGGGCCCGGTGGGCTGGCCGGCACCGTGCACGTCGTACCCGAGCACCCCTTCGACGTCGTGGGCTGGGACGGCTGCCTGTACCCCTACGCGTTCAACATCGCCGACTTCGAGCCGATCACCGGCCGGGTGCACCAGCCTCCGCCGGTGCACCAGGTGTTCGAGGGGCAGAACTTCGTGATCTGCAACTTCGTGCCGCGCAAGGTCGACTACCACCCGCTGGCGGTGCCGGTGCCCTACTACCACTCCAACGTCGACTCCGACGAGGTGATGTTCTACGTCGACGGCGACTACGAGGCCCGCAAGGGGTCGGGCATCGGGCGGGGCTCGATCTCCCTGCACCCGGGCGGGCACTCCCACGGCCCGCAGCCCGGCGCGGTCGAGCGCTCCCTGGGCGCGGAGTACTTCGACGAGACCGCCGTCATGGTCGACACCTTCCACCCGCTGGGCCTGGGCGAGGCCGGCACCGCCTCCGACGACGGCACGTACGCCTGGTCCTGGTCCGGCCGGGGCCCCACGGCGGCACCGCCACCCCCTCTAGGGTGACCGGCAACGATCTGGAGAGGACGGCGATGCCGGCAGCGGATGGCGCGGGCGCACCGCAGTCGCAGACGCTGGACCGCGGGCTCCGCATCCTGGAGCACCTGGCCACCGTGGGCGCGGCCCAGCCGATCATGGCGGTTGCCCAGGCGGTGGGGTTGCACCGCTCGATCGCCTACCGGCTGCTGCGCACGCTGGAGGACCACCAGCTCGTCGACCGGGATGTGGCGGGGCACTACCGGCTCGGCCTCGGCATGGCCGGACTGGCGCGCGGCGTGCGGGGCAACTTGCAGACGGCCGCACTCCCCCGGCTGGACGCGCTCGTCGCGGAGCTGGGCATGACCGCCTTCCTCGTGGTCCGTGCCGGGAACGAGGCGGTGACCGTGGTCAGCGTGGAGCCGCACGACACGGCGGCGCACGTGGTCTACCGGCCCGGCACCCGGCACCCGGTCGGGCGGGGAGCGCCCGGGCTCGCCCTGCTGATGCCCGAGCCCTCCGCCGCCGACGACCGGGCTTCCCTCCAGCAGGCCCGCCGGACCGGCTGGGCGACGTCCCACGGTGAGGTGATCCCGGGGATCCGGTCGATCGCTGCCCCGGTGCGCGGCCCCGACGGGGGGGCCCGCGCCGCCCTCGCGGTGGTGTTCGTGGACGAGGGCGTGGACGCCGTCCGCGTCGGTACCGCGGTGTCCTCAGCGGCGGACCAGGTGGCCGTGAGCCTCCGCTGACGACGTCAGCGGAGGCCGGCGTCCGCCGCGGTGTCCGTGGCCGGCGGCGGTTTCCCCCCACCGTCGGCGCTGACGCCGCCACCGAGGAAGGCCGCGGTGACCCGCGGATCCGCTGCCAGCGTCGCGGCAGCCCCGTCGAGGACCACCCGCCCCCGGTCCATCACGTACACGTGGTCGGCCACGGCGAAGGCGGCACGGGCGTTCTGCTCCACGGCGACGAGGGTGAGCCCGTCGTCCCGGAGCCGGCCGAGCGCGGCGAAGATCTCGCCGACCAGCCGCGGCGCGAGCCCGACACTGGGCTCGTCGAGGACCAGCACCCGCGGCTGGGCCATCAGGCCCCGCGCGATGGCCAGCATCTGCTGCTCGCCGCCGGACATCGTTCCGGCGGCCTGCTGCAGGCGCGGCTGCAGCCGGGGGAACAGCTCCAGCGCCCGGTCGCGCGCGTGGGCGCGTTCGGCCGCCGGTCTCCGCCGGCGGGTGTACGCGCCGAGCACCAGGTTGTCCTCGACGCTGAGCGACGGGAACACCAGCCGGTTCTCCGGCACGTGGGCCAGCCCGGCCCGGGCCAGCCGTTCGGGGCCGTACCCGGTGACGTCGGCGCCGGCCAGCGTGACGGTGCCCCCGCTGACCGGGATCAGCCCGGAGAGCGCACGCAGCAACGTCGTCTTGCCGGCCCCGTTGGCCCCGATGACGGCGACCAGCCGGCCTTCCGCTGCGTCGAGGTCGACGCCGTGCAGCACCGACAGCCGGCCGTACCCGGCCACCAGGCCCCGGACCGTCAGGCTCATCGGAGCTCCCCCGGCCCCGTCTCGGCCACCGCGACGGCACTGCTGTCCTCCGGCTCGACGCCGAGGTAGGCCGCGACGACGGCCGGATCGTGCCGCACCTCCTCGGGCGCGCCCAGGGCGATGCGCACGCCGTCCTCCAGCACGGCGACCCGGTCGGCGAGGGCGAGCACGGCCTCCACGTCGTGCTCCACGAGCACGATGGCCATCCCGCCGGCACGCAGCCGCCGCAGCAGCCGGGCCAGGTCGCGGCGCTCGGCGCCGGACAGGCCGGCCATCGGCTCGTCGAGCAGCAGCAGGTCGGGCTCGAGTGCCAGGGCGCGGGCCACCTCGACCAGCCGCTGGCGGCCGAAGGGCAGGTCGACGGCGAGCCGGTCGGCATCCGGCCCGAGCCCGAGGAGGTCGAGCAGCTCGCGCGCCGATGCCTCCAGCGCCCGCTCCTCGCGCCGGGCGGGCAGCACGAGGGCGGCGCCTAGCAGGCCCGTGCGGCTGCGCAGGTGGCGGCCGACCATGACGTTCCCGAGCACCGTGGCCGAGGTGAAGATCTGCAGGTTCTGGAACGTGCGGGTGGCGCCGGCCCGGGCGAAGACGTGCGGCTTGCGGCCCTCCACCCGCATGCCGGCCATCGTCACCGTGCCCGCGGTGGGGTCGACCGCTCCGCTGATCATGTTGAAGGCGGTCGTCTTGCCGGCACCGTTGGGCCCGATCAGCGCGACGATCTCGCCGGCGTGCACGGTGAGGTCGAAGTCGTCGACCGCCGTGACGCCGCCGAAGCGCTTGGTCAGCCCGGAGACCTCCAGCAGCGGTGTGCCGGCGACCGGACGGCCCTCGCGGGCCAGGAGCGGGCTCTCGTCCGGTGGCGGCGCGACGGCGTCCGCGGTCGCGTCCGCGTCCGCCGGGGGCCCACCACCCTCGAGGTCGGATCCGGACAGCCGGCGACGAGCCGTGGTCCAGAGCTGGTGCAGCCCACCGGGCAGGAAGATCATGATGGTGGTCAGCAGGATGCCGAAGCCGATCAGCTGCACCTCCCCCACCGCACCGGGCACCAGTTCGGGGATCAGCCGGCGGAGTCCGTCGTCCAGCCCCTCGACGGCGAAGGCCCCGATGACCGCGCCGTAGACGGTGCCGACCCCGCCGAGCACCGCCATCAGCAGGAAGGAGACCGAGAGCGGGAAGTTGGCCGTGTTGGGGTTGACCACCCCGAGCCAGTGGGCGAAGGCCGTGCCGGCGACGCTGGCGTAGGCCGCCGAGAGCACGAAGACCTGCACCCGCAGCCGGAAGGTGTCGACCCCGAGGGACTCGGCGGCGACCTCGGAGTCGTTGACGGCGCCGAGGGCCCGGCCGATCCGGCTCTCCACCACGTTGCGGGCGAGCAGCAGGCCGAGCAGCACCACGGGGACCAGCAGCAGGAAGTACTCGGTGGTGGAGTCGTAGGTCCGGCCGTTGAACTCGGGCTTGGCGATGCCGAAGATGCCCGAGGTCGCGCCCAGGAAGTCCGATTCGGTGGCCAGGACGGTGACGATGATCCCGAACCCCAGCGTGGCCAGCGCGAGGTAGTGCCCGCGGAGCCGCAGCAGGGGCAGCCCCACCAGCAGCGCCACCGTCATGGTCACCGCCACCGCGGCCACGGAGGCGAGCAGCGCGCCGACCTCGTACCGGGTCACCAGCACGGCCTGGGTGTAGGCACCGATGGCGAAGAACCCGGCCTGCCCGAGGCTGACCTGGCCGGCCAGCCCCATCAGCAGAGACAGGCCCAGGGCCGCCAGGGAGTAGATCAGCGCGTACACCCCGACGTTGGTGAGGCCGGGCGGGGCGAACAGGGCCAGGGCCACCAGCAGGACGGCGATGACCGTGATGCCGATGACGTCGCCACGGCGGGAGCGGCGACGGTGCGGCCCGGGCAGGCGCAGCGCGGGACGTGCCACGGGTCAGACCCTCGCTTCCGCGTGCCGCCCGAACACCCCGGAGGGACGGGCCACGAGCACCACGATCAGCAGCAGGAACGCCACCGCGTCCCGCAGGCCGGTGCTGATGTACCCGGCGGTGAGGTTCTCGAGCACCCCGAGCAGCAGCCCGCCCAGCACCGCGCCGCGGACGGAGACCAGGCCACCGAGCGTCGCGGCGACGAAGCCCTTGAGGCCGAGCGTGAGGCCGGATTCCCACGAGGTGAAGTAGATCGGGCTCGCCAGGACGCCGGCCACGGCGCCGACGCAGCCGGCGATGAGGAAGGCCATCAGCGAGGCCCGGCCCAGCGAGATACCCACCAGCCGGGCGGCCACCGGCTGCTCGGCGCACGCGCGCAGCGACTTGCCGGCCAGGGTGTGGTCGTAGAACCAGTAGACGGCGGACGCGACCACTGCGGCGATCGCGAGGATCCACAGCTCCTGGTAGCGGATGCTCACCCCGGCGACGGTGAACCCACCGGGCGTGAAGGGCGTCAACCCCTCGGCGTTCGGACCGAAGACCAGCAGCATGAGCGCCTTCAGGGCGGTGGAGACGCCCAGCGTCAGGATGAGCGACACCAGCGTCGTCATCCGCTTGACCGGGCGGATCGTCAGCCGCTCCATCAGGACGGCGACGATGGCGACGGTGGCCAGCGCGACGGCCGCCGCCGCGGGCAGCGGGAGCCCGCTGCCCACGGCGGAGATGGCCACCAGCCCGGCGAGGGCCGCGAACTCGCCCTGCGCCAGGTTGATGACCCCGCTGACGGTGAAGACCGAGACGAAGCCGATCGCGATCAGCGCGTAGACAGCGCCCTGGCTCAACCCCGCGAAGACCAGTTGCAGGAGGTCCGTCACGGGTCGGTCAGTTGCCCTGGTCGGGCAGCAGCGTCCAGTCGCCGTTCTCGACGGTGACGAGGACGAGCGCGTCCTTGGCCAGGCCCGAGTGGTCCTCCGGCGTCATGGTGAAGATTCCGCTGATCCCGACGAAGTCCTCCACGCCCTCGAGCTCGTCGCGCAGCGCCTGCGGGTCGGTGCCCGCCTCGCGCAGCGCATCGACGGCCAGGTGCCACCCGTCGTAGGCGTGGCCGGCGAACGTGGACGGCTCCTCGCCGTACTCGGCGGTGTAGTCCTCGACGAACGCGGTGATGACCTCCTGCTGCGGGTCGTCCTCGGGGAGTTGCTCGGCGACCACGAGGCGGCCCAGGGGGGCGACCAGCCCGTTCGCGGACTCACCGGCGGTGTCGAGGAACACCTGGTTGCCGATGCCGTGGCTCTGCATGACCGGGGTGGTGAGACCCAGCTGGGCGTAGGCGCGCTGGGCGAGCCCGGCCGCCGGCGGGATGCCCCAGATGACGTTCACGTCCGCTCCGGCATCGCGCAGGTTGACCATCTGGGCGGTGAAGTCCGTGGCGTCGGGCGCGAACCGCTCGACGGCCACCACGGAGATGCCCGCCTCCGCGCCGACCTCGTCGAACATCTCCTGGACGCCCTCACCGAAGCCGGAGGCATCCCGGGCCAGCCCGATGGTGGACCAGCCCTGGTCGGCCATGTACTCGATCATCCGCTCGATGACCACCCGGTCGTTCTGCGCGCTCTTGAAGACCCATTCCGACCCGTCGACGATCGCCTGGTTCGCCGCCAGGGAGATCATCGGGGTCTGGCTGGACTCGGCGATCGGGCGCATGGCCAGGCTCGGGCCGGTGCGGCTGGCACCGAGCACGATGTCGACCTGGTCCTGGTTGACCAGCTTGTTCATCACCTGGGCGGCGCCGTCCTCGGTGGACTGGTTGTCCTCGATGATCAGCTCGACCTCGCGGCCGTCGATCCCGCCCTCGGCCTGGAGCTGCTCGGCGAGCAGCTCCAGGGTCTGGCGTTCGGGCACGCCGAGCGAGGCGCCGGCGCCGGTGATGTCGAGCACCGCGCCGATCTTGATGGGGCCCGACTCATCCGCCGGGCCGGCGTCGCCGCCGCTGTCGGCCGACTCGGAGCAACCGGCGAGGACGAGGGTCACCGCCGCGGCGACGACTGCCACACGCGCTGTCGCGGTCTTGCACCTCACGAGGACCTCCTGCGAGCGACGATTCGATGATCGGACACGCCGTTCGATGGGCGCTCCACACTGGCAGCGGAGTGTGGCACAGATCTCACCCGGCCCTCTAGAAGTTGCCCCGCTTCTCCTGTTCCCGCTCGATCGCCTGGAACAGCGCCTTGAAGTTGCCGATGCCGAAGCCCAGCGAGCCGTGCCGCTCGATGAGCTCGAAGAAGACCGTGGGGCGGTCGCCGACCGGCTTGGTGAAGATCTGCAGCAGGTAACCGTCCTCGTCCCGGTCGACCAGGATGCCGCGTTGCTGCAGCTGCTCGATCGGCACCCGGACGTCGCCGATGCGGGCCCGCAGCGCCGGGTCCTCGTAGTAGGAGTCCGGCGTGGCCAGGAACTCGACGCCCTCGGCCCGGAGCGCGTCGACCGTGGTGACGATGTCGTTGGTGGCCAGCGCGACGTGCTGCGCTCCCGGGCCGCCGTAGAACTCGAGGTACTCGTCGATCTGCGACTTCTTCCTGCCCGCGGCGGGCTCGTTGAGCGGGAACTTCACCCGGTGGTTGCCGTTGGAGACGACCTTGCTCATCAGCGCCGAGTAGTCGGTGGCGATGTCCTCGCCGACGAACTCGGCCATGTTCGTGAAGCCCATGACCCGGTTGTAGAAGTCGACCCACCGGTCCATGGCGCCCAGTTCGACGTTGCCCACGACGTGGTCCACCGCCTGGAAGAGGCGCTTCGGCGCACCCTCCCGCTTGACGTGCGACGACACCCGGGCGACGTACCCGGGGAGGTAGGGCCCGGTGTAGCCCGACCGGTCGACCAGCGTGTGCCGGGTGTCGCCGTAGGCGGCGATGGCGGCGAGCCGGACGGTGCCGTGCTCGTCGCTGACGTCGTGCGGCTGCTCGAGGACCGTGGCGCCCTGCGCGGCAGCGTGGGCGATGCACCGGTCGACGTCGGGCACCGAGAGCGCGATGTCGACGATCCCGTCGCCGTGCGCGCGGTGGTGGTCGGCGAGCGGGCTGGCCGGGTCGTAGGCGCCGGTGACCACGAAGCGCGCGGCGCCGGACCTCAGCACGAACGCGTGGTGGTCGCGGTTACCCGTCTCCGGCCCGGAGTAGGCGACCAGCTCCATGCCGAAGGCGGACTGGAAGAAGTGGGCGGTCTGGGTGGCGTTGCCCGCGACCCAGACCAGCGCATCCCAGCCCGAGACCGGGAAGGGGTCGGTCGAGGCGTCGTACTCGACCAGGCCGACCAGCTGCTTGAGCTGGTCGACGCCGAGCTCGGCGAGGCGTTCCTCGTCGTTCAGTGTCTGTTCCAGGGTCATGTCCGCATCCCTTTCGCGCAGCTCCGTCCGGCAATGCTGTCGCCACTGCACTCCGACCTGCGACACTGCGCAAGCAGCGCTGCCGGCCATGGTCAACCTGACCATCGCGAACAGCGACCCGGCCCAGAAGCTGCGCAGGATGCACAGTCGGCCGGCCGGACACCCGCGAGCGTGAGGAGCCCCGAATGGCCGACCGGCGGGCGTTGGACGCCCTCGACGTCGCCCTGCTGACCGCGCTGCGCGAGCACCGGCGAGCCGGGGACCTGGAGTTGTCGCGGATCACCGGCGTCGCCCGGGCGACGGTCACCGCGCGGCTGGAGCGGCTGGAGGCCGCCGGCGTCGTGACCGGCTACGGGCCCGACGTCGACGTGTCGGCGGCGGGCTTCGGGGTCCAGGCGTTCGTCACGCTGGAGATCGCCCAGGGGGCGATCGACGCGGTCACCCGCGACCTGGAGGCGATCCCCGGGGTGCTCGAGGCCCATGCCACCACCGGCGTGGGCGACGTGCTGTGCCGGGTGGCCGCCCGCTCGCACGAGGCGCTCCAGCAGACGCTCGTCGACCTCAACCGCTCCTCGGCGGTGGTCCGTTCGACCAGCGTCGTCGCGCTGTCGGAGATCGTGCCCTGGCGGACCCTGCCCCTCCTGGAGACGGCGGCCGCGCCCAGCGCCGGCCGGTCGGCCATGCGCCGGGCCGGCGCTCCGGTCACGCCGGACAGGTGAGCCCGGGAGCGTGGGCGGTCAGCGCGGGCCGTCGACGGCCCCGTGGTCGGCGATGCGGGTGGCGACGTCCGCCCGGAGGGCCTTCTTGTCGATCTTGCCGACCTTCGTGGTGAACAGCTCGGCCACGATCTCCAGGCGCTCGGGCCACTTGTAGCGGGCGACGCCGGCGCCGGCCATCGAGCCGCGCACGTCCTCCAGGGTCAGCGACGTGCCGGGCTTGAGGACGGCGTAGACGCAGACCCGCTCCCCCAGCTCGTCGTCGGGCATCGCCACCGCGGCGACCTGGGCGACCTGCGGGAGCTGGTAGACGAGGTTCTCGACCTCCTCGGCGCTGATCTTCTCGCCACCGCGGTTGATCATGTCCTTGTCCCGGCCCTCGACGACGAGGTTCCCGTCGGGACGGCGGCGGACGATGTCGCCGCTGCGGTACCAGCCGTCCGGAGTGAAGGCGCGGGCGTTCTGCTCGGCCGCCCGGTAGTACCCGCGCGGCGTGTACGGGCCGCGGGTCAGCAGCGACCCGGGCGCGCCCCCGGGCACGTCGCGGTCCAGATCGTCGACCACCCGCACCTCGTCACCGGGGCTCAGCGGCCGGCCCTGGGTGGTGCAGACAACGTCCTCGGGATCGTCCAGGCGGGTGTAGTTGAGCAGGCCCTCGGCCATCCCGAACACCTGCTGCAGCCGCGCGCCCAGGACCGGGCGCACCTGCCGGGCGATCTCGTCGGCCAGCCGCGCCCCGCCGACCTGGAGCAGCCGCAGGCTGCGCAGCTGCTCCGCGCCCTGCTCGGCCGCGTGCAGCAGCCACCGCTGCGCCACGGCCGGCACGGCCGCGGTGACGGTGACGCCCTCGGCCTCGATCGTGGCGAACGCCCGTTCGGGCTCCGGCGAGGCGAGCATGACCACCCGGCCGCCGGCCAGCAGCGCGCCGAGGATGCCGGGGCAGGCCAGCGGGAAGTTGTGCGACGCCGGCAGGGACGTCAGGTAGACGGTGTCCGCGTCGAGCCCGCACAGCTGCGCGCTGGCGCGTGCGTTGTAGGCGTAGTCGTCGTGCGTGCGGGCGATCAGCTTGGGCAGGCCGGTGGTGCCGCCGGAGAGGAGGAAGACCGCGACGTCGCGGCTGCCGGGCGGGTCGTCGTCCCACCGGGCGCGCGCGGCGGCCGGGTCGGCCGGCTCCCCGCACAGCTCCGTCAGGCCGGTGGACCCGGGGAGCACGTCGTCGCCCACCACGAGCACGTGCCGCAGCGTCGCGGCGCCCGCGGCCAGCTCGGTGCCCAGCTGCTGGTGGTCGAAGCCGCGGAGCACGCCGGGCACCGCGAGTGCCGCCGCCTCGCTGTGGTCGACCAGGTAGGCCAGCTCGTGCCGGCGGTGCGCCGGCAACGCCATCACCGGGACGATCCCGGCGCGCAGGCAGGCCAGCGTCAGGACGACGAACTCCCAGCAGTTCGGGAGCTGGACGACCACCCGGTCGCCCCGGACGAGGCCGAGCTCGTCGACCAGCCGACCGGCCAGGGCATCGGCGCGGGCGGTCAGCGAACGGTGGCTCAGCCGGACGTCCCCGTCGACCAGGGCGACGGCGTCGGCCCGGGCGTCGGCCGCGGCCCACAGCTCGGCGCCGAGGGACAGCCCGCGCCACCAGCCCGCCTCGACGTACTCCCGGGCCAGGTCCTCGGGCCACGGGACGACGCCGGCGGCGATCGGTGCGGGCGTGCGGTGCTCGGCCATGTCAGTGCCCCTCCGTGCGTGAGGTGGGATCATCCAGCGTCAGGACGGCGTCCAGCGCGAGCAGCCCGTCCGCGGTGACCCGCAGCGGGTTGATCTCGACCGCCTCGATGCGGTCGTGCTGCACGAGCAGGTCGCCGAGCGCGGCCAGCACCGCCCCGAGCGCCGCGCGATCGGCGACCGGGCCGCCGCGGAAGCCGTCGAGCAGCGCGCGGCCGGCCAGCTCGTCGGCCAGGCCGGCGGCGTCGGCCGCGGACAGCGGCGCGGGGGCCACGGCGACGTCGGCGAGCGCCTCGGCCACGACCCCGCCCAGCCCCAGCAGCACGATCGGGCCGAACACCGGATCACGGGAGGCGCCGACCAGGAGGTCGACGCCGGCCGGCGCCATCGACTCGACCAGGAAGCGGCGGGCACCTCCCGCCTCCAGTGCGTCCAGCGCGGTGTCCAGGTCGGTGGCGTCGCGGATGCCCAGATGGACTCCCCCCACGTCCGACTTGTGGGTGACCGCGGCGTCGAGCAGCTTCACCGCCAGCGGCCGTGGCAGCTCGGCCAGGGCACGGTGCGCGGCGGCCCGGTCGGCGCACGCCCGCCGCGGCGGCGTCGGGACACCGAGCCGGCCGATCAGCTCCTTGGCCTGGTCCTCGTCCAGGTCCTCGTCCAGGTTCCCGGTCAGGTCCACGGTGAGCCCCGGCCCGGTCGGCCCCACCTGCGCGCGGCGACCGGCCCGGTCCTGCGCGCGGGCGTCCTCGACCAGCGCGGCCACGGCGGCCGTCAGGCCGGCCGGGCTGGTCAGCGAGGGGATGCCGAGCCGGCGCAGCGCCGCCCGCTGCGGCTCCACCTGGTGCGGGGGCCCGCCGATGCCGACGACCAGCGGGCCGGACCCGGCGGCGGCGACCGCGGCCGGCAGGTCCAGCGCGTCGGGCTCGGCGAGGGCGTAGACGCTCACCAGGTCGACGGCCGGGTCCGCGGCCACGGCGGCGAGCACCTCGCCGAACTCCTTGCCGGGGCGTCCGGTGTCGACCGGGTTGGCCTGGTAGGTCAGTGGCGGCAGCAGCTCGGCGAGCCGGTCCCGGGTCGGCGGGGCGAGCTCGGGGATCGCGACACCGCGGCCGTGCAGTCCGTCGACGTGCAGCAGGCCCGGGCCCGCCTGCGCCGTCACCACCCCGACGCCCGGTGCCGCGGCGGGCGGCAGCCGGAGCACCGAGAGCGCGGTGACGGCGTCGACCAGCTGCCGTTCGTCGTCGACGAGCACGGCGCCGGCCTGGCGGAGCGCGGAGCGCGTCGTCCGCCAGGACGTCGCCAGCGCACCGGTGTGCGACCGCGCGAAGTCGGCGACGTCGTTGCGGCCGACCACCAGCGCGACGACCGGTATGCGGGCGCTCACCGCGCGGACCGCGGCCATCAGGGCCGGCCCGTCGGAGACGGACTCGACGTGCAGCGCGACCGCCCGCGTGCCGGGGTCGTCCGCGAGGTGGGTCAGGACGTCGGCGGCGGTGACGTCGACCGCATTCCCCAGGCCCACGGCCAGGGACACCCCGGCGCCGGCCGCCGCGAGGTGGAAGGCCAGCGCGTGGTTCACCCCGCCGCTGGCGGCCACCACGGCCACCTGCCCGGCCGGGACGGCGGCCGCCCCGGGGACGAAGGAGGCGATCAGCCCGCGGGCCGGGGCGAGGAACCCGGATGTGTTCGGGCCGAGCAGCGCCACGCCGGCCTCCGCCGCCGCCGTCACCAGGTCCTGCTGGTGGCCGATCCCCGGCCCCCCGGCCTCGGCGTACCCGCCGGAGCAGACCAGCGCCGCGCGGACACCGGCCGCGGCGGCGTCGGTCAGCGCCGCGGCCGAGACGGCCGCCGGAACGCACAGCACGGCGAGGTCGATCGCCTGCCCCGTGGCCGCTACCGCGTCGGCCACGCCGGCGTAGCGGGCGGCGGCCGGGTCGACGTCCCGCTGGTTGACCCCGACCACCGGGCCGGGGAAACCGGCGAGCGAGCGCGCCATCACCGCGCCCAGCTTCGTGGCGTCGCGGGAGGCCCCGATCACCGCGATGCCCCGGGGCGCGAAGAGCGGCTGCAGCCGCCCGCTGCCGGCCGTCATGACGGCACCGCCGCGGTGCCGACCAGGTCGGTGCGGCCGGAGAGGACGGCGGTGGTCGCTCCGTCGTCGTCCAGGGGCCCGTCCTCGATGGCGAGGGTGACCGCGCCGAGGCCCAGTCGGGCCTCCTCGCACAGCAGGCGGCGGGTCAGCGCCGTCCCGCCGCGGACGGCCACCAGCGCGGCGCCGGCCGCGATACCCGCGGCGACGGCGTCCAGCGCGGCCGGAAGGCCGGCCTCGGCATCGGGCGCGTCCACGGCGAGCGCCCACTCCCCGTCCCCGGCAGGCTCGGCACGGAGGGGCAGGGTTCCGGTGGGCGTCCGGATCACCCCGTCCCCGACCGGCACGACCCGGCCGGGCAGCCGGTGGGCGCCCACGGTGAGCTCGCTGGTCAGCGGCTCGCCGCCGTGCTCGGCACGCCAGCGCCGGTGCACGTCGGCGACGAACGACGCGTCACGCCGGCGCAGCCTGCCGTCGGTCAGCGCACGGGTGAAGAAGTGGTAGGCGAACTGCCACGGCGGGAGCGTGTCGTAGGAGCGGCCGAAGTGCTCCCACCACGACAGGCTCGGGCGGGCGGAGTCCTGGATCTTGGCCACCTGCGGCTGCCGGGCGGCCTCGTACTCCGCGAGGGCCGCGTCGAGGTCGCCGGGGTGCGCGTCGAGGGCGGCCACCAGCGCCACGCCGTCCTCCATCGCCATCTTGGTTCCGGAGCCGACCGAGAAGTGGGCGGTGTGGGCGGCGTCGCCGAGCAGCGCCACCGCGGTCCCGCCGACGCGGTGCCGCCAGCGTGCGGCCCGCAGGGTGCGGAAGTTGCCCCACCGGGAGTTGTTCACCAGCAGCGGATGCCCGTCGATCTGCCCGGCGAAGAGCTGCTCGAGGTAGGCCCTGGTCTTCTCGTCGCTGGGACCCGGCGGCCGGCTGGTGTCGAACTCGTCCAGCCCGGCGGCGCGCCAGGACTCCTCGTCGGTCTCCACGATGAACGTCGAGATTCCGTTGCCGATCGGGTAGCCGTGGACGGCGAACACCCCGTGCGGGCCGCGCTCGTGCACGAACGTGAGCCCCTCGAACGGGTAGGTGGTGCCGAACCAGATGAACTTGGCGGTCGCCGTCTCGGACGAGGGCCCGAAGACGTCGGCGAAGCGCTCGCGGAACCGGGAGTTGGCGCCGTCGGCCGCGACGACGAGGTCGTGGCCCTCGGCGAGCAGGTCGTCGGCGCGCACCTCGGTGGAGAACCGCACGTCGACCCCGGCGTCGATGGCCCGCTGCTGCATGAGGGACAGCAGCGTCTTGCGTTCCACCGCCGCCATCCCGTTGCCGGCGCAGCTCAGCCGCTCGCCGCGCAGCCGTACCTCGATCGGGTCCCAGTGCACGCCGTGCTCGGTGAGGGCCGTGCGGAGCACGGGGTCGGCGGCGTGGATGCCGGCCAGCGTGGCGTCGGAGAAGACGACGCCGAAGCCGAAGGTGTCCTCCGCCCGGTTCCGCTCGTAGACGGTGACGTCCCGGGACGGGTCCGAGGTCTTGGCCAGCGTGGCGGCGAACAGGCCACCGGGCCCGGCACCGAGCACCGCGATCCGCATCGTTCCCCCTGGGATGTGTGTCATTCGATTGACGTGTGACGTCATACTGGCACAAAGCCCATCCCAGCACACCCGCCCCCCGAGAGGCCGGCCAGCGTGAAGCCCCGCACCATCGTCTTCGACCTCTTCGGCGACCACCTGCGCTACACCGGTGGTGAAGCCCGGCTGCAGGCGCTGAGCGAACTGCTCGAGGTCTTCGGCGTCGGCGAGAGCACCACCCGCGTGGTGCTGGCCCGGATGCGCCGGGAGGGCTGGTTCGACACCCGCCGGGACGGCCGGCCCACCATCTACTCCCTGACGCAGCAGAGCTGGCGGCTGCTCGACGAGGGGCGCACCCGCATCTTCGACCGGCGGCGCGAACCCTGGGACGGCGAGTGGCGCATGGTGATCTACGGCGTCGCGGAGCCCGATCGCCCCGAACGGGAACGCCTACGCCGCACCCTCACCTGGCTCGGGTTCGGTCCGCTGGCGGCCGCCACCTGGGTCAGCCCCCACCCCCGGCTGGACGACGTCGACCGGGCACTCGGCGAGACCTCGGCCCTCCGCCTGGACCTGCTCACCTGCCGCACCCGGGGGCGGGACGGCGACCGCGAGATGGCCGCCCGCTGCTGGGACCTCGACGGGCTGGGCCGGGACTACGCAGAACTGGTGGAGTCGCTCCGGGCGCTCCCGCCGGTCGACGCCCTGGCCGGCATGGCGGGCCGGGACGCGTTGCGGCTGCGGGTGCAGCTGGTCTCCTCCTACCGCACCTTCCCCTTCCGCGACCCCGACCTCCCCGCGGAGCTGCTGCCCGAGGGTTGGCCGGGGCGCACCGCGCACGACCTGTTCGTCCGGGCGCACGACGCGCTCGCCGCACCGGCGGACGGCTACGTCCGCACGGTGCTGGAGCGGCACTCGGGCTGACGCCGGGCGCCCGCGGTCACTCCGGCGGGGCGAGGGGCGCGTAGCGCAGTTCGAACCAGACGGTCTTCTCGGTGGTGGACCGACGCCGGCGGGTGCCCCAGCGTTCGGTCAGCGCGCTGACCAGCTGCAGCCCGCGCCCGTGCTCGGAGGTGACCGCGGGCGTCCGCAGCACGGGGAGCCCGGGGTCGGTGTCCGTGACGCCGATCCACAGCCGCCCCTCGTCCGGGAACAGCTGGAACTCCACGACGAACCCGCCCCCGCCGGCATGACGCACGGCATTGGTCGCGAGCTCGGAGACCAGCAGCGCCGCGGTCTGGCACAGGGCCACGGGTACCTGGTCCAGCGCCTCGGTGACGTAGCGGCGTGCGGCCGGTACCGAGCCCGGCCACGCGGGGAACGTCTGGGCGGGCATCTCAGGCCCCGTCCAGGCCGAAGCGGCCGGCCAGGCCCAGGACCTCGATGACCCGGCGCACCGGCTCGGTGGCCGAACGGGTCCGCACCTGCTGGAAGTGGTTGGCGATCCGGACGAGCACCGCGACCCCGGAGGAATCGAGGAAGGTCAGGTCGGTGAGCTCCAGCACCACTGGCTGCGGCCGGCGGGCCAGCAGCCCGTCCAGCGGCGCGGCCACGTCCGGCAGGCTGGCGAGGTCGAGCTCGCCGGCCAGCTCGACCATCAGGCTGCCCCCGGTGCCCGTGGAGACGTCGAGCCGCGCCCGCGACCCACCGGTCAACTCCATCGCAACCCCAGCAGCACGGTGTCGTCCTTGTTCCCCTCGGTGACGAGCTCGCCGAGCAGATCGTCCAGCATCCCCTCCAGGGGCCTCGACCCGGCATCGGCCGCGGCGGCCCGCAACCTCTCCAGGCCGGTGTCGATGGTCTCTCCCCGGCGCTCCACCGCACCGTCGGTGAAGGCCACGAGCGTGGCCGCCGTGGTCACGGGCACCACCGTGGCCGGCGCCGGTCTGGCAGCCGACACGCCGACCGGCGGAGCGACCGGGCAGTCCAGCATCGTCGCCCGACCGTCGGTGACCAGCACCGGAGCGAAGTGCCCGGCAGAGACCAGGCGCAACCGACCGACGGTCGCATCGAGCTCGCCGAGGAGCACGGTGGCGAACTGGTGGTCGGTCCCGATGTCGAGCAGGCCGCGCAGCCGGGACAGCACCTCCTCGATGTCATGCCCCTCGGCGACGTAGGCGCGGACGGCGAAGCGCAACGCGGCCATCGTCGTCGCCGCGGGCAGCCCCCGACCGGAGACGTCGCCGACGACGAACACGCAGCAGCCGGGGCCACGGGCGATGACGTCGTACCAGTCGCCGCCGACCTCGAGCTCGTCCACGCCCGCGACGTAGCGGGCAGCGACCTCGACGCCGCGGATCTCCGGGACGACCGGCAGCAGCGCGTGCTGGAGCGTTCCGGCGATGCCGCGCTGCTGGCGGTACAGCCGCTCGTTCTCGGCGGCCAGCCGCTCGGCGACGGCCCGGCGCCGGGACACGTACTCGAGCGTCATCCCCCCGCCGACGGCGAGCACGCCGCCGACGCCGAGCACGATCCAGGGCAGGGCGGCGGACAGGGCACCGGTCAGGTGGGTCCGGGAGGCGCCGACGACGGTGAGCGAGGTGTTCCCGAACGGCACCGTCGTCGTCTCGGTGGTCCCGCGGATGGGGATGGGCACGGTCGACTGCAGCAGATTCTCGGGCTCGCCATCCTCACCGAGGTAGATCGCGAGGTCGAGCGCGGACAGCGGCGAGCCCTCCGGCACGGTCAGCCGGCGGTCCGGCGGCAGCGGTGCCTCGGCGTAGACCACCAGGTCGGTGTTGGGCTCGGCCGGCATCAGCGCGTACGCCAGCCGGTCCGGCTGTCCCGGAAGGATGCCCAGCATCACCAGCTCCCCGGTCGGCTGCAGCCCGGCGAGGGAGTCCGCTCCGTCCTCCGGTAGCAGCGGCGGGACCCCCTGCTGAGCCAGTTGTTCGGCCTGCCCGTCGGCGACCCGCCACAACGAGAGCGACTGGCCGGTCTCGTCCAGCTGCCGGTCGGCGAACCGGGCGAACGCTCCTGGGTCCGCCTCGGTGGCGGTGGCCACCAGCCCCATGTCGGCCAGCTGGACCTGGAGGACCGTCGCCTCGTTGCCGAGCAGCGTGCCGACCTGGGCGAGCTGACGGCGGAGCAGGCTCTGCTCGCTGTTGGCGTTGGCCTGCCAGGTGAGGAAGCTCAGTGCCACCGTGGTCACCAGCAGCAGCAGCGCGACGACGACGCTGAGCGGGCGAGGCGCGGGCTTGAGCATGTCGGGGCGACCCTATCCCCCGCGCGCAGGCAGCCCGGGGACCTCGCCGTCGGTCAGGTGCGCGTCGACACGACGCCGCCGGCGCCCGCCCGAGATCGCCCGAGATCGCCCGCGAGCCGCCCCCGGGGCGCGAGCTCGAGCACCGGACTGCTCGGGCGCAGGCATGACCTGCGCCGCGCTGCTCGTCCGGCATCCGAGGGATCCTGCTCGGCGGCGTCGCCGGCGCCGACGCTGGCATGATCCCCACCGACGACGGACCGTCCCTACAGCGGCGGACCTTGACCGCGAAGAGGTGCTGTGGCGCGCTGGTGGCGAACCGGTGACACCGACGAGGGCGAGCAGACCCTCGAGTCGATGCCGGTCGGGCTCATCGAGCTCGACACCGACTGGGTGGTGCGGTACATCAACGCCGCGGGTGAGGCGATGGTCGGCCACTCCCGGGACGAGCTCGTCGGGCGGTCGTACTGGGAGGCGTTCCCCGGGAACGTCGACAACGAGTTCGGCCGCGCCTACCAGGAGGTGGTCGCCACCAGGCAGCCGCAGACGGTGGAAGCGTTCTCGCCGGAGCCGCTCAACCAGTGGTTCGAGGTGCACGCCGTCCCCACGCCCCAGGGCCTCTGGCTCTACTTCACCGAGACCACCACCCGGCGGCAGGCCCAGGAGCGGCTGGCGCTGCTGGCTCGCGTCGGTGACGAGCTGGCCGCCACGCTGGATGCGCCGATGACGGTCGGGCGCATCCCCCGCTTGCTGGTTCCCACGCTGGCCAGTTGGTGCACGATCACCCTGGTGGCCGAGGACGGCAGCTGGCGCCATGCCGGCGGTTGGCACGCCGACCCGGCTCGGAGCCCGCTGGTGCGGCACTACGCGGAAGCGGCCCTGGAGGCCTTCCCGGCGACGGCCCCCCTGCTGCGGGCGGTGAGCACCGCCGCCCCGGTCACCCTCTCGGCCGACGAGCTCACCGGTGCACGGCTGGACGCCGTCGCGACCGGGGCCGCCCGCGAGCTGCTGGAGCTGCTGGGCCCCGGAAGCATCACCGTGCTGCCGCTGCGTGGCCGCGGGAACGTGCTGGGGGCCCTCACCCTGGTTCGGGACCGGCACCGCGCGGTCGACGCCGCGGACCTGGCCACTGCGACCGAGATCGCCGCCCGGGCCGGCCTGGCGCTGGACAGCGCCCGGCTGTACCACCAGCAGCGCCGACTCGCCCAGGAGCTGCAGCGCAGCATGCTCACGGCTCCGCCCGAGCCCGACCACGCCCAGGTCGCCGTCCGGTACCTGCCGGCCGCCGAGGCCGCCCGGGTAGGCGGCGACTGGTATGACGCGTTCCTCCAGCCCGGTGGGGCCACCAATCTGGTCATCGGCGACGTCGTCGGTCACGACACCGCGGCCGCCGCCGCCATGGGCCAGCTGCGCAGCATGCTGCGCGGCATCGCCGTCACCGGCGACGCCGGGCCCGCCGAGCTGCTCACCCAGCTCGACGCCGCGATGACCCAGCTCGAGCTGCACACCTACGCCACGGTCGCGATCGCCCGGTTCGAGCAGTGCGACTCAGAACTGGACCGTGGCATCACCCGCATGCGGTGGGCGAACGCCGGCCACCCTCCACCGCTGGTCATCCAGCCCGATGGCACCCTCGCCGAGCTGGCCAGCTGGCGCGGGGAACTGATGCTGGGGGTGGATCACCACACCGAGCGCAGTGAGTCCGTCGTCAGTCTCGACCGGGGCACCACCGTGCTGCTCTACACCGACGGCCTCTTCGAACGCCGGGACCGCGACCTGGACGAGGGCATGAGCCGGCTGCGCGCTGCCGCCCACGAGCTCGCCGGCCTTCCCCTCGACGACCTGTGCGACCAGCTCATCGATCGGCTGGTCGAAGGAACGCCCGATGACGACGTCGCTCTCGTCGCCATCCGGCTGCACCGTCAGGACCGTCCCCGGCCGGCCGAAGCCGGTCCGCAGCGCGTGCCACCGACCGTTCCCGCCGACGCCTCGACCCGCTGACCCGCGGCTGCGCCAGGGAGCTGATCGCCGAGCAGCACGTCACTCCGCGGTGTCACCAGCTGGTTGCGCAGCCTTCCGGTCGTCGATCGCGTTCAGGGCGGCCTCGGTCGCCATGCCCAGCACGAGGTGCCCGACCAGGCCACGAACGTGGGCCTTCACGGGGTAGGCGCCCGGCGGGCCGGCGACACGCAGCAGCGGTGCGGCGATCTCGTCGTTGACGATGGACAGCAGCAGCCCGTACAGCGCGCCGCTCCCCGCGCGCAGCCAGGGGTGCTGGTGTCGCTGGTGGGCGTACAGCAGCCCCGGGCCCATCCCGAGCCCGTAGTGGACGGCGATGCCGGCAGCGTTGGGTTCGGTGGCTCCCGCTCGGCTGCCGGCCGCCCTGGTGAGGCGCCGGACCATCGCGTGCGCGGTGTCCTTGCCGTACCGGCGGGCGCGTTTCTCCCGGAGCAGGTCCAGCCTGCTCTCGCGCCGGTACATCGCCCAGGTGACCACGTCCATCGCGAGCACACCCACCGCGCCGGCCGCCGCTCCCCGCGCCGCTGTCGTCCGCATCGTCCGTTCCGCCCTCCGCCCGCAGCGCTCGAGCAGCCGCTGTCCGTGTCCACCTCCGCGGCCACTACCCGCCGGCGACCCGTGCCGTAACGCAGTCGGCCCGATCGAACGACCCGCAGCCGATCCGAGGAGTCACCGGACCCGCCGCACGAACATGCCGACCGTGGTCATGAGGGCACCGCTGCGGTCCCGCGCCCGAGCACGGGGGCGACCTCACTCATGTAGAGCTCGAGCGAGTCGAGGGTCATCGTCCACGGTGGGTTGCCGACGTCGATCTGGCCGGTGAAGCGGTCGATACCGAGGAGTTCGACGCGGCGCATGATGGCGTCGATGACGCGTTGCGGGCTGCCGACGGGCAGGCCGTGGGCGATCCAACTGTCGTAGGCCCTCAACGGAAGAGCGCCCCATCCCCGTCGCGTTCGGAGGAGTGGGGCGCTCATTCGGGTCTGAACTCAGCTGCCGTCGCCTGGCCGGGGGGCGAGCGGCTGGGTCATGTCAGTCCACTGGATGCCGTCCCACCACCGCAGGAACTGGCCGCCCTGCGGGTCGTGGAAGAAGCCAGGCGGCGGTGCCGACTGCGGCGGCACGGGCTGCGCCACAGGCTGTCGCTGAGCCGCCGCTGCCGCCTGCTGGGCCGCCCGCGTCTGCTGGCGCAGGAGTTCGGTCTGCTTCTTGGCTTCCTTCTTCGTGGCCTGGGTGTACCTGGCCGTTCTCTCCTTGTCGGAGCGCATGTCGACGGCGCCCAACGTGGACACGGACAGCAGCTTGCGGGTCAGTCCCATGGTATTCCCCCGTGGTCGTGGCTGTTGGCTCGGGAGGCTAGTTGCCTGTGTCCTGCCCGCCCAGGAGTGACGACCCGATCGAGGGGGGCGCTCCCGGCCGAAGGCGAAGCCCCGAGGACCTGGCGCCGTTCGACCCGCTCCGCGGAACCGGACCCGTGGGCGTCGCGCAGAACATCGCCGGTTGGCCCGGCAGCCCGGCACGGCCAGCCCGTGATGCTCGTACGGTGCCCGTTGACGGCGCGGTCGACACTGGCCTGTCCGGGTAGGAGGAGGTCACGGTGGCTGCTGTAGGCGGACGTGGCGGCGGTGGGCAGCCCTCGCCAGACAGCGACGCGTGGCTGGACACCGTCGCGGCGTCCGCGGCGTCGGCCTCGGGGGCTCCCGCGGAGCTGCTCGGGGGATACCTGCCGATGCTCGCGCACGCCGCCCGGAACGGGCGACGCCCGCAGTCCTGGGAGCTGGAGGCCGTGCAGGAGTCCGGGCGTCAGGCGGCCCGACGCGGCGTCGGCGCATCAGCCGCGGTGGACCTGTACCTGTCCGCGGCCTGGCGGATGTGGCGACAGTTGCCTGTCATCGCCCGCTCCCAGGACCCGGAAGCGGTCCGGTCGGCGGCGGAGGCGGTGCTGCGGGTCCTGGACGACGCGATCGGGGCGCTCGTCGACGGCCACACCTCCGAGCGGCGCGACATGATCCGGCACGAGGAGGCCCTGCGAGCGGAGTTCGTCGATGATCTGCTGCGCGGCGATGCCGACGTCGCGCGCCTGGTCGAGCGGGCCGAACCGTTCGGCATCGACCTGGGGAAGTCACACCATGTCGCGCTGGCCGCGCTCCGCGAGGACACCCACGGCATGGACCGCGCGGCCATCGACCTGGAGCGGGCCGTCGTCGCCCACTTCGGCGACCGCGACGTGCTGGTGGCCATCAAGGACGGTCGGCTGGTCGCCGTCCTCCCCGCCCAGCCGGCGACGTCTTCGGGGTCCGGTGGCGCGGCAGACATCGGCCCGTTCATCGAGCGGGCACTCCGGCAGCTCTCCAGCAGCAAACGCTGGCGGGTCACCGCCGGCCGCGCGTTCCCCGGCGCGTACGGGGTGGCGCGGTCGTATGAGGAGGCCCGTGAAGCGTTGGTCTTCGCCGACCGGCTCGACCTCGATGCTGACGTGGTACAGGCCAGCGACCTGCTGCTGTACCGCGTGCTGGGCCGTGACCAGGCGGCGATCGTGGACCTGATCCGCGACGTCCTCGGCCCCCTGGAGCAGGTGCGCGGTGGGCCGGCGGTTCTGCTCGAGACGTTGTTCGAGTACTTCACCGCCGGCGACGTGGCCACCGAGGCAGCTCGACGGTTGCACGTGTCGGTTCGCACCGTCACCTACCGGCTGACCAGAGTGGCCGAGCTGACCGGGTACAGCGTGGCGCAGCCCGAGCAGCGGTTCACGCTGCACACCGCCGTACTCGGCGCGCGCCTGTTCGGCTGGCCGGCCGACCCGCTGCCGAACGACACCTGACACGCCGCGAGGAGCTGGTTCAGCCGTCGGCGCACCGGTCGTGGAGGACGGCCAGCGGAGTGAAGCCATGCAGGCCCTGGCGCCAGGGTTTCGTCGAGTGCGGCGGCCGACGAAACCGGCAGCCGCGGGCAGCGTTCTGGTGCGGCACGGTCAGGTTTCGACGGTAGGTACGTTCGGATCGCCGGCGGCGAGCTGGGCGTAGTGCCACAGGGTCACCAGCCCGAACAGGCGCCCCTGCCGGTCGACGACGGGCACCGCGTCGGCCCCGGCGCCGAGCATGACCTGCGCGACCTTCGCCAGATCCTCACTGGCGCGGACTCGGGGTCGGGCATGTCCGCGGAGCAGGGTGTGTACCGGCACCCGATCAGGACCCGCCGGCCCCGGCGGCCACTCCACCGCGATCGCTCGCTCGTCGAGGACCCCGACGGGGCGGCGGTGGTCGTCGACAACCACCAGGTGCTGGTGGCGCGTGCCGCGCAGCCGTCCCCACGCCGTCCACAGCGTGTCGCTCTGGCCGATGGTCAGCGGGTAGCGGATCATGACGTCGGCGGCCGTGCGCGGCACCCGACGGCGCTGCGGCCCGGCCGGGACGGCGACGGGGCGCACGGTGGCGTGCCGCGGCCGCAGGGCGAGGTCGGTTCCAGCAACGGTGGTGCGTTCCCGATCGATGGTGACGCTCACGGTGCCCTCCCAGTCCGCGCCGGCTGTTCAGCTGGCGCCTGTCGGTCTCAGTCTGGGCGGGAGGGGCGGCCGGGTCGCCTGCCGTCGCCGGACACCTCGGCCACCGCTGCCTTGCCGGGCATCAGCAACCGGGCTCGTGTGCCCGTGCCGCACAGACGCCGGGCCGTCCTGACGACGGTCGACCGGTCCGTTCGACCGGTGGGCAGCCTTTGCCGGGCGGCGGCAACGCATCGGGGGTCGGGATGGCCGACGGCGGCCCTGGAGACGGTCGGCGCCACGGCCCAGGCTGATGGCAACGAACCCGCCGAGCCGAAGGAGAGCCCCGATGTCCCTGACCCTCTCGCCCCCCGCGATCGGACTGGCCGCCTGCGACACCACGACCGAGGTGCTGCTGACCAGCTCTGTGGCCGCACTCGCCAACGATTCGGCCACGCCTGCGCCCGCGGAGTCCGCGCCCCGCCGTTCCCGGGCCGCGGTGGTCGACGTCGTCGAGGAGTGGGGGCTGGGGTCGTTCCCGGCCAGCGACCCGCCGTCGAACTGGTGACCGGTTTCGCCGTAGACCAGCTTGAAGGAGCCCCTATGCCGACCTCACCAATGACCGCCGACCGCCCCGCAACCGTGCCCGCCTCGGCCGCCGCCGCCCCTGCGCCCAGCTGCGTTGCCTGCCCTCATCTGAGGGCCGACCACGACGCCATCGGCCTGCGGTACTGCCAGGCCACCGTCACCTCGGCCCTGACGCGCGGCTGCGTCTGCCGCGCCGGCTGACCGGTCCGCAGCAGGCCACGACCTGGGTTGCTGCCGTCGTGCCGGGTGGCGAGCAGGAGCCCGGGTCCGTGCGTTCCAGCCGGCGGGAGAGTCTCCGACAGAAGGTGTGCAGAATGCTGGGCGAGGACCTGATTCGGTTGCAGCAGGCGGTCGGGGGTCTCCGGCTGTCGCTGTTCCTTCCGATGACCTCCCGGCCGTGGCCTTCGGCGCGGACGGGCCGCGGCATCCAGACGCTGCTCACCCGAGCCGAGCAGGAGTTGTGCGCCTCGGACGTTCCCTCCGCCGAGGTGGCAGGCCTCATGGACCGCGTGCAGCACGCCCTGGACCAGGTGCGTCCCCTCGGTGAGCGGCATCGTGGCTGCGCGCTGTTCGCCGACTCCTCCGCCGTGCAGCGGCACAACGTGGACTTCACGCTGCCCACGCTCGCCGTGGTCGGTAACCGATTCGCGCTCACGCCGCTGCTCCCGGCGCTCAACGCGCGAGGAACCTTCTATGTGCTCGCGTTGACCCAGCACCGCATCGAGCTGTTCGTGGGTACGGCGGTGGCGGTTCGGCGGTTGGGCCTGGACGGGTTCGAGCTGGCGGCGTGGTCGACCATGCCGCCGCTGCGCCCGGCTCCGCGAGCCACCACCCTCGTCGACCTGAGCGGGCCGGCTCCATCGGGCCAGCGCGGGGGGCTCCGCCGCGCAGCCGTCGAACGCGAGGCCCGGGTACAGCGCCACTACCGCGGCGTCGACCTAGCGCTGCGTCAGATCCTCACCACAGCTACGGCGCCGCTGATCCTCTCCGGCGAGCAGGATTTGCAAGCGCTGTACCGCACCGCGAACACCTACCCCCACCTGCTCGAGCCCGGCCTTGGTGCGTCCGGTGGGCAGGTCGACGTCGATGACCTGCACCGGCAGGCGTGGGCACTGGCCGCACCGCAGCTCAGCAGCGACCGGGCAGCCGCGGTCGGGGCCTACCACCGCCTGCGTGGCACAGACCGCGTCATCGACGCCCCCGGCGCAGCCGTGCACGCCGCAGCGGAGGGCAAGGTGACAGCACTGCTCGTCCACGAGACGGCGTGCACGTGGCCAGCCGGTGAGGATCCCCCGGTGGTCCGCGTCGGCTCCCCGACGGACTTCTCAGCACTGTTGGAGGCCGGCGTCGCCGGCACCCTCGACGGCGGCGGGGACGTGTTCGTCGTGTCCCCCGGCGAGATCTGCGACAGCGCGCCCGTGCTGGCGATCCGGAGGTAGCAACGCCCCGGGTGCGCGCCGTCCGGCGTGGAGCGGATCAGCCGTACAGCGAATCCGGATGGATTACCGCCATGGCGTGTCCCACCGCCGTGCCTGCTCCATCCCGGTGGGTTCCGCGCCGGCCTCAGCAGTGCGCCCGGCAGGTGCGGCAGAGGCACGGTTCCCCACGTGCGCAGCGCGGACGACCACGACCGGGCACTGCACGGAAACCGATTACGACGAGGGAGGCTCCCTGCGACTCGCGGACCAGCACCGCCGCCGGGTCACCGGCCACCAGCAGGGTGCCTACCGGCACGTCGGCGAACCCGACCACGGTGAGCTGCTGCTCGCCCGACTCAGCGCCCTGCACCGGGACGAGCTGCGTCGGATGGACGACGTGCTCACTCTCCCCCGGTGGCACGCCCAGGCCTGGCACGGCCTTTCCACCTCGACGGCCGGGGAACAACGGCACGACTACGCCGCAGACGAGTCACCGCCCGCAGACGGGGCCCGGTGAGCAGACACCGGTCGGCAGCGCACCTGGCGTCCTTCCTGGGCGCTGAACGCTGAACAGTGAGGAGCATCCGATGCGTGGCACGAGCGCCGGTCTCGGCGCACACGGCGACTGGACCTACAGCGAGACGATCGATGAGGACCACTCCGCCATAACGGTCAGCGGCCGGGTGGACCGGCTGGGAGTAGACCTCCTCCGCGGCACGATCGAAGAACTTCGCCGCCGCGGTCACCAGAACATCACGGTGACCTTCGAGCACCCCGACACCATCGACGCCTTCGCCAACGAGGTCCTCATCGAGGTCGCCGAGTGGCTCACCGGCCTCGATGGTCACCTGCTCATCAGGTGGTCCGCCGGCGTGCACGGTGGCCGCACCCAACCGCGCCGCACGGTGGTGCCGCCATCGGCTGCGCCGGGCCGTCTCGGCCGTCATGGCGGCCGGCGTCACCGTCGTCGGCCACAACACGCCTGGGGTCGGGCTCTCCGGTGACACGCACTCCATCAGCCCGCACGCCCTCTCGGAAAGGAACGGCGCCATGAGCACCACCATCGACATCGAGACGCAGGGCGAACATCAGTTCGTGGTCCGCCTGCGAGATGGTGAGGAGAGCTGCGAAAGCTGGTTCCACCTCACCCCGTCCGTCCTGAACCAGGTACGTGTGGGTGACGAGGAGGAGGAACGGGTCGTCCAGCGCACCGCCGAGTATCTCGTCGTGCGACAGGGCGTGGCGGACTTTCCGGACATCGTCGAGCTCGAGGACGTCGTCTCCTCCTACGGCGACTTCATCACGTACATGACGCGCTGACCTCGCCTGTCCCGAAGCCCGGCTGTCGGGTAGTCCAGCGGCGGCGAGAGCCTCACGGCCGGGTCGCCTCGAGTGCCCCTAGCCAGGATCTTCCGGCGACCGGCAAGTAGACGGCCTTGGAGCTGGCCGACGACGACCCTTACCCGGTCCCCGGCCCGCGGGCATGCTGGCTTCAGGATCGCACTGCCGGACGCGACCACTTCGCTCCGCGAACAGGAGGTGACCCGGTGACCGCAGCCGACACCGCCCCGGGCCTCCTGCCGTCGAAGCCAACGAGCGCTGGCCGCACCGCGCCTCCGCTGGCCAGCGCAGTGCCGCCAGTCCTGACACTGAGCTTGCGGGCGCGCGCCGTCCACGGCCTGAACCTGCTGCGACGCGACCGGGACCGGGCGCCGCCGGCGTCGCCCTGACCCAGGCCGGTCCAGCCCCACGTCATCACGCGTCCCGCCGCTGCGGGACGCGTTCTCGTCACATTCCGGAGGAGTTCCACCATGTCCACCCCCACGACCACCATCCCCCCGCCCCCCACGCCCACGACCACCACACCCACGGCCGCGCAGACGACGTGGGAGCCGTTCCGCGTGCTGCTCCTGACCCAGCGTGACGACTGCCTCCACCAGCGTGAGGTGGCTCTGGCCGAGACCGTCAGCTCCCAGCCCGACCTGGTGGCGGTCACCCGCGCCGGCGTTCTGCTGAGCCGCCTGGAGGAGATCGACGCGGCGCTGGACCGCATCTCCGAGGGCACCTACGGCAGCTGCGGGCAGTGCGGGCGGGCCATCCCGATCGAACGGCTGCAGCTGCGCCCGTACGCGGACAACTGCGTCGCCTGCCCTCGACCGGTCCGCTGATCCCGCCACGGCGGGCCACCCCCGCCCGGCCCAATTCCCGCCGGCGGCGGCCGGCCTCAATGGCGGGTGCGCGCCGCGACCAGTGACCAGCACGCCACCACGGGTGGGTGCCGCAGCCCCTCTGACCTCGCGGCACCGTCCGCGACAAGGAGCAACCATGTCTGTCTCGAAGCCCCTTCCGGCGCTGGGCGCCGGCTCCCCCCGCAGCGTGGCCGTCGTCGGCGCCGGCATGGTCGGCCTGTCCACCGCCTGGTTCCTGCAGGAAGCCGGCGTGCAGGTCACCGTGTACGAGCGGGACCACGTCGCCGCCGGCGCTTCCTGGGGGAACGCGGGCTGGCTGACGCCGGACCTGACCGCCCCGCTGCCCGAACCGGCGGTGCTGCGGTACGGGCTGCGCGCAGTCCTCAGCCCCCGCTCCCCGGTGTACCTGCCGCTGCGCGCCGACCGGCAGCTGCTGCGGTTCCTCACTGGCTTCGTCGCGCACAGCACCCCGCGGCGCTGGCGGCGCGGCATGGCCGCCTACGTGCCACTCAACGACCGCGCCCTGGAGGCCTTCGACGTCCTGGCCGCCGGTGGGGTGAGCGGACAGACGCACTCGGCGGGCACCTTCCTGGCCTGCTTCCGCCGCGAGCGCGACGCGCAGGGCCTGCTCACCGAACTGGACGCCATCCGCGACGCCGGGCAGAACGCCACCTTCGCCCCGATGACCGGCTGGAAGGCGCGGGCGATGGAGCCGGCGCTCACCGACCAGGTGGGGGCTGCGGTCGCCATCTACGGGCAGCGCTACCTGCACCCGCCGGAGTACGTGCGGTCGCTGGCCCAGGCGGTACGCGCCCGCGGAGGCCAGATCGTCGAAGGGGCCGGCGTGGCCGACCTGCAGCACCAGTCCGGCGGAGTGAACGTGGTGTGCACGACCGGCGAAAGTCGGCGGCACGACGCCGTCGTCCTCGCCAACGGAGCGGAGCTGCCCCAGCTGGCCGGTCGCTACGGCGTGCGACAGCCGGTGCAGGCCGGCCGCGGCTACTCCTTCAGCGTGCCGGCCGAGCAGCTCCCCGGCGGACCGCTGTATTTCCCGCAGCAGCGGGTGGCGTGCACGCCGCTGGGCGGGCGGCTGCGGGTAGCCGGAATGATGGAGTTCCGCCGTCACGGCGACCCGCTGGACCCCCGCCGCATCGCGGCGATCGTCGACGCCGTCCGCCCGTTCCTCAACGGCGTGGACCTGGAGGACCGGCGCAACGAGTGGGTCGGCTCCCGGCCGTGCACCGCCGACGGGCTGCCCTTGATCGGTGCTACCGCCTCACCGCGCGTCTTCGTCGGCGGCGGGCACGGCATGTGGGGCATCGCGCTGGGCCCGATCACCGGCCAGCTGCTCGCCCACACCGTGCTCAAGGGTGAAGCACCGGCCGAGCTCGCGCCGTTCGACCCGCTGCGCTAGCCACGCGGTACACGCGGAGGGCAGGGCGGGACACACCTGACACCACGGTGGCCGGCTCTCCATGGGGCCAGACCGCCGCCCTGTCCGTCGTCGCGTCACGCGAGGAACGGCGTCAGGGTGCGCCGCTCGCGACGGGGGTGCGTAGCCGCCCATCGTGGATCTCGACGACCTGGTCGACAGCGGTCAGGTGTGAACGGTCGTGGGTGACGAGGACGGTGGCAGCCCCCTGCCGATGGGTGAGGGTGGTGATGAGGTCCAGAATCGCAGCTCCACGCTCCTGGTCCAGCGCGCTGGTGGGCTCATCGACCAGCAGGACGGCCGGCTCGTTCATCAGCGCCCGGGCGATGTTGATGCGCTGCCGCTGCCCGCCGGAGAGCTCATGCGGCCGACGGTCGGCCTGCCCGGTGAGACCCACCGCCTCCAGGAGTTCCAGCGCGCGGCCTCGTGCACCCCGCGGGGCGCGGCCGTCGAGATGTGCCATGACCTGGAGTTGTTCGATGGCGGTCAGCGACGGCAGCAGGTTGGGCTGCTGGAAGACCATGCCGATCCGGGTGCGGCGCAGCTCGGTCAGCCGGTTGCGGCTCATCCCGGTGGTGTCGGTGCCCGCGATGACCACCTGCCCGCTGTCCGGGCTGATGAGCGTGGCCGCGACGGCCAACAGGCTGGACTTGCCGGAGCCGGACGGGCCGACGAGGGCGGTGATGGTGCCGGCCGGCACGTGCAGGGTGACGTCGTCCAGGGCGATCAGACGGGCTCCACCGTCGGGGTAGGTGAGGGTCACATCGGTCAGGTGCAGGCTCATCGGGCACTTCCCAGGGCAGTCAGCGGGTCGACGGAGGTGATCCGGCGGATGGACAGGGCTGCGCCGGCGACGCCGAGCGCGATCATGATCAGCGCCGGGCCGGCGACGGTGGCGAAGTCGAGAACGAACGGCACCGCGGAACCGAGGGCCGCACCGGCGGCGACCGCGACCGCGGTCCCGGCGACGGTGCCGAGCCCGAGCAGCACCACGGCCTGGCCGAGCGCGTCGCGCAGCAGGTAGCCGGTGGACGCGCCCAGTGCCTTGAGGACGGCGATGTCGCCGCTGCGCTGGATCGTCCAGACGGTGAAGAACGCCCCGATCACCAGCGCGGAGATCGCGAACAGGAATCCGCGCATCAGCTGCAGGGAGCCGTTCTCAGAGGTGAACGAGCCGATCGCGGACAGGGCGTCGTCACGGCTGACCGTCGTCGTGCCCAGCTCGGTGTCGGCGGCGACGAGATCGGCGGCCGGGGTGGTGGTCAGCGCGACGACGGTGGCTCGGGGCCCGCCGTCGCCGTCGCCGCGGCTGAGCTGCTGGAAGTCGTCCAGGCTTGTCCACACCACCGGGGTGTGGCTGTAGGAGGCATCTCTGGCGACGTCGGTCACCCGCAGGTCGCGGCCGGCGACCGTGACGGTGTCCCCGGTCCGGGCGTCGAGCTCGTCCGCGGCGGCGGTGGACAACACGACCGCGCCGTCCCGGACCTGCGCAGGCGACGGTGCCAGCCCCGACCCGGGCTGCACCCCGAAAGCAGACACGCTGGCCGTCCGCCCGTCGGCCTGCGCGCGGGTGGTGACGATGCCCAGCGGCTCGGCGGTGGTGACCCCGGGCACCCGCTCCCACGCGGCCCACGTGTCCGCGTCCACGCTGGAGACGGTGAACGAGACGTCCTCTCCGTCGACAGGACGGGCGAAGGCGAGGTGGTCGGCGGGCAGGTCGGTGATGGCGGAGGTGTTGGCCCGCGCCAGGCCGGCGGTCAGGCCGGACACCAGCCCGACCAGCACCGTGATGAGCACGACCACGGCCCCCATGAGGACGAAGCGTCCCTTGGCGAACCGGAGGTCTCTCCAGGCGACGAACACGTGTTGGAGCCTCCTTGCTGAATGTGCCGGGCAACGTGCCCGGCGACTGGATTCAGCGTCGCTCGAAGGGGGCCGCTCAGGCATCGCGCGGGAGGCTGCTCCGCACAGGCCCGTAGGTGCACGGCCACCTCAACCTTTCGATGGATGCGGCCTCGGCGCGGCGACCTAGCCTGGAGGTGTCATGCCTCCCGCCTCCCCCGTGCCGGTGCAGCCGGTGCTGCGCGCCTGTCTGCATCTGCTGGTGCTCGCGCTGCTCGCACTGACCGCGGTACGGGCCATCAGCGGGAGCCCCGCGCATGCCGGTGCAGCCGTCACCACCGCGGTCGCCGTCGCCCTGATCTACGTGACGGGGACGGCGCTGCCACCGGTGCGGCGCTCGTCGGCGGCAGCGGCCGGCTGGCTGACAGTCCTGGGTGCCGGGTGGCTGGTGCTCTTGTACTGGACGCCGGATGGCATCTGGCTGGCCTTCCCGCTGTTCTTCCTCCAGCTCCACCTGCTGCCCACTCGCTGGGGGCTGACCGCCGTCGTGACCACCACGGTCGCGGCGATCGCCGGGTTCGCCTGGCACCAGGACGGTCTCACCGCGCCGATGGTCGTCGGCCCGGTCCTGGGTGCGGCCGTTGCGGTGGCCACCGTGCTCGGTTACCAGACGCTGTACCGGGAGAGCGAGGCGCGCCGTGCGCTTATCGGTGAGCTGACCGCCGCCCGCGCCGACCTGGCCGCCGCCGAGCACGCCGGCGGGGTGCTGGCCGAGCGGGAGCGGGTCGCCCGGGAGATCCACGACACCCTGGCCCAGGGTCTGTCCAGCATCCAGCTGCTGCTCCGCGCCGCCGAACGTGCGCTCCCCGGGCGGCCGGACAGCGCCCTCGCTCATGTGCAGCAGGCCGGTCAGGCCGCTGCAGACAACCTCGCCGAGGCGCGGCGGTTCGTCCGGAACTGGACTCCACCGGGCCTGGAGGTGGCCGGCTCGCTGCCCGCCGCTCTCGAGGCTCTGTGCGCGAGCACCGCCGAAGCCTCCGGGCTGGCGGTACACGCCACCATCTCGGGCACGCCGATCCAGTTGCCGACCACCCAGGAGACCGCGCTGCTGCGCATCGCCCAGGCGGCGTGTGCCAACGCCGTCCAGCACGGGCGGCCCTCGCGCATCGCGCTGACGCTGAGCTACATGGGCAGCGACGTGGCCCTTGACGTCGTCGATGACGGCGCCGGGTTCGACCCAGGTCTGGTCGCGCCGCCTGGCCAGGGACCGGACGGGACCGGGTATGGCCTGGCGGCCATGCGGACCCGCGCCCACGCCCTGCAGGGCACGCTGGTCGTCGAGTCCGCCCCCGGCAGAGGCACCGCGGTCGCGGCCACCCTCCCGGTCCACGCGGGCAGCGAGACGGACGTGCCGGCATGAGCACCGTCCGGCTGCTGCTCGCCGATGACCACCCCATCGTCCGTGCCGGCCTGCGAGCGGTCCTGGAGGGCGAACCCGACTTCGAGGTCGTGGCCGAGGCACCCACCGCCGAGCGGGCCGTCGCACTCGCCGGCGAGCTCGACGTCGACGTCGTGCTCATGGACCTGCAGTTCGGCAGCGGCATGGGCGGCACGCAGGCCACCGCCACCATCACCGCCCGCTCCGGTGCGCCCCGGGTGCTGGTCTTGACCACCTATGACACCGACGTGGACATCCTCGCCGCTATCGAGGCCGGCGCCACCGGCTACCTGCTCAAGGACACTCCCCCCGACGAGCTCGCCGACGCGGTGCGGACGGCAGCCGCCGGGAGGTCAGCTCTCGGCCCGGAGATCGCGCAGCGGCTGATGGACCGCGTGCGCAGGCCGACAGAGGCGCTCAGCCTTCGCGAGATCGAGGTTCTGCAGCTGGTGGCCGAGGGGCTGTCGAACCAGCAGATCAGCGAGCGGCTGTTCCTCAGCCAGGCGACCGTGAAGTCTCACCTGGTGCACGTCTACGCCAAGCTCGGCGTCGACTCACGGACCGCTGCCGTGGCCACCGCCACCGCTCGGGGGCTCATCCGCCGCTGAGACGACGCACGGCGCGGACCAGGCGCGAGAGCGCCGAGTTCCTCGGCCTCGCTGACGCCCCGACTGGTTGCTCCATGCCTTCGCGTGGAAACTTTCGAGCTTCTACGGCTGCGGCCGGGACCACTGGAGGCGCCTGGGCTGCCTCGAGATCGTGGACCACCACGGGTCTTGCCCGACCGGCTGGAGCGAGTCAGCCGCACAGCGGTTCAGGCGCTGACCGGCCCACCCCCAGCGCGGCTTCGAGCCTTGAGCACCCGCGCGCCGTGGAGCATGACCGCAGTCGGCGGACCGCCGACCCTGAAACACCAGACGTGTGAAACTCTGGGTGTTTCATGGGGGCCGTTACGTCGGCTACCGAATCACAAACCGCTGACCTGCGGCGATGCTCCCCCGATAGGACTTGAACCTATAACCCTGCGATTTGATCTTGGGCCGTTGGCTCGGGCTGGCTAACGCGGAACATACTGGTCAGACATGGTATGGGGCGTTGGCTGCGATGGTTCGAGACGGCTGAGAACGGGAGTATTGGGTGCGTAAAGAGTGCCCACAATCGTCCCCTGGTCGCCGAATCGCGTTGGGCTCAGCAGCGGCATCGGTCCTCCTCTCGTGTACCGCCCCGGGCACCTACCCTCCCGCAGCGCGGCGGAGACACGTCGTCCGCAAGCAAAGGGTGCTAAGCGCATCGCGGAAGGCGTGGTGCGGTTGCCCGGCAGCGCCATCGTGACCACATAGCGGGGCTCGCCGAGGTCTGCGTCGTCGAGGACTTCGACCCCGAAGCACGAGGTCAGGAACGGCGTCGCGCCCGCCCAGGGGCGCAGGTCCAGCACGGCCAGGAAGCCCAGCGGCACGTCCGCTGACTGGTAGCCAGCGGCCTGGGCGAGGAACCGCTGCCGGGCGCTCATGTCGATCTGGCGGTGGTCCTTCTTCAGCTCGATAACCAACCGGTACCGCGGGAAGCTGCACGCCACGTCGACCCGGCCACCGCCGATGTGGCGGACCTCGGTGGACAACAGGGATGCCATCGCGCTGGCGTCGAAGTACGCCTTCAGGTCTCGGGCGAGGTCCTCCTCGACAGCGTCGACCTTGAACAGGTACGGCATCTGCGCCGGCCCCATGCCGTCCCGGGAACGCCAGAACCTGAGCAGATGCAGCAGCAGCTGGTCGACCACCTCGGCGACCTCGCCGGTGTACCAGCGGCTGCCGGCCAGCTGGCGCCGCAGCGTGTGGAAGGTCTCGGCGACGACGAGGTTGTCCTGTGGGGTGAACGCGCCCGTCGCGGTCACGGTCACGGGGTCGACGGTGAGAAGGCCGGGCCTCTGGGCGCGGATGGTGAGGGCGTCCTCGATCTGGCGCGCCACCTCCGTCGGCACTGCACCGAGGGCGTCGCCGTCACCGCCGAGAAGTTGGGTGAGCCGGGGCAGCACCGGCAGTCCGCCGTCAGGCGAATCGACGCCGGCGCTGCCTGACCGTTTTGGGCGGGAGTCTCCGCTGGCCAGCTGGGCGCGGGCCTCGGCGAGCAGCGATCGGGCGGCCTCCAGTTGCCCGGTCCGGCCTCCCTCGCTGCTCGCGGCGAGGGCCGTGCCGACGCCGGTGTGACCGGTCTGACCGTCAGCAGCCGTGTCCGCCGTGGGGCCGGTGGCCTCCAGCGCCTCGATGTGGTCTTCCAGGTGTTTCATGAGGCCGGCCTGCACGGCGATGCCGGAGGAGATGTTCGGTCCGAGGATCGCCCGGACGCCGGCCTGGTCGCTGCGGCGCAGGACCCGGCTGCACCGCGAGGCGGTCCACACGGCGAGGACGTCGGCGAGCGTGGATTCGGCCTGGTACCAGCTGGCCTCGGCCAGCGCCGACTGGGTTCGGGCGACATCGCGCGCCAGGCGCGCCCACGCAACCTCGGCGTCCAGGCGCGGCGCTCGCCAGTGCTCGAGTCCGGCGGACCCCAAGATGTGTTCGCGGACACCGCGCTCGAGGGTGTCGGCCAGCACGCTCAGGTCCGTGTCGGCGTACGCCGCACGACCGGCGTCGCTGGGCAGGTGCGCGGCCAGTAAGGCGACCACCGTGCCGAGGATCGCGGCGTCTTCCCGATCGGTGGCCGCGACCTGCAGGCGGATCGCCGCGGTCGTCAGGTGCTCTTCGGCCGCACTGACCGTCTCCCCGGCCAGCGCCTGCAGCAGCGAGGCGCAGCCCAGCTCGTAGGCCGCGTCGGGGGCTACCTCGTGGGCCCACTCCTGCGCCGGACCTGCCACCGAAGGGCCGGGGGCGAGTCCGGCGAACCGCTCGAGAGCCGAGAGCAGGTCGGGGTCGCGCCACTGCTCGTAGCTGGCCGCTAGGCAGCGCAGCGCGGCGCGGGCGTAGCTGGGTGGGGCCGGGATGGGTACTCGTACCAGTTCGGCGAGCACTCCGTAGCGGGGAGCCCAGTCACCGAGTGCCAGCCGGGTGGCGGCCTCCAGGGCATCGGCAGCCAGCAACCAGTCCTTCGGCGTCACCGGTTCGGCGTGTGGGCGGGCGCGCCTGACGCACAGGTCGTAGAGCTGGCTGCCGACGTTGTCCAGAGCCGGTCGGCTGTCCAGCAGCAGGCTCAGGCACTCACCGACCAGGCCGGGGCTGGTCGAGCAGCCCAGTGCCTCCACCAGAGCGGTGTGCACGGCGGCCGCCACCGAAGCCGGCGGACCGTTCTCGACGATGGTCTGGGTGAGGGTCAGCAGCTCGGGGTCGTCGGCCAGCTCACCGGCGCGGGCCGAGATGGCCGCCCAGTCGATACCGTTGTCGGGCGAGGCATCTCCGTCAAGGCCGCGGTCGCGGTCAGGGCTCACAGGTGCCGTCGCCGCGTCTCCCGGCCCGGAGCGGACCGGGACGGAGCCGTCGGGTTCGGGGGTGGGCAGTGGCCCGCGCGCGAAGTCGCCGGGGGTGGCATCGCCGGTCATATGCGGCCTCCTTCGTCGCAAGCCCTACGGTTCGTGGCGCTGCGCCGGCGGCAACCCGGTGGCCGGGTGTGTGCCGCCGACCAGTGCAGCCAGGAGTGGATTCACCACAGGTAGCCGCCGGGCGGGGCGATGCGGCGGCGCTCGGCCGGCACGAGTTCCTCCAGCAGGTCGGTGCGGGTCGTCGCGATGATGATCTGCATGTCCGGGGAGGCCGCGGCGGCGGCATCCAGGGCGTGCAGCATGGTGTCCAGACTCTCGGTCGTCGCCTCCTCGGAGCCCGGGGAGTCGACGGTCAGCAGACCGGGGTGCCGCCCGATCTGGGTGTCGAATCCGGCGTGCACCAGTGCCACGGCGGTGGCCACTTTCAGCCGCAGCTTCTCCCCGGGTGAGCACCCGGTGTAGCTGGTGTCCGCGCCGCCCTTGCGCACCTTCATGCTGGCGTTGCCGGCGAGCTCCACCGAGGTCAGCTGCGCAACGCCGAAGGCTCGCGCCAGCGCGGTGATGTGGTTCGACAGTCCGATGAGCGCCTCGCGCTGGGCCTCGCGTACCCAGTCCGCCGTCACCTTCTCCGCCGCCGCGAGCACGGTGCGACGGCGCTCGAGCGCCTCCCGTTCGGCGAGCTCGCCGGGAGTCGGGTCGACCGCCAGGGCGTCCCGGGCGCCTTGGGCGCGGGCCAGGGCGAGCTCGGCGTCGCGCCGGCGCTGCAGCAGCCCGGCGATCTCCTGGCCCGACCGGGCCAGCGCAGCGACCCGGCCGCGCTCGCGGGTCGCCTCCCGCAGGTCCTCGGCCACCCGGCCGGCGCGCAACGCGGCCACGTTCAGTGCCGCCTGCAACGCGGCCTCGGCGGCGTCGTCATCGTCCTCGGCGACGTCCTCGCCGACATCGGCGTCGGCGCCGGCCGGGAAGCTGGTCTTCAGCGACGCGCTGCGGAGTGCGGCTTCGCGTTCCTCCGTCGGCGCTGCGGTCGAGACCAGCACCTCGTGGGTGAAGGCATCGATGTCCAGGTCCGTGGTGCACACCGAGCACTCGTGCCCCCGCTGCTCCTGCGCCAGCCGGGCCTCGGTGACCGGTGCCGCGCAGCGCGGGCACGCGGTGGGTCGCAACGCGTTGAAGAACCGGCGTCCCAGCGCGTCCTCCAGCTGGGCGTGCTTGCGGGCCCGCTCGTCCTGCAGCTGCCGCCCCACCTCCCTCTCGGTCGCGCGCAGGTCCTCCAGCTGCACGCTGAGCGCGGCGATCTCGGCCCCGAGGCTGCCCACCCGGCGCACCGCCGCATCGATCTCGGCCAGCCGCGCTTCCCCGTCGGGCAACTCCGCCAGCAGTGCCTTCGCGGCCTGTACGTCGGCGACTGCCCGCTCGCGCCGGCCGGCTGAGGCGGCTTCGCGTTCATCGGAGCGCGACTGCAGCGCGGCCACCGCGGCGTCGGCCGCCTTGACCGCGGTCGCCGCCTCTGCTCGGGGCGCGGCCCATGCGGCACCCAGGAACATCGACAGCAGCCGGCTGGGCATCCCGGAGAACTTGGTGTCGCCGAGCAGCACGTCCAGCCCGCCGGAGGAGATCGACAGCGCCCCGGCATAGGCGACCCACGCGTGCTCGATGGCCTGTCCCTCCTGCCAGGCGGCGATCCGCTGCAGGTGCAGCCGGGGCATCATCACCGCGTCCATCGCCGCGATGAAGGCATCCTCGTCGGCGAAGCGGACCAGCTCCACCGCGGTGCCGGCGTCGGACTCGCGGTGCACCGCGCCGTCGGGTCGCCCGTCGGTCACGTCGAAGGAGATGCGCAGCCGCTCCGCACCGACGGCGAAGACGACCTGGACGTGCCGTAGCCACGATCGAACGTCGGCTTGCAGCCGGCACCGACCACGCAGCCCCCAGCGGATCACCTCCAGCACGGTGCTCTTGCCGCGAAGGTTCTCGTGGCTGCCCACCACGTGCAGGCCCGGTCCGAGCGTCCAGCTGAAGGTGAAGGGCTCAGTGGTGACCGCCGCGCCGCTGCCGCCGGCGCCTGTCCGGTCGTCGTCGGTGGCGTCGTCGACGGCAGTGGCGTCGTCGTCGGTGGCGTCGCCGGTGGGCCCGGTGAGGAGCTTGATGCCGGAGAACTCGACCCGCAGCACCTGGAGCCCGACCGGGGTGGGGATGGCCGCGGATGTGGGGATCCGCGCCTCGGTGAGGATCGCCTCGACGGTCTCCTCATCGACGGCGTCGCGTAGGCGCGCGGTCACTGCGGCAGCCAGCTTGCTCATGTCGCGCTCCTTGCCTCGGCCAACCGCTCACGGACGCGGTCGGCGATGGGTCCGATGTGGCTGCCCAGCTCGGTGTCGGCGTAGGACGCCTGCTGGTACTGGCGCTGCTTCAGCTGGCTGCCGTTGGCCGTCCCGGCGACCTGCAGCACCAGCCGCACCTGGCGCGGGTACCAGGACAGTGGGCCGTCCGTGGTGGCCAGGCTGTCACCGGCGGCGACGCCGTCGGGCAGCAGGAAGAACTGGTTGCGGTGTCCGCCTGGCGTTCGCCGCATGATCGCCAGGCCGTATGCCTCCAGGTGGGCGAAGGCGTCATCGAGGCGCTCGTAGGCGCCGAACAGCCACCGGGGCATCGGGTAGTGCCGCAGCGAGGGCTCGGGGTCCTCCAGCAGCGCTGCCGCGACATCGAGGTAGTCACCGCCCAGTGAGCCGGACTCGACCTCGCTGACCAGCTCGTCGGCCAAGTAGTCGGGGTTGCGCAGCCAGAAGTCCAGCGCCTGCAACCTCCGCTCACTGCGGACGGCGAGGACGGCACCGTCCGGGTCACCGGGCGCATCGGCGGGCGTCCCGGCCTGTCGGAGCAACGCCAGCAGACGGATCGCGTGCTGTACGCGGCTGGCAGACGGCACCCGACCCCCTTGGCGGCTCGACCTGCACCGTACCGGCACCGCAGAGTTCGCCTTCGCGTACCGCGCCACCGCGATGCTGTCCTCGCCGACCGTCGCGCCGCAGGTAACGGGCGGACGCTGGGGTGGTGAACAAAACCGGTCTCGCGTTCCGCTCGGCGCCCTGACACCCGGCGTCTGTCGTGCGGTGCGCGCCACCGGCGTCGGTCATGGTGGTCGCGAGACACGGCCACCGCGACGTTCGCCGTGCCGTCGGCACCGCGTGCGCTGCGTAGATTGGCGCGGTGTACGACAGCGTCACGACCTGGCGGCTCTACTCCGCCGAGCAGAGCATTCCGCTCGGGCAACCGCTGACAGACGTCGACGCCGCACGGGCTCTCGTGCGACGGGTGAAGCGGTCGGCGTGGTGGCGCGACAACATCGCCTACGACGTCCGGGTGAGGACGCACATCCGGGGACGCGAAGCAGCTGGGTGGATCAGCTCGTATGCGCAGTCGGCCGGTCTGGGCCAGTCCACGTCGTGGACCATCAGCCTGCACCCAATGATGCTCAACGACCTGATCGTGTTCCACGAGCTGGCGCACTGCATCGCTCCACGCTGGCAGTACTCCGGGGGCCGCCGCAGGGACGGTGAGCTGACCAACCACACCGAGCGCGCCTCGCATGGCGACGGGTTCGCCGCCGCGCTGGCCGAGCTCGTCGGTCAGTTCGGGACGGTCACCCACCACGACGAACTGCGCCTGGCGTACCACCACTTCGACGTTCCGGTGCTCTCCTTCGAGGAGTACCGGGCCGCGGTGGAAGACAGCCTCCTCGCCGAGCGCGACATCCTGGCGATGCACCGCGAGATCGAGGAGCGGTTCGCCACCCAGGCGCGAATCAGCCCCGGATTCATCCCGCAGTGGACCTGGGGGGATCGGCTGCTGAGCCTGCGCCAGCGCGCCGGCGCGGGAACCCGCGGGCGCATGAGCAGGGAACATCTGGCCCAGCTGATCTCGCGTGTCGAGCGTTGTTCACCTCGCGACGTCCAGCGGCTGGAGGCGGCGCAGCACCTGCCACAGGACCCGCGCCTGCGCAGGATCGCCATGTGCATGGCCGTCGCCCTGTGCCTCGACCCGATCTACGCCCGACACCAGATGGGGCTGGTGCGGTGGGAGTGCGGCGTCGAACTGCACGAGCTGGCCGCGATCAACCCCGACTGGGTGGAGCTCGTGGAGTCGATGAACTTCCAGATGGCGGCGCGGCCACCGCGTTGGGTCATCGACGGTGATCGCTGAGGCCGATGCCGTTCAGCAGTGACGGCCGGCATCATGGCCGGCCCGCAGCGCTATTGTTCGCCGTGGCGGCGTGCCACCCCGCCTGCCGTAGCTGACCTGCGGCGCACGAAGAGCGTGGGCCGCGACGGACGGCGATGCCGCCCCAGTTGCGTCTCAGGTAGCTACAGACGCGTTGCTATACGTGGAGAGACAGCGCCTGACTCGCGAGTCAGCATGCTCGTCGTCATCTCGATGGCGACCCACGCGTCGCCGTAGACGATCGCAGGATCAGCGATGCGTCGGCCCCTGTGAGTGAAGGCCGCGCTCGAGTGCTGCGTCGCCGTACAGGCGGTATCCGGCGGGTACGCCGGGGCAGCGAAGGTGTGTTCTCGACGGGCTTCCGCCGCCCGCAACGTGACATCAGCGACTCATGTCCCGTCGTCGCGATCGAGACAGACCGGAGCCCTCGTTGGTGCTCCACCCACGGACAACAGGGGGCTGACACCACAACTCACCTCGGCCGCCGCTTCGCGACACATCTGGTCGAGCGCCGGAGCATCCCAATTTTCGGCGAGGTGTCACCAAACGGCTCCGAAAAGCGCCTTCTCCCGGTGAGAGCGACTACTCACCAGCGGAGCAGGGATGTGCGGTCAGCCGGGACGACGGAGAACGGCAGCGCCTGCGCCGGCACCGTCCCACGCATCCGCTGCTGGCCGCGCCGTGCTGCAAGCCTTCGTCGACAGCTACGGCGGCACAACCCACCAGCTGCTCACCGACCTGGCCGACGTCATCGGCGCCAGTATCGCCTACGTCGACCGGCCCACCGTCGAAGCCCACCTCGAGCGGCCCCTGTCCGACCGGGAGTGGGCCGCCACCACCCAGCAGTTCACGGCCATGGCCTTCGACGACCACGTCGGAGACGCCGGCAGCCTCCGCACCGACTGGATCGAAGACGTCCTTGCCAGGGCCGGCGTACCCGGTCGTGGCCACACCGGTCAGCCGGTCGCCGCATCTCCACTGGGCGGGGCATGAGCGCCACCCGGACCTGCCCGGCCTGCGGCTACAGCGGCACGTACGCCAGCGACGCCCTCGCTGACGTCCACCACGCGCGCCATTCCTGCGCGAAGCACCGGCAGGCCATCGAGCGAGCACGTCGCCGTGTCCAGCGCGCTCAGGGTCGGGTGAGGCGGGACTGCACTCATCCGCGTGCTCGGCACGTGCACGGAACCCGCGTCGCCTATGTGAAGGACCGCTGCCGATGCACCGACTGCACTGCCGCCAACACCGCGGCCGGCCGTGCCGTGCACCGCGCGCAGGCCTTCGGCCGATGGCGACCGTTCGTGGACTCGGCCCCGGTGCACGAGCACATCCGAGCCCTACGCGCCGCCGGCATCGGCGTCGAGCAGATCGCCATGCTCGCCGGCATTTCCACCAGCCACGTCCGCGACCTGGCCGACCCCGGACGGGACGGCAACCCAAGCATCCGGCGGGTCCGGCCAGAGACCGCCCACCAGGTTTTGCGCATTCGGATCGACCAGGCCAACCGGGCGCCGCGCAGTCACGTCGGCGCCACGGGCACTCGTCGCCGCCTGCAGGCCCTGATCGCCGTCGGATGGCCCCACGACGAGCTGGCCGCCCGGCTCGGCCGAAGCTCCGCCGGCCTCCGACGCAGCATGCTCAGCGACTCCGTCACCGCGCAGACCGCGCAGGACGTCCGCGACCTCTACGAGCAGCTGTGGAACTTGAGCCCACCGCAGTCCACCAACGACCAGCGCGCCGCGGCTGACGCCGCCCGGGCCCTCGCCGCGGAATACGGCTGGCTGCCACCTCTGGCCTGGGACGACGTCGACACCGACCCAGACCCTCGACACCACGATGATCGCGCAGAGACGGACGACGACCTCGACGAGATCGCCATCGAGCGTGCCCTCGCCGGCGACGGCGTCCGCCTCGAGCACCTGACCCCCGCTGAGCAGGACGAAGTCGTCCGGCGCCTCACCGAACGCGGCAAGTCCATCCGCGACATCGCCCAACAGCTCGCCACGACCAAACGCACGATTTCCCGACGGCGTGCGTCCATCAGCGCCGCGTGACCAAGCACGGTCCGGGGAGGGGGCCGGGCTATGGATTCATCGGCGCCGGGCCGACGGCTGTCCGCGCCCTGTCCCGTCCGACGACCTTGCAGCGGCCCTGCCCTCAACCCATCCGTCCCGCCCCTGGGGGCCATCTCAGCGAGCGGCTGCCGGCAGCTCGACGACGCCGTCCGGTGCTACGGGCGGATGCCCGTAACAGGCCGGCCGGCCAGGGTGGTGACCATCTCAACGGCGGCGTCCCAGTACCGCTCGTCGGCAGCACGTTGATCAGTCCGCGCAGCGGCGAGCCCGACGGCCCGGCGGGCACGTAGCCGCCCTCGAGGGCATGCAGGGTCGCGTCGAGCTCGTCGGTGGTGCGCGCCAGCCGCGGCACCACCTCGTCGGCGGCGAAGCGGAGGACGGCGGCAACCTGGTCGTCGTCCCGGTCGAGCACCTCGCGCACGACCTCATAGACCGCCTCGGCCGTCCAGCCGCGCGCCTCCATGGCCCCGACGAGAGCCTCCGCCTGCGCCTCGACGGCGTCCGTGGCGTGCAGGCCGGCGGCGCCGTCCTCGGTCAGTCCCAGTGCCTCGCGCAGGCCGGGCAGCGCGACCGCGCCGCCCCAGATCTGGCGGGCACAGAGCATCGCGAGCACCAGGTCGACGCGGTTCTGCCCGGCCGGCGGGGACCCGAGCACGTGCAGACCGTCGCGGATCTGCGAGTCCTTGATCTCGCAGAGCCAGCCGTCGACGTGCAGGATCATCTCGTCGAAGTGATCGTCCTCGGGCCGCTCGTTCAGGCCGAGGTCGTGATCGAGCTTCGCGGCCTGCAGCAGCGTCCAGATCTGCGCTCGGACGGCGGGCAGCTTGGCCGGATCCATGGCTGCGACGTTGGCGTGCTCGTCGAGCAGCTGCTCCAGCCGGGCGATGTCGCCGTAGGTCTCGGCGCGGGCCATCGGCGGCACCATGTGGTCAATCAGCGTGGCGTGCGCCCGGCGTTTGGCCTGCGACCCCTCGCCGGGGTCGTTGACCAGGAAGGGGTAGATCAACGGCAGGTCGCCCAGCGCGGCGTCCGGCCCGCAGGAGGCGGACATGCCCACGTTCTTCCCGGGCAGCCACTCGAGGTTGCCGTGCTTGCCCACGTGCACCAGGGCGTGCGCCCCGAACTCTGACCGCAGCCACCGGTACGCGGCCAGGTAGTGGTGCGACGGCGGCAGATCCGGGTCGTGGTAGATCGCGATCGGGTTCTCCCCGAAGCCGCGCGGCGGCTGCACCATGACCACCACGTTGCCTGCCCGGAGTGCGGCGAAGACGATGTCGTCACCGTCCACGAACAGCGAGCCGGGTGCGGGGCCCCAGTGCTCCTCCATCGCCTCCCGCAGGTCGGCGGGCAGTGTGTCGAAAAAGGCGCGGTACGCGGCAGCCGGGATGCGCACCGGGTTGCCGGATAGCTGCTCCTGGGTGAGCCAGTCGGCGTCCTGCCCGCCGGCGGCGATGAGGGCGTGCACCAGCGCGTCGCCGTCGAGGTCGGCCACACCCGGGCAGGGCGTCGGGGCCGTCGAAAGGACCGATGTCGTAGCCCTGGCCGGCCATCGCGGCGAGCAGCCGGACGACCGATGCGGGGGTGTCGAGACCGACGGCGTTGCCGATGCGGGCGTGCTTGGTGGGATAGGCCGACAGCATCACGACGATTCGCCGCTCGGGGGCGGCGTGTGCCGCAGCCGGGCGTGCGCCACCGCGGTGCCGGCCACGCGGGCGGCCCGTTCGGGATCAGCGACGTAGTGCGTCAGCCCGTCGTCGTCGGTCTCCTTGAAGGAGAACGGCACGCTGATCAGACGGCCGTCGAACTCGGGGATCGCAACCTGATTCCCCCGGCGAGTGGTTATGGTGGCGGCACATGGCCGAGGCCATGTGCGGGAGCTCGGGACTCACCGGGCTGAGAGGGCTGCTGACGTGCCGCCGACCGCTGGAACCTGACCGGGTAATGCCGGCGTAGGGAGCGATCATGACGACGTTCGGCACCGTCCCCGCCCGACGACTGGGTGGACTGCACGTGCTCACCGACGCCCGCGGCGGGCAGCGCGCGCTCGAGGCAGTCGCCGCCGCCGTGGCCGCCGGCGCGCCGGTGGTCCAGGTGCGGGCGAAGGAGTGCACCGACCGCGAGCTCTACGACTTCGCCGCGGCGGTGGTCGCGATCTGCCTGCCCGCACGCGTGACCTGCCTGGTGAACGACCGGGTCGACGTCGCCCTTGCGGTCGGTGCCGCCGGCACGCACCTGGGCGCCACCGACCTGCCCGTCGCGGCGGCCCGCCGGGTCGCCGGGCCGGACCACCTCATCGGCGGCACGGCACGCGAGCCGGAGCGTGCGCGGCAGCTCGTGGCCGAGGGCGCGGACTACCTCGGTGTCGGACCGGCCTGGCCGACGACCACCAAGACCGGCCTGCCGGCCGCACTCGGCCCGGCCGGGCTCCGGGCGGTGGCCGAGGCGGTGGACGTGCCGGTCGTCGCCATCGGCGGGGTCACCGCCGAACGGGTGCCGGAGCTGCTCGCCGCCGGCGCCGCGGGGGTGGCGGTGGTCGGGGCGATCGCCGCGGCGGCCGACCCCGGAGCTGCCACGCGGAAGCTCCTCCGGGCCCTGGCCGGCGCATCCGGAGGCAACCGGTGACCGGCCCGACTCCCGATGTGGTGGTCGCCGGCGGTGGGCTGATCGGGCTATCGCTGGCCTGGCGGGCCGCCCAGCGGGGCCTGTCGGTGACCGTGGTCGACGACGCACCCGGGAACGGCGCCTCGGCGGCCGCCGCAGGCATGCTCGCACCGGTGACCGAAGCCGGATACGGCGAGGACGCCCTGCTGCGTCTGGGGCTGGCGTCGCTCGCGCGCTGGCCGACGTTCGCCGCCGAACTGGAGCAGGCCAGCGGCCTGCCGGTGGGGCTACGAACCGCAGGCACGCTCGTAGTGGGCTTCGACGACGACGACATGCGCGAGCTCGACGCGCTGCACGCCTTCCAGCAGGAACTCGGGCTCAACGCCGAGCGGCTGACACCACGGGCCGCGCGCCGCCACGAACCGTCGCTGACCCCCCGGGTGCGCGGCGGGCTGCTGGTGACCGGCGACCACTCGGTGGACGGACGGGCGGTGCACACGGCGCTTTTGGCCGCCGCGGCGTCCGCAGGCGTGCAGCTGGTGAGCGGCCGGGTCGACGCCGTCCTGGTCGACGGCGGCCGGGCGACCGGATTGCAGCTGGCCGGCGGCGGCACGGTCCCCGCCGGCACCGTCGTCCTCGCGCTCGGCGCACACAGTGCGGCCCTGCCCGGTGTCCCGCCGCTGCCGGTCCGGCCGGTGAAGGGCCAGATCCTCCGGCTCGCCGGCGCGGCCGGGCTGCTCGATGGCACGGTGCGCGCCCTGGTCCGCGGCCGGCGGGTCTACCTCGTGCCCTACGCCGGGAACCGCTTGATCGTCGGCGCCACCACCGAGGACCGCGGCTTCGACGCCACGGTCACGGCCGGAGGCGTGCACGACCTGCTGCACGATGCAATCGACGTCGTCCCCGGCGTAACCGAGCTGGAACTGGTCGAGGCCCTGGCCCGGTGGCGCCCGGGCACGGCGGACAACGCCCCGCTGTTGGGCCCCTCGCGACTGCCCGGTCTGGTGCTGGCCACCGGCCACCACCGCAACGGCGTCCTGCTCACCCCCGTGACCAGCGAGGTCCTCGCCGAGCTCCTGGCCACGGGTCGACTGCCCGAGCTCGCCGCGCCCTTCACGTCCGACCGATTCGAGCAGGAGATGCCATGCAGGTGACCGTCAACGGCGCGGCGGCCGAAGTGGCCGACGACGCCACCGTGGCCGAGCTGGTCGCCGCCCACAGCACCGGGCACGACCGCGTCGCGGTGGCACTCAACGGCGACGTCGTACCGCGTACCGGCTGGGCGCAGACCCCACTGACGGCCGGTGACAGCGTCGAGGTGCTCGCCCCCACGGCAGGAGGATGACCATGGCCATCAACGGCACCCCCACCGGCGCGGGCGCGGCGATGCCCGCGCTCGCACCCGCCCTCGCCAGGAGGAGGCCGCCGACCCGTTCGTGCTCGGTGGGGAGACGTTCACCTCCCGGCTGCTGCTGGGCACCGGTGGCGTTCCCAGCCTGGAGGTGCTCGAGCGGGCCGTCCGTGCCTCGGGCACCCAGCTGGTCACCGTCGCGCTGCGCCGGGTCGAGGCCTCCGCCAGCGGCTCCATGCTGGAGGTGCTCGACCGCAACGGCGTGCGGTTACTGCCCAACACCGCCGGTTGCCGCACCGCCCGTGAGGCCGTGCTCACCTCGCGGCTGGCCCGCGAGGCGTTCGGCACCAGCTGGGTCAAGCTGGAGGTGATCGGGGACGAGCGCACCCTGCTCCCCGACGTGGTGGAACTGCTCGATGCTGCCGAGCAGCTGGTCGCCGAGGACTTCACCGTGCTCGCCTACACCACCGACGACCCGGTCCTGGGCCGGCGCCTCGCGGACGCCGGCTGCGCGGCCGTGATGCCGCTGGGCTCGCCCATCGGCAGCGGACTGGGCATCCGCAATCCGCACAACATCGCCCTGCTGCGGGAGGCAGTGGAGGTGCCCGTCGTGCTGGACGCCGGGATCGGCACCGCCTCAGACGCGGCGCTGGCCATGGAACTGGGCTGTGACGCGGTCCTGCTCGCCTCGGCGGTGACCCGGGCGCGGGATCCCGAACGGATGGCGCTGGCCATGCGTCAGGCCGTAGAGGGCGGCAGGCTCGCCCGCGGTGCCGGCCGCATCCCCCGCCGCTGGCACGCCGAGGCCTCCACCCCCATGCACGGGTTGCCCGAACTGTGACCCTGCCCCGGCTGCTGGTGCTCACCGACCGGACCCAGTGCGCCGGCCCCCTTCCCGCGACGGTGGCCGCCGCCGTGGAGGCCGGCGCCCGGGCGGTCGTGCTCCGGGAGAAGGACCTTCGGCTGCGGGACCGCGCGGCTCTGGCCGCCGAGCTCGACGCCGTCCTCGCCCCCGTGGGCGGCGTGCTCGTATGGGCCGGCGCGGCGGGCAGCGCCGGCGCCGCCGCCGTTCATCTGGCGGCGGACGACCCGTTCCCGGAGCCGCGCCCGGCACTGGTCGGGCGGTCCTGTCACTCGCGGGAGGAGGTGGCGGCGGCGCGGGCCGAGGGCTGTGACTACGTGACGGTCTCCCCCGTCTTCCCCACCGCCTCCAAGCCCGGATACGGACCTGCCCTGGGGCCGACCGGGCTCGCCTCGCTGGTCGCCGATGCGCCACCGGTCTACGCGCTCGGCGGCGTCGGCCCGGCCGACGTCGGTGCGTGCCTCGGCGCCGGCGCCGGAGGTGTTGCCGTGATGGGAACGATCATGCGCGACCCGACGACGGTTTTCGCCTACCTCGGCGCCCTGGCGGAGACGGCGGCATGACTCCACCCGTGGCCCTCACCATTGCCGGCTCGGATTCCGGCGGCGGGGCCGGCATCCAGGCCGATCTCAAGACCTTCGCCGCGCTCGGCGTCTTCGGCACCTCGGCGATCACCGCACTCACCGCGCAGAACACCGAAGGCGTGCGCGGCATCCATCCGGTGCCCGCTGAGTTCGTCGTCGCCCAGGTCGAGGCCGTGCTCGACGACTTCCGGGTGGCGGCGGTGAAGACGGGCATGCTCGGCACGGCCGACGTCGTGCGCGCCGTCGTCGACCTGGCCGCAGCCGGCCGGCTCCCCCGACTCGTCGTTGACCCGGTCATGGTCGCCTCCAGCGGGGACCGGCTGCTCGAACCGCAGGCCGAGCGGCTCTACGTCGAGGCACTGCTGCCCCACGCGGCCGTGCTCACCCCCAACCTGCGGGAGGCCGAGGTCCTGCTCGACGCCTCGATCCGCACCCTCGCCGAGCAACGGGAGGCCGCTCGCGCCCTCGGCGCCCTGGGCCCCTCCACCGTCGTGGTCAAGGGCGGCCACGCGGTGAACGACGCCGCTGGGGAGGCGATCGACCTCGTCTGGGACGGCAGCACCGTGCACGAGCTCCGCGGCCCGAGAATCGACACCCGCAACAACCACGGCACCGGCTGCACCTTCGCCTCCGCCGCAGCAGCGGCACTGGCAACAGGCAGCACCGTCCGTGACGCGCTCACGACCGCCAAGAGGTTCGTTGCCGGCGCGATCACCGCCGGCGCCGCCTGGCGACTCGGCCACGGACACGGACCACTCGACCACTTCGCCTCGATGACTGACAGATCCGTCTGACCAGCAGCGAAGTGCTTCACAAGGCGCAGCCGAGCCGAGCACCTGCCTGAGCTGAGTCCAACAGCGTGGAATGCCAGCGCGCGCAGCTTGAATCGGCGATCTGCTGAGCCTCGATCCGCCGTCGGGGTGGGGATCGCCGGTGGGCGGTGACAGACGAATGCCCCTGTGACCAGCGATGATGGGACTTGCGAAGGTTCCACATCACTGATCGGCAGGGGCATCCGGTAAATGCGAGTCTCGCACAGCGTCTCGGCGGTTTTCGATGATCCCAATCTCGTGTCCGCGGCGGGTCTGGCGCCGGTGCTGGCGTTGGCCGAGCGGGCCGGGCTGCACGATCTGGTCGCCGAGCACCTGACGGTGCCGGGATCGGCAGGAGCGAACAGCACGGTGAAAATTCCGTCGCTGGTGGCCGGGATGGTCGCCGGCGCGGACAGCGTCACCGACATGGACCTGCTGCGCCACGGCGGCATGGGCCGGTTGTTCACCGAGGTCCGGGCACCGACGACGTTGGGCACGTGCCTGCGCGGGTTCACCTTCGGCCACGTCCGCCAGCTGGACGCGATCGCCTCCCGGCTGCTGATCGCGCTGAGCAAGCAGAGGCCGCTGTTGGCCGGCGCCGACCAGGTCGCCTATCTCGACATCGACGACACCATGCGGGAGACCCACGGCTACGCCAAGCAGGGCGTGGGCTACGGCTACTCCAAGGTCAAGGGCCTCAACGCGCTGCTGGCGATCATCTCCACCCCGATCGCCGCGCCGGTGATCGCCGGCACCCGGCTGCGCAAGGGAGCGACCAACTCCGCCCGGGGCGCATCCCGGCTGATCACCGACGCGCTGGCCACCGCCGCCAAGGCCGGGGTATCCGGGCAGGTGACCGTGCGCTGCGACAGCGCCTTCTACAACCACGACGTCGTCGCGGCGGCCCGCCGGGGCGGGGCGCACTTCTCCGTCACCGCCCGGATGGACCCGGCGGTGCGCAAGGCGATCGCCTCGATCGGCGAAGCCGACTGGGTGGCGATCAAGTACCCGAACGCCATCTGGGATGACGACGAGCAGCGCTGGATCTCCGACGCCGAGGTCGCCGAGGTCCCGTTCACGGCGTTCACCTCCCGCCGCAAGGCCGAGCACATCAGCGCCCGCCTGATCGTGCGACGGGTCAAGCGGCTGAACCCGAAGTCGGTGCCAGCCGGGCAGAGTGAGCTGTTCGCCGCCTACCGCCACCACGCGATCTTCACCGACTCGCCGCTGCCGATGCTCGCCGCCGAGGCCGGCCACCGCGACCACGCGATCGTCGAGCAGGTCATCGCCGACGTGAAGAGCGGCCCGTTGGCGCACATGCCCTCGGGATTCTTCTCGGCCAACGGCGCCTGGACCGTGCTGGCCGCGATCGCCTTCAACCTCACCCGCGCCGCCGGCCTCCTGGCCTCGACGTTCCACGCCAAGGCCAGAACCGCCACCATCCGCGCCCAACTGATCAACGTCCCCACCCGGCTGGCCCGCTCAGCCCGGCGGCTTCGCATGCACATGCCCCGCGACTGGCCCTGGGAGGTCGCTTGGACTCGGCTGTTCGACGCGACCTGCGGACCCCCGACCGCGGCCTGACGACCACCGCCCCACAGGGCCCGACCGGAGACCAACAGTGGAAGAGCCGGGCAGACCGGCAATCTCCGCACGCCCATCACCGGCCAGCAAGATCATTAACCGGATCGGCGGCACCGAAATATCGACATGGCGGATCGAGGCTCAGTGTAGGCGTCCCCCACACGGGCGCCAAGCCCCGCAGGCAGCACACCGCCGGAGCGACCCGACCGCTCCTCCCGGGATCCGTGAGCCAGGGTACCCCTGCCTGGTATGCGTACCCGCCGTGCCCACACGGTGCCCACACGGTGCCCACAAAAGGGCCGTTTCGGATCATCGACGGCCATCGACCCTCAACCATGAAGGCGCAGGTCAGAAGGCAAATCGCCGATGATCATGCAGATCAGCGAGGGGCCCTGAGATCTCATAATCCCTGGGTCGTGGGTTCGAGCCCCACCCGCCCCACCTAGAAGCGACTGAGGGTAGCGAGTCTAGCGAAGTCCCATGTGGGCTTCGCCCGGTCGCTGACGCACCCCTGACCAGCTGAGCTACCGCCCCAGCGAATGAGCGACGCAGAAGCGATTGGAACGTGACTCCACTGACGTAAGCCGGGTGGCGACCCGAATTGCGCCTACAGAGACGCAGGAGGCATGCCGGTCCTCGGTGCGAAATGTCATGGCAACTCGACACGCATCATGATCCCGATCTTGAATCAACTCCCTGGCGATACCGGCCAAGCTGCCCCCGGCCACTTTCGCGGCCACGATCCGGTCTAGAACTTCCTCCGAGAGCTGGCGCGGACGCCCAGTCTCGCACCGGCAGCCTTCTTCGCGGCTAGGGCATCCTTGGTGCGTTGACCAATAAGACGACGCTCATACTGAGGTTTTCTCACCAGGTTCGGCGGCCTGAAGGACGTCGTCGCTGGTCGTCGCGGGTGTTCCGGATGTAG